>LADS01000061.1 GCA_000961725.1 Desulfobulbaceae bacterium BRH_c16a
TCTATCTGGTCAAGCCAAAACTCCCATTACAGTCAAGACATTTGCTACCGGAATCAACAACTTCTTCTGGTATCGGAGAAAGGTCTCGGAGGGGACAAAGGGTCCTATCGAGTATGAGTTTACAAAAAGGAGGGTCGTGCTTTGCCGCCAAGGGCTTCCCGAGAAGACCGTCTGGTTGCTTGTTCGAAAAACGGTGGGCAAAGAGTCGCAATATTCCTATTTCATTTCCAACGCACCAGCCAGCGTAAGGTTGCCCACTCTTGTCTGGCTGAGCGGCCTCCGATGGGCGGTAGAGCAATGCTTTGAAGAAACGAAGACAGAACTCGGAATGGATCAATATGAGGTGAGAAAATTTCCAGGTTGGCATCACCATATCTTGACCTGCATGCTCGGTCATTACTTTCTCTGGCATCTCAAAATCCGATTGGGAAAAAAAAGCTCCAGTTATTACGCCCTCGCAGCTTAGGATACTGTTGAAGACCGTACTGCCTCTAAGAGAGTTCGATATAGAAATGGCTATTGAACTGGTGGGGTGGATTCAGCAACGAAATCATCGCTCGTACTTGTCACATAGAAAGAAAAAAATGGAAGCACGTTGTCTTTGCTAACTGTCGTTGTAGGGTTAAAGGCATCGGCAAGTACGCTGATCTGAAAGAGAGTGAGGCGGAATTTATCGACATGGCCCTCCAGGAATGCAGGAGAATGGGCAATCTCATCGCCAACCTTCAGGACTTTTATCGTCCCTCCACCGGCAAATTTGAATCGATCGACCTTCATGCGCTTATCGATTCTCTCTTGATGGTTGTAAAAAAACACCTCCATACCAGGAAAATAGCGTTCGTTAAAGAGTATGCCGCCGATTTGTCCGCCATCAATGCAGTTGCCGATCAACTGAAGCAGGTTTTTCTCAATCTCCTCAATAATGCCTCAGATGCCTGTGAAGACGGTGGGATTATAACTATTACAACCGAAGTCATCGACAGAGAGAATGTCGTCGTGCACGTCAGGGATAACGGTGCCGGCATCGACCCTGCCCACATCAGCAGGATCTTCGAGCCGTTTTTTACCACCAAGCAGCAGAATAAAGGGACCGGGCTTGGCTTGTCCGTCTGTTACGGCATAATAAAAGATCACGGCGGCCATATTGAGGTGAAAAGCGAACAAGGCAAGGGAACGGTTTTCTCCGTATTCCTTCCTCTTCAAGGCGTAAACAATGAGGGACTATTGCCGGCAAAGTAACCTTCAGTTGGAATTGAGGGAAATGTTCAAAATTCTATATCCTGCCTAAGAGAGTTTGTCCCAGTTCTTCGACTCGCCAATCATCGGTTCTACGTTGTGCTCGTAGCCCCGTTTTCATCCTTGACCCAGAACGACCTCACGAAGATTGAGTCTTATAAAGTGTTTCCTGAATCACCCCTGTCAGGAAGAAGCTTTCGCTGGACACGTGAGGGAGCTTATAAGCGGCTATCCGATTAATGACTACCTGCAAAAGAATTCTGCCTGAACATCCTGCCACGCAATTATTACAGTTCTTTAATAAAATCCTCATTTTCCGGTGGTAAATAAAACTGATCAACGGCAATTACCGAGTGTATGGAAATGCTGATTGTCCAGCATGGCCGCCCCTCGGCGATATTTTGAGTTACTCTGGTTATTCATTTATGAGGAGGGCACAATGCGGAGATCAAAAATGGAACAGGCACCTGAGTATTTTCCTTCAGAAAACGAAGAATATATGAATCACGATCAGTTGGCGTACTTTGAGAAAAAACTGCGCACGTGGCTGAGGGAACTGATCAGTATGTCGGCTTCAGCAAAAAATGAGCTCAAGGATAACTGGTTTGGTATGCCGGATATATGTGATGTCGCTTCGGCCCAAAGAGAAATACACGTAGATCTTGAAGAATTAAAAAGAAATCGAAAGAAAATAATTCAGATAGAGAAAGCCTTGGACAGGATGAATGACGGAAGCTATGGATACTGTGAGGTGACAGGCGAGAAAATAGGCCTCAAGCGTCTTGAGATACACCCTATTGCCACACTCAGTGTCGAGGCACAGGAGATGCTTGAACGGGCTGAGAGGGGGGCGAGATATGCGCAAGTTATGTCCTGCCGGAACTGGCAGATACCATGCGCGATGAACACCTGACTTAAAAAGACCAGGCAGGCAGCGGATGCCGGCCTGGTCTGTGATTATTTGCCGGACCCCGCACTTCTTATTCCAGACCGATCCAGGCAGGTCGACCGGCAGCTTCCAACGCTTCAGATCAGATGTGTTTTCTGACGAGGTCGAATGAAACGGTTGAAGTTGTTACCGTACTGCGGCCGAAGGTGATAAAAAAGACCAGCCAGAGAATCTGCAGGGCGATGATGATGGTCGGATCCCATAGCACCCCGATACCGTTCATGACGTTTGGGTCTATATAGTTCGGGGCCGGAACCAGAACGGTTACGATGAGCATGTAGAGCAGGCTCAGGACGCTCATTTTCTGATATGCCGAGATCTTGCCGAAGCCCCGGAAATCGGCACGCAGAATCTCGGACAGGAGCCGCCAGATCTGGGTCAGGGCGATGGTCAGAATGAGAGCTGCGGTGAAGGAGCCGTCGAGAAAAAGAAAACTGCCGACCAGAGCCCCGCAGGTATACAGAACACAGGTGATTGCCTGAATCGGAATGAGTCTTTCCCCGCTCAGCCGGCCTTCATAAGAGACCTTCTTGGTCGATCCGTAAAAGATGAAATTCCTTCGGGCGAACAGCTTCTGCAGCAGCGGATGACAACTGCTTACCGGCTTGCCGTAGCAGCAGCCGAAGCTGATGCAGCCAAGTCTGCCGAGTCCTTCGCCAAGGGTATAGGCAATGGACATTGCGGCAAGAACGGGGATAATCGGCAGGAAGCTCCCACTATCGACCAGCAATTTGTCGGAAAGCATCACCGCCCAAGGTGCGAGCAGGATGCCGATGAAGGAGGCCCCGCCGATGGTAAAGGAGTGCCGCTTCTTTTCGACCATCACAGCCACCAGGCGGGCAGCAGGGATACAGATTGAGAGAATGATCAGGATGATCAGCATGGTTCCGGCAAGGGAGACGTGCATTGCCCCAAGCAGGACCAGGAGAAGGATTAACGACAACAGCTGGCTGGTGGCGATAAAAAAGCCGTAATAGGTTAAATTGGTTCCCTGCCATGAATTTTCCAGGTCTTTTCTCATCGGTACGACCGCCAGCATCTGCCAGCGCTCGCCGGGCAGGTTTTTGAATGCCCAGCCGAGAAAACTTACCAGGAATAAACCGAGGCCAAACAGGAAGACAACGTCGCTCATAAATTTCCCTCTTCAATTGATAACTGTGGTTGATTGAGTGGTTCTGCGATGGCTGAGCGGACCATTATGTCCGTTTCGGCCAGTGGTCGGCCAAAGCCGTTGGTGAACCTGCTCTGAACATCGTTACGATGTGAATTGCTGACGAGGTCGTCGGCAAAACGTATCCTGTTCGGTTCGAAAAGGAGGACGTCGGTCGAACTGCCGGGGCGGAACAGGCTTTTCGGGCAACCCTTGGTAAGGAACATGCCGGGGCGGACATCCTGCGGGTTGGTATACCGATCCTCGCTGTAGGTCTGGACAATGTCGCCGATCATCAGGGCGACGATCTCGACCATTGCAACCATGCCGATAGCCGAACCGCCATCGACGTCGGTGTTGATGATGGTAACCACCCGCCGGTTCTTTGAGCAAAGCGAAGCCATGGCGATCAGGGCGGAAGGGTTGCAGGAATGGTAACGGCCGTCAAGATTGTAGATATCGACTACCCGGCCGCTTACCGGCACATGGTTGTAATGGTATTTGTCGGGGGTGAGGCGAAAAACGGCAAAGTCGCCGGTTCGAAATCGGTTGTGCCAGAGGCTGCCGGCCGGACCGAGCAGTTCCTCCAGATCAAAAAATTTGTCCTTGATGAAGAGTGCCGAACCGTCGGCAAGGCTGCCGATCAAGATGCGGGAATCGGCAGGGGAGACGATAGTCGAGGGGTTCCGGTTCATCGGCCGGGTTTCCCAGTAACGGATCCGCCGCTCGAAGACCTTGCGGTGGGAGTCATAGAACGACAGGGGATCGAGGCACTCGTGCCAGTCGGCGCCGATTCCTTTAAAAAGCTCCAGGCCGGTTTTTCTGTGGCTGACCGGCAGGTCATAATGGAAGAAGGCCAGCAGGCGGGAAATCCTTGCCGAGGTCAAAGCCTTGAACATGGCCGGTGCACTTTCCCGCACACCGTTGTAGAGAAAACGCACGCTGTGATCGCCAATCGGCTTTTCGGTGACTATCTGTCGGGTGTTCCTGTCTATATACTGATGAGGAAGGGTTGATTGAATCATAGCTTATCAGGTATTCCTTTTCTGGTGGATAATAGCGAGGCTGATCCGTATCATCTGCAGGATCACCTCTGCGCCGGCGGTTTCGCCGATAATTGCTTCCTGATGCCGGGCCAGGTAATCGGCGCCGGCTGTATCTTTTGAGACGGCGTTCATGACTCGACGGAGATTGGGGTCGTCAAGTCGGTCAAGCTGCCTGCAGTCGTCGATGAGAACGGAAAATGATTCACGCAGGTGCCTCTTTTTCAATTCCGTCCGGTAGTAGCGCTCCATGGCCGTATTGAATTCAGAGGCGGAAAGGTGGAATGGGGTTTTTTTGCCGGGCAGTTCTTTCGTTACCCCTGTGATGATCTTGGCAAAGGTCGAGGTCTTCGCACCGGACAGTCGTCCGCGCAGGGAGGCCAGCCTTTCTCTGAGGTTACCGCGATCGATAAGGTCGGCGGCGTCGGTTTCGAGCAAGCGGATGAGAGCCAGATTGTATTCATCGTGCTTTACCCTGATATATCCCTTGTATCGCCTGCTGCTGCGCTGTGAGGGGATGTCCCGAAGGATTTTTTTCATCAGCATGTTGCTGGTGTCGGCACGGATATAAAAGGTAGGGATGCCGAGAGCGCTGCCGAAAAAAATCTGCCGCCTTTCGCTTTCAATCGAAGGACGATCGGGTATGTCGTGGTGATTGATCCTGCCCGTGGCGATGTACCGGCAGGCGAGAGCGGTGACGAGATTCTGCAAATCGACTGCTTCGGCCATGTCTTCCAGCAGGTTGTGAAAAAGCGAGTAGCTGCGACCCTCGAAACCGGCGTATCCTGCGGTTGCAAAAATACGTTGCCGGTAAGGCAGGTACATGGACATTCTCGGGTCGAAGATCCCCATTTCGCTGAGTTCTTCTTTCAACCGCTCATGGTTGCCGGGAATGCCGTTCAATCCCGGGCTGGTTTCGGTTGAGAGAAGAGTGACAAGATAATCGATAAGGCGAAAATCAGGAATCAGGTCGCCTTTCAGGTGCAGCAGAGTGGCCAGGGCACTGTCGAGCCAGCGGGGTCCGAAAGGGGTTATGGTTTTTCCAAAGAAACGGGTCCGGGCCTTTTTTTGCCAGCGCCGCCAGATCATCCGGAGGTGGGTGTAATCGAGTTCGTGGGGCAGGAAGCCGAGTACGTTCTCCGGGTGGAAATCGGGAAAATCAAGGCGATATGGCGCCGAACTGTAGGTGTTGACGAACAGCGGCAGGAAATGTTCGACGATCTTGATGACCAGGTCACCGAAATATTTTTCCACAGGCGGGGTGAAGGGCGAGGCCGGATCTCCGGCCAGAGAACTGAGCATCCGGCTGCCAAGGGAAACATGGGTGCCGTTGTTGGCAAGGCAGGTGTTGGAGGTGTTCGGCAGGACCACGAGATTATTGGTGAGTATTCCGGCATCCTTAAGCTTGCCGATGGTGTTGAGCTGGCTGCGCGATAATGTTTTGTGGCAGAGCTCCATATAGCGGTATTTTTCTTCGCCGCGGTCCCAGCCCGACAGACAGGGGCTCATGAACAGGTGACGGTAAAAGCCGTCGGGGACGATGTTGTTCAGCTGTTTCTGCCGGGAAGGCGCGTGCGGGGCACTGTAGAGCAGGCACTTCTGTCCCGATTCTTCGAGGTCGAAGGTTTTGTTGGCATATTGCACCAGCAGCTGACTGAAAAGCAAGGTCCTGGCCGACTCGCCGGCGGCCAAATCGCCGATCCGGCCATGCGTCGCGGTGGGAATCGTAAAACTGAGTATTTCCGGCGAGGTGTTGTCACTGAGGAGATTGCTCATCAGGATGGCACCCGTTTCAAACAGAACCGGCGGCAGCATATTGTCGCTGCTTATGGCATTGGCAAGGGAAAGCTTCAGCAGATAGCTGATCGGCAGCCTCAGGCTTTCCTCGCCCTTGTGGATGCAGCGGAACCTGTGTATGTCACTTCGCGGTCTGGACAAGGGTGCGCTCTTGTCGGCCTGAAAATCAAGCGCCAGCAGTTTTCGGGTCCAGGCGGTCAGCAGGTTTTCCGGAAAACGTACCCAGCTGTTTTCCCAGACCCTGGATGTGTTGTCGAACAGGAAATCGTTTAATGAATCAAGACTGGCGGGGTCCAGATCGCCCCGCTCGGTTCGCTTGACGACGTTTTTATAATAAGTGGAAGAAGAAATCGTTATCGGCAGATCGACGTCCTTGTGTGTGCCCTCAACCGCCACTTGCAATTCATACTCCATTCCCACGCTGGTATCTTCACCGGTGAAAGGTTCGTACAGGTGGCCTGCAAGATAGGAAAAAAAACGGCGCACATCTTCCTCGCCGGTTTGCCTTTGGTATGGGGGGGGAATATATGTATTCATGTCGAGACTATTATCCCGAATACATTAGGAAGATGCTAAAAAAAGATGAGAAATCGGTTATGAACCGGTGGGAGCGAAGTACAGATTCCAACCAACCGATTCATACCCTTGCACCCGGTTGGATTTCCGGGGAGCTGAAATGTGCCAGCTGTTCAAGTCGAGTGGTGGTGTTCTGCAACAGGCTGGTCAACTGCATAGATATTTCACTTGAAAATTCGTGGACCTGATCCGCGAGGTTGAGATTGCGCTGAAGCGATTGCTCGGGGAACGGCCTGAGAAACATGGTGTGGAAAAAGCCATTTTTCACCAGGCTGGTTTTTAATACAATCAAGAGGCAGGGTAAAGGAGGCAATGACGTTTGCATGCGGCGATGGGGCAGCGCCGGCCGCTGTGATCAGAATCACCTTGACGGTTGTGGAATTGTGCTGGAGCCATTTAACAACATCGAATTCCGGCGTGGCGGCGAGGGAGATCAGTATCACTATGTCGAATGTTTCCGCATTCAGCAGGGTGATGGTCTCCTTCATCGTTGCCGTATAAATACTTTGTGAGACTCGGATTCAAGGAGCTGCTGGAGTGTGCCTGAGGCAGTCTTCTCATCCCGGTCGATTACGAGTATTTTCTTCATTTTTTTCTCAGATCACCAGTGAATGAACATTTCGCACGATTGCCTTATTAACTTGTCCGTTCCCTTGTAAAGAAAAAAGATTCAGGAGTTATTAAAAGAGTATGAGTTTTGTGTTTGCGAGGCCGAGATTATTCCTAACGTAAAAGATTATTATAACAGAAAAATAATCGTTTCGTAATGTAATCGTCATGGTCCTCTCTTACCTTTTTATACATGGATAGTGGTACCTGTAATGAAGGGAGGAGACAAATGTTACTCAGTATTTTGGCGATGGTAGTCGCGTTATGTGTCGTGGGGTTGTCAGTATGGTTATATAGCCGGTTACCGGCCATTCCCCCGAATGCCCAATTGCTGCTCGATGCCTGGGCAAGTGTGGAGGGAGATGGTTCTCCGATGACCAAGAAAAATAGGGCGGATTTTTTTTATCCAGGACCGCGATGAAGAACTCCTGCCCCCCTCTTGTGGGAGGTCAGAGAATGTCGCTTGCCAGTTCCGCCAGTTCCGAGCGCTCGCCCTTGCGCAGGTCGATATGAGCGTAGAGCTTCTGGCCCTGCATTTTATCGATGAGTGTGCTGAGCCCTTCGAGTGAATCCCCAGATAGGGATGATCGATCTAATTGAAGTCGCCAATGAGGCCTGGTCGCCGATGATAAAAACATTGGGATAACCCGGCAGTGACAGGTCCGACTCTACTTTGACCCCGCAGCTGCTCCCTCCGACTCAATGTCCCGCTCGATACGAGTGGTTGGATAATAATTATCCACCATACGTCTTCCACGACAGTAACGGTACTCTCCAGGGAATCCTTGTCGATCAGTGGCAACTTTGGCAGAAAAAGTTTTCGCGTCTTTCTTTATTGAGTGAATTGCAGTATAAAATATTGTTAGGTGTTTGTATGGGCTATCAGCAGGGAAACCGATACAAAACTTTCCTTGTCAGGCCCATGCTGATGTTGCTTTTGATTCAATCTCTCTTCTCACTCCACGATCATATTTCCAAAAGACCAACGCTTCTAAAGGAAAGCTCCGATGAAAGCTTACTGGAGGGAAATGGGAACTGGTTTATTGGCGTTGTTGCTTGGGGGGTGGGGGTGCGACCGGCCGGCCGAGCCGGTCGTCAATCCTGCCCCGACGGTTACGGCAAGACAGGTCATTTGCCGTGATACCCCGGTTTCGATCGAGATAATAGCTGGGGTAAAGGCCTACAGGGAGGTGGAGATCCGCTCCCGGGTCGGTGGTATGCTGGAAAATGTCGCGTTTAAGGAAGGCCAGCGCGTAAAGCGTGGGGATCTGCTGTTTGCCATTGATCATCTTCCTCTCGATGCAGCGGTTGCAGATGCAGAGGCGAAACTGGCAGAGGCCGAAGCGAACATGATGCGGGCCAGGCAGGATGTGGAGCGGTATCGGCCGCTACTGGTCGACAATGCAATTCCCAGGCAGACCTATGACCTGGCAGTTGCTCAGGAAAAACAGGCAGTTTCCGTGGTCGCTTCAAAAAGGGCTCTGCTTGAGAGAGCCAGGCTGGACCGATCCTATGCTGAAATTCTGTCACCGATTACCGGCCAGATAGGTCTGCAGAATCTCGAGGTCGGCAGTGTCGTCAGTGCCGGGCAGACGGTACTGGCCACGGTATCGACCCTCGATCCCGTCTACGTCTACTTCAGCGTTGCGGAAACCTCTGTTTTAAAACGCATGCGCCAGGATCTGAAACGGTCGGCAAGAGACAGCGTCGGTTCGGCCGCTCTCAAGGTTGAGTTCCTGTTTTCGGATGGCGGAGTATACGAGCAACCGGGAACCATCGATTTTGCTGATCGAACCATCGACGAAGCCACCGGCACCCTGCTCCTTCGGGCCCAATTCGCCAATCCGGATGATTTCCTGCGTCCGGGCATGAACGGCCGTGTCCGCATCACCTATGATGTTGTCAAAGATGCCCTGCTTGTCCCCCAGAGAGCGGTAACAGAACTCCTTGGCAAGCAATTCGTCTATATACTGGTCAAAAATACGGTCGAAGTGCGACCGGTCAGGATGGGGAACAGGAGCGGGGAGCTGTGGCTGGTTGAGGAAGGTGTCAAGGCTGATGAGTGGGTTGTGGTTGATGGCGTGCAGAAGGTGCAGGCCGGAACAGTCGTCGCACCGACCCTGATCAAAGATGTAGCAACTCCGACAGGAAAACCTGCAGTTCAGCCTTGAGCGAGGTCGAGCTATGGCAAAATTCTTCATCAGCCGCCCGGTTTTTGCTATCGTCACCTCCCTTTTTCTCCTTATTGCCGGCATAATTTCCGGTATAACCCTGCCGATTGCTCAATTTCCACAGATCACCCTGCCGACCGTCCGGGTAAGCGGCATCTATCCGGGGGCGAACGCCCAGGTCGTTGAGGAGGGTGTGGCCCTGCCGATCGAGCAGCAGGTAAATGGCGTCGAGCAAATGCTCTATATGAACTCGACCTCTGCTGAAAATGGCCAGTACACCCTGGACGTCACCTTCAACCTGGATGCAGATCCGGATATTGCCTCGGTCCAGGTGCAGAACCGCACCGCCCAGGCTAATGCCCAACTGCCTCAAGAGGTCCTGTCTTCCGGACTGACGACCAAAAAGAGCACGCCCGACACCTTGATGTATGTGGCGATTCATTCGCCCCAGAACACCTATGATGAGCTTTTTCTGACGAATTATACGGCAATTAATATTATTGAGGCCATCAAGCGCATCAAAGGGGTTGGCAACGTCACCCTCTTTGGTTCCGAGTTCGGCATGCGGGTGTGGCTCAAGCCTGATCGCATGGCCCGTCTTGGTATAACAACCGGTGATGTGTTCAATGCGATCAAGGAACAGAACGTCCAGGCCCCGGCCGGACAAGTCGGGCAGTTTCCCGCTCCCAAGGACCAGCAGTTTCAATACGGTGTTCAGGTACGCGGCCGGCTGACCGAGCCGTCCGAGTTCGAAAACATAATTATCCGCGCTCAGCCCGATGGTTCTTTTATTCGCCTTGGCGATCTGGCCGTCATTGAACTCGGCGCCAAGGATTACACCTTCAATGTCACCTTCAACGGCCGCGATGCCACGGCCTTCTCAGTCAACCTGACGCCCGATGCCAACGCCATAGAGACATCCGGCCTGATCCATGCAGAGCTGGCGGAATTGGCGAAACGATTTCCTGACGATATTGCTTATGATTTTGTCATCGACAACACGATCTTCGTCGTGGCATCTCTTGAAGAGGTAGTCAAAACTTTTTTCGAGGCACTCCTTCTTGTCTTGATCGTTGTTTATATCTTCCTTCAGAGCTGGCGCGCCACCCTTATTCCGATGCTGGCGGTGCCGGTTTCTCTCATTGCCACCTTCGGCGCCTTTACCCTTCTGGGGTTTTCGATCAATACCCTGACCCTGTTCGGCATGGTTCTGGCCATTGGAATTGTGGTCGACGATGCCATTGTGGTGGTGGAGGCGGTTGAATACCACATGCACCACGCCCAACTGACGGCCCGCGAGGCGACCCTGAAAGCGATGGAAGAGGTATCGGGGCCGGTTGTGGCCATTGCCCTGGTACTGTCCGCGGTCTTTGTACCGGTGGCCTTTCTCGGTGGTATCGCCGGTGTGATGTACAAACAGTTCGCCATTACCGTTGCCGTCTCTGTCGGTTTCTCCTGTTTTGTCGCTTTATCCCTGACGCCCGCGCTGTGCGCCCTGATGCTGAAGCCGAACACAGTGGCAACGGATCGCGGCCTTGCAGCCCGCTTCTTTCGATTGTTCAACAGGATCTTCGCTCGCCTGACGCTGGGATACACCAACGGGGTGCGCAGGGTGATCCGCCTGCTGGCTTTGACCCTGCTGACCCTCGCAGCGATTCTGGCGACGGCAGGAGGTCTTCTGAAGGCAGTGCCCGGCGGGTTTGTTCCGCCTGAAGATCAGGGGTATTTTCTCGGTTCGATGCAGCTCCCTGAAGGAGCTGCGATGCGGCGTACGATTGCCTCCTCGGAAAAAATCGACGATCTCATAAGAGACACCCCGGGAATTGCCGGAAGGCTTGTGGTGAGCGGCTACAATATTCTCACCAGCACCCCTCAGTCAAACAGCGCCATGTTTGTCGCCGGATTGACGCCGTGGGAGGAACGCGGCATAGCCGAACTTTCTCTTCGCTCAATTCTGATGTCACTGGTAAAGGAGGGAGCCAAGAACCCTGAAACCTCAGTGCTGGTTTTCAATCCGCCGCCCATTCCGGGTCTGGGGGCAACCGGCGGTTTTTCCTTCAAGCTGCAGGATCGCAGCGGCGGTATGCCGCAGGATCTCGCCGAGATTGCCAATATGTTTGTCGCCGAGGCAAAGAAGCGGCCGGAGATAGGCTCCGTCTACTCCAAATTCAATCCGCGCAACCCTGCCTACCAACTGGAGGTCGACAGGGAAAAGGCCAAAAAACTGGGGGTGCAGGTCAACGACATTTCGATGGCCCTGCAGACCTTTCTCGGTGGAGTCAATGTCAACGACTTCAATAGATTCGGCAGGACATACAAGGTTACCATGCAAGCCGACGCGGAATTCAGGGGAGATATCAACATCATTGGCCTCTATCATGTGCGAAGTACGGCTGGAGTGATGATTCCGCTCAGCACCTTCGTGACTCCGGTCTCGATCAGTTCACCGAGCATCCTGCAGCGCTACAACATGTTCCGGACCGCTGAAATCGGCGGAGATTCCGCGCACGGTTACAGTTCGGGGCAGGCCATAGCCGCCATGGAAGAGGTGGCGGAAAAGGTTCTGCCTCCCGGTTACAGCTACGAATGGTCGGGTATAAGTCTGCAGGAAAAGGCTTCTGCCGGTCAGGCCCCCATTATCTTTGGTCTGGCTATCGTCTTTGTCTTTCTATTTCTGGCCGCCATGTATGAGAGTTGGGCGGTGCCGATGGCCGTGCTTTTTGCTGTGCCGCTCGGGGTGTTCGGCGCTATGCTGGCGCTGTTCACAGTTGGCCTTGCCATGAATATCTATGCCCAGATCGGCCTCGTCCTGCTGATCGGTCTGGCCGCGAAAAATGCCATTCTCATTGTCGAATTCGCCAAGATGCGTCGAGATGCCGGCATGGATGCCGTGGAGTCGGCAGTGGAGGCCGCAAAGCTTCGTCTCCGTCCCATCCTCATGACCTCATTCGCCTTTATTCTCGGAGTATTGCCCTTGGCTCTAGCTAAAGGAGCCGGAGCCGCCTCGCGGGTCTCCATGGGCATAACCGTCATAGGCGGCATGCTCGCCGCAACCCTGCTGGCGATCTTCTTTGTGCCGGCCCTCTACGTTACCGTGGATCGGCTGGTCCAATGGTTTTCCGAAAAAAAACGGCAGCAAACTCTATCGCAACCGGCAGAATCGGAATCTGATACAGGGGGTGTATGATGCGTTCACGCTTCGTCTTCCTGTTCATTGCTCTTTCTCTTGCCGGTTGCACCGTCGGGCCGGATTATCAACGCCCGGATCTGTCTCTTCCGGATAGTTACCGGAATGCAGTGGCCTCGCCGGCTCTGCAGGCAATAGCCGGCCTGCCCTGGTGGCAGGTATTCGCCGACCCAACCCTGAAGGACCTGATCGCAACCGCCCTGGTCGGCAATCTCGATGTGAAACTGGCTGCGGCCAGGGTTCAGGAGGCAAAAGCACTGTTTGCCGGAGCACGTTCGCCGGCCCTGCCTTTGGTATCGGCAGGACTGTACAGCTCGCCTGCGGCACGGCAGCCAGGTGATGATTTCACAACAAGTTTTCTGGGAGGACTGTTTCTGTCATGGGAAATTGACTTCTGGGGGCGTTACGCCCGCGCCACCGAAGCTGCCCGCGCCCAGTTGCTGGCCACCCAGGCTGCGCAGGATGGAGTGTATGCTTCACTGGTCGCCACAGTGGCCCAGGGCTATTTTCAACTGCAAAGCCTCTCCGAAACACTCCGAATAACCCGGCGAACGATCGATGCCCAGCGCGAATCGCACCGCCTTGTCAGCCGTCTGGCCGATGCCGGGGTGAGTTCCGCCGCCGAGGTACGTCAGGCGGAAAATCAGCTGGCGACCACGGAATCACGTCTGCCCGGATTGTTGGTTCAGATCGCCAGGGCCGAAAATTCTCTGTCAGTACTGCTTGGCCGTCTTCCCGGGCCTGTAGTTCAGGGTGTTCCGACAGAGCCGGTCATTGTGCCTGAAGTCCCGGCCGGGCTCCCATCGGAATTGCTCGATCGCAGGCCTGATATGCGACAGGCAGAGCAGCAGCTGATTCTTGCCAATGCCAGAGTCGGAGAGGCCAAGGCATTGTTTTTCCCAAGTATATCGTTAACAGGAACCTTTGGCGCGCTGAGTACCGAACTCGGAGATCTGGTCAATGGCGATGCGCCGTCGGTTGTCTCGCCCGGCCTCGATTTGCTGCAGCCGCTCTTTGCCGGTGGGAGCTTGATAGCCAATTATGATGCAGCCTTGGCGCGCCTCAAGCAGGCCGGGTTGGCATATAGGCAGACAGGACTCAATGCCTTGCGGGAGGTAGCAGATGCGTTGAGCCAGTATAGCCATAGTGCCGAGGAGATTGCAGCGCAGCGGAGGCGTGAGTTTTCGGCACGGGAAGGGCTCAGACTGACGGAGAAGCGCTATCGAGCCGGCGTTGTCAGTTATCTTGAAGTTCTGGATGCGCAACGGCAGCTCTATTCTGCTGAAACGGATCTGGCTCAATCAAAATTAACTCGCAGAACAGCGGCTGTGCAGCTCTATCTTGCCTTGGGTGGTGGTTGGGTGGAGGTCCGGTGAGGGGACACAGACAGTGAAAACATCCTGGAGCGCACTATGGGAACGACTCGAGCCCTTTCCCTCCAAACCTTTGTTTACCGCACCCTCACGATCCGTCTCGTTCTCATGGCAATTGTCATCGGCCTTCTGGTCGCCGGCATTGCCTACGTGGTAGTGCGACACAACCTCAGAACCCTGGTTGTCGAGGAGACCCGCACGGAAATTGAGTTGCTGGTCGTGAGAACAGCAGGAGTTATCAGGGAATCGGAAAAAGATAAACGGTTAGCCTTTCGTCAGGCCCTTGATGAACGAACCTCTGTTCCTCTGGCTCGGAAAAGCGGCAGCTATGTTTATGTCCGATTTTATACTCCGGACAATCAGGATATCGAGGAGCTTCGGGACTTCCGGTATGACCTGATCGAGGCTGTGATGCGCTTCGTGAGTTCGACGCCCCGTCCCGTTCCCGAGACCGGTGAGTTGACAGAAATCGTCATGCTCGGCAAGAAGATGCATGTGCATGTGGTCATGCCGCTGCTGGACCAGTTTCAACATAAGATAGCGTACACCCAGGTAATCTTTGCCCCTTCCGATGCTGCCCGGATAGGCATTCGGAACAAACTGCGACGTTCTGTTCTCCTGGCTGTGGTGATTGTTCTCGCCACCAGCGGCCTGCTGTATCCGGTCATCCTCCATCTGGCGAGCAAGCTGACGTTCTTTTCCCGCAATCTACTGGATGCCAATCTGGAAACTCTATCTCTTTTGGCAAGCGCTATTGCCAAACGCGACAGCGATACCGACGTCCATAACTTCAGGGTCACGCTCTATGCTGTGTGTCTGGCCGAGTCGTTACACCTGGCGAACGACGAAATCCAGTCATTGATCAAGGGCGCCTTTCTCCACGACGTCGGGAAAATCGGCATCCGCGACAGTATTCTGCTCAAGGCCGCCGGCCTGAACGAAGAAGAATTTGCCCTGATGAAGGATCATGTGCGCCACGGCATGGATATCATAAAAGATTCGGCTTGGCTCAGCGACGGGGCTCTGGTTGTCGAAGGGCACCACGAAAAATTCGACGGCAGCGGTTATCCGCGGGGCTTGGCCGGCGAGGACATCCCGCTGCTTGCCCGGATCTTTGCCGTGAGCGATGTTTTTGATGCCCTGACCTCGAAACGGCCTTATAAGGAGCCGCTGTCCTTCGAGAGGGCGATGGCGATTCTACGCCAGGGCCGCGGCGGTCATTTTGACCCGGAGATTGTTGACGCTTTTGAAATCATCGCGCCGGAACTGTACCGGTCCTACGCAAAACGGGACGATCAAGGGTTGCGTGACGAACTCAAGGCGGTTATCGCCCGGTATTTCAGTAAAGGGCAGATTCTGTTGTACTGATCCGATGAGCTCTGTGTTTTCAGGTATTTGCTGATGCCGCATGTTGGAATGGAATATCCCTGCCAGAACTTTCAGGATATTTTTTGCCAATAACACGAATCTTCACTCCATCCAACAGAGAGCTTGAAGGGGATTCTTTTCCAATCCGATTCAATTGGAGACGGGCGGATCCTCGGAAAGAGGAGTTTTTGATTCGACCTCATCGCCGGACGGGGATGGACGCTTCACCAATGTGTAAATCAACTTGACTTGATTGAGTGACTCGTCCGCCAATTTCAGCGATGAGGGCATGAGCGAAAGCCGGACAGACATTGGACCGTTTGTGGTAATTTTTTCCAACGGAATATTTTCCGTATAGATGGTATCAATCTCGTTGAAATTGAGACTGCCTCCTACCACCTTCACTGTAGCGGGAACCGTATAAGCATTCTCAAGAATGAGGTCGGGCGGCAGCTTACCACTCCACACCGGCTGGATCGGCAGCATTTTATGGCCCGGCACGTCCAGATTCACCTGGATATCCTGCGGTTCGATCTGTTTGAGCTGAATACCCGGCGGCAGGACAACATTGTCCCGGGAGATGGCGATCTTGTTACTGCCGGCCACCGCCTTGGCAAGGCTGAGCTGGACCTTCACCTGATCCGGCCGAATGGATTTGATCAGTGATCCCGACCCGCTGAGCTGGAGTTTGACGCTGCTGGTGGAAGCGGAAAAAAGCTCCATTTTCGGATCCCGGTTCATGAACTCGACCGGCACCTCAAGGCTCACCAAGGTCTCGAATCCCCGGGCAAAGCTGATCCAGATACCGGTGATAACAAGCAGGCAGATCAAAGCCGCACCGGCAAGCTCCACTATCTGCCGTCTTGCCCCGTTTGCGGTAGGCAATGTTCCGGCATGTTCACGCAGCACCCGAGCCAGTTCGCTTTCGGTCTTGATGTTTTTGGATGATCGATCATTGAACACCGTAACTTCGCCCCGTTCTTCGGAAACTACTATTATAATGGCATCCGTCTGCTCCGCCAGTCCGACGGCGGCGCGATGCCGTGTGCCGAAATGAGAGGGCAGATCGTTTCTTCTTGAAAGTGGAAGAATGGCGGCGACTTCGACAACCTTATCCCCCTGGATGATCGCGGCACCGTCATGGACAGGTGTGCCGTGCCAGAAAATGCTCAGCAACATTTCCCGTGAGAGTTTTCCCTGCCAGGGAAGGCCGCCGTGCACAACAGATTCGATACCTTTTTTGAGCGGCAATACTATCAGTGCACCGAGTTTGTGACGGGCCAGCAGATAGACACTCTCTACAATAATTTCTATCGGAGTTTGAGTCTGACGCTGGGGGATACCCCAAAAGAACGACTTGAGACTGCGGGTTTGCAGAACACTCGCGATTTCATTACGAAAAACGATTATAACGATTAAAGCCGCAGCTGCAATAGTGCCCTGCATAGCCCAGCTGGTAACTATCAGACCCATGCCTACTGCCATTCGCTGTAAGACCCAGAGGATGGCAATCATGATGACCATCCTGATTACATTGGTACCCCTGAAAAGAACATAGAGCCTGAATAACATATAGCCATTCAGCAGAATATCGAAGGCGTCCTGCCAACGTAGACTGGCTAGAGACTGGAGAAGAAAGTTCATGGCTTATTCCGTTATACTGAATCGTAAGGTGACGATGAGGTTGTCGTTTTCATCGGTGACATCGACACGCCATGGTCCTTTGTCCGCATCCCTGAGCTGTATGCTGGAAAACGACGACCACCGGGGGGGATGAACCGTAAGCTGTTTTACAGAAATGAGATTTCCTTTACGATACCATTTATGACGAATGAATGTCTGTCTGGTCACCTGGTCAAACTCGGTAAAACACGATATCCTGCCCACGTCGATGGAGAAAAGGACAGCCTGGTTGACCGGGGCTAGTTTCTGCATGGACTCGCACATCACAGCTCTGGTCAGCTTCAGTTCCGCCGGAGGGGTGGGAGGGGTGGCAACTTCCTGGCTCAACACAGAGAGCGGATTGGTAAGCACCACAATCAAGGTCAAGATTGCGAAGAGTTTTCTGAATATTGTCTTCATTAATTTTTCCGTAGTCTCCACTTGCGTTTATTCAATGAGCCAAACCCTGCCATGTGCCCTTGCCGACGGATGAATGCCGGAAGGGGCCGATGCGGCGGGAGGCGATTGTTTTCCGGAATACTGCGGGCGGGTGTTTTCTATGCCGATTTGGAATTACTCCCGATCTCGCCGGGTAGATATGTAATGAAGTTTTGACTCTCACGGTTTTTTCCCGGCAATGGCATGGTTTGGCCTTGATCGGAATGTTGAGAAAAAAGATTGTCGAACTTCATGGGGAAAAAGACCTGCGGCAGATCCGGAGCAAGATGTCTTGCTATTTCAGCGTAAAAAAAAATTGCTTGCTGCGGTAATTATCATTTCGATGATGTGAATTGTAATCTTTCAGCACAATCATCAGCTTCCACCTCTTGCTGCTGTCGATTGTCTGGAGTATCCCTTATTTTTCGCAAATTGTCAATTCACCATAACGCGGACGACTATCGCAGGTTCTGGGCAAAGGAGTTGTAGTGTTCGACCGGAGCGAGATCGTCGGTGAGAACAGGCCGTTGCGCCAGCCCCGCCAAATCGTGGCGCGTAGCAAGTATTCTTGCAATTTCCGGATCCGGACTTTGCAGGGATACCGGAACTTCGCCCCGGCAGGCGACGAGCATCAGGTTCTGAACCTCGGCATCTCCGGTTACCGGGGAGGTCTTGAAGACGTAGACCTGAGGGAAAACCGCCTGATAGGTCGCCAGTTCCGCCTGGAAAAAGCCGCTTGCCGGACCCTTCAAGGCGCCGCCGATGTTGAAGACGACTACTCCGTCTTTTTTCAGCACCCGGTGAATTTGCCGAACCGCCTCAATGGTGGTCAACTGAAACGGCACCGAAAAAAGCGAACCGAAGGCGTCCAGCAGTACCGCATCGTAACGTCCGGTTTCGGCACGGTTCAGATAAACCCGGCCGTCCTGATGGAGGATTCGCAGCCGCGGATCGTCTTCAAGCCTGAAAAATCGCCGGGCGAGGGTGGTCATCCCAGGGTCGATCTCAACCACATCAAGGTGCGCCTCCGGGTATTTTTGCAGATATACCTTGGGAAAGGAATAGCCCGCCCCGCCGATCATCAGGGTCTGGGAAAAATCAGGCCGGAAATGGCGGATCAGATGGTAGTAGCGGGTATAGGCGGATACCAGCTCATCCGAATCGAGATACATCCTTGACTGGTTGTAGTGCGGGTCGATACTCAGGTTGCGGACCTGGCGGCCGGTGATCGGATCGGTGGTGGTAGAGATCCGGGCCGTGCTGTATTCGGTGTCGGTCTGGTAGATATCCAGGGTTTTTGCAAGGTAGTAAGCCTTTATTTCCTGGGCGCCGATTCCGCCGAGGAAGACAAGCAGCACCACAGTCCGGGTTTTCCTGCTTAAGGCAAAGGGAACCAGCAGGACGGCAAGAATCAGGAGAGAACCGGCAATCAGGTAAAGGGTTCGGCTGGCGCCGACGAATGGGATGAGGTAGAAACCGGCGAGAAATGTTCCGAAGATGCTGCCCAGAGTCGAGATGGCATAGAGCCTGCCGACGATGCGGCCGGAATCGTCGAGTGAAGACATTTTCAACCGCACTGCGTAAGGGGTCACAAAACCAAGCAGCACCGCCGCCGGGGCAAAGAGCAGGACCGCGGCGAGCACCGACTGCAGCTGCAGGATCAGTGGAGTGGCGGCTATCAGGGTAAGGAGAAAATCGCCGGCAAAAATTGTCACCGCCACCGCGCCTCCGGAAAGAAAGAGCACTCCGGCAAGGACTTTCATTTCCGCCCGACGGTCCGCGGCTTGACCGCCAAGCCAGTAGCCAAGACTTAAGGCGGCAAGAATTACGCCTATCAGACTGGTCCAGATATACGTTGATGTGCCGATATGCGGGGCAAGCAGGCGAGCCCCGGTGATCTCGTAGATCATCACAACCGCCCCGCAAACGAAAAGGGTCGTTTCCAGGATCCCGCCCGGGGGACTGGAGCGGCTGATTTCCGGTGCAGGCATGGTTTTCTTTATCCCACTTGAGCTTTTATTCTTTGCCATGCTCTTCTCCCGTATGCATCGTATTGTCCTTGTTCTCGTATAATTGAGTGGAATATGGATTTGCCTCTGCGGCGGCCTCGATTGCTCTTCTGCTCATGTTCCCTCCGTTGGTGTCGGGGGCTTCCATTCCCAGGATATTTCTGGCGACTGCCCGGGTATCATACTGTTCAAGGGTTGTGCCGGGCAGCAATCGCCCGTCCCTTTGCACCACTTGGATAATTTCGGCTTTTTCGAGAACGTCTATGGTTTCGGAGATGAGTTGCGGGGGGTAGGACGGCAACAAACCGGACAGTTTCTCCTCGGTGGTCGATTGTCCGCTCGTAAAATTTCGATACACGCAGTCCATGATGTCAAAGGCTGCAGAAAGTCTCAGGGCAGGGGTAATGGCAGGCGGGATGAGCTTGTAGACTTTGATGTTCTGGGCGGCAAAGGCGACCTGGGCGCCGACCAGAATAAATATCCAGCCGAGATAGATCCAGATCAGAAAAAGCGGAAAGGTCGCAAATGAACCGTAAATGGCGTTGTGTCTGGCAACCCCAATCTGCAGGGCAATATATATATTCTGCACACCGAACCACAGTAATGCGGCCAGAGTGGCGCCAAACATGGCAGGCAAAGTGTTGACCTTGGTATTGGGAAAGAAGATATACATTACAGAGAAGGTGACGGCAATTATGACTACCGGCAGTGCACTGAGCAGGAGAGCCTGCAGCCAGGCGAAAGGGATAAGCATATCCAATTGTGACGCAAGCACCGGATTCTGGAGAAATGCACTGGCGGCAAAGGCAACGTTTATCGAGAGCGGCACAAGTATGATCAGAGTCAGATAGTCGGTAAGTTTTCGTGACAGCGATCTTCCGGATTCAACTTTCCAGATAGTGTTCATTGCCGATTCGATATGATCGAGTACCAGGATGACGCTGAGCAGAATGCCAATGACGCCGAAGGTGCCGAGGGTTGCGAAATCGGTTTTGTCGACATAGTTAAAGAGCCGATCGATTGCCGAGCGCAAGTGGTCGGTCAGGTTCGCATCGTCTTCGCCTGTGGGGGGAGCAAGGTGATCTTTCGCAATACTGGACTCGTTGGGAATCCTCCCGCCGCTCCTTTCAAGGGAATCGATATACGTATAGGCGGCGGCGCGCAGTTGATCTCCGCCGCCAAAACCCTTGACAACGGCAGTGCTTATCGCCAGGAAGGGAACGAGGGAGAGCAGGACCATGTAGGTCATCGCCCCGGAGCGGATGCCGAGGCTGTTTTCGTTGAATTCTTTTATGGTGATGAAAATCAGCCGTACCAGGCAGTGAAACGCCCTCAGCATGGCGGAACGATCGACAACCGGTTGATCGGCCCAGAGCTTGAGTGTGCGCCGTCCGGTCTGCAGTTTCTTGGAGAAGGTTGTCATTACCCGTCTTGTCAGCTTCGGATATGAAGCCATTTCTCGAGAATCTGGAAGACGATATCCCTTTTGATCGGTTTCATGATGTAATCGTTCATTCCAGCCTCGAGACAGAGCTCCTTGTCTCCTTTCATGGCGTTGGCGGTCATGGCAATGATCGGTATTTCTGAGAAACCCAGCTGCCGGATTTGCCGGGTGGCTTCGTATCCATCCATCTCAGGCATCTGAATATCCATAAGAATGGTATCGAAATCGTCCGGTGTTCTACTGAACGTTTCCACCGCCACCTTGCCGTTAGGTACCACGGTTACTTTATACCCCGCCTTGCTCAGCATAATCATGGCCAGTTTCTGGTTGACGGGATTGTCTTCGGCCAGGATTATCCGGACAGATTGTTTCAATTCTTCCCGCACCGAATACTGGGTGACGAATTTTTTCTCCTCCGGTTTTTCCTGTGCCTCGTCTTTTGCGCCAAGAATGCGGGAGAGCGTGCGAAGGAGCAGATTGCGCCTGGCTGGTTTTGTGAGAAATGCGGTGAAACCGGCATCTCTGCATTTCTGTGCCACCCTTTCCGTGGAGGACGTATAGGCAAGAAGAGGTATTGCAGGGTTGGCAAGTTTTGACGTACGGATTCTTTCTGCGAGGTTATAGCCCGAAATGAATGGCATCTGCAGATCGAGAATTGCCAGCTGGAAGGGCGACCGATCCTTTTCCGCCCGGATCATCTCGGCTACGGCTGTGGCGCTGTTCAGGAGAGTGACTACTTCCATCCCGGCCTTGCCGAGGACAGCCCGGAGGATTTCGGTATTGGCTCGATTGTCGTCGACAACGAGAATCTTCACTCCCTTGAGGTTATCCGCCACCGGACGTTGCGAGGTACGCAATGACGACTTTTTCATGACTGAAGTGAAAAAGAAGGTGGCACCCTGTCCGACGGTTGATTCTACCCAGATGCGTCCGTCCATCAGTCCGGCTATCCGCGTGCAGATCGACAGGCCCAGGCCGGTCCCGCCGTATTTTCTGGTGGTCGAACCATCCGCCTGTTTAAAGGCATCAAAAATCGTTGCAAATTGATCTTCGGGAATGCCAATCCCGGTATCGCGGATTTTGGCGAGGAGAGTAATGGTTTCTTCAGCCTCTTCCATGACCTCGATACTCAACTCCAGTTCACCCTGTTCGGTGAATTTTGCCGCATTGCCGAGCAGGTTGACAAGCACCTGACGGAATCTCCCCGGATCACCTTTGATATTGGCGGGGAGATCGTCTCCGATTCGGCAGAGTACCTCAATGGGTTTCCCGGTAACCCGGGGCCGGATCAGCTCACAGACGTCATGGGCGGTAATCTCCGGGTCGAAATCGATGTATTCCAGGGACATCTGGCCGGCTTCAACTTTGGAAAAGTCCAGGATATCGTTGATCAATCCAAGCAGGGCTTCACCGCTGCGCTTAATGGTCACGGCAAAGTCTTTCTGCTCTTCGTCCATTTCGGTGGCCAGCAGCATATCGGTAAAGCCGATGACGCCATTCATCGGCGTACGGATTTCATGGCTCATGGAGGCGAGAAACTGACTCTTGGCGATATTGGCTTCCTCCGCGGCTTTTTTCGATTTCCGGAGTTCCTGCGTTTGGCTCTCTATCTCCGATTTGAGCGTTCTGGAATAATTTTCCTGCTGTTCCTGGATCATCCTGTAGCTGCGCTGAGCTTCCTCGAGCATTTCCTGGTGCTTGGTTTCCAGGACCTGAAATTTGCGGGTAAACTGATTCTTCTGAATAGCTATTTTCTTGTGAAGCTGTTCACACTCCTTACGATCGAAATATCCCTGCACGGCTAGAGCTATCAGGCATGACAGCCCCGCGGGGCTGAAATCTTCATGATCTGCAGGGAGAATCAAAGTGGTTTTCAGTGACGGAACGGGAACGATCAGGTGTTTTTGGTCTGACGAAAACCACGATGTCTTACCTTCTTTGCGGCAGACCTGGTGGTTGGCAAGTTCGCCAACCAACTTTTCGGGGAATCCGGCCAGGCCGCCTTCCGGAAGAAGGCACCCCTCATCGGTGACGGCGAGAATGGCAACAGTCGGAAGAGCAGTACGGAGAGAGACGAGCAAGTCCTTGATCAGGGTGGCCGGGGATGCGGCCTTGTTGAAAAGGGTTGTCATCGGCTTTCCTATCCGTAAATAGCTTGAGCCTTGGCCATTTCTTCCGGAATATCCTCAATGAGGACGTTGTATTCGTCGATGTTCACCTGCAGGTGTTCGAGAAGGGGCGGAGAAATCTGCGTTGCCATATTCGGCAGGGTCGAGTGGCCAAGCTGGCTGGCAATATATTCTGAAATCTGGATAATTCCCGCAAGACTGGATGGCACGATGGTATCGGAGAGCAGGTGGTGGTCCCTGATTGCTTCCTGAATGGTGAGCGGCATGTTCCAGTCGAGAGTCATGATGTAGCAGATTTCGCAGTGATCGGTGGCAAATGCCTGTCGTTCCATGTCGATAAGCAGAGATGTTGAATCGCAGGTGGTGCAGATCCTTTGAAATTTATTGGTCTCTACCTGTTCCTCCACCAGTAGACCGAAGTCATGAAGAATGCCGCACAGAAAGGCATCATCCCCGTTTATTCCGAAAATCCTCTCGGCTACCATCTTGCTGCAGATGGAAACGGCGGCGCAGTGGAGCCATAAACGTTTTTTTGAGAAAATTGCATTGGTGTCTCGAGAGATGAAAATATTTTTCAGAGCATCGGCCACCACCAGGTTGTGAAGGTTTTTCATACCGAGAAAAGCCACCGCCCGACCAATGGAATCGACAGTTTGAGCCAGTCCGTAAAAGGGACTGTTGACCAGCCGCAGAAGTCGGCTGACCAGGATTGGATCTATTTTGATAACTTCTTCGAAATCCTTCATCGTCGATTCGCTGTCGGCAATGAGACGGGAGAGAGTTGTGACTACGTGAGGCAGCGGATGGATATCCTTAAACTTCTCAACGAATATTTGAGCTGTAGACATGAAGATCCTCGTGTTCTGTGCTGGGTAAATACCATTTTGCACGACTTGTCCGAATCAGGCAGCCGGGGAAGAAAGAACCTCTGTTTTGGCTACCGCTTCGGCTTTAATCCTCTCAAGCAGGTCAGACAGAACAGGTTTGACATGTTCGCGGATGTCTCCGGCGACTATGATAAATAGAAGATCGTCGCCAGGTTGCAGGGTGCCCTGCCGAGCTTCGACAATTATATCGAAGATGCCTTCATGCCGAAGATATTCCTTTCTCAGTGCCTCGATTTTTTCATAGTCAGGGGTCACTTCAAGGGCTTTGACGTTTGCCTTATTTTTTCTCGACCAATTGCGAACGACGCCATTGTGGATGAGAATCATGCCCACATTGTCGATAAATCCCGGCCGGGTTTTCAATTCAGCTACTGTTTTTGTAATATCCATGGATTCCTTTACCCGGAGCGACAGCTCGGCTCGTCTGGACAAACCGGATTATCGGTTGCTCGCGATGTTTTGCCTGCGGAGCATTATCACGACGCTCCACACTAGATGTTTTCTGAAAATTGATCGGTATTTTTCACTGCCTGATCAACCTGGGGTAGTTACTTCGCCTGGCGCTGAGGCGTCGGTGGCATGTTTGACCTTCGGGACCGAATTCAGCACTGTTTTTCCTCTTGCTCCAGTCTCGATACGTTCTGCAGTCTGTGCTTTTCCAGGAATCCTCAGATTCTGGCGGATAGAGATTCTTGCCTGTTTATCGATGTTATTGGCCTGCATCAGGCTTTTAATGGAAACACCGTGCAATTTCGCAATACTGCTGACCGTTTCACCTTTCTTCACTAGATGGTAACTGCTTGATTTCTGGCCGTTTTTAAAAACAATGGGAGAAAGAGAAGCTATCAGCCGATCGGTATTGTTTCCTGCAGGCAGCCTGAGGCTGTATCCTTTCGGGATGCGTTTCTCGCCACTGATAACAGGCGACATCAGGGCCGGATTAAGCTCTTTGACAGTTGCCGCGCTGATTTTGAAATGTTTTGAAATATCGTTTATATGGACATAGCCGGGAAGATCAAGATAGCGACAGGAAAGTTCCGGCGCGAGCTTGACGCTGCCGTTTGTTTCCAGCATCTTTGCTGTCTTGAGTGCGGCGAGGAACTCCGAATAGAAATTTTTCGAGGCGAACTTGAAATAGCCCTTGTTATAATTCTGGAAAATTTTTTCGTAGGTTTCAAGTTCTTTGGTGGCTCTCATCATACCTGACAAGCCGTAATTATAAGAGGTGATGGCGAGAGGCCAATTGTTGAGCGTACGGTAACTGTTCTGCAGATATTGGGCCGCTGCATGGGTGGAACGGATTGGATCCAATCGTTCGTCAACCGTGTAGTCGATTTTCAGGTATCGTTTGCCGGTAGAGGGTGTGAACTGCCACATTCCGGCCGCGCCGACCTTTGAATATGCTCGAACGTTGAAAGAGGACTCGACGTGGGCGAGATAGGCGAGATCTTCCGGCAGCCGGTGGGACCGAAGGATTTTTTTTATCTCCTTCATATACATTCCCGAGGTGACGACTCCGGCGAGAAAGCGTTCTTTCTGGCCGCTTTGGCTGCGAATGTTATTGGCTGCTCTGGCCATGTCCTGGCTGCAGTTTTTACCTGGAAAAAGAGCGGCAATCCTTTTTTCTTCGGCAGTTGCCGGCGCTTGCTTCGCCAGTTTCTCAAGGATGCCCCGGTATTTTTCTTTTGCCTGCAGTTCGGCAATTTCATTCAGACGATGGGTCCCCGGCAGGTTTCGATCAAAAAGCGGAAGGACCTCGTAGATCTTTGATAAATCTTCCGAGTCATGTATAACTGCTTCCTTTAGAGAATATTTCCCGTAGATTTTCTCCCAGAATTGAACATTGTTTTTGATGACCGGAAAAAGGGGGAAATCCCGGTTGTCTTTGTTCGCACCCAGACATTGACTTGCGGAAGCAAACGACCACCATACAATGTAGCTGAAAATCAAGATTTTCAGTGAGTTCGGGAAACAGCTGAGTCTTGCAGTCATTTTTCGGATATGGGTTGAAAGTGTATACGGAGTCGCAACGGGTGTACGTCTATTTATATCATATGAGAGAGAACAGCGGAATATGTATAATCGTTTAAACGACAAAATATGGGAACGGCAATGTACACACCAATAATCGCCACACTTGGTTATATCCTTTCTGCAGACGGAAAGCAAACCCTGCTTGTTCATCGCAACAGGCGATCGGAAGACCAGCATCTTGGCAAGTACAATGGACTGGGCGGGAAAATGCTCCCTGAAGAGGATATATATCAATGCCTTGTCAGGGAAATATTTGAGGAAGCGGACATTCGGTGCGAGAAGGCAGTCCTGAGGGGCACTATCAACTGGACCGGTTTCGGCCCACATGGGGAAAACTGGTTCGGTTTTATCTACCGGATCGATCGGTTCAGCGGGATTCCCCGGCGCTCAAACGAGGAAGGGGATCTGGTCTGGGTTGACGTGGATGACATCTTCCGGTTACCGATGTGGGAGGGAGATAAATATTTTTTACCCCTGGTTTTTGATGATGACCCCAGGATCTTTCATGGGTTCATGCCCTACGATAACGCAAGGCCGCTCAGTTGGAATTACTCCCGAATCTGATTGGGGTTGCGGCGAACATGACGCGTGGTATATTGCAGATGAACTGCAGTCAACAAAAGATTCCTGAAGGTTCAGAACGTTGCTGCGCGGGCCGCTGTCTGCGTGGCGGCCTGCTGCCGGTGGGGAAAAAATACATGAAGGAGTAAGTGATATGAGTCAGGAAAGTGAGCTTCAGCGGCTCGAACGTTTCGTCGAAAAATTATTGGTGAGTTTTTCCGAGCTGCGGGCACAAAAAGCCGGTTTGGTCGAGCAACTCAGAGAGCGCAACCAGCAGATTGAAGAATTGCGGAATAACGTGAATGCTCAAGAAATGGAACGCGGTGAGATCAGTCAGAGAGTGGGAAGACTTGTCGAACAGATAGAAGAATGGGAACATAGTCTGGACGAGGTTGTAATTGCTGTGCCGCATCCGTCGAGAGAAGAAGAATCGACAAGCGAAGAAGATTCTCTTCTGGATGAATATGAAGTTCAGGAGGAAATCGCCGAGGTCGCTGCGGAAGCCGGCGGCGATGAGGAAGTGAGGGTGCAGCATAATCTGTTTTCCATGCAGAGATAACCCATACACGTTGCCGAACTGGAGGTGTTATCTGGTGTCTGTCCATAAATGGCTATTTTGCCCTAACTCTTCGTTGCTCTCAAAATTTAATCCTCGAAATATCAACTATATGCCTGCGGTTAAATTTATCGAGCGCCTCGATTTAGAACAAAATATCTCATTTCTGGACAGACACTATCGAAGCTGATGTCGGTCAAAAAGGCTGGGATGGTATGTCGGAAAATGAAAGAATGGTCAAATTCGAGCTGTTGGGGCAGGAGTATAAGTTCTATACCGCTGCCTCGGAAGAAGAAATGCAGTCGATTCTTTCATTGGTCCGTCAGCTTGTCGAAACCGGTCCGACTCAGGCCACCGGGACTATACCGGTCGGCAGAGTAGCAATTCTGGCCTGCTTGAATATAGCCTCCAGGTATGTCAAATTGGAGCAGGAATTCACCTTGTATAAAAGGGATTCGGAACAGAGAATAGTGAAGTTGAATGAAGATATAAGGGCAAGACTACTGGCTGAATGACGACCCTCGGTATAATTTGTTTTCGTTTGTCGGAAAGTCTGCTATAATTCGATTAAGAAATTGCACTTTCAGTTATTATTAAAAGATTTCTTAAAGTATTGCCTGGTTACGTGGCAAATAAAATATCTCCCTGCACTGTTGGTGATCGTCAGTGTGTGTTGAGCCAACTCCCATAAAAAGGGCAGCTCCGCTGATGGCCGAAGGAAGATCGTTTGACGAATTTCCCGAAGTTATTATGAGGGTGCCCACCTATTTAATAGGTTTAACTTTCCTGGTGACACGGCAGTGTGGGGAAGATTTTGAAGGCGTGCGTTTTTTTTACTCTCCGGTATGAAGTTTTCCCCGCAGCAGGCTTGTCGGGAAGACCCGGCCCGGTCAAACATATAATAGAAGATTGACTTCAGCAGAAAGGTGCTGTCGGAACGAAGAACGAATACAGGGAAGAAGCAGGACTGCTTTTTTAGATACTCTTCCAGATGAATCGGCAAGGTGTTGGTCTGGATTAACTTATTCTCACGATATTGAGTGGAATAACTCCTTTCAAGGAGCGGTATACAAGGGTTCGTATCTACTGGTATTTTGTTATCTGAGCGATTAACTGATTGTTCGGTTTCATCTTGGTGAGGGCATGGTCTGCGGAACGTGCATCGCGGAGATGCCGCCAAGGGCTGAAAGCATGGTTGATTGACCCAAGACTGTTTGTGCGTTAGATCCGCAGTCGGAGAGTTGTGTTTTTCAGCCACTCGCCGATGGAAAAGCAAAACCGGTCGGAGGAAAGTCTCTATGGTTTCTCAAAGTCTCCGAGCGATCTTAATCGGGTTTGTCCTCATTTTCGTAATAATCCCACTCCATCGTTTTTGTTCTCCGCTGTTCTCCCTTCTGTCCCGTCAGTCGTCACCACGATAGGAAATACTTTATGGGATTAGTGAATCATCCATATCTGCTCACCAGTATTGGTGTGCTCCTCGGCGTGTTACTGGGCTTCTATCTTCGAAAAATAGTGATAGAGGGACACGAAAAGAATATCAAAGCCCAAAGCAAACAGATTATTGAAAATGCCATCATTGAGGCCGAACAGTTAAAAAAAGAAGCCCTTCTCCAAAGCAAGGACGCGGCCTATCAGGTAAAGCAGGCCCTGGAGGAGGAACTCAAAGCCGAAAGGGAAGAACTGAAAGACGAGCAGCGGCAACTGAAGAGAAAAAGAGAAGGTCTGAAGCGGGAATGGGATAGTTACGATCGAAAACAAACCGAGCTTATCGTTTGCGAGCGACGAGTAGCCCAGCAGGAAATTGAATTGCAGGAAAAACATAAGGAGATCGATGAGCTGGTTGACAATAAACGCTCCGAACTCTCCAAAATAGCCGGAATCAGTCAGGAAGAAGCCAAAAAGCTGCTCATGGATACCCTGGAAAGCGAGGCCCGGATGGATGCGGCCAAAAGACTTGCCAGGATAGAAAACGAGATGAAAATGGAGGCGGACCGGAAAGGCAAGAATATACTGGCTCTCGCCATATCCCGATATGCCGGGGACTATGTGGCCGATCGCACCGTATCGATGGTGCCGCTGCCAAACGACGAAATGAAAGGTCGCATCATTGGTCGTGAAGGGAGGAACATTCGGGCTATAGAGGCGGCGACCGGAATCGATATTATCATCGACGATACTCCGGAAGCAGTTATTTTGTCCGGTTTCAATCCCGTACGGAGGGAAGTTGCCCGGCAGGCCCTGCTGCAGCTGATAAACGATGGCAGGATTCATCCCGGCAGAATAGAAGAAGTTGTCGAAAAGGTCACCAAAGAGCTGGAAGTCACTATGCGGGAGGCAGGGGAGCAGGCCACCTTCGACGTTGGCGCCCATGGGGTCCATGTCGACCTGATCAATCTGCTTGGCCGGTTGAAGTATCGGACCAGTTACGGGCAGAACGTGCTGCAGCATTCGCTTGAGGTTTCGTTTCTGTGCGGGATAATGGCCTCGGAACTTGGAGTCGACGTGAAAATGGCCAAAAGGGCCGGTCTCCTTCATGACATCGGCAAGGCGGTCGATCATGAGGTGGAGGGTTCCCATGCCATTATCGGTCGAGATCTGGCCAAAAAATACGGTGAACCCGAGGAGGTGGTCTATGCCATCGGTGCCCATCATGAGGAGCAGCCCCCGCTGAGCGTGATCGATATTCTGGTTCAGTCGGCGGACGCACTCTCAGGCGCGAGGCCTGGTGCCAGGAAGGAAATGCTGCAGAGTTATGTCAAGCGCCTTGAGGATCTCGAGAGCATTGCCAATGAATTTAAAGGGGTCGAAAAATCCTATGCCATTCAAGCCGGCCGTGATCTGAGGATCATTGTCGATTCAAATAAAATAAAAGATAACGAAGCGACCCTGCTCAGTCAGGATATCGCCCGGGCCATTGAGAACAAATTAACCTATCCTGGACAGATACGCGTTACCGTGATCAGAGAAACCCGTGCCGTCGAATACGCAAAATAGATAACTCTAAGTAAAAGCAAAACGGTTTATTATTATGGCTTCAATCGAGGAACAGCTTGAACTGATAGAGCGTGGGGCAGTCGATATAATCTCCCGCGACGAACTTATTAAAAAATTGAAAAAATCCCAGGAAACCGGAATTCCGCTCAAGGTGAAAGCCGGTTTCGATCCGACTGCCCCGGATCTGCACCTCGGTCATACCGTCTTGTTGCAAAAGCTCAAGCATTTTCAGGATCTTGGTCATGACATTTATTTTCTGATCGGAGATTTCACCGGGATGATCGGTGACCCCACCGGTAAATCGGAAACAAGAAAAGCCCTTACCGTTGAACAGGTGGCACAAAATGCCGAGTCGTATAAAGAGCAGGTCTTCAAGATCCTCGATCCACAAAGAACTCAAGTGGTGTTCAACAGCACTTGGCTCGGCAAGCTCACGTCGATAGACATGATCAGACTGGCATCTGAGTTGACGGTCGCCAGAATGCTTGAGAGGGAGGATTTTCGCACCAGGTTCGATACCGGCAAACCCATCTCTATCCATGAGTTTCTTTATCCCCTGATTCAGGGGTATGATTCTGTGGCCATGCATGCCGATGTGGAATTAGGAGGCACCGATCAATTGTTCAATGTCCTGATGGGCAGGGACCTCCAGCGATCTCGGGGGCAGGAACCACAGGTGGTCCTGACCATGCCGCTTCTTGAGGGCCTCGACGGGGTCAATAAGATGAGTAAGTCTCTTGGCAACTATATCGGTATCACCGAATCTGCCGATAATATATATGGGAAGGTACTCTCTGTTTCCGACGAGCTGATGTTCAGATATTTCGCCTTGCTGAGCAACCTCAACAGCAGGGAAATTGCTGCCCTGAAGCTCCAGGTCGAATCGGGAAAGGTGCATCCCAAAGAAGCAAAAAAACAATTGGCACGAGAATTGACTGCCCGCTTTCACGGCGAGGCAATGGCTCTGAGTGCGGAAGAAAATTTTGAAAAGGTTTTCCAGAAAGGCGGTGTGCCGGATGATCTTCCTGAATTTAAGTGTACTGCTACCGAGCCGATAGCCCTGCCTCAACTGCTCATGGATGCCGGTCTGGTCAATTCGACATCCGATGGAAGGAGAATGATCCAGCAGGGGGCTGTCTCCATCGATGGGGGAAAAGTAAACGACATCAATCTGACAATCTCAGCCAAAGGCGAAATGCTGATCAAAGTCGGCAAGCGTCGATTCTGCAAGGTACTCTTTACCTGAGGGGCTGGATCCGCCAAACATCCGTGCCGTACCTGTCTGCCAAAAAAAACAAAGGGGAAAATACTGTCAAGTATTTTCCCCTTTGTTTTTTGATTTCTGCTCATCGGAGTCTGGTTTTTAATGGAGGGATAAGGCTTTTTTCTCTTCCAGGCATTTCGGACAGATTCCTGAAAATTCTATATGATGACCCAATATCATGTAATTGCTGGAATTTTCTGCAACTTGGTTGATCTGACTTTGGACTTCTATATCAATGTCGTCAACTTTGCCGCATGAGGTGCAACGAACGTGATAATGGGGGGCGACAGTCGCGTCGAACCTTTTTTGCGTGCCGCCGACCTCGAGTTTCAGGATAATACCGCTGTCGGCCATAAGTTCAAGATTTCTGTAAACAGTTCCGAGCCCGATGCGCGGCAGACGCTTGCGTACCATATCGTAGACCTCATTGGCCGTCGGATGTGATGTTACCTTGCCCAGTTCCTCGAGGATGATCTGCCGTTGCGTGGTCAAACGCATATTAGGCAATTGTTCCATAAATACTCGCTCCGAATAAATGATATTTGATAAGCTTTATTAACTGACACAATATCCTATCTTACAGAAAAAGCAATGCAAAATAGCGTCACTGAAGGGTTTTAGGAGACTTGCGGATTGAAATAGCCGAATTGAAGGGTGGGAAACTCCTTCCGGAGACGGGAAAGCCACGGTCGGATTCCGATTGGCTGTGAATCTCCTGGAAATTCAAGGCTGCGCAAATACCATTCCGGGTCCATATTCAGGTTGCGCAGCTGGATGAAGTCGGGTGAATGGGATCTGAGCAGGTGGCAGAGCGCCTCATACTCCTGCGGCGAATCGGTAAAGCCGGGGAGAATGAAATAGTTCAACGACACAAAGCGATTGCTGTTTTTCATGACATCGATGGATCGCATGACATCTGTGAAACTGTAATTTTGTGGTCGATAATAGCGATTGTAGAAAGTCTGCTGGGCTGAATTGAGGCTTACCCTGATACTGTCCAGACCGGCATGAGCAAGCCGTTGAACATGGCCTGGCAGACTGGAGTTGGAATTAAGGTTTATCGTTCCCCGGCTGGTTCTGCTGCGGATCAACCGAATCGCTTTTTCAATGACGTCTGATTGCAGGAGGGGTTCTCCCTCGCATCCCTGGCCGAAACTGACAATGGGGTTCTCGGCATTCTCAAGATGGGGAATAGCCAAATCGGCGACCTCCTTGACACTCGGTACGAAAGTAATCCTTTCCTGGGTGGACGGGCAGCATCCGGAAGCCTGGAGGGAAATACAGCCGAGACAACGTGCATTACAGGACGGAGAGGTGGGCAGCGGGGCCTCCCAGCGACCGAGGAAATAGTTCCGGGCCGCGGGGCAGCCATAGGTCAGGCAACATTTGCCCAGGTGTTGGATGAGCCTGTTTTCCTTATGCGCCTTGATTATTTTTCGAGTGCTTTGCTCAACGACAGCTTGTCGATATTGATCCGCGTCCTGTCTAGTATCTTTATCGCTGCGGAATCCGGCTACCCAGAATCTGTCACGGTACCAGCCTACCGCGGTGTAGGCAAAAAGAGGCAGAGATGAAGCGCCTGTCTCGCTTTGGTAGCTGCTGGTGAGGATTGAGGTATGGGCCGGCGCCATGAAGGCAGCTACCGCCTGCACCAATGCTCCCGAGTCATAAGGGTCTTCGGCGAGAAGAACAGGTTCGTTCGTTTCCCTGTCCCAGCCGACAGGCAGTCTTCCGGGAAGGGCGAACAATTCACTGCCGGGTGGCAGGGGGATGAGATCCTCCGGTTCCGGCCGGAAAAACTTCCCATTGCTCATGCCTGCCATCTGCAGCTCGGGAAACTCAATGATCTTGCCTTGCCTGTTGGCGATGAGCAGGCTGGGGATAGTGTCGGGATGCTCCATTTACTCTCGGAGGACTCTGAACACCGAATCCACAGCTCTGTAGATGTCGAGATCGTCTCCGAAAATATCCTGGATAGCGGGGTTTTCAATGAGATCTTCAACTATATACTGGGTGAAATAGAGACTGACGACATTAGGGTCCTGGGCAATGGTGCGCACCGGCGCAATTTTCATCTGCAGTTCGAATTCTTCGAGATACCCTAATTTCAGCAGTTGAGCCTCGAAAGCATCTCTCACTGCGGCGACGGAAGTCGTCTCGATAATCTCCCGGTCGATCAGGCGCTGCACCAGCTTCGCCGCGAATTCCGGGGCATGGTCTTTCGCTCGGTGGAACATCTTGCGACGCTCTTGTTCACGTTTGCGATCGATAGTGCGAATTGTTCTGTCTGTTGCTCGATTGGGGCTTATATTTGCTTTGGCCATTAAAATCTCCAATAATTTGTCATCGACCGGTAGGGGGTGAATACTATATTATAAACCGGATTTTCAATTATGTTCGCTTTATAATCCGAAAACATAAATATCACTAGCGTAAATTTGCTTTCCTTTCGGTAAAAAAAGAAGCAAAGTACGAGAAGCCTGAAATTCAGAGACAAAACGGTCAACAGCCTCTTCATTAGATGGATCATAACAAGGAGCGGTATTTGTCAGGGATGGTTCGAAAAAGAAAAAATATGTTGAAATTATTGCCTATTTGACTTATAAAGAAGGGCTATCAAATTTAAGTTGAACGGTGGGAGCCACCGCTTAATCTGTCTCATGCAATTATCTAGTTGTCAATCCAAACCAATTTAAGAATTACTGGAGGTTGTCCCATGGTGAAAAGAGCAAAGATGCTGTTACCTGCATTGTTATGTATTTCCATACTCTCATTGTCCGGTTGCGGATCCAAAAAAGAAACCGATGCAGCGATGCAAGTAGAGGCAACACCTGAAGCGATCGGCGCAGTGGAATCACTGGATTCCAAACCGCTTGGCATCAGCGAAGGCCGGACCACCGAGGGAATGCTGCCGGTTTATTATGATTTCGATTCTTCCGATATACGAAAAGATCAGGTATCTCGGGTGGAAGTCAATGCCGACTTCATCAATAATAATCCGAATTATGAGATCAGGATCGAAGGAAACTGCGATCCCCGCGGCACCAACGAATACAACATGGCACTTGGTGAAAGACGTGCGCTCAGCGCCAAGAAATATCTTGTAAACCTTGGTGTATCTGAGGCAAAACTCAGCACTGTGAGCTTCGGCGAAGAGAGAATCCTTCTTCATGGTCAAGACGAGTTGTCCTGGGCCCAGAACAGAAGAGCCGACTTCGTCGTTGTCCAGTAATCTTAGGAGAGTATAATGGCATACAAGAGAATCCTGCTGGCAGGTGTTGTTTTTCTTTTTGCCTGTTTTGCAGCGCAGAGCTGTCTGGCAGCAGACCTGAAGATCGGGGTCATCAATGTCCAGAAGATCATTGTTACATCTGAAGCAGGAAAAGCTGCAAAAGAGCGTTTCGATGTAAAAATGAAAGAGCTCCAGGGGTCCTTCAAGAAAGAGGAGGAGGACCTCAAGATGATGCAGGATGAGATAAAGAAGAAAAGCTCTGCCTGGAGCGAGGAGAAAAAGGCCGAAAAGGTACGTGAGTACCAGAAAAACGGCCGGGAGCTTCAGGCCAAGACCGAGGACGCCCGTTTTGAGATGAAGCAGTTGCAGGACAAAGAACTTGAACCAATCCTCAAGGCTCTTGAGCAGGTTGTCGAGAAATTTGGCAAGGAAAAGGGCTTTACTGTGATCATGGACTCTAAAAATGGCGTCGTCTATTTTGATGAAGCAATCGAAGTAAGTGAAGCAATCGTGAAAAAGCTGAACGAGGCTATGGCGGCGGCTGCAAAATAACTTCGAAAATTACATTGTATTGCCAAGGCGTTAAATGAAAACGATGTAGGAGGGTACTCCTTCTACATCGTTTTTTTATTTTGTTCTGCATCTGAAGGGTAAGACATGGGATTAAAGAGTATGACCGGCTTTGGCCGGGGAGAACTTGCAAGCGGTGGCAGAGTATGGACCGCCGAGGTGAGATGCGTCAACAATCGCTATCTCGACCTGAAAATGAAACTTCCTCGGGGGTATGCTTTGCTTGAGGAGCGTATCCGCCGAAAGGTCGGTGTCACCTATCTGCGGGGGCGTGTCGATTTGTTTCTTTCGGTAAGTGGCGATTTCTCCGATCTCCAGGAGGTGAAAGTGCACATGGCGCTGGCTGCAGGATACCGGGATGCCTTACAGTCACTGGCTGAAGAATTCACCCTGTCCGGAGACATTACTCCACAGCTTCTCGCTTCCTATCCCGATGTTCTGGAAAGACAACAAAAAGACGAGGATCTTGATGCTGTTTGGCCACTGGTGGAAAAGGTACTCGATCAAGCCCTCGAACAATGCGATACAATGCGGAATCAGGAAGGCGAGGCTTTGGCTGCAGATCTTATTGCGCGCCTTGGTTCCTTTGCAAAAACCGTCGATGTCATAGAGAAAAGTATCCCGCAAATGCTGGAGCAGCGAAGGCTGAATCTGCAGGATAGGGTGGAAAAGCTGCTGGGCAATGTCCAACTCGATCCGGCGCGTTTAGCTCAGGAAATTGCCCTGATGGCCGACAAAACCGATGTCACTGAGGAAATTGTCAGGTTGCACTGCCATATCAGCCAATTTACTTTATTTCTCACGGAAGAGGGTGGCGTCGGAAGAAAGCTTGATTTTCTGATACAGGAGTTTTTGCGCGAAGTGAATACCCTGGCATCGAAGATTAACGATGCTCAGGTTGCCCATCTTACCGTCGAATTGAAAAGCGAACTGGAAAAAATGCGTGAGCAGGTTCAGAATATTGAATAGACGATTGGTGTTTCATTCCGGGGGGATTGATTCAGACGTAATCATTCAGTACACCCCAAAAGACTGCATAACCCGGATCTGTAACCGTTCATCCAGTGCTCCAGGTTCGTTCAAGCAGGCCTCCGAGCTATAGTTGGCTATGTGAGGCGGCCTGATCGGACGAAAATGGGGTGCTGGTGAACGGTTACATTCAGACAGTGATGTGTTCAAGGTGAATTCATGCAGATACTGAATATTGGCTTTGGGAATACGGTGATGGTGGAAAGAATCGTAGCCGTCATCAACACCGGTTCTTCCCCGGCCCGCAAGCTTAAGGAAGCCGCAAAAAACCAGGGTAAACTCGTCGATGTAACGGAAGGACGACGAACGAGATCGATTCTGGTAATGGACTCCAATCATGTGATCCTGTCCTCTGTTCAGCCCGACACCATCAGTCAACGGATTCAGGCTTTAAACCCTGGCTACCATCTGGCTGAACATTACAGTCAGCAAAAGATCCAAACCGGAGAGACAGTATGACCATAGGCAGATTGTTTGTGATCTCCGCTCCTTCAGGTGCAGGCAAGACTACTCTGCTTAGTCATGTGATGGCCAGGATCCCCGGACTGGTCTTTTCCGTATCGCACACCACCAGGCTGCCACGTCCCGGCGAACGAGACGGTATCGATTATCATTTTGTTGGCCGAGACGAGTTTCATTCGATGATTGAGCAGGGACGCTTTCTGGAGTATGCGGAGGTTCATGGCAACCTCTACGGCACGAGCCAGGCGGCCATCAGGCAACAACTTGAGGAAGGGATTGACGTAGTTCTCGATATCGATGTGCAGGGTGCGGCGATCCTCAGAAACTCAGGACAAATGGATGCCGCCTCTATTTTCATTTCACCGCCGAGCATGGCGGAATTGGAGAAGCGGTTGCGCGGCAGAGGTACGGAAAGTGAAGAGCGTGTTCGGCTGCGAATGAAGAATGCCCGGCAGGAACTCCAAGCTGTCGAACAATACGAATACCTGATCATTAATGAGGATCTTGCCGATGCCGCCGATTTGCTGGCCGCTGTCATCCTGGCCGAAAGAGCCAGGGCGCATCGCCTGCCATCCGGCAAACCCATTGAGAAGAGCGTGACAGAATGAAGAAACAGGATACATCCCATAATAAACCCGACAGGATGCAAAATGAAAAGCGAATCCGTTTGAGTGAAGATCTGTTGTGGGGGATCCACCCTATTTTTGAAGGTCTTGAAAAAGAGCCGGAGCGGTTCACTGAAATTATCCTGCAAAAAGACAAACGGGGGGGCAAGATCGAGGAAATCGTCGAAATGGCTCGCCTGCACGGCATCAAGCTCAGCTTTACCGATTCCCTGCGGCTTGCCGGAGAAGGAGCGCCACAGGTTCGACACCAGGGAATCGTTGCAAGGATAAGTGAGACGCCGCTGATTGCCTTTGAAGATTTGGTCGTGAAAATGAAATCGCGCATCGCCACGGGCGAGAAAGTCCGGCTGATGATATGCGATTCACTTCAAGACCCGCATAACCTCGGGGCAATCATTCGTTCCGCCCTGGCTTCGGGTGCCGCAGGTGTACTCGTCACCCGCGAACGTTCGGCCCCTGTCGGCGGGACCGCAGCAAAAGCCTCAGCCGGAGCAATGTCGCATATAGATATTTGTCAGGTTACCAATCTGGTTACCGCGCTTAAAGAATTAAAAGCCGCCGGTTTCTGGATCTTCGGCGCAGTCAAAGATGCCGACGCCCAGTCTTTGTATGAGACCGATCTCGCACTGCCGGCCTGCCTTGTCGTCGGCAGTGAAGGAAAAGGAATCAGACCTCTCGTAAAAAAGGAGTGCGATATCCTGATTTCCATCCCCATGACCGGTACCCTGGACTCCCTGAACAGTTCCGTTGCCGCCGCGGTAATCCTTTTTGAAGCAATGCGGCAGACACTGGCTTCGGTCGATCGTTAAGTTATTCGGTGATTTTGACAAAGACCTCCTCGTAAAGCTTTCTGTAACCCTCGATACTGCTCGGATCAAGCCATCTTTCATATGCTGCCCGATATTTTTCGGTGGGACGCTGTTCAAGGAGTGTTTTGTTGATAGCTTCGATCGCCTTTTTCCCCCATTCCGTCTTGGAACAGGCTACGTAGCTCAGCCAGTTTTCCTTGTTGACCTGATTTTCTTCAACGGAAATTGTCATGATCTGATCCCTGATACCCATAGTTTCCGCAAGGTACATAGCCTCTTCGGGTAGCCCGGGGAGGGCATCGATACGGCCGGCCTGGAGCATCTTGAAGAGATTCAGGGAGAGTTCAGGGCCTTCATAGGTGAAGATGTTTTTCTCGTTGCCATAAGTATTCAAGGCGGTATCGAATTCGATGCCATACGACCTATTGTTTGACCGGCCGACGACCAGTTTGCCGTCTTCAAGGAGTTTTGCCAGACTGACCGACTTGTTGCCGCCAAAGTCGGCAAACCGATCTTTATGGATTATCAGCACGGTTGGCAGGGTAAATACGCTGGGGATGGAGAAATAGGTGAATTCAAGCCGTTCAGGAGTCTTGAACATCCCCACGCTGCAGGCGTTTTCGCCCTGTTTCCATTGCTGGTAATGCCGGGATATATTGGCCTGCATATGCTTGTGATCGTATTGGGGCAGGTGTTCGATGAGGATATCGGTGATCAGATCTTCATATCCCTGTCCTTTATATGCACCCTCATGAATAAAAAACGGTGGTGCAACTGCCTCCATCCAGGATAATGACTCTTTGGAAAATGCTGCGCCTGGAATCGGAAAGGATACACAACAGAGCAAACAGAAAATCGAAAGTTTATTCATCGACACCATGCCATCCCTCCATAATGGAAATTTTCAGGAGAAAACATTGATAAATACTTACTCCTACACTGTAGCTTGTCAACTCTATCACGAATGGAGAGTTTTGTATATGGCCGAGCCGATTTGTTCCAATGTGTATGGCTTGGCGACAAAAGCGCCGGCACCCAGAGCCAGGGTCTGTTTGACCTCGTTATCTTCGGCAAAGCCACTGGCGATAACGGCTTTTTGTCCGGGGTGGATTTTCAGGATTTTTTCATAGGTGACACGACCGTTTTGCCCGGGATCCATAATCATATCGAGAACGAGGATGTCGACCTGGTGGCCTCGAAGAAATTCTAGCGCTTCTTCTCCCGAAGTTACGGTCGAAACTGAATAATTGAGAGAGCTCAATAACTGACTCGCTATTTCGCGTTGGCGGTGTTCATCATCGATGATGAGAACGCGCTCCCGTTTTCCTTTGAGGGATCGCCAGTCGTGCACTGCCGATTCCTCGGTTATCGCGTCGACGACGGAGGGAAAGAACAACTCGAAGGTGGTGCCGTGTTTGCCGCTCAGGACCGAAACAACGCCTCCATGATCCCGCATGGTATTCCAGACGACAGCCAGACCGAGGCCGGTACCGCTTCGGCCCATCACTTTTTTGGTATAGAAGGGTTCGAAGATGTGGTCTATCTCATGGGGCGCAATGCCGGAGCCTGAATCGCCGACGATTATTTTGGCATAGGAACCTTTCAGCAAAATCTGGCTGGTATAAGTCTCTGTGACCTGCTGAACATGGTTGGCCGTGACGATCGACACGGCGCCTTTTCCTTGAATGGCCTCTACTGCGTTAATAATCAGATTCATCAGACACTTGCGGATATGAATGGGAGAACAGGAGATGTTGCTCAGCTGCGGCGAGAGCGAACTGTTGAAGCTGATGAGCGGGACTCTTGCGCGGAGTTGCGCGAAATCGGGGGATTCCATATAATCGCAAATAAGTGTATTAGGATTGATCACTTCCCTGTTGGCCGCTATTCCTCTTGCTACAGTCAGGAGGTCGGAAACCACTTCCGAGGCATCAAGCCCTGCCCTGCGGATCGATTCGAGAGGGCGTCGCAGCCGATTGCCATCTTCCAGATCAAGGAGCAGCAGTTCAGGATAACTGATGATACCGGAAAGGATGTTGTTCAGGTCATGGGCAACTCCACCGGCCATAAGACCGATAGCCTTCATCTTCTGGTCCTGCCGAAGTTGCTCTTCCAGCCTGTGGCGTTCGGTAATATCGACGATGATCATGCGAGCCCCGGTTACACTGTTCCCCTTTATTGTCGGCGCGGCGCGCAGGAGTACCGGAAAGATATGGTCGTTGCGATCTTTGACGGTGAATTCCTGCAGTCCCGACGTCTGAAGTTTGAGCGAGTCATGAAATGCCCGATCGGCGCGGGCACGGTCATCTTCGATTATGAAGTCGGAAAAAAAGGATGTAGACTCGGACCTGAAGACCAGGTTCAATTGACTTTTGGCTGCCTTGTTGGCATAGACGATCCGGCCGCTGAGGTCGGTTTCGAGGACCATCTCGGGCAGAAGGTCAACCAGATCGTGGAACCTGCGCTCGCTTTCCCGCAGGTTCTGCGTACGTTCCTCGATCTGCTGCTCGAGGTACCTCCTGTTAATGAAAAGGTGGACAATAAATATGGCGGTAAGCAGAACAAAGAGGAGAAAAATGAGGATATTGAAGAGCGGAAAGATTACCCGGACATATTGCTCGCCATTGAGGGTGCCGATGGTCTGGTCTTCATACAGGATTTCAGCGGAATGTCTTTTTATGCCGATAAGTCCCACCTTCGAGAGAAATTCCGACACTCCGGAGAGTGGGGCGTTTACAACTTTATGAAAAGATACGTTGCCGGGGATGGATACCTCGAGGCTTTTGTAATAGTTGGCTTTTACGGCAAGCTGAAGATAGGCTTTCACCCCGGCCTCGTTCATTGCCCAGACATCCTTGGCAATGATAGCGGCATGGGTCTGAAATTGCTTGAAGTCCCGACTTACTGTTCGGTCAACGAAAACTATGGCAATGCAGGAAAAGACAGCCAGAAACAGCAGTGGAAGATAAATATAGCGGCTTTTCCTGTTGTGGATGGAAATCATCGCCATAGTCCTTTTACGTGATGGGTATTGCAAACCATAGAGTATCGCAGTAAAGAGAAAGAGAGAGACGCTGCAATCATTTAGTACCTTACAGATTATTTTCGTTATAAAAACAAGAAGATAATCTGTCTCAAGGTACTTATACCCTTTTGTGGGGTGTTAGCTGAAGAAGTACCTTGAGTTAGACGAAGATGTCAAGCTTGTTTGCTTTGTCGGTAAGATTAATGGCGTACAGTTTGAAGAGGATGGTGATATATGGAAGATAAGATCAGAATCGGGATCAGTTCCTGCCTTCTCGGCAACAAAGTCAGGTACGATGGTGGACATCAGCATGATCGTTTCCTCACCGATACCCTGGGAAGATACGTAGAGTATGTACCGGTTTGCCCGGAGGTCGAATGCGGTCTGCCGGTTCCCCGGGAAGCACTCAGACTGGTTGGTGACCCGGCCAATCCTCGATTATTGACCGTCAGAAGCGGTGAGGATTGCACCGACCGGATGAAAAAATGGGCGGCAGTCAGGGTAAAAGAACTCGAACGGGAGGAGCTTGACGGCTTTGTCTTTAAGCGGATGTCGCCAAGCAGCGGAATGGAGAGAGTTAAGGTCTATACCGAGGGAGGAATGCCGGGCAATAAAGGCGTAGGGGTCTTTGCCAGAGCCTTCATGGATCATTTCCCTCACCTGCCGGTGGAAGAAGACGGCCGCTTGTACGACCCGATTCTGCGAGAAAACTTTATTCAGCGGATTTTTGTTCATAAACGCTGGAGAACGCTCCTCGCCACGACCAGGAAACGGAGTGGTCTGGTTGATTTCCATACCTCCCACAAACTGCTGCTGTTTTCCCATAGTGAAAAGGACTACCGGGAAATGGGCCGTCTGGTTGCCAAGGCTAAAGATCTGCCGATCGATACGCTTTTCAGCCGATACGAGGAGATGTTGATGGCTACGTTAAAAAAGCGGAGCACCATTAATAAACAAACCAACGTCCTCACCCATATCTTCGGTTATTTTAAAGAAGACCTCCTGCCGTCTGAAAAACAGCAGGTTCTCGAGGTCCTGGAACAGTATCATCAGGGCATGATCCCCTTGATTGTCCCGGTCACCCTGCTGAATTTTTTCGTGAAGAAGTTTAAGCAGGAATACCTGGGCAATCAGCACTATCTTGATCCCCATCCTCTGCAGCTGAAGCTTCTCAATCACGCCTGAGAGGCCGGGCGGCAGCCGGAATTGCGGCCGCCGCTTGTTGGAAAACACGGGTTATTTCTTTTTCTCGGCGATCTTTTTCTTCAGCAAAGCACCCAGGCTCCCTACTTCACTTGCCGGACTTTTCTTTTTTTCCTGGGCGATAAATGACTTATATTCTCCCCTTTCCTCGTCATCCTTTGTTTCCGGTGACACGTAGTCGACCGGTACCAGGCTGATCCTTTTCTCGGTAAGGTCGATTGCGTCTATCTTCACTTCGATATTCTGCCCAACCTCCATGACTTCCCTCGGATGATGGATGCGTCGGCCGCTGCCGAGTTTGGAGATATGGACCAGGCCGTCAATACCTTCGGCAAGAGTGACAAAAGCTCCGAATTGCGCAAGTCTTGCCACCACTCCCACATGGGTTGAACCTTCCGGGAAATGTATCGGTACCTGAGCCCAGGGGTCAGCCATGGTTTCTTTATAGCTTAGCGATATTCTGTTGTTTTCCCAGTCAAGTTTTTTGACGACTGCCTGCACCTTCTGGCCGACGGTAAAATGGTCTGCCACCTTTTCCACCCGACTCCAGCCGATTTCCGAGATCGGGATGAGGCCGTCCACCCCGCCGATATCGACAAAGGCACCGAAATCCCTGATCGAGCTGACAGTACCTTCAACCGTCTGGCCTTCCTGCAGGGATTCCTGCAGTCTTTCACGCACTTCCTCCCGCTCCGCTTCCTGGATGGCACGGGCGGAAAGGACAATATTCCGGCCGTTCTCGTCATAGCGGGTGATTTGAAATTTCATGTGGGTATCGAGATAGGCTTGGGCCGGGTCGTCGATCCGGCGCAGTCCCATCTGGGAGAAAGGACAGAAGGCCCGGATATTGCCGCCGAGGGTGATTTCGAAGCCGCCTTTGATTTCAGCTTTGACAAACCCATCTACCGGAATACCGCTTTGGAAAGCTTCTTCCAGATGGCTGTTACCGGCTCCTGAACCGATGGAAGTTGTGAACATCTGCTCCGAGGATTTGGAACGGAGAAAATACACGTCGATCACATCGCCTACTTTTCGGGTGAGATTGCCCTCGTTGTCCTTCAGTTCGGAACTGTTGAGGACCCCCTCGCTTTTGCTGCCCACGTCGAGAAATGTCGATTCCTTGTTGATCCCGACGATGGTGGCTTTGATTTTTTGACCGGGAGTCAGGTGCCTGATTTTCTTTGTCTCTTCCGCTTTGAACAAATCTTCAAAGTTGTCACTGTATGCGTCTGTCATGTCTGCCCATTCACGAAACTGCGGTTTAAGGTTATTGTCCGGCATGAGTGGGAGCCGGACGCTTTACTTATGTATGGTCGATTATTGCTTCATGCTCTTTCTGCTCTCTCGGTCCGTACCCTGGAACAGTCAACCGGCCGAGAAAACGTGTCGATCAGGATATCCTGTATCTTCCGGCCGGTAATGTCAAGAATGGCCCAGCCGACCTGAGTCGGTGTGCAGGATATGGCCGTGCTATTGAACACCATGACGAAGGGATTGTCCATACCAGAGTCTGGGGCAATCTCCCGGTCGTGTCAACCATGGCTGAAGAATTGCAATTATACCTCTCGATCATGCCGGACCGCCAGTGACAGGACTCGGTCATTTTCAAGGAACATGAGCAGTTTCGTGCTCATATCTGCGAGAAATTTTGCCAGTGCCGGGGCGGTGACGGCAGGAAACGCCTGGAGAATTTCTTCACTTTTTCGAGGTTCTCCACAGAACAGGTAAATTTTCCTGGAAAGGCCACGCAACCGGTGCAGAAGCGGAGCACCGGTCCGCCGTTCCTGGCGGATGATCAAAAATGTCCGCCCGTCCATATAATGGAGGGGATGCGGTTGATTTTTCTTTCTTTGCCGGTGGAATTCCTGCCAGACCTTGATCTTCTCGGTTACCGGTTGCCACAGGCGGTGTTGATACCGGCGATCGCCACGATAGTCGTGCATGAGCATGGTCATTGACTGCAGGAGGTCTTTTGGCAAAAGCTTGCGGTTTTTGGCATGGGGCAGTATGGCCCGAATGGAGAATTGCCCGGCTCGGTTATGGACGGGTGAGCCGTAACCGAGAAAGAAAATTGCGGCCTGCAGGGGCGAAAAGGGGAAAACATACTCGAGGTTGATCAGGGTTTCGGCAATTTCTTCTTCGGTCGTGGTCGGGAATTCGGTGATCAGGTTGCCTTCGAGAAGGATCGCGCTTTCGCTGCACATTTTCAAGGCTGCGATGGAATCCATGACTGTCGTGCCCTTCGCCATTTTCTTCAGGAGGGAAGATGATAAGGCTTCAATGCCAACCTGGACCGTTCTGAGTCCTCCCCGTCGGTAGAGACGCAATCGCTTCGGTTCGGTAATGGCCCGAATCTCGGCAAAAAAGTCCAGATCAAGGCCTGCTGCTGCGATTCTGTCAAAAAACAGATCGGCTTCATGCGGGGGGAGGGCGTTATCGGCAAAAGTGAAGCGCAGAGATTCATGGGTCCTGGCGAGATGGAGAATCTCTTCCACCATTCTTTCGCCTTGTTTCAATCGATAATTCTGCCACTGGAGGTTGAGATTGCAGAAGGTGCATTTATTCCACCAGCAGCCTCTGGAAAACTCGACCGGTAACGTCGGGATAAACGGCAGGCGGGGAAAGAGCCGGCTCATTTCCTCAAAATAAGGGGCATAATCGGGATACGGTAAATCACCAAGTATAACCTTTTCCGTGGAGATGTCTTTGGAGATGACTTTATGGGCGGAAGGTTGTCGCGACCGGACATTGGCCGGCAGTGAATCGACGTCTCCGGCAATAAAGCGACAGAGCCGGGTCAGCGCTTCCTCGCCCTCTCCGTCAACCAGGTAATCGATTTCAGGGAAATGGTTGAAAAGAGACAGGCCAACCGCGCCGGAGCAGGAAGAGCCTCCGAAAACGATCGGCAGATCGGGCCATGTTTTCTTTATCCTCCTCGCCAGATAGAGAGAAGGAAGCAGTTGAAAAAAACAGACGGAGAAACCGAAAAGCCGGTATTTGCCGAGATCGGTTGCAGAGAGCCAGGCCGTGCAGCTTTCTTCGATACGCCCGACCATCTCTTCGAAGTCGGGCAAGGGCGCATTCTCGTCGGCAAGACTTTCGTAAAAAAGGTTTCCGGCAGGGTCTTTCATTTCAGGAAAGAGCAGCGGGGCAAAAAGTGCTTCCCCGGCCCAGCCGGAGCGAGCGATCCTCGAGTACCAGTCTATGCCGATGGCTGCTGCAACAGGGAGATAGATGTGGAAGGTGTCCGCCCTGGCGTCGTCATTTCTCTCCACATAGCTTTTCAATGCCCCCAGTTGGAGGGAAGGCCGGTTGAAGATCGACCAGGGCATGGCGGCAAGCCCGAGCCTCAACTCCGATGTTGTCTTGATGGGCATGCTATTGCCGGATTATTTCCGTGCCTTCCGGGGGGACAAAGGAAAAGATGGCCTCGATTTCCTTGGGACTCTTGCCGGTCAGTCCGTCGACCTCTATATCACTCAGGTTCAGCACGGTGATAGTGCCGAAATGGTCGGTGATTTTTATTCTGCGGATCAGCGACTGAGGAGTCACCCAGATGTGGATATCCTGGACTTGGGACTGCGGTGTCTTCGGGATAAGTTTGATGACTTTGAATTCCGCTTCGTTTTCCGACTGCTCGTCTTCGTTGGCCGGGCGAATATGAAAATCTCTTTGCAGGAGACCTTTCCCGGTAAAAAACGAATAGGTCAGATCGGCATCGAGGTTTTCTGCCGGGGTAATGATCATCTGTTGCTGGTTGGCAAAGTACATGGAAAACAGGACGCCGTCACTGATCAGCACCTGGCGGTCCGGACTGGTGTAGTCCCAGCGCATCCTGGCTTTGCCGTCGTCTTTATAAAAAACCGCCCGGCCAGATCCCTGACGCGGCCTTCCGGTCATTTCTCCCCGGATATCCTGGTAAAAATTGAAGGTGAGGCTCTGCATGGCGTCGTAGCGGAGTTGCAGCCGTGCAGCTATATCCTCCGGATATTCAACCGGATTCTCCGCGGCATGAGCTGTCGCAGCAAGGGTCGGCAAGGCCAGGAACAATACAATCCAAAATGGTATGATACGCATCGATTACTCAGCAGGTTGAAGATCAATAGGGCGGTCGAATATTTTCTCGGCCATAAATCGTGTGGATTCGGTAATATCTGTGACAAAGTACCTGTTTTCCCTTGGCTCGTGCTGTCTGGACGGCAGGAAATCCGGATTGTTTCTCAGGTAGCCCTGGAGGTATTCGGCCATGGCCAGAGAAGAATCAATAAGTGTGACCTTCCGGCCGATTCGGGGCTGAATGAGGTGCTTGAGCAGGGGATAATGGGTGCAGCCCAGCACCAGGGTGTCGACCTGACACTCTTTCAGTCTGTGCAGATAACGCCTGAGAATCATCTTGGTTTCTTTTTTATTCATCCAGCCTTCCTCGACCAGGGGTACGAGCAGGGGGCATGCCGATGAAATGACACTGTATTCAGGTTGTTGTGCCAGAATCTTCTTTTCGTAAACAGTGCTGCGGATCGTCGCTTGGGTGCCGATTATTCCTATTCTTCCTGTTTTGGTTTTTGCAAGGGCCTGTTCGACCGCCGGGGTGATCACCTCGATAATTGGAAGACTGAACTCCCGGCGAAGCCGGTCGGTGGCGACACTCGATGCGGAGTTACAGGCGATGACGATAATTGTGGCTCCCTTGTCGATGAGAAATTTTGTATTTTCAACAGAATATTCGACAATGGTCCGGTCGCTTTTGGTGCCGTACGGAGAACGGGCAATATCTCCGAGGTAAAGCAGCGGAAATTGCGGCAGCAGCAGTTCAACGGCCCTGGCCACGGTCATTCCGCCAACGCCTGAATCAAAAATACCGATCATGAGATAACGAGAGGGGTAGAGAGTGAATTTCCAGCTTCGGATAGGGTGAGTCCGGCAGTTTGGCAAGTCTATCAGATCTAATACGTTTGACTATACCAGAAAACTTGCCTGCCAACAAGGTAACCGTTCACCAGCACTCCATTTTCGTCCGATCAGGCCACCTTACATAGCCAACTATAGCTCGGCGGCCTGCTTGAACGAACCTGGAGCACTGGATGAACGGTTACAGATCCGGGTTATGCAGTCTTTGATGTGCCCCGGTGGACGATTACCCAACAAGCAGGCAACATCTGCCGTCCGACTGAAAAAAATTACCTGATTCAATTTTGAGCAAAATGTTGACAGAAGGAGGTGCGGGAATTAATTTGCTGGTGCTCAATAGAAAAAAAATGGTTCCGGATGACGCAGAGTACCGCGTTAGCCCTTAAATAAATCAAATGCAGCGCAAGAGGTGGTGGACAAATGCCAGTGTACGAGTACGAATGTAATGAATGTAACAGGGTTTTTGAAGTGCAGCAGAAAATGGCCGATGCGCCTTTGAGCCACTGTCCGCAGTGTCAGGCACCGGTAAAAAAACTGATGTCCATGACTTCATTTCAGTTGAAAGGGGGCGGCTGGTATGCGGACGGCTATTCGAGCGGCTCCGGGGCAGCCAAGACCGAGCCGGTAAAACCGGCGGCGTCACCCTGTCAATCTGGCGGCAGTTGTGCCGGTTGCCCGGCTGCTGCAACATCTGCAACATCTGCAACATCTGCAACTAATTGATTTTCCATGCCTTTGTTTTCTTCATCCGCTCATTCGGACTGGCCGGTAATAACGGCCATTGCATCCCCATAGGAAAAGAAACGATAGCCCTCCCTGATTGCTAAGTCATAGCAGTCAAGGAGGGTTTTTCTGCTGCACAGCGCCGATACCAGGAACATAAGCGATGAATCCGGCAGGTGAAAGTTGGTGATCAGGTTATCGACAATTTTGAATTGAAACCCCGGGTAAATATACAGATCGCACCAGCCGTCGATTGCCTGAAGACGGTCTTTGCCCTTTGCCGCGTATTCCAGAGCCCGGACGGTGGTAGTGCCGACGGCCCAGATTTTACCGCCCCTTGCCTTTGTCCCCTCGATCGCATCCACTGTCTCCTGCGAAATGCTCAGGTATTCATGATGGATCTGATGACGGGTTATATCTTCTTCCCTTACCGGTGAAAAGGTGCCGTAACCGACGTGCAGGGTGACCTGGCCGAGCTGGGTCCCTTTCCCGGCGATGTTCCGCAGCAGTTCTTCGGTGAAGTGCAGACCGGCCGTCGGGGCGGCCACGGCGCCCGGTCTGCTGGCATAAACAGTCTGATAGCGATGCACATCTTCCGGCGTACAGCCATCCTGCCTTGCGATATACGGTGGTAAAGGGACCTGGCCTGACAGCCTCAGCGTCTCGGTAAGTCCTGTCGCCGGGTCGAACTTGAGCTTGAGTTTGATCTTGCCGCCACCCAGGTCTTCCACAATCGTCCCGGAGAACCTTTCGGCAAGCGTTATTTTCGTGCCCGGTCTTGGCCGCTTTGAGGATTTGATCAAGGCCTGCGCCACGGCGGTTCCCTCGGCTGCATTCTCTACCACTGGAAGTTCCAGCAAAAAAACCTCCGCTTTACCGCCGGTCTCTTTTCTGCCAAGAAGTCTGGCCGGAAAGACCCTGGTGTTGTTCACCACCAGCATGTCTTTTTTACCGATATAATCGGCGATATTACTGAAACGATGGTGGCTCAGCGTGTTATTCTTTACGGTATTGACGACCATCAACCGGGAGTTGTCCCGTTTATCGGCTGGATGCTGGGCGATGAGTTTTTCCGGGAGATGGTAAGTATAGGCACTTAAAAGATGGTCTTCTTGCATGAGGTTCGGGCTGCGGTGGAAAAATGGCATGCCGCGCTATGTACGCGATGCATAAAATAAATGAATACGTTAAGGTGTCTCTTGATTTTGACGTTCTTGAAAGAAAGAAAAGCTGGAAAAAGAACAGGGAGTCGATGTAAATACCATGATCCTGGCCCTTGCCGCAACCCAAATAGAGATGCAGCCGTTTCTGGCAGAGTTGGCGGATGACACCGGTTGCTGTATGACTCTGATAACCGGCGTCGGCCCGGTCGAAACCGCGGTTCGTCTCACCCGGTTTCTCTCTGTGAATGAAAAAAGTGTTCAGGCAGTGCTGAATTTCGGCATCGGCGGGGCCTACCGCCTGCCTGTCGGCATGGATCAGCCGGTATTGCTGGACATCTGTCTTGCCGAAAAGGAAGTCTTCGGCGACTTCGGGATCTGTCTGCCGGAGGGGATGGCCTATCTTGACCGTTCACTCACCGGGGATCTCGATTTTCCCCTGGACGGTGAGCTTCGCAGAAGGTGCCGACAGATTCTTGACAATCTCGGCATGACCTGCCATACCGGGGTGTTCATTACCGTGACCAGCATCACCGCTACCCTGCGCCGCGCTGAGATGCTGCGGGAGCGGTGGCAGGGGCTGTGTGAAAATATGGAAGGCGCGGCAGTAGCCCGGGTCTGCCGGGAATTCTCCATACCGTGCCTGGAAATGCGCGCCGTTTCAAACTATGTCGAAGACCGCAATCCGGCCAACTGGCGCCTGCAGGAGGCCTGTCGGAAAGCGGCGCGCACCGCCGCGTTGATCATTAAAGGAATGTCCGTATGAACAAAGATCTTTCCCTGGGCTTTTCGCCCTGTCCCAACGACACTTTTATCTTCTATGCCCTGGTCCATGGCAAAATACATGCCGATGGCCTTGTTTTCCGGGAGCCTCTCCTGGAAGACGTCGAACAGCTCAATATGTGGGCACTGGCAGGGCGCCTCGATGTCACCAAGCTTTCCTTCCATGCTTTCGGTCATGTTCAGGACGAGTACTGTGTTCTTTCCGCCGGCAGTGCGCTGGGCCGCGGATGCGGCCCGTTGCTGGTTACCGCGGCGGTGGGGGCGACTCCAAAGCTTTCCGGCAGGCGGATCGCCATTCCCGGGAAACTGACCACCGCCGCCCTCCTGTTGCAGATGTTTCTGGTCGAGCCCTGTGAGCTGGTGGAAATGCGTTTTGACCGGATTATCGATGCTGTTTGTAACGGGGAAGTAGACGCAGGGGTAATAATCCATGAGTCCCGTTTTACCTATCGGGAGCGGGGCCTTGTCTGCCTGCAGGATCTCGGGGAGTGGTGGGAGAAAAGTGTCGGTCTGCCGATCCCTCTCGGATGTATCGCCGCCCGCCGCAGTCTGGGTGTGGGAAAAATCCGGACGATAGACCGGGCCATCCGGGCCAGCGTTGACTATGCTTTTCTTCATCCGGACCGGTGCCTGCCGTATATCCGCAGTAAAAGTCAGGAGATGGATGCGGAGGTGGTGCGCAGTCATATCGGCCTCTATGTCAACGATTTCTCCCGGGACCTGGGGGAGGAAGGACGAGCCGCAATTACAGCCTTTTTGCAGAAGGGACGGCAAACCGGCGCCTTGCCCGCAGGCAGTCGGGAACTGTTTATCGGTTGAAATGAAAAGAAATAACAGACAGCCGGGTGGTGGAAAAGGTGTGACTGAAGGTCATGCGAGAGAACAAGTGAACTTTTTTTCCAATCTCCCGGTATTCTGCCTGACGGGGGGCAGCGAAGTTCTGCGTGCCGACTTTCTCGATAACCTTGCGGCTGAACTTTCAAAACGCTCGCTCCGGATGGCTGTTCTGCACGACGAAGACCGCCACAGTCCCTATGCGATATCACTTCTTGCAAGGCGTCATGATCTTGTCATCGTCAACGGCGAAATCGATCTGCCGGTGCAACGGATCCTTTGCGGGGAGTCAAAGGACGGTGGTTCCGGAGAACTGTCCTGGCCGGGGCCAGGTTCCGAAACCGTGCGGACGTTTACCGAGCGGCTTGTGGCAAAACTTGATGAGTTCGTGTACCGCACTCCTGTCTGGGGCTGTGTCCTGATCGGCGGCAAAAGCTCGCGAATGGGTCGGCCGAAGCATCTTATCAAAGACGACCGGGGGCGGACATGGCTGGAGAACACTATCGGCCTCCTGCAACCTGCAGTCGACGGTCTTGTGGTGTCCGGAGGCGGTGAGCTTCCCGAACCGGTTGCCGACACCGTTCGTCTTGCCGATATTCCGGGAGTAGTCGGACCTCTCACTGGAATCGTCGCGGCTTGCAGATGGCAGCCGAGGGTGTCGTGGCTGGTTGTGGCCTGCGACATGCCCCACATTTCGGTCGAGGCGATTACGTGGCTGCTTTCCGAACGTCGGGCGGGCTGCTGGGGAAGGGTCCCGCGGTTAGCAGGCAGCGACCATTGCGAGCCGCTGTTTGCCTGGTACGATGTTCGTGCCGCTCAGCTTTTCGAGGAACAGCTCTTCACCGGAAATTTGCGGATCGGCAATGTTGCCGGACACCGGCGGATGGACAACCCGATCATTCCCGAACCGTTGCGATATGCTTTTTGCAACGTCAATACACCGGCTGAGCTGTCGGCGGCTGCTCCTTAACCGGCCATAGCGACCAAGGGAACGAGTTCTCGCTATTTGATACTTTTCATTACCACGCATTTTTTGCAGACCAGAATTTTCTTTTCCCAGTTCTTGCACGTGGCACTTTCACAGATTGTGCCGTTTATGAACCAGCAGAACTCTCCCGCATCGAACTCCCACGCCGGGCATTTCGTTTTTTTCTCCTCAGGGCAATTTCGCAGATCCCAGCAGTTGGGGTTTTCTCTGTCGCGATTGCCTCTTCGGGCGAGTAGAAAAATGAGTTGCCGTTCCACATGGGCCGGGATTGTCCGCCAGCCCTGCTCGTAGCTGCAGACGGCCTTGAGGGATACGCCGAGAAGGCTGGCGATTTCCTTCTGGGTCTTCTCCAGCTTTTTCCTGATTTCGGCAAATTCAACGCTGTCCATGATGTTACCCAAAAAGTGAGCGTGTGCCGCTCTTTACCGGAAATGAGTACTTGTCAGGCAAAAAGAGCTTTATCTCTCTTGTTTTACCAAAGGATATTGATCATACTTGAATGGAAGCGACATCGGACCAGACGACTGGAGAGCCCGCACCTGACACGTACCACAGTGTAACATATTGTGCGGGTCAAATGCAATCGGCGAAATTGCCGAACCTAGGAGGTTGTCCGAGAATAGCAATTTTCTCTCAGATCGAGGCAAACTCGGAAATTACCGGAGGTATATATTTAATATTCCGAGGATAATTTTTTCGAGTTTAACGAAGATATGGGGGAAAAGGGCATTCTCGGACAGCCTCCTGGCCGGAGTCGAGATAAAAAGAACAGAGCAAACTGAATATAATGAGAAAACGATTCTTTTTCCGGTGGTGTATCGTGATAGTGTGCCTGATCCTCGGCGGATGCGGACAGGGGGAAAAGCCGAAAGGATTGCAGCTGGGCGACACGGCTCCCGATTTTGCGGTCAAGGATATCGGCGACCAGGTGATTGTACTCTCCAGTCTGCGGGGAAGCCCCGTCATCCTGCGATTTTTTGAAACAAACTGCCGGTTCTGCAAAGCCGATACCCCGGCATTTAAAGAATTCTACAACAAACACCGGGATAAAGGTCTGCAGGTCATTTATATCGGCAGTTTCTACGAGAAAAACGAAGACCTGCAGTCGTTTGCCAAGGAACTGCAGATAGAATTTCCGGTAGCCATGGATTCGGATGCAAAGCTTGCCGATCTCTACGATATCCGGGTTTACCCGCAGACCATCTTCATAAGCCCGGAGCGGAAGATTCTGGCTGCTCTTCTCGGAGGGGTGGGGCAGGCCGAGCTGCAGGAGATTCTTGGTAAATATCTTTAATCGGCAAGAGTTTTCGGTGAGGTAAAAAATGAAAACATTGAATCTGGCAGTACTGCTTGTGATGCTGGGGGTTTTTGGACCGGGGCAATGGGGGGGGGCGGCCCAATTGGACAAAGGCTTCGTGGCCAAGGATGCCCGGTGTCCGGTGTGCCGCATGTTTGTCGCGAAATTTCCGAACTGGCTGACGCAGCTCAAGCTGTCCAACGGCCATATCGAAACCTTCGATGGGGTAAAAGATATGATGACGTACTATTTTTCTCCCCAATCGTATGGTGCAGCCGCCGGAATTACTGTTCGGGAGGTTATGGTAAAAGAGTATTACAGCCAGAACTGGATCGATGGCCGGCAGGCCGTCTATGTTCTTGGCAGTGATGTCTACGGCCCCATGGGGCATGAGCTCATTCCTTTTGCCGGAAGGCCAGGGGCCGAGAATTTCATGAAAGATCATAAGGGGCGGGAGGTGCTGCTCTTCTCGGAAATTACCCCGCAGCTGGTCGAAGCCCTGCGGAAGGGACATACAATGACGGGGCATGGCGCAAGTCATGGAAAATAGCGGATGAGCATGCGGCCTTCAACCGTGTTGATGCTGGTTTTGTCGGTGTATGTGATGCTTTATTCCGGACTCATTCTTGTCGTCGGCCATAAAAACAGCGGGCTTGCGGCACATGTCCCGATCATGCAGGAGGCGGTCGCCCGTTTTGGCCTCACTGATCTGGCTCTTTCCACCGAGGCTCGTTATACCCGGCATCCCGCGGTCAGTGACCCTGTTGCCGTAACGATGGATCATCCCGGGGCGATTGATCATTTCCCTTCCACTCTGTTCTGGGCGCCACCACAATAGATATGAATACCCCCTTTTTCGGCCGATTATTGAACATCCTCGACTACGCGCTCTCTTCGTTGAGACGGAACCTCGGCAAGAATTGCACGGTCTTCATTCTCTTCACCCTGGTTATTTTTCTCTTTGCCTCTTTTCAGCTGATGACCGGTGGGCTGACCGAGCTGGCGCAAAAAGTTCTGGTAACGGCTCCCGATATCACAGTGCAGCAGATGTCGGCCGGACGGCAGGTCGCCATTGCCGCAGATGCCAAAGAGAAGCTGACCGGCATTTTTGGCGTAAGCAAGGTCAAGGAACGTATCTGGGGGTATTATTTCGATGAAAGCAATGGTGCCAACTATACGGTCATCGGCATCTCGTTGCCCGCCGGCGATGACGCAGGCGGCAGCTGGCTCGGCCTTGAAGAGGGCCGTTTGCCGCGGCCGGATGAAAGAGGCAAAGTGGTTGTCAGCAGGGACATTCGCGACAAACTCGGTCTTGGCAGCCGCCGGCATTTTTCCCTGTTCAGGCCGGATCTTTCTTTAGCCTCTTTTGAGACAGTCGGGACCTTCTCAGGCACGCTCGATATCCTGACCGCGGATGTGATCCTCATGTCACTGGACGACGCCCGCGACCTTTTTGCGATTGTTCCCGGTTTCGTCACGGATTTACTCGTCGATGCGGGGAATCCGCTGGAAGTCGAGACGATAGCCGGAAAAATAAACGACCTGTTGTCCGGCGTCAGGGTGATTACCCGAAACCGGATTCTTAAAACCTATACAGTCGTCTTCGGCTGGCGCAGCGGGTTGGGGGGAATCTGTCTCCTCACTGCTCTGGTTGCCTTCGCGATTTTTGCCTGGGACAGGGCGTCCGGCCTTTCCAGGGAGGAGGTGCGGGAGGTCGGCATTTTGAGAGTCCTGGGCTGGCAGACAAACGACATCATTCTCCTGCGGTTCTTCGAGTCGGCGGTAATTGCTCTGCTGGCATTTTTCACCGGGTATCTGCTGGCCTGGATACATGTTGCCGGTTTCGATGGAACTTTCCTGCGTCCGATCCTGCTCGGCTGGTCGGTTCTGCGACCGAGCTTTACCTTTGTGCCGCAGTTCGCTTTCTCGGATATGCTGCTCATCTTCTCGATTTCCGTTTTTCCCTATCTCTGTGCCACAGCAGTGCCTGCCTGGCGGGCGGCTGTAGTACGGGCAGACTCGGTGATCTGACATGCTGATTACGCTCGAGTCGGTCGACAAAATCTACAACAGTGGTGCGATAAACGAGGTCGCGGCGCTGCGCGAGATCGATTTGACCGTTGCAGAAGGAGAGATGGTGTGTCTGCAGGGGCCGAGCGGCTCGGGAAAGACCACTCTGCTCTCCGTCATCGGCTGTATTTTTTCTCCGACCAGCGGCAGGGCGACCATCGGCGGAAGGCGGATCTCCCGGCTGCCCGATCATTTTCTTACCAGATACCGCCGGGAACTCATCGGCTTTATCTTTCAGAATTACAATATGCTGGGACATCTCTCGGTCCTCGAGAATATAACCCTGCCGCTGCTGCCCCTCGGGATCAGTCCCGGCAGGCGGGAGAAGATGGCCGATGCCCTGCTCGACAAACTTGCAATCGGCCACCGCAAGCATTTTATCGCCGATCAGTTGAGCGGCGGGGAACTGCAGCGGGCGGCGATTGCCAGGGCATTGATCAACAACCCGCCGATTATCGTGGCCGATGAACCGACCGCCCATCTTGACGGCAAGCTTGCTCTGGAGATTATCGATCTGCTGGCGGAGCAGAAAGCCGATGGCCGGACTCTCATTCTATCATCCCACGATCCCGCAGTATCGGGACATCCCCGGGTTGACCGTGTAGTTGCGCTCAGGGATGGCAGGATCTCTTCGCAGGTATCCGCAGGATGATTTCGTCATGTTCCTGAACTCCTGGTCGATAGCACTTTTAATCTGCAGCGCGGCAACCATGTTCCTTGGCGGTGGTGCGGTCAGGACGGCATTCCGGGTGATCAGGTATTGGGATGCAGGGGCGGACAGCACGAGGCAGATCCAGCTGGAAAACGAAACGTGGCTGTCGGCGGTTCTGGTTCAGTACGGGCTGACGATCCAGATGGTCTCTCTGTTGCTGCTTGTCCTTGCCGCCGACGGTTTTTCCCGGATTCTGGTGGGGGCGATGTGTGCGACCGGCGCCTTTCTTGCCAATCCCTACGGTATTCCGGCCCTTCTCGTGAGGATTTTCGGCCTGTTTTTTTACGGTTTCTGGATTGTTGTGCACCGTCTGGATCTGCAGTCGGAACAGATGCCGCTGACCCGCTTTAAATTTTACTATCTGCTGTTGCTGATCCCGTACATCCTCGCCGATACGCTCCTGCTCCTGCTGTATCTGGGAAGCCTGCAGCCGGATATCATCACCTCCTGCTGCGGTGTGGTTTTTAGCGGGCTCGCCGGGGAAGGCCGCAATCTCGTCGGACCTGTCCCGGCACTTCATCTGATGGTTTTTTATTACGGTTTTGCCGGGCTGCTTTTTTTTGCAAGCCGGCGGCAGTTGCAAAGAATCGGCAGGAATATTTCCCGGAGTGAAGTACTCGGCAATATGTGTTTCGCTTTGGCCTGGCTGATCTTTTTTCTCTTCTCGCTGCTGGTCGTCACTGCCGTAATTTCTTCCTATATTTACGCCATGCCGGCCCATCGATGCCCCTTTGATATTTTGCTCTGGGAGTATTATTCTGTTGGATATCCCATCTACTTTTTCCTGATAGCCGCTGCCTTTTGCGGGATGAGCGCCGGCGTCATTGCCCCGGTTGCCGCCTTGCCGGGAATGGCTGGGCCGGTAGCCGGATATCGCAGGGCAGCCATCAAACTCTCTCTTTATATGATGGTTTTGTTTCTCCTTGTTATTTCGTGGTTTCCGGCGGTGTATCTCGCTTTCGGCGGAGAATGGTGATTTCCTTTTTCGAGAAAACGGCGATACAATAGATGGTGAGCAGACAGTCCCTAAGCGCAGTGGCGCAAGACGCCGCGATTTGCCGCCAAGGAGAAAGGCATGTTTCAGGATTCCAACGAGCAGTTTCTGGGTTTTGACCCGCATTTCAAGATCTTTCATGATCTCATGCCCTTCAAGGTACAGGATATTCTCCTCATCTCAAGCCGTTACGATGCATTTATCATGGAGGAGGACGGCAGTCTGGCAACCAGGCTGATCAATGAATACCATGGCTTGAACCTGAGCAAACCCCCCAAGATCACCCGGGTATCTTCCGCCGGAGAGGCCTTGCAGATCCTCGGCCTGAAAAAATTCGACATGGTCATTACCATGCCCTATCTGGGCGGCATGGATGCCTTCGGACTCGGAGCGGCAATAAAGAAAATCCAGCCGAATCTCCCGGTGATCCTGGTCGCCCATAACGTGAGGTCGACCTTTCCGGAGAAGCTGGACAGTTATGGCGTCGACAAGATTTTTATCTGGTGCTGCGAGGCCGATCTGCTGCTGGCAATCATCAAAAACGTCGAAGATCACCGGAATGTCGATTCGGATACCGAGCGGGCCATGGTCAGGGTCATCATCTATGTTGAGGATTCACCGCTGTATCGCTCCCTTTTTCTGCCTCTCATCTACCGTGAAGTGGTCAGGCAGACGCAGTCGGTACTGGATGAAAGCCTCAATGAGCGCCATCGTCTTCTCCGTATGCGGGCCAGGCCGAGAATCCTTATGGCTACCAACTATGAAGAGGCTATTGCTTTATTTCAATCCTACAAACCATACGTTTTCGGGGTGATCTCGGATGCCAGTTTTCGCCGCAGCGGCAGCATGGCAGAAGAGGCGGGGTTGGACTTTCTTCGACATGTGCGGGAGGAAATACACGACTTGCCCTTGCTGATGGTCTCCAATGCCCAACGCAATCGACAGGTTGCCGAGGGGATCCCCGCGGTTTTCATCGACAAGAACTCCCCTCTGATCAAAGAAGAGCTCCACAGTTTCTTCCTCAATCACCTCGGGTTCGGCGATTTTATCTTTCGTCTGCCGGATGAAACGGCAATAGGTTCCGCTTCGAACCTGCACGAGTTTGAAAAACAGCTGCGCGTCATTCCCGAGGCATCCCTGCGGTATCACACCAAGCGGAACCACTTCTCCAACTGGGTGATGGCGCGAGCCGAAGTCACACTCGCACGACGCCTGCACAAGGATTATGTGCTGAATATGGATGATCTCGAAAGCATCAGGGAGGATCTGATCTATAAAGTGCATTCGCTGCGGAAATTGCGGCAGAAGGGTGTGGTCGTCAAATTTTCTGCCGATGACTATGACATCGATATTATGGATTTCGTCAAGATCGGCAGCGGTTCGATGGGGGGGAAAGCCTGGGGCATCGCCTTCATGTGGGCTCGTCTGCAGGAATCCTGGCGGGAAGATTCCATTCTCAGTTCCCATACCGTTGCAATCCCCAAAACCTGCGTTATCACTGCCGATGGTTTCAACACCTTTGTCGAGGAGAATAATCTCATTTTCGGCAAACCGACGCCCGATGAGCAGGTTGCCGATATTTTTCTCGATTCGGCCCTGCCGGCCTGGCTCAGGCGAGAGCTTCGGGCGTTCCTGCAGAAATGCGACAAGCCGCTTTCCGTTCGCTCCTCATCCCTGCTCGAGGACGGCCATTTCAAACCCTATGCCGGCTTGTATTCGACCTATTTTCTCGCCAATAACCACCATGATTTCAGTGAGCGTCTGGCTCAACTGGAAAGCGCCATCAAGCTGGTCTACGCCTCAACCTGGTTTGAGAGTCCGATCGCCTTTTCCAAAGTCAGTTCTCAGGGCCGGGAGGACTCGATGGCCGTCATTATTCAGGAGCTGGCCGGCGGGCTCTATGGCGATTACTGGTACCCGGCGGTATCGGGTGTTGCCCAGTCGCGCAATTTCTATCCGGTTATGGATATGCATGCCGACGAGGGGATAGCGCATATCGCCATGGGAATCGGCAAGACGGTAGTGGAGGGCGGGAAAACGTTGTGGTTCTCCCCGAAGCGACCAAAGAATTTAGTGCAGTTCTCCACTGTCGAAAACATGCTCAACTCGTGTCAGAGACAGTTTTATGCACTTTCCATGACTTCCGGATGCCTGCAACGCGACACCTCGAATCTGGTGCTGCGGGAGATTCAGGAAGCGGAAGAAGAACTTCCGGTGACCATGCTGGCGTCAACCTATATCGCCGAAGAGGACCGGGTTCGCGATGCCTGCCTGCCCGGGCAGAAAGTCATGACGTTTGCCTCTGTCCTGAAATATTCGAGCTATCCGCTTGCCGAGATTCTCTCGGAACTCCTGGAGATAGGCAAGGAAGGAATGGGGGGGGAGGTGGAGATCGAATTTGCCCTTCATCTCGACCGGGAGCCGGCCAGATCGGTTTTCTATTTTCTCCAGATACGGCCGATGGTAACCGGCGGGGAAATGATCGATGTCCAGATCTGTGACCACGAGATCGGGCAGGCGTTCTGCTATGTCGGTCAATCTCTTGGCCATGGCGCGTATACGAACATTACCGATATCGTCTATGTCTTCCCCGAAACATTCAATCCGGCGAAAACACGAGAGGTGGCGGGGGAGATCGGGGCGATAAATCGCAGGCTGCGGCGGGAAAAGAGGCCGTTTCTCCTCATCGGCCCCGGGAGATGGGGATCGGCTGATCCCTGGCTCGGAATTCCAGTTCAATGGGCCGATATTTCCGGGGTTGCGGCAATTGTCGAGGTGAGGAATCACAAGATCAGGGCCGACCCTTCGCAGGGGACCCATTTTTTTCAGAACATCACTTCCCTGGGGATTCCCTATCTGACACTCAACGAGAATGAAGCACCGGGACAAGGCCGACGGTGCTCGGATTTTCTCGATTGGCGGTGGCTTGAAAAACAGCCGGTTGTCGAACAGGGGCCATTTGTCCGGCAGGTTCGGCTTGATGAGCCGTTTGTTTTGAAATGTGACGGAATACGCTCGGAAAGCGTTCTTCTGCAAGCGAATGGCTCACCGTGCAGGATGGTATGTAAAATTCAAGGGAAAGAGACCTGGAACAAGAGTATAAGCCTGCGGGGAAAATGCAGTCGACGGGAACGCCCCGAATGAAAAAATTCGATAGCGATAGCGATAGCGATAACGATGGCGATAGCGAAAAGTACGCTTAAGTCGGATGAACCAGAAAAAATCCTTGCACTTGGCGGATCGGTACATATTTTTTCAGGGGACTCCATGAGTACCCGGAGCCGACTTATTCCAGCAAATTTTCACAGGGATCGGTTGATATGCGATGAGTAGAACCATGAAACTGTCCTACGACGAGCAATGCCGCAGGGAATTCTCGTCGCTGCTCATGCGGGTGGAGCATCTCTTCGTCAATATCGACATAGAATGCCCGTATGGGTTGCCCTATGTTTCAACCTTTCATCAGGCGACGTTTGGTCCTCTCAGCGAACGGGCAATGGAACTGTTTCTTGCCGCCGGCTACCGGCGAAATGGCAATTGTCTGTATAATATGGCGTGCCTGGCCTGTTCTGCCTGTATACCCATTCGTTTGCATCCCGAGGAGTTTCGTCCGAACCGCAATCAGAAGCGGGCGTGGGTTAAAAATAAAGATGTGACAACGTCACTCCTGCCGCTGAAGGTTACGGAGGAAGACCTGGAGGTTTGCGGGAAGTTTCTCCGGCTGAGATATCCCCGCGAGAACATAACTGCTCAGGGATATTATCGGGATTTTTTTCTCAACTCGGTGGTGAACAGCGTCCAGCTGCAGTATCGGGTTGAAGATCGCCTTGTAGGGACCTCGATTATCGATATTGGCTATAATTGGATGAATGCAGTGTATTTTTATTTCGATCCCGATGAAACGCATCGCAGTCTCGGCACGTACAATATTCTCTGCCTGGTTGATTTATGCCGTGAATGGGAAATTGAATTTCTTTATCTTGGATATTATATACACTCAGTCCCGGCAATGAGCTATAAGGCAAACTTTCGTCCCCATTACCTTTTGCAGGGAAAGGAATGGCGTCGTGGTTGATACTGCAAGGCTATGTTTTTGTCAGGTTGGTTCTGCCGATAGTTCATTCCATTGAAGAGCGTTTTATCTGCTATCCCCGCATTTATGAAAGTAATTGCCATTTCCATGAGTTGACAATACCCTTTGTTTGTGATAGGTTTCGTTTTCTGGAAAACTAAAAAAGAAAAGAGGAGTTGGTCGGTAAAGACAGTCTTTTACGGGGGGACCAATGAAAAAATGGCACATGGAAGGAATTATCAGCAGGGCCAATAATCTGCAGAGAAAGGTGGTTTTCGGGGGACGAAACCAGATTTTCCTTTGCGCCGGAAACTACTCGCTGGAGGCTCGAAGAAAGCCATCGTTAATGAGTTGCTTGAGGTTTCTCACAATGCTCATATCTCGCAGAAGCTGATCTTCCAGGGGATTTTTTTAAGTGCCGAAATGAATTTTCTGAGTTGGACTTGAAAAGGACATGGCATGATATACTGTGCTAAGTACAGTTCAAGATAGTACAAAGAAATTCTGTTTTAACCGGATCAGGAATTATGGCTGGTACTCCCCCTCACGCTGGAGGACAAAGGGCGTTGATGTGCTTGCCTTTGGACGACGGCACCCTGAAGTGTCAAATTTGCGCCCATGGCTGTAAACTCCACGAAGGAAAAAGGGGGCTGTGCGGGGTACGCGTTCGCCGAGGCGATCGGCTGGTAAGCCTTGTTTATGGTCGGGTGATCGCTGAACACATCGATCCGATAGAGAAAAAGCCTCTCTTCCACGTTTTGCCGGGGAGTCTGTCCTATTCAATCGCCACCTATGGATGCAATTTTCGCTGTCTGCACTGTCAGAATGCATCTATCTCACAAGTCTCCCGAGAAATGGATGTGGAGTCCTCCGGCATCTTCAGAAAGCCTGAAGATATTATCGGGTTGGCACGCGAAAGCGGCTGCCGGTCGATCAGCTACACCTATGTCGAGCCTACCATTTTTTACGAATTTGCCCTCGACTGTTGTCTGGCGGCGGTTGACAGCGGCTTGAAAAATATCTTCGTTTCCAATGGGTATATGACGGAGGCGGTGACAAGAGAGCTTGCTCCGGTGTTGACGGCAATCAATATCGATCTTAAAGCCTTTACCGACTTGTTCTATAAAAAGGTTTGCGGCGCCAGGCTGCAGCCGGTCCTTGACAGCATTGTCCGCTTCAGAGAACTGGGAGTCTGGGTGGAGGTGACCACTTTAATCATTCCCGGAATGAATGATTCCGATCGGGAATTGATGCAGATTGCTGCTTTTTTGGCCGGGATCGACAAATCCATCCCATGGCATGTCACGGGCTATTACCCCACTTACAAGATGACCGGAACTGCTGCGCCGCCACCTACCGGTGAAGATACCCTCAGAAGAGCGAGGCAAATCGGTCTGGATCATGGGCTGCACTATGTCTATGCCGGCAATAGACCAGGTTCTGGGGGTGAGGATACCTGTTGCCCGAATTGTGGACAGGTGCTTCTCGTACGCCAAGGCTTTCGCGTCTCCGCAAATCGGTTGAGCAATGGCAGATGCCCCAAGTGTACATCGGCTATCGCCGGTATCTGGTCGTAACGTTTCTTTTTACTTGGTCGTTGTCTTTTTCGCAAACAGGGTTCTGCTGACATAGGTCAGTGAGATGGCAATGAGTGCTGCAGCCAGGCCGAGGAGAACATTGAAAAAGGGCGGCGCAGCAAGAGCGAGACGGATAATCAGGGTCGACAGCGCATACCCTGAATTACGGAAGACTGCATAAAAAGACGGTTGAAAACACTGGGAAATAAGAACAATCAGGATGTCCGTCAGGATCAGGATCGTGTAAAAGCCATGTAAAACGTCCGGATGCGGTATACCCATGACAGTCGCGACGGCGCTGTGCAGTCCCATAAAAATAAAAACCAGCAGGAGAACGAGGGCAATTCCTTTTTTTGCGGCGACAAAGCTGTAGAGATCGGTCGGCTGCATTTTTTCATCCGAGGCGGTGCGTGCCTGCACCAGATAATAGCAGCCGAGTGCGGCAAAAATGAGCAATGCGCCAAAACCGTCGGAAAGGATGTGCAGCACCGCTTGCTCGTTGCCGGTGAATGTTATGGGTTCCGGGAAATCGGAGAGCTCCTTGAAGGCATTTCGCATAAGGATGAGAGAAAGTATCTCAAACTGCTTGCCGACCGACCGGCTGAAAGAACAGGGAATGGTAAAGACCAGACTGATCACCTCGAGAATAAGAACAACCGTAAAAGCCGCGTGAACTGCAAAAAAATGGTTTCTGGGGATAAACGACTCCAGGGGGCCGGGCAGCAGATTCTGGCGATTCAGTTCTATGCAGACGAGGCTGAGAAGAAAAAAAAGCACCAGGGCAATGGAAATTTTCCGGTGCATTTTTTCATGCTCCCAGCGGTGATGCAGCGGGTCGAAGGCATACGTTATTTTTTCGTAGATTGAACTCATCGTTTTCGGCGTGAAGGATTGAAGAGCTGTGGAGAATGTACCCAGAAAGCATTGCCCGCTTGTACCATAAAAGACAGCCGAAGGCAAATGAGCAGACCGGAACTATTATTATTTTAAACAGTCACCTCATCCATTCAAAATGAGGTCGAAGCTATTCGTTCTTTTTTTCTTCTCTCAGTTGTTGACCCTTGAGAGCCTCCCACCAGTCAAGTCTCTTTTTGATCTCTTTTTCAAAGCCGAATTGCGACGGCGTGTAGTAGGTTTTTTCTTCCATATGTTCAGGAAAAAACTTCTGGTAACTGTAGTGATTGTCGAAGTCGTGGGAATACCGGTATCCTTTGCCGTACCCGAATTCGTTCATCATCTGGGTGGGAGCATTGCGTATGGCCGGCGGAACCTTGAAATGGCTGGTTCTGCAGGCATCCGCCCTGGCCTGGTCATACGCTTTTTCAAGAGAATTGCTTTTGGGGGCAGTGGCGAGATAGACCGTGGCCTGGCTGAGCGCGACACCGGCCTCGGGCATGCCGAGAAAATGGACGGCATCTTTCACTGCCATGGCCTGGACCAGTGCCTGTGGGTCGGCCAGACCGATATCTTCGGAAGCCATTCGCACCAGTCTTCTGGAGATGTACAGAAGATCCTCTCCCCCTTCCAGCATTCTCGCAAGCCAGTATAATGCTGCCTGGGGATCGCTGCCGCGGATGGATTTTTGAAAGGCCGAGATAAGATTATAGTGTTCTTCTCCCTGTTTATCGTAAAAAAAAGAGCGGGTGTTGAGCGCTTCGGCCAGAAAATCAACAGAGATAGTATCACCGGCTTCTGCATGTCGGGAGACCAGTTCAAGGTTGTTCAGAGCCTTCCTGGCGTCGCCGCCGGCTTTGCGGGCGAGCAATTGCAGCGCCTCGGTCTCGATCGCCAGCTTCTTGGGAATGATCGGCATGGCCCTGCTAAGAATATCATAGATATCCGAATCCGCCAGAGGTTCCAGGACAAAGACATGACATCTGGACAAGAGCGCGGGGATAATCTCAAAAGACGGGTTCTCTGTGGTGGCACCAATGAGGACAACTGCTCCCGATTCAACATAGGGCAGGAAAGCATCCTGTTGTGATTTGTTGAATCGGTGTATTTCATCGATAAAAACGAGAGTCTTTCGGTTTTCGTTGAGGTGAGCGAATCTTGCCCGTTCCATCAATTCTTTTACTTCACCGATTTTCCCGAGCACTGCACTGCAGGAACGGAAAGTATGCCTGGTTTGCTTTTCTATGAGTCTCGCTATGGTGGTTTTACCAGTGCCTGGCGGTCCCCAGAGGATGAACGCGCTGTAATCGTCCCGTTCGATCATTTTGGCGAGTGCCGAAGAAGGTGCAAAAAGATTAGCCTGACCTTTAATATCGTTTATCGCCAGTGGCCTTACTTTTTCTGCCAATGGAATTTCCGTAGGGGGGTGGAGTGTCCCTTCAAACACCGAAAGTTGTTTCATTGCAGGTTACCTGGTGAATTGGGAGGGAGAATCAGAGGTTGAATATCTTGTGTTTCTCATCGGATCGTTTGCAGCTCATTCGTTAAATATAAAAATATGTAAATACCAAAGGCCGGCGCCTCTGTTCGAGTATATCAGAGTATCGAATTCCTTGTCGGCAGTTTGGAAAATTTTTTGTAGCGTTTTGAGTTGGTTTTTTTTTGTCGTGCCTTGAAGTAGAAGATGGGATGCTTTATTATTATGCCTATCAGACTAAGTCTGAAAGATTAGGAAGAATCCCCTATCCACAGAGAATGCTCTAAGGTTTGGTGATTGTGATGCTGGTATCTTTTTACAAAGAGCATAAAGCAGACAAACCTGGAATATACGGCATTCTCTTGCTGGTACTCTTTTGTTTCCTCTCCCGTTCTTCATCCGAAAACCACATCAAAAAGACGGTAATCGACGTTCCTGCGCAATTTGAGCAGGATGTCAGTGCTGCGACGGAAAAAGATAAGGAGACACGTCTCATTCCAAAAAAAAACATACTAACTGATCTTCATTGGGGCGTGGTCAGGAAAATACCAGGTTTCACCGTTATTCAGTCAGTGCGTAAAGGAGCTTCGGCAAATACCGCAACTGCTCGAAATACTGTCAATACAGCCACTGACAATACCATAGAAGATGTACAGCTGTCGATTGTTCTTGAAAAGAGCAAAGCAAATGATGCTATAATACATTTATCGGTCACTCGGGACGTTGTCAATGGAGAGATGGGCAGCGTGTGTTTAGTACCTTACACCTAGGAGGTTGTCCGAGAATAGCAATTTTCTCTCAGATCGAGGCAAACTCGAAAAAATTTCCGGAGGCATATACTTAATATCCCGAGGAATTTTTTCGAGTTTAACGAAGATATGGGGGGAAAGGGCATTCTCGGACAGCCTCCTAGAGCGTAGTCGTATCCGTAATGCAATAGTAGGAGCAGGTTTCTTGCTTGAGTCTTTGGCAGTCGCTCGAATGCATTTTTGAGAACTGTCAATATCAGCAAAGTCCACATGGGCGAATGTGGATTTGTATATTGAAGGAGTTACAGCTAAGATGTAGCAATGCCTGTAATTTTGGCAGAATTTCACCATTGCGACCAGGAGGAAACGCTTCGGACAAATGACACTGTTTATATGAAAGGATAGGTTTTATTTACCACAACAACAAACATCAAAGAGGGCAACGTCATGAAAAAGAAATTGTTGGCAAGCGCATTGGGTCTGGTTGTAGCGATGAGTATTTCTACTGGGTGGGCGGCATCGAAGATTGACGGTAAGGTGAGCAATACAAGTAAAGTTGAGCAAGCCGCCAATATCGCAATCGGTGAAAACAACAAAGCGAGTGTGGGATCTGTGGATATCAAGAATTCCACCGTAGGCAAAACCGGTGTGGTTACCAACAAATCAACTGTCAAGCAGGCAGCTAATATCGCCATCGGCAAAGGCAACGAGGCCAATATGGGTTCGCTGAGCATGAAGAATGCCAAGGTCGACGGGAAATTGACCAACGATTCCAAGGTTGAGCAGGCTGCCAACATTGCCATCGGCGAGAACAATAAAGCCAACATGGGTTCGGTTAGCATGACGGGTGGTTCGATTGGCAAGACCGGTGTGGTTACCAATAAATCTGATGTCAAGCAGGCAGCCAATATTGCCATCGGTAAAGGTAACGAGGCCAATATGGGTTCCGTCAATATGAAGAACGCCAAGGTTGATGGGAAACTGACCAATACCTCGACTGTTAAGCAGGCTGCGAATATTGCCATCGGCGAGAACAACAAAGCCAATATGGGTTCAGTTAACATGAGCGGTGGTACGATCGGTAAAACCGGTGTGGTGACCAATAAATCGACGGTAGAGCAGGCTGCCAATATTGCCATCGGTAAAGGCAATACCGCCAACATGGGTTCGATCAATATGCAGAACGCCAAGGTTGACGGCAAATTGACCAACACCTCGTCGGTCAAGCAGGCTGCCAATATTGCTATTGGCGAAAATAATACCGCCAGCATGGGTTCTGTAAACATGAAGGGTGGCCAAATCGGCAAAACCGGCGTTGTAACCAACAAATCGACGGTAGAGCAGGCTGCAAACATCGCCATCGGTAAAGGTAACACCGCTAATATGGGTTCCGTCAATCTGACCAATGCCAAGATCGACGGGAAAGTATCCAATAAATCCACTGTCAAGCAGGCTGCCAATATTGCAATCGGTGAAAATAATACCGCCAATATGGGCTCTGTGAATATTAAAGGGGGAGTAGTCGGCAAGACTGGTGTCATCACCAATACCTCCGATGTCAAACAGGCCGCAAACATTGCTATCGGCAAAGGCAACGAGGCGAGCATGGGCTCGGTTCAAGTACAATAATTGAAGAAGAACAGCCGATCAGGAGGACCTCTTCGCTTTTTCAGCAAAAGTAATAGCTGGATGAAGAGGTCTCTGGTATGAACCGGTAGATTGGAATCCGTTTTATATAAAAAACATCTTCTTCTTACTTAACGAGAGACGCAAAATGAAAACTGGAAACACTCTGTGCCTTCTCTTATCTCTCTCCTTGATCTTCTTGTCGGGCATGGCTTTTGGCGATGATTTGGATGACGGTATTTCCAAATTTGACGACGACGGGATAGCAAAGTACGATGAGATGGGAAAACCGGATCAAAACATCAAGTTTATCGTCATGAATGCCAAAAGCAAAGCAATGACAAAAAAAGGCGATAAGGATAAAGTCGGTTCCAATTCCGGCGACGCGAATATGAACAGTGTAGTTTTAGGTGCTGGAAGCAAGGTAAAGGGAGATATCTATATCATAGATCAGAGCAAAGGCCCGAAGACCAATATAGCTGACTGAGGGCAAGCATATTGTGTTTATCGCTAATCAACAACTTATTGGATAACTAGATTATGAGACTCAACAAAACTGTGATCGCTTGCCAGTTGGCTGGTGGGAAAACCAAAACTGTCGTCAACTGCTTGCTGTTGGGCCTGGCTCTTGTTCTTTTATCCTCCTGTGGTGAAATGAATCCCAAGAATGTCAATATCGAGTTGGAAAAGAGTGCGCCGGTGGAAAAGGTGACATCCTACTCCCAGGCGCTCATTGACCTTGGCTTGATGTCGCAGATTTATGACACGGGACTCATGAAGGTGCAGAGTCAGGATATTGCCGATGAGACGGGCACTTCAATTACGACCGGTGGGGAGATTCAACGCAACATTACCGAGATAATGAAGAGCACTCTCAATAACATCGGCGGAAATATAATTTTTATCGAATACAATCCAGCTTACATCCAGAACCAGATGGTTTCCGGATACAGCAGTTTCGATAACAAAACGATTCCCGACGTGGTTATTACCGGTGGTATTACTGAATTCGATCGCGGCCTTGAAACGCGTGGAGAGGGCACCAGCCTGGATGTCGAAGCAGAGTTTACCGGCGCACCTAAATGGTTTCCCTCCGAAACGGCAGGTGTAAGCTACGGGGACACCTCGAAAACCGGCAAGGCTAGAATAACACTGGATTTCAATCTGAAGGATTTTCAGACGCTGGCCGGAGTTCCGAGAATGACCACCACCAACAGTATGGAGGTCTATAAAGGACTGCGTGAGGAAGAGGTGGGGATAACACTGTTCGGGCCCACTTTCGGTCTGCAAGGTTCCATTAAAAAGGTTCAAGGTCGCCATGAAGCTGTAAGGGTTTTGGTGCAGGTAAGTATGATCCAGATGATCGGCAAGTATCTGACCTTGCCGTACTGGCGCTTGCTGGGAGACGACGTCAATCCGGACAAGGTCGTTCTCGATGCGGTTTCGACCATCTATTATAGAATGGAGCGGGCGGATCGAATCGGTGCCGCCCAGCAATGGCTGATACTGCATGGATTCGATGTCGTCATTAACAACAGACTGGACAGCAAAACCATGGCGGCGCTGCAGAGCTTTGACCCATCTTTTGCCGGAGATGAGAACGGGATCAGTGAGGCAGTGTTTTCGAAATTATATCTGACCATCCCTGTTTCTCGTGAAGTGCTCGGAAGAAGAATGAAAATCAACGATTATTTTGCCCAGCAGATGCAAGCTCAGGAGATTGAAGAGCAGCAGGCTGCCCAGACGCAGAAAAGATCCGCACCTCCGGTCGAAGCAGCACCTGTGGTTCAGGAACAGGTATCTGAAGCCATTGCCGTTGTCGAAACCGGAGAAGAGCCGGTTCAGGCTGCGGCTCCCGTTCAGGAGGTCGTACAGGCACAACAGGCAGTGCAGGCTGCTCCTGCACCTGTGATTCAGAGAAAGGCTGCGCCGGCCGAAAAGCCCAAAAAATTCGGGCGGCAACTTTCGCCTGACGAATGGTAAGAAAGCTCTGATTCATTGAGCTGGTAACTTAATAAAGGAATTTAAAGGAGTAGACAGCCATGTTGTCAAAGAATAGGGCTTTTGTGGTGCTGTTGATTGCAATAGTTGGAAGCGTTACCGTCGCCTGGGCAGGGAACAAGAAAATCATGTCGACCCGGGCTGCCAGGGTGCTTGCCGAGCGTGCCATTGTCGAGTCGGTGTATGGTCTGAAGATTCGATCGAGCGAGGAAGTGGTCGATATGATTGCAGCCAGTTTTGTCGGAAAAACCGAATCTAAAACGAGCGCCGATATTCAGGGTATCAAGATTGATGAAGTGGTATACGATGCCGAAAAGGATATCGCGCAGGCTACCGCTTCAATCAGTCTCGATGAGATCACCAATATAGATGGACAGGTCCTGAGCCTCAAAGGCAAGACCTTTAAAAGAGTAGCCTTTGCCACCTCAACGCCGGCCAATGCCGGTCCCATTAAAGCCTTGCGGGCCGCGGAATTGGACGGGTATAAAAATCTCGTAAAGACGGTGGTGGGTTTTACTCTTGAGAGCCAGACAACTGTAGAGAACTATCTGTTGACTTCGGATGTGGTGAAAGTCAAAGTTATGGCGACCACTTATCTCGCCGACCTCGTCGATTATGGATGGGATGAAGAAGGCAATGCCTATGTAAAATTCAGGGTGAATGTAAAGGATATCGAGGAGCTCTTAGGTGCAACGATTCCCGGAGCCGATGAATTTGTCGAGGTTGAAGGTCATGGAGCCTCTGTCGATGACTTTTCCGAAGCCAAAAAACAGGTAACGGCAGAAAACCCTCAGGTGTCTGAAGAAGCAAACAAGCAGATGTAATAGCTGATTCTTCTTGTGGTCGGATGGAGTCCATCGGGTTCCATCCATCCTTTCTTTCACTGTTGCTCTGGTTTACTTATGGATAATGCAAAAAAAATGTGGCGGGAAAGGTTTCTCTATTTTTTTCTCGGGATGCTCAGTCTGGCCTTTGTGTTCTTTACTCTTGGTGCTTCTACGGAGTACCAGAACACCACTACCCTGAACTTCGGCAGATACGCGATTTCTTCATGGGCCACTCAGCTCGACAACAAGAGCGGAGTGGTGGGAGCGTTTGTCCTGGACACGGTTTCGGGCGAGACCCGAACGGTGTATATAAGGACTTACGGTGATGTGCCGGAGAGCAAGGCGGTCAAAAACGATCTCAAGAAACCGTTCATTTCCATACAATGAGAAGGAAGGCATCCAGAATGAATATCGGGATAAAAAGTGTCTTTGCCGTCTTGGTTCTGATTTTCCTGCTTGGTGCAACAGAGATAAATATCGGAGTGAATAATCAAGTGAACACCGGCAGGATTGTCGGAGGTAATTGTCGCCAGGGCGATGGTGATATTATTAAAGAACGGCGCGAGCTGGAGCAGTTTAAACATCTCGTTATTGACGGGATTTTTACTGTCAACGTCCGTTGCGGACAAAAATCCGAGGTATCCGTAACCGCCGATAAAAATCTTTATTCCTTGATTACCACCGTGGTTGAAGACAACACGTTGCATCTTTCGACCAGCGAATCCTATTGTACCCAAGCCTCCTTCGTAATTGATATTGTCCAGAAAGAAATCGGATCGATAACTGCCGACGGCAGCAGCGAAATGGTTGTTGACTGTAATTCATTTGAGGATGACAAATTGTCGGTCGAACTTCGTGGGACAAGCATCATGAAAATCTCCGGGGCCGTCGATTCGTTTACCCTGAATGTTCAGGATACAGCCGAAATAGATGCCTCTGAATTCAAGGCAGGAAAAGTTGACATCAAGGCAAGCGATGCCACGGTGGCTCGTATCAATGTTTCGGAAAGATTAACCGGCATGGGAAGCGATGCGAGTGAAATACTCTATAAGGGGCAGCCGCAGATCGTAGAGGTGGACGCCCAGGATGTAAGCGAGTTTACACCTGAAGATTAAGCTGAAATGATTTTCCCTGCATTGTTCTCTCTGCTGTTGTAATCATTATCCCGTTCTCATCCGGAGTGCGCAGAATAGAGGCGCTCCCGGTGTTTTCTTTCAATGAAACCGCAAGTCCCCTTAAGCAACTCTCCCGTATTGGTCGTCTACAGCGAATGAGCCGTTACATCCTCTTTTTTCAATCGGCATGATTACCTGACAATCGAGCCCTTTTAGCCTTGATCGGCTTAGCTCTTCGTAAAGTCGACACTTATGGAAGCTAATTTGTTTATATCGCTTATTTTTGATGTTGCTTTGAGGTCGACTGTTGTTCCATGGGCAAAAACCTCTCCACCGTTGACCTCTTCCTGATATGCGTGGATTTTTTTGCCCTCGGCAGATAACAGGTAAATAGTCGCATATCCCCTGATCATCGATTGGGAAACATTTTTTATCTTTGCCGTCACTATCACTGTGCCGCTGCTTGTGTGAAATTCAGCTGCGAGATCTTCGACAACAACCATTCGCTGCTCAAATTGCACAGGGCTGAGAGATTGCCCGGCCGGAGTTGATGTTGCGATGAGAAAAATCAAGCCGGCTGAGACAAAGAATGCGTGAAGAGAGGATGCTTTCATTGTTGTCGTTCTCCGTAAAAGGTAAATGTGCGGTATTGCTTCTTGCGGGAAGTGAAGTCACATGCCGCAAAATATAATGCCGCTTATTCTGGTGACGGATGCAGAATTGCAGGCGGGGATACATTGAGTGATATGCGATCCAAACCAGTACCTGCTTGATAAGACTATCATTTAGGACCAGAAGCTGTCAAGGACCTGAAGATCGAATTGATAAATAGGAAGGGTATGGTATGGTACCGGTGTTTTACCGGTCTTCGGAGGCAAAAGTCCGCATCCCGTTCTTTATGATTGGCCATCGAACGTGGTGAAAGGAAACATTTTTCAGACGGCAAAATTCCTGAGGCAGGTGATCCTTCATCTCCTTTTCTTTAAAGATTAACTATCCATTCATTGCATAACGTGGCTTGGTCAAAACATTTCTTTGTCTTTCCTCTGCTGTGCTTCTTTCTTGCGCTGCCATTTCGATCGGTCGATGCAATGGGCAGCTGGAGCCTGTTGCAAGCTATCGATTTGACGCTTTCAGAAAGTGACGCAGCGCATGATTTGCGGGACAACCTCCTGCTCAGCAGGATGGAAATTAACAGCGCCGAACATCGTTTTGATACAAGGCTTGTACCGTTGACAAGCTTCGGTGTCAGACAAGGGACCGGTTCACAACAAATCGGATTGGAGTTTCGAAAAGAGACAAGTCTTGGCAGTTCGGTATCTTACGGTATGGTCGGCAATAGGATTGATGACAGTACCGGCTATGCTGTGGAAAATTCGACCAATGCCAAAGCTTATGTGCGAATATCACAGGGGCTCTTCCGACGCTGGGGGACAAAATATAACCTCAACGACCTCAATGCTGCCGAGTTGCGTGCCAAGGAAGAGGAAATCAAGACCGAGCGGGCAAGACAGACACTTATCTTAAGTACAGTAAAAAAGTATTACGACCTTGTCCTTGCCGAACAGTTACTGGCAAAGGCGGAGAGATCTTTTGAGAGAAATAAGGAGCATCTCAATTCTGCAGTATCGCGGCAATCGGTAGGCCTCGTTTCCAAAGCCGATGTATACAGAGCCGAACTGGCGGTTCTTGATGCCGAAAGTGCTCAGGAAAGCCAGCTGCGGCAAAAGCAGAGGGGGGAAGATGCATTACGGGAGATGGCAAGGGTATCTGACGATGCAGTATTGCGTGTTGCAGAAACCATCGAAAAAATGGTTCCGGTCATTCCCGAAGCCTGGGAAGAAGAGCTTCTTCTCACCCGGCTGGACTGGCAGGCACATCGCGTAAGTGTCGAGATAAACGAACTTGAGACGTTTAAGGCGAAACAGGATCTTGCCCCCGATATCGGCCTGAGTTTTGTCCTGGAACAAAGAGGCGAGGGGAATTCCTCTGAAGATGCACTTTCCCTTGATCAAACCAACTGGGCTGTTCAGCTGGAGATGATGTCATCTTTTGACAGCTTCAATGAAATGAACGTCCTGCTGAGGAAAAAGATCGAGAAAGCGAAATTGCAGCGCGGCAAAGAGGCTCTGCAGAGAAGAATAACAAGGGAGGCGAGAGAGGCCTTTCAGGACTTGCTTTCAGAGGACAGAAATAACCAGATCAGCAGGAGACGTCTTCAGCAGGCGGAGATGGCCCTCGATCTGGCCAAGATCCGTTATGAAAAGGGGCTTTCCGATAATTTAGAGGTGCTCGACGCGGAAACAGCGTTTTCCGATGCCGAGGTAAATATTTCCAGGTCGCTTACAGCCTACAATATAGCGGCTGTCACGTTTGCGTACAATCTTGGTGTCCTGGATAGACAATGGGTGGAAATGTCTCTTGACGACTGATATTCCCGCAAATCCTGAATCTCGTGGGACAATCTATGGCTCCAACTAGAATTACAACGTACAAGACTCTTTTTGCAGGAATTATTGTCCTGCTTGTATCTGCTTGGTTTGCCTGGCAATATCTGTTTGACGCCGGGGCCGGCGTGAAACAGCTTTCCCGGCTTATCACAGTTGAAAGACGATCGTTTTCCCTGCAGGTTATCGAGCGGGGGGTGATCAGTCCGGCCGGCATTTCGCCGATAAACTCGCAGATTTCCAGTAATCAGGCGAAAATCGTCTGGTTGGTAAAAGAGGGTACGGTAGTAAAGAAAGATATGATAGTCGCCCGTTTTGATACAAAACCTTTTCTCGATACTCTGCAGAAAGCCGAACAAGCGTTCGCCGATGCAAAAGCGACTTTCATGGCGGCAGAAAAAATGCTTTCACTGCAAAAAGAGGAAGAGGAAGGGAAGCTGGAAGAGGCCACCAGAAAGGTCGAGATTGACCGGATCCAGGCCGATAATATTTTCAACGGAGCCGGACCGCTGAAGAGAAAAACGCTGGAGCAGCAACTGCATCAGGAGGAAAGGACTCTTGATTTGGCCCGGAGCGAGCTGGAGGATCTTGATGTCCTGTTGGAAAAAGGCCATGTCAGCCAGAGAGAAAGGGATAAAGCGGTGGATAAAGTGTCAACCGCTACGGAACAATTGACAGTAGCTCGAGCAGAGCTTGACAATTTCAACTCGTATACCTGGCCGCAGATGCAGCGGGAAGCGCAGCTGCTGGTCAACGGCGCGGAGAGTAATCTCGAGAGAGTCAAACGGACGGCGGAGCTTCTTATTCAGAATCGAGAGGCGGAGGTGGAGAAGAGTCGACGCAATGGAGAAAGCAAGCTTGCGGCTCTCAATCATGCTAAAAATGAAATTATCAATTGCGACGTCCTGTCGCCGACCGATGGTATACTCCTATACCCGGAACTTCCCAGGGAAAATGGCCGAAGAAAAATTCAGATCGGCGACTCCGTCTGGGTCGGCCAGACTTTTCTCGAGGTGCCCGATACGAGTGCCCTGATTGCCGAGATCCATGTGAGGGAGGTCGATGTCGCCAAAGTAGCCGCAGGAATGCAAGCGGAGATTGAGGTCGATGCATTCCCCGGCAGAGTCTTTGCCGGTGCCGTCGAATCGGTGGCTTCCTTGGCGAAAGAAGATGAAAATGACGGAAATATCAGAAGATTCTATGCGCGTATCCGCCTCGTGGGAGATACCGATGCAATTCATGTGGGAATGTCCGTCACCACCAGAATTGTCTACCGGGAAGTCTTGGATGCCGTCGCGGTACCTCATAGTGCGATATTTTACCACGGCACCCAGCCGATGGTTCGGCGGAAGCATCAGGATACCTCGCATGACGTGCCGGTCGCCGTTGGCGCGCGAGGTCAGTTGTGGACTGAAATCCTGGATGGAATTGCAGCAGGGGACATGGTGTATGTCGAGGGACAGTAAGTGTTGACCGTGTTGCTGGAAGCACAGAAGGTGAGCAGATTTTTTCACTCCGGGAAGAACAGGAGCTTTGCCTTGCAAGAAGTTTCCGTGGCTGTTCGATCAGGAGAGTTCCTGGTGATTACCGGGCCGTCCGGGGCCGGCAAGTCGACGCTGCTCAATCTCCTGGGAGGCCTGGACCGACCGTCCCAGGGCGACGTGCGCTATAACGGCAGAAGACTTGCGGCGATGAATGACAGTCAGGTAGCCATGTTGAGGAATATCTCCTTCGGCTTTATGTTCCAAACTCCGCATCTTCTTACCGACAGAACTGTAGCTGAAAATGTCTCCCTGCCTTTTCATTACGGTACTCCGATTGCGCAGAACGAGATACAGGATCGTTGCCGGGAACTTCTCGAGTACATCGGCATGGCCGATATGGCCGGTCGATTCCCCGATACTCTGTCGGGAGGAGAAATGCAGCGGGTGGTCTTTGCCCGGGCTCTGGTGCGGAGGCCGAAGGTTATTTTCGCCGATGAACCTACCGGCAGTCTCGATGCAGATAACTCCGAGAGGATTCTTGTTCTTTTGCAGGAGCAGACCCGGCAGGGTTGTGCAGTCGTCATGGTAAGTCATGACCCGGAAGCAGTCCGGTATGGCAGTCGGGTCATTCGGCTGGAAAAAAATCATTCTCACACCTGATCGGCCATGTTATCGCAACCACTGCTGCTTGACATCAACGATGCCTGGAAAAATCTCTGCAGGCGGCCGCTGCGATCTCTCTTGAGCAGTCTTGGCATCGGCATTGGCGTAACTGCGCTCATTGCCATGCTGTCCATCAGCGAAGGGGCGAAACTGGTGGCGTTCCGGAAGATAAGCTCCATGGGCATCAATACCTTGCGGGTGGAAGCCCTGCCATCGAGATCACAGCGAAGCGACAGCTCAATCAATTTGTCCCAGGGACTCAATCATGAGGATGGCGTCCAGCTTGAGCAGTGGCTTGGCACAAGGGGGAAGGTGGGAGCCTATGCCCGAAAGGATAATGTCCTGGTCAGGGCAGGAAATAAAACTGTGGCGGCTACCGTTCTGGGTGTCAATGCCGGATGGTTCGGTGCGGAAAAATTGACTGTTGAACAGGGGCGGTTGATAGATGACGGCGATATTGCCTACCGCGGCAATTCCTGTGTTATCGGCAGTTCTCTCGCGTCGGCTTTACAGATCGATATCCTTTCAACCATTCAGCTTGCCCATTATCCCTCGACGGTTGTCGGCCTGGCCGCCAGGAGAGGTCGCCTGCTCACTGAAGGAACCGGACTCTCTGCCCTTGATTTTGACAATACGGTTATTGTGCCTCTCTCCAGTATGCCTTTTGCAAAGAGCATCGCCGGTCGAGTTTTGCTGGATGGGCTGGTCATTTCCCTGGAGGTTACACAGGAAGGGGCGATACTGTCCATTGCCGAACAAATAAAACAATTACTCGCCCGAAACCATCGAAACGTCGATGACTTCAATATCGTCGTGCCGGTAACCCTGCTCAGGGAAGCCTGGGAAAGCCAGAGGGTTTTTTCATTTATCATGGGCGCGATTGCCGGCCTCTCCCTTCTGGTCGGAGGAATTGGCGTCATGAATGTCATGCTGGCTAATATCTCGGAACAGACAAGAGAAATCGGTTTACGGATGGCGGTCGGGGCATCGCGGGCGAGAATTATCAGTCTCTATCTTTGGAACTCGATCCTGCTGACGCTGTCGGGAGGTCTTTGGGGAACATTGGCCGGAGTACTGCTTGCTCTGGGGATTGAGAATGTGGCCGGCTGGGAGGTGGTTTTTTCAACATTCAGCCTCATAATCGCGCCACTTTCGGCCATACTGACCGGGATTATCTTCGGACTTCACCCGGCCCGGAGGGCGGCTGCTCTGGACCCGGCTCTGGCTCTGCGCGATTCTTAAGGTTCCCGCCAATTCTGAGAGCTAGCGATCAACCACCATTGCCGTCAGTCCTTCCCGGCGGAGGGTGGTCAGCAGGTTGGCGGTATCCTCTTTCGTCTCAAAGGCCCCAATGAGAAGACGCGTCAGCGGTTGATTGCTCCCAGTCTCTCGAACATAACTGGTGTATGGCATGTGTTGCAGTTCTGCAAGCCTGTCCCGCAGGGTTTTAAAACTCTCCAGAGTTCCTGCGCTGCCTATCTGGACGGCATATGGCATATTTCTGATCATGCCGTCGGAAATCTCATCTTTTTCCAGACTCTGTCTGGTAAGCTCCGCCTCTTCCCTTGTGGCAAAGGATCCGACAAAAATACGGTGCCAAACCCCCTGATCCTTCAATGTAATCGATGCAGTAAAAGACGGATAGCCGGTTCTTCTCAGCATCGCGGCAACGCGATAGCATTGCTGTTGCGAGCGACTGGAACTGATCTGCACCGTGAACGGAAGCTTTTCATCTATGGCCAGAATGTTTTTCTTTGAGAATTCGAACCGTTTCTCGCCAATGCCTGAACCTGCGTTGGGATTGACTCCCGGTTTCACCCTGGCTTCTATTTCGACTGAACCGTCTTTCGGTAGTTCCCCGGCTTCTTTTACCGCCTGTTTATGTAACGTATCGAGTTCAATAAGTCTTTTTTCTATAAGGCTTAAGTTTCCGCCAAATGCCGCGGGCGTCAACTGAAAGAAAAACATCAAGCATACGAGATAAAGAGGAATCTTCACGATTGCACCTCAGGTTAATGTTTGTAGAAACGTCTTGATTCTTTAGAGTCGCCAGGGCAGGAGTTACCAACTATTTGTCATTTCCCGATGGTGACGAATGGAGTTTTGGTCCTCCTGAGGTCATTTCAGTCTTATTTGCGCTGTTGTTCTCCGCAACTGTCGGTTGAATCGTGTCCTTTCCGGAGGATGTATCCTGCAGGAGGTTGTTTTGGTCTCTCACCAGCCGGAAGCCTATATAATTACTTTTTGTTTCTGCCCATACTCCGAGGCGGGATGTGACCGTAAGCTGTCTTTCTTTTGAATTCCACCCTCCTCCGCGGATTGTATAATTTCCGCATTTTCCCGAATATTCCCGGGGCGACTGATCTCCAGGTGCATTTACATAATTTTCCACCCAACAGTCTTGTACCCACTCCCATACATTTCCAGCCATATCATAAAAACCGGAGGTATTTGCTTTAAAACTTCTTACCGGCGAAGTTTGCTGGGTTTTGCCAATAATTCCACAGCCGTTACAGTTGGCCATGTCGGGAATGAGGGAATTGCCCCAGGAAAATTTTGCCCCGGAACCGGCACCTGCAGCCCACTCCCATTCGGTCTCGAAGGGTAGTCTGTAGAGTATGCCCGTCTGTGCAGTCAGCCACTTGGCATATGCCTGAGCATCATGCCAGCTGACGTTGATCACCGGGCGATCTTTCTTTCCCCATCGTGAGTCATCCGGGAAAGGAAATCCGGTTTCGAGACAAAATTTTTCAAAATCGTCAAAAGTGACCTCGGTCATCATCATCTGCACCGGTTTTTCGATTTTCACATAATGAGCAGGTTTCTCTGAAAAATTCTTGCTGCCCATCATGTACGTTCCAGTGGAGAGCGGTAGAAACGGCGGTCCTTGCCCGCCGGAAGCCAGATTGTCTCTTTCGCCGGCGGGACCTTCCTCCTGGGTCAAATCTGCCGGTTGCCCTTCCTCAGGCGCATTTTTCGGATCGGGTTGCTCGGAAGCAATCTCCGTATTGCTCCGGCTTGAAGATTGAGGTTCATTTTTCTCGATGACCGCCTGAGATGTACGGACACTTTGAACCAGCTGCCCATAGGCTATCTTCTGTCCGGGTTCTTCATCGATTATTTTCGCAGTAGCAGTGTTGGTGCCGATTTCCGCGATTTCGATTTTTCCCGTGTGGATCTGTTCGACCTCGAGTACTTCACCTGTTTTCGGGTGTTTAATTACTTCCCCTTCCTTAAAGACTATAAATTCCAGGCCGAGTTGCAGCCCTGAGTCGGCCCCCAGGTCAATCAGTACAGAGTCGCCTCGTTTTTTTACGACATAGCCGGTAAGAGGGAAATTCTTGACTATCCTGGACGTCAGAAGTTCTATGACTTTTTTGAGGTTCTCGTTGGTATTGCTGCGGATGTTTTCGGCGGCAACAATGGAACCGGTATTGACATTGATGATCCTGGCGTTAACCTCGATTGTCTCCTGAAACTGGAGAACCGAACCGGAAATAATCGTTTTGACCCCAAGGATTTTTCCCAATTGGGCGGAACTGTTTTCATCGATCAGACCTGTCATTCCGAGCTTTTGTTCTTCGACAATCTTACGTAGCAAAGCCCGTTCGACAACCTCGAAGCGGCCATCCTGAACCAGGGTTGTGGTAAACCATTCGGCAACAATACCCCCCATGTCTTTTGTGGTGAAGGAATCGCCGCGAAGCTCGAAATCAAGGACTGCAATTTTTGTCTTCTTGAAATCGGCGTAACATGACGTGGTGAAGATGATGAATGCCAAGGCAAATGTTAGAAAAGCACCGCTTATTTTTCTGATGGCCATTGAGTATCTCACACATTCTGGGAAAGCAGATCAAGTTCTTCGAGAATGCCGCGTTTCACCTGAACACTTCTCGATAAGGGGCATTGGATCAGTTGCTCCGGAGGCGATCCTGGATCTCTGTTATCATCTCGGCATGTTCATGAAAAATTCTGTTGTAAGGATGCCACTGTACGCCGTTGCCCGACCACTCGGCCACATCTTTGATCCGATACATTAAAGGTTCGGAGGAAACGAGGGTGGCAATGAGCTGACAGCGCAGCAGGAACTCTCCGTTCTGTGTTTCAAATTTCTTGACGGTATATTTTGTTTGAAGGTATCCCGATTCATAATTGAGTTCTTTGACATTTGAAGAGCGTTTTATCACCGCATCAATCATGATCTGCCAGGCATTTCGCGCATCGAGATCGGCCCCTACCGGAATCTGAACCCAGGTGTTGGTAGCTGGAGAACTTGTGGTCGCTTCCCACAGTGGACTCGGGGTGAGTTTGACGGAGATTTCCCTTTTTCCCAAGGACGGGAGATTTCTGTTGACCAGAAATTCCTGTTCGAAAAAGCCTTCTTTTGCGATCAGCAGCTTATATTCCTGGCTGGTTGTAAAATCAAAAGGGTACTTGAAAGGAGTGACCTGTGATGATTTCAAGCCATCAATGGTGACCGTTGCCCCTGGAGGAGTTGTTTTGATTTCCGTATCAAGCGTTGTTTTTGCACAACCGGAAAAAAGAAGAACACATATAAACAGGATGGGAAACACATTGTTCATTGTCATGATCGATACCTCTGTAGTCAATTATCACGCTGCAACTTCTCGTGGTGAACGTATACGTATACTCAACAGGCTGTGTTAACGCATTACTCGATAATAAGGTTTTTCTGGTAGGTAACAAAAAAACCTTGAAAATCTTCCTCATGAATATATGGCAGAATATTAAAAACGGTCCATCCTTTGCGGGCATATTCATCGTTGGATTTGTTAAGCTGTTCTGTTGCCTTATTTGGGTCTTTTTCTTTCATGAAAACAGTAAGAGTTTTTTGGCTTGCGGCCATTTCCGTTCTTGCGGCAAGACTTTCAGGCAGGAGGGGTGCCGGTTCCGATGAGGCAACAGCCAAGCAAATGCTTGAAAAAAGAAAAAACAGAGAGAGAAAAGATGCAACAATACGCCCTTTCATAGAACCTCCTGATGAAATTTTCGAGTATGATAAAAGAGAAACGGTTAATTCGGCAAGTCATCAATATTATGAGACTTTTCCGTGTCTCGCAGATGTCGCCGGATGAGAGCAGACGAATGGGTGAATGCCTGAAGAAATTTTATACTTTTTACACGATCGTTTCAAGGTGCTTTTATTGTCGGAAGCGAATGAGGAAAAGTGAAGCAGAGGAAAGAAATGCAGTCTGATCTGAGAAAAACGAAACTCATATCATCTATATCATCTGTAATTATAATCCTTGCAGCGGATTCTCGCAGTTAAGGGAACTATGCAAGGTGAGGGCATTTTCCTTTCGAGCGGAAAATGCCGTTTTCTTGATTGTTTATGAGTGCAGATTCTCTGAGAAGGCTGTGGCCCCCCGTCAGCGATATTTTTGTTCGAAGCCGAGGAGTTCGAGGCTCGAGATCATGGACTTCAGGGCTCCACTGCTCCAGCGAATATAGAGATCCTGACTCTTGCCGTCGGTAATTAATCCTGCTGAATGAGCCGCATAATATCTCAACTCTGATAATTTTTCGTCTACATAGCAATCTGTGATGCCGAATCTTTTATAATATTTTTCTATTTCGTGCGACAGGGTGATAATGGATGCGTAGGCTTTATATTGTTCAACTTGCGAGGCGCCATCCATGCTTTTTAACAAGGTATCGATGGCAGAAGCAGTGAGAGTGAAATCAACCATGTTTTTTCCTATCCTCCAGATGGGCAAAGGTTATTCTGTGAAAAAGCACATTGACTGGATCAATAAAAAAGAAACAAGTGCGAGCGCGACTGGAACATATTCAGATCTCCTCCTTTGTTTTGGAATCTTAAAATCAGGAAAAATTGAAAAACTAACGAGGATCGGCCGGAAACGGTTTAATAATGTTTGTGAAGCTGGTTAGCCTCGATTCCGTGCTCAGCTCATTGCAACTCATCGATTTTTCGTATCTTTCAGCCTGAACAATTCCTATATAACAAAGATTCGTATCAGCTTTAAAGTTTCACCTCCTTATTAAAAAAATGGCTCCTATTATTTAAAGGGTGCCGGTTGCAGATAATTTGTGGTCCGCTAAACCTAACATTACATTCGTGTTTTTGTCTAGAAAAATTATTCATAATATCAGTATGGTTGCAGAAAAGTATTAGATAATTGTTAAAAAGGCCGCCCCCCAAATAGCAATTACGGTCTAAGTGATAACGACTTTTGCTCTCCTCACTCGTGTGGAAGACTGTATTAACCACCAAAATTCAATAGCTTAATAAAATGGTTTGGTGTGGGGACAAGTATCTCCGGCTTCCGATCGTTGAATGGATGCAGCGAAGTGTATTATTTTTCTTCAGAAGGGATATTTTTAAAGATGAGTGGAGTGCAGCAGTTTTCTTGCTATCTACAACAAATGTGTTAGGATGGCTGGCAGAGCGCACCGAATCGCCAAGGTTGTAACCTCCCAACTTAAGATAAGATTTCCTGGTGTAAAGCTGACGCCCTTAACAATTTTGAAGAGCGAAAGATACTTCCGGATTACCCGAAACGATGGGTTACGGATGGAGGAGAGAGATGCTGAAAGCGGTGATCGAGGGTGTACTTGTTCTGATAGTTGTAATGTCTCTTGCCCTTGGCGGTCTTGCTGTCGTGTTTTCGCTCTACGCTGAAGAAGTAAGGGAGTCGATCCAGCTCAGTTCCAAATATCCGGACAAAATCCAAATTGGCTCAGCGTTTCGGTGAAAACCGGCGCCATTCCTTGCCGATAATAAGGCGCGCGCCGCGGGCGTAGGTGAGGTAGGACCAGGCCCACTGGAACAGGACCAGTATCCGGTTCCGGAAGCCGGACAGGTAGTAAATATGAACCACCAGCCAGGCCCACCAGGCGAGCATGCCGCTCAGGCGCAATCCATGGGTCTCCGTCACTGCCCGGCTTTTGCCGATGGTAGCCATCTGCCCTTTATCCCAGTAACGGAAAGGTTTACGCGGCTTGCCCTGCAGTTCGGCGCGCAGCAGCCGGCCGAGATAGCGCCCCTGCTGCAGGGCCACGGGGGCGATGCCGGGCAGAGGGCGATCCTGCGGATCGAGGGCGTGGGCCTGGTCGCCGATGACAAAAATGTTGGGATATCCCGGCAGCGACAGGTCGGGCTCCACCTTGATCCGGCCCATCCGATCTTTTTCGCCGGGGAGATTATCGTTCAGTGCCGGTGCCCGTACTCCTGCCGCCCAGAGTACGGTGGCTGCGCGGATTCGCTCCTCTCCCACCTCGACTTCCTCAGCTGTGATCCGGCTCACCCGGCTGTTGATCCAGACCTGCACTCCCAGCCGCTCCAGGTCGTGAACCGCCTGCCGGCGCAAGGGTTTGCTGAAGCTCGGCAGGATGGTTGGCCCCGCTTCAACCAGAATGATGCGGGTCAGCCCCGGATCGATATTGCGGAAGTCGCGGGTCAGGGTGTAGCGGCTCATCTCGCCGATCGCCCCAGCCAGTTCCACCCCGGTGGGACCGCCGCCGATGACGACAAAGGTCTGCATTTTTTTTTGCCGGTCGGGGTCCTTGCTTTGTTCCGCCTGTTCAAAAGCCGTCAGCACCCGGCGGCGGATTTCTGTCGCCTGCTCGATCGATTTGAGTGCCGGGGCGTACTCTTCCCACTCTTCATGGCCAAAGTAGCTGTCCTCCACGCCGCATGCCAGCACCAGATAATCGAAGGGATAGCTGTCATCGGTGTCGGTGATGACAGCCTGCTGTTGCAGATCCACCTGCTTCACCTCGGCCTGCAGCACGCTAATATTGCGTTGTCCCGATAAGATGGCGCGGATAGGGACGGCAATATCGGCCGGCGACAATGCCGCCATCGCCACCTGGTATAAAAGCGGTTGAAACAGGTGATGGTTCCGGCGGTCGAGGAGGGTGATGTCGATTTCTGGACAGTTGCGCAAGGCCTTGGCTACATTGAGGCCTCCGAAGCCGCCGCCGACGATGATGATCCGTTTGTTCATAAAATCATCCGGTGTGGGAAGCCGAAGGTGACAGAGTGTGCCACGGTTGTGGCTTGTCAGGGTTTATAATAGACAGAAAAAGATTATAATAAGGGGCACAAAGAAAGAAAGGGGTCTGAAGGAAAAGCAGGCAGGAATTCGTCTTTTATATATTCGCGATGACAACCGTCCGCCGATGGCAATCGTGCGAGAGCGGGTGGCTTCTCAAGCTGAAGAAAAAGGAGGAAAAATGCTCATTATAATCGGTGGCGATGCGGCAGGAATGAGCGCCGCATCCAAGGTTCGGCGTCTGCAGCCTGAGGCGGAAATAACGGTTTTTGAGCGCGGTCCCTTTACATCTTTTTCGGCATGAGGCATTCCCTATTATGTCGCCGGTCTGGTCGACAGGAAAGATGCACTTATCGCCAGAACAACGCAAGCGTTCCGCGAAAAATACAACATTAACGTCTTGACCAGGCACGAGGTAACCGTCGTCGACCCGGAAAAGCAGGAGGTTCTGGTAAGGGACCTGAACTCTTCCACCGAACACTGGGAACATTACGATCAATTGCTTTTTGCCACCGGGACAAAACCGGTCCGACCGCCACTCGAGGGTATCGGCAGCCCTAACATCCACGACGTACGCAACCTGGTGAGCGGATCACAACTCAAACAGGCACTCGCCATACAGCAACCGAAAACTGCGGTAATTGTCGGCGGCGGGTATATCGGCCTGGAGATGGCCGAAGCATTGCTTCTACGTGGCCTGAAGGTCAGCATGGTTCAGCGCAGCGCTCAGGTCATGGCCACCCTCGACCCGGATATGGGCGAACGCATCGGTCAGGCTCTCCGGGAAAAAGGTGTCGATCTCCATGTCTCTGAGACGGTACAGGGCTTTGAACAGAAGGATGGCCTGGCCGTTGCCGTTACTACCGATAAACAGACTCTCCCGGCCGATCTGATTATTCTCGGCCTAGGGGTAAAGCCCAACAGTGAATTGGCAAAAAATGCCGGTATTCCGCTTGGACCGAAAGAAAGTATCAAGGTCAACGAATTGCAGCAGACCGCAACTCCCCATGTCTGGGCGGCGGGAGATTGCGCCCAGTCCTTTCACCTGGTCAGTCGCAGACCGGTATATGTGGCATTGGGGACTGTAGCCAATAAACAGGGCCGGATAGCCGGGATGAATCTCGGGGGCCGGTACGCCACCTTTCCCGGAGTAGTCGGAACGGCAATAACCAAGTTCATGGATACCGAATGCGCCAGGACCGGCCTCAGCGAAAGGGAAATAAGGGCACTTGGCCTGCAGTATACAACCGGCCTGATCGAAGGGTATACCTTGCCCCGCTATTACCCGGGATCTTCGCCGATATGTGTAAAAGTGCTGGCGGAGAAGGGATCGGCTCGATTGCTCGGGGTTCAGATAGTCGGCGGCCCGGGATCGGCCAAACGCATCGATACGGCGGCAACCGCCCTCCATGCCGGTTTTTCCCTGGAGGATCTGCTCTATCTTGATCTGAGTTATGCGCCGCCTTTTGCCGGAGTCTGGGATCCGATAGTCATTGCCGCCAGAATGGCTCTGAGAGAAGGATGATTTCAGGCAGTGGAGTGTGTGTGGGGGGGGGCTGCCGTCGGCGGAAGTCGAAACAGCTCGGCTGCTGCCGTCGCAGGGGAAAGACCATCGCGTTTTTACTTGACCGCATTGCAGCCAGATGGTCAAAGCCGTTTGAGAAGGATTTGCTTTAATAAAAAATCAATCGGCGGCAGAAAATTTCCCCAGGTTAAAGGACCATGTCAAAAAATCTCTACATTACCGCTCTCGAACCAAAAAGCGGCTTGTCCCTGATCGCCCTGGGGGTCATGGAATTTCTTGTTCGCAACCTTGTAAAAGTGGCTTTTTTCAGGCCTATTGTCAATGTCCGGCGGTATAAGGACGGTGTCGATGAAATCCTGCACCTGATCAAGGCGCATTACAATCTCGATATCCCCTGTGACCAATTGTACGCGTATACCTTCGAGGAGGCGAGGAGCCTGGTTTCCGATAAGAAAAACGACAGACTCCTGGAGGGCATTCTCGATAAATACAAGGCGCTCGAGAATGAATACGATTTTGTCCTCTGCCTGGGAACGGACTATGAAAGCGAATCCGCGGCCTTTGAGTTTGACCTGAATGTCGAGATCGCCAACACCCTGGGTTGTCCGGTATTGCTGCTGGCCAACGCTCATGAGGGTTCCGTGGAGGGGGTGGTGAAATCGTGCCGGTTTGCCATGGAAGCGTTCGAAGATAAAGGCTGCAACATTCTCTCTATCATCGTCAACAGGGCACCCGCTCAGCTGCAGCAGCGGATCCTGCAGTCTCTCAAGGAACAGCTTCAGGGAAAGCCCGAGCTTATCTACGTCATCCCCTACGAGGAGATGCTCGACCGACCGACAATGGGGGAGATTGTCAAAGCTCTCGATGCAAAGGTTATCTGCGGCAGAGAACAGCTCAACCGGACAGTGTCGCGTTTTGTGATAGCAGCAATGAATCTCAGGAATTACCTGCCGCGACTCGCCAACGACAACCTGATCATCACCCCCATCGACCGGCTGGATATAATCCTTGGCACACTGGCTGCCTATAGATCAAGCAATTTGCCCAACATCGGGGGGATAGTCTTGACGAGTTATATGCAGCCCGACGATCTGTTGCGCAGTCTTCTCCAGGGGATGGAAGATCTGGTGCCGATCATCAAAGTGGAGGAAGATACCTTCACCACCGCAACGAAAATCAAGGCAATCCACCATTGCATTACCCCGGAGGCCCCACTGAAGATCGCAGCCGGCCTCGGACTCTTTGAGTCCCATGTCGACACTACGGAATTGCGAAACAAGATAATCGGTTACAGCCTGTTGTTCACCTCGCCCAAGATGTTTGAGTTCAGTCTTATTAAACGTGCCCGCGAACACAAACAGACCATTGTTCTGCCGGAAGGTGAGGAGGAGCGGATTCTGCGGGCGGCAGAAATACTCCTGGCCCGGGACGCCGTCAAGATTGTCCTGCTGGGCAGAAAGCAAGTGATAAAAAAGAAAATTCTGACCCTGGGGCTGAACCTGGCCGGTGCAGCGATCATCGAGCCGACGGAGTCGAAAATGTTTGAGGACTATGTCGCAACCTATTTTGAACTGAGAAAACACAAAGGTATCACCCCCGATAACGCCAGGGATGTGATGTCCGGCGTCAACCATTTCGGCACGATGATGGTCTATAAAAACCATGCAGACGGCATGGTCTCCGGTTCGGTCCATTCCACCCTCAACACGGTCCGGCCCTCCCTCGAGTTCGTCAAGACCAAGCCCGGCAGCACCATCATGTCCTCGATCTTTTTGATGTGTCTGGAGGACCGGGTTCTTGCCTACGGCGACTGTGCCGTCAACCCCCGGCCAACTTCTGAGCAACTGGCCGAGATTGCGATAGAATCCTCGAAGACTGCGAGCCTGTTCGGGATTAAACCAATGGTCGCCATGCTCTCCTATTCCTCGGGTACGTCCGGAATAGGCGAAGAGGTGGAAAAGGTGAAAAAGGCAACGGAGATTGTCAAGCGGCTGGCCCCCGAGTTGCTCATCGAGGGGCCGATCCAATATGACGCCGCTGTGGATGCCACGGTGGCCAAGGCCAAGATGCCGAACAGCAAGGTCGCCGGCAAGGCAACCGTCTTCATCTTTCCGGACCTCAACACCGGCAACAATACCTACAAGGCGGTTCAGCGCTCCGCCAAGGCTGTGGCTATCGGCCCAATCATGCAGGGGCTGAACAAACCGGTCAACGACCTCAGCAGAGGCTGTCTTGTCCCGGATATCGTCAACACCGTGGCGATTACCGCCATCCAGGCCCAGGCCCAGAAGGGGCTGATTTGAGTCATGGCGGCAGAAAGCATAACTTAATGTCTGAAGATATGAGGCATCAAATCAGACAATCACCCCAAACAAACGGAGCCCAAAGGCGATGAAGAGGAGAGCAACAATGGCGATTTTCACTCGATATCGAGAGGACGATACCTTCGATTCTGCCATTATTGAAGACCGGTTGGCGACCAGGGCGGTTTTATCCGATTTCTTGAGTCGATTTTTTAAAAGCAACCGATCGACATAGGTAAATGGAGCTTTGGCGATCTTCTCTTTTCCCTGTATGGCATTTTTAGGATCAAACAGCAGATCGAGAAGATGTGTTGCCGGTACCTCTTTGCCGAGGGTGTTGGAGCATCCGGCACAATAGGTTATGACCCTCTTGCCGGAAGCTTCGTTTTTCCTGATTGTCCTCCAGCCGGCGGTTATGGCAGGAGCTATGAATGCTGCTGCGGCGCCTTCACCACAGCAGATAGCTCTGTCACGGTTGTGTTTCATCTCCTCGAGTCCGGCACCCGTTCCAGCAACCAATGTGCGTACCGCATCGTGGATTTTTGTCACCGAGCGTGTTGCGCAAGTATCGTGGATGGCGACGGTCTCGGCGAAAAACTCATTCCCAGGGGGGAGGGGAGGGTTCTCTGCCAACCACTCGTATATCGAACATGTTTCAAAACCGCCGGCGTATGCTTTAAAAGTGGCATAACAACTCGGGCAGGCGGTAAATATCCTTTTGATATTATTATTTTTGAGATGATCGGTCAGTTGAACCAAGGACTTCTCAAAATTTCCGTGCAACCCTAAGTCATGGGACGGTTTGGTGCAGCAATCAAGAACAATTCCGATAGTTGGATCGAGCTTTTTGCAATAGTCATAAACCGATTGAGTGACGTTTGACCGGGTTGCTGCAAGGGTACAACCGGGAAAGAAGATCGAATCACACCTTTCCGGAAACAGATACAGCGAAAATAATGGTGAAGTACCCCGTGCTTCGTAGCTGCAGAGTAGTTTGTGCCGGTTTTGGACCGATTTACTTTTTGCCGATAATGGAATGTTTTTTTGTAGAGTTCTGCGTATCTCAAGAAAGGCGGCAGAGCAGTCGAGATTTCCAGGGCACACAGCCTGGCAAAGTCCGCAGAGATTACAGGCAAAGACTGGAGAATCTTCCTTCTGGGGTCCCGACAGAAAGGCATTGCAAAGAGTACCTGGTGTACCGTGTTTCTGCAGGAAAGCACACTCTTTCACACAGAGGTTACAGGAAACACACCTCTTTGCTATCTCGTTTACTGCCGCCATCTTCTTCTCTATCCGTATGCCGGGAATCATGGTTATCGAACGCCGGCGACAGGTCGCTTGTTTCCGGACCATATTTTCTTGAGCAGGAAAGCAAGGACTGAAACGGCAAAAACCAGCAGCAAGCCAAAAACAAATTTCTGTGCCCCGCCGGTGAGCATTCCACCGGCATAGGAATACATCAGCGTTGCGGGAAGTTGCCCCAATCCCGTTGCCCAGAAAAAAGAACTGAAGCTCATCGAGGTAAGACCTGCCGCATAGCTGACAATGTCAAAGGATATGAAGGGAAGCAGTCTCGCAATAAGGATGGTGTGTTTGCCGTACTGCTGAAAGAATGGGTCTAACTCTTCCAGGGCAAATCGTGTCGTGATTTTCTCAGTTGCTTCTCGGCCTAATAATCTCGCGATGGCAAAACAGAGAGCGGCGCCGGCCATGGCACTGCTCCAGGAGAGGAGCGCACCCCAGGCCCAGCCGAACAAGGCGGCGTTTGCAAAGGTGATAAGAAATGCAGGCAAGGGGGCAATCAGCGCCTGGAAAAGCATGAGGCCGAAGGATATAACCGGTGCCATGACGCCGAAGCTTAAAATATATTCTTTTACGGATCCAACATCGCACTGACCAAAGAGCAGGATGAGCTGTTCAATGGCAGTGCGAATCGGTTCCACAAAAAAACAGATAAGCGGCAGCCCGATAAAAAATGGCAGTACTTTGATTGTCCTGGTCATTGTCAGCCGGTTTGGAATTTATGTTTTTTGCCTTGAAGGTGGTGTCGAGTTTGTCCGGATATCGGAAAATGCGCAATGCCCAACCAAGCCTGTATTCAAGACACACCAGTAAAAGAGCAGTCATTAAAGCAATTAATTCTTTTTGTCTAATTGTTAATATCTATCTGTGAGGTTGGAAGTATCGGTAAAATCTATTCAAATTCGGGATAGGATGTCGTTACTAGGGAGCGGGAAGAGGGCTCTCGGAAAGCAGAGGAAAGCGTTTTTTCGGGATAATGAAACATACTGACAGCTTGTGCCGGCAGTATAATGGTGGTAGCTTTCTCGCCATACCTTCTTCAAATTAAAGGAGTCTCCATGGAACGATTTTCAACCAGTCTCCTCGGCCAGGCTGAGACCTTGCTGCTGGCCACGGATGGATCCCATTTCAGCGACGGGGCTATCCAGGAAGCGATTTTTCTCGGTCAGGCATGTGGCACCCGGGTGGTTGTCCTGCATGTGGTGCCCATCGAGGCCGAATCGACTAAAGCTGCAAACTCGGCTGTCATGCAGCGTCAGCAGGAGATGGCTCCCCATCTGGATCAAATCCGCAAAATGGCACAGGACAGCGGAGTGGAGATTGAGGTCGTCGTGGTGGGCACCACCAGCCCTGAAAAGACCATCGTCGAGCAGGCGCGTTTACGCAAGGCGGATGCCATCCTCATGGGGAGGCACGGCAAAACCGGCCGTCTCTCCCAGCTGGTGGGGACCATGACCGCTAAAGTTATCGGTCAGGGGTTTCCGCGTGTTCTGGTGGTGCCGAAGGATTTTCTCATCACCGGCGCCCATGTCCTGCTTACCCTGGACGGTTCATCGAACAGCCTTCTGGCGGCACAGGAAGCTCTGAGCCTTGGTCGAACATGTACAACCCTGCAGCGCTTGACAGTCATTTCGGTGGTAAAAAAAGATGAAGAGCAGCCCCGGGCCCGGCAGATGGTCGACGAGTTCTGCGCCAGGTGCCGCGAGGAGAATCTGCGGGCAGTCTGCGACCCTCTGGTACTGACAGGCAAGCCCGCGAAGCTCATCAAGCAGACAGCGCTGGAGCGAAGGGTCGACATGATCCTGATCGGCGGGCGGGGCAAGAGTTTCATGGCAAAGATGCTTATGGGGAACGTGACCGAAAAAGTTATCGGCAAAGCCCACTGCGCAGTACTGGTAGTGACAGCCTGAGGATTGCCGCCTCTCCGTCCCGCGATCGTTTTGCGGTGGAGGATACCCGGACCCAATGAGGTTCCGGGGCTCTTTCAATAATTCTCTTTGGTAGGTTGTTTCATGTCCAATAAACTATTGGTGCGTTTCTTTCCCTTTCTCCTGTGGTTTCCGGTTTCCTCCATCATTTTGCGCGGGGATCTTGTCGCCGGCATCACCGGTGCTCTGGTGCTGGTTCCTAAGGCCATGGCCTATGCCCAACTCTCGGGACTGCCGCTCTATTATGGCCTGTACACCGCCTTTGTTCCTGCCATACTCGGAGCTCTGTGGGGCTCTTCCCGGCAGCTGGCCACCGGCCCGGTGGCCATTATCTCGCTGATGACGGCAGCTGCCGTCACGCCGCTGGCCATGCCTTATACCGAAGAATATATCGGCCTGGCCCTGCTCCTTACCCTGTTGGTAGGCATCATCCAGCTCGTCCTCGGGGTGGTCAAGCTGGGCAGCATAGTGAATTTCGTCTCACATCCGGTCATCCTTGGATTCATGAACGCCGCAGCCATCATCATTGGCCTCTCCCAGCTTGATATGCTGCTCGGAATACCCAAAGGGCGCAGCGATTTTTTCCTCAAGGATATCTGGGAAATGCTGCAATATCTCCCCAAGACGCACCTGCCGACACTCGCCATGTCGATTTTCGGTCTCATCCTGATGGTCATGATGAAAAAGATCTCGCTGCTGTCCAAGGCGAGCGTCCTGGTAGCCGTGGTCGTCACTACCCTGCTCAGTTTTCTCATCGGCTTCGAACACACATCCAGTGGGAAACCTGACGATATCGTTACTCCGGCTGCCAGGGAAATGGTGATTAAATACGAGAACACCGCTTCGCGTATCGGCGAGTTGAATGCCGCCGCAACCAACCTCTCCGGACAGTTGCGGCAGGCGGAAAAAGAGCGCGACGCCCGGCTGGCGGCAAACCTGCGACACCGGATTGATCTGATGAAAATCGACATACACGCCCTGGAGCTGGAAAACAGCACGCGCCTGCCCCTTGTCCGCCGGTTGAATTTTGTCCGCGGGACAACCGGAGAAAATTCACCCGAAGTATTATTCCAGTCAGATAATGTACCGGACACGGCAGTGACCGATGGCCGCAAGTGGCATATCAAAAAAATCGAAGATGGGGAAATCCGGCTTTCGGGTGGTGGCGATGTCGTCGGCAAGGTTCCGTCCGGTTTGCCCTCCTTCCGCCTGCCCACCCTCAGCCTCGATGCCGTACTGCAACTGCTGACCGTGGCCCTGATAATCTCCCTGGTGGCTTTCATGGAGTCCATCTCCATGGCCAAGGCCATGGCCAGCAAAGTCAAACAGCGCATCGATCCCAACCAGGAACTGATCGGGCAGGGCCTGGCCAACATCGGCGGCTCTTTGTTCCAGGCCTATCCGGCCTGCGGTTCGTTTACCGGCTCGGCCATCAACCTGCAGGCCGGTGCCAAGACCGGTTTTGCCATGGTTTTCAACGGGATTTTTGTTGCCGCCACCTTGTTGTTTCTCACACCTTTCCTCTACCATCTGCCCAAGGCGGTGCTGGCGGTGATCATCCTGCTGGCGGTCACAGGACTGGTCACTCCCCAGGCTCTCAAACATACCTGGAAGGCCAGCCGGCCCGACGGCATCGTCGCCCTGGTCACCTTTGTCGTCACCCTGCTGGCTGCGCCTCATCTGGATAAAGGCATCATGATCGGCACTGCCCTGTCGATCGGGCTCTATCTCTACCGCACCATGGCTCCACGCGTTGCTGTCCTCGGTCGCCATGGGGACGGCACCCTGCGGGATGTCAAGGTCAATCCCAACCTGACAACCTCAGTGCTGGTGACCGCCATTCGATTCGACGGCTCGCTTTATTTCGCCAACATTGCTCACTTTGAGGATGCCGTTCTGGCATCGGTTGCGAAAAACAAGGAGGCGAAATACCTTCTGGTAGTCAGCGACGCCATAAACTATATCGATTCCTCGGGCGAAGAGATGATCCACCATCTCGTGGCGCAAATGCGCGAGTCTGGCGTCGAACTCGTCTTTTCCGGACTGAAGAAGCAGATTCTCGATGTGATGCGCGCTACCGGGCTCTATAACCTTATAGGGGAGCAGAATATTTTTGCTACGGAGAACAAGGCTCTGAACGCCATTTCCCAGCGGCTGGGCGAAGCGGCGAAGGATGATGCGCTGTTCACCTATCTGTAAGCCGCGAAATTACGGCGACAGAGGTAGATATGTTTGCGTGGGAAATTTGTAACCCGATCTTCTTTCTTATAACAAATCGTTGATTCCCTTGGTGACGGCTCCGCGCCGGGGAATAAGCCTTGGCCGGGTGCCTTTTCGGTGAACGATTACTTTTTCACTCACACTCTGGAGAGGGAAGCAATGACGGAGAAAACAGCAGTTGATCGGAGAGAGTTTATGCGGTTGGGAATGGCTGCCGGGACGGTTGTTATGGCGGCCGGGGTGTTGCCCGGCTTTTCCTGGGCGGATGTCAAGACGGTTGGAGTCGACGACTGCCTGGCGATGTCTCCGGCAAAGATGGTCGACAGTTCCAAGGTGGTCCAGGACGCCTGGCAGTATCTGCAGGCGACTTTAGCGACCATTGGCGACGCTCAAGTCCGCAAGGTGGTGGCCGGGATGATCGCCGATCCGCTGCCGACCTTTTACGCCCGGCTTGCCGACGGCGGCAAGGAGGGGGTATGGAACGAACTGACGGCAGAAAAACTGATCGAAGGAATCGCCCTGGCGGATTTCCTGCCCCCGGTCGCCGATCGGAAAAAGAGCCCTCAGCCTTTCATTACCGCACCGGGCAGCGGCTACCAGAGCCACCATTCCTATCCCGGTGGCCTCGTCACCCATACCGCCTTGAACGTCAGGCTGGCACTGGCTATCCACCAGTGTTACCAGGAGACCTACGGCGCCGAACTGGACCGGGACGTGATCATCGCCTCCCAGGTTCTCCACGACATCCATAAGGGCTGGGTCTTTCAGTGGGGCGATGACGGCTCGTCGCGGACCGAGCTGAAGCTGGCCGGCACCGGCGAGCATCATGTCTACAGCATTGCCGAATCCATTGCCCGCGGTCTGCCTGCCGAAATCTGTGTGGCCCAGGCCTGCGCCCACAATCATCCGGGCACCGCCAAGGACGAGGCGGAGGTAGTGGGCTGGCTTCGGGCTGCCGCCATTCTCCTCGGCATCGATCCGGCGGCTAAAGGGCTTCTCGCCGCCAACGGCAAGACCCTGCCGCTCCCCCGGCGCATGGAGAACTTTGTCTGTCACCTCGGCGACCACGACTACGTGCTGAGTGTCCCGGCGGTTCAATGGCTCTTGCCGGAGATGCAGGCCATAGCCAAAGAGAAATACCGGATGTCGGACGACGACCTGCACGGCAAGAAGTTCAACGCCTTCAGGAACTATGCGTTCTCGCAGGTAACGGCAATGACTTTATACCACCACTACAGCACCTCGGGCAGGGCGGGCCTGGCCGAGAAGCTGACCGCCATGATCGTTCCCGCTTGATTTTCGCTTCATTTTCATTTTGGACGGCGAGGTCCGCAGCGGGGTTGGCCTGGCGGTACAGAAAATGTGGAAATGCTCCGCCGCTCCGCCGCTTAAAAAACTTACTATGGTATCTATAACACCTGTATGGTAGAAATGGGAAGTAGGCACCTTTTTGTATCGTTGTATCAAAACAAATACCTGGGGAGCAGTCATATGACTGAGTGTAATCGTAAAGAGATCCATGGGCGGGAATATTATTGCACCGTCGAGTTGACCCTGAATGTCATCGGCGGCAAATGGAAACCGATCATCCTCTTTCACCTCGGCAACGTGGGGACAAAGCGGTTCGGCCAGCTGAAACAGATGATGCCCAATATCACCCAGAAGATGCTGACCCAGCAGCTGCGGGAACTGGAACATGACGGCCTGGTGCATCGCAAGGTATATGCCGAGGTGCCGCCCAAGGTGGAATACTCGCTCTCCGACTTCGGCCGCACCATCATGCCGGTGATGCAAAACCTCTGCCGGTGGGGACAAAGCTATGAGGAGAAATTCCGCATTGCGCCGGCGAGCATGGCGGAGGCGGAGAGGGAACAGCTCTTTCTCCGACAGGAAGGAGGTAATCAATGAAAGCCCATCGCTCGGTGCTGTCCGTTCCCGGACATGTCCTGAAAATGCACGGCAAGGCCGCCGAAAGTCCCGCCGACGTGATCATGCTCGACCTGGAAGACAGCGTCCCGCCGGAAGCCAAGGAGGCCGCCCGCCGCCAGGTCGTCCAGTCGCTCTCCGCCATCGACTGGCAGGATAAAATGGTCACTGTCCGCATCAATAGCCTCGATACCCCCTTTGCTTATCGCGACCTGGTGGAGATCGTCGAAGGGGCCGGTGAAAAGATCGACGCCGTCGTCGTCTCCAAGGTCGGCGATCCGGGCGACATCCATTGCGTCGACCGGATACTCGACGGAATCGAACTGGCCCGCGGCCTGGATGGTACCATTGGCATCGAGGCCTCGATCGAGACCGCCGCGGGCCTGGCCGAAGTCACCGCCATCGCCCGGGCCAGCCGGCGGTTGCGGACCCTGGTGTTCGGCATCGCCGACTATTCGGCCTCGGTCGGAGCCCGGCTGGTATCGCTTTCCGGCCACGGCGAGAACGAGGCGGAGATCTATCCGGGCCATCGCTGGCACTTCGCCCTCAGCCGCATGATCATGGCCGCCAAGGCGGCCGGGCTGTTGGCCATCGATGCTCCCTACGGCCATTTCAAGGACAGCGAGGGGCTGCAGCGGTCGACGGTGATGGCAGGAGCCCTGGGGTGTGACGGCAAGTGGGCGATCCACCCGAGCCAGCTGGAGATTATCAACCAGGTCTTCACCCCTACGGCGGAGGATATCCGGCGAGCGGTCACTATCCTCGAGGCCGCCGAGGCCGGTGCCCGTCACCATCGCGGGGCGGTAGCCGTAGAGGGCCGGATGATCGACCAGGCCACGGTCCGCCTGGCGCGCCGGCTCTACGACCAGGCCTGCTATCTCGGCCTGGCGCCACCTGTGAATAGGGTTTAGCGAGCCTAGGATCAAGAGAGCTGAGGGGCGCTTGTTTGGAACATCCAGGTTTATGAGCACAAGGTACGCATCATCCACCTCTATGGCCTCATCGAAGCACTTACCTGCCCCGTCGATTTCCTCAAACAATTCCGCCGGCATCGCAGACTGCAGGCGCCATACATCTTGATCGGTCTTTCTTCATCGTAACTCACCCGTTCCGCCGGTCCCAGGTAGGTGAACGGCAGTGTCACCCCGTGTCTCTTCTTGGTCTTCCTGGCAAAGATCAAGATAGTATAACCCCGTTCAGCATGGTGGATCAGGTCCTGGCCGGTGGTTGAATTCTGGGCGGTATTGGACTGGCATTTCCAATGCAGCAGTTCTCTGCTGATGGGGTAATTGAGGCCGAGACAGATGCTGCCGGCCGTGATGCGGGGGCGTTATTTACCTGCAGGGGAAATGGAAATTCCATGCACTACCCTTTCAAGTAACGGAAATAGTCCTGCAATACCGGCTCGTCCGCTTCAGCCCAATCCAGGGTTGGCAATTTCTCCGGACTCAACCAGCAAACGGCCCGATGTTCAGCCAAGCGCAGCATTCCGCTCTCTAAGTGGCAGACAAAGGGATAAAGGGTGATGGTGAAGTCGGGATAGGACCATTCGGACGGCGGCAAGGCCGTAATGATACGGATGTCGACGCCCAGCTCCTCCCGGATTTCCCGTCGAAGGCAGGTTGCCGCGCTTTCGTGCGGTTCGACCTTGCCGCCGGGGAACTCCCATTTCAGCGGCATATTCATCGCTTCGCCACGTTGCGCGGCCAGGACCTGCCCGTCTTGTTCGATGATGGCACAGGATACATCGATATTTGGTTGTATCGGCTTCATGTGATAAGGATACGGCTGGCTACAGTGTGGTTGAGTAATCTCCTCTTAGAGTGAGATTTCGTACAATATGTCGATACTTACTCTCCTGCCTGCAGGGTTGCAAGGATGAGATGTGTTCTTGTGTCCGGAACCGGCACACCGGTGAGCAAGCAGGTGATCAGCTACAGCTAGGGAAGGGAACTGCTGGAGTTGTCGCATCACTATATTGAGTCACAGCGAACTGGAATCCTGTTGAGACATATAAATTCATAAAGAGAAAGAGAACTCTTCTCTGCTCGAATTATGTCCCGGGAGGATAATACCATGAAGACATTAATCGTAAATACATTCAAGTTGGCAATTGCAGTACTTGCAGTACTCTTTATACTGGGAACTCTGGCCGTGCAGGTCCAGGCCCAGGGATATGGAGTCAACGGACTGCTGAAGGGGGCGGGGAGCGGTGCTCTGATCGGTCAGGTCGGCCGGGATACTGAAGCGACCCTCCTGGGTACGGTGTTTGGCGGTATGCTTGGAAATATGATCGGTAATGAGATGGACAGGAAAGCCTACGCCATGAATTACGGCCTGACGCAGCCTGTTACCGTTTTTCATCCGGTGCGCCAGGTGTTCCCACATCGTCACGGTAAAATCTGCCGAGATTTCATTGTGGTCGAACGCCGTCACGGTTACTCCCGTGAGGTGGTGAAAACGGTGTGCCGCGATAGACACTTGAATCACTTTCGCGGGGATTATCGACACCATTTTCGAGATGACTATCGGCACCACTTTCGCGGTGACCACCGGTACCATTTTCGAGATAACCACCGGAAAGCACTTTCGAGGCGACAACCGGCACCACTGGAAAGGCAGCAATCGGCACCGCTGGTAGGTTAACAGCGTGACATAAAAAAAGTGTGACGAGATTAGTCTCGTAACCCCTGAATATTGGGTGTATCCAAGAGGAGTCCGTCGGCTGGATTGCCTGGAATAGAGTCCACAGCAGGTTCACCCAGGATGGTTTAGACTTCCTCCAAGTGAGGGGTCGTCGTCAGCAAATGCTGAAGATTTCTATTTTCAAGATAGTATCGAATCTTGAAGATCAGTTCTTCGATATCAAATGGTTTGACTAGGAAATCATCGGCGCCGAGGCGAAATGCGTCTTTGGCAGCTTCACCACGGCCGCTGATGATGATGACCGGTGTCAGTGGTGCCATTGTTTTTACGGTCGTGAGTACTTCAAAACCATCAACTCCGTCCATGGTAAGGTCGGTGATAACTATGTCGTATTGTGCGTCCTGTAAGGAGTTTATAGCTTCACTGCCGCTGGACACGGGGGTGACTGAAAAATGTTCTGTCCTCAGTCTCCAAGAAAAAACTTTTAGTATAGCGATATCGTCGTCGACTAACAAGACTGATGGTGGAATCATTTCCTCTGTCCTTAAAATTTATTTTGCGGTCCCATGCTCGCTCTCAATCTTTCCCCTGATGGGTGGTGGACAGCACCATAAACTGACAAACCATGCCGTCCAATAGACTACATTGCTGTAGTATGAATCGGCTAAAAAAGCAAGTCCATTATCAGTGTTTATTGCCTATTTTATCGCCAATAATTGACATCGCACCAGCTTGTTTCCTGCCAAGTATTTATAGTTATTGTAAGTTCATGTTGATAGGCATACATTCGCTCTGTTGGCTAACAGAGCATGCCAATCGAGAAGGTCGTTTTTTATTCATTAATGATTTATTGTTGTCCAGATTCCCAGGTGGACTCGCGCCCACTCGAGCACCTGGACACCGGCCAGGTGCTCGTAAATACCAGGCGTTGCCGGCGACGAATGGCCCATGATCGCTGCAGGGCGGAGAGGTCGTAGCCGGGGTCATTTGTCGCGACCTTGCCAAAACGAGTAGCGCAGCAGGTGGGGGTGCCAACCATCGAACACTTCCATCGGGCAGGCCGGGATAAGTTTGCCTTGTCAGCTTGCGGTTCGCTTTGTATGTCACTCCCAAGGAAGATTTCTAATCAGGTACAAAATTTAAAAACAAAGTTTCATCTATAAATCAGCTACAGACTATTTCTTTATTATTTCAAATGGAATAATAATATCTTTTGAAGTAATGTTATGTGTTTCTTTGTCTAAAGGCACTTCTGGCTCTTTGTCATTAAGCTGGGAAGATTTTTTTGATCCTTTTTGTGATATTGTAGAGCCGTTAATCTCGTTATGCAACTGTAATGATCTGCTTGAAGCGTTTGTAGTGTTTTCCGGCCATATAAAATAAATAATCAAACAAACTAAACCTCCTGTGATTATATACAGTAATATTCTGATTCCCCTTTTATTATTAGCGGGTTTAAGTATCTTGAATCCTTCTTCCAGAGTTTTTCCGCATTGGTTGCAACGACCATTTTGGATTCTTCCACTACATGAATAAACAGCACAAAATCTAATTTCTTCAAATACATCCTCAAATTTTTTTTTGGTTGAGCTAGGGTCAGCGTAAAGGCTTTTTCGGCATTTCCCGCATTTGATGCTTGAAATAAATGATTTATCTTTAAGAACACGATTTTTAGTGCCACAATGAATGCATCTTATTAGAGCGGCAGGTTTATTTTCTCTGTTTACGGAAGTTACTCGATGAGTGTTAGGTATATTCTTGAGATTATTTTGTATGGTCTCCCACGCGACGTTAATTTGCTTCATTTCTTCAATGGCTCTATTTCTAAGTCTTTCATTATAAGTGAAGCGATCAGGATGCCAAACTGAAACAAGATCAATATAAGATTTTCTTACTTCTCTGTAATCCATGAATTGATTGGATTTAAGAATTGTAAAAGCATCTTTCAGATTCATCGTTAATCCTTGATTATTTTACTTATCTTATGTCTGAATATCAAAATATCGTCACCCGGGATGATTTTGCTTCAATTCTGAAAGAAAAATTCCTCATGACCATGAGAGCAGGTAAATTCGTCAAGTTGAAAGTCCACACAATGACATATAATTACATGAAACTTCCAAATATTCAATTACTAAATTGTTAGGCATATTGTTTCAAATGATATAATACAGAGTGCTTACGGCTTATAAAATCATAAGCGTAGGTGGAGATTAGTGATATGGTGTGGACGAGTTGAGGGGTTGGTGAAATTATATGGGTAAAAAACTTTCCAAATGGATGGGATTGTCAGTGGAGTATTCTTGCGATTGAAGATCTCATCGGTGGCATGGAAAATCGACCGTTCAGGATCAAGACTCTGCCGCATTTGGCGACGGATTGTCCTGTTTATTGTCAAAGCAACCCATGTAGACCTCCCCATGCAGAAGCTTGGGAGCGATCATTGACTCCTATTTTGTTAAAAATATGAATCACATGGCTCTTGACAGTATGTTGAGAGATCTGTAGATGCATTGAGATTTCATTGTTAGTGGCGCCGTGGGCGATGAGGCGCAGTACTTCGATTTCGCGTTGAGTGAGAGGTGCGGGTAGAGCCGAATTGGCCGTATCGAAACTTGCGATACGTTCTTTTTCAAGTGATTGCAAACGCGACTGCAGATCTTTTATTTGCTCCTTATCCGAGTTTATTTGTTGATGCAGGAAGTCGGAATCGATATCAAAGGAAACTGTTTCGACAACATTTCCGTGCCGGTCATAAACCGGAAAGGTCGCTTTCTCTTCCATCGGTCTGTTCAAATGAGGGCAATTGAAAATTGATGTATACTGGCGAGAGAGTGCTGCTGCAAAGGCCATGCAGGTGGTATATCCGCAAGCGCGGCAGTTGGAGCCGGGCAGTAGTCGATATATATCCAAGGCGGAGGATGGTTTGAATTTCTTATGATTGGGGATGATACCGGGGCTTTTCCTGTAAATATCCACTATGAAATCAAAAATATTTGATAGAAAATTCAACGCTTCAGCCATACCGCCGATCGGTGTAAAGGCGCCTTCTCTGGAATAAAGAGCGCAAAGACGTTTCTCGAAGACGAACTGTATGTAAACAGGTCGTTCATAGAACCGGGCATGATCAGCTACGGCATTGATATAGGGGAAGAGCGGTGAAACGTCTTCCTCCATTTGGAACCTGGCGCTATAGGACCCGCAGGTGATTTCTTTGGAGTGATCTGCGGGGCCGGATGTGAAAAGCGCCAGTGTGTCGTAGGGCCTTGTGAAGTCCGTTTTCTCCAGGAAATCAACACCGTTCATTTTTCAATTATCCTCAAGTTCGGCTTTTGCAGGGAAGAAAAAAGAGTTTATCCCCCATATGGGCGATTCCAGTACCTTGCAACTCATCTATAATTCCTCAAAACTTGGATGAGTTCAACTGCAATATAAGGTAACCGCTCTGCAACACCTCCTCTGCAAATGATCAGGTAAGATTTGTATGGTTCAAGGAGGGTTGGTATTTAGCCTCGAAAGGAGGGAATTATGGCCGCTCAGTTCAAAACACTTATGGACGTTTTCAAGTTGCTTGAGAAAAGCAATTGCAGGAAATGTGGCGAGAAGACCTGCATGGTCTTTGCCGCTGAGGTCTTCAAGGGTAATAAGGCGGTAGTTGAATGTCCGCAGGTTCCAGCAGAAATTTCCCGCGAATATTGTCAGCAGAACAAAAAAATGAAGGAGGTCGACCAGGATTGGGAAAATCAACTTGCCGCACTGAAAGCGAGAATTGCACAAACAGATTTCAAGGAGACCGCTTCACGTATCGGTGCCGTTTATGATGGGACCAGATTGATCCTGAAAATCATGGGCAAGAGGGTAGAGGTGGATTCCTCTGGGAAGGTGACAACGGAAATTCACACCAATCCTCGGGTGATGGTTCATGTTTTTAACTATATTCTCAACTGCAAAGGCAAACCTGTCGAAGGACGATGGGTACCGCTACGGGAATTGCCGAGCGGCAAAGACTGGTATCGCTTGTTTGGCCAGACATGCGAGAAGCCTTTGAAAAAAGTGGCAGATACCTACCCGGATCTGTTTGCCGATCTGGTAGAAATTTTCAATGGTCAACCGGTGGATAATCACTATCAGTCGGATGTGTCTCTGGTCCTTCATCCACTTCCACTGGTTCCTATCCTTATCTGTTACTGGAAACCGGAAGAGGGGCTGGATTCGGATCTGAATCTTTTTTTCGATGATTCTGCCGAAGATAACTTGTCCATTGAGGGGGTCTATTCCTTGGGCACCGGCATAACCTGGATGTTTCAAAAACTGGCAATCACGCACGGAGGAGCTTTTTCCTGAGATGGAAAGGTTCCTGTTTTTCTCTTGTTCAACGATGCGGATGAGGATTTTCGGTTCTCTTTCAGAGAAATGCCGCCTCCTGTCTGGACATGGAGTGTCTGGCCATGATCGGAGCGACATTGGCCCATCGCCTTCAAGAGAATCGATGAAATTGCGCCCATGCTATTTCCGTTTAAATTTTTATTGCCTTCGTCTGGAACTGCTCTGGATAGCCTGGTACAGGCGTTCCACCAAGGCCTGATTGTAACCATGAGAGGTCATGTTGGCGGTAATGCGTCCTCTGATAGGAAAACCGAGAAGATAAAGGTCTCCGATCAGGTCCAATATCTTGTGGCGTACGAATTCGTCGGGATAACGGAGTTCCGTATTGATAACTTTGCCTTCGTACATGATGATATGTGAATTGAGATATCCACCGCCGACTTTTCCAAGCCTCTGGGCCATTTCGATATTTTCAAAGGTATTGAATGATCGAGCAGGGGCTATCTCCTTTGCAAAAGATCCTTTTTCAGGGTTGAAAGTGAAAATCTGTTCACCTATGGGTGAAGGATAATCAACTCTCATTATTATTTCGAACCCTTCAAAAGGCTCCGCATAAAGATGCTTTTCATGCCTCTCATCGTTGCCTACTCCGATCTTCCGGCGGATTACAGCAATCTTGGTGAAGGCTGGCTGTTCCTCTATCCCTGCCTGTGCAATGAGGTCGCAGAATTCCTTGGCGGAACCATCAATGTTCGGTACCTCGTCGTCGACTTTTATGAGTACGTTGGTTATGCCGTACATGGAAAAGATTGCCATCAGGTGTTCAACAGTGCGTACCTGTTGCCTGCCGTTATCCAGTGTGGTGGAGTTGGCGGAAAAAGTCTTCGATGAGACAGTCTGGGAAAAATTTTCTAAGGAGGTGATATGTCCACGGATGGTTTGACCGTCGAGAGTTTGAAAGACGATACCTTCATTGATTCCCAGAGGGCTAAGGATGATCCCTGTTTTCCGGCCGCTCAGAAGCCCGACACCGTTAAGGACAACATTCTCTCTGAGGGTACGCTGAGGTTCGGGGGAATCTACTACCTCCACCATGCCGGGGGGTATCAAAAAGTCGGCACTTACAATCTCAAGTTCCGTACCCGAAGGAAGGACCAAATCGCTCCTTGTAGGTCGATGCTTAATGGCAGACTTCACCTTGTCGAGCAACACATCCAGATGCAGCGGTTTTTCCATAAAATCGAAGGCACCTGCCTTTATGGCGGCAACCGCAGTCTCGATGCCGGCATGTCCGCTCATCATGATGATGGGGAGTGCAGGGAATCGGCCTTGTAGACGTTTCAGAAGTTGCAAACCGTCTAAGCCTGGGAGCCAGATATCCAGCATAACGAGAGAAGGCTCCAGGATATCGAGACTCTGCCAGAAACTCTCCGCATCAGGAAATACGATAACCTGATACCCCTCGTCCTTCAGGATGTTCGAAACTGTGGAACAGATGTAAGGTTGATCGTCTACTATACAAATAGGATTCATGTCACTCTTAGCTAAAATAGGTTGAAAAAATTGAACTCAAAGTGCCATGATAAGCGATTACACGAAAGTGAGCCATGATGATTTTCATTACTTGATAACATCATTCCAAACGTCCGTGCCTCGTTTAGTAATATGTCATTGGTCGAAAGATCAGGCGTTATGCCGGTTTTTGTTCGGCTAACTTTTTCAAGGCTTCAGCAAAGCTTGAGACATAAATCGGCCTGTAGCCCTGTATTGGATCAGAAATTCGCGAGAGTTGCTTGAGAATAAGATTATGGCTTTCTGATATCTGGATGAGGTTTCCAGCTCCATTGTCGAGGAGGTAGGACATGATTTTCTGGAATGTGGCAACACCACTCAGGTGGGCAATTCTGGCTTGTGAGATATCGGTAATGACAACAAAGCTCGGTTTCAGATCTGCAACGCCAAAACGGACATCGGTATAGGCATTTTCGATAGTTTGCCTGCGGATCACGCCTGTGTACGTAATATAAAGAATATTCTCACCAATATTCGCACGGACCTGTATTTTGCCGTCAACAATTTTCATAGTTAGCCGAAAATGACCATTCTGATTTTGAGGTCTCCTCTACACATGCCCAAGAATTTTCATAACCATGGAACTCAATAATCTTGATTCTGAAGAGTATCAAAAAAGAAGCTGCCTGTGCAACCCGGCTGCTGATAATTATACCTTCTTGCCTCGAGATCCATCAGGTGCTTCCCCAAATGGCATTTGAGAATACGGGTTGACGCAATCACGGTTGCGCGGATGGATAATGAAGCAGGCACTGATAGCTTGGATTGATCAAGAAGAAGAACGTAATCGGCTGACCCTTGAGGCGCTTGCTGATGTAGACGCAGGCCTTGTCATCGACCATCAGGCAGTACAGGCTTGCCTCAGCACTGACGATCCGTTGCCTGTGCCGCGCTAATGGAACTCAAGTGGACCAGCAAGGCACTATCCGATTTGGATGTATGAGTTTCCGGCATCAGCAAATCAGCCTGCCGTTGCGCGTGCAGTGCAGTCGGTGACTAAGGCTCCGGCTGCTTTGTTAATTAATCCACGCATTGGTGAACAACTTTTTGAGTTCGAACCGCGCGAGATACGGAGGATTCTTGCAGGGAGTTATGAGGTGCGATGTGAAATTCAGGAAGTGCTGCGATTGTGGCACACACGTGAACATAGGGTAGCTAAAGTTAACACCCTTTTGAGCGGCTCAATCCAAATTAGAAGGCATCTGCCTACCTAGCCAAGAAATGGTACGCCAGTGTGGAATACTCAAAGCCATTCTCCGCGAAACTCCCCCTGAAGCTAACTGTGTTGTCCAATGTCCAGTTCCCGCCCATCATTCCCACTTCATCAACCACTATATTGTCTTTGATTAACAGCAAGGTAAATGAAGCTTGCCGGAACTCCGACCCAGCACTTGATTTTATTGTAGCAATGCCATCGATATCGTAATGGTCACCATTCTTTTTAATGGAGTATGACGTTGAGAGGGTCTTGTTCCCGATTTCACACCTGTCTGTCGTTTTGTAGCAAAAATTTCCCCTCGACAGGTTTACAGTTTTCCCAAGATAAGGAGAACACCCACTCAACGCCAACAATAGAACAATTAGGACCGATGTCCTTTCCATAGTTTACTCCTTTCGCCAAAGTTGAAAACTTCTAGTTTAATGTCAGTTACTTCCTCGTGTAGCTGTTTCTCGACATCGCTAATGTGAGGTGAGAGTAAAATATCGGTAATTTGATTCAAAAGATCGTAACCTAAAGGACAGATAACAGGTAGAGATTTTTCCTCAACATTTTAGAACGGAGGCGTGTTAAACAGGAGTTTCGGGGATAATCATCGCGGCTGGCCGCGATCCCGCGCAGAATAAGGGATGAGGCGGTGTTTCTGTAAGACCCCACTCTCGTCTCCAGAGACGAAAGACATTAGGCAAAAGTAGATATTCAACCAAGGAGAAAAAGTCGGGAAAGCAGTCGAAAGGAGAGGCGGAGTGGGAGGGGTGTGGAACGTAACGAATTGATGTAAATAGCAAAAAAGAAAAAAGCACTTAAGGCAAGGCCTTAAGTGCTATAATTTCCTGGTACACCCGGAGGGATTCGAACCCCCGACACCCGGATTCGAAGTTAGAAAACCAGTTTTAAATTATTTAATAATTTCATCATCTTTCGTGTCGCTGTCCATAACACCATGTGGACGCGAGTCCACAATACTACCTGGACGCGAGTCCACAACCATATTGTTCAGTTTTCGCCCCTGGACCCGCAGGTATTCACCCGCCAGATGCTGATAGATTCCGGTTGTAGCCGGTGACGAATGACCCATGATCGACTGCAGCGCCGACAGGTCATATCCAGCCACCGTTGCCACCGTGCCGAACGAATGACGTAGCAAGTGATGGTAGAGATGCTTTTCGATGCCAGCCTTCTTTGCGGCCCTCAGCAACGCCTTCCTGATGGTCAGATACGGCTTTTTCGTGGTCGGGTTGACTGTCAGCCAGCCCTTGACTTTCTTCCTCGTGATGAGCTCGGCCATCAGCCGGTCGGTGGTGATCGGCACGATCCGTTCCTTACTACCCTTACCGGCAACAAAAATCACACCGGTCTCGAATTCCACCTGTTCCCGGGTGAGCTGCATCGCCTCGTTGCGACGGAGCCCGGCATCGGCCATCAGCAGATAGATCAGCCGGTATTTCGGTTCAAGGGCATCAAGGATGTCCGTCAGCTGTTGCGGTATAAGCGGCCTCGGCTTCGGCGGTTTGGTCATCTTAGCCGGGAACTTGGGCAGGGAGAATGGTATCGGATCACAGAGGTCGTTCTCTGCCGCCCAGGTCAACATGCTGCTCAGATAACTCAGCTCTTTGTTCACAGTGCGAGGTTTGACTCCCTGTTTTATTCTTTCCTGCTTATACCCCTCGACCAGCTGCCTAGTCAGGACCTTCGGCTGCAGCCTGCCAAAGCGTTCTTTCAGGTGCCGCCAGCAGTCTGTGGCATCGTCAGCAGTCCTGGCTGCTCGATTTGCCCGATAGTAGGTTATCCATGACGGCCATATGCCTGCAATCGTCCTGGCTCGATCCAGACCGACATTGACATGACGGCGCATTGCCGAGCGCTCCCACTCTTCTGCTGCCTGCCTGGTTCCCTCAAAGCTCACCCGTAATCGCTTGCCTTTGTATCCGTCAGGACGACAGTCAATGATAAAACAGCCGGGATTGTTCGGATCTTCTCTTACGCTCACAGCTGCGATCCCTGGTCGTGGGTATCCTTGGTTTGCTTTACAGACATCTGCTCTTTAAAGCCCCTCTTTTACTTTTTGTGAGAGGGGTTTTTGATCGGATCTCCGATAACATTTTCTTCAATAGAAAGTTGAAAATCGGGACAAATGGTGAAAAGTTTTTCGTCTTTTCTGTTTAAAAATGTAACATCTGCCATTATAGGAGATTTGGAATAAAGCAGGTGGTTTATAAGTTTGACTGCAAAAGTCAGTCGTTGACCTTCTTGCAATTGTTGTGGTGGAACCTTAGCCACTGGAAAATCCTGTTTTCTTCCTTCTTGCCCAACAGAAAAAACCATTTTATCAATGCCTTTTTCTGAGTCTCCTTTTTCTATAAGCACACGCAAAAATACCGCAAAAGAAAATGGGCGTGGCCAAGTATCTTTGTGGTCTGGCGTTATGCTGAAAATTATTTTGTCATCATAAACGCCCATGAGGGAAATTTTGTTTCCTTCTTCATTTCGGATATCGTCACAGAAAATCGAATTAATTATTTTCATAGTTTCACCTATCACAGGTCAATTGAGGACTATTTATGATCTGCTCGCTATGGAAATCTCGGTCCGTGGATGAATGAAGATTGATTGTCACGTTTCTAATGCTGTTGTCATTGAATGTGTAAGACATCCCTGAAAACGGCGACTTTTCCTCAGCTTTAATCTTGAGTGGATCCATGTACGTAGAGTTGTTAGCAATGAATGTATAAGCAGTTGATATGTAAATTTTTTGCGCTGATTGGAATTCAAAATTTTGTTCCGCAACCTCCAACAGCCAAGGGAAACATCTAATTAATTTAAGCAGAGAAACACCTGCCGCTGAAGGTTTTCCAGTGTTTTTCCACTTGGCAAGAGTTCTTTGAGGAAGTTCCAAAACTCTTTCCATTGATGAAAGATTAAAGCCGTTCTCAATAAAATCATTCAGGATATTAACGACAGCTCTGGCTTTGAGTTCATCAACGGTTGACTGGATTATCCCGTCGTTTTTTTCTTCAAAATCTCCTGGGGTTTCACATGTATTGCAGAAATTTTCAAAGAGAAGAATTTCTTTGGAACCGCCATAGCTCTCCGATAATATTTCGTAATGTTCAGAAAAGCTAATATCTGTTGATCCACAAACTGGACAATGTGTTTTTTGGCTCATAGTTTTTATTCCTCTGGCTGTCCAATAAGGTTTTGGAATTTATCTGCCAAGGTCGGGTTGCTTCCTTTTGTGGGTGGGTGAAAAGATTTAATTAACCAATTCCCTAACATTTTGTTTTCTATAATTGCAATGTATCCTGGCAAATGTAAGGTTTTAAACTTGAACGAATAAACAAAAAGAGGGTGGTGGTCGGTAAAATTTTTCTTCCATACCTTTTTTTTATCAAAAGATAGCTGCTCTAGTCCATTGTTGGCAATTAAATCGATCAATGCTGGCTTGGTTTGTATTTTGTAATGATACCGTGCATCAGCAAGGACATTGTTTATTGGTTTGATTTTTTCAGGAGTCTCAGAGCAGGCTAAAAGAAACTCTCTGAGTATCCTGGCGTGATCGTCGGCCATTTTATTTATCTTTTATGCTTAAAGGTACAGTTTGTCAAGTTTACTGTTACTCTGATACACACGAGCACAGTCTAGCCTTCGGTCGATGATCGGAAGGTGTCCCACTATATGTAGTGTATAAGATTGTCTGTATGCACGCTTGTAGTGGATAGATAAAACTTTCCTCCCGACAGGTTGCCCAGCGAAAAAAAATTATCTGCCGTCGTGTTTGGCCTCTCTCCAAAGAAGGTCGTTCTACTTACTGGGCGACTATCCATTTAGTAATTTTTTTGAATTCATACTCCGATACAGGAATCGAGCCGATCAGTTCACCTGTTGCTCCTGGTGGGATTGTTCCTTTGAGCCCAAAGTTTTTCATGGTGTGGTTGTTTTTATCGACGGCCTGAATCGGCACCGCCACTCTCGGGCTGGAACCGTTGTTGGTTACTGTCGCCTTGAGGCTGACCCAGACGTTGCCGGAGTCCCGCTTCATCTCGTCGGCAGTGATATTTGAAACGGTAAAGTTGCCGGCGAAACAGACTGAAAAAATGAAAACAACAACAAGGGCCAGGTTAATTGATGTAAAGTTTCTCATGTTGCTCCTGTTCAGGCTTTTGCTGATAGTTTTCCAAGAGTCTCTATCGATTTAAGGTGCCCAACCCTTGCGGCCGCTTCGAGATCGGCGCGCATCCGTTGGTGGTCTTTCATTTTTGAATAGGCAACTGCCCGCAGATATAATTCTTCTCCACCTGCGTTTTGCTTTATAGCCATGGTGCAAGCGGAAACAGCTTCTTTGAATTCGCCGTTTTTAAGGTGGTCCTTCCCCCGGGCCAGCCAGTCTGTTTTTGGAGGTTCAGGTTTTTGTTCTATTTTAGGCGAAGGTGGCAGGGGTGGAGTAGCGGCCGCCAACTCTTTATTGCAAAAACGGCAGAACAGCGCATCCATCTTGATTTTTTCGGCACAGTATGGACAATTTTTCGATCTGTCCGGTTCGCTTTGCCGAGGTTGTTCCACAATCACCAGGGATCCGGATTTCCTGGTCACCAGAAAAACGATTGCAGCCGGTACCGCAACCGCTATCCACAACAGGAAATACAAACCGAAGCCAAGAGTGGCGCCAATGGCATAACCTGCTGTTTCAAATTCGTTGTCTGGTGGGGCAATCTCGCTGATCGAGGCCAGTCCGCCGATGCAAAGAATAGCGAAAAGCAGCGTCCAGCCGATGGCGACAATTTTGGCAAAGGTGTTCAGCCCACTCTGCTTTACTCCAGTGCTGACTATCCGGTTTGATTCACCGCTCTCCTGCGCTGCCGCCTCGATGATCCGCGATCGCATAACCAGGTATGACGGGAATCCGATAATCCATAGGAGGAGGCAGGCAAGCAGCCACATCACAGGGCCGAGGTTGAAAAAACCAGGGAGCAGTCCCTTCCTGGCGCCGATTTTTTTTGCGTCAAAATACACCCAAATACTCGACAGCAGGATTATTCCATAAATTATCATGTTGAACCTCGGCCTTTGGTTTTTTTAATGGGGCGTGGGTCTCTTACGGTATTAATTCAGGCACTTGGTATAGACATTGTCAACAAACCATTTTTTCCGGTTTGATTCCTGTGAGACCTGGTCTATTGCTCTATATGGGGTTGGTCCCCCTCTGTAGTTGCGGATAGATGTCACGATCCTGGACAACTCTGCACTGTCTCCATTTCTCATGTAGATAGTCAGGTTGAGCTGTTTGCAGTTCCGGCCATTATTTACTTTTCCCCATATGTGAAGCCCGTCACTTTTTTGATTAAAGAGGATATCAACGTTAAATCCATCGTCGTTTATCTCGATTGCCGAGCAAGGGGATGAATAAACAGAAGCAAAAAGCAAGGCGGCGAGTGCTGCGATTTTAACGGTCATGTCGTTTCTCCTGTAACGGTTTTTGTGATACAAAGTGATATGGCTTTGAATTTCAGATATTTACCTATTTACTTTTTCTGCACTTTATTCGACGGTAATCGCGGAGAAAAATAAGTTCACCCGTTGCCTTGCTCTCTTTTTTCCGGAAGCGTAGCTCCGAAAGACAACAGCATTTCCTCCAATCTTGCCATGCGACCGGCCATTTCGTCGGTTTGCCTCTCCATTTGCTTTTCCATGGCCGCCAGCTTTTCGTTCACAGACTGCATTTCCTTCTCCATGTTGACTGCTTGATGAAAGGCCCTGATGTTTGACGCCAGGGCCGACCTATAGACTGTATCCGAAGCCAGGATCTCCATGGTCATCTTGACCATCTCCGGCATGTTCCAACCCTCTCCCTGGTCGGAAGGTGGTGGTTCGGTAACTTTCGGCTTAGCCGACTTTTGATCAAGGATAATCTGGCCGCCTGGTGGAGGTTGGTATTTAAACATCGGACCTTCCCCCTTACTAAGCCAATCGTAAGCGCACCCAGTTGCTTCAGCAATTTTGAGCATATTCTCGACGCTAGGGGGTGATTTTCTCCAACGTGATAGACTCCTTTGGTCTACTCCAATCAAAACGGCTAAGTCTTTTTTCTTAATATTTTTTTGCGCAATAATTATCTGTAATCTTTCGAAAAAATTACTTACCATAGACTTTACCGTGAAAAATCATATTGACACCATTGTTAATTATCGTCTATATCATAGCCCATAAAGGGACATGAAATAACATATCTGTTAAAACTAAATGGTCTTAAGGTAACAGACATAGCTAATTCGCTTGGCTTAAGACAACCTACTGTTACTCAAGTCATCTACGGGAAGAAAAAGTCACGTAGAGTTCAGGAGGCCATATCTACAGCCACCAGCAAGCCAATATCAGAACTCTGGCCCGACCAACAATCAACCACCCAGGAGGCCGCATGACCGACAGCGCAACCGCAAGACCGGATGAGCATTCCGGCGAGTCGAACAACAAGGAATTCTCCAGGGTTGAGTTCACCATTCCTCCAGAAGGTGCGGATTTTCAAAAAACAATAGCCATGCTTGACTGGTGGGATTTTTGCGAAGAGGAAGACGTTCAACTTCTCTCTATCGATATCATGGCCCAAAATTCTACAGGCGGTTATTCGCTGATGTGCCGTGCAGATGTCCACGACTATGTCATCAGGCAAGTTGCCTCTCGCAAAGGTCATGTTTTCGAAACCTTCAAGGTGGTAGTCAGGGGGCAACGGGTCCAATCCGGTGCTGAGGATCCACGGCCATGATCTTGTTCGACGCCACAAATTTTGCTGCCGGAGCAGGTATGGACGACTCGCGTGGAATGGGATTCAGATCCACCCTCAATCGTTCTAAAAACCATGTTCATAGTTTTCTTTTTAATCACAGCATCTTCAGTTTTTCGTGTGATCGGACAATCATAGGAAATTTCGTAAAATCTGACTTCCGCGCTCATTTCAAACTCTCCACGCTTAGGGCTGAATAATGTCACCAATATCAGAGGTTTGGCCCAACCAAAAATCTACCACCCAGGAGGCAGCATGATCCCCAACTTACAACTGCAAGGTAGCAGAGGTGTGATCAGTAACCATCCAGAACTTACGGCAAAATTGCTCTCAGAACGTCCCAAGATTCTTGAGTTTCTGCTTAGCGGTGTCCGTGAGTTTCAAAAACAGGGCTCCGGATCCGACGAGCACATCGCCATCAGTCAAACTCTCCACGCTTAGGCCGAATAATGCTCACCTACATCACCGGCGAAATCTTCATATCTGCGATAGCCGAAGGAATGGCCAGACAGATTTTTGAAAAAGGTGAGACGGTCAAGGTCTTCTTTTTCGGGGCGAGCAAGGAAGATATCCTCGCCGCCGCCGAAGATCACTCTCATGTCATTGTTTGCTGGCGGCATTGTTTACCCCTGGATGGTCTGGATCCCGATTGTTTGATTAGAACAGTGCATCCGGTGACCATCGTTAAAGCTCCCGAGAATATTACCGAAGTTTTTGGGGATTCGACCCACATCGGTACATTTAGCGTTCCGCCGTCTCGGTTCAGCCAACCTTCCATCAATATCAGCTTGGTCAGTGGCGACGGAGAATACCGTTTGAATCAGCAAAGTTCTGAGTCGGAAAGAGCATGAGCAAAAAATCATTTAAAAAGCTTGCCAAGCGAACGCTCAACCTTCTTCAACTCTCCCAAGAGGTGAGAGCTGTCAACGTTAACGACAGTCCCGCATCTGCAGGTGAATCGCTTGTTCGCCTTGAGCCATCTAACCGTCTTAGAAGTCTTTCTTTTGCAATTCTCACACGGAATTTCAATCTCCTGGCTATCGAACATGATGCCCTCCTTGCTCTTCGAGCAGGCAAAAAAATACCCCGGCTCCTGCAGGTCGATGAAAGTCGGCTACAGGTGAAGTTGGTCGCGCTCCAGATCCTAGCAGGAGTCGGTGGTTTTGTAAACTTTTTCATTACTAAACCGTAATCCGTGGGGGAGAAAGGGTAAATGCCGAACAACGCGCCTAAAATGCAATCATGGCAGGTTTTCCATTATGCCAGGAAACACCTTTCCCGCTCGGTTCTCTACGCTATATTCGGCAAGAAAAACGCCAGGGCCGTCGACTACTGGTGCGAAAATCCCCGTCACACCGCCAAGCCAGATGGGGCGTACGATCCTATCCAGGGCGTCAGGGACCTGATCGAAGCACTCGATGACCAGGGCCATTGCGACGTAGTCCGCGCCACCTTTTCTTTTCTTTCCGCCGGCACCTCGTGCGAGATCGGCAAGGATCCCGAAGTCGTCCACCCCCTACCCACCATCAACGAGGAGATACTCGCCGACTTCCGGGCGATCGCCGAGCTGCAGCGGGCGGTCGAGTCGGGGGCGGCGGTGGAGGAGGTCGGCCGGATCCGCCTTGCCGCCATCGCCGAAATAGATCGCACCATCGCCAGATACACACGGGACTGTCTGTCATGAGGCCTTTTGTAATCATGATGCTGGTTTCCCTGTTTTTTTTTCGCCTGCGTCGCGACCTGCTACCATCACGAGATCGAGCAGTTTCAGGACGACATCCAGGCATACGGCACGCAGCGAGTTGAGGACCTGGTGCCATGAGTGAAGCTCTTCTTCAGCAGATAGTGGCCGAGCTTGCCGAAGTGAAAGGCCTGCTTGCCGCCATGGTCGCGGAACGTCAAACCGAAGCACAGTTGTCCGATGTTAAAGCAGAAATAGCCATGGTTGACGCCATGAACATTGACCCGGTTCAATACCTCAAAGACAAAGCAAAGGAACGCCGTAATGCGAAGCGCAAGGAGCAGCAAAAAGGGAAGTCCCGCCAGCAAAGCAGAGTTAAAAAGCCCTCGTCTAAATCTAAAACGGTTTCTCCTTAATTGCGCACCTCGGCGTACCCGGATCACAACCAGGTCGATGGGGAAAAAATGAGCAAGAAGGTTGAACATCTTCAAATAAGCCAATGCCCGATCCTTGTGCCGATGCTCCGAGGTTGCGAGCTGATGTTCCTCTGTAACGACGGGAAGTGGTATCGCAACCGGGAGATGGCCAAAAAGCTCAATATGCGACCATCGGCCCTGCGTGATCGTTTTGTCCGGATGCATTGGAGCCATCCGGATTTGCTTGTGCCAAACCGCTATGGATGCAACAAGGCCAAAACAAACCCCGGCAAAACAGTAAAACCAAAAGAAGTCATAGGTTTGCAAAAGAGCGACCGGCCCATGAAAAAAACTGAGGGACGGGCGGTGTCTGTATCAAATGCCGGGTTGAGCCGCCCTAAGTCGCGAAGGTTGCTCTTTTCCAAGCCCATGAACGCAAAGCGAATGGAGGGTGTATGAACACTTTTTATGCGGCGTTAACAGTCTGTTTGTTTGGTTTGATGGTGGTCGGCTTTGTGCTCACCATCCCTGTCTATGTCGAGGTAGTAGAAGCTCAATACAGCACCAGCGCTCACCACCGGGAAACCCTGGTGGCGGTTAACAGATAGTATGGCTCCTCTGCCGGCGTCATATTCAGGCCCTGTTGTATGGACCGGCAAAGCTCATCGCGTGGCCACTCCTTATCTACTCATCTCATGTTTCTCAACAGATCCTCACGCCCTTGGCCAAAGCAAGCAGGGTGGCGTGAGGATTTCTCTTTTGGAGGCCAGTAAAGTGATAAACGCACCAAGGCAAGACGAATTGTGCAGCCATTGCCGGACCATTGTCTTCAGTCCGGTGGAGGTAAGGATAGCCCCAGGACAACTTTGTTCCAGGTGCCAGGCAACAATAAAACGAATAATCGAAAAATCGATTGTTGATTCCTTTGCACCTGGTGAGAGGGCGGGACAATGACGGTCGCCACTTGTTCTTTGGTGTGGGTAGCAAAGCTCTTCCAGCTGTTTCCCCCCTGCACCCCCCTTCCCAACAGCGCCCACCAGGAAACTACATCCTCCCGCAGGGGCATGGGTCCTTCCTGGCCTTTCGGCCTATGCGGGTAGAGAGCCCTCGAATCTCGAGCATGGGCAAAGTTTTAAAACAGTCGGAAAAACGGAATCTTAGGTGGTGACTGATATGAGTGCAAGTGAATGTGATAGGGGTGGTGGAGAGATCCCGTGCTGCCCGAAATGTAAAAGTCAGGATATTTGGCGAAGTGGTTTTGGCTGTGCAGGAAAACAACAATGGCGGTGCAAGACGTGTGGAAGGGTGTTTGTACGCAATCCTTACATCCGGGATGATATCCGGCTGATCGCAGATAGGTTGATTGTTTCGAATTTACCCATTCCGCAGATTGCCGAAGTTCTCTCCGGTTTCGTCTCCCGGCGTTGGCTATATGCTCGCAAAGGAGGAAAGACCAGTGGCCGATGAAATGAGTCTCGAGGAGATCCGCGAACAGGTTGCCAAGCGAGTCGCCGAAGAACAGGTTGAAAAGCCGGGGCAGGACGAAAATCTCTCGCCGCTTGCTGCAGAAAACGATCTCGATATCGGTTTTGTTCGTAAGTGCTACCTCTCCAATGAAGTAGGTGATTCCACTCTTTTCAATACGCTTCACCGGGGCAAACATATCTACAACACCATCTCGGCTTTATGGCTGACTTACCTGGGGCCGCACTGGGATATCGATCACAATAATCGCGCTCTGGCTGACATTGAAAACGTGGCGCTCTCTTATCTGCCTTTGATCGAGTCCATCCAGGATGAAATGGACAAGCTTGAAGGTGAGAAGGGTGTTGCCGGAAAATTGAAGTCTCTCAATAACAAAAAGAAGGCAGTGATCTCCCGCCTTGATCGCCTCCGATCAGCTGCCGGTCGGGCCGCAGTCCTTAAGTGTGCAGTGTCGAATAACACTCCGCTCACCGTTCATCCTGATCAACTCGATCAACACCCGCTTCTCCTTCCGGTCAAAAACGGCGTAGTCGACTTACGCACTGGGTTGCTTCGCCCTGGTCACCCGAACGACTATTTCACCATGGCCTGCCCGATTGAATACAAAGGGATAGACGAACCGGCGCCTAATTTTTTCGCCTATCTCAACACGAGCCTCGACGGTAAGACCGAAGTTATCAACTTCCTGCTCCGCGCCCTGGGCTGCTCTATCGCCGCAACCAATACCGAAAGACTGTTCGTTGTCTTGTTTGGCCTGCACGGCCAGAACGGCAAGGGCAAGCTGATGGAAATCCTGTATCACGTCCTTGGCCCGCTGTCCGGTCCTATTCAGGCGGAAATGCTGATGGCGCAAAAATTCGCAAAATCCGCCGACGGTCCATCTCCGGCGGTGATGGCGTTGAAAGGCCGGCGTCTTGCCTGGGCCTCAGAGACCGAAGAAGGATCGTCCTTTGCGGCCGGTAAATTGAAGCTCTACTCCGGTGGGGATCCGCTGGTCGGGCGAGCTCCTAATGATAAGGCCCAGACTACATTTATACCGTCACACATCTTGTTTCTGCTTTGCAACACTCTCCCGCATGCGCCGGCTCACGACTCGGCTTTCTGGGAGAGGATCAAAGTAATCGACTTCCCTTTTTCTTTTGTCCAGCGTCGGCCGCAAAAGGATAAGGAAGGGAACGAAATCGCGGTTGTGTTGGAAGAACATCAACGCCTTGCCGATCCCGATCTTCTTGTCAAACTCAAAGCAGAGGCGTCTGGAATTCTCGCCGCCCTGGTCCGTGGTTGTCTGGACTGGCAAAGGCAGGGCCTCAACCCACCCAGGAAAGTAATAGAAGATTCACTTAAATACCGGCGCAGCGAGGACGATCTGCAAGACTTCATCGAGCAGTGTTGTCATGTGGATCGAGCCGATCCAAACGTCAAGGGCGCGGCGTCCGACCTCTATAAGCGCTATCGCTCCTGGTGGGAAGAGGTCGCCACCACTAGGCCGATGAATATGAAGAAATTCGGCACGCTGATGTCGATGAAATTTAAAAAACACAAGTCGTCCACCGTCGTCTATCTCGGTGTGATGGTCGACGTAATCAAGGGGATGGCCAGTGAAAAGTAAAGTGAAAACCGTCAAACGGGACGATATCATCCCGTTCCTCTGGTTATGGTCCCGCTCGTGGAGGCCTGTGTTTGCTGGTGTTTTGGTATTGTCGGGAGGATGGGAGGATTCGCCTTTAGGCCTCATGCGCGCGCGTTTTTTTAAGAGATAAGAGAAATAGTTTTCCCACGCGCGGGCGTATATGTTCCTCCCATCCTCCCATATATAAATAAAGAAGAAGTAAAAGAAGAGGTATCTTTTTGGTATGAAAAGAAAAAATCAAAAACGAAAAACGTGGGACAATGGCCGTTTTTACTCCCCCGGATACTCCCGTTCCAGTGAAGGGGGAAAACCATGAATCTCCTTGACCTCTATCGCGACGATGTGGACGGCAGAATCGTATCGGTTTCCGGTGGCAAGGAATACCGTGGGCCGTGCCCAAAGTGCGGCGGCAACGATCGCTTCGGGGTCTGGCCTCAACAGGACAATGGCCGTGGTACCTTCTTTTGTGGCCGGGGCAAGGATGGCGGCGGCAACGGCTGCGGCATCGGCGGCGACGCCATTCAGTATCTGCGCGACGTTCGCGGCTATACCTACCAGGAAGCCTGCGACTGTCTTGGCATCGAAGCCAGAAGGGGCGGTGAATCACTGCAGTATCGCACGCCGGTACCGCCGAAACAATTCCAGGATCCCGCTTTCATTCCGCAGACGCTTAACTATCCCGAGGATGTCGTCGACGCCGGGCTCTGGCACGAACACGGAATGAAGTTCGTCGAGGCCTGCCATGCCGCCCTGTTGCGCCGCCCTGCTTCGATCGCCTACCTGATGGCCCGCGGTATCTCGATGACCTCGATCACCCGCTACAAACTCGGCTTTCATGCCGGTGAGGAACGAGACGACAAGCAGTATGAGCCTTCCTTCCGGCCCTGGCCAAGCTGGGGGCTGAAGGACGAAAAGCGCGAAAACGGCAAACACCGCATGCTGATCCTGCCGGCAGGCCTGGTCATTCCTTATGTTGTCGATGACCGCCTTCACCGCATCACCATCCGCCTGATCAAGCCGGATCCGAAGCAACCGAAAAAGAAATACCACTATGTGCGCGGCTCGATCCGCGATGTCTGGATGAGCAACCCGGAAGCTCGCGCCTTCGTCATCCAGGAAGCAGAGCTTGATTGCATTGCAGTGGCTGAAGCTGCCGGGGACCTGGTCGGTACCATTGGGCTGGGATCCACCGGAGTCAAGCCGGAGATTCGCTCGGCCGCATCGCTCACCCGGGCGATCGCCATTCTCGATGCCCTCGACTATGACGAAGCCGGAGCCAAGGCCGGCAAGTGGTGGCGAGAACAGTATCCGCAATGCAGCCGCTGGCCGGTACCGAAAGGGAAAGACGCGGGCGAGGCATTCACTGCCGGTATAAATCTGCGGACCTGGCTCCTCGCCGGGTTGCCGCCTGTTTTTCATGAGCATCCGGCGGTTGAGCCTGCCGTAAAAGAAGATATCCCCGAAGCGGTCGAAGTCGCCCCAGAGGCGAGAGTCCGCGGCAGCCAGACCGTATCAGAGACGGCTGCCGCGGCGAGGGTCGAGCAGATCCTCCAGGGAAAGAAAATCCCATCATCCAACGATGTCGAGGAACTCAAAAACCTCCTTGAGGAAGCCGGCGGTTTCTTCCGTATCTATGATCAGGGCAACGCAGTCGGCCCGGAAATCTCACCCGACTGGTCGTATGAAAATCGCCAGAAGCGGGCGCGGATCTCCGAACTCCTTCATCTTTCGGAGTCGGTCGGCGCCCTGATCGAAAACCTTGCCGACGGGCTGTATGGGCCTGGGCAAATTGCGGTGTGAAAGGGGATAAGCCATGAACGAAACTCTTTTTCCCTCGAAAATTGCGGTGCACCGCTGGCTGGAGGACAACGGCTGGAAGATCAGCCGGTCGCAGTTTTACGACCACTGCAAGGCAGGCCTGCTGCGGCCGGCGAAAAAGGAAAAAAAGTACCGGCTGAAAGATGTTGAGAAGTATGCCTCGCTGCATGTGGCCAGGGCCGAAACCGGCGAGAAAGAAAGCGATCGCGAAATCGCCATGCGGGAAGAAAAACTCGAGATAGCCCTGGAGCGCGAAAGACTCGGCCTGGAAAAAGACAGGTTCGACTTCGATGCAAAACAGTCGAAGTATATCCCACGATCCGAGTTTGAGCTGGCGATCGTCGCACGCTCGGTCGCCTTTATGGCTCACCTCAACCACTCGATCCAAGCCTCCGTCCAGGACTGGATCCACCTGGTTAAGGGGGACCAATCCCACGCCTCCGAACTGGTCGAGGCGATCAGCCGTGAGGTAGAGCAGCGCATGGGCGACTTTGCCGCCGATGCGGATTTTGATGTTATTTTGGAGGCCAACTGAGGAGGAGGATATGTTGAAAAAGAAAGAAGAATTGAAAAATCGCAAAGGATTGACCTGGAAGGACTGCTCGACCTGTCTCAATTTTGTCGAGCGGTTCGAGGGCTGCGGAACAGGGATGTTGCCCAGCAAGATGGGTCGCTGTCGGGAGATAGGTCTGTCGCCGGGAAAACAATATAGAATCTTGCCAAAATATATTTGCGACGCTCACAAAGCAAACCCGAAATATCATCAGGGAGGGGTCTGAAAATGTCAGATAAACCACCAACCAGCACAGTCATTTGGCGGCCGATACAAACCCGATGCGATTATAGACCGGATGCCGAGTCGGAAATTCTTATCTATGACGGCGTGCTGGATGACGTAGTCAAGGGATATGTCGATGTAGACAGCGACGGTGAAACCCTTATCTGGATCGACCAGACCACCGGCGATCCGTTACCTGATCCTCAGTTTTGGGCGGATGTACCTTTCCCTGGGGAATGATTCTGTGAATAAAAATTACGAGATTCTTTTGTGTGACTGCCACTACTCCGAACCACCCTGTCTATTCTGCTGTTCGGATCCGCTAGTGGTGGTTGGTAAACGTACCATGAGAAAAAGTGAAGCTATCTCGATGCAAAAACAAAAGGAGAACAACATGAAAAAAGAAAGCAATCCGCCGCCACCAGTGGATGAAAGACTTCACGGAAGAGTAGCTGTGTCATTGTCTGAAATAAAGCGCGCCTTCACCGAATGGGACCGCCGCTACCGGGAGGAGCCAGAGCGCTTCATGTCCGAGGCCCAGCACTTGCTGAAAGAGACTCCCGAAACCTACGGCGACGCCTGCGCCCCGTACTTCATGCAGTTGGTTAACGAAGTTAAATCCGGAAAAATTGCCTAATTCTCCATGCCAAACCCGACCCCCTCCCACGATATCCGCACCTCCAGCACCATCCGCCTGCGCACCGCGCCTGCCTGGCTGCCGGAGAAGTTTCGCCGCCGACCGGAACGGATACGTATCCACTTCTCTCCTTCCCCGGGAGAGAAGCGGTTCTTCCGGTGTAAAAAGATCGTCGCCCCGTCGGTCTGGGCTCCGAAAAACCGTACGGTCACCTATGGTCCGCTCTCCGGATCGCGTTGGGACAACTCTTTCATGCCGCACATGCGCGGCATCATGGACGCCAGTTTTTTCCCGTCGGTGCGCTATATCGGCAATATCAAAGCCCCGCAGACAGGCAGTAGCGCCGGGGCCGAAACCATTCTCGGTTATATTGCCGACATGCAGCCGGGTCCTGCCTTCATCGTCTATCCGGACCGCGATACCAGTTCCAAGCGGTCGACCGACTACCTTCAGCCGATGTTTTTGAAATCGCCGCGGCTGCGAGCCCTGCTCACAGGGTTTTCGGACGATATGGCCAGCCTGCGCATCAAGCTGCAGACCATGTTGATCTACATGGGCTGGGCCGGATCTGTAACCTCGCTCGGTAATATTTCCGCCCGGTACCTGTTTGGCGATGAGATTGACAAATGGCCGCGCCAAGCCAGTAAAAAAGAGGCCAACACCCTGAAGCTCTTCTTCCAGCGATTCCGGGCCTACAAGTACGGCGGCAAATGCTGGCTGATCTCCACCCCGTCCGATATCGAAGGGCCGATCTGGAAGTATATGACAGAAGAGGCCCAGGTGGTTTTCGAATACCACATTCCTTGTCCGGACTGTGGATCCCGGCACAAAATGAGCGACAAGCATATCCGCTTCGGTGAGGAGCGCGATCCGCAGGTGATCGAGGAAACCGACATCGCCCGTTACATCTTCCCCTGCTGCGGCAGCGTTGCCGACGATCGCATCCGGATCAAGGCGCTGCAGCACGGCACCTGGCACGCCCGGGGTAGAAAGAAAGGCGAGGAGGACGGCCGCGAGCTCTTCACCTATCTGCGTGAGGAAAAGCCGGTGAAGATTTGTTTTCATTCGCCGGCATGGATCTCGCCCCTGGTCAGTCACGCCGAAATCGCCGCCGCCTTTCTCCGCGGCCTGAAGGATCCGGCGGAGATGCACTATTACGACAACCAGATCAAAGCCGAAGCCCACATCCCTTATCGCCAGAACCGCAAGGAAGACACCATCCTCGCCCTGCGGGATGACAGGCCGGAAGGGTTGGTCCCGGGTGGCGGCAAGGTCGCCGCCCTGGTGGCCGGAGTCGACACCCAGGACGAGTCGTTTCTTTTCTCGATCCGGGCTTTCGGCTGGGGATTGAAACAAGAGAGCTGGCAGATCCGCCATGGCGAGGTCGATTCCTTCGCCGCTCTCGAGGAGATTTTGTTCGAGCATTCCTACCGCGATGCCGAAGGCCTTTACTATCCGGTCCACCTGGTGGCCATTGACACCGGCGGGCACCGGACCAGCGAAGTGTACGACTGGGTCCGCCGTCATCCGGGCCGAGTGGTCGCCTATAAAGGCGCATCGGGCCGCAAGAACAGCCCGAAGTCGAAAACCATCATCGATCATTACCCAGGGACCAAGATCCCGATTCCGGGAGGCCTCGAGTTGTGGGTCTGTGATTCTCACTACTATAAGGACCAGCTCGCCGGAAAGCTCCGCATAAAGCATGACGATCCCGGTGCGTATCATCTCTATGCCTCCACCACCGAGGAGTACGCCCGGCAGATGTGTGTTGAGTATATCGACAACCGAAGGCTTTGGCAGTGCCCGAACGGCAAGGCCAATCACTACTGGGACTGCGGGGTCTTGGAACTGATCGCCGCCGAAATGTTGAACCTGAAATATCTGAAAAATGAAGAAGGGGAAGAGTGAAATGGCCAGACCAAGCGTAACAAGGATTGCCCAGGTCAAGGAGCAGGCGGCTGCAGGAGTCGACTATTCCCCCCGCCTCGGCGCCCGTTGTCCGTGGTGCGGCAAGCGTGCCCGGATTTATGCCACCCAGCCCTGGATCGAACTGACCAGGATCAGGTATCACCGTTGCGAGAACGGCAACTGTGTCCTGGCGGCGACGGGGATCAGTATAAAGTCGATCGAGGTGGATGGATGAAACCGGAAAAGAAGCTCCAGCGACGTTGTCCGATATCCCGCAAAAATCCGAACGCCTGCACGTATCCGCCTTTTCGTGAATCATGCGCCGCCTTTCGAACAACATTTCAACTGAAAACCGGCAAGTCGCTCGATTACTGCGGCGAAAGCTGCATTCCGGCCAAGCCGCCGGAACCGGTAATTTTAAAACAACCTTCAACAGACAAAAGGAAAAGAATCATGGGATCCAGTAAAAAAACCATTGGGGAATGCGACTCATGCGGTCAACCGCAAAAGAGCCTGGTTAAACATTTTGATGAGGATGTCTATTCCATGTGCATGCCGATGAGGGTTGTCGCGCGGAACCACCCTAAGGCGGTCCTTGCCGCTTTGCGGAAGTTCGGCAACTTGCCGAAAGAAACAGCGGTCATCGACAAGCAGTTACAAGAAGAGGTCGCCGGGCTCAAAGAGGAACTCGCCCAATATATGGCAATTGTCCAGGAGTATAAAGAGAGGCCGGAAGTCGATCTTCATGAGGTTCAAAAAGAACTCCAGGAAACCAAGGACAGCTATCAAGCGGTATACCGTGAGGTATCGGCCGAGCTGGGTTATGCCCCCGCCACCGACTTCAATATCGCTACCGAAGTCAGTATTCTCAAGCAGGAAAACGACCGACTCCGCGAGCAGCTCACCGAACTCTCTCGGTCCGTGGTGCAAGGTGGTGTGCATATTGTGGTTGAGGAGCGCCGTATCCCTGGAGAAAATACATCCCCAATTATGAGGGTAAGTGGTGATGACGAGGCCAATATTCGCCTTCATGGTGGTTACCTCCTGATGCAGCGCGATAATGCAATATTGGACATCGCCCTGGACTGTCTCGCCGGCAAAATCACCGGCCTTGATGTCGAGCGTCTGCAGGCGTTGCGATGAAGAGAATGGCTTCATGCTGACTATAGAGTAATTTCCCGGTCAAAAAACAGAGAGGATCGAATATGCCCATAAATGAAAATTTTATTACCCAGGGAGTTGTCGACGTCATTAATGAGAGAAAAAGACAGGAGCTGCAGGAGGGGTGGACAGACCTCCACGATGACGCTCTTGACGACGGTGTTCTGGCTGGAGCGGGAGCCTCCTATGCTATGAACGCCGCCTCGCAGCTGCATCCGCAGACCCAGTTACCGCTAGATGAAATTCCTCCCTGGTGGCAGTTGTCAAGGTCCTGGTGGAAACCGAAGAGCCCGAGAGAAGATCTGGTCAAAGCCGCTGCCTTGATTATCGCCGAAATAGATAAAATAGACAGATCCGGTGCAAGCGACCATGAAGCTGGCTTAATCAAGTCGTTTATCGGCGATTTTTTGGAGACCAAATACCCCGACAATCCGCAGATTGATGTTTCTCTCTCTGAGGCATACACGGCACTAACCGAGTTTTGTAAAAATCACTCATCTGCCTATATCCCTTCGATGACAACGTTTCGTTATTGGCTGGTGGCAAGAAACATCAAGTGCTTAAGGAGAGGCGGGATAATGAGGCTTTGTGGGAAGGTTCTCAGAAAAAAAGCCAAGGGGAGGGAGCACCATGGATGATGAATTCGACAAAACGCGCACCGGCACCGGCACGGCCGAGTGGGCGGAATACAAGATCAACATCTCCCGTGGCTGCATCAACAACTGTCTCTATTGCTACGCGGCGGCGATGGCTAAAAGGTTCGGCTGGCGGGACCGTAACAAATGGCAAGTCGAGGAGTTGAACAAGCAGGCGGAAAGAAAACGGTTTCCCGAACTGGAGGGGGTTGTGATGTTTCCAACTTCGCATGACATTACCCTGTTCAACCTTGAGGCATGTGTGCGGGTGGCCGGGCTGATCCTCGCTGCCGGCAACAAGTTGCTTATCGTCTCCAAACCGCGACTTTCCTGTATAGAAAGGCTGTGTCATGAGTTTGAAAAATACAAAGAACAGATTCTCTTCCGCTTCACCATAGGCACCATGCACGAAGAGGTTTCGAGGAGTTGGGAGCCAGGAGCTCCTCTGCCGATCGAGCGGATGGCAAGCCTGACTCATGCACACAACGAAGGGTTCCGTACCTCCGTTTCTATTGAGCCGATACTGGGAGGTACCTTCACTGCTGCCGAAGTTGTCTGGCGGGTCCGGCCTTTTGTCACTGATACTGTCTGGGTTGGAAAAATGAATCAACCGCGCCGGCGGGTCGACATGTCCGTCCCGGACAATATCCGGTTGGTCAAAGAAATAGAGTCCCTGCAGGATGACGAATCAATCATCCATCTTTTTCGCACGCTCGAGCACATTGAACAGATCCGCTGGAAGGACAGTATCCGGGAGGTGTTGGTCAAACATGGATATCTTAAAGTTTCCCAATAAAAGGGAAATAGGGCTTTTTTGATGACGACCCGGATATGGATATTTGCCTGGATATTTTGTCAGGCGGGTGGCACCGGCAAAAAATAAATTATCAGTGTAGAAATCGTCTCCTGAAAAACAACTCCATATAATTAGCAAATCCTGTGCCAGTGCACAAACCCGTTTACTACCAGTAGTAATATACTACTGGTAGTATAGGCTCCCTTCTCACACCACATTTTTTCGCTTACCCTCTCGTCATTCAAGCAGTTTCGTTTTTTTAAAAACAAACTCACAACGAGGCTTAGCGAATGTCGGCTACACTCACCATGCTGAAAGAGCGGTTGGCTCTTTATCTGTCCGCAGAAAAAATCGTCCTCGAAGGCAATCAGAGCTGGTCAAGTCCGGACGGGATGAACTACACCAGGGCCAATATCAACGCCCTGCAGCGGGAGATATCCGCCATCCGTCAGGAGATCGCCTATTTTGAGGGCTCAGGCTCTACCGCCCAGCAGTTTGTCTTCGGTGGGAGGGGCTGAGCATGAGCGGGCGCGATACCAATAAAAGCCTCTCGCAAAAATTCTATGACCGCTACACCTCGCTGATCGGCGGGGCCATCTCATTGTTATCTCCAGCAAGGGCGGCGGGCTTTGTCTATGGCCGGCAGATGTACCGAACCTTTGCCGCCGGCACCACGCTTGATGCCGACAAGAATTTCCGGCCCCGGCTGCGGTCAGGCGATGCCGAAGTAAAGCGAGCCTACAAGCTGGTTGCCGCCCGCTGCCGGGATCAGGCCGAGAACAACTCGCTCATCTCCGGGGCGCTCGACCGAATCGGCAACAACGTGGTGCGCTCCGGCATCATGCCGAAATTCAAGTTCCGCACCAGGGATGGCAAGCTCGACCGCGAGGTTAACAAGAACTGGCGAACGGGCTTTCTCCGCTGGGCCCGCTACTGTGATTCAACCGGTCATGATTCCTACGGTGCGCTGCAGCGGCTCGGCCTCCGTCATATGTGGTCGGACGGCCAGTATTTCATCCACCGGACTTGGGACACTTCCCGCCCTGGCATCGTGCCTTTACGCCTCGAGTTCCTCGAGTTCGATCAGCTGGACGCCCTGGTTGACGGAGTTCTGGCCAACGGCAATATCGCTCGGAAAGGTATCGAGCATGATGCCGCAACCGGCCGGCCTCTCTTTTACCATATCCTCGATCATCATCCGGGCGACTACCTCGCCCTGGGGCGACGCTCCACTTCCAGGAGGATCCCGGCAGCCGACATCATTCATGTCTGGGATCGCCGCCGGATCAGTCAGTATTCCGGTATCGCCTGGATGGTCGCGGTGGTGATGGAAGCCTACCGGATGGAGGACTTCAGGCATATTACCCAGGACGCGGCCCGCCTGCAGGCGACCTTTGCAGCCTTTTTGAAATCGGCCTTTCCCGGTTTTCAGCTCGGCGGCGGGCTGTCCTTCGGCGGTCAGTCGGCACCGATCAAACCGGGCGAGACCGGTGTAACCCAGGCCCCGACCGAAATCAAGTCCGGCATCATCCAGGGCTTGCCGACGGGCACCGATATTACCTTCGCCTCGCCCAGCCAGCCGGGCAACTACTACGAACCGTTTGTGAAAGACAGCCAACGCTGGCAGTCGGCGGGACTCGGCATGTCCTTTGAGGCCTACACCAACAACTACACCGATGCAAGTTATGCCTCGTCCAGGTCCGGCTCACTCGAGGAGCGGCTCAGCTACCGATCACAACAGCAATTCACTGAAGAGCAGGTCAACCGGCGGGTGCTCGCCTGGTATATCGAGGCCGCCTATCTGTCGGGCCTTGCCCCGGTGAAGATGCCGAACTACGCGAAAGACCCGGACTTCTACCATGAGCTCGCCGAAGGGCAGTTTCCGGGCTGGGGCTGGGTCGATCCGTCCAACGACGCCAACGCAGCCGAAAAGCTCATCGATCTCGATATCGACACCCGCCGAAACCAGGCCTCGCAGCGCGGTAACGACTGGGATGAGATTATCGACGAACTGAACGAAGAAGAAGACAGTCTCATTGAACTGGCGGAAAAGAAAGCCCGCCGCAAATCCTTGGAAGGACAGAGCAATGTCAATCAATAACCGTGGAAAGATCCAGGGCGAAATCGAAAGCATCCTCCGGGCGGCCGGGATCCATCCCGGAATGTGGGCAAGAGCTGCCACCGGTAAACGTGCCGCCGCCTCCGAGGCCGGCGGCTTCGACTGGATCCTCACCACCGAGAAACCGGCGGTTGTCTGGGACTGGGAACGGTGGGACTTTGTCGAGGAGATCCTGCTTGCCGACGGCATGCTGGTCCCGGCCAACGGCCAGGTGGTTCTTCTGGACTGTCATAACCGTAATTCGGTGAAAGACGTTCTTGGTCATGTCCGGGATTTTGCCGAGGCCAAGGTCGGCGAATTCCCCGCCCGCACCGGCCAGGTCTTCTTTGCCGATGATCCGGACAGCCAAGCCGCCCGGGCAAAGGTCGAGGGCAACCATATCACCGACGGGTCCGTCGGCTATCAGATTTTGAAATCAGTCTGGGTCGAGGAAGGCAGCGAGGTCGGGATCGGCGGCCGGATTTTCGCCGGCCCGGTCCGGGTTACCTACCAGTGGTCGCTGAAGGAATTTTCCATTACCCCGATCGGGGCAGACGTACTCGCAAAAGTCAGGCTACTCTGCGGCGCATAGACCGCTTCAAAAACAACATCCGCACAAGGAGACTTCAGGATGAACAAAAAAATGAGAAAATGGCTAGAGGCCAACGGGCTCCGCGCCGACGCAACAGAGCTGGAAGCGTGGGAACTTTACGACAAGCTGAAGGGTGAAGGGATCGAGTTGATCGGTGTCGAGCCTGGTAAGCGGTCTGCCGCTGCCGGCAATCCGGCTCAAGGAGATCGCGGTAATCAGGATGACGGCGGCGAAGTTCCCGCCACCCGCACCGAGACGGATCCCGGGCTCCAGGCGCAGATCGATGCCGCCGTAGTTCGCGGGATGGTGGCCGAGGCCAACCGCCGCAACGCGGTCCAGGATCTGATCGTCGTTGCCGGACTTGGCGATCATGATGGCGGCACCTTCGCCCGCCAGCTTCTCGACAATCCGCAGATCGATGTCAACCGGGCTTCGAATCTCATCCTCACAGAGCTGCAGAAGCGTAATCCGCCGATCGGTTCAGGCGCCCATGTCGGCCGCGAGGCTGGCGAGAAACTGCGGGATGCGATCACCGACGGCCTGCTCATGCGCTCCGGCCATCGCCTTGCAAAGCCTGCCGACGGAGCAAAAGAGTTTCGAGGCCGCGCCCTGATCGAGATCTGCCGCGAGCTGCTCGAACTGAACGGAGTTTCCTGCCGCGGCCTGTCGCGGATGGAGATCGCCGGCCGGGCGCTTGCCGCCGGATCCACTTCCGATCTGCCGTTTATCTTCTCCAGCGTGGTGAACAAAAACCTTCTCCAGGCCTATAACGAATGGCCGGATACCTGGCGGCCCTGGGTGGCCATTACCGGCGCCATGGACTTCAAGGAGATCCACGCCATCAAGTTGTCCGGTTCCCCCGACCTGAAAGGCATGAATGAAAACGGCGAATACCAGACCGCCTTTTTCAGCGACGCCCAGGAGAGCTACCGGGTTATCACCAAGGGAATCAAGGTGCCCTTCACCCGGCAGATGATCATCAACGACGACACCAGGGCTCTTACTCGTATCCCCCAACTCTTCGGCACTTCGGCCAAAAGGATGGAGGCGGATGCGGTTTACTCGCTGCTCACGGCCAACGGCGCGATGAGCGACGGCAAGAACCTGTTCCATGCCGATCACCGCAACCTTGCCGCTGCCGGTGCGGTTTTAGGGTCCGATTCTCTCGGAGTCGGTCGGGCGGCTATGCGCAAGCAGAAAGGTTTGAAGGGCGAGAGAATCGATATTGTTCCGGCCTTTCTCCTGGTCCCGGTCATCCTCGAGCTCGCCGCCGAGGTCATTCTTCGGTCGGCCTCGCTGCCCACCGCCGAAATGAGCGCGGGTGTCCATAATCCCTGGGCCGGCAAACTGACTCCCGTTGCCGATCCTCATCTTGACGATGCCTCCGAAAAGGCCTGGTACCTGCTCGGCAGTCCGAACCAGGCCCCGGTTATCGAGGCCGCTTTCCTCGAAGGTGAGGAGCAGCCCTATGTCGAGGAGATGATCGACTTCAACAGCGATGCGATGATCATCAAGGTTCGCCACGATTTCGGCGCGGGTGTCGTTGATCATGTCGGTGCGTACAAGAACCCTGGGGAATAAGCCGCGAGGCGTCAGGATGCTGCTCCTGACGCTCTTCCTGTTTTTCAACAATAGATGAGGTAACGAAGATGGCAAAAAATCATGTGCAGGTAGGGGCGACAATGCCCTGGACCAACGGCACCGGTTCCGATGTCGCATCCGGTGATGTGGTAGTGGTCGGTAATTTTGTCGGTGTCGCCCTGGGCGATATCGCCGACGGCGCGGCCGGTGAGCTGGCGATTGAGGAAGTGTGGGAAGTGCCGAAAAATAATGCCCTGGTCATCGCCCAGGGCGACGCGGTCTACTGGGATGTGGCCGACGGCGAGATGAACAAGACCGCCGAGGACAACTACTACGCCGGGCTTGCTTTCGCCGGCGCCGCCGAAACCGCCACCACGGTTAAGGTTAAGCTCGGGGCCTACGGCCTGTTAACCAACCTGGAAGCGTAACATGACCACCGAGCGGGAATATATGCTTGCCGACTTCAACCGGGAACTGGCACGGATCGGCACCGCCATGATTATCGACGGTGCCGAGGTCAGGGCCTTTATCCGGCCGGCAACCGAAGCCGAGTTTGCCGGCGGGCGGTTTGCCGCCGACGGTTTGGCGGTCGAGGCTAAATACCTGTTCGTCAACCCTGCCGACCTGGCCTATCTGCCGAAGGAAGGCGGGGCCATGGTGGTCGAAAACGTCGAGTACCGGGTGCGGCTGGTGGACACCCTCGGCGTTGCCTGCAAAATCATGCTGGTGAGGCACCTGTCGTGAAGTTCGAGATGGTGGTCGACCCTGCGGCGCTGGACAGTATTATCAGCCAGCTGCCCGGCACTGAAAAACAGGTTGTCCTTGCCCGCGGCTCGGCTCTACGCAAGACCGGCGCCTGGCTCAAGACCCAGGTGAAGAGGGGTGTCGCAAAGGAATTGAACATTACCCAGAAAAGTATCGAATCTCGTTTTCATTTCAACAAGATGGACCCGGAAAGCGATACCCTGAAAGTGTGGATAGGGACCAGCTCTGTCAGCCCTTTTGCAGTCGGCAACCCGACGATCCTCGGCTCGCCGAGCAAACCGACCGGGATCCGGGTGCGCAGCCACAGTTACCCGGGGGCTTTTATCGCCCGCATCTACAGCGAGCAAAAGAAGGTCTGGATCCGGCTGCATTCAACTCACTACAGTCCGGAGCTTTATCCGGTCGGTAAAAGCGGTGTGAGTGGGGCGGGGAGTTTTCCCGGCAGTAAAGGCCGCTTTCCCGTGGTCCAGGTTACGATCCCCATCGATGACACGGTCAAGCGGGTCCTTGAAACCCTGGAAGAAGATCTCGGCCGAAAATACGAGGAGATCTTTGCCAGGGAGTTGAACTACCAGGTCAATGTTAAAGGGGCAACAGCATGAACGGACAGTTTTCCACCCTGCTCACAACCAGGCTCGCCGAACTTACCGGCGGTCTCCGGTTCGAACACAAACCGAGCGGAGTCGCCCGGGCGCCGCAGATCGTTGAAACCATGTTGCCGCCCAAGGGTCATGACCACCAGGAGGGCCAGGAATTTCCTCTGGTTCGCTGGGCCCTTCACGGCGGTGGATTTGACTTCATGCGGCCCGCGCCGTTCGGCATCATTCTCCATGGGGGAATCTACACCTCCGGCGATATCGTTGCCGGAACCAGGGATATCACCACCCTTGCCCTTGCCCTGGGGCGCATCGTTAACGACCGCGCGTTTCCGCCTTATAGGCTGGTCACCCCGGTACCATTCACCATCGGCAGTCCGGAGCAAGGGAGTGAAGGCCTGCAGCCCCACCCTTACTACTGGCTGACGATGAAACTGCAGTTCATAGTGCCGTCAGGGCACGGAGGATAATTTCATGGGAGCAAAAGCATATTCTTTTGTCGGTAGCGTTTATTTCGGTCTGCTCGACGCCAACAAGCAACTCACCGGCGGCTTCTTCAAGGTCGGCAACGTTTTTCCGCTGAAACTGAAGGTCGAGACGGAGCAGAAGTCGCAGATCTCGCGGCAGCTGGAAAACTTCGGGCAGACCCTCGATACCTTGACCCGCCTTAAATCCGTTACCGGCAACATGGATATTCACCAATGGCTACCGAAGACGCTGGCCTGGGGTCTTTCCGGCGGGGCAACGGCCATGACCGCCGAGGCCGGGACTGTTGCCGCTGAAACTCCGGAAGAAATCGTTGCCGTGCACGACCAGTTTGTCCGCCTTGCCCACAAAAAGGTATCGAGCGTGGTGGTCAAGGACGAGACGGATGCGACCACTTACGATGTCGGCGATGATTACACGGTAAACGCCAATCTCGGCATGATCGAGGTTCTTTCCACCGGGGCTATAGCCGACGGAGCAGCTTTGAACGTCTCATACTCCTACGCCGCCGAATCCGGATATCGGGTGGATATCGCCACCAACACCCTGATCAGGGTAGCTGTCATGATCGACGGCCAGAATGAGTACACCGGCGAGAAGATCGACGCCGAGTTCTATTCGGTGGTGCTCGCCTCCGGTTCCGAGATCGGCATCATCTCCGAACCGGAATCAGACTACGAGAAGCTGCCGTTCGCCATGACGTTCGAGACGCCGGAAGGGATGACCTCCCCCGGCAAGATCAACGGCATCCCACTGTAAGAGGCGATGTGTTCCCCCTGGGGCGGACGGTTTCTCCTGGCTGCTCGCCCCTTTTCCCAACGGGAGATGGATAAAGGATCCGCAATGATAAAAGAAGAAAAAATTGTGGTGAGAGACAAGGACATCATCGTCAAGGAGCTGACCCTGACGGCTGTCGACGCGCTGTTCGCCTCCTTTTCAATAGACCGGGCTCCGACTCTTGCTGAGAGATTGATCGACTCGCCGATTCCGGTCGAAGTGGTGACGGCCTCGACCGGCCTGCAGGATGATGAACTGAATGCTTTCACTCCAAGTGAGATAGACGAGATCTGGAAGGCCACCGCCAGGGTGAACGATTTTTTATCCGTGATGGTCGAGCGGACGGTGAAGTTGCTGCCGGACCTCTCGACCGATTTGACCGAGAACGGTTCAGGCGGCTCGTCTGCCGGATGATTATCGCCGGGTACGATGTCCGGCACTATGGCTATTCATTCTTTCAACTGCTGCTGAAAGAACTGGTTGAAGACAGCAAAAATCGGAAACGCTAGACGATGACAACCGCCAACAAAATAATCTACGAGATCCAGGCAGCCTACACCGGCCGCGGTGCAGTCAAGCAGCTGGGCGACGACCTAAAATCATTGAAACAGGTTGAGTCGTTCCAGGCCATGCTGACGAAGTTTTCCGCCCTCAGTGCTGAGTTTGTCGCCGCCAAGCAGAAGATGCGCGAACTCAGGTCGGAGATGTCCAAGCCCGGCAATGAAGCGATGGCCGGCGAATATGAAAAATCGGTGGGGGCTGTCAACAAGCTGGCGGCGGCGATCCGTAAGCAGAAGGATATCCTGGATCAGCAGCGTCCTGTCATGCGTGAAGCAGGTGTCAATCTTACCGATCTGGCGGGAGACTACGACCGGCTCAAGCAGTCGGTAAACGGCTTGAGCAAGCAGCAGGCCATGCGCAACCTGCTCGGGGTGAAGTCGATTGTCGAGGTTAAAGGTGAGATGGTCGGGTTGGCAAGGTTGTACCGCGAGACGGCGAAAGCTGGGTTCGCCTCGTCTGCCGATCAGGCCCGCGCCCTGGATGCTCTACGCAAAAAGCAGCGCGAGCTCTACGCCACCATCAGCAATCCGCCGAAGCTGCAGAACGCAAGAAAACTCCTGGGCCTCTCCGACGATGCGGACATCACCGCTCAGATTAATAATTTAAAAAACGCCTACAAGACGCTGGCCACCTCCGGCAGGGCGAGCATGGCTCAGCTGGCCAGGGCCAAGGTCAACCTCGGCAAACAGATTGACGAGCTGCGCGGTAAAACAAGCAGCTGGCGTGACGCCCTCGGCGGCTTACGGGGTAAGGCCGTTGAAGTGGGCGGCGCTGTCGCCGGCATTGTTCTTCCGGCCCGGGAGGCCATCAATTATGAAACCGCGATGGCCAAGGTCGGCAAGGTGGTCGACGGCACCAAACAGCAGATCGACGGCCTGGGCAGAGGCCTGCAGGAAATGTCCACGAGGATCCCGATGGCGGCCGGGGATCTGGCTTCCATTGCCGCGGCGGGCGGTTCTCTCGGACTTGCCGTCGGCGATATTCAGTCCTTTGTCGATGTTGCCGCGCGAATGTCAACCGCCTTCGACATGCCCGCCCAGGAAGCGGGAGACGCTATCGGTAAACTGAAAAACATTTTCAACCTCAGTATCCCAGAGGTTGAAACCTTTGGCGACGCGATCAACAAACTCGGCAACACCACAGCCGCCCAGGAGAAAAGTATCGTTGAGGTCATGCTGCGGGTCGGCGGTACCTCCCAGCAGTTCGGTCTGGCTAAAGATAAGACTGCGGCCTTGGCCGCCGCCATGCTCTCTTTGGGCAAAACTCCCGAGACTGCTGCAACCGGTATCAATGCCCTGATGAACAAAATGCAGACCGCCACCATGCAGGCCGAACCGTTCCAGGATGCTCTGGCCAAAATAGGTATGAGCGCCGAACAGATGGCCGAGTCGGTCGCCAAGGATCCGCAGAAAGCCATTACCGACCTGCTCGAGACTCTGGCTAAACTAGATAAGCGCGGCCAGTCCGAAGTCCTTACCGGCCTGTTCGGGGCGGAGTACCAGGACGATATCGCGACTCTTGTCAATGGCATGCAGACCTACAAGGACGCTCTTGGCCAGGTGGCCGAAGCGTCCAGCTACGCCGGGGCCATGGACGAGGAATTTAGGAAGCAGTCGGAGACAACCGGCAATCAGCTGATCTTGTTGAAAAACGCGGTTACGGCAATCGTCAGAAACATCGGCACCGGTCTTTTGCCCGCCATCCGAGAGGGGGCAGAGTGGTTGACCGCTATCGCCAAGAAAGTCGCAGATTTGACCGGTAAATTTCCAGGGCTGTCGGGGGCGATTGTCGCCTTTGTCAGCGGCGCGGTTGTTCTCAGCACCGTGAAAAAAATCTTCGATGTCTTGAGAATGGCGGCACTGTCCTTTGGCAGTCAGTCCGTTCTCTCTTTTGGCAAGTTTGATACCGCCTCAAAAAGCATCGCTGCCGGAGCACCCGGCACCTTCGGCAAGATCGGCGGCGCGGCGAAAAAACTTGGCGGCGTCCTGAAAAGGTCTCTTGGCTGGCTGAGTATCCTTGCTCTGACTTTTGAAGCTGGGATGGCGATCGGCACCTGGCTGAATCAGTTCGGCATCGTGCAGAAAGGCATGACCACTTTAATCTATTGGGCTGACCGGCTGCAGCTCGGTGCCCAAAGAATGTGGCGGGCGATTACCGGCGGCGACACCGGCGAGATCGACAAGAATATTGAGATTGCCAAGCAGACGTATAAGGAGCGGCTGGAAGAGATCGACACGGAAGTTGCCGAGGAAAAAAAAGCAAAAGAAGAACCAAAAGAAGATCCGAAAGAAGAGCCCAAGGAAGAGCCGCCTCCCACAGAGCCACCCTCGCCCCTGGCGGAAAAGAAGCCCCTCTCCCGCGAGCAGGAAGCGATGGACACCTGGGATAAGGATAAGCTTACCGAGGAGCAGCTGAAAGAGCGACAGGAGAGGTTGGGGACAACTGACAGTACCGACGAGATTGCCAGGAAGAAAGCGGAGGAAGAAAAAAAGGCGGCAGTCGAAAACAAGGAAGACCTGCAGCCAGACGTTAAGGAAAAAGCAGAAGCTGAAAAAAACGAGGAAGAAAAAAAGAAGCAAGTGCAACGGTCGGATGAAAGCTCCATTCCCTCTCGTCTCGCCATGGATCGGGCTGGACAGCTTCAGCCGGTCGAGAAGCCGGAGGAGCCGGAAGAAGAGCCGGCAGCCGACAATAAAAAGGCTGAGGAAGAAGAGCAGCACAAGCGGGATAGGGAAGAGCAGGACCGCCGCAACCGGCAATTCGCCGAGGAAGAAAACCAAAAGAGGGCGGCAACTGCCGAGCAGGCCGAAAAAGATATCACGCAGGCCAACGCCGACCGGATCGACGCGGCCAAGCAGGGCGCGGAAGAGTGGGCGCAGGCTGAAAACCAGGCGGTTGAAAAAGCCAAGTCCGTCTTTCAGAAATATGCCGACAAGGTCAAATCCCTGCAGGATGAAATCTCCGGAAGGGAAAAGTCGCTGGCCCAGGAGCTGGACGAACTCGACACCAAGACATCTGCCGAATCGAAGTGGCGCAGGCGGGCGAAAGAAGCCAGCGATTACGAGAAGGCGGCCAAGGCGGCGATGAAGGCCGGTGATCTTTCCAAAGCCCTGTCTCTTTCCGATCAGGCGAAAGAACTCTACAGCTCGTTGAAAGGCGGCGCCGGCAGTATCACGGCGGAGCAGGCCAGGCGTACCGCCTTGCGGGGAGTTTTGAAAACCGGCGAAATGGGAATCGATCTCGCCGGGATGCAAAAACGCGATGCAGCCAAGCAGGCTCTGTTCGCCATGCCCCCGGGAGCGAACGAACTGTTTGGCGATCTCGCCGGCAGGATTCGCGGAAAGTTGACCGGGATAGCGGGCGGAGGTCAGGGCCAGGGTGGAGGCCAAAGCGGCGACCAGGTCACAAAAGTCCATGAACTGAAATTCAAAGACGGCGCACTGCGCGGCGGTGGGGAAGATATGGAAGCATTCTTCAGAGCCTTGGAGCAGGCGGGGCTAAGCGCATGATGATCACGCTCGATACCATCACCCTGCCGAAAGACCTCTGGTGGGAAGACGAAACCGAATGGACCCCCGTCGAACAGTCGGTGGAATACTCGACAACCGGTGCGCTCCTGATCGATATTGCCACGAAGCAGGCCGGGCGACCTGTCACCCTGACCGGTGAAGAAGGCAAGGCCTGGACTACGAGAAAGACGGTGCTTGATCTTATGGCGCTCGCCGCCGTGCCGGGCAAAGAGATGACCCTTGTCATCGGCAACCGATCCTTTCAGGTGATGTTCAGACAGAATGAAAAACCGATCGAGGCGGATCCTGTCTTCCGGACCATCCCGCCGCCGGATGATGAAAAATATTTTTTGAAAGCCCTGCGCTTTCTGATCCTGTCGGAAAACTTAGAAGGATGAGAAACACATGCCGATTCTAACCGAAGATGTAAAACTGATGGCCTCGCAGCGCCTGACCGACAATGACGACGGCGGCGGCCGCATGACCGGCGTGGAGATTGTCGACGGCAACGTCAATAATCTCTTCCCGGATATCTCCCGCCTTGACCGGGTCTATGGCCGGGTGAGTCTGCGCAAAGCGTTTGTCTCAGTCCAAACAGCCGACACCGACGCCTATTCCGGCGCTCATGTCATCCTGTCGCTTCCGGCCCAGGATCCGAACGTCTCGGTCTGCATGTTCTCGACCGGCGATCCGAACGATGAGCGGGCCGCAGCTCGTGACCGGGTGGAATCCTACGTCACGGTCGGGCCGAGATATCAGGGCTGGCTGTGGGGCGATCAGCCTGAAGGGTCCCGCTCGTTGCTGCTCTTTCAGGTCAAAAACACCAAAATTCCCGACGTCGGCAGCGTTCTCTGTCTGTACAGAGACAAGGGCCTGGCCAATGAGGTCCAGCAGTTTGTCCGGGTAACAAAAGTCGAAGCGACAACCACTGAATTCAACGCCACGGCGGAAGGCTCGGAGTATGGGGCAATGGCCCTGGCGTACAAACGGGATATCGTCAAAATCGAGATCGGCGATCCTTTGCGTGAAACCTTCTTAGGTATTGAGATCAGCCAGAATGATTCTCTTCCCACCAACGTCTACACGACAACCGTTTCCGACGCCGCCAAATATTACGGGGTGATGCTGCCGACAGAGGCCATCACCGCCGGGAACATAGAGATCAATGTCGATTCGATCTTTGCTCATCTGGTGCCGTCCGCCCAGGGCGAATCGCCGATGGTCGACCTGAGCGTCGGTGAAGCCGGGCCGGTTATCGGCAGCGGTGCAGGTTATTCATTCACCGTCACGTCCTTTGCCGTGGCCAACAACGCCCAGCTGCATTTCGGCCGAGGCATCAAACCGAAGACGCTCTCGATTGTCGGCAGCGGTCACACCTATGGCGATGACGGCAACGGCATTCTCATTGAGGGCACGAGCCAGGTCGGCACGGTCGATTATTCAACCGGCACTGTGACATTCTCCAATGTCCCTGCAGGCTATACCGCCAGCCTGTCGGTCTCGGCCACAATCGGCGTGGAAGTCCCACGGGTGCCGAACACGCTCTTTAAATATATTGCCCTCTCGAATCGCGGCTACAACTACACCGCGATCCTGGATCCGCTGCCGATCCCGAAAAGCATCTGGGTCGATTATATGGCCCAGGGCAAATGGTACCGGCTGCGCGATAACGGCAACGGCACGCTGATCCCGGATATCGCCGGGACCGGTACCGGCACGGTCAACTATGCGACGGGCAGCATCATCATCACCTGCGGGGCGCTGCCCGATGTTGAGACGGCCATCATCTTCAACTGGGCCAATCCGATCGAGACGGTCGATCTGTCGGGAGCGGTATCAATCGATGTTGCCGAGATCAGCCACGTGCTGGCCCATAAGCCCGTTGATCCAGGCTCGTTTGTCATGACCTGGCCGGTCGCTGCAGGCGGCACCGGAACGGCCACCGATAACGGCCTCGGCTACCTCACCGGCGATGCGGAAGGCTGGATCAACTACGCAACCGGAGAGCTGGCCTTTACGCCTACCCTGCTACCGGTCTCGGGTGGAGAATATACCATCGACTATGAAAAATACCCGCTAGTAGCCGGGGCGGCCTCAGCCAATTCAAACGGGCTCTGCACTATCACCCTGCCGGAAACCCCGATCAAACCAGGCTCAGTCTCGCTGAACGCCCTGGTCTCGTTTTCTACTTATCAGCATGTCTATGCATTAAGGGACGACGGTAACGGCAATCTTTCCGCCCCGGGCTGGAATATTCCGGTGCCTGTCTCAAAGCCGCTCGGTTGGCCCGGCAAAACAAATGCCAATGGGATTACCGGAACAATCGACTATCTCACCGGCGTCTGCCAGTTCGACCTGACCAACGTCGAGGGGCTGGAGACCTGGACTGAGCCGTATACATTCAGAATCTGCGCGGGATAAGGAGAACTATGTCAGCAATAGGAGCATCAATTGGAGCCTGCTCCAAAAACATTCGGTACTACGATCCGGAAACAAGGGTTATTGCCTGGGCAGACTCGTTTGTCGGGGCGGTTAATTACTCGTATTCGCTGACCGCTTCGGCAGCCGAAACAGCCGACGAAATTATACCTGCAAAGCCTTTCGTTCTCAGCCTCCTGCAGAACCATGTCGGCTACACCATCCTGCCCGGATCCGTTTCCTTTTCCTGGAGCGGGGTCCGCTACGTCGACCGTCTCGGCAAGCTCTATCGCAACCCGGATCCGACAACGGGCTTCGGCGTTGAGGCCGGGACTATCGATTACTCGACCGGGATCGCGACGCTGACCGTCTATGACGGCGGCGATAATACGATCGTGATACATTCGCTGTCCGCCAGGATCGGCAGGCAGTTGGTGACCGACGTTACGTTTCGGACGCCTGGTGCACCGCTTCGGCCCGGATCGTTGTCGATCGTCGGAGTGGCCCTTGATGGTACGACGGTTTCCGGAACGTCGAACTTCGACGGTACCATGACCGGCGCTCTGGTTGGCGGCGGTGTCGATTATGACAAGGGCATCGTCTGGGCAAAGTTCGGTGAATGGGTTTTTGACGATGGCTCGTACGCTGAAGAGCCATGGTATAACGAGGACGATCGAAAAGACGGGCAGATCTTCAGGCCAGCGCCGGTCTTTGCCGACAGCCTCAGTTATGCCTGTGTGGTCTATTCGTACATCCCGCTCGATGCCGATCTGATCGGCCTGGATCCGGTCAGGCTGCCAAGCGACGGCCGGGTGCCGATCGTCAGAACCGGCGATGTCGTCGTCATTCACAATACCCAGACGACACAGCTCGCCAATCCCTTGTCGGCCGGACAGGTGCTCACTCTGCCTCGGGCAAACATCGTTCATGTCGAGCTGTACGATTCCTCTGACCCGATTCCGGTACGGGTTCCATCCACGCTCTATAATTGGGACAAGGACGCGCAGGAACTGACCATGGCCGATCCTCTCGATCTGACCGGCTATACTCAGCCGCTGATCGCCATGCACCGGATCGAGGACATGGCACTTGTCTCCGGCGTGCAGATCAACGGCCAGATCATCGTCGGCCATGGGTTGGACAATGATTACCCGATCGAGGGCACCTATGTTTCGTCTGCTCTCCTGTATGGGGATCTGCAGGCGAGGGTGTACAACATGTTCGATCAGCAGACCTGGACATCGGTCTGGTCGGACGATCTGATCGGCAGCGGCTGCAACGCCAGCTACAACGAGATCAACTATCCGCCGATCGTTACCAACGCCGGAGCGGTCAAGGGTCGGTGGGCGCTGAAGTTCCTCGATACCACCAGTTTCCAAATCATAGAGGAAAAGCTCGGTATCCTCGGCACCGGCTATATCACCCAGGATTGCGCTCCGATCAACCCGGCCACCGGCCAGCCATATTTCTTCCTCGACTATCGCGGTTGGGGTGAAGGCTGGGCGGCTGGCAACGTCCTGCGGCTTAACACCGACGGGCCGATCGGCCCGCTGTGGATCGCGAGGACCACCCTGCAGGGACCTGTCACTGAGCCGAACGATCAATTCACCATTCAGATACGAGGAGATGCGGAATAATGGCGGCACCGATTGTTTATAGGTGGGATGACGGCAATGCCCCTGTTGCAAGGGGTGAGCGGCGGAGTCTGTGCGATATCCTTTATGCCTGTCTGGTGACCGGATACGGAAGTAAACCGGGCGCAGGCTGGACAAGAGAATACGTCAATGCGACGTTTGACAAGGCGGCTTTTCGCAATAATCCGCTTACCGGCACCGGTTTCTTTCTTCAGGTAGACGGATTTGGCGCAGCCAATGCCTATACCCCTATAGTCCAGGGCTTTGAGGCAATGACATCGGAGAGTGATGGCCTGTTTCCTTTCAATGCGTCAACCCAAGCCGGACCCCTCTCAAATGCTGCCAACACCACGGCTCGACCATGGATACTGATGGCCGATGATAGAGCCTTCTATTTTTTTTGCTGGTCAACAATCACCGGGACCCCGAATAATACCCACTGGTATACAACAGCTATGTTTTTTGGAGACCCAGTTTCACGATATCCTATTGACCCATACTGTTGTGGGCTGGTCTGTAATGGCTCAAATGGATCGTTTGGGTATGTCTATTCATCAGATTCCATTACTGGCGCTCTTGGGGGTCCTGGTTTTGCTATGCCACGTAGAGCAACCGGAGCGGCTGGGTCAATCCTCTCTATACCTATCCGTGGAGGTGGCCCCGGCGCTTCAGCACTTATGGGGGCTACAGGACTACCTTACACGCCTGGAGACCAGATACTCATAACCCGGCCACATCTTAACGAGGCAGAAGCGTATTCATTTCGGGGTTGGCTTCCTGGTCTTTACTATCCTTGTCATCCGTCAGCATTTACTCAACTTCAAAACATCAATTCTGATGGTAAGTCGTTTATCAATATACTAACCAGGGCAGTAAACGTTACTGGAGCTGGGAATTTCTTCATCTCGCTCGATGATTGGAGAATCTGATGCTATTTGATTTTATCATATTAGGTGCTGTTCCCCCTCGCACCGATCGGCACCGACTCGCCGGCATCACCTATGTCGACGGCGTTCCGGGCAAACGCCTGGTTGTGGTAGAGCACCGCACCACCTTTGTTTTGCTCGCCGCAAAATGGAGTGATCCGGTCACCGGAGCCTGGGAAATAAAAGGGTTGCCGGAGTATCCCGAGCGGGCACTCCGGGTGCTCGGGGTGGATCACACCGGCAACTATAATGACGAAGTGGCGACGTATGTTTCCCAGGTGACGGCGTGACATGGCCTATACTCCGCCGATCGGCTCGGCCGTCAATCTCTATTTCTCTGGGGAGTATGTTCCGCCTGACGGGGGCAACATACTCCTCGGCGGCTCAGCGCCAGGCGTCGCGGTTGTCGTCACCGTTGACCTGCTGGGAGCAGTCAGCAACCAGCAGGTGCGGGCGGTCGACAGTAAAACAGCGGTCGGCAATGCGATATCGGCAAACTTCGACACCAGAGCGGCAGTCGTCACTTCGGCCAGGATCTCGGCTGATTTCGATGTCAGAGCGACAGTCATTAATGCCAGGGCAATATCGGCAGATACGAGTGCTGCAGTCACAGTTATTGTTCAGCCTGCAAAACCTGATTTCGACGTGCCCTGGGGAGAGCTGCCAGCGCTCGACAATCAGGCAAAATCAGGTTGGAAGGATCGTCGGCCACTCACAACATCAATCGGCATGGGATGGGTCAAACGGCTTATTATCGAGGCCAAAACGTCAGCCAGTTGGATTGACAAAGGTGCAAAAGATAATTCACGGCGTTCGTCCTGGAATGATTGTCCCAGAAAAAGCAACCGAAGTACAAACTCACGATGGCGGGACAAGGCTGCGTCCGACCATTTCAGGAGTATATCGTGGAGTCTGCTCAATGCTGTCGATGTGGATCACGGCAGTAAAAGCATCTCGCCACCGGCAAAAGACGTTTTGGTCTCGATGCTTCATGATGTCAAAAGGATTCTCGACCGGGGTCTCTTTATCGTCCCCTGGGGCAATCCTCCGCCGAATGATCTGCTGCACCGGACCGTCTGGGGTAAAAAATATTACCAGGAAATCTGCTGGCGACGATATGAGCCACCGCCGGGCGGCAACATCAATTTCAACATTCATGTGCCGATCACCCTGGTTGATGACGGTGCCAATATTCGGTTCCATTTTGACCAATATAGCTATGACCGGCGGTGCCGCCATCGCGAGCCATCAGGCTGGCGCGATGCTTATTTTTACATCAAGCCAGGTCTCATTCCTACCGGCCCCTGGGCCTCGGTGTATACCATGCTGAACACCGCTTATCTTACCCGGCTGCCGGAGAGGACGCCGATCGACATCACCGGCATGACCATCGGCACCGACTGGGATAGTCTCTACTGGACGCTGAAATCTTCTGTCGGCAGCGATGCGGCTTTGGCCCTGCTGGAGCCGACAGAAGACGGCCCGATCCTGGTCGAGGCGGCGATCAACGGCCATCCCTTGAAGTTCCAGGTCGACACCTGGGCCAAAAACGAGGCATTCGGCAGCCGGAGCCGGTCGATTGACGGCCGCTCGATCTCCGCCCAGCTCGGAGCACCGATGGCCGAGATCCGGACCTATACCGAGGCGGAAGCGCGGACCGCCCAGCAGCTCATGGCCTACGAGCTGGAGAACACCGGCTGGAGCGTGGTCTTCGATGGTCTCGATGACTGGCTGGTGCCTGGCGGGATCCACTGCTACCAGGATCAGACACCAATGCAGGTGATAAAAGCGATCGCCGACACCTGCAGGGCTATCGTCCAGACCGACATGGTGGCGCAGACCATCCGCATTAAACCGCGATACAAAGTTGCTCCCTGGCAGCTGGCGTCCGCCGTTCCCGATTACATTATTCCGGCATCGATGGCCAGCAGGATCGACGGTGGATGGGATGCGCGGCCGTATTTCAATGCCGTTTATCTCGCCGGAGAGGCGGGCGGGATCTCCGCCACGGTCACCCGCACCGGCACGGCCGGAGATCGCCAGGCCCCGATGGTCACCAGCAAACTCATCACTGCGGTCGAACCGGCTAGAGCGCTCGGAATCGCCACCCTGGGCGCATCAGGAAAGTGGTCGAAACACCGGATCGAATTGCCGGTGTTCGCGCCTCCGGCAGCTCCCGGCATCATCCTGCCGGGCAGCATCATCGAATACAACCTCGGGGCGTCTTCCTGGAAGGGATTCGTCGCCGCTGTGTCGGTCTCTGCGCCGAGAGCCCGCGAGGGACTCAAGGTCCGGCAGACCATCGACGTGGAACGCTACCATGGCAATTAAAGATTGGGGTAAAGAATGATCCAACTCGCAAAAGACAACACCGCCACCCCTGACGCCTATTCATCCGGCGACGGCTCCGATCCGGTTGCCGTATCGTTCACCCTCAACGGCACAGGCATACCGGCGACAATCACGGCAAGCCCTGCCGCCGATCTATTCGTCTGGGCCGAAGACGATACCGGCAATATTGCTAATTACACCAGTATTTCGGTGGGCATCACCGGCGCGGACCCAGGCATCACATGGGAACTGAGTGCTGACGGTGCCACCGGCTGGGCGGAGTCAATCCCCCTGGCCGATCTCGATGTGTCCGTCACCCACCAGGCCGTTCAGATTTTTGCTCGGGCGACAGCGGTAAATGACGGTTCGGTCGAAACGGCAAATTACGTGACGGCCAAGATTACTATCAACGCCACTGAAAACCCGGCGTAAGGGGAAACCATGGCAACTAATTTATGGGCAAGATTTCGTAAACTGCTGCCCGGCAGTCCCCTGATCGTCGTCACCGTCGTTACGGTCAACACGGACGGAACCAGCACGGTAACGACATCCTCAGGTGGGGCTATGCGAGTGCTCGGCACCACGGTCGAGGCAACAAAAAAGGCGTACGTCAAAGACGGGGCGATCATTGGTGAAGCCCCAAACCTGCAACATTTTGAGATTGAGGTGTGAAGTGAAGAGATCGATTTTCGTGTTACTCGCCTGTCTGGTATCAGTTCTCATTCTATCCGGATGTGCGGTTGCGCCGGCGCCGGATCATGCTGTCGAGCTCGCCCTGGCCGGAGCGATTCAGGAGTGTTTCCGATCCTCGGCCGAAAAGGAAAAAGCGGCAATCGGCCGGCTCGAAACAGCAAGCGACGTGCTGATCTACAAGGCATTCGATGAACTGGGCAAGGCCTCCGGTCGCTCGGTCGATCCCTGCACCCAGATCACCACCAACAACGATCTGCAGCAGACGGCAATGGTCGAGAACACAAAGCAGATCGCCGCCGGCATCGATGGTGCAAAAGCCGCATCCGGAGATATCCTCATGGGTGTCGGTATCTGGCGTTTTGCCGATGTCCTGCCGTCGCTGGTCGGCAATGGCGGGGGTACGTACAACCTGACATCAAAGGGTGATATGAGCCTGACCGACAGTATCAAAACATCGTCCCTAGGAGACATTACCGGGACCAACGCCCTCGGCGGGATCCTCAATCCCGCGACCGCCGATCCGTTTGTCCTCGAGGTGCCGATAGAATGATCTGCCCGCACTGTCACAACGAGATCGAGGACGGCGACGCCTGCCGCTGCCCGTACTGCGGCAGGCAGATATGAGAAAAATGATGATCGGCTGGAGGTCGATTAATGAAATACTGGGACGGCTATAAATTCGTGGTGGCTGAGGATTTTACAATTCAAACAGCAATCCTCGGCTACGCTGTCGAGACGCGGCACGCCATTCTCACTCCGGACGGCAAACTGACCGCCAGGCAAGGCTATCCATGGGACGGCAACAGCGGCCCATTCCCCGACATAAAGTCTTCAATCGAGGCCTCATGCGGGCATGACATTCTCTGTGATTTCGTCAACGAGGGCCTGCTGCCATTCTTCCTGCAGCCCCTGATCGACCAGGAATACTACATTGTTTGTGTGCGCAAAGGTATGTGGTGGCGGCTAGCCAGATCTCTCATGCTGGCTATCCGTTGGTATATGACCGGCAAAGGGTCGAAAAAGTTCACGCGAGAAATCCACGAGGCCTAGTCAATATGCAAATCGAACCCGCAATAATCATTGCCGTCGGAGGGTGCGTTGCAACCCTGGTGGTCAACGCTTTCACCGTTGGGGTCGCCTACGGTAAGTTGTCGTCTAGAATAAGCAAGAACAGTGAGGACATTGAGGATATCCGAACCACTGGCATGGTCGGCATACGCTCAGAAATGGCCAAGATTGATGGTAAATTCTTCACTCCGGAGGGAGAGCAGCGCCTCATGTCCTTCAAGGCCCACGATCATATCTGCACGCGAGCAAACGAGGCCATAACCGCCGAACTCCGCCACGTGACAGCTGCTCTTAACACCAACACTACTAGGGTTAAGGAATGCGGCGACCAGGTGGCACAACTATCAATTGGTTTCGCGGTACTCGAGGAAAAAGTGGACGGTGAAAAGGAGAAAAAATGAGTTACAATTCCAATCAGTTTAGGAAAATAGTTCGCCAGGTCGTAAAGGAAATAGGTTTGTGGTCACCGGTAGCAGAAGAGATGTTAATGGGCACGGCAGCGGTCGAGATGAATTTCGGACACTACCTGGTCCAGCTCGGCGGCGGTCCCGGATGCGGTGTTTTCTCCATCGAGAAAAACACGGAGATAGATGTGTGGAATAATTATATCCGCTACCATCCAGAGATGAGAGAGCACATCGCGCGGATCGCCGGCGTCACCGGTCCAAACCCGCTAGCCCTCACGACCGATCTCGCCTATCAGATTATCATCTGCAGATTAAAATACCGGATGATCCGCGCCCACTTCCCCGCCCTGGACGATTTGCCCGGGCAGGCAAAATACTGGGACCGGTATTACAATTGCAACCCGGAAAAGGGCACTACGGCGGAATATATTGACAAATACCGGCGCTATGTGGTGCCAGTATTTGATTGGAGTGCGGTGTCTTAGGTTGATCTAGAAACATCTGCAAGGCCGACATGTAGCTAATTGTCGCTAATTACATGTCGGCCTTGAGGTGAAAAACAGCAGCTAAGTGCTTGATATGTGGTCGGGGCGGTAGGATTCGAACCTACGGCCTCCTGCTCCCAAGGCAGGCGCGCTAACCAGGCTGCGCTACGCCCCGACTATATTGAAAAAGGCTCGATTCTTTGGAAACCGAGCCTTGGTATTCTGGCTCCCCGGGACGGACTCGAACCGCCGACAAGGTGGTTAACAGCCACCTGCTCTACCGACTGAGCTACCGAGGATTAGAAGTATTTCCAGCAGATTTTGAAAAACAAACCTGATGTATTTTTTGTTACTGAAACAGCGTAGGCGGGCAATATAAACCGCAGAGGGAGGCGTGTCAACAGATTTTTCCACCCCTCAATCTTTCTTTTCCAGCATCAGCCGCTTGAGGTTTGCAGCCATGATCTTGCCGAAAATCTATTGCGGCCCTTTGCCTTTCATATCTTGCATCATTTGCTGCACATGCTGCAGTATCTCTTTATCCTCATCCGACATCCCGGCTTGCGTATCGGGCAGAGCCATCAGAGACATCGGCATATTTTCGGGGTTATCGGGATCTTTCAGCATGGCAATCGCCTGTCTGGCCATATCTTTAGCCATCTCATCGGATTGACTGTCGACTTCTGCCGTTATTCCGACCGGATGCTGAAAAAACTTGTCATCCATCTTGCCCTTGTCGACCGACTCCGCCACCATGGTCAGCTTCATACCCATCATATTCATCTCGGTTTTCAAGGCAACATCCGTGCCGTGAATCAGATAGGTTGAAGATCCGCCCATTATTTCCACTTTATCACAGTCGTAGCCAAGAATTTTTGCAGCCTTCTGCTGAATATTGCCACCCATGCCTTCGGCATAGGCAGTACCCATTTTCCCGGCATTTTCGCGAACCTTGCCCTTCTCTTGCGCTGAAAGGTTCTCGTACTCTTCAATCATGTACTTCTGCGGGTTAACTCCCTTATATCCCTGTTTTTTCTCTAAATCATAGGTATAAATATGTTCGGGAGTCTTGAAGACGATGGTTCTGTTTGCCATTTCCATACCCATCATATTTGAAACCGTCTCCCGATATGTCGCCCGCTCCCTGCCATTGTCACGGATGAAGAGGGTTTCCGTCCCATCTTCAATGCCTTTAATCGAATAGTGGATAGTTGCGGTATTAAAGGGCAGTTCTTTTTCCCACGCCAGTTCATTCCCGGCAAAAACCAGCGAAGGTGCAATCCAGAACAGAATCATGACTGACAACACGAGGCATCGTTTCATTTTACCACCCGTTTTTTCCGTTCCGCCTGCCGGCCCCCCTCGGCTCGGCAGGCTGATTTTTTATAATTTCCTGCTGACTGCCAGATTATCCCAGCTCTGGCACACCGGCATCACCTCGACACAATTAATGTTTACGTGGGCCGGCCGATTGGCGGTCCAGTAGACGATTTCCGCTATATCGACAGGCGTAAGAGGCTGTGTTCCTTCATACACTTTTGCCGCCTTGGCCGTATCTCCGCCAAAACGGACCACCGAAAACTCGCTTTCGGCCAGTCCCGGTTCGATATTGGTAACCCTGATCCCCGTCCCCCGCAGATCGGCCCGAAGATTTCTTGAAAACTGCTGAACAAACGCCTTGGTCGCTCCATAGGCATTCCCTCCGGGGTAAGGCCATGATGCAGCTATCGAGCCGATATTGATGACATGCCCTCTCTTTCCGGCGACCATTCCCGGCAGGATCAGTCTGGTCATGTACAACAGTCCTTTAATATTGGTGTCCACCATTGTTTCCCACTCATCGAGGTCCGCTTCATGTGCGGGCCCCAGGCCAAGGGCCAGCCCGGCATTATTGAGAAGGATGCCGATATCGCGAAAGCCCTCGGGTATCCCTGCCACCATATCTTCGGCCTGTTGCCTGTCCCGAACATCGCATACCGCCACATGGACATTTTTTTCTCCCAGCTGCGCCCTCATTTCCTGCAACCTGTCCTTGCGCCTTCCGGTCAATATCAGCCGCCAGCCATTCCGGGCAAACAGCTCCGCGCTGGCCTTGCCAAATCCTGAAGTTGCTCCGGTTATCAAAATCGTGTCAGTCATCCTCACCTCTAATCTCTCTGTTTTTCAGTCTCATTACCACCGTAAAGCTGCTCCTACCCTACAGTAAGCCGTTGTCAAAAAAAATACCATAGCCAAGATAATGCCCGGAACGGTCTGAGGAGCCGTTACGAAATGGTTCGTAACCGTATATTGTTCGTCACAGTATATTATTGCATCGCGGCAACGATTAAGCTTATTATAATAAATAAGGGCTTTCTTCTCAGATACCACCTTTGTCATGCTCCCGACGCCCGGTTTGCAACCATTGGTCTGGACGCACAACCCGACATGGAATTATGGAGGTACTGTAATGAAAAATGTTACCGATTACATTTCTCCCGATGCCTGCGGTTCGCTGGCCGGCCTTTTTCTTGCCAGGGCATCGAAACAACCCGACTCAGCAGCATACCGGAGCTACAACAGGATATCCGGCAAATGGAACGAAATCACCTGGGGTGAAATGGTCCGGATGGTTGCCAGGTGGCGAGCCGCATTGACCGGAGAAGGCCTTGAGCGGGGCGACAGAGTCGCCATTATGCTCGCCAATTGCCCGGAATGGGTGGCCTTCGATCAGGCCGCCATGTCCCTCGGGCTCATCGTCGTTCCCCTCTTCGCCAACGACAGGTCGGAGAATGTCGCCTATATCCTCGATACTACCGAGGCCAGGATCCTGTTGTGTCCCGACGGCAGCTACCGACAGCATCTTGCCCCCGTACTCGACACGCTGGGCTCCCTGCAAAGAATACTTACCACTGACTCGGCGCAAACCGCCAAAGCCGACAGCAGGGTGACGAGCCTGACAGACTGGCTTCCGCAGACAGTGGAAGATTCGACTCCATACACTCCGGAATTCAGTGAAACCGCTTCAATAGTTTTCACCTCGGGAACCACCGGTCCGCCCAAAGGGGTCATGCTCAGCCACCGCAATATCCTGGAGAACTGCCATGCCGGCCTGCAGTGCATGGAGATTTATCCGGAGGACACCTTTTTATCCTTTCTGCCGCTTTCCCATATGCTTGAGCGAATGGCGGGTTATTATCTGCCGATGATGGCGGGGGCTTCCGTGGCCTTTGCCAGGTCGATCCCCGAGCTGTCCGAAGACCTCTTGACCGTCAAGCCTACGGTACTTGTGGCTGTTCCGCGCATCTTCGAGCGGATCTATAACGGCATCATGACCCAGCTTTCATCCAGGCCAAAACCGGTTGCCGCGCTTTTCAGAAGTGCCGTTACAATCGGCTGGCGATCCTTCCTCCACCGGCAGGGACGCGGCCCCTGGTCCGTCTTGCTGTTGGCTCAGCCGCTGCTCGACAAGATCATAGCAAAAAAGGTCAGGGACAAGCTGGGGGGCCGGCTCCGGACCATAATTACCGGCGGTGCCCCTTTATCCGCGGAGATATCGCAGCTCTTCATCGGCCTTGGCCTTCCTCTCTACCAGGGCTACGGACTGACCGAAACCAGCCCGGTGATCAGTGTCAACAGAGTCGAGGACAACCGGCCGGAAGGTGTCGGCAGACCTGTCCCCGGCACAGAAGTAAAAATTGGCGAAGAGAGCGAGCTTCTCGTTCGCGGTCCGTGTGTAATGCAGGGGTACTGGCGCAATGAAGAGGCCACCGCCAAAGCCATCGACGCAGACGGCTGGCTGCACACCGGCGACAAAGCCGTTATCGAGGACGGCCACATCCGCATTACCGGAAGGCTGAAAGAGATTATCGTCCTCAGCAGCGGCGAGAAAATCGCCCCGACCGATCTGGAAATGGCTATAAGCATGGATCCTCTTTTCGAGTATGCTCTCGTTCTCGGCGAGGGACGGCCGTACCTCACCCTTGTTGCCGTTCTGAACAACCCGCTCTGGCAGGATCTGGCGGGTGAATTAGGCGTTTCACCGGAACCGGAGTCCCTTGAATTGCCTGAAGTCCGCTCGACGATTCTTGCCAGAGTGGAAAAGCTTCTCGCTCGCTTTCCAGGTTTTGTCTTTATCAAGGATGTGACTCTCAGCCTGAACCCCTGGACGGTGGAGGACGGACTCCTCACCCCCACCCTCAAAATCAGGCGATCGTTGATCGAAAAGCATCTGGCGGAAAACATCCGCCGGATGTACTCCAGATAACAGCTGCCTGCCGACGATCAACCGGAGGCCTCAAAGCGGCCGATAGCGTCAACCATCTGCCGGAAGAACGGATTAGCCGGCTCCAGGGGCGGTTGCCCCGGTTGCGCGTCAAGAGCGAAGATCGGTTCTTTCAGGACCAGACTGGCGTGACCGACACGATTTTTTGCGGGAATCACAAAAGGAACATAAAGATCTTCGCCGACCAACCGCTTCAGGTTTTGCATTTTTTTCAGGCAGATCACCTTGTCGTATTCTGACCAGGCGGCAAATGTTCGTCTTGCCGGCCGTATTGTGCCGATCTTCTCCAACATTGCATCCGTTTCCCCGATCAGGCGGGCGAGTTCCATTGCTCCCTGCAGACAGACACGGTCGTACCGGTAGGGATTGCTGCCGATAAGCGGCCGGCCATCGTCGAAAATTCCGGCGAACGGCAGACGGAGCAGCAGCTCCTTCAGGCGGCCGGGGGTGCCGAAGGGTCCCGGCGACAGCCCGAGAGCGGCCGCAAAGAGATAGAGATTGCCGTCGACCGCAGCTTCGGTACATGCCGTATATAAGCTGAGAATTCCACCGAGGGAAAACCCGCCGATGGAAACCCGCGCCCCATCAAGGCATGCCGAATGAACAGCAAACAGTACACATTTTTTCCACTCCGTGACCGCGACACCGACCATGCCTTGAGGGTCTTTCAGCCCATGCCCCTGCAACAACGGCATATATACATTATATCCAAGAATTTCATGGAAATAGATGGCTATAGCCCTCATAAAAAGAGGCGAGTCGCTAAGACCATGGACAAGAACGATGGCCTTGGCTCTTCCAGGTGAGTGTATCATCCTGAGGGGGCAGCATCCCTTACGGATACCATGGACAGAAACGGCAGGAAATGCCTTGAAATATTCAATCCACAACCAGTCCGTTCCTCTTTTACCAGGCAAACCTCTCCCCTCCGAAATCCCATCAAGCATAAAATTACAATTTCTTCAATCTTTCATCTCGTCGATAAAGGCGCCGATTTTTCCGAACACCTTCTCTGTGCCCTCTCCGTTTACCAGAACATGCCTGTCATAACTCAACAGGCAATACTCCTTGTTTCTCGAAGATATCTGGTCGTACAACTGTTTGGACCCTCTTGGGTCCACCACCGGATTTTTGTCCGCCTGCACGATCAGCGCGGGCTGCCTGATTGCACTATAGCATTTTTCAATGGATTCGAGAAAATCACCGACCTCTTTTACCCCGGCGACAGGGTTGCGCGGATAATTCACACTGAGGTTGCCATACGAAAACTCGAGATAATCCTTATTGCGCGAGCCTCCTTTCATCTTGTGCAGCAACCTGTTCCAGACATCGGTCACCGGCATGAATCTGGCTGAATAATCGTTGAGAGCAAAGGGCGGGCACACCGCAAAGACACCGGCCAGGGAATCCACCCGGCAGGCCAGATCAAGGGCCAGATTTCCCCCCACCGCAATCCCGCCGAGAACCACGCGATCGCAGAGAGTACTCATCAGCACATAGCCGTTCTCGACTGTCTCCCGCCATTCCTGAAATTTTCTCGTGGCAAGGTCTTCAGCCGAGGTACCGTGGCCCGGCAATCGAGGCGCATACACCCAGACGCCCCGTCGTCGTAAAAAGAGTGCCAACGCTTTCACTTCCTCCGGAACTGCCAGGTAACTATGCACCAACACCACTCCCAGTCGTCGGCGAAAATGCGGCAAAAGAAAGGGTTGGCCGGGCATGGAATTTCCCCCTGCTGCACGGCCGACTGCCCGATACTCCTCGATATACCTTGTTTTTTCCGAGTGAAGAAGATATCGGACAATGGCAATTCTCATAAATGCCATGGGCTGCCAGGCCAGGAATCGCAGGAGAGACTTGAGCTTTTTCAGCGGTTCGACCTCGTTGGCCATGACTTCAACGGGATTGTCAATCCGGCCTTTATGGAAACTGAGAGGGCCCGAAAGCTTTGAACGATCGGTGTTGAGATACTCGCCATCCCTGCCGAGCACCCCTTTTTCCTCGGCGAGTTTGAGAAAGTTCGCATATTTCCGGTAGCGGTCGTCGGTGAGGAGATGCGCCTGATTTTCGCGAAGCGACTTGTGCAGAAAAAAGATATCCTTGCCCGCCTCCTGGCCGGTGACTAAAGAGGCGGCATAAAAGATGCGCTGCTTGAACTCACTTTCCTTGATCCGGCGTAAAGGGTACATCTGCAGAAACGAGGCAAAGAGGTGTTCATGGTTGATGGTGGTCATGCTGTAGATATCATGCATATATTGCTGCATCACCCGATAGGCGGCCAGGCGCATCTTGCCTTTTAAATCCCCGGAGACGGAAAATCCGGTTATGCCGTCTCGCTCCATGTCTATTTTCAGCCATTGCTCATCAAGGAGATCGGCCATCTGCAGAGGTTTGCCGAACCGGATATCGAGGTCGACCCCGGAGAACATCATGGTCCCTTCGGTCATAATTTCTTCGACCATCCGCTCCGACATATCCTTGACCAGCCTTGAAGCTATGTGCAAAGCGATGTTCTCCGCCGCCCGAATCGGATAATAGGTAAGATTGACCGGCACGATGGAGGTAGGCTGCGACTGAATATCGTCGATCGACGCGATACCCAGAGCGTCGAGCATCGGCTGCAACCTTTCCGGCGAGGTGCGGGCGGTATGCAGCAGGTGCGTGCGATACAATTCGGCCCGGAGGGCAAGAGCGGCAGCCCCGGTACGGGGTTCATGCATGCCTTCCGGGTGAGCTATCATGTACCTGCCGCCGGACATGATTTTCTTGTTCTTCACCATGCTGCCTTCCGGAAAAATGATCCAGTCCGCCTCTCCGGTGAGCAGACTTTTAACGATCAGTTCATCACGTTTCGGATCGCTGGTGGATATGACTCCGATCAGATCGAAAAATTTTTCCATTCCGCCTTTAAACAGCGACGGTGCGGCCAGGGACCAGACTGGCTTATTGGTCAGGTTGTAAATATAGTAAGGGAGAAGAAAAGTTTCGAACCGGGTGAAGTGATTCATAACAAAAATATTCGGCCCGGCGGGAATATTTTCCTGACCATGCATATAGATATCCGCCTTGGAGAGACGGGAGAAAACCCTGATCGCGAGCCCGGTCGTGAGATATGCGGATCGATTCATACGTTGTCCAATATCGAGAGAAACCATTTGAAATTTCGAGATATTCTATTGTAGAAAGATTTTACTGCATGGTCAAGAACAGAGCCGGGAAATGGGATCTAAAGTTGCATTTTCACAGTATGTTCCCTATAATGGCTCATATTGTATACAATCAGAGAAACCAAAAACCCCGAGGCCTGCCATGAAACTGAATTTCACCTACACTCCGCCGGATTTCAACGAGCCGCACTTACAGAACAGCCCTGTCGCTACCCTTGAGCCGGCTCCGGCCGACGGTATTGCACCGGATAATTATCATGCAACATCCAATCACCCGGAATACATTAAAGTCGACGGCGGCCGATGGGTCCTCGCCCCGGAAAGCCGTATGGATGCGGTCTTTGTCGTCAAGGACGGCAAAATCGATGTGGTCGAAGCAAGGCGGTTGCGGCAAGGGGATATGGTTGTAACCGGCCGGACCGAAAACGGCGAGGAAGGCATTCTCGTCCATGAAAAAGGTTTTGAACAGGTTTTGGCCAATGTCGACAAGTTCTCCTTCCGGTCGCGGGGTACAAGGGAAACGCCTTTTTCCTATTCCTACGACGCCCTCTATGAAATTCTCAAGCATGACCGGCAGCATGGTCATATCGTCTGGGTTCTCGGCCCGGCGGTAGCCTTTGACAAGGATTCCCGGTCGGCGATGCAGGGACTGATCGAAAACGGTTTCTGCCACGCCCTGATGGCCGGCAATGCTCTCGCCACCCACGACATCGAGGCGGCAATATACAATACCGGCCTGGGCCAGAACATTTACACCCAGACCCTGCAGCCAATGGGCCATTACAACCACCTCGACATTCTCAATGCGGTGCGCAAGGCCGGCTCCATTGCTGGGTCGATTGAAACCCTCGGCATCCGCAACGGAATCATGTACGCCTGCGAAAAAAACAACATCCCGTACGTCCTTGCCGGTTCGATCAGAGACGACGGGCCGCTGCCGGAAACCGTCGGCAGCGTCTACGACTCCCAGGACCTGATGCGCGTCCACGCCCGCAAGGCCACCACCGTGATTACCATGGCCACCCAGCTTCATTCGATCGCCTTCGGCAATATGACGCCCGGCTATAAAGTGCTTGAGGACGGTTCGGTCCGCCCGGTCTATTTTTATGTGGTCGACATGTCCGAGTTCAGCGCCGACAAGCTGGCGAACCGCGGTTCCGCCCAGGCTCAGGCCATTCTTACCAATGTTCAGGATTTCATCGTCAATCTGTGGAATCACCTCTCCAAAGGATAAGGATATGAAGAAGAACCTCCGCATCATCGGGGTACCCATGGATCTCGGCCAAAACCACCGGGGAGTGGACATGGGTCCGAGTGCCGTGCGCTATGCCAACCTCGCAAAAAGCCTGCGGGATCTCGGCCATACCACCTTCGACAGCGGCGATATCACTATCCCGGGCCACTACGCCCTGGCCAACACCAGCCTGCGGGAACGGCTGCCGCTCATCTGCAACGCCTGCAAATGCGCCTACGAACTTGGCAAAAATGCTGTGGAACACGGTGAGATCCCGATTTTTCTGGGCGGCGATCATTCCGCCTCGATCGGTACCGTCGGCGGCGTAACCCACGACGCCGAGATCGGCCTTATCTGGATTGACGCCCACGGAGATTTCAATACCCCCGATACCTCCGACAGCCAGAACGTGCATGGCATGGCCCTGGCCGTACTGCTCGGCCTCGGCCCGCGGGAACTCGTCGATGTCGGCAGGCCCGGACCGAAGGTGAAGGCTGAAAACGTGGTACTTATCGGCGTACGGGATCTCGACCAGGAAGAAAAAGAGCTGATAAGGGCCTCCGGCTGTACCGTCTTCACCATGCGGGATGTCGACGAAATCGGCATTCGCGCGGTATTGACCAGGGTCCTGAAAGGCTTCAAGCATCTTGACAAAATCCACGTCAGTCTGGATCTTGATGTCATGGATCCCCTCGATGCCCCGGGTGTCGGCACTCCGTCGCAAGGCGGTCTTACCTACCGGGAGGGCCAGCTGATCATGGAGATCCTGGCTGAAACGGAAAAACTCCATTCAGTCGATATCATGGAGATCAACCCCATCCTCGATATCCAGAACCGCACGGCCCAAATGGCGGTTAACCTGGTCTCCTCCCTGTTCGGCAAGAAAATCCTGTAAGAAAGGCGAGATGTGAGGGTGAGGAGTCAGGGGTCAGCCCCCCTGACTCCTCACCAGTCATCATTTTTATTTCATCCTTTAATAAGACGGAATGTATCGGATGTTGCCTTATTACGCCCTGCGTATTAAATATGTCGCTGTAATCAAAAAAATACTGCTTCCCAAAAGAAGTCGTCGCAGTATTAAATAGAACCGCATGAAGTTGTATTGTAAATCTTTTTCATTGGAGGAAATATGAAACGTGTAGGGAAGTTCGCTTTTGCGCTCGCTGCCTGTATGCTGATTGCATCACCGGCACTCGCCGCCGAGAAAATCCGCTGGAAACTCGCTATGACCTGGTCAAGCACCTTAACCCCTTTGGCTTCGCCTGCCCCGAAACTTGCCAAGATGGTGAGCGACATGACCAACGGCAACTTTGAAATCAGGGTTGAAGGGGCCGAAAAACACAAAGCTCCTCTCGGGATTCTCGATACGGTGAAGGGCGGCCAGTTCGAGATGGGTCACACCGCCTCCTATTACTGGAAGGGCAAGGACATCACCACCGTTTTCTTTACCACCGTGCCCTTCGGCATGACCTCCGATGAACAGATGGCCTGGCTCTACTACGACGACGGCATGAAACTGCAGCAGAAAGTCTACGATAAATTCGATGTCTATTCCTTCCCCGGCGGCAATACAGGGGTCCAGATGGGTGGCTGGTTCCGCAAGGAGATCAAATCGCTTGAGGACTTGAAAGGCCTGAAAATGCGTATCCCCGGACTCGCCGGGGAGGTATTCGCCAAACTTGGCGTAAACGTCACCAACATTCCCTCGGGCGAACTTTATACCGCCCTTGACCGCGGCACCGTCGATGCGCTCGAGTGGGTCGGTCCCGGCATGGACATCAAGATGGGTTTCCACAAGATTGCCCCTTATTACTATGCCGGATGGCATGAGCCTGCTTCCGATATGCAGTTTATTATCAACAAGAAGGAATTCGATAAACTGCCGTCCGACTACCAGGTTATCCTGAAGACCGCCATCCAGGCTGTGAATGCCGATATGTTCGCTGAAAATTACGATTCCAGTGCCAAGGCATGGGCAGAGATGAAGAAAGAATTTCCGAATATCAAGGTAATGGTCTTCCCGGATGAGGTCCTCAAGGCAATGAAGAAGGCCAATGACGAGGTCATGGAAGCATACGCCGCCGAAAATGCCGAATTCAAAGAGGTATATGAGTCCCAGAAGGCCTACTTGAAAAAGGCCCGCGCATGGACCAAAATATCGACCCAGCATTATCTCGAAACTGCCGATAAAGTGAGCGAATAAGCTGCCGGAGAGGACCCACCGATTGCACCGTCCATTCACCGCTAAATGTGGATGGACGGTTTTTTTAATTTACAACACCAGCCATGCGTGCCATGTTGGGGCGATTGACCGGCTCCTGACGGGAACTTGCTTTAACAAATGAATAGAACGAGAAATAATCCGGGCTTTCAGGCCGGAGGAGAGGAAGGAGTGCCACCATGCTGGATCGTATAGAAAGATTTTATCGCCAATTGAACCGCTTCTGGGGGAAAGTACTTTCCATCGTTTTTCTGCTGATGACGGTCAACGTCTTTTTTGATGTTGTCATGCGCTATTCTTTCCGAAACAGTTCGGTCGCGATGCAGGAAATGGAATGGCATCTGTTTTCCATCGTCATTCTCTTTGGCGTTTCCGTTTCTCTCCTCGATGAAGCGCATGTCCGGGTCGATTTCCTCTACGATCGTTTCCCTGTGCGCCGAAAAGCACTGATAAACATTATCGGCACCATCTTTTTCCTGTTGCCCCTTGCCCTGCTCGTTCTTTTCGGTTCTTTCGATTTTGTCAATGACTCCTATCAGATAGGCGAGATTTCCGAAGACCCTGGCGGGCTGCCCTATCGTTATCTGATAAAAGGCATGATTCCTTTATCCTTTCTGCTGTTGATCTTCACGGCTTTTGGTTACGTCGTCCAGAACCTCAATCTTTTAAGAAAATCAGAAGATGAAAAAGTCACAGGACAAAAGGTCCGGGCGGAGGTGAGCAAATGATCGGCATCGTCATGTTCTTTGCGGCTCTCATACTGCTCTCCATCGGTTACCCGGTCGCCTTTACCTTCGGTTCGGTATCTATCTTCTTCGGGATCTTGGCGGCGATCATCGAGCTCATGCCGGATCTGAGTGTGGCTGCCATTTCAAAAGAATTCTATCAGATGTTTTCGATGATGCCTTTCCGGGTGTACTCCATCATGAATAACACCATTCTGATGGCCATCCCTCTCTTCATTTTCATGGGCATCGTCCTGCAGAAATCGGCACTTGCGGAAAAACTGCTGGAAGCTATGGGAACCCTGTTCGGCAGGATCCGCGGGGGAGTCGCGGTGAGTACCGTTCTGGTCGGGACCATGCTTGCCGCTTCGACCGGGGTGGTCGGCGCATCGGTGGTGGCCATGGGCGTCATCTCTTTGCCGGTGATGCTGAAATACGGTTACTCCAAAAAGCTTGCGACGGGCACAATCTGCGCTTCCGGCACGTTAGGCCAGATCATTCCGCCTTCAATCGTCCTTATCATCCTCGGCGACGTTTTTCAGCTACCGGTCGGCGACCTTTTTCAGGCTGCAGTATGGCCCGGTCTGACCCTGGTGGTCTTTTATATCATCTACATCCTCATCTGGGCGGTAATAAAAAAAGATGCAGCACCAGCCCTGCCCGTGAGTGAAGGCACCCGGACCGGCAATCTCACCAAAGCTCTTCTTGCCATTGTCCCGCCGATGACCCTGATCGTTCTGGTCCTGGGCTCGATCTTCGCCGGCATCGCAACTCCGACCGAATCCGCCTCGGTAGGCAGTATCGGAGCCATGATTTTGGCCGCCATGTACCGGAAACTAAGCTGGCGCATCGTCGAAGACTCGGCGCTGGAGACGGTCAAGATAACTGCCATGGTCTTTGCCATTCTGATCGGCGCTACCGCCTTTTCCATGGTCTTTGTCTACAGCGGCGCCGATTATATCGTCGAAGACGTCCTGACCAATCTGCCCGGTCAGAAATGGACCTTCCTGTTTCTGGCCATGCTGACGATATTCGTCCTTGGCTTTTTTATCGATTTTATCGAGATCTCCTATATCGTCGTCCCCATCCTCCTGCCCATCGCTCACATTATCGGACTGGATCCTTTATGGTTTGCCATCCTGATCGCCATGAACCTGCAGACCTCGTTTCTGACCCCTCCTTTCGGGTTTTCGCTCTTTTACCTCAAGGGAGTCTGCCCGCCGGAGGTACGTACAGTCGATCTCTATAAAGGCGTCCTGCCGTTTATCTTCATCCAGGCACTGGTGCTGATGTCACTTGCTATTTTCCCGGATTTATACGGCTTTAAGTAAAACAGCAGGGAGGATAAAGGGGAATGCCTCAGCGGGCGCGAAAATACTCCTGAACATATCTGATATGGGTACGCATGGCATCATGGGCGTCCTGGGGGGACCGCCGCACAATGGCATCGTAGACGGCCCGATGATGAACGATCACATCCTCAAGAGCCTTCCGATCCATATACATGTGGGTGAGATTCTTCTTTATTCCGACAAAAAGAAAATCGTAAAAATTTCGCATGAGATGGATCAGTACCGGATTTTTCGTTGAAAATGTCACGGCCATATGAAATGCGGTATCGGGCCCGGTGCCGATTTTATCCGTTGCCGCAAGATCCTCGGCCATTTCTTCCAGACTTTTTTTCATGGCTTTGAGATCGGTATCGGTTGCCCTCAATGCCGCCAGCATTGCCGCGTTACACTCCAGCCCCAGACGCACCTCAAGCAGGTCGTCAAGCGTTGCCTCATCGATTGCCATAACGGCGGCCAAAGGGTTTCCCTCTCTGTTTTCCGGCGAGCTTACAAAAGTCCCCTGCCCCTGCCGATGCTCAAGCAAACCCAGGGTGACAAGTTTGTTGATGGCGTTTCGCACCGAGGTCCGGCTTACCGCCATGGACATTGCCAATTCCCTTTCGGGAAGAATCTGCTGCCCCGGCTTGAACTCACCCTTGTAAATCAATTCTCGTATCTGTTCAAAGACCTGATCTGAAATGCGTTTTGGTTTAATTGGTTTAAGATTCATGATTCCTATTTAAAATCTGTTTTTTAACTCCAGAGGCCGCTGCCGGCCTGGCTGGTTATGAAAAAACCATAAAGTTGCACTGCAAAACCACCTGACTCAAGTTAAAATAACCTTTTTCAACAGTACGTTATAGTAAAAAATCAAGATTTTAAGCAAGATTAAGCCGGCTTTTCGCCGACACGCTGTCAGTATACCAATTTATTGGTATTACCTTTACCATTATTTCGGCTCTCGACCACTCATTTTCGGACTTAAGATTTTGCCTGCTATGCCGTTTTTTTTATCGTTTAGCAAAGATACTTCGCAGCATCAAGTTTTTTCTTACCCAACCTGTTTCACCCGGACATTTTGGTACGACCAATGTTATTTATTTCCGAGCCGAAGCTTTTCTCTCGCCACCTGCCACGTCAGGTTTCCATCAGGTGTTGCTCTAGATCTGCAGAATTGTTATATTCGGCATCTTCGGGAAAAGAACTCCCAAAGCGTCCGAGGATGTACTTTGGTCATACCGGACAGCAGCACCACAAGAACCTCAAAAAGGATAACTCCATGAGTGACCGTCTCATCAATATCGACAATCTGTGCACCAATCCGGACAATCACACAATGCATATATGCGAACTGACAAAAGCAGGCAAAACCAAGGAGATCGAAAAACTTGAGGTAAATCCAACCTTCATCTGCGGCAATTGTGGCAGAAAAGCCAACTCCGACGGCGCGCTCTGCGCTCCCGGCCCCTTTCATATCTGAGAAGAAGGAAAAACATGGCCCATTTCATCGAGCTTTACGACACCACCCTCCGCGACGGAACACAGGCAGAGAATTTCAATCTTTCCGTTGAGGATAAAATCCGCATTACCATGGCACTCGATGAGCTGGGCATTGACTATATCGAAGGCGGCTGGCCGGGATCAAATCCTGTCTCCGTTGAATATTTCGAACGGATGCAGACTATCGTGCTGAAACATGCCAAGCTTGCAGCCTTCGGCTCGACCCGTCATTTCAGGAACAGGCCGGAGCAGGACCCCAACCTCATCGCCCTCCTCAATGCCAAGACCCCCGCCGTGACGATCTTCGGAAAAAGCTGGGATATTCACGTGCGGGATGCACTCCATATCGAGCTTGAAGACAATCTGCTGCTGATTGAAGACACTCTGGCCTTCCTGCGCCCCTATGTCGAGCATCTTTTTTACGATGCCGAACATTTCTTCGACGGCTTCAAGAACAACGAAGACTACGCTCTTTCTACCCTTGAAAGTGCCGTCAACGGCGGAGCCGAAACCATCATTCTCTGCGACACAAACGGCGGCACGCTGCCCCACGAGATCCCGCAGATAATCAGACGGGTCCAGGAATATCTGGCAGAGAGATTCAAGACCGTCCATCTCGGCATTCATTCGCATAACGACTCGGAAACTGCCGTTGCCAACGCCCTCATTGCCGTCTCCGAGACCAAAGTCAGACAAATTCAGGGAACCATCAACGGCTTTGGCGAAAGATGCGGCAACGCCAACCTCACCTCCATAATCCCTGCGCTGGTTTTCAAGATGGGGGTCGAATGCGAAGTACGAAAAAATATCGACACCCTGTACACCACCTCCCGACTCGTCAACGAATTGGCTAACCTCCCTCACAACCGGTACCAGGCCTATGTCGGCGAATCCGCTTTTGCCCATAAGGGCGGCATCCACGTCAGCGCGGTGAAGCACAACCCGCTCACCTACGAGCATATCGCCCCCGATAAAGTCGGCAATATTCGCCGCATCCTTATCTCCGATCAGTCGGGCCGCGCCAACATTCTCCACAAGGCAAAACAGTGGGATTTAAAGCTCGCGCCCGACGACCCGCTGCTGCCGACGATTATCGCAGAACTGAAAACTCTTGAAAACGCGGGCTACCAGTATGAAGGGGCCGAGGCCAGTTTCGAACTGCTGATGCGCAGGGCCATGGGCCTGCAGCGGAACTACTTTAAGTTCGAGAGCTTCAGGGTGATGAACCATAAATACCAGATGGACAAACCTCCTCTCACTGAAGCTACCATCCGGCTCTTTATCGGCGGCAGCGAGGTCCATACCGCGGCGATGGGAGACGGTCCGGTCAACGCCTTGGACAGCGCCATCCGCAAGGCCCTTACCCAGTTTTATCCATGTCTTGCAGAAATGGAACTCACCGACTATAAAGTCCGCGTTCTTTCCGGAGAACACGGCACAGAGGCCAGGGTTCGGGTTCTGGTGGAAAGCAAGGATCGCCATTCGAGCTGGGGCACTGTCGGCGTCTCGGTCAACATCATAGAGGCCAGCTGGCAGGCGCTCGTCGACAGCATCAATTATAAACTGATGAAGGAAGACCTACGCAAGCCGCCGGCTACGCCATGAATTCCCTGAGCGCGTTGTGCAGGGTTTCGACCAGCAGAGGTGCCGCATCTATATCCCCTTGCTCACCGATATGCTGAAGTTTTTCCGCAAGCGCAGCTTCTTCCATGAGCCTGAGATTCAGGAGAACCCCTTTCATGGTATGAGAAACCGCCCGGACCTGATCTCTGTCCTGTTGATGAACGGCACGTTGAAGATTTTCAAAATCCTTCTTGATCGCAACGACTGTCGTGGCCAGCAGACCGTCGATCTTCTCCTTATCCAGCCCATAGGCCGATTGAAGATTTGATCTTGCCCTCTCGTAAAGGCCCTTACGGTCTTCTGCCGCGAGGATATGATCGATTAGAGGAGGGTGTGATTTCTCCTGCAGGCCGGCACAACGTCTGAGGGCGGCCATGACCTGCTCCGGAATAAACGGCTTGGTCAAATAATCGTCCATTCCCGCGGTAATACACTTTTCCTTGTCACCGCGCATGGCATGGGCGGTCAAGGCAACTATCGGCTGATGCCGGCCATAAAGCCTGTCCCGGAGAGGTCGTTCAATATCTTCGGGAATCCTGTATGTCAGATGTTCTCCGGTTTCACACTGTCGAATGATCCGGGTCGCGGTAAAGCCATCCATCTCCGGCATCTGAATATCCATGAGAACCGTATCGAACCTTTCGGCAACGAGTTTCCGCAGGGCGTCGACGCCGCTCTCCGCCATGGTCACCCTGAGATTCTCATTTTCCAGCACCATCCTGGCAAGGTCTCGATTCGCTTCATTATCCTCGACCAGCAGAATATGCAATGAATGGATTTCGCCATCCTGTCCGACCTGTTCGCTTTCGATACCTGCACATTCGTCACCTGCAGGAAGGTCGAAAAACACATCAAAGGTAAAAGTACTTCCCCTACCTACTTCACTTTCCACTTTGATGTCTCCGCCCATCATGCGGCAGAGTTTTCTGCTGATTGCCAGTCCGAGCCCTGCCCCCTGATGCTTCCGTGAGATCGAAAGATCGCTCTGCGAAAACCTGTCGAAAATCATCTCCAGGTGTTCCGGAGGAATTCCAATGCCGGTATCCCGAACTGTAAAGCAAAGGACGACTCCTCCGGTCTCACTGCCTGGATTTCGTATCTCGAGACTTACCAGCCCCCGTTTGGTAAATTTCACCGCGTTACCAAGAAGATTGAGGAGGATCTGGCGCAGACGCATATGATCTCCCCGGACAAATTCCGGGACGTTTTCGGCAATACCGTAGCCAACCTCTATGTCTTTATGTTCGGCGAGCACGGAGATTGATTTTATTGTCGATTGCACCAGCTTATGCAGGGAGAAGGGATGGTTCTCCAGATCGAGCTGGCCGGCCTCGATCTTGGAAAAATCGAGGATATCGTTGACCACCGCCAAAAGGGAATCGGCTGAGGTTTTGACCGAATCGAGCAGTCTCCGCTGCTCGTCATTCTCGCTTTTTTCGAGTGCCAGTCTGCTCATGCCGATTATGGCGTTCATCGGTGTTCGAATCTCATGGGACATATTAGCCAGAAACAGGCTTTTTGCCTTATCCGATTCCTCGGCGCGATCCTTTGCCTCGCTGATTTCAGCCACTGACTCCTGAATATAGTCGGCCATCTCGTTGAACGCCCCGGCGAGCTGTCCGAGTTCGTCATTGCTGGCCGTCTTGAGCCGACTCTGGAATTTTCCCGATTGAAAAAGCTTGATGCCGCTGATGATCGTCGTGATCTTACCGGTAAAAACAGAGGCCATCCAGAACGCAATACAAATAACCAGGACCACCATTATCGCGGTAGATACCGTGAGATTTTCAAGCGTCGAGCCCAGCAGCCGGTCGAGAAGTGCCAGAGTCTCTTCTTTTTTCCGGTCGAGACCTGTTTCATACTCACGGGTGGTGGCATGAATCCGCGCCGCTGTTTCCGTTGCCGAACTGTGAAATTCGTCGACATTCGCCCCTATTGTCACAAAGCCGAATCCTCTCGGACTCTCTTTATACATGCCGGTATAATAGGGAATGGTCGCGGCTGTCGTCAGTTTCCAGAGATTACTCCAGAAGATGACAAAAGATCCGGAACCGCCGTACCGGGTCAGGTTATCCCAACCACTGCACTGCGGGGCAAAATTGAGATACCGGCAATCAAGTCCCAAGAACCCCGCCTCGGTGAGCGGCATTGCCGGTTTTTTGCTCAGAGACTGCTCCTGAAACCGTGGGGCGGCCTGTTCGAATGCGGTAAATGACTGTCCTGACTCCAGCCACAGTTCATAAAGTTCGGAACTGAGCCAGGGAACTGCCTGCTCTCCGGTCTCGGGGTCGTACCCGACGATGAAATAGTCTCTCGGATGGCTGATATTGCGGCCGGCATAATCCCACATGAAAGCATAATTTCCCGATCCGGCATCGGAAATATCCGAATAACGCTCCTCTGTCGGGACAATATGGTCGGTAAACTCCATGATATGGCTATGATCGAGAGCCAGGGTGACATAGCCGATCTTCCTGTCATCTTTAAAAACCGGGGTTGCCCAGCGGATAATTCCCTGAAATCGCTCTCCCGCCGGATTTTCCTTGCCGGCGTATCCCGATTTTTCCGGGGCAAAGGGCTTATTGCCCTTCTTTGCCCGCTCCGGAGTATAGGGACCAATAAGGTCCGATGACACATAGGGGCCGATTACCCTGGAAACATAGATTTCACCCTGCTTCAGATCCGCCAGTTCGGCAAAATATGTCTCGGCCCGACACCAGGTGTTTTCCTTCCGGGAAACATCGCTTTTGCGAGTGGCCAGCAGGTCGGTTGCAGAAACCTTGATATTCTCGTGACCTTCGAGATCGACAAAGGTCATCTCGTGATAAAGCGGCTGCAATCCTGCCCCGGGAAAATGTTGCGGCCGCCGGTAATGAAAATCCTTTTTATTATCCGGCACCGAGGCCTGGACATCATGGTCGATTGCCGGTACGGGCTCAGGGGGAAGCCAGCGAGTCCCATCCTCACTGAGCCGCCAGTCGCGGTGCCGGATCACTGCTTTTGTGCGAATGGCAAGAAATTGCCGATAAACAGATTCATTTGCGGCAAGTTGGGCGGCAAGAAGAATATCGCCGTCGCGATCATAGAGAAAACTCGCCACACCCATGGCGGTGTCGGTGGTGAGTCGTTCAATGCTCTCCCGGGCTTTCAGATCAAGAGCCCGGATCGAACTCTCGGAAGCCAGTGTGCCGATTTCGGTTACCAGTTCCCGGGTGTCCCCGACCATCTGCTCCGATTGCTGTTTGACGGTATTGCCTAAAAATGCAATCTGCCGGGCGGCAAAGAGCGCAATGGCGATAAGCGGAAGGACTTTTATGACAATAAAGATTATAATAAGTTTTTCTCGAATCCCATACAGAACACCTCTGTCCGGTTTCCAGCGAAAACCTTTCCCGCTGTCCTGGCCTGTATCCGACTTTTCCGTTTCTGCCATGGTATTGCTTGTGCTCCGAGAAAATTTCTTCTTTTTATTCCCTAGAATGAGAATAGCACAAGTTACCGGGCAAATAACAGCCCATGACAGGTTTTTTTGTCGGCCAGAAATATTTATAATATTTAAATAAATGGCGGTGATTTTTAATGAAAAGCCTAGAGAATCACAATGTTTTATTGAGTTATACTTGCTATCAGCACTACTGATACGAAAATACCTCCTCATTTGCCGCTTGCGCTAGATTCCTTACAAACATTATGGTATCTTGGCTATGCCTTTTCATAAGGAGATGTTTTTGTGATACAATCTCAAACTCTTTCCAGGAGGACCAAATGAAAACCCCAGTACGTGTCGCAATTACCGGTGCAGCCGGTCAGATCAGCTACTCCCTTATTTTCCGTGTCGCAGCCGGAGATATGCTAGGAAAAGACCAGCCGGTCATACTTCAGCTTCTCGAGATTCCACCGGCCATGAAAGCCCTCGAGGGTGTGGTCATGGAACTGAATGACTGTGCTTTCCCGCTGGTCGCAGGCATTGTCGCCACCGATGATCCAAACATCGCCTTCAAAGATGTCGATTTCGCCCTCCTCGTCGGCTCCAGACCTCGTGGTCCCGGCATGGAACGTTCCGACCTTCTCAAGGCCAACGGTGCGATCTTCACTGTTCAAGGCAAGGCTCTCAACGACCACGCAAGTCGCAATGTAAAAGTCCTGGTTGTAGGTAATCCGGCCAATACCAACGCTCTTATCGCCATGAAAAACGCCCCGGATCTCAACCCCCGGAACTTCACCGCGATGATGCGCCTCGACCATAACCGCTCCCTGTCTCAGATAGCTGCAAAAACCGCCAGCCATTCCACCAAGGTAGAAAAGATGGTGGTATGGGGCAACCATTCAGCCACCCAGTTTCCCGACATCAGCTATGCAAAAGTTGATGGCGCTGCCGTTAAAGAGAAAGTCGACAACGACTGGTATGTGAAAGAATTCATTCCGACCGTCCAGCAGCGCGGTGCGGCAATCATCAAAGCCCGTGGTGCTTCCAGTGCCGCTTCCGCCGCTTCCGCCGCCATCGATCATATGCGTGACTGGGCTCTCGGTTCGAACGGCGACTGGGTCAGCATGGGTGTATTCAGTGCCGGCAACAGCTACGGTATCGATCAAAATATCATGTACTCCTTCCCGATCACCTGTGAAAATGGCGAATGGAAGGAAGTTAAAGGCCTGGAAGTAAGCGAATTTGCCAGAAAAATGATGACGGCAACGGAACAGGAACTGGTTTCGGAACGAGAAGCCATCGCCGATCTGCTGTAATTTCTCCACAATACAAACAAGGCGGATTCCCGGACTACCGAGATCCGCCTTGTCGAGAGGCGGCCAGGAGGTTGTCCGAGAATAGCAATTTTCTCACAGATCGAGGCAAACTCGAAAAAATTACCGGAGGCATATATTTAATATTCCGAGGATAATTTTTTCGAGTTTAACAAAGATATGGGGGAAAAGGGCATTCTCGGACAGCCTCCTGCAGGAGAAGGAGTTATTCCGGCTGTTCATCTACCCCGATAAGCGCCATGATCCGCCGGCCATACTCTTCCTTTAAGCTGTTGAGATAGCTGCCGTCAATCTGCCCCTTCCATGTCTTGACCTGATAAAAGCGTTTGGGAATACTGAAATTCTCGGGCTTGAATCCGGTTTGTGCCCTGACCTTCCAGCGCAATTGCCTGATGCTTTCGGAAGTTTCCGGAATATTTGCTGCAAGAGTATGAAAACCCACCACATCAAGGCATTCCGCCAACTGATCCTCCGAGTAAACCGATCTGGCAAATAAACAACCGACCATGGAGGTGAGAAAGGCCCGTCCAGGCTCATCGGCCATCAGGAAGTCGACCGCTTTGCCGATGTCCCGGCTGTTGTCTTTCTGATCGTAGCTGTATGCGCCGGTATCCAGATGCGAATGGCGAAAACCGAGAGTCTGGGCGGCAAAAAACAACTCTCCGGTGGCATAGCCGGCCATTTCCTGACCGAGCACGCAGGCAAAATCTCCACCCCCGTACACTTCGGCCGCCTTGAGGGTGCCCTGGCCCAGGAGCCGATAAAATTCGTTGCTCCCTCGGCCCAAATGGTTTGCCGCCTGCCGGTAAGCGTCGGCATCGCCAAAACTGAGAGGAACGAGAGTCTCAGCTACCGAAACAAGTCCCTGTCCGGTTGCTTCCGTTGCCCAGGCAAGGGCAACGCCGCCGGACATGGCGTCCAGCCCCACCTTTTCCATGACATCGAGAATGCGCAGGACATCAAAGGGTTTGGTTACCCCCAGCATGGTTCCGGCGGCAAAAATCGGTTCATAGTCGTAGGCTACCTGGTGATAGTGATAACGGTTGTCTGCCGCAGTTTTTTCCCGGATATAGCCGATATGAATACACCCTACCGGACAGCCCGAACAGGCGCCGTTTCTGAGCAAAGTTTCATCGGCAAAGGCCCCTCCGTCAATTGATGTTATCCGGGGATCGCTGGTCTGCTGCAGGTTATTCCAGGGCAGGGAAGAAATATCGTTCAGGGTCTGCAGGTTTGCCGGGGTGCCTAAATTATGATACTTTCGCATCATATCGGTTGAGGTTACCGCCTTATACATCTCCTTGTATTTGGCTGCATATCCCTTACCGGCCGGTAGATTGAAATCGGTGTCGCCATGGATGACGATCGCCTTGAGTTTCTTGGCTCCCATCGCCGCACCACCACCCATCCGGCCAAAATGACGGTATGTATCAACATTGATACAGGCCATTGCCAGTCCCTCTTCGCCGGCGGGCCCTATCCGCAGAATCGACCTGTGTCCGCTGCTGTCCTTGAACATCCGGCGGATAAGTTTACCGGAACGTTCGGCATCCATCCCTTTCAGGAAGGAGGCATCTTTTACCTCCAGATGGTTTGCACCGATGCTGAGGCATGAAAGCCGCTTTGCCCGACCGCTGATCACCAGCGCGTCGAGATCGGCAAACCGCAGAGAAAGTGCCGCCCGCCCCCCGGCATGGCTCTCGGTATACTCGTTATGATAATTGGACTTGAACGAGCAGACCATCTTGCTCATCAGCGGGAAGTAGCCGGTCAGAGGCCCGATGGCAAAAATCAGCGGCTGCGCCTCGTCGTTCCAGGCAAGTCCCGGATGGCCGTATTTGGAAAAAAGGAGTGCAGCCAGGCCACTTCCGCCGGCGACCGCATTACGGCCGCCGAGGAGGACGATCTTACCCTTGCCCGTCGAGACATCGACCAGGAGGACCCGAAACTCTTCCCTTATCATATGGACACCTCCTGGGCACTGCCGTTCTCAACCATCTCCAGACAATCCTGCGGACAGAATTGAACGCAGTGTCCACAGTGGATACAAACATAGACCCTGCCGCTCCGATCCTGATAGATCGCATCTAAAGGGCAAACCTCCACACATTTTCCACACTGGATGCAAAGGACTTGTTTGACGATAACTCCGCCACCGGGACGCCGGGAATAGGCTCCGGTCGGACAGACTTCGGCACAGGGGGCCGGATCGCAGGCCAGGCACCTCGCCGCAGCAAAACCAGTCGACAGACCGCCGGTGGAATGGATGCGGATTCCTGCGGTATCCCACGAAATTTTCTTATATATTTGACGCGCGCAGGCGAGAGAACACGAGTGGCAGCCGATGCATTGATCCATTCGAGGGGTATTGAGTTGTTTCATTTTGGCTTTTCATTCCTGATTATGGCTGACGGTTAAAATACTTTTCCCGGAAAAAGGGCTCACTCATGATCCAAAAAAACAATGATCTCTTCAGGAAAAAGTGTATATATTCGATACTGCCCGGCGAATTTTGGGCAGTCCTGAGTGATTGGCAAGCGCCAACAAAGCACTTCTTCACTTTTTTGTAAGTTATGATAGGCTTCATACTAATGGTCCTTCGGTTTACAAACGTATCCGGTATCAATCTCTCTTGTTCAACAGGCCAATGACAGAAGAAATCAAAAGGCAGTTGCAGCATTTCTTCCCCGGCGAGATCTTTTCCGACGAAATCCTGGAAACGGCATTGAACAACGGTGAAATTATAACCGATAAGGAAAAAATCCTGCCTTACCTGCAGACAGCACTGTTTGACGAGAAAGTGCTTGAGGTGGAACTCGACGGCATGCCCAGGGTTTACTTCTCAAGGCTCAAGGACGATCTCCCGGACCTCATTGAAGACGAAGTCGATGGAGAAGCAGTCTTTGTCCAGCCGGATTATGAACAGGGTGAATATTTAACCGACCTGAGCCATATTGTCACCCTTCCTCTCGAACCTGGCCTCGGCAACCTCCATCTGCGCCATTCCCGCTTTATCGTCATACGAATGTTTACCAGCACCTTTGCCGTTGAAATGGGTTCAAGTTTTGAAGAATTAGCCAAGGTTCAGGACATCCCGGTTCTGCGCCTCGCCTTCCCGGTCCTTGCCAGACTAGTGCGAAATGCCCGGGAATTCCGAGCAAAAGTGCCTGAAAACCTGAATTTTGTCATGTCTATTGCGGCCGATGAAGAGTCGCCCGATCTGGTCGCCGCGCCTGTCGATATCAGTGTCAAGGGCATGTCGTTTTCTGTTTCAAAAGATAACCAGAAGATGTTCAAAATCAACGACCCCTATTTGACCAAGCTCTATCTGGATGATGAACTTCGGGCAAGCATTGGCGGAACCGTAAAACATCTCAGCAGAATCAGAAAAAAAAGCGGGATCGAATATGTCTGTGGTGTCGAATTCGATCTCCAGACCCGAACCATGGCAGCCGTAATAGAATCGATAGTTGCAACAGTCCAGCGAGCGCACCTTAAAGAGTTGGCCGAGAAATCGGAATTGAGCGGGATCGATCTTATTGCCTGAAAACTTAAAGTTCCTCAAAACCCTCAATATACTTTCGGTGAGGCACTATGGTCAGATTTATTGTCAATACTCTCGGCGAACATACCATCGACAACATGGTGGTTGCCGGGCCGAACAAAGAAATTATCATGTCAATGGCGGAGATGTTCCTCGCCAGCTACAGTGGTCCGCCGGAAGGCGATCTCGATTATTATTTTGCGGAATACATAATCAAATTTTCTTACGGCCAGGGCCGGATCCTTGAGTGGCTGCCCGCCCCACCCCCTGGAATTCATTGAACGTGTGAGTCTCTCTTCGAGGTTTCCCTCATTGATCCTTTCTGCCAAGGGCCTCGCCGACCTTCACTGCCAGATTTTTCATGGCAAACGGTTTCTGAATAAAACTTACCCCCTCTTCAAGAACACCATGATGGGAAATAACGTCAGAGGTATACCCGGACATGAACAGGCACCTGATATCCGGGTTTACCAGGCGAATACGCCGTTCCAACTCACGCCCGTTCATTTCGGGCATGACAACGTCGGTCATCAGTAAATCGATAACGCCCTGGTTGACCTCAGCCAGGCGAATTGCCTCGTTGGGCGTTCCTGCAGGGAGTACTCTATAGCCCAGATCCTCCAGCATGGTGGTATTAATCGCCAGAAGGGCCGCCTCATCTTCCACCAGAAGGATTATTTCGCCGTTCCCTGCCACGCCCCGCGGCTCATCCACCGCTCTCGTCACCTTTTCGGCACCGTCGCACCGAGGCAGATATATCTGAAAGAGAGTCCCTTGTCCGGGCTCGCTGTCGACATTGATGTACCCGTTATTCTGTTTGACTATACCGTAGACTGTGGCCAAACCGAGCCCTGTCCCCTGCCCAAGCCCCTTGGTGGTAAAAAAGGGTTCGAATATTTTTGCCTTGGTCTCTTTATCGATTCCACAGCCGTTGTCGCCGACTGTCAGCAATACATAGTCTCCGGGCTTCATGAATGAACTTGCCGCACACTTAGCAGCGTCCAGGGAAATCATTTCAGTCTCGATAGTAATTTGTCCTGCACCACTGATTGCATCACGGGCATTGACACACAGATTAACCATCATCTGATCGAGCTGGCTGGGATCGATCTTCACCGGGAAAGATCCTTTGCCGGGATGCCACTTCAGCTCTATATTTTCGCCGATCAGCCAGCACAGCATCTGCAGGGTATCTGCTACCGCAGTATTGAGGTCCTGGACAACAGGGGCTATGGTCTGACGCCTGGCAAAAGCAAGCAGCTGCTGAGTGAGCTCCGCCGATCGCTTGGCGCTCTTTTGAATTTCCCGAAGATGTATGGCCAGAGGATGTTCCGAACCGGCTTTTAACAGGGCCAGTTCGACATGCCCGAGGATCACCCCCAGCATGTTATTGTAGTCATGTGCCACTCCACCGGCCAGCTGGCCGATAGACTCCAGCTTCTGCGACTGAGCCAGCTGGCCCTGGAGCTTTTGGCGCTCCTCCTCGGCCCGTATTCGCTCGGTTACATCATGGTAGGCGGCCACCAGGATCTGGTGGCCCGGCTTGCCGATAAAACGACCATACACCTCGCAGTTTCGAAGCGATCCGTCTTTACAGCGCAACGGCACTTCAAGTCTGGTAACGACATTCTGCTGCAGGACGCTTGTCAGAAATCGGCGGCGATCCTCCGGATCGACCCAAAGACCGATATCCAGGCCGCTCCTGCCGTCAGCCTCTTCCCTGCTGTAGCCAAAGGTCCGGTACCAGCTTTCATTCCAGGTGGTGGCCCGGTAGCCACCGACATCGAAGGCGAATGCCATGGGAATCGGGGCGGAATGAAACAAACGGTTAAAACTTTCTTCACTTGCCTGGAGGGCTTCCTCCGCCCTTCGCCTGTCGGTGATATCGACAGTCGTCGTCATTACCACCCGTTCACCGGCAAAATCAACCATCCTGCCGGAATAGATGGCGTGTGCCGGTCCCAGAGCCGAGCCGACTATAACCTCCCGGCCTGTGATTTCCCCGGTTTTCTCGATCTCCTCTTTGGCCTCTTCCCACGCCTCGGCATCCGAGAAAAAACCCATTTCAAACCCGGTATGGCCGATAACATCCTCTTCACGGATGTTCAACCGGCGACAGAATTCCCTGTTTACCATAAGAAACCGGCCCTGCAGATCGTTCACCGCACAGCCGTAAGGCGCCATGTCGAAAAGTTCCTTAAACTTCCCCGCGTTCTCGGCAAGAACGATGTTTTCATGCCTGGCGGCATCAAGGGCAATAGATACCGCGCGTCGTGACCGGATCAACAGAAACACAATTACCGGGACAGCCATGAGGACCAGACCGATAATTCCGATAATTATTTTCGGGAAAAAAGAGCTTGCCATATCATGGTCCGAGTCCGGCCATCATCTGGGGGATAAGGGCTACTTTCTCTTCGTCCTCAACGGGAAAAAGATCGACTATTCTGCCATTATACATCACGCCGATGCGATCGGAGAGGGCCAGCGCCTCTGAAAGATCGCCGGTTACGAGCAGAATACCGGCCGCCTCTCTGGCTTTCAGCAGCAGATTCCAGACATCCTCGGCCGCTGCGATATCGAGGCCCTGGGTCGGCTGTTCGGCGACAATCAACCGGGGCTTGCGGTAAAACTCCCGGGCCAGCACCATTTTCTGGAGATTGCCACCGGATAGCTGCCAGGCAAAGGCTGAGAGGTTCGGCGGCCGGATATCAAATTCTTCGATCAGTCTGGCCGCTTTTTCCTCGGCTGTATGCCGCATCAGCCATGGGCCCCGTGCAAACCCGCCCCGGGTGGTCAGGAGAAAGTTGTCGATCAGGGTCAGGCCCTGGCATGTGGCCAGCCCCTGCCGGTCTTCCGGGATGTAGGATAACGTCCTTTCCCATTCCGCCCCGGCAAAGAACTTTCGCCACTCCATCCCCAGGATGCGAACTTTATCTGCAGCGGGTTTTCGCAGGCCGCAGATGGTTTCCACCAGTTGTTTCTGGCCATTGCCGGCCACGCCGACAAGACCCAGAATCTCACCCTGGCGAAGTTCCATGTCGACGTTCGATAAGACGGAATCCTGCAGATCATGCACCTTAAGGACGATCTGCCGCGGCTCCTGCGGCACCCTGTCCACCTGCAGCAGAACTTCCCGTCCCACCATCCGTTCGGCGAGTTCGGCGGCGGAACCGACATCGGCTGCCGCAATCGTGTCGACTATCCGGCCGCGTCTGAGGATGGCAATGGAATCGGCGATCGCCATAACCTCTTCGAGCTTATGGCTGATAAAGACGATTCCTTTGCCGCTTGCGGTCATCAGTTTCATGGTCGCAAAAAGGTTTTCGGCCTCATGGGGGGTGAGAACGGCGGTCGGTTCGTCAAAAATAAGAATAGTGCTCTTGCGGTGCAGGAGTTTCAGGATCTCGACCTGCTGCCTCTCGCCCATCGACAGATCGCCGATTCTCGCGGCAGGATTGACATTCATCCCGTACTGTTCGGCAAGCATCGTGACTTCCCGGTGCATGCGCGTCCAGTTCAGCCAGATGTCCGACTGATGTCCGAGAAAGATATTCTCGGCAACGGTCATGGCGTCGACCAGCTTGAAGTGCTGATAGACCATGCCGATTCCGGCCTTGATCGCTCTTTCCGTGGAGGCAAGAGTCACCTGCCGGCCTTGCAGAAAGATAGCGCCGCTGTCCGGCTGCAGCTGACCGGCGAGAATCGACATCAGCGTCGATTTGCCGGCCCCGTTCTCACCGAGCAGGGCAAGAACTTTTCCTTGCTCGATAGTGAGGGACACGTCCCGGTTGGCCTGGACCGTACCAAAGGATTTGGAGATTCCCTCCAACCGGATAAGCGGCGGTGTTCCGACCATTTTCAGGGTCTCTCTTTACCTGCAAGCGGTGAGACAAACTGCGATTCGGTATCCCAGGGAAAGAGTATCCAGGTATCCTGGCTCACCTCGGTGATATACGTATCGACCTGGGGCCGCCCGGCAGGTTTTGCATAGACTGTGGCAAAATGGGCCTTGGGGACAATCTGCCGGACAAGCTGTGCGGTGCGGCCGGTATCGACGAGATCGTCGACCAGCAGCCAGCCTTCGCCGTTGCCGTCGAATTTTTTCAGGATATCGGCATCGCCCTTCTTGTCTTTCCAGTCATAGCTGGAAATACAGATGGTATCGACCAGATGGATATCGAGTTCTCTTGCGATGATCGCAGCCGGAACCAGACCGCCCCTGGTTATGGCTATGATCCCTTTGAAATAGTCCATATTCAACAGACGCCAGGCGAGCGCCTTGGAATCACGGTGCAGCTGATCCCAGGAGATCGGGTAGGTTTTTCGATATGTTGCATTTGTCGACATTATGTTTCCTCTCTAAAAATAAGGATATGTACTGCCTCTTCTGTTTAATCGGCCGGCTCTATATTGATGCCAAGTGCCGCCGGCTGGTCGCTGGTCCCTTTCCGCCATGAGGAAAGAACCAGCACAAAAACCGTCAGGACATAGGGGAGCATAAGCAATATCGAGGAAGGCACCTGGGTTCCCGAGGCCTGCAGACGGAGCTGCATGGCCATGATTCCCCCGAAAAGGTAGGCTCCGAAGACCGCTCTGCCCGGCCGCCAGAAGGCAAAAATCACCAGCGCCACGGCAATCCACCCTCTTCCTGCGGTAAGGTTGGTGGTCCACAGATGGGTGTATGCAAGCGACAGGTATGCCCCGCCGAGGCCCATGAAAAACCCGCCAACCAGTATCCCCAACCAGCGATAGGCAACCACGTTCAATCCTGCGGCGGTGGCCGCAGCAGGATATTCTCCTGCAGCCCGCATCCCCAGGCCGAAACGGGTCCGGGCGAAAAACAGCCACATCAGTGGTGGAATAAGATAACTCAAATATACCAGCAGGTCATGTTGAAAAAAGATCGGACCGATCGCGGGAAGATCGGCCAGCCCCGGAATGGTCAGGGGATTGAAGCCGGGAGCCGACATGCCGACATAGCCGGACCCGAGGTAATTGGCGAGCCCCACCCCGAGAATTGTCAGGGCCAGCCCGGAAACCACCTGGTTCCCTTGAAACCACAGACAAACCACGCCGTGAATGGCAGTAGCGAGCGAACCGACCAGCCCGGCGGCAAAAAAACCGAGTGCCGGACTGCCGGTGGTTCTGGCAACGATAAAGCCGGTAAGTGCCCCCAGGATCATGGCCCCTTCCACGCCAAGATTCAGCACTCCGGATTTTTCGGTGAAAATCTCGCCCAACGTGGCGTAGAGGATAGGCGTCCCGGATTGCACCGTGGCGGCCAGCAGGGCAATAATGATTTCAGCAGTCATTTATTTCCTCCCAAAGACCAGCCGGTAGTGGGTGAAGAGACCGCCGGCAAGGACGGTGAGAAGTATCAGCCCCTCGAGAATGCCGCCGAATGCCGCAGGAACCTGGAGGTCGAGTTGCAGGCTCTCGACGCCGACCCGCAGACCGGCCAGAAGAATCGAGGCTATGCCGATACTGAGAGGATGCAGTCTTGCCAGCCAGGCGACGACGATTGCAGTATAACCGTAGCCGACCATGATACTCGGCTGAAGTCGATTCACCGTCGCCGAAGCCTCGAGAAAACCGGCCCACCCGGCAAGAGCGCCGCTCAGCACCATGACCAGCATCACCAGCCTGTCATAAGGCAATCCGGCATACCGCGCCGCCCTGACATTATCCCCGCTGGCCTTTATTTCAAAGCCGGTCCGGGTGAATCTGAAGAATATCCAGAACAGGATGCCGAGAATAAGGCAATGCGTCAAACCCCAGTTTATCGCGGTACCGCCGATCTTTCCGACAATCGCCTGCTCTGAAAAAGTCGGTGTCATCGGAAAACCAAAGCTGGTCGGATCCTTCCACACCCCGTACACCAGGTAATCGAGGATCAGAATAGCGATGTAGTTCATCATCAGGGTGACGATGATTTCATTGGTTCTGAGTTTTTGCCTGAGGATGGCCGGAATCAGTCCCCACAGTCCGCCGGCAACCATGGCCAGGCAGATCATTGCCGGGATAAGGACAATTTTCGGCCAATCGGGAAACGACAAGGCAATCCATGTTGCGCCGATTGCACCGAGAGCAAACTGTCCTTCCGCGCCAATATTCCAGATCTTCAAACGGAAGGCGACAGCCACCCCGAGAGCGCACAGGAAAATCGGAATGGCTTTCAAAACACTGTCTTCCAAAGCCCACCGGGATCCGAAAGCGCCTTGAAACAGCACTTTCATTCCCTGAATGGGTGAAGTCCCTCCGAGATATAAAAGAAAGGAGCTCAGCAGCAGAGAAAGAGCCAGAGCCGTAAATAAAACAAGACAGGAGCCCCCCACACCGAGGGGCTCCTGTCTCTTGATAACACGCATCCAATGCATCAGGGTGGTATTTCATAGGCCCTGTTGCCAGGGCGGTTGATTATTCGGTAGTACCGACGACGCCTTCAACAAACCACGTCATGCCAAGGAGTTCGGCGTCTGTCGCGACAACTCCTTCCGCGATCTTCACCTCACCTTTCTGGTCCTTGATCGGTCCGACAAAGATCTTCTGGGTACCGGCAATGATTGCCGCCTTTTCCGCATTTACCTTATCTTGCAGATCCTGGGGAACCATCGGGCCGAACGGCGCCAGATCGACAACCCCTTCAGCCATTCCGGGCCAGGCCGCTTCCGGTTTCCATGTACCGTTGCGCACTTCCTCGACTACTTTGGTGTAATAAGGTCCCCAGTTCCACACCGGCGCAGTCAGATGGGCTTTGGGGGCAAAAGCGGCCATATTCGAATTATAGCCGACCGAATAGACACCTTTCTCCTGTGCAGCCTCCTGCGGTCCCGGCGAATCCTGATGCTGGGCGATGACGTCGGCACCGACGTCAAGCAGCGATTTTGCCGCTTCTTTCTCGGTTGCCGGATCATACCAGGTTTTGGTCCAGACAACCCGCACGATTGCGTCCGGATTTACCGACCGGGCACCAAGAGTGAAGGCGTTGATGCCGCGGATGACTTCCGGAATCGGAAATGCCGCAACATAGCCGAGGACATTGCCCTTGGTCATGGCTCCGGCGAGCATCCCGGAAAGATACCTTGGCTGATACATACGGCCAAAATAATTGCCCATGTTGTCAGCCATCTTAAAACCGGAACAATGCATGAAGGTGGTGTCCGGGAATTGCTTGGCGACCTTCAGCATCGGATCCATGTAGCCGAAACTGGTGGCAAAAATTACATCGAATCCCTTTCTGGCCATATTCAGGATGACCCTCTCCGAGTCCGGACCTTCAGGTACCGCCTCGACATACGAGGTCGTCACTCCCGGCATAGCCTCGACGGCCTGCCGTCCGACATCATGAGAATACGAATACCCTGCATCCCCGATGGGGGAAACGTACACAAAACCGACTTTCATCTCCTTGTCCGCACCGTAGGCTGTACCGGCAACACCCAGCAACATTACGGCCAGCAGCGCTTTCCACACTCGCATCCCGACACCTCTTCCTAGTAGTTATGTATTAAATAAATAATCTTTCTATAAAATATAAAGATCGTACTGCACTCTCACTTAAAGAACCTGTTTGAGGAAAAGTTTGGCCCTCTCCTCCCGGGGACTGGTAAAGAAGTGCTCCGGTGTACCCACTTCAACCACCTTCCCCTCATCCATGAAGATGACCCGGTCGGCCACCTCACGGGCAAATCCCATTTCATGGGTAACGACCATCATGGTCATCCCCTCTCTGGCAAGCTGCTTCATGACATCAAGTACTTCCCCGACCATTTCCGGATCGAGTGCCGAGGTAGGTTCGTCAAAAAGCATAATCTTCGGGTCCATCGCCAGAGCCCGGGCAATGGCCACACGCTGCTGCTGCCCTCCGGAGAGACGGGAAGGGTACTCATCCGCTTTTTCGTGAATACCGACCTTGCGAAGCAGCATACGGCCTTTTTCCTCGGCTTCCTTTTTGCTGCGTTTTCTCACCCGACACTGGGCCAGAGTGAGATTTTCCAGAACCGTCTTATGGGGGAAGAGGTTAAATTGCTGAAACACCATGCCTACTTCGGCCCGCACCTTGTTGATGTTGGTCTTCCTGTCGGCAAGATCGACACCATCGATGATGATATGTCCTTCGGTAAAAGCTTCCAGGCCGTTTATACAGCGCAGAAACGTTGATTTTCCTGAACCGGAAGGGCCGATAATGACAACAACCTCGCCCCGGGCCACTTCGGTCGAGACCCCATCCACCGCCCTGACCACACCCGAATGTCCAGGGAAGATTTTTACTACGTTTTCCGCTTTAATCACTGACGGCAAGCCTCCGTTCCATATAGAAAACAAGTTGCGACAGAATTGAGGTCACCAGGAGATACATCGCGGCAACAACAATCCAGATCTCAAAAGTGGCAAAGGTGGAGGTGATGATTTCCTTTCCCGATTTTGTCAGATCGGTAATCGCGATGACTGAAACAAGAGATGAGTCCTTGATCAGGCTGATAAACTGACCGGACAGGGGCGGCAGGATGCGTTTGAACGCCTGAGGCAGAACAATATCCCACATCGTCTGGAATTTCGTCATCCCCAGCGACCGTGCAGCCTCCGTCTGGCCTTTCGAAATCGATTGAATTCCGGCGCGGACAATTTCCGCGACATAGGCCCCGGCAAACAGTGCCAGAGCGCCCACTCCGCAGACGTTGCGGCTGAGATCAAAGACGGTTCCGAGGAAAAAGTAGGCAATGAAAATCTGAACAAGAAGCGGTGTGCCGCGAATACATTCGACATAGATAATCGCAATGCCCCGCAGGGTGAAATTCTTCGATACCCTGGCAAGGCCGGTGATCAGGCCGAGAAATAAACCGAATACGCTGGATACTGCAGACAGCCAGAGGGTGGTCCACAACCCGAACATCAGCGGACCGAGTCGCCAGCTTTTTGAAAACCCGACCGTGTCGCCGGCAAACAGGTCCTCACCCTCGGAGACCTTGAGGGTGTTGTCGGTGACAGTGAGTTCAACCTTCTCGGAACCTTCGGAAGCTACAGTGACAAGTGCATTCTCACCCTTTTCGACAATGGCAACAACCTTGCCGTCAAAGGGGGTCTTCTGTGCTTCTTCGGCGACGTAGGCAAAATACTGCGGCACTCTGTTCCAGCGCCATTGGTAGTCAATCTGTTGCACCGCACCCCAGGTGCCGGCGGCTACCAAAAGAAGGATAACCGCCAGCAAGATTTTCCAGGGCCACGTTTCATTTGTGGCTTTCAATGTATCAATCCTTTCCGGTTTACTGGATTTCCTTCAACCAGGCATCATCCTGGAACCATTTTTGATAAATCTTATCATATACTCCGTCGTACTTGATCTGACTCATAAAATTGTTGAGCCAGTTGAGAAAATCGACATCGCCCTTGCGGATCGCCCAGGCCAGCGGTTCTTTGGTGAAAGGTTCGGCCAGATGAACAATTTTGCCCTGGCCTTTCTGGCTTACGGCAATTGCATTGAAAGGAAGATCGTAGATGAAGGCATCGATTTTGCCATTGACAAGTTCCATGACGCCTTCCTGCTCGGTTTCATAGGAAATATACTTGGCGTTGCCGATCAGCCTCTTAGTCGCCTGCTCGCCGGTTGTTCCCAGTTTGGAGGCTACCGTATATTTTGCATCGTTCAGATCCGTATAGGATTTCACCGCATCCGCATGCTCCTTCTTGATCAGGATGGACTGACCGATGAGGATGTAGGGATCGGCAAAATTTACGCTCAGATTTCTTTCCTGGGTAAGGGTCATGCCCGACATGATGATATCAAACTTGCCGGTGAGCAGCGCGGGAATGATACCATCCCAGGCGGTGGAGACCAGTTCCAGCTCAACCTTCATGGCGGCAGCCATTCTTTTGGCCATATCCACGTCGAAACCGATAATCTCTCCTTTCTGGTTGGTCAGCTCAAAAGGCATATAACCCGGCTCCATCCCGACTCTCAGTTTTCCACGCTTCTGGATTTCAGAGAGGGTATCCGCGGAAAACGCGGCTCCAGCGGTAAAAGTGAATACTGCGAGTGCCACAGCGACAAACAACGACAGCTTTTTCATCCTCATCTCCTTGGTTTGATTATGTTTAAGATTCAGCCCATGGACCTCTGGACCGGAATCCCCTGACTCATTGCCACTCCTTGTGCGTACTCCCTCTCTCCGAACTCCGGGAAAATCTGCCTGGAACACGCAACTCTCATCATTTCAGAAAACATGCATATATCTACAAGTTATTGATAATATACATTTACTCGATTACGCCGGCTACGGCGGGACTCCTGCGCCTGTCCCTCCTTTGCGTAACAAACTCCTTTCTAAAACTCAAGGAGAATCGTATACAAAATCTGAATTCATTGATGAAGCATTTTCCGTTTTGTGTAGCTTGGCATGGTTTTATGTAACAAAAATGTTTTTTACCACAATAAAATTTTTTGATCAATCACCGCACAAGAAATGATTTCCATCTCCATCATAATTGTTCACCGGTACACACCAAAAGCCTGATCGGGAAAATGTGGTGCTGGTGAAGGTTACTCTCCATCGCTTTTTATTTTTTCAGGCAAACTAATTGTTGAAATTCTCAAGTGAGTAATAGAAACTGTCCTTCATCGTTGACACCCACTCTCTCAATTCAACATTTAAGGTTTATACAATGAAAAACATTATAGTATCCGGGTCCCTTGCCTACGATCGCATTATGAATTTTTCGGAGAAATTTTCAGATCATATTCTGCCTGATAAAATTCATAGTCTCAATGTCTGCTTTCAGGTAAACGGCGTGACGGAAAACTACGGCGGTACCGCAGGCAATATCGGTTATGCTCTGAAACTTATGGGGGAAAATCCTGTCATCTCGGCGACAATCGGCAGTGACCACCACAAATATTTCGAATGGCTTGAGAAAAATGACATCGCAAAAGATGGTATAAAAGTGATCCCTGAGGAATTGACCGCCGGTGCCTATATTACTACCGACATGGCCAACAATCAGATCACCGGGTTCAACCCGGGGGCGATGAAATTTTCATCCGGTCTCGACATCGAAAGCCTCGATCCGCAAAACTCATTACTGCTGGTTTCTCCCGGCAATCTCGACGACATGGTGAATTATCCCCGCCGCTGTAAAAAAGTCGGCATCGACTATATCTTCGATCCGGGTCAGGCGCTGCCCATGTTGCAGCCGGACGATCTGCGGGAAGTCATCACCGACTGCATGCTGCTCATCGTCAACGACTATGAATTCAATCTGATTCAGGATAAAACCGGTCTGACAAACGGCGAACTGCTCGGACTTGCCAAAAAGACTATTGTTACCCTCGGCGAGGCCGGTTCGAAAATCTACACCCAAGGTCGTAATATGACCATTCCTTCATTCAAGGCGAAGAGAGTCGTCGACCCTACCGGGGCGGGCGACGCCTACAGGGGTGGATTGCTGAGCGGACTGGTTCAAGGTGCCGATCTCGAGACCTCAGCCATCCGAGGCAGCGTATGCGCATCTTTTGCCGTCGAATGCAACGGCACCCAGGTCTATTCTTTCACCTCGGAGGAATTCAGCCGGAGAATGGAGACGAAGCAGCTGTGAACAGCAAGGCACGGTTGCCGCTCAGCGCCCCGATGTACAGCATTCTGCCGGTTTCTCCATTCAACCGGCAGCGTGGGACTGCAGGAGAGCCCGCTGCAAGGGACATGTGCTGCCGACCTCGTCTCCTCTTCGGTAGGGTTTCAACATCTCCATCGACTGAACCGCCAGTTCCCGGCGTACTTCCCTGCGCCGTCCCTTGATCCGGGCGATGGCCATCCGGTCATACCCTGTGGTCTGGTGACGCATCCAGGCGACTATCGCCGCCCGCGCTCTCTCGGCAAGCGGTATCCGCTCGGTCCTTGCCACGGTGCCGCTGCCGACCGGGGTGGCGTGCTCGGTTACCAAGCGGGCAAGTTGCGCGGCGAGGTCTGCATATCGCGGGTGAAAATCAAGGAAATGCACGACCTCCGCGTGAAACTCCTGAACATATTCCCGATGTTTTTTCTCTTTTCTCGCCAGCTCCTGCGCACGTTTTCCGGCATAACCGGGATCGGTGCGCTTTGCCTCCAGCTCCTCTCGGGCTTCCCGGATATGCTCGCTCTTCGCCCATATCCCTTGAGACATTAACCGCCTGCCGATCTTCACCTGAACAAGCCATGTCGGTCCTTTTGCTTTAACAATCTTTGTCAGCGGGCCGTCTCCCGGGGGCAGTAAAGCCCAGTCCGAAGGCGGGGTCAAGACTTCACCCGAATCCGTCACGACCGTGCCGGCCGTTCGACCCGGCTTTACCGTTCGATGCTCATGTGTCATAGTATTTCTTAAAAATGCGATATCGAAGTTAGTGGCTGTCCAGAAATGAAATATTTTGTTCTAAATCAAGGCGCTCGATAAATTTAACCGCAGGTGCCCCGCAGGAAATGCCCTTGGGGTGCATATAGTTGATATTCCGAGGATTAAATTTTGAGAGCAACGAAGAGTTAGGGCAAAATAGCCATTTATGGACAGCCACAAGTTAGCGTCTTGCCAAAGCGAGCTTCACTGCGAGGGCAACAAAGACAGTGCCGGCGAGTCGATTGAGAATAACCTGCGCTCTTGCCGATTTCCTGAACTGCGCCCCGAGGCCACCGGCAAGGATGCTGATCCCACCGAAAATCAAGACGGTGGACAGAATAAAGAGCAGGCCGAGCGCCAGAATCTGAGGGAGCAAGGGCCCGCTCGACGGATCGGTGAATTGCGGGAGAAAGGCCAGAAAAAACAGGGAGACCTTTGGGTTGGTCACATTCATGACGATGCCGCGACCATACAGCCGGGTGAATCCGATTCTTACGGCCGACGATCCATCTTCGGTATCGGCACCGGCCCGAAAAGACTGCCAGGCGAGATAGAGCAGATAGGCCGCACCAATATACTTCAACAGGGAGAAAGCCAGGGACGAGGCTTGAAAAACAGCCGCCACGCCCAAAGCCACCGCGGCAGTATGCACCAGCAGACCCGTGCACAAACCACCGGTCACCGCAATCCCGGCCATCTTCCCCCGCTGCGCCGCCTGGGCGAGCACAAAGAGATTATCCGGCCCGGGAGTCAGGGCAAGAAGCGTCGAGGCCATAAAAAAGACAAGCAGGGTCTCAATCGGCGGCACGGGCTTATCCTTGTTCGAGTATCAGATATTCTTCTGAATAGCAGAGAGAAGATCATCCTCATCATAGGGTTTGGTAATATAATCGTCCGCACCCTGTTTTATACCCCAGAATTTATCGCTCGCCTGATCCTTGCTGCTGACAATTATCACCCGGATATCCTTGGTCTGCGGATCGCTCTTCAACTGCCGGCATACCTGGAAACCGTTTTTATTGGGGAGAATGACGTCGAGCAGGATCAAATCCGGTTTTTTCTCGATCGCGGCAGCGAGAGCTTTATCTCCTTCCGTTACGGTTACTACCCGATAGCCGTTATCGGCACAGACAGATTCGGCGATTTTTCTATCGGTGGGACTGTCTTCAACTATCATTATCAATTTACTGGCCATAATCTTATTCCTTTTATGTAAAGTATTCCGCAACACCTGCCGGTAAAAGCAGTATCGTAAATTTTTGCACACTTAATAACAATCCACCCGATCGCAGGCAAGGGGCCAATTGTTTTTTTATACTCTTTCCTGGAGAGCGAAATCTCCACGCAGTTTCAGGGAGCGGCTGATCCCTGCAATATCCGGCACAAGAGCCACGGCAGTCGCAGACAAAGAATAGACGCCCAGGATATCGACATTATTTTTCGGCAATGCGAGCGCTCCAAAGGACGCGAATCCCTCTTCCAGTTTCTGCATTTTCACCAGAAATTGTGTTTCGATAATGAGTCTCACCAATACCTGATTGGCATCGGCTGCTTTCAGGACCAAATATTTTTTCGATCTTCCCCGTTTTTTTTCGACGAGGCCGAAATGGTCCTCCAGGCTGATGACCGGCAGCATTTTTTCCTGGTATTGAGCCGTGGCAACAAAAGGCGGTGAATGAAACACTTCAATATCCTGCAGGATGAATTCCAACTGATTCCTGCTCACAACCCAATACAGTTCATATCCGTTCAGAAGATCCGAATTGGCCTGTATCGTTGCAACTTCCGGCTTTATCTCCATTCCTGCCTCACTCGTCGGCAATTCAATGTAAACTGCCGCTTCGAATATTCTCCAGGAGCCTTAGGAAGGCTGTTTCCTGGTAAGGTTTGGTCATATAGTGATGAATACCCAGTTCCCTGGCTTTCTGCTGATGTTTTTCCGATGTTCTGGAGGTCAGCATGATAACCGGAATATCCCTCAATGCTTCATTGTTGTTTATGTTACTTTTAAATTCGTAGCCATTCATCCGAGGCATTTCAATATCCAGAACAATGACATCGGGCAGGAACCACTCCAGCTTGGCCAGGGCATCGACACCATCCACCGCCTGTTGCTGTTTCCAGGCCTGACTCTCGACAAGCCGGGCCACGCTGTGTCTGACGGAGATCGAGTCGTCGACTATCAGCACCTTGAGCGGATCGTTCAATTCCAACGGCAGAAGAGGTTCGTCTTCACCCATCACCGGTGTCTGGATCGCCACCAGTTCCCGCAAATTGAGAATTGGTATCAATTCCCCCGAGCCGGTGAGCGTCACACCGCTTATGCCGGGCACATGGGTCAGGTGACTGCCGAGGCCTTTGACGATGATCTCCCGCTGCTCAACCACCTCCTCGATAGATACCGCATGCAACTCTTCCCCTCTTTTGAAAACGATGGCCAAGAGACCAATGCCGCCCGCAGGCAGTTCGGTATTCCGGTTTTCGAGCTGCAGATAGTATCCCAGATTCGTCACTGCCACGAGACCTTCTCCGAAGCGAAGAAACAGACCGTCTTCTGCTTCCAGTTCCGCAGCCCTGAAGCGCCTGACCAGATGAATGTCCTGGAGCGGCACGGCAAATTCCCTGCCTGCCGTCGCAACGATGGCCGCCCGGTTTACCGACAGGGTAAAAGGGATATGAAATTCAAAAGACACGCCTTCGCCGGGCCGGTTGTGCAACTGCACGGATCCCCTCAGATCCTGAATATTTTTCCGGACTACATCAAGACCAATGCCGCGCCCGGAGATGGTACTGACATCCTGCCGGGTGGTGAAACTCGGATGAAAAAGATACTCGATCAACTCGCTCTCGCTTAAGGTATCCGGATCCGCCACCAGCCCTTCGCTTCTCAGTTTTGCCTTAATCCGCGCGACATCTACGCCACCGCCATCGTCCGACACCCGGAGGACGACAAAGCGACTGCGTTGATCGGCCTCCAGTTTGATGGTCGCAGTTTCAGGTTTTCCAGCTGCTTCTCGCCGTTCCGCCGACTCTATGCCATGGTCAACTGCATTTCTCAGGATATGCATGAGCGGATCGGTAATTTTTGTCCAGACAAACCGGTCCATATAGACATCTTCACCGGTTATCACGAGGTTGACCTTCTTTTCCAGCTTTCCGGCAGTCTCCCTGACGGTCCTGAACAGCATCCGGGAGAGGGAAGACATCGGTGTCATCCGAATGCGCATGAGTTTGTCCTGCATCAAACGCATGGTTAACTGCTGCTTGCTGACCTGGCCGCGGATATCGCCGGCGAGTAACGCCAAAGTCGCATGAATCGAATTGATATCAACCGTTATTTCGTTGAGCGACCTGATTATCAGATTAAGCTGTGAATACCGGTCCAGTTCAATCGGATCAAATTCAGAAAAATCGCTCTCCGCAGTTTCTCCTGCAGAAGCACCAGGAGAAACGGGATTGAAACCGTAGAGGGATTTCACTTCGAATCCCGCCTCCAGTTCCTGTGATTTCCTCCGCAGATTCTCTTTTACCGTATCAAACTCGGTAAGAGTCTGGTTGAACTCATCGAGCATCTTTTCCACCGCGCCACGGGCGACAACCAGTTCACCCTCGATACCGACCAACTCATCGAGGTCGTCGAGTCTTACCCTGACGACACCTGACTCGCCCGGCAGCTGAGCAAGCGTCTCTTCCTCTGAAACAGGCTCCAGATGACGCAATTCATCTATTTCAGCTAATTCCCCGCCGGTTTCGTCGATCATTTCCGCAACCGGAGTTTCCTCGGGCCGGCCTGCCGCTTTGGCCAAATGCTCCTCAATCGTCACGGTGAGACGGTTCAGATGGTCCGAACCGGTTGCTTCCGGAGATTGCGATAACAGTTCGATAATGTCGATTCCGGAAGCGAGAATCCGGACTTCCCGGGGAGTGATCTCGATCGCATCGTCGTGGAGCCAGTCGAGCAGGTCCTCGAGTGAATGGGCTGCCTGGGCCAGCAGGTTCATGCCGGTCATGGAGGCGGCGCCTTTCAGGGTATGGACTGCCCGGCGCATGACACCGACGGTTTCCCGCACATCGGGAGAAAGCGAGGAAGGGTGTTTGACGAGATTCTCCAAGGCGTTGAGCGAACGATTGATGACAATCAGATGCTCATCGCACTCAGACCTGAATATCTCCTGCAACAGCTGCTGCTCTTCGCTCACCGGCAGCACTTCCTCCAGCTCGGTTTCCTGCCTGTCCGAGTCGCCGTCCAGGCCCTCATCGGTCTCCTCAAGCAACTCCGTGTCGACAAGTTGTTCGAGCAGGATCACCGATTCATCATCTGCTTCCGCGGCGGCAAATATCTCTTCATCAAGATTGAATTCGGCCTGGGGAGCGTCTGTGCCGAGCCGCACTTCCGGGCCGGCAAGGAGTGAATGGAAGGCCCGCAGCTGATCCTTCACCCGGCGTACGGTCAAAGTGTCTTCGGGATCGCTGTGAGTGAACACAGCTTCGAGAAAACGGAAATAATCTTCAATAAGCCCGGCAATCTCCGGCTGCTGCCATATTCCACTCGCATGAAGCTTGCCTAGCAGCAGCTGAAAATCCTGCATCAACTGGTGTTGCCGAGCCATCCCGGCCGCCCTGACCGCAGTGGTGAAACCCGCCACGGCATGGGTGAGCTTCCGGTATACCATGGCATTGTAATCCTCGAGCCCTTTTCCTCCCGGGACCAGGCAGCCGGCAAGTTCCTGCAGCAGTGGTATAATGGAACGGATGGCCTCAAGGCATTCCTGCTGCTCATCCTGAAGCGGGTTCTTTCTTTCTGTCTGGCCCGGGTTGTCTTCCCCGCTCGCCCCACAATCACTGAACAAGGCGACGACCCGGGCATGAAAATTATCCTCGGTTTCCGGCAGGGCACCGGAGTTTTCGATAAGCCCACTCAGGATGCCGGTGATCCGCTCAATGGCGACCAGATGATGTCCGGTGAGTTCTTTGCCTTCTTCAAGCAGTTCGGAGAGATGCGTCTCAACAATCCTTGCCCCCTGGCTGATATCGGTTAACTGTACCTGGGAGGCGGCTCCTTTAATCGTATGGAACAGCCTGTGCAACTCCCGAAGGGCAGCTGTTGCCGATTTATCGGCTGCCAGCGTCGCAAGGCTTTGCCGTATCCCCGGGATATAGGAAACAGCTTCCTGCATGAAAATTTCAACGAGTTCGGCTCTCAGTATTTTTGACATCTTTTTGGTCCTCTTTCCCGGTGTTCAGTATCCGCCATCATTTCCAGCTGCCGATAATATCGTCATCATCAACCGGCCCTGTAATAGTCGACAAGCCGTGGAGCAGTCAATAATTTCCTGACATCGAGAACATAATAGAACTGTTTCTCGACCAGCAACCCAAAGTGAAAAAGGGACGTGTTCTTCTGATTCTTATCAAGAGGTTTGGTATCCGATTTGAAACGGCCTACAGTGCCGATGATCCTGTCCAGCCGAAAACCGACTTTCCGTTTCTTGTGCCTTAAGACGACAAACCGGGTTCCGCTTCCCCCGCCTTTTCCATCATTTCCAATAAATCCGGGAAGATCGATGACGGAGATGATCTCGCTTCGGATATTGACTATCCCTTGTATCCAGGCGGGAAGATTGGGCAGAAAAGTAATCGTCGGCAGAGGGCCAACCTCAGACATATCCTCAATGGCTATTGCCAGATAAAGATCTCCTACACTCACCAGGATATATTTTGTCAGTTTCTCCGGGATCGATTTCGGACGCTGGTCGAGTGATTGAGAACCACTGCCGGCTTCTGCAAGCTGTGCATCGATATGCTGAATGAGGTTGAAGAGATCAGGCAAACTTGGCATACGTTCACTCAAGATGTTTTTTCCTGTAATATACCGAGATGACAAGGCATTACCGGATTAATTTTTAGATCAGATGTACTCGTCGATAACGGCGAGCAGCTTTTCCGGATCAAACGGTTTAGTTAAATATGCCACTGAGCCGCCCTGCAGCCCCTTCTGCCTGTCCACCGGGTTATTTTTGGCAGTCAGCATGACAATGGGCACACCCTTTAACTGCTCGTCATTCTTAAACCGGTAAAGAATATCGTAACCGGACATATCCGGCAACATCGCGTCAAGAAGGACAAGATTTGGCGTACCTTCCTGAGCTTTTCTCATGGCTACTGCCCCGGTTGCCGCTTCATGCACGGTATATCCCCGTTTGGCAATGACCATCGATATTACTTTCCTGGATGTTGGGCTGTCCTCAACAACCAGGATGGATTTCTGCATATTTCCGCTCGCCGGAATCACCGACGGAACAGGTTTTTCTTTTATGACGACCGGTTCGGCTGCTGCTGCCGGCGGGGACGGGGCTTGAGGAAGGCTGTCGACGACCACCGGCGTCTGTCCTGCTTTCGATTCTTTGGCAATCTGTCCCGGTTGATCAAGATATTTTTCCAGCACACCGAGCAGCTTGGCTGGATCAAAGGGTTTGGTAAGGTATTCATTCGAGCCGTGATGCAAACCTTTCATCCGGTCGGCGGGATTGCTTTTTCCGGTCAACATGATGACGGGAATCTCGGCAGATTTTGCGTTCTGCCTGATTCTTGACAAAACCTCATAGCCGGACATGTCGGGGAGCATCAGGTCAAGCAACACAAGGTCCGGGACGAAATCGTCCATCCGCGCCAACGCCTCCGAACCATTCTTCGCTTCGATTATCGCGTAGCCTTTGCGCTCGAGGAGCATGGTTATCACTTTTCTCGAAGTCTGACTGTCTTCCACTACCAGAATGGTCTTCCCAGGGGCATCGGCAGCCGGTTTTTTCGGTAGAACCGGCATCACTGGGGATGCCGTCCGAACTGTTTTGCTTTCACTCGATCCAAGCAAAACCCTGGTCCTGACAAAGAGAGGTTCTTTCGGTGAGATTTTCAGAGCCCTGGCAATAAAGTCCCTTGCCTGTTCTATTTTTCCCAGCGAATAAAAACCAAGACAGAGGCAATAGGCGATTCGGGAATTGTCGGGGCAGGATTCCAGTTCGTGTCGATACGCGGCAAGGGCATTTTCCAGTTCCACACTTTTTGCCACAGCAGGCGCACTGTGCCCCGATAAACGGAACATGCCGCTGCAATTCGAGCACTTCCCTTCATTTCCCTTCACCACCGACCAGCAGAAAAAACAGCGTTTTACCGCAAGCGTCGAACCATCCAGCTGAGATTCGATCTTTGCTGCTTCAAGCTGAATTTCCAGGTCGCTGTTTCCCCACTTTTTTGCCTCGTTCAGCGCCTTTTTTATATAATCTTCACGAGTCATCAAGCGGGAATGCCAGAGCCATGCCGGATAGTAGAAACGATTGCTGCGGAGTATCTCAACCAGCAGAGAACCTGCTTCCTTGTGGCGAAATTGATAGAAAAGATGAATTGCCTGCTGAAGTTTTTCCTCTTCATTGCAGGAGTCGATACCTTGAGAAAAGCTGGGGAGGGTTTTGAGCAAACGCGCCGCCAGGGTCAAAGTCAATGAAACATTGCGGGCAGCCGGTTTCTCCGATTCCACCGCCTGATATGCTCCATCCCCGATCGCCGCCAGAGTGAGCAGTGCTCCATTGCCGAGCAGCCGCCCGCACTCGGCGGAAACGACCCGTCCCTGCCGGACCTGCAGCAGCCCCGTTCGTGTCGCATTTTTTACTTCAATATCGACATTGCCGGACAACGTTTGCAAAGATTTCAGATATACGAGGATCTCACCGGATACTGTGCGAGAGTCGGTCATAACGGTCCCCAGAATGTTAAGTTAGAACTCCAGCATCACGGGCAGACAGAATCGTGGAAAGTAAAGACGCCGTTGTCGTCGATTTTTACGATTACCGCACATTTACTGGGATCACCGTTGCCATTGAAGCCGATCTTGCCGGTTGCTCCATCGAAATCCTTCACTTTGGCCAACGCATCCTGCACCGCTATTCGATCGCGTACCAGATCACCGGTCAAGCCACCGGTATTCTTAATCGCTTGCACAAGCAGCCGGACCGCATCCCAGGTGAGGGCTGCAGGCTCATCGGGATTAACGCCGTACGCCTTGATGTAGGTTTCGACAAATTCCTTGTTCAATCCCTGGGGATTGCCGGGTGCATAATTGCCGGTGAAGAACAACCCGTTGCAGTCCGTGCCGCATTCGCCTATAAGGTTGCCTCCCGCCCAGGAATTACTGCCTACTATCGGTATCGTCAGCCCCATCGCTTTGGCCTGTCTGACAATTACGGGGACCTCATTATAATGCTGGGGAGTGAAAAGGAACTCGGCTCCCGATTCGTTGATCCGGCTCAGCTGCTTGCTGAAATCGACGTCGCCCGTTCTGAATTCCTCGAAGGCGACCACCGACCCTGCCCCGTTTACAGCTTCAAATGCCTCTTTGAAGCTGTTGGCCATTCCCCGCGGGTAGGCACTTATTATATCATACAGCACCGCTGCTTTGGTTGCCTTGAACTGGCTGGCGGCAAATGTGGTTATGGCCGGTCCCTGGATGGTGAAGACAAAACAGGTACGAAAAACGAAAGGTCTATCCTGGGTAGTGAGCGGGGAAGTAGACCAGGGGGTGATCATGGGAGTCGAATAGGCCTGCGCCATCTGGGCAACAGGGATTGCCTGACGGCTGATGAGGGGTCCGATAATACCGAGGACCTTCTCCTGGCTGACCTGTTTGACAGCGAGCGACGCGGCCACCGAGGGATCGGAAGTGTGATCCCCGTACAGGAATTCAACCTTGTAGATCTTTCCGCCTACCTCGAGTCCGCCGGATTTTTCGATCTCCTGCCGGACTAATTCTCCGGCATTTATGGCATTTTTTCCAACGAGCTCAAACATGCCGGTCTGGGCAATGTTGAACCCGATGCGAATGACATTATCCGCCGCAAAACAGATAGTATTGCTGCAAGCAGCTACAACACATGACAGAACGAAAATCTTGAGCACTCTTCCCATTTCTTCTCCATAATTTTGCAAGATGCCGGTAACTCGATTCAATGTCGGGATCAAAGCGGAAAACTGTTACCTCATGCTTCTGACGGTTCCCCGACCTTAAAGATTTCAACGGCTGAACGTAGATCCCGCGCCGTTCTGCTCAGAACGTTCATCGATGCCGCGGTATCCTGGGAAGAAAGGGAGGATTCCCTGCTTACCTCACCGACCTCTTTCATGGTTTGGGCGATGGTCTCGGACACTTGCACCTGGCTGGTAGTAGCTATTGTGATGGCCTCGATAAGTTCGGCGAGGTCATTGGAAACTTTCTCGATCTCCTGCAGTTTCTCATGGGCGCCGTCGGCGAGCTTCGAGCCATGGACAACCTTGCTTATACCTTCATCGATTCGGTTACTTACTTCTTTAATCTCGGTCTGAATACTTTTCACCAGGACCTCGATCTGTTTGGTTGAGTTACTTGAACTGTCCGCCAGGCGCTGGACCTCGTCGGCAACTACCGCAAAACCGTGCCCGGCCTCACCGGCCATGGCTGCCTGAATGGAAGCATTGAGTGCCAGGATGGATGTTCGGTCGGCAATCTCATCAATGATCTGCACGATGTTACCGATCTCGAGAGAAGTTTCACCGAGTCGCTTGATCGAACGGGCCGTCTCGTTGATCTGCTCACGAATCTCAGCCATAGCCTTATTGGTCTGAATAACCGCCAGGGCACCTTCCTGGGCGTTAACCCTCGATTGACGCGAAACCGATGCCGATTTCTGGGCATTGTTGGCCACTGCCCGAATCGATTCAACCATCTGTTCAATGGCTGCTACCGCGACTGTTACCCCTTTCACCTGTTCGATATTTTTTTCGGCAAGGGTCATGGTCTGGCTGGCGACTTCTTCCGAGGTTATATCCACCGATTGAGTTGCCACTTTAACTTTACTGATAATATCGGAGAACTGGTCGGCCATGGCGTTGAACGAATCGGCAATGGCCCCGGTCATATCCTCGGTCACTTCGGCCCGGCTGGTAAAATCGCCATCGGTCAGGATACTGATGTCTTCCAGCAGTTTCATGATGGATTCCTGGATCGAGTCACGCTCTTCCTGACTCTGGATCAGCACCGTGATATTGTCGAGCATCCCATTCAGGGTGGAGGCCATAACACCGAGTTCATCATTGCTCACCACCGCAGTACGGGCTTGAAAATTCCCCAGGCCTATTTCGGCGAGAAGACCCATGATATGATTGACCTGATTGGTCAGTCCCCGGGACAGCTTAACAGCAATGAGCACAGCGAGCAGAATTGAGACTATACCTACGGCCAGAACAATTTTCTTGACCAGGGCAGCGGTATCTTCCATATCCTTTGTTGCCTTTGCCTCATTGGCAACGGAATAATCGAGGAACGATTTGATAACCGGTTCCGCCCGCTTGGCCGCATCCTGATATCCGCTGATCCTTGCGGCAATGATTCCGTCGGTATTGGTCACTTCAACGAACCATTTATCGAACTCTGCCAGCTGCTCGGCAATCTTGGTGCGTTTCTCTCCGGCAATCGACGGCTGATCGATCAAACTTGAAAATGCCGCTTTCTGCGTTTTGACACCGGCTAATTTGTCCCTGTCCGGAACCATCAGGTAATCCTGCAGAACCGCCTTGAGCTGATAGTATTCGTTCTGCGCGGCAGAATGGCCAAGGGCCTTTACGGTTTCGCCTAGATTATCAAGGCTTTGGCGGAGTTTGACCAATTCTCCGAATTCTTTATCTACCCTCAGTTCAAGAATATTGACCGTCCCGACAAAGGCACTGAGGTATTCGTTGATGGAATCCATGGCCGTTTGGGCAGCGTCTACATCCTGCGGTGTTTGGGCCAACTGCTGAATCTGGTACAAGGTCCGGTAGGCCTCACCGCCACCGGCAATGAAGGAATTCAAATACACTTCCTTGGCTTCGCGGATGCCGATTTTTTCATGGTTCAGCAGAAAATCCTTTTCCAGACTCTGCATGACGCGCAGAGTCTTTTCAGTCTCCAGGCTGAGACGGGCTATTTTGCCATGAACCCGCACCAGATCGTCGATTGTTTTCTGAGCATAGGTCTGCGAGATAAGGGTGATGGCGATTACCACCAGGGTAAGCGCAATCAGCGTCATAAACGACCACAACAGTTTACCACGAATCTTCCGATGTCCCGCAAGTTGTGAAGCAACACTGTTTTGCACGCCAGGCTCTCTACTTTTCCCGTCCATTCCGTCTCCATGATTTCTGTTACTGTCCCGTATTGGGACAAGGTGTTCCGTACAACGTCGCTGACCGCTCCCGAAAACCGCACAATGCACATGTCAGGGTAAAAAATCCACCTCCAGACTAATCTAAACCCGCTATTCCCTGCAACTTTTTTGCATGAACAGGATCAGGTTCTTTTCCGGACCATACGACCGACCTGTCCAGCAATCGGCAAGAGACAGAGCGCCCGGTCGGCGACCCATCCGACGGCCTTTCATGAAATGCAGGCAGACTGCCGGGATGAACCGGCAGTCTCGGCGATTCAACGTAATTCGAGAACCTTGGCTTTGATATTCTCGACTGCAAGGCCTTGATGCGGCAGCTGTTCGGCTATCCCGCCATGACCGATTTTATTCGTCCCCATTCCGGCATATCGGGGCGTAAGCCCTCTCTCGAGGAGCCAGGTGCCAAAACGCATCCCAAGCCCGGTCTTGGTATTCTGGCTTTCCACCACAAGAACAAAAGGACTTTTGCCGACTTTGGCCAGCATCTCCTCGTCGATCACATTCAACGTCGGCTTATTGATAAGACCGACATTCATCCCCTGGGCTCTCAGCTGTTCCACCGCATCGAGGCAGCGATACACCATCTCGCCATAGGTGACGATATACCCATCGCTGCCCTCGCGAATAATTTCATCTTTGCCGGGTTCAAAAGAGTAGCCGGCATCATAATATTTAGCCCCTTGCTCGTTGAGAATAAATGGGGTCGCGGAACGGGTTGAGAAGAGGAATCGAAGTCCCGCGTCGCCAAATATTTTCTTCATCATCGCCCGTAACTGCAGGACATCGGCCGGGAAGTAGAGGCGGGTCAGATCACCCTCGGCGACTGCGTTGTCGGCAAAAAAATTATTGATACCGAAGTGGCAGGTGTTATCGGCCATATCGTCTATTCCGGAGTGGGAGAAATGGGCGAGGACATTGGCATGGTTGAGACGGGCCATGGTGATCTCGGAGACGACCATTTCCAGGAAGGCGGAAAATGTGCCGAATATCCCCTGCCTTCCCGGCTCGGAGCCAAAACCTGCGGCAACCGAATAATTATTCCTTTCCATGATCCCGCCGGGAACGTACACTTCAGGATGATTCTTGCGAATGTGGTGAAGACCGCATGATCCCTCGAGATCGGAATCGACGACCAGAACGCTTGCAGCCGGATTCTCCATGGTATCGAGAATTTCACAGACAACTTTGCCAAAATCGTCGCGAACTTTACCCATTTCCGGAGTACTGCCCAGGTAGGTAACCTTGGTTTTATCAACCGTAAAATTTTGCAGCATTTCGACAGCCGCGGTCAGTCCCCTGCCTGTGAGATAATCGACGGCAAGATTGACGGCGATGACATCATGTCCTTTCGGTGACCCTTCGATCCCTGGAATACCTACCGCCATAAGCCGCCTGTTGATAAGGGCGACAGGTCCATCGGCAATGAGAGCCTGCCGAATCCGGGCGAACAGGGCATCGATATCCTCCCCGTCGCCGACGTTCACGGCAAGTCCATGTCCACTCAGCGTCCCGGCAATATCATACCCTTTCATATACCAACTCGGATGACCGGCGATGGTTACGTCGTTGTCGTCAACGATCAGTTTGACTTTCAGGTTCCTGGCCACCGCATATCGCGCCGCCTCGGCATTGTCTCCTTCCATCTGAGATCCGTCGCTGCCGAACATGACCACGGTCTTCGCCGGATCAGCCTCGGCGACTCCGTTGACATAGCTCCACAGATGGCCAAGTCGGCCCGATGAAAAGAACACACCGTTTTTCTCGTCACGTTCGGGATGACCATACAAGCCTTTATCATATTCACGATAATGCAGCAGGGATTCTGGTCCTTTGAAGCCGTTCAGTACCGCCATCACATATTGAATGGCAACCCTGTGGCCCGCTTCATCGAAGTATACCGGGTGAATGGCCGTTGAGCCTTTCATGAAACCATCGACTATCAACATTTCCGGCACGATATCGAAGGCTCCTCCGGTGTGTCCTCCCAGACCTTTTACATTGGCCAGAGCAGTAAAAAAAACCAGGCTGTCACGTACCAGCTGGATATTGTCGATCAGCGTAAGACGCTGCAGATCTGTAAGCTTTTCCTGCTGTGCGTCGAGAATCAAGGGTTTATATTTACTTAAGTCGATTGGAAAATTCATAACTACCTCGAGTGTATGAGTATGGGGCTCAAAGGAGCGACAGCCTTGCCTCGGGTAACGCTTTGCGGTATCCGAAGTATATTTCTTCCTTGTAAAAAATTATTTTTCCTTATCCTGTGGCAACACCAGGTTGAGGAGCAATCCCAAGATCCCGGCTAGACCTATTTTCTCGATAGCGAAGGAACCGGCGGTAAATTTCATCCCGCCGATACCGCAGACCAGAATCACCGCGACAATAATCAGATTCCTTGGCGTTGTAAGATCCTGGTTCGATTTAACCAGAGTGTTAATGCCAACGACGGTTATCATCCCGAACAGCAGGATCATTATGCCTCCCATTACCGGAGCCGGTATGGTTGCCAAAAGGGCTCCGATTTTTCCGACAAAAGAGAGGAGAATAGCGACAAGTGCCGCCCAGGTCATGATTGCCGGGTTATACGCCTTGGTCAAGGCGACGGCGCCGCTGACTTCGGAGTACGTTGTATTGGGCGGGCCTCCGAGCATGGAAGCGACCGAGGTGGCGATGCCGTCGCCAAGCATGGTATTCTCAATACCGGGATCCTTCACATAGTCTTTTCCGGTAACCGAACCGATCGCAAGAATGTCGCCGAAATGTTCAATTGCCGGGGCAATCGCTATGGGTACGATGAACAGGATCGCCTCCCATTTCCATTCAGGCAGGACAAATACCGGCATTGCCAGCCATGCCTTTTCGGCAACAGGCGCAAAGGTAATGAGTGCTTTGCCGGTATAATTCTGCAGGACGCCCGGGTCGAAAGCAGCCTGGACCGAAGCGGTGTAACCGACGATATCGAGAACGAAAGATGTTGTATACCCGGCCACGATGCCGCAGAGAATCGGCAGGAGTCTCAGCCATCCTTTTCCAATCAAGGCGACCAGAGCAGTGGTGACTAAAGAAACCCCGGCGACGATCATTGCCGTTTTTTCAGGAACGAGCCACGCCGAACCGTCACCTGTTCGGCCCATTGCCATATGCACAGCGACCGGGGCCAGCACCAGTCCGATAACCATGATAACCGGACCGGTAACCACCGCCGGCAGATATCTGTGCAGAAATCCCGCACCGAAAAAGCGGATGGCAAGACTCAAGAGAATATACATGAAACCCGCCGCCGTCAGACCACAGAGGGTGGCTGGAATTCCCCAGGTCTGCACACCATAAATAATAGGTGCAATAAATGCAAAGGAAGAGGCAAGGAATACCGGAACCTTGCCTTTGGTGATAACCTGAAAAAGCAGGGTGCCGATTCCGGCGGTAAAGAGGGCGACATTCGGATCGAGCCCGGTCAGAATGGGAACCAGGACCAGTGCGCCGAAGGCGACAAAGAGCATCTGCGCACCCAGCAGACTGTCTCCCAGGCGAAACTGATAGTTAGAATTCGGTGTTACTTCGGACATGCTGAAATCTCCTCGACGTATCTATATATAAACTCATTTTTTCCAATCGATTGCAAACACAACTCTGCTGTTTTTGTGCTTTTTGCAAAAAAATCTACAGAGACGGCGGCGGTTTTCTTTATTTTGTTCCGAAGATTTTATCGCCGGCATCACCCAGACCCGGCAGGATGTATCCCATTTCATTTAATCCCTGGTCAACTGCAGCGACATAGATATCCACATCGGGATGGGCCTCGGTCACTCTCTTTATTCCCTCCGGTGCAGCCACCAGAAAGAGTCCTTTGACAGTTAAGCATCCGGCATTTTTCAAGGTTTCTATGGTAGCCAGCAGTGTACCGCCGGTTGCCAGCATCGGATCGAGAATCAGGGCAACCCGCTCCTTGATGTCATTGGCTGTCTTGACGTAATATTCCACCGGCTGAAGCGTTTCTTCATTTCGGTAATAGCCCACCACGCTGACTTTGGCGGAAGGAATAAGATCGATAACGCCGTTCATCATTCCCAGACCGGCCCGAAGAATGGGCACGATAGTTATCTTCTTGCCTTTCAGCTCATCTACCTCAACAGGTCCTGCCCATCCCTGGATGGTCTTTTTCTGGGTGGGCAGATCCTTTGCCGCTTCGTAAGTCAACAGGCGGGCAACCTCGGAAGAAAGATCACGAAAATCTTTTGTCGATATATCATGTCGGCGCATAAGACCGAGCTTGTGTTTGATGAGTGGATGATCTGCGACATGGACAGCCATAAGAGTCTCCTCAGGATGGTTAACGATGCATTTTTCCGGCAGTGTCACCGGATTATTTTCCTTATTTTCAGCAATTTGCTGCATTTCGTGGGCGTGTCGTCTTTCTCCACCCTGTTGAAAACGGTCTTCCCCCTGAAGTTTTCACGACTCCCTCTTTTAAAGAATATTGGCGAAAAAAGCTAGGGATTTCCCCTGGCTGAAACATGCTATTGGTCCTGGTCAGGACTGCTCAAAACTTCCACCTATTTATTATTATTTCAAAATGTTATCTTAACAAAACAACACTGGAATCATTGAACGGAACCTGGTCCCGCGCCCCCTCCCGACATTTTCTGCGACCTTAAAAGAAGGAAATATCGGGAAACCCGTCCGATTTATTCATTTTCATGATTTTTATCATAAGCAGTATTGATTTGAAGGCTTCCGGTATGTTATTATTAAATCGATGTTCATCTTGCGCATGTTCAGGAAGATTCTCTATTATGGCCATTGCTCAAGACTATCTCTATCGCCTTCAATCCAAAAGGAGAGATCATGAAAGTCAAAGACATCATGGAACCGATAAAAAACTGGTTGACCCCGGAAATGTCCGTGCGTGAAGCCATCCACGTCATGCAAAGGACCAAGCGCGGGCACGGTCTCTCCGTTAACGGCATCGTCGTGCTCGACGGCGCCATGAACCTCGTCGGCATTGTTTCAACCAAGGACATTCTGCGGATCATAATCCCCTCCCATGTTTTCTTTGAAGAGCGGCATTCCGATTTTTTGTGGGACTCGATTCGCAAAGAAAAATCGGCAATAGCCGAGTCGACCAAAGTCAGCAAGATTATGACGGAGGATGTCCGGGTTATCTCCGCCGAAGAGAGCCTGCTGCGTTGTGCAGACATGCTGCTCACGGAACAGATCAGACGCTTGCCGGTAAAAAGAGATGACGGCAAGGTTGTCGGGGTTGTCTACCTGAGGGATGTTTATAATGCCCTGACCAGGCTCTTGCTCGATTAGCCGGACCGACTTTTCCACACCCATTTCGGCTTATGTTGCAGCTTTGCCCGGGCAAATACTCGGCCGCCCATTTATGCAATGGTTTAATCGACGCTATCAGGCAGATATTCCTTGCGTAAAGGAGAAAACACCTCGAGAGCAACCGAATCCTCGGCGATCTCGGCACCATGTCTCACTCCGCTGCCAATGCACCAGCTGTCGCCGGGAGACACATCGTATACAACCTCGCCGATTGTCAATTTCATCCGCCCGCTCACCAGATAACCGGTCTGCTCGTGGGGGTGGTCATGCACAGGGAGAATGGCGCCCCGGTGCATCCTGAACTCAACCATCAAGGTCTTCTCGCCATAAACCAGTGTCTTTTGCCCGAGTCCTTCCAAGGCATGCCTGTACCCGATTTCACTCTGCTTCCCGAACACTTCTCACCTCATCCTTTTCAAGGCATAATCGCCAATCTCCGACAGATAACGCATCTTGTACTCCCGAGGGGTATTCGCGGCAATCAGAAACAGTCACATCACGCGAAAAGTGAAGATCAGGCTTATTCGGCGATACAAGAGAAGGCGGATTTTTCAGAATACCCCGAAAAGAAAAACTTGCGTGATACGGAGTTACAGGATAGCATTTCCTGTAACCGTTCACCAGCACCCCATTTTCGTCCGATCAGGCCACCTCACATAGCCAACTATAGCTCGGCGACCTGCTTGAACGAACCTGAAGCACTGGATGAACGGTTACAGATCCGGGTTATGCAGTCTTTTGATGTGTTCCGGTGAACGATTACCATTTCCTGTAACTTCTCTTTCTCATAATCTCCCATTTTTCATTGTGCCCTCACTCTCAGGAACTGCCGGCTGCAAGCACGGATCGTTCCCCGAAAATCTTTCATTTCAATGGCCGGGAAAGCCGCACGATACAGTATGAAAACCGGTTTATCCGTCAGTAGACCAATCCGCCTCAAAATATTTGCCGTCAGCTTGTTGCCGATTATCGCCTTGGTGATGGTGGCGATAATCAACTCCCGGCACCTCAATGCATTGGGCCAAAGTGCCGAACGTATCATGTCGCGCAATTACTCCAGCATCAAGGCGGCCGAACAGGCGCGCCAGGTGCTGGAAGAAAATCGTAACCAGGTGCTGGCCTTCATGTTCAGGAAAGAATCGGGAGCACTCGCCAATCTGGAGCTGGATAAACTGGCCGGAGCACTGGCGATCTGCCGGGCTCACGTCGCCGAAAGCGGTGAAAATCTCATTGTCGATGCACTCTCGGAAAATTACCGGCGCTACAGCGACATCATCGCCTCCATGAGCCGGTCGGTCGGGCTCTTTCCGACCGAGGATTTCATGATTCTGACGTCCAACCTCATGGACAGCATCAATGATCTGGTGGAAGTCAACGAACGCGGTATGGAGCGAGCCGAACAGGAGACCAGAATGCTTGCTGCGCGCGCCCAACGTCATTCGCTGCTCTTTCTTCTTGCCACTATCGTCCTGATCATCCTCTTAAGCTATGGCCTGTCGTTCCGCGTGGCACAGCCGATCAGGCAGCTTGCGCTGCGTTTGGCAGCGAGCCGCCAGGGCGGAGACAGGTACCCCTACCTGCCGGTGCGCAGCGATGATGAAATAGGTCTTCTTACCGATGAATTCAACCGTCTCTTCAAAAGCCTCGCCGATTATGATCAGCACAACGCGGCTATTCTGGCAGCCGAGAAACTGAAAGTCCGGCATGCCGAGAAGGCTAAATCCCGTTTTATTGCCGACCTGTCGCATCAATTGAAAACCCCCATGACTTCCCTGGCCATGAGCGTCAACCTGCTCCATGAAAAGAGGCATAAACTCAGTAGCGAGCACGTGGCCGTCCTCCTGGAAACAGCCAAAGAAGACTGCGGCCGCATGGCCAGCCTGCTCAATGAACTGCTGGACATAACCCGGCTCGAGGCCATGATTAAACCGGCCGTGCGAGAAAAACTGGATGTGCTTGACCTGCTCCACGAGTGCTTGAAACCGCTGCAGAAGCTTGCCGAAGAAACAGGCGTCCGCCTGGTCCTTGACGCCAGACCCGATCTCCCGCATATCCAACTGGAATCCCGTCGTTTTTCCTGGGTTTTGACCAATCTGGTCGGCAATGCCCTGCGCTATACCGACAGAGGCGGATTGATTGCCGTTACGGTCGAGCGGCGGCAGGGATTCTTTTATTTTCAATGCAGCGACGACGGTTGCGGCATAGATCCGCAAAACCTGCCTCACATCTTCGAGCGCTATACCCAGTTTTCCGAACGGGCGAAATCAGGGACAATCGGGCTGGGCCTGGCTATCGTCAAAGAGATCATCGAGCAGCACGGCGGTGACATTATCGCCGAAAGCCTACCCGGCCAAGGCACCACCTTCACATTTTGGATCCCGGAACATCTGGAGGAATTCGATGCAAAGAGCTCTACTGATTGACGATGACCGCAATATCGTCCAGACACTTGAAATATATCTCGAAGAAAAAGGGTTTGCAGTCGCTTCGGCCGGTTCGGCCAGGGAAGGTATAGTTCGTTTTCAGGATTATCGGCCCGATCTGGTCCTCCTTGACCTGCGACTCCCCGATCAGGATGGCCTTGAAGTCCTGCGTGAGATTGTGGCGAGCGGCATACCCACCCAGGTAATCATCATCACCGCCCATGCCGCGATAGAGACAGCCGTCAGCGCCGTCAAAATGGGTGCCTTCGATTATCTGCCTAAACCATTCGTGCCCAGTCAGCTCGACCTGCTGCTCGAAAAAATCGGGCAATTCAAGGCGCTGAAAAAAGAAATCGCGCGATTAAAAGGTATTTTCCAGGAAGGGGATCTCCTGACATCCAGCCGCCGCATGCGACAGGTGCTGACCACAGCCCGGCAGGCCGCAGAGTCCAATGCCATTGTTCTGATCTGCGGCGAAAGCGGCACCGGCAAGGGTTTGCTCGCGCGTCTTATGCATAAATGGAGCCAGCGTGCGCGGGGACCTTTTATCACTGTGGATTGTGCAGGCTTGCAGGAAAACCTGCTGGAAAGCGATCTTTTCGGCCATATCAAAGGAGCTTTTACCGGAGCCGTGCGGGACAAAATAGGCAAACTGAGCCTGGCCGAAAAAGGCACCCTGTTTCTCGATGAGGTCTCCGAGATCCCCCCGCTTGTACAGGGCAAGCTGCTTCGGTTCTTACAGCAACGCGAATACGAGCGAGTGGGCGATACCCATACCTTCACTGTGGATGCCCGGGTAATTGCCGCCTCCAACAAGGATCTGGAGGAGCTGGTACGCGATGGAATCTTCCGTCAGGACCTCTATTTTCGGCTGAAAGTTGTCGAGATTTTCCTCCCGCCGCTGCGTGAGCGTCCCGAAGATATTCCATTACTGGTCGAACATTACATGCTCCGCTACGCTCAGCTCAACACCAAGCAGGTAAAAGGAATTGAGGAGGCAACCGTGCAGCATATGCAGAGCTACCCGTGGCCAGGAAATGTACGCGAGCTTGTAAACGCCATTGAGCGGGCTTTAATCCTCTCACCCCATCCCAGATTGCGAGTCCGCGATCTTCCGCCGCATATTGCCAATTACCGGCAAACCCCGGCGAACGAAGTCTGCCTGGCAAGTATTGCCGAAATGGAAAAGAGGCACATTCAAGAGGTCGTTTTGCGCACCCACTCCCTGGAAGAAGCTGCGCGGGTATTAGGCATAAATGCCGCGACGCTGTGGCGCAAACGCAAGCAGTACCACCTGGATTAAAGGTCGTGCAATCTGCACGACCTTTACTTTTTTGAGTCGCGGTCAAAAGGGATCGTCACGCTCCTTGCCCTATTGAATTGTCCGAAACATCAGACCTCTCCGTTCTTTGACGCTCATCCTCCATTTTTTCAGCAGCAGAGCATAAAGCATCGTATGCCGCTGCTCGCTTTGGAATGCGCATCATCAAAAGGATGACCACACCGGCCGCTAATATTGAAAACGCGACCGTGGTGTCGAAGGAGGTGAGCGAATCACCATTTACCCACATCGCCTCCCCTATGAGCATCGGCCCCATGACCATCCCGCCAATGGAGAGGGGGATGATAAATGATCCCATGATTATCTCACTTGTCCATTTAGGCTTTCCGGGATTTCGGGAGCCAAGATAGCAGATGGCGATAATGATGAATCCGGCAACGGTTAAAATTGATCCGATAATAAGTCTGGTACCCATGTGGCAACCTCATAAGAAGGGGAAAACACTCCCCGTTTGTTCACCGAAAGGATCGGCGGTCCCGGCTGTCCCCTTGCATCGGCACTATCTCGGTGCGATGCGGGGATATTCAGCCTGTCATGCGAAACTGATCCTTCACACTGCAAGGCCGGGACCGCCTGGACAACCAACTCATTATCAGTAAAATTCCAAAGACATACGATGACAGGGAAGAATGAGCAAGAGAGGATGGAATTGCATTTTTCAATGCAAAGAGCAAATACAGGATTGCATTTTTCACGAAGACGTATAATGGAATCTGCAGTGTCGGCACTCACCACCTCATCCTCTTCTGCCGGAGACCTTTATACAAGACAGGAAAACTTTTTACGGTAAGCGGTCGGTGAAAGCCCTGTGTGTTTTTTAAAGAGCTTCCTAAAAGAGCTGATATCCTCATAGCCTACATGCAGAGTGACTTCTTCAATGGTCTCCGACGTTGTCTCCAGAAATTTCCTGGCCGCCTCAATGCGCAGCTGCTGCAGATAAAGAAGAGGAGTGTCGCCCGTGACCTTTTTGAATCGCCGCATAAAAGTACGTTCGCCAAGACCCGCTTTCGCGGCTAATTCCCGGTTGGTGACCGATTCGAAAGAATTGGCCTCAAGCCATTCCTGCATTACAAGAATTTCCAGGTCACCGTGGTTTTTGTTGAAACTCCCGGTTTGATAGGGAGTTTGCAAACGCCTTGCCGGATCGATGAGCAGCATTTTCGACAATGCAGCGGCAAGCTCCTGCGAGCCAAATCGACCGGTAAGGTACAGTGACAGATCCAGATAAGCAGAGACACCGCCGGCGGTAATGCAGTCCCCCTCGTCTATCAGCATTTTTTCCCGTTTCAGCAGGATATCGGGAAAACATTCGGCAAAACTGTCCGCAAGGTTCCAGTGGGTAGTGGCCTTGCGGCCTTTGAGCCGGCCGGTCTGGGCAATAAGAAAAGCGCCGGCACAGACCGAACAGAGACAGGCGCCCTTTTCGCCTTGCCGGGCAAGCCAGCCGATTATTTCCTCGTCTGCAAGAAGGGGTTCCAGATCACCAAAAATCACCGGTACATAGACAATGTCATACACGACATCTTCGTTGAGAAAACGTTCAGCCTGTATTTTCGTTCCATTAAAGGCGGTGATGATTCTGTGGGCGGGAGCCACCACGGTCGGTTGGAATAAAGGTTCCCCTGCTCCCCCCGGACCCAGAGAGGAAGCCACCGAAAAGCAATCAAACGGCCCGGTAATACTCGAATACATGCAATTCTGCACGGCAAGCAAGGCGACGGTATACATAGCAGCTCCCTTCCAAAAACCATATTGTCCAATATCGCCCTCTTTTTGTCAATACCGACACTTTGCAGATTCGCCTGATCTGCTACGATAGGGTCGTCAGCTGCGGCAACATCTAACCGAGTTCAACCATCTTTTTAATTGGAGTAAAAATGGACAAGACTGAATACGAAGTATTGGCGGCAGTGCAGGCAATGAATAAATGCTGGACCGGCAAGGACCCGGATCTTGAGAAATTGCATGAGTATTTTCACGACATGATGGTGGCCATCACCCCGATGGATCGTTTTCGGGTCGAGGGCAAAGAGGCTTGTGTTGCGGGCTGGAGCAATTTTGCCAAATCCGTGGCAATCCGCCACTGGACGGAAAAGGAAATCCACATTCAAGTGTACAAGGAAGAAGCAGCCGTTATGCAGTCTTTTGATGTGTTCCGGCGAACGATTACCTTTTCCATCATAAATTAACAGGATGACGATATGAAATATTCTCCTGCACTCCTCCTCATCGATATTCAAAACGATTACTTTCCCGGCGGTAAAATGGAACTGGCAGGGGCCGAAGAAGCAGCCCGCCAGGCAGGCGCAGTCTTGCAGTGTTGTCGGGAAAAACGGCTGCCGATCGTCCACATCGCCCATGAGGCGGTGCAGGCAGGGGCCGGCTTTTTCCTGCCCGGCACACATGGCCGGAAAATCCATCAACTGGTTCTGCCCGATCGAGAGGAAACAGTCATCATCAAAAATTTCCCCAATAGCTTCCTCAACACCCCCTTATTGACAGAATTAAGAAGTCGTGAGGTTTGCCAACTGATTATCGTCGGCATGATGACCCACATGTGTGTCGATGCCACAACCAGAGCGGCAAAAGATCTTGGTTTTCACTGTATTCTCATTCACGATGCCACCGCGACCAAAGACCTTGCATTTGCCGGAAAGTCGATTGCTGCTGCCCAGGTACGGACCGCCTTTACCGCTGCTCTTTCGGCCATCTGCGATGAAACTTTATCTGCCGATGAGGTTATCGGCAAACTCAAGGGGAAGTGAAGATTGAAATTGCATTTTTCACGAGGGATAATGGCATCTCAGTACTACTGCGAATGGCGAAAATGCCGGTGAAGGACGAAGAAATACAAGATCAGGTTCACCACGACGACAAAAACACCGAGAAATATCTGATTTTCAGCGGTGAGTCCTGCGGGATAAACTATGGGGATGAGATAATGCTCGATGAAACCTGAAGAATATCCCTTCTCACCGGCAAGCTGACTGAGATGGTTTTCCAGGGGCGTCAAGGGGCAGAGGGCACCGGAGAATTCGGTATAAGCACCCCAGACCGCAGCCGGCAGGTGAAGCAGCGCAATCGATGCCCGCCACAGCACGAGAAAACCGCCGGCTACGACAAAGAGTATAAACAGCACATGCAGGAGAATGACACTATCTGCGAGAAGTTGATAGAACATATCTTGAGCAGCCCCTTCTCAAAACTCATTTTCATTTACCATCGGCGGCGATGATCCTCTCTCCAGTGGTCCTGATGATCGCCTCTCCAATGGTCCCGACGACCGTCTCTCCATCTGTCTCTCTCCCTGCAAACGGTTCGAATCACCTCCCGGTAGCGACCATGCCGACGCTCAACAGTTACAATATCCCGGCAACGTTCGGAAGAACGGTAATGAGGACGGTAATGGGGTCTGTGGTCATACCGGTCGCGAAAATGCGGTTGGTATGTAAAAACGAGAGACGGAGATGGAGGAGGCGGCAGAAATACCTCAGCCTGCGGGGGATCAAAGACCCTGGCGTGTCGAACATTGTTTCCCGGGTCCCGGGCCTCGGCCTGGGCGGCAATAACCCCCAACATCAGTACTGCAACAAGAGTCAACTTCAATTTTTTCATCGTGTTTCCCTCCATCTTAAAAGATAGCATTAAGAGATTAAGCATTCAGAGGGATTTTTTCCCTCTGGCTATCTTATATGTCCCGCAAATCAAACATCATAGGGGACATCTGGAGGAATAGGGTGGCGAACGGCCTGATATCCTGGCCATGTCGGGTCAATGTCGGGTCAAACGCTCTTGTGAAATGAATTTCTAAGGTACTAATTGAGCGTCCGAGGCCGGCCGATTGCCGTATGCGGGACAAGTTCTACGGCGAGAATACTGACAAGGATGAGAACACCTCCGGAAAGTTGTAAAAGGCTCAGCCGTTCCCCGAGAAATACCATGCCCCCGATCGCGGCAAAAACCGTCTCGGAACTGAGAATGATCGCCGCGTCGGCAGCCGGGGTAAAACGCTGACCAACCACCTGAAGGGTAAAGGCCATTCCCACCGAAAAGATTCCCACATAAAGAATTCCCCAGGCCGCACCGGCAATCTGGGCGATACTTGGCGATTCGACAAGGTATCCGAGAACAAGGCCACCGCAGCCGCAGACCAGGAACTGCCCCGCCGCGACCACCAGCGGCGCCCGGGTTCGCGAGGCCATTATGCCGACCAGCATGACGTGTGCTGCCCAGAAAATCGTACTGGAAATCACCCACAGATCGCCTTCTACCAGATCTACATGCTGAGCCCCGCTGAGAATATAGGTGCCGAAAAAACAGCCGATAGATGCCGGCCAGATGGCAAAATGGACTTTTCGCTTGAGAACGATCAGACCCAGCACGGGCACCAGAGGAACATAAAGGGCAGTGAGAAACCCGGAGTTGGTGACGGTGGTGCGGAGAATGCCGTGCTGCTGGAGTACCGCCGCGGTAAGAAGAACACAACCGGTCAGGAGTATGCCCAGCCAGTCGGCGGTTAGAAAGCTGCGTTCCTCGCGGTCAACCCGACGGAACTGCCTGAAAGCAAACGGCAACACCATAACAGCCCCAACCAGAAAACGGGATCCGGTGAAACTGATGGACCCCAGCTCGCCCGTGCCGATCTGCTGGACCACGAAACTGCTGCCCCAGATCATTGCCGCCATGGTCAAAAGGAGATTTGCCTGAATCCTAGTCATTGCTTGCCCTTTACGGTATACTTTTTCAGCAGTCTACCTGAAAAATTGCCGGCGATGCCGGATAGCTACGATTATCACACAAAGAAAGCGCCAGTATACAGCCAAACCACTATTTTTCAAGCGATGTTGTGGCCATCTTCAATCTGCCTGGCCATCGGCACCGGCCTCAATTTGCTCAGCCGCGAATTTCGTTTCACACGTTTTATGGCAATTATTACTTTCATATGAAATACCATTTGACAACAACGAACCTGCGATGAATAATGGATCTGCGGCAGAACTCTCTCATACAACCATCTTGCAGGAAGGACTTCATGGAAACACTCTCCGAACGGCAGAACAAGATCCTTACTCTGGCGCGGGAACACGGCAGGGTTGATGTCGACGAACTCTCCACTACCTTTACCGTCTCCCCGCAGACTATCCGCAAGGACCTCAATGAGCTGTGCGACAGGCAGTTGTTACAGAGAATTCACGGCGGGGCTATAGTCGGCTCCGGCATCGAGAATGTCAGCTATGAGGCCAGACGCCTCCTCGCTCCGGGACCGAAGAGAGCCATAGGCAAAAAGGCGGCAGAGTTGATCCCGGATAACAGCTCCCTTTTGATCAATATCGGTACCACCACCGAGCAGGTCGCCCAGGCTCTTGCCAACCATCGGGGTTTGCTGGTCATCACCAACAACATCAATGCCGTGGAAATCATGAAAAATTTCCTCGGGGTTGAACTGATCATAGCCGGTGGCCAGGTGCGCCGGTCGGACGGCGGTATCGTCGGTGATGCGGCGGTTGATTTCATCAACCAGTTTAAAGTCGATTATGCCGTTATCGGTGTTTCCGCAATCGACGAAGACGGCTCCCTGCTTGATTATGATTTTCGCGAAGTTCGGGTTGCCCAGGCAATTATCAAGAATGCCCGTCATATCATCCTGGTAACCGATGCAATGAAGCTCGAAAGGAGTGCGCCTATCCGTATAGGTCATATTTCTCAGATCAATACCATTGTTATCGACGACGACCTTCCCAAACAACTCCGGGATATCTGCGTTGAAAACGATGTGAATGTTGTTGTCGCAAGGTCTTGATGGCCTGATATTACAAGGCAGAAGGCAGAAACTTACAAAAATGTATCTCCGCTGTAAATTTCACTTGCCCGGGCATTTGTTTTCGGTTAAGTATCGATTAGACTTGCGTTCGAAACTTTTTATGAATTAAGTTGAAACTTGCAGTTCCAAGTAAATCCTCAGCAGAGTGCCGGTAATGAAGACACCTGTTTTCGATGTAGCGGTAATTGGCGGAGGCATCAACGGTTGTGGAATAACCCGTGATGCCGCGGGGCGAGGACTTTCGGTCTTTCTGTGTGAGCAGGAAGACTTAGCCTTCGGCACCTCGTCGGCATCCACCAAGCTTATCCACGGCGGCCTCAGGTATCTCGAATACTACGAGTTTCGCCTGGTCCGGGAAGCCCTGCGCGAACGCGAGGTCCTGCTGAGCGCCGCCCCACACATCATCCGGCCCCTGCGCTTCATCCTGCCCCACCATGAAGGTCTGCGCCCGGCGTGGCTGATTCGCCTCGGCCTCTTTCTCTACGATCATATCGGCGGAAGAAAACTTCTGCCGCCAACCGCCACTGTCGATCTGACAACCGATGTCGCCGGGCAGGTCTTGAAAAAGAATTTCTCCAAAGGCTTTGAATATTCCGACTGCTGGGTCATGGACAGCCGCCTGGTGGTTCTCAATGCCATGGACGCCGCGGCGAGAGGTGCTGAGATCCATACCCGCACGAAACTGGTCTCGGCGACCAGGAGCGGCAAAATCTGGACCCTGACTCTCCATGACAGCTCGAACAACCGGGATTTCACCATCAATGCCGGCGTCCTTATCAATGCTTCCGGCCCCTGGCTTGACGAACTGCTTCCCCACATTTCGCACAGTAAGACGAGCGAACATATCCGCATGGTCAAAGGCAGCCATATCATCGTCCCGAAACTGTTTGACCACGGTCGTGCCTATATCTTCCAGAACAGTGACGGACGGATCATCTTCGCCATTCCCTACGAAAACGATTTCACCTTGATCGGCACAACCGATGTCGATTTCCATGGCGATCCGGGCAGGGTCGCGATATCGCCGGAGGAGATCGACTATCTATGCCGGGCGGCCTCCGAATATTTTATCCGCGAACTGTCGCCAAGGGATGTGGTGAGCAGTTTTTCCGGCATCCGCCCTCTTTTTGACGACGGCAAAAGCGAGGCGAAGGCGGCGACTCGCGATTATGTCTTAAAACTCGACACCGGCCGTAATCGTAATGAGGCTCCCCTTCTTTCCATCTACGGCGGGAAGATCACCACCTATCGCAAACTGGCTGAATCGGTATTGGCCAGGCTTTCGCCCTACCTCCCGCAGATGGGCGCTCCATGGACCGAGCATGCCCACCTCCCCGGCGGAGATTTCAGGCCGGAAGAGTATTCCGCTGAAATCGACAGGCTCATGGTTCGATGCCCGGTCCTCGACCGCAGTCTCGCCTCCCGCCTGATAGGAACCTACGGTACCTGCGCCGGATCGATGACCGCTGGAATCCGCGACAAGAGCAATCTCGGACGCCACTTCGGCGCGGATCTGTACAGTTTTGAAGCTGACTACCTGATTGCGGCTGAATGGGCGCAAAACGCCAAGGATGTGCTGTGGCGGCGGACCAGGCTCGGTCTTGTAGTTAGTGCCGGGGAAGCCCAGGCGCTGGACGAATACATCAAAGAGAAAGTATCGGCCGGGCGCTCTCTGCCCGCTGATAACCGATGAGGAGAAGTAGATGCAGCTCGAGCTACGCAATCTGTGCAAAAAAGTCGGCAAGGAGTTTCACATCAGCGACGTATCACTCACCTTTGCAGCAGGATCGTTAAATATCTTACTCGGCCCCACCCTGGCCGGCAAAACCTCACTCATGCGGCTCATGGCCGGGCTCGACCGGCCGACTTCAGGCACGATCCACGTCGATGATCGCGACGTCACCGGGGTGCCGGTGCAGAAACGCCACGTGGCGATGGTCTACCAGCAGTTCATCAACTACCCGAATCTGACAGTCTTTGAAAATATTGCTTCGCCGCTGCGCATTGCGGGGGTTGCCACCGCCGAGATTAAAGAGCGGGTGGCAAAAGTGGCGGCGCTGCTGAAACTCGAGAAGATGCTCGGCCGCCTTCCCCAGGAGCTCTCCGGCGGTCAGCAGCAGCGAACGGCCCTGGCCCGGGCGCTGGTCAAGGGAGCCGAACTGGTGCTCCTTGACGAGCCGCTGGCCAATCTCGACTATAAACTGCGCGAAGAACTCCGCGAAGAGCTGCCCCGGATTTTTTCCGCGACCGGCTCGATCTTTGTCTATGCCACCACCGAGCCTTCGGAGGCTCTGCTCCTCGGCGGCAATACCGCCTCGCTGCATCAGGGACGGGTCACCCAGTTCGGCAAGACAATCGAAGTTTTTACCCGCCCACATAATCTCATCACCGCCCAGACCCTCTCCGATCCGCCGCTGAACCTTCTGCCGGTGACCAAGCTGAACAACAGGATGCTCTATAAAAGCCATGTCGAGGTCCCGTTGCTGGGCCCCCTGCCGCATCTGCCGGACGATGACTACACCATCGCCTTCCGGCCGCACCATCTCTTTCTTCACCGCAACTCCGATAAGGCGATTGCCGTCAATGCCAAGGTGGCGGTCACCGAGATTACCGGCTCAGAAAGCTATGTCCACCTGGATGTGGCGGGGGTACGCTGGGTGCTGCTGGCGCGTGGCATCCATCACATCGATATCAACGAGACAATCGAGATTTTCCTGGATCCCGACAAATTTTACGTCTACGACCGCAACGACACCCTGGTCGTGACGCCGGAAGCGGTAACCGGTGCATAGAAGGAGAATGCAATGGCCAAAGTAACCTTGAAAGAGATCGCCCATTCCTACAGCGGGTTTTCGGAAAATCCTGATGATTATGCCCTGAAAAAGCTCGACCTGACCTGGCGTGACGGCGGCGCCTACGCCCTCCTCGGCCCCTCAGGCTGCGGCAAGACCACTCTTTTGAACATCATCTCCGGGCTGCTGACCCCGACCAAGGGGCAGGTGCTGTTCAACGATCAGGATGTCACCAGACTCCCCACCGAGCAGCGCAACATCGCCCAGATTTTCCAGTTTCCGGTGATTTACGACACCATGACGGTGTTTCAGAATCTGGCTTTTCCCCTGAAAAACAGGGGAAGAACCAAAGAAGAGATCGAACCGCGGGTGATTGAACTGGCCAAAATGCTCGGCCTCGAGAAAGACCTCTACACCAAAGCCCAGCATTTAACCGCCGACGCCAAGCAGAAAATTTCCCTTGGCCGGGGGCTGATCCGCCAGAGCGTCAACGCCATCCTCTTTGACGAACCTCTTACCGTCATCGATCCCCAGCTCAAATGGGAATTGCGCTCGCAGTTGAAATTTCTCCACAAGAAATTCGGCTTCACCATGATCTATGTGACCCACGATCAGACCGAGGCCCTCACCTTTGCCGACGAAGTCATTGTCATGTACGAAGGAGAGATTGTCCAGGTCGGCACTCCCGAAGCCCTCTTTGAGCGGCCGGAACACACCTTTGTCGGCTACTTCATCGGCTCGCCCGGCATGAATATCGTCCCCTGCCGTCTGCAGGGGCATCGTGCCACAATCGACGGGCACGAAATTGTGCTGAGCCAATCATACGAAAACATCCCCGTCGACGCCAGGATCGAGATCGGCGTCCGTCCCGAATATCTGCGCCTCGCCCCGCCGAACAGCGAAGGAGAAGGCCTACCGGTGCAGATTATCAAGGTTGACGATATCGGTCGTTACAAAATCGTCCGGGTTGGACTGAATGAAAGGATATTCAACGTGGTTATGACGGAACTGTCCGGAATGACAGGAGATACTGCTCGCCTGCTGTTTGATATCGACCACACCAACATCTATGTCAACGCCCAATTGATCACAGGAGAAAAACGATGATCGTCAAGCAAACCAATCAGAAGGCCTGGTTCATGGTGCTGCCGGTCTTTCTCGTGGTCGCCTTCAGTGCCATCATTCCGCTGATGACCGTCGTCAATTATTCGGTCCAGGACACCTTCGGCAATAACCAGTTTTTCTGGGTGGGCATGGACTGGTTCAAGGACCTCATCCATTCGGAGCGCTTCCACTCCGCCTTTCTCCGGCAGCTGATGTTTTCCGGCATCATTTTACTGATTGAGATTCCCTTGGGGATAGTCATTGCTCTCGCCATGCCGAAAAAGGGCTGGGGTGTGCCGGTCTGCCTGATCAGCATGGCCCTGCCTCTGCTCATCCCCTGGAACGTGGTCGGCACCATCTGGCAGATTTTCGGCCGGGTCGATATCGGCCTGCTCGGCCACACCCTGGCTTCGCTCGGCATTAATTATAACTATACCCAGGATCCGATTGCCGCCTGGATCACCATTATCATCATGGACGTCTGGCACTGGACCAGTCTGGTAGTCCTGCTCGCCTATGCCGGCCTCTGTTCCATCCCCGATGCCTATTATCAGGCGGCAAAAATCGACGGCGCCTCGCGGCTGTCGGTGTTTCGCTATATTCAGCTGCCGAAGATGCAGCGGGTTCTCCTGATCGCCATTCTGCTCCGCTTCATGGACAGTTTCATGATCTACACCGAGCCCTTTGTCATCACCGGCGGCGGCCCCGGCAACTCGACCACCTTCATGTCGATCGATCTGGTGAAGATGGCAATCGGCCAGTTCGATCTCGGTCCTGCCGCCGCCATGTCCCTTGTCTATTTTCTTGTCATTCTCCTCCTTTGCTGGGTGTTCTATACGGTGATGAGCAATATCGGCGAAGAAAGTTCCAACGGAGGTGCCTGATATGCGCGCCAAGTGGTTGATTCCTTTTATCTACATCGTTTTCCTGCTCCTGCCGATCTACTGGCTGATCAACATGAGTCTGAAGACTAACTCCGAGATCCTGTCGGTCTTCAGCCTGTGGCCGCAGAATCTGACCTTTGCCAACTACCGGGTGATCTTCACCGATGCATCCTGGTACTCCGGCTATATCAATTCGATGATCTACGTTTCGATCAACGTGGTCATTTCGGTCACTTTCGCACTGCCTGCGGCCTATGCTTTTTCCCGTTATTCGTTTGTCGGCGACAAGCATCTGTTCTTCTGGCTGCTGACCAACCGTATGGCCCCGCCAGCGGTTTTCGCCCTGCCGTTCTTCCAGCTCTATTCGTCGATCGGCCTGTTCGACACCCACATCGCCGTCGCCATCGCCCATTGCCTCTTCAACCTGCCGCTGGCCGTCTGGATTCTCGAGGGTTTCATGTCGGGAATTCCGAAAGAGATTGATGAGACCGCTTTTGTCGACGGCTATTCCTGGCCGCGGTTCTTCATCAAGATCTTTATCCCCAACATCGCCTCGGGGATCGGCGTCACCGCCTTTTTCTGCTTCATGTTCTCCTGGGTTGAACTGCTTCTCGCCAGGACCCTTACCGCTGTCAACGCTAAACCAATCTCGGCGATCATGACACGGACGGTCTCCGCCTCGGGTCTCGACTGGGGGGTGCTCGCCGCCGCCGGCGTCCTCACCATTGTGCCGGGAGCGCTGGTTATCTATTTCGTCCGCAATCATATCGCCAAGGGCTTCGCGCTTGGCAGGGTTTAAAGGAGGAGACAATGAACCTCAACTGGATGGCATGGACCAAACCAACCGCCGCATTCTTTATCATCATCTTCTGCATGCTCATCGTCATGACCATCTGGGAGCTTAGAAGTCCCGGCGGATCCCCCAGAACAGGCATCCTCCGTTTTGAAACCACCAGGGGCGACCGTCTTTTCGTCTCCCTGCTCGGGGCTGCATATATACACATAATCTGGCTGGCCCTGTTCGGCGGAGCCTTAAGCCTGTGGTGGGCTTTTGCCATAGCCTGTATTTACGCGCTCTGCGTGTTTAAGTGGGTTTAGCGCGCGTGTTGTTGGTATCGGTGTTTCGTTCTGCCATCAGACAACCTCGGTGGCAGGAAAAATCGCAAAACTAGAGAGGAGAAAATCGATGATTAAAAAGCTCGTAACGGCAACAGCAATGGTCGCCCTCCTGGCGGGCTCTGCGGGAGCAGGGATGGAAGAAGCAAAGAAATGGGTCGACAGCGAATTTCAGCCTTCGACTCTTTCAAAAGAAGACCAGCTCAAGGAAATGGAATGGTTCGTCAAAGCCGCCGAACCGTTTAAAGGCATGGATATCAAGGTGGTATCGGAAACGATCACTACTCATGAGTACGAATCAAAGACCCTGGCCAAAGCCTTCTCGGAAATCACCGGCATCAAGATTACCCACGATCTGATCGGTGAGGGCGATGTTATCGAGAAACTGCAGACCCAGATGCAATCCAACAAGAATATCTACGACGCCTATATCAACGACTCCGACCTGATCGGCACCCACTTCCGCTATCAGCAGGCTGTGCCTCTCACCGACTGGATGACGGGCGAAGGTAAAGATGTCACCAATCCGGGTCTCGATGTCGATGATTTCCTCGGTAAATCCTTCACCACCGGCCCGGACGGCAAACTGTACCAGATTCCCGATCAGCAGTTCGCCAACCTTTACTGGTTCCGTTACGACTGGTTCAAACGCCCCGACCTGCAGGCAAAATTCAAAGAAATCTACGGCTATGAACTGGGCGTTCCGGTAAACTGGTCCGCCTATGAAGACATCGCCGAATTCTTCTCGGAGAAAGTAAAGGAAATCGACGGCAAACGGGTATACGGCCATATGGATTACGGCAAGAAAGACCCGTCGCTTGGCTGGCGTTTCACCGATGCCTGGCTCTCCATGGCCGGTGCCGGCGATGCTGGAATCCCGAATGGCCTGCCGGTTGACGAGTGGGGTATCCGGGTTGAAGGCTGCAGTCCTGTCGGTTCTTCCGTCTCCCGCGGTGGTGCGACCAACGGTCCGGCCGCAGTGTATGCCCTTACCAAGTATATCGACTGGCTTAAAAAATATGCCCCGCCCGAAGCCGCCGGCATGACCTTCTCCGAAGCCGGGCCGGTACCTGCTCAGGGCGCAATCGCCCAGCAAATTTTCTGGTACACCGCCTTTACCGCCGATATGGCGGTTCCCGGTACCCCGGTAGTTGATGAGAACGACAATCCGAAATGGCGCATGGCTCCCTCCCCGCACGGTCCGTACTGGTCGGAAGGGATGAAGCTCGGGTATCAGGACGCCGGTTCCTGGACCCTGATGAAATCGACCCCGGTTGACCGTCGCAAGGCCGCCTGGCTCTACGCCCAGTTCGTTATCTCGAAAAGTGTCAGCCTGAAGAAGACCCATGTCGGTCTCACCCCGATCCGCGAAAGCGATATCTGGCATGACTCCTTCACCGAACGGGCACCTAAACTTGGCGGACTGGTGGAATTCTACCGCAGTCCTGCCCGCGTGCAGTGGACCCCGACCGGCACCAACGTGCCCGATTATCCGAAACTTGCCCAGCTCTGGTGGCAGAATGTTGCCGATGCGGTAACCGGCGACAAGACTCCCCAGGAAGCCATGGATTCTCTCGCCATGCAGCAGGATAAAGTGCTTGAGCGTCTTGAGAAGGCCGGCATTCAGGGCGAATGCGGACCGAAGTTGAACAAAGAGCAGGATCCCTCCTACTGGCTGAACCTGCCCGGTTCTCCGAAGCCGAAACTGGCCAACGAGAAACCCCAGGGTGAAACCATAGACTATGATGAACTGGTCAAGAGCTGGGCTGCTGCGAAAAAGTAAGTAAAAAAGAGAGCTGTCAGCGGTAAGCTTTCAGCTCTCAGCTTTCGGCGGCCCGGCATCAGAATTGGGCCGCCGATCAACTGCCGTTCACCACCATTTGCAAGAAGAGTTTGAAAAGATTACTACTGTACAGTCGTTGTTTTGGCTGAAGGCTGACAGCTGACCGCTGCAAGCTGTCAGTTCCCAAGCTTCCCCACACGGAGAATCCACATGGCATCGTACATCCTCGCAATCGATCAGGGAACTACCTCAAGCAGGGCTATTGTCTTCAATGATCAACTTGAGATAGTCGCAGTCGCCCAGCAGGAGTTCGAGCAGTTTTTCCCTCAATCCGGCTGGGTGGAGCATGACCCCGAGGAAATCTGGAACACGACGGTCGCCACCTGCCGTCTAGCACTGGACAAGGCGCGGCTTGCCGCTTCCGACATCGCCGCGATAGGAATCACCAACCAGCGGGAAACCACGGTGATCTGGGATAAAGACACCGGAAAGGCAATCCATAAAGCCATCGTCTGGCAGGATCGCCGGACCTCGGATTACTGTACCCTGCTGCGCGAGGCCGGCCATGATCCGATGATCACCGCCAAGACCGGATTGCTCCTCGACTCGTATTTTTCCGGCACCAAGATTAAGTGGCTGCTCGACCATGTTGAAGGCGCACGACAGAAGGCTCTCGCAGGACAGCTCCGTTTCGGCACCATTGACTCCTTCCTGCTCTGGCGCCTGACCGGTGGCAAAGAACATGCGACAGATGCGACCAACGCCTCCCGGACCATGCTGTTCAACATCCATGACAACTGCTGGGACCAGGAATTGCTCGAGCTGCTCGACATCCCGGTCTCCCTGCTGCCCGAGGTGAAAGATTCGTCCGCCGATTTCGGCCAGACCGATCCGGCACTTTTCGGCACGGCAATTCCCATCGGCGGCATCGCCGGGGATCAGCAGGCGGCACTGGTCGGCCAGGCCTGCTTTCAGCCGGGCATGATCAAATCGACCTACGGTACCGGCTGCTTCATCGTCCTCAACACCGGCGAACAGGCTGTCCGCTCAAACAACCGACTGCTCACCACCATCGGCTACCGGCTCTTCGGCAAAACCACCTACGCTCTGGAAGGCTCAATTTTCGTTGCCGGGGCGGCAGTCCAGTGGATGCGCGACGCCATGGGCCTGATCGAATCGGCCTCCGACACCGGCAAACTCGCCCGTAAGGCCGACATCAACCAGGATGTCTATCTCGTTCCGGCCTTTACCGGACTCGGCGCCCCTTACTGGGACGCAGATGCCCGCGGAGCCATTTTCGGCCTGACCCGCGCCACCGGCCCCGCCGAACTGTCAAAAGCTGCTCTAGAATCGGTCTGCTACCAGACCCGCGATCTTCTCGAGGCGATGCGAGGCGACTGGCAGAACATGGGCGAGACGGTGCTGCGTGTCGACGGCGGCATGGTCGCCTCAAACTTCACCATGCAGTTTCTCGCCGATATCCTCAGCGCCCCGGTCGACCGCCCGGTTGTCCTCGAAACCACCGCGCTTGGCGCCGCATATCTCGCCGGACTCCATAAGGGACTTTTCCCGCCGCCCGAACAGTTTGCCGGCTCATGGAAACGTGACAAACGGTTCACTCCGTCACTTGCCGAAGAGATCCGCGTCAGGAAGTACAATGGCTGGAAGGATGCGGTCAGGAGGACACTCAGCAGATAGAACAAGCTGTCCAGTCAGGAAAAGGGAATGATGTGCAATGCCGATTTCGAGGTTTCACGAATCTCATCGTTTGTATTTCGCCGGTTTGAGTTCAAACCTTGCTTAACTTCTTGACCAACATCATATGCACAATTTCATCCTCTGCCACCCGGAGCACCTCGGCCAGCGCCTCCTCATCACTACCTGCGACGATCATGACCTCAGTGAACTTGCGGCCTTCCATCTCGGGACGTATCAGGACATAGCTCTCGTCATCAAGTTGGTTGAGCAGGTTAAACAGTTCTGAGCTATCGTCAAAAGTTGCCACCAGCCTGCCTTTGCAGATATCTATCATTGCTTTTCCTCTAGTGGCCGGATTTCATTAACCGCCTCGATTTGCGGTTTTTAAATGCCTCGATCTTGTCGCAGCCAATACAATGCCACCCGGTTCATTCTGCTTGCAAAAACGCCCGTCCCCCTGTTAGGGTATGCAGGGCTACCTGTAATGTCCAAAACTGTGCCCGGGACGGGATTATCTTGAAGTCTCCTTCCTGCTCGGCCTTTCGGGCCATATGTTGTGTAAAGACACCAATTGCATCCGAGAATATCTTGCAGGATTTGTTTTTTAGGGTCCAGTATCCAGAAATGAATCGTCCGTATCTTTCAGTATCATTAATGACATAAAGTTACTGATTTCGCAATAGCAATGTTACATATAAATACAAATGAATTCAATTCATAAAAGATTACAAGCTGTTATGGATTCAAAAAAAATGAACCAACAACAGCTTGCAAACGCTCTTGGGTCAAAGCATCCCACAATCAGCCGATGGCTCAAGGGAGACCCAGAGCCAAGCAGAGGGAGTTGCCTTAGAATTGCATCCGTTACAGGTTGCAGTTTCGAATGGCTTTGGAAAGGCGAAGGTAAAATGTTTCCGGATAGCCAAGTACGAGCAGCGCAAGAGAACCCCAATCCGGCGACTTTCGACTATTCCGATAAAACAGGGGCATTCAATCTGAAAGACCTGTTCACTATGACCTTAGAGGTCAATGAATCCGATTCGGTGTACAGATCAGCCTTGTCGGGTTCTGTCAAAGCATTCCATCACGCCGTTGTCATGGAGAAAGAAATGGTCGGCGTAAAGGAGGAATTGGCGAACTTGAAGGTTCGAATTGAACAGTTGGAACAACTTCTGCAAAAGCTCGTGGTGACCAATCTCCCGGAAAAATGAGGCAAGCCAATTCAAGGAAAAAGAGTCCCTTAAAAACATAACTTTCACACGGATCTAAAGGCGCCAACGAATTTACTCCAACATACCGGCGATAATCAGACCAAGCGTCTGAATCCCTTGTTCCGATCTCTCGGTAAATGGATGTCCGCCGCTGTTCGTAGTGATCGCTCCCGGGAGGAACCACATGGAGGTCTTCTTTAGGACCGGTTGCTTATGCCTTCAAACACAATACCTCCTAATATGTAGAGGTATTGTGTTCCCTTTTCCCCTGGGGCCAACGCCCAAGAACTTCAATCATCGCTGCGCAGCTAGTGTTTACTTGCATAATTAAACGATATAATTTAGACTCCTTCCATCCTCTACATGAAAGGAGTCCCCTATGCCCAGAAAAGCCTCGCCTCCGCCATGCACCGAAAAAGATCGCCAGACCCTAAAAGAGTGGGCAGGCAGTCGAAGCATGGAGGCACGTTTGGTCGAACGAGCACGAATGATTTACAAACTTCTTGACGGAGAATCCGTCAGCAAAGTCGCCAGCGACCTTAAGGTGCGTCCGAATACGATCATCGATTGGCGCAACCGCTTTGCCATACAAGGAATTGCTGGGCTATACGATCGGCCACGTTCCGGCAAGCCGCCAAAATATGATGAAGAGTTCCGCGCTCAGGTTTTAAAAACATTGGAGCAGCCTCCACCTCACGGCCAGTCCTGCTGGGACGGTCCGGCAGTTGCCAGGCTTCTTGGCGCATCCGATGATGCAGTCTGGCGTGTGCTTCGCAAGCAAAACATCTGTCTGGCCCGGCAACGAAGCTGGTGTGTCAGCACTGATCCCGAGTTTGCAACAAAAGCAGCCGATATTGTTGGGCTCTATCTGGCCCCGCCTGAGAGAGCTCACCGGACCCCTCTCAAATGCTGCCAACACCACGGCTCGACCATGGATACTGATGGCCGATGATAGAGCCTTCTATTTTTTTTGCTGGTCAACAATCACCGGGACCCCGAATAATACCCACTGGTATACAACAGCTATGTTTTTTGGAGACCCAGTTTCACGATATCCTATTGACCCATACTGTTGTGGGCTGGTCTGTAATGGCTCAAATGGATCGTTTGGGTATGTCTATTCATCAGATTCCATTACTGGCGCTCTTGGGGGTCCTGGTTTTGCTATGCCACGTAGAGCAACCGGAGCGGTTGGGTCAATCCTCTCTATACCTATCCGTGGAGGTGGCCCCGGCGCTACAGCACTTATGGGGGCTACAGGACTACCTTACACGCCTGGAGACCAGATACTCATAACCCGGCCACATCTTAACGAGGCAGAAGCGTATTCATTTCGGGGTTGGCTTCCTGGTCTTTACTATCCTTGTCATCCGTCAGCATTTACTCAACTTCAAAACATCAATTCTGATGGTAAGTCGTTTATCAATATACTAACCAGGGCAGTAAACGTTACTGGAGCTGGGAATTTCTTCATCTCGCTCGATGATTGGAGAATCTGATGCTATTTGATTTTATCATATTAGGTGCTGTTCCCCCTCGCACCGATCGGCACCGACTCGCCGGCATCACCTATGTCGACGGCGTTCCGGGCAAACGCCTGGTTGTGGTAGAGCACCGCACCACCTTTGTTTTGCTCACCGCAAAATGGAGTGATCCGGTCACCGGAGCCTGGGAAATAAAAGGGTTGCCGGAGTATCCCGAGCGGGCACTCCGGGTGCTCGGGGTGGATCACACCGGCAACTATAATGACGAAGTGGCGACGTATGTTTCCCAGGTGACGGCGTGACATGGCCTATACTCCGCCGATCGGCTCGGCCGTCAATCTCTATTTCTCTGGGGAGTATGTTCCGCCTGACGGGGGCAACATACTCCTCGGCGGCTCAGCGCCAGGCGTCGCGGTTGTCGTCACCGTTGACCTGCTGGGAGCAGTCAGCAACCAGCAGGTGCGGGCGGTCGACAGTAAAACAGCGGTCGGCAATGCGATATCGGCAAACTTCGACACCAGAGCGGCAGTCGTCACTTCGGCCAGGATCTCGGCTGATTTCGATGTCAGAGCGACAGTCATTAATGCCAGGGCAATATCGGCAGATACGAGTGCTGCAGTCACAGTTATTGTTCAGCCTGCAAAACCTGATTTCGACGTGCCCTGGGGAGAGTTGCCAGCACTCGACAACAGGGCAAAATCAGGCTGGAAGGATCGTCGGCAACTCACAACCTCAATCGGCATGGGCTGGGTCAAACGGCTTATTGTCGAGGCCAAAACTTCAGCCAGTTGGATTGAAAAAGGCGCAAAAGATAATTCACAGCGTTCGTCCTGGAATGATTGTCCCAAGAAAAGCAACCGAAGCACAAACTCACGATGGCGGGATAAGGCTGCAGCCGATCATATCAGGAATATATCGTGGAGTCTGCTCAACGCTGTCGATGTGGATCACGGCAGTAAAAGCATCTCGCCACCTGCAAAAGATGTTTTGGTCTCGATGCTTCATGATGCCAAAAGGATTCTCGACCGGGGTCTGTTCATCGTCCCCTGGGGCAACCCTCCACCGAAGGATCTGCTACATCGAACCGTCTGGGGCAAAAAATATTACCAGGAAATCTGCTGGCGACGCTATGAGCCACCGCCGGGCGGCAACATCAATTTCAACATTCATGTACCGATTACCCTGGTCGATGACGGTGCCAATATTCGCTTCCATTTTGACCAATACAGCTATGACCGTCGGTGCCGCCATCGCGAGCCGTCAGGCTGGCGCGATGCCTATTTCTACATCCCGCCTGGCGTTATTCCAACCGGCCCCTGGGCCTCGGTGTATACCATGCTGAACACCGCCTACCTCACCCGGCTGCCGGAACGGACGCCAATCGATATCACCGGAATGACCATCGGCACCGACTGGGATAGTCTCTACTGGACGCTGAAATCCTCTGTCGGCAGCGATGCGGCTCTGGCCCTGCTGGAGCCGACAGAAGACGGCCCGATCCTTGTCGAGGCGGCGATCAACGGCCATCTCTTGAATTTCCAGGTCGACACCTGGGCCAAAAATGAGGCCTTCGGCAGCCGAAGCCGGTCAATCGACGGCCGCTCGATCTCAGCCCAGCTCGGCGCACCGATGGCCGAGATCCGGACCTATACCGAGGAAAATGCACGCACCGCCCAGCAGCTCATGGCATACGAGTTGGAGAATACCGGCTGGAGTGTAGTCTTCGACGGTCTCGATGACTGGCTGGTGCCTGGCGGGATCCACTGCTATCAGGACCAGACGCCGATGCAGGTGATAAAAGCGATCGCCGACACCTGCAGGGCTATCGTCCAGACCGACATGGTGGCGCAGACCATCCGCATTAAACCGCGATACAAGGTTGCTCCCTGGCAGCTGGCGTCCGCCGTTCCCGATTACATTATTCCGGCCTCGATGGCCAGCAGGATCGACGGCGGATGGGATGCGCGGCCGTATTTCAATGCCGTTTATCTCGCCGGAGAGGCGGGCGGGATCTCCGCCACGGTCACCCGCACCGGCACGGCCGGAGATCGCCAGGCCCCGATGGTCACAAGCAAGCTCATCACCGCAGTTGAACCGGCTAGAGCGCTCGGAATCGCCGTCCTGGGCGCATCGGGAAAGTGGTCGAAACACCGGATCGAACTGCCGGTCTTTGCGCCTCCGGCAGCTCCCGGCATCATCCTGCCGGGCAGCATCATCGAATACAATCTCGGGGCATCTTCCTGGAAGGGATTCGTCGCCGCCGTGTCGGTCTCTGCGCCGAGAACCCGCGAGGGACTCAAGGTCAGGCAGACCATCGACGTGGAACGCTACCATGGCAATTAAAGATTGGGGTAAAGAATGATCCAACTCACAAAAGACAACACCGCCACCCCTGACGCCTATTCATCCGGCGACGGCTCCGATCCGGTTGCAACGTCACTGACTCTCAACGGCACCGGCATCCCGGCGACCATCACCGCAAGCCCTGCCGCCGATTTATTCGTCTGGGCCGAAGACGATACAATCAATATTGCCAATTACACCAATATTTCGGTGGGCATAACCGGCGCAGACCCAGGCATCATATGGGAACTGAGTGCCGACGGTGCCACCGGCTGGGCGGAGTCAATTGCCCTGGTCGATCTCGATGTGTCCGTCACTCATCAGGCCGTTCAGATTTTTGCTCGGGCGACAGCGGCTAATGACGGTTCGGTCGAAACGGCAAATTACGTGACGGCAAAGATTACTATCAACGCCACCGAAAACCCGGCGTAAGGGGCAAGCATGGCAACCAATTTATGGGCAAGATTTCGTAAACTGCTGCCCGGCAGTCCCCTGATCGTCGTGACCGTCGTCACGGTAAACACGGACGGAACCAGCACGGTGACGACATCGAGCGGTGGGGCCATGCGGGTGCTCGGCACAAGCGTCGAGGCAACAAAAAAGGCGTACGTCAAAGACGGGGCGATCATTGGTGAAGCCCCAAACCTGCAACATTTTGAGATTGAGGTGTGAAATGATCAGATCGTTCTTCGTATTATTTGTCTGTCTGTTGTCTGTCTTCTTTTTGGCTGGCTGTGGGAATAAAGGCGGGCTGATCCCGCTCACTAATACCATGGTGAACGAGGCCGGAGAGGTGGTGAAAACAGCTGCAGGTTATACAGCGGACGCTTCGGTTGCCAAAGAGCATGAGGTGCATGATACCCTTCGCAACCGTGACGCCATGATCGCCAAGGCACAAAAAAACAACGGGTTCAGCCTGGAGTGGAAGTCCGTTGAAAAAACGGTGTTCTATCCGGGAATGTCCGAACCGATCACGGTCAAGGAGCCGATGCCTGAAGTCCGTTACTCGCCGCCTGCAGAGTTCAACCAGCCTCTGCCGGTCACACCGAGTGAGCACCCTGTTTGGAAAACGGTCCGCAGTGTCGCAGGTGACATCAAGGACGGCACAATCATCGGACTTGGAGTCAATGCCGCCGACAATGTCCTGTCGGCGGCCGTGGGTAAACCGGATAACCGCTATAACGGTGACGTGCAGTTCAACCAGAGCCACAATAAGGGCGACGGTGTAGGCCCGGTGACAAACACCGAAAATATTTTACCGTAGCCATGACTTGCCCTTACTGCGGTTGTGAAATCAAGGATGGAGAGGCCTGCCGCTGTCCCAAGTGCGGCGGGTCGCTGTGAGGAAATTGATGTCGGCTGGAGGTCGATAAAATGAAATACTGGGACGGCTATAAATTTGTGGTGGCCGAGGATTTTACAATTCAAACGGCAATCCTCGGCTACGTAGTCGAGACGCGGCACGCTATCCTCACGCCGGACGGCAAACTGACTGCCAGGCAGGGCTATCCCTGGGACGGCAACAGCGGCCCCTTCCCCGACACAAAGTCCTCAATCGAGGCCTCATGCGGGCATGACATCCTCTGTGATTTCGTCAATGAGGGTCTGCTGCCGTTCTTCCTGCAGCCCCTGATCGACCAGGAATACTACATTATTTGTGTGCGCAAAGGTATGTGGTGGCGGCTAGCCCGATCTCTCATGCTGGCCATCCGCTGGTATATGACCGGCAAGGGGGCGAAACGCTACACCAGACCAGTTCACGAGGCATAAAAATGACCGAAAAAAAAGGTCTGGCGACGGTGTGTGGTAGCCACGAGCGCATAGATGAGTCGATTAGCCGTCAGGAGCGAATCCTTGACGAGATAAAACGTGAGAACACCAGCCACTTGGTCGAAATAACCAGATCTCTGGCCGAAATTTGCGAGCAACTGAAAAGCGTGGCCGAGATCCGCGCCACTCTCGGCGAGCATAACCGCCGGCGCGATGACGACACCCGCAGCTGTGAGGATAAACGCACGGATATCTGGATCGAGATGAATCGCATTAAAGCCAGGCAGGACAAAAAAGACGGCAGTATGGTTCTGGTCGCATCGTTTTGCACCGGCGTCGGTGCGGCCGTCGCCTGGCTGCTCACCTGGCTTCAAAAACACCTGTAATTCGAAAAGAAAGGATGGGAAACTGGAAATGACTAAAAATGAAAAGGCTTTTCTCGACATGATAGCCTGGTCCGAACTTGGGCCGGATGTTATTCGAAAATCGGACAACGGCTACAATGTTCTAGTCGGTTCCCTGCCAGACATGGTGATGACGTTCAGCAGCTACCACCGCCACCCCGGTCTATTGATCGATATGGATGGCAAACCTGGGGGGCTGGAGTCGACGGCAGCCGGCAGGTATCAGATCATGGGTTGGGTTTGGCGAGCATATCGCGAGCGGTTGGGGCTCAAAGGGTTTTGGCCTGAAGACCAGACCAAAATTGCAATGCAGCTGATAAAGGAGTGTAGGGCGTTCGGGGACATCAATGCGGGCCGGATCAACATAGCTATTGATAAATGTCGGTCCAGGTGGGCGTCTCTCCCTGGGGCTGGATACGGGCAACGGGAACATCGTCTGGCTGAGCTTCTGACTGCCTACACAACTGCTGGCGGTGAATTGTTTCTATCCTGAGAGCCATGTTTTTTCAATGTGGACAAATGTGGACAAAAAACAAAAAAGGGAGTTACGATAATATCTATCGTAACTCCCTGAATTTATTGGTACACCCGGAGGGATTCGAACCCCCGACACCCGGATTCGAAGTCCGGTGCTCTATCCAGCTGAGCTACGGGTGCACGCTGCGGGCAAATGGATACCATGTTCGTGAATCGAGGTCAATGGTTATAGTAACAAATGGAGATGGATAGCCGCAATAAAATGTGATGACGGCTGGTATTACTCCTTTTCGGGGATTGAGCAGCCTATCGATTTTGCCTGGCTGAGAAAAAAATCGTCTGTCATGCCGGCGATGAAATCCCGCACCTTTTCTTCCGAGCTGTAATTCTGCAGATCGGGAAGATTGACATTGGTCATGAGATCGATTTCCCGTAAAACAGTAGGGGCCTGCTCGAGACACGCCAGGTAGTGTTCGTAAAGTCTCCTGTAGCAGTCTCCAATCATTGGAGTTTTTGCCTTGGTGCGTGGCGCCAGGTAGATTCGCGCATAGTTGAATGTTTTCAATTCAGCCAGCGCGCCTGCGATTTTCTCGCTGAAACCGATAAAGGAGGTGTCTTTCTTATCGATCCGGCTTGTGGTGATCAGATCGGTGACCAGATTGTATACTATCGTACCGTTGGTGTTACCGAGAAGATCGCAACAGGTTTCGGGGATTTCCGTTCTTTCTATCATGCCGAGGATGATGGCGTCTTCGATATCCCTGCCGATGTAGGCAACAGTGTCGGCAAGCCGCACGACGCAGCCCTCCAGGGTTGCCGGCATCAGCACCAGTGCGGGATCTGCCTCTTTTGCCTGCAGTTTGTCGTCGAAATCGGCAAAGGAGCGTATTGGTTGGGGGCTGAGTCTTCTCGAGTCGACTTCCCCGTCGTGGCAGAGAATGCCATCCAGTACCTGAAGTGTCAGGTTCCATCCTCTGCCTTTTCGTTCGAGTTTGTCGAGAAAGCGAATGGACTGGATATTGTGCTGAAATGGCGGAAGACCGTGTTCAAGACAGAGGTCGGAGAGAAATTTTTCGCCATCGTGGCCGAAGGGAGGATGGCCGATATCGTGGCCGAGGGCGATCGCTTCGGTGAGGTCTTCATTCAACTGCAGAAACCTGCCGATCGTTCGTGCAATTCTGGCGACCAGCTGCACATGCAGGACCCTGTGGGTGATGTGGTCGTTGGCCACCAGGGAAAAAACCTGGGTCTTGTCGATATAACGGCTGTAGGCTCGCGAGTGGAGAATCCGGTCGGCATCAAGGGCAAATTGCTGCCGGTATCCTTCCCGCTCTTCCGGCAATCTCCTGATGCCTGCGGCCGAGAGCGTGGCGACCGGAGCCAGGCGGAGAGTTTCCTTTTTGTTCAATTCTTCCAGTGGCGTCAAGAGAATTCCAGGCAAGTTGCGATCTGTCATTTTATTGATGTACATGTTGATATGGCGATTGAAAATGGCTACACTCTGGCAAAAGAGAGCGCATTCGGAAAAACCGCATTCACCCATTCATATCTAAATGGGCTCAAGCATTTTAAAACATATAAGCTCATTGCAGCGCAAGGTATAGCACATGAAAATCACAATCGAATACTGCACAAAGTGAAATTACGAACCACGTGCCTCCGGTCTGGGGGACGAGTTGAAGAAAATATTTCCGGCCCAAGTGCAGCTGTTGCCATCGTCTGGAGGGGTTTTCGAGGTGGTTGCCGATGGCGATCTGGTGTTTTCCAAGAAGAGTCTCGGGCGATTTCCCGAGGAGGGTGAAGTTGCCGACCTGATCCGGGCTGCCGGCCGCGGCAAGACCAGCGGCTGATCGATCCTATGGTGTTTCTTTGATCAGTCGGATTGTGGTGGATCGAAACAGTTGGCGACACAGCTGTCGCAGTTATCGCTCTGTTTTCCCCGTTTGCAGTACTCGGCAAAACCTTTGATCATTTCCTCGCCACCGCGAGGACAGACCTGCATGAATTCGGTGAAGCTGATCATTCGCGAGATGATTTCCGGAGGGGCGGCATGTTCGATCCTGCAGGCCCCTTCCTCGGCAATGGCGGCGTCGATCGAAAGAACTTCGATGAAAAATCGTTTCAGGGCGTCATGGCGGAAGATGACGTCTTCGGCCACTATCTTTCCTTCTTCGGTCAGGGTAATCGCTTCATATGGGGCGTAGTTGATCAGGCCTTTCTTCGAGAGAGCGCGGAGCGCCTCGGTGACGGACGCCCGGCTGACATGAAGGCGGGCGGCGATTTCCTTGCTTCTGGCAACCAACTTGTTTTCGATTATGTGATAAATTGCCTCAATGTAGTCTTCAAGGCTTGCACTGAGGTCTGTTTTTGCTTTCATATGTGCCGTTGGAAAAAATGAATGTGGAAATCCAGTTCGGTTGGTTGTAGACTCGAGTCGCTAAAAAGACCACTTTGAACACGTTAAACTACTGTCCTTTTTCCGGAGAGTCAAGGAATGACTTCTTTTTTCAACCTGCAGAAGAGAGCCGATGCTGTGTGAATTGCGAGTAAAAAACCTGGCGCTTATCGAATCCCTCGAACTCAGTTTCGACCAGGAAAAATCTTCCGGGCTGGTTGTTATGACAGGGGAAACCGGAGCCGGAAAATCGATCATGTTACGGGCCATACAGCTCCTTTCCGGTGGCAGGGCGTCCGTCGACTGGATCCGTAATGGAGCGGAGTCTTGCGAGGTCGAAGCACTGTTCGAGGTCGATGCCGGTCATGATCGCCTCCTGCAGAAGCTTGAAGAGAGCGGTTTCGGCAGGGACACTACAGTAATACTCAAAAGAGTCTTGAACAGCGCAGGCCGGAGCAGATTCTATGTCAACGGATCTCTGGCAACTGCCAGGAATGTAGCGGACCTTACCGCCGATATGCTGAATGTCGCCAGCCAGCATGATCACCAGCAGCTCCTTCAGCCCGGCCTGCATCTTGATATTGTCGATACTCTCGGCGAGCTTTGGCCGGCAAGGCAAGAGCTCGCCGGACTGTACGGCCAGTGGCTGACAAAAACGGAAGCTCTGGGTGAACTCAGGCGCCAGGAGCAGGAAAAGGAACAAAAACAGGATTTTTTGAAATTTCAGATCCAGGAAATCAGGCAGGCGGAGCTTCAACCGGGCGAGGACGAGCTGCTCGCCACGGAAAAAAAGCGACTGAAAAACGCCCAGACGCTGATCAAGGTGAGCCAGGAAAGCTATCGGCTTTTTGCCAATGATCTTCTCGATATGCTCACAAGGCTGCGCCAGAATATGGGGCAATTGGCGGCGCTTGACCCGGATGTTGTCAAGCTTGCGGAGAATATAAGCGGCTATAGCTTTCTTGCCGAAGACTATGTCAATGAACTGCGGGACTATCGGGATTCCCTGGGGAACGATCCTTACCGCCTCGAAAAGGTCAACGAACGTCTCGATCTCATCCAGCAACTGAAACGCAAATATGGTGAGACTGTTGACCATGTCCTCGAATTCGCGCAAAAGTCCGAGGCTGAAGTACAGCAGTATGAAAATATGGACAAGAATATAAAAACGCTTGAAAAAGAGGTGCTGGCACTCGAGCGCGAGCTGGTCGGGCAGGCTGGGCAACTATCGGAAAAAAGAAGGCGGGTCGGACGGGATCTTGAAAAGGCCATGGCCGCAGAGCTGTCCTCCCTTGCCTTTGACCGGGCGGCTTTTCAGGTGAAGTGGCTGGAGGTGGAACGCGTGCCCGAAAAAATGCGGTCAAGCGGCTGGGACCGTGGCGAGTTCTTTTTTTCGGCAAATCCGGGAGAACCGGCGAAGCCGCTTGCCAAAATCGCTTCCGGCGGGGAATTGTCGAGGTTGATGCTGGCGATGAAATGTCTGTTGGCCAAAAAGGATATGGTTGAAACGGTCATTTTCGACGAGGTCGATGCCGGCATCGGCGGCCAGGCTGCGGAAGCGGTCGCCGGGAAGATTAAAGAGCTGGCGGGGCATCATCAGGTTTTCTGCATTACCCATCTGCCCCAGATCGCAGCTCGCGGTTCGCAGCATTTCCAGGTATCGAAGTCGGTGGATGGCGGCCGGACCCAGTCGGCGGTCATCCGGCTCTCGCCTGAAAAAAGGGTTGCCGAGCTGGCAAGAATGCTGGCCGGGGATTCTGCCACCGGCCAGACCGAGGCCTGGGCAAAAGAGTTGTTGTTGAAAGGGGAGTCACGGATATGAAGAAAATAAAAGCCCTTGCCCTTTTTTCCGGCGGGCTCGACTCCATTCTTGCCTCTCGTCTGATCATTGACCAGGGCATCGATGTCTTGGCCATTCAGTTTGTCACGCCGTTTTTCAATTATGCGGTTCTGGACGATGTGCAGGGGCACCAGGATCGGATCTACCGCAAATATGGGATTAGAGTGCTGGTTGAGGATATCAGTGAAGGATATCTGCGGCTGCTGCACAATCCGGCCCATGGTTTCGGCAAGAATTTCAATCCCTGCATCGACTGCAAGATAATGATGTTCGCTCGGGCCAAGGAGATGCTGGCCGAACAAGGAGCTTCCTTTCTCATTTCCGGGGAAGTCCTGGGGCAGAGGCCGATGTCTCAGCGCCGCGACACAATGAATCTGATCGAGCGCGATTCCGGCACCAGATCTCTGCTGCTGCGTCCGCTCTGCGCCCAGCTCATGAACGAGACCGTGCCGGAACTGGAAGGCTGGGTTGACCGCAGCAAGCTTCTGCGCATGAGCGGGCGAGGCCGGTCGGCCCAGATCGCTCTCGCCAGAGAATTCGGCATAACCGACTTTCCTGCCCCGGCAGGCGGATGTGTCCTGGCCGATCCCATTCTCAGCAGGCGTATCAAACAACTCTACAGCGATGATTCGGTGCTGCAGTCGGTGGAAATCACCGTGGCCGACATCCGTATGCTGTTGCTCGGACGGCAGTTTGTTTTGCCGGGCGGCGGCTGGCTGATTATCGGTCGGGACGAAAGGGAAAACAACAGCCTGACGGCCCTGGCCGACCCGGAAGACGCCGTTTTGCTGATGGAAGACTGGCCGGGACCTGTAGGTGTCCTGAAAAAAACAGGGAACCGCTATCCCGATGAAAAAAAACTGGCCATGGCCCTGGCTTTCGCCGCCTCTCTCGTTGTCCGTTACGGCAAGAAATTGCCGGCAGGCAGTGAACAGGGGGAAGTGACCTGTACGCTGCGGGGAGCAAGACATCTGATCCCGGCCGGTCCGCTGGCCGACGATACGTTCCGCAACTGGGCGATGCTTTAAAAATCCGCTTCGCTCTCCCGTCATGCCGCAAAAAGCTGATCGACCGCCTTGTTGTAGCTCTCCAGCGTGGTGCTCTTGAGGATTTTCTTGAGGGTTTTTTCCTGACCGGGAAAGGAATAAATAAGGTATGTCCAGAGTTGCTTGACGCGGCCCAGAACATGGCTTGCGCCCGACAACCGCTCGGTATAACGTGTCAGAAGATCGGCATGGAAGGCGAAAATCCGGCTTTTTCTCTTCTCGGCGGATTCAACGGGAAAACCTTTTATTTCTTCGGTCAGAAAAGGATTGGCCAGGACGCCTCTGCCGATCATCCATCGACCGATTGTGGGAAAGCGGGCGGCAAGAGCCCGGAAGGTCTCGATGTCGTTGATATCGCCATTGTAGGTAAAGGTGTGGCTGCTCAGCTCCCGGCAGGCGGCAAAACCGTCAGGATCGGTCGTCCCTTTATACAGTTGCTTGCCGAGGCGGGCATGGATAATTATCTCTTTCAAGGCAAAATTATCGAGTTCCGGGAGAAGGGCGCGAAGCTCGGAAGGGTGGTGAAAGCCAAGTCGTGTTTTAATCGATAATTCGATGCCGACTGCCGGCATGATCTTCGTCAGGATAGCGATAATTTCGTCCGGAAAAGGGAGCAGGCCGGATCCCCTTTTTTTTCGGGCGATCATCGGCGCAGGACAGCCGAGATTCCAGTTTATATGGGTATAGCCCAGGTCCGCCAGACGCCTGGCCAGGACCAGAAACGGTTCAGGATCGGTAAGAAGCAGTTGCGGGACAAGCGGCAGCCCCCTGTTGTTCTGCGGCAGCACATCGCGGAGCATGCTGCTTTCGTAGAGGGATTTCCTCTGAGGATTGATAAAAGGTGCCACAGCCGCATCGAAGCCGGAGAAATGATGAGATAAGGTCTCGCGAAACAGGGCATCGGTGAGGCCGCGGATGGGCGCCAGGTAGAGAAAAGGGGGAGTAGGAGGCATAGTGAAGAGGAAGTATGTGGTTGGGACCTGTTATTCTTTTGATTTTGTGGTATCTATACATGCTTTGGCACGAAATATAGTCAAGAGCAGAAGGAAATGAAAGGGTGGATCGTAAGGCGCCGGAAAAAATGCGGGACTTTTTTAAAAACTCACCGCCGGAAATTCTTGACGCGCTGGTGCGGGTAAGGCAAAGAAGCGGCGTACGACTCTTTCTTGTCGGTGGCACTGTTCGCGACGGGTTGCTGGGCAGGGTCACTCATGATCTGGATATCGCAGCCGAAGGACCGATGCTGCCGCTTGCCAACCTGTTGCGGCAAGAGCTTGGCGGAGGGGCACTCATCGACCTTTCGGCGTCGGATGATGAAGTGGTTCGGGTGGTATGGCAGGGTGAACAGGTCGACTTTTCGACCTTTCGTGCAGGCGTCGCGACGATTGAAGAGGACCTGTTCCTGCGCGATTTTACCGTCAATGCCCTGGCCGTGCCCCTTTCGGAGGGGAAAGCTGCAGGTGTTGTCGATCCTGCCGGAGGTATGACCGATCTCCAGGCGAAGCGGATCAGACACTGCCCCGGCGCGTTTACTGCCGACCCGGTGCGGATGTTGCGTGGCTATCGCCTGGCAGCGACGCTGGATTTTTCCCTCGATCCGCAGACAACGGAAGAGATAAAAAAACACGTCAGGCTTATAGCCGGTGTTGCCGCCGAACGGATCGGCCATGAGATGCGGTTGATCTTTTCTTCGGCCCGAACTGCTGAAACACTGGAGGCAATGGATAAAGCCGGATTGTTGCGCCTGCTTCTGCCGGAGTTGTATCAGGGTGAGGGGGTCGAGCAACCGGAATTTCATCATCTTGACGTCCTCGGCCACAGTTTTCTCGCCCTGAAAATGATGGAGGAAATCATCGCCCGGCCGAACCGCTTTTTTGGCGGGAAGGACCTGGGGATTGCAAAGTATCTCGAGGAAGAGAACAACAGAGTCTGCCTCAAATGGGCTGCCCTGATGCACGATATCGGCAAACCGGCCACCAAAGACATGCACAACGGCGAGACTGGCCGGGTAACGTTTTACGGGCACGATGAGGTCGGACGCAGGCTCTTCCAGAGTTTTGCCGAACGCTGCCGGTGGAGTAAAGCCGACGCCGAGCGGACCGGCGGACTTATCGGCATGCACATGCATCCCTTCCACCTCTGCAATGTGCAGCGGGAAGGACAGATTTCCAGGCGGGCGGCCTTAAATATCTGTCACCGGGCCGGCAATGATCTGCCGGGGCTTTTTCTGCTGGCGATGTCCGATAGTCTGGCCAGTAAAGGCGAGAAGAAACCGGAGCGGATGGAGGAAGAACTTGTCGTCCTGTTCGATACGGTCCAGGGAATATATAAAGATTACATTGAACCTGTCCTCCGGGGACCGCGCCTGATCTCCGGGAAGGACCTGATTGCCATCGGTCTTACGCCGGGACCATCGTTTGCGAAAATTCTTGCTGAACTTGAAGTGGCCAGAATTGAGGGGGCGGTGACCGATCGCCAGACGGCATTGCGATGGGTGGAAGCATATCTGCATCATGATAAACCTGTCTGAAAACCTGGGTGGTGGAGTGAACCGTCAGCAGGTTTTCGTCTTGTCAAAGAAAAATAAATGGACTAATACGTGCGTAAAATAAACGATTACTATGCAAAAAAGGCGAAAAAGGAAAAATATCCTGCTCGCTCTGTCTATAAGATTGAGGAAGTACAACAGAAGTATAAATTTCTCAGCCGGGGCGACAGCGTCCTTGACCTCGGCTGTTATCCGGGCAGTTGGTCCATTTTTGCCTCGGAAGTGGTTGGACCGAAAGGAATTGTAGTTGGTGTCGATCTGCAGCAGGCGGAACAGTCGGCCCGGCCGGGAGGCGCGCCGATTCATTGGCTGTGCCAGGATATCATGGATCCGGAAATGATTGTCCAGGTTCGAAAGTTTCGGCCGTCATTTCGGGTGCTGATCTCGGATCTGGCCCCCAAGACCACCGGCAACAGATGGGTGGATGCCCAGCATTCGCTGATCCTGGTGCGAAAAACCCTGGCTATTGCCGAAGAGTTGCTGCTGAATAAGGGGCATTATATATGTAAAGTTTTCCAGGGTGAAGATTTTCCGGAGTTTGTCGATTGGATGAAGGAACGTTTTTCCATGGTAAAAGTACTGAAACCAAAGAGTTCCCGTACTGAGAGTAGAGAGGTTTTTGTTCTGGGGATGGAGTATCGTAAGCCGGTTCCCGAAGTAGAATTGCAGCAGGAGCATACGATTTAAATTATAATTTCATGGGTGTGATATATGTCTGGACATTCTAAGTGGTCGACAATTAAAAGAAAAAAAGGGGCGATTGACGCCAAGAGGGGGAAGATATTTACCCGTCTGATCAAGGAGATCACAGTGGCTGCAAGAGCCGGCGGCGGAGATCCCGAGGGCAATCCGCGCCTGCGTTCGGCTATTCTGACGGCAAAAACCGAAAACATGCCGAAAGACAACATTGCCAGAGCCATCAAGAAAGGCACCGGAGAGATCGCCGGTGAGATATACGACGAGATCATGTATGAAGGCTATGGCCCCGGCGGAGTTGCCGTGCTGGTCGAGTGCATGACCGACAATCGCAACAGAACGGTGGCCGATGTGCGGCACTTTTTTGCCAAGAGCAACGGCAACCTTGGTGAGTCTGGGTGTGTTGCGTACATGTTCGACAAAAAGGGGTTGATCCTCGTCGATAAAACAAAAATCTCGGAAGATGAGCTGATGGAAATGGCTCTTGAGGCCGGGGCTGAAGATGTCGTCGAAGAAGAGAGCGAATTCCATATCTATACCGCACCGGAAGATTTCGACAGTATTCGCAGCACCCTTGAAGAGCGTGGGCTCAATTTTGTCGATGCGCAGGTTTCGATGATCCCCCAGAATACCGTTGAAGTGACTGACGAAAAGGTTGCCCGCTCCCTCATGAAGCTGATGGAAAACCTCGAGGATCACGACGATGTGCAGAATGTGTACGCCAATTTCGATATCGACGATGCTCTTATGGAGCAGTTGTCGTAGCATGCGATAATTGTGGGAAGAATTATCGGGATCGATCCCGGCAGCAGGGTTACCGGGTACGGTGTCATCGACACCGACCGGGGCCGGCTCTATTTCGTTGCCTGCGGAGTGGTGAAGACCACCCCCGATTATCCTTTTGCCAATCGGCTCAATGAAATATTTGAAGGTCTGAACCAGGTTATCCAGGTTCATGAGCCTGCTGTCGCCGCCATTGAAGAGGTTTTTCTCGCGACAAATCCCCGTTCCGCCTTAAAGCTCGGCCATGCCCGCGGAGCGGCGGTTGTAGCGGCCATGCAGAACGGGCTGGCTGTCCATGATTACAGCCCTCGCGCCATTAAACAGGCGGTTGTCGGGTACGGCCAGGCGGAAAAGGAACAGGTTCAGCATATGGTCCAGGTTTTGCTCGAACTTTCCGGCAGGCCGAGTTCGGATGCCGCCGATGCCCTTGCCGTGGCCATTTGCCATGCCAATCAGTTTCACCTATAAGAAAACCATGATCGCAACCTTGACAGGCAGAATTCTCTTTAAAACTCTCGACAGGGCGATCGTTGATGTCGGCGGGGTCGGTTACGAAGTATTCCTCTCGACCGACAGCCTGGTCCGGCTGCCGGAGAAGGGCGGGGAAGTCTTTCTCCATATCCACACCAATGTGCGGGAGGACGCGATTACCTTGTTCGGTTTTCTGGAAGAACAGGAGAAAGAGCTGTTTCTCGTGTTGCGAACCGTTTCGGGAATCGGCCCGAAAGTGGCTTTGGCGATCCTTTCCGGCCTGCGGGTGAGTGCCATCTGTCAGGCAATTGTCGCCGGCGACCTCAAAAGGCTTATGACCCTCCCCGGAGTCGGCAAACGGACGGCGGAGCGGATCTGCGTCGAGTTGAAAGAAAAGGTGGCGCACCTGAGTCATGGTGCGGTACCCTTGCCTCATGGCGAACGGGAAGTTGTCGCCGCCGAAGGGTCGATCGTAGCCGATGCACTGTCGGCTCTGACCAATCTCGGATATCCCGACTCGGTTGCAAGAGGTGCTCTCGGGAAAGTCAAAAAACAGCTGGGGGATGAGGCGTTCGACACACTCAGGATCGAGGTTCTTCTACGTGAGGCCCTGAAAACATTAGCATGAATATCGAGGAAGATATCACCTCCGGAAGCCGTCTGGTGGCCCCGGAAAAGCAGGTGCGGGAGCCGGCAAGCGACAACGCCCTGCGGCCGCAGAAGCTTTCCGAGTACATCGGCCAGGATCAGGTAAAGAAAAGCCTGTCCATCTTCATCCAGGCCGCACTCGGCCGGAAGGAACCGTTGGACCATGTGCTTTTTCATGGTTTTCCGGGTCTTGGCAAAACGACTCTTTGCTATATCATCGCCAACGAGATGGGGGCGGGAATTAAAGTTACCTCCGGCCCGGTTATCGAAAAACAAGGCGACCTGGCGGCGATTCTCACCAGCCTGCAGGAAGGCGATGTCCTCTTTATCGATGAAATTCACCGGCTGAATCATGTGGTGGAGGAGGTTTTGTATCCGGCCATGGAGGATTTTCAGCTCGATCTGATCATCGGCCAGGGACCCGGAGCGAGATCGGTGAAGATGGATCTGCCGAAATTCACCCTGGTTGGCGCGACAACCCGCACCGGCCTCCTGACTCCGCCGCTCCGGGACCGCTTCGGGGTAGTGCTGCGGCTCGAGTTCTATTCTCCCGAGGAATTGGTGACCATTGTCCAGCGTTCCGGTAAAATTCTCGGGATGAATATCGATCGGACCGGCGCCCTGGAACTCGGCCGAAGGTCCAGGGGGACCCCGAGAATTGCCAACAGGCTGTTGCGCCGGGTAAGGGATTATGCCGAAGTCGGCGGACATCCGGTAGTCGACAGTGTGGTGGCCAATGAGGCCCTCAATCTCCTCGGAGTCGATGAGTTTGGTCTGGACGATATGGACCGGCGGATCATGTTGACTATAATCGACAAATTCGAGGGTGGGCCAATTGGTCTCGAGACTCTTGCAACAGTTGTCTGCGAAGAAAAAAATACCCTTGAGGATGTCTACGAGCCGTTTCTGATCCAGTCGGGTTTTCTCAAGCGAACACCTCGCGGACGAGTGGCAACCGCCAGGGCTTACGAACACTTCCAGCGAAAGGTTCCCCGACAGGCTGCCATACAGCAGTCTCTTTTTGACGAGTAAGAAGAGACAACACCAGTCCCTCTGACAAAGGATACTTCCATGCGCAAAACAGTTACAGAGATACGATCGATGAAGGCGGACGGCAAGAGGATCACGGTGCTCACCGCCTATGATGCCTCGATGGCAAGACTGCTCGGCAACTGCGGGGTCGATGTCCTGCTCGTCGGCGATTCCCTCGGGATGGTAATGCTGGGGTATGATTCGACCGTACCGGTGACAATGGACGAGATGCTGCATCATGCCAAGGCGGTTCGGCGCGGTGCGCCGGACAGCTTCATTGTCGGCGATATGCCGTTTGGTTCGTATCACACCGGAACGCGGGATGCCGTGATAAACGGCCAGCGTTTCCTGAAAGAAGCGGGTTGCGACGCGGTGAAGCTGGAAGGCGGCCTGGCGATGTGCGAGATCGTTCGGGCTCTGATTGCGGCCGGGGTGCCGGTCATGGCCCATATCGGCCTTACACCGCAGACAGCCAGTCAGCTCGGCGGCTACAAGGTGCAGGGCAAGGGGATCGAGGAGGCCAGAAGGCTTCTCGCCGAAGCACGGGGACTCGAGGAGGCGGGGGCTTTTGGCATCGTGCTGGAGTGTGTTCCGAGCAAGCTTGCCCGGGTGATTACCACGTCACTCGCCATGCCGACAATTGGTATCGGCGCCGGGGCGGACTGTGACGGGCAGGTTCTCGTTACCCATGACATGCTCGGCATGTTTGAAAAGTTCACTCCAAGATTTGTGAAGAAATATGCAGACCTTGCTCCCATGATGAAAACAGCTGTTCAGCAGTACGTTTCGGAAGTTCAAGGCGGTTTCTACCCCGGCCCCGAACATGGTTTTGCCGGTGAGAGTGATTATCTGGAGCTTGTATCCGACTAACCGATGTCGATATAATTCTATCGGGGTAGAAAAGGGGCGACTGGCAGAGATGCAGTCGCCCCTTTTTTGTTGTTCTTTTCATTTTTCCCCACTTTCCTCCACCGCATTGTTGTTAAAGAGCACTCTTCCTCTGCATGTTTCTGAACCTTCTGATAATACAGCAGTTATCTGGGGATTAGCCCTCAATTCCCATGTGTTGGTCTTGCAGGCGAAAATCCCGCAGTTCCCGTGAGTGGTGTGTTCTGTTTTGCGGTACGCTATATGTTGTGTTTTCATCGGTTGCGGTGAGAGTCTTATGATATTGAAGTTACAGATTTTCTGCTTGACGGGGATCGGGTGTTGAGATAAAAGGGATGATAGTGGTGCAAAGTGGGGAGGAGGGGTTTCGCGTGGGCGCTGGTGTTGGTTCGGGGGAGCGGGGTGGTCAAAAGCAGATTTCGAAGCAGGACGGATCATATTCTCGACGCGAAGGGAAGGTTGAATTTTCCCACTCGATTCCGCGATGTTCTGCGTCAAAGCGGTTCCGAAATCCTGATGGTAGCCCCCTGGAAGAGTCATCTCCGTGCGTATCCCGTGGCAGAGTGGGAGGCCTTGGAAACAAAGCTTCTGACTCAAGGTGGAGAACAGCCGAAAATCGCCAGTTTTGTCCGCTATGTAGTCGGTGGTGTCGTCGAATGCTGTCTCGATAAGCAGGGGCGTATTCTCCTGCCTCCCGAGTTGCGGACCGATGCCAGCCTGACCAAGGAAGTGGTCCTGACGGGTATGATCGACTGGGTCGAGATCTGGGATAAACAGGCCTGGGCCGCCGAAACTGAGGCCACCCGTGAAGGTTTTGAGGGTCACGAGGCCAGCCTTTCAAGAATGGGGATATTCTAGTGAGCGATCGTGTGCCGGAAGAGCAGATTCATCGCTCGGTGCTGCTGGATGAATGCATGCGCTTTCTCAACCCTCAGCCCGGCGGGATCTATGTCGATGGAACGCTGGGGTTGGGCGGACACAGCAAAGAAATACTGGCGCGATCGGGGCCTGACTCCAGGGTTATCGCCTTTGAATGGGATGAAACCGCTCTTTCACGCAGCACAGAACGACTGAGGGCCTATGCCGATAGGCTGCAGCTTGTCAGACGAAATTTTGCCGAACTGGCGACAGGGCTGGATGAGTTGGGAGTTCGTGAGATAGACGGCCTGCTGATCGATATCGGGTTGTCGTCGTTGCAGCTCGATATGGGGGAGCGAGGCTTCAGTTTCCAGCGCGACGAGATCCTCGATATGCGGATGGACAACAGGAGCACGACTTCGGCTCAGGATATCCTGGCAAAATGCTCGGAAAAGGAACTGGCGGATATTTTTTATTATTACGGCGAAGAACGGCAGGCCCGGCCGATTGCCGCGGCAATTTGCGAGTCTCGAGTCCAGAAGAAAATCGAAAGCACCAAACAGCTGGTATCGATCGTGGCCCACGCGGTACCCAAACGTTTTCATCCGAAGAAGATCCATGTAGCCACCAAAGTGTTTCAGGCCTTGCGGATTGCCGTGAACACCGAATTGGAAAACCTGGCGAAGATACTCGATGATGGGGTGAGGTTTTTGAAACCGGGTGCCAGATTCTGCGTTATCTCTTTTCATTCGCTGGAAGATCGAATCGTTAAAAGAAAATTTAAAAATAATGAAGAATTGGAAGTGTTGACAACAAAACCGGTAGTGCCTTCTGCGAAGGAGGTTGCGGAAAATCCGCGATCGCGCAGTGCCCGGTTGAGGGTTGCACAGAAAAAAAATTCATAGAAGCGGGGAGAATGATGAATTATCACAACACAACGGAAGCATATTTGCCACCTGTAATTAATATAGGAATAAGACATCATCTGCAGGGAAGAGATGCCCGAAATTTACGTAATTTACTGGGCGGACTGGTGCTGTGGCGAGCTGTCGGCAAGGTGGCGTTGGTGCTGCTGCCCCTGGTGATGGCGATAAATCTCCTGTTGGCGTCGGCGATCGACAATGTCGGACTGTCCTTTTCGACAGTTGACAACCGGCGCCATGAATTGATGGACAAGAATATCGAACTGCTGGCACGGAAGGCTCGTCTTGGGGCTCCCGATAATATCCTGCAGGTTGCAGGCGACAAATTAGCGCTTTATTCTGCTTCGGGTGACCAGATTGAACGGTTGAACTGAAAAAGGAAGAAGTACTTTGTAAGTATAGTAAGTATAATATGACAAAACAGTCCCGCCTGAGAGTGCACAATAAAAAGAGAGGCAGGCGGATCCTCCTCTATTTCGCCTTAGTCGCGGCAGCAGGAGTGGCTGGCTGGTTCGTTGAACAGAAATATCTGCTTTTCACCTCCTTCAAGGATACATATACTTCCATATCAAAAACCCCTCCGCGGCGAGGGGAATTTTTTGACCGTAACCTCAGGCAGTTAGCTGTCAATAAAGAAAGGGTTTCAGTATATGTCAGAACGCAGGAAATCGATTCCATCGAGAAAACGGTCATGGAGCTTGCGCCGATCCTGTCCCTGGACGAGGCGAAGCTGAAAGCTCAACTTGAAAGCGGTGCACTACGACTCTGGATAGCCGAAGACATCAGCCAAGATCAGGAAATTGCCATCAAAGCCAAGCAGTTGTCGGGAGTCTTTCTGCAGAGAGAAGAAAAAAGAGTATACCCGAACAATGCTCAGGCTGCTCATTTGATTGGTTTTGTCGAGAATGGTATAGGGCTTGCCGGAGTTGAGTACTATTATGATCGTCTTCTGGCAACCGGCCAACTCAGACACGATGAGGAAGGGCATTTCAGTTCCTCTCAGGATCTGGTGTTGACCCTCGACTTGAAGATACAGGACGTACTGGATGGACTGGTTGAAGAGATTAGAAAATACCGGAACACCACCAATAAGGTATTGGCCTATGTTATGGAGAGTCGAACAGGTGCGGTAATAGGGGGTGCTCAATTTCCAGGATTCGACCCCAACTCTTTCATTCAATATCCTCAGGCAGTACTCGAAAGTCAGTTCGTCACTTCAATACTTCTGCCGGACAAATTCCGCTTGTTTCTGAGGGATGCGGCGATTCTCCAAGGGAAAAAAGAGGGTTTGAGTTCTTTCATCCCCTGGAGCCTGCGATCCAGCGAAAATATTCTCGGCAGCCAATTGCAGTTGTGGGACTGGCTGGGGCTGAATAACAAAACTGTGACCGATTTTCGATCGTCGGCGCAACCGGGCGAGATTGTTCGGAGCGACCAGCGCCCCGTCGTTTCGCCACCGCCATTTCTGGAAATGGTGCCGGAGCAGACCACTCCCTTGAATCTGTTGAAGGCAATTACGGTCATCCTCAATAATGGTGAAATGATCAGACCGTTTGTGGTGCAGAAAAGCCTCGACCTGGAAACCGGCGCGGAGGTTCTTCTGGTTGGACAAGAGCCGGAGGAAAAACAGGAATCCCCAAGGACTCCCTTTAATTTCGCCGGCCTCAAGGAGTTGTTTTACAGTCAGGCAAGACAGGGGGAAGGGAAATCTCATTTTTTCAGCGATACGATTGTCTCTGCAACAAACAAGGACGGGCATCAGAATATCCAGGTCAACGAGTTGCTGTTGGCGACAATTCCGGCCGGAGGCAGTGATTTGAGCATGTTGGTGGTTGTCGGGCACGATCCGCTCGAGCCACGCCCCAGAAACGACATGTTGAACAAGACCCTTGATGAGATCGTTGAAGAGAAGGTGGAGAGGATCTCGGTCTTGCAGCAGGTTGCCCAAAGTGTCGCCGACGTGGTCGAGGCGGAATTATCGGAAGATGGAAATTACCAGGGACAGAAAAGAATCACTCGCAAAACTCAGGGAAAAAAAGATACTGAGTCGCAGGTCGCGGCAATAATGCCTGACCTCCACGGCCTAAGCCTGAGAAAAAGTCTCAGATTGATGCAGGGAATTCCGGTAAAAATCAGTATCCAGGGGACCGGTAAGGTAGTCTCGCAAAAGCCTCTTCCCGGGACACCTTTGAAGGGGATCGCCGAATCAACTCTTGTTCTCGAGAACGGTGAGGAGATGACCCTGGAAAAACTTTCAAAACATGCAGCATTAAAAAAATGATAGCCGGATCGTATCCGGAATATGACTTTCAACCTTTGGGGGAAGGAGATCATGTCCGCCAGGAAAACTCATCATACGCTCGCATCCCTGCTACGAGGTGTCGATTGCCGGGTTGCCGGTTCTTGCGCCGGTAATTCCCTCGAAGAATATTCTGTCACCTCCGTCGCCTCCGATTCCCGAACCGTCACCGCAGGGAGTCTTTTCGTGGCTCTTCCGGGAGGAGAAAACGATGGTCATGCCTTTCTTGAAAATGCAATCGATAATGGTTGTGCCGCAGTACTCTGCCAAACCGGCAGGGTCAGCCCGAACCAGCTGCAGGCCTGGAAAGTTGCGGTTATCGAGACTGCCGATACGTACAAAGCCTACGCCGCCGTGGCCGCCAATTATTTCGATCGACCGGCCGAAAAGCTCACTCTGGTCGGAGTGACCGGCACCAACGGCAAGACCACGGTAACATATCTGCTTGAGCAGGTATTGCAGCAAGCCGGTTTCCGTGTCGGGGTAATCGGTACCATAAATAATAGATATACCTTGCCAAGTGGTGAGCAGAAGGTGCTCGGTACCCGGTTCACTACCCCGGAGGCCTTTTTATTACAGCAATTGTTGCGGGAAATGGTCGATCAAGGTGTAGAGTATGTCGTCATGGAGGTTTCCTCCCATGCCCTGGCTCAGCAGAGAGTTGGCGAAATCTTCTATTCTGTCGTGGCGTTCACCAATTTCACCCGGGATCATCTGGATTATCACCTCGATATGGAGGAGTATTTCCAGGCCAAAACCAAGCTCTTTTCCGAGCACCTGGTCGATCGGGGAACGGCAGCCCTGCCGGTTCTGGATGAGCACGCGGAAAATCCGGAATGGCTCAGGTCTCTTCATGAAATCTGCAACAAATCCGGCAAGAAAATCATCAGCTGGGGGGAAGGCGAGGCGGCGCTTGTTCGTGTCGAAAGCATTACCTCCCGACTCTCGCGAACCGATCTTGTTGTGCAGACCCCTTCCGGACGGTATGATGTTTCCACTCCTCTGGTTGGTCGTTACAACATCGATAACATCCTTACGGTATTTGCCCTTTCTGCTGCATTGGCAATTGACGGCTCCCTGGTCTGCCGGGCTCTTGCCACGGCAGCCGGAGCTCCGGGCAGGCTTGAAAGGGTGACCTTGAGTGCCGCCTGGCCTTCAGGCGGGCCGGTGGTTCTTGTCGATTATGCCCATTCTCCGGACGCTTTGGAAAAAGTGCTTTTGACGGTTGCCGCTTTACCCCACCGGCAACTGTTTTGTGTGTTTGGCTGCGGCGGCGACAGGGATAAGGGCAAAAGGCCGGTGATGGGAGAGATTGCTGCCAGAGTGTGCGATGTTGTGGTGGTGACCGACGATAACCCACGGACCGAAGATCCAGATCGGATTGTCGAGCAGATTCTCACCGGAATCGCCGGAGAAGCGAAAGATCCGTCATGGCTGGCCGGGCGCAGTACATCGGAACGGGGATGTACGGTGATCCGTGATCGAAAAACGGCAATCGCCATGGCTATCAAGGCCTGCGGTCCTGAAGACATAGTCGTTATTGCCGGGAAAGGCCATGAGCCGTATCAACTGACGCTCCAGGGCAAAAGATTTTTCGACGATAGAATGGAAGCAGGCAATGTTCTTCTCGCCTGGACCGATACGCTGGCGGCGGAGGCTGCAGGCGGTGAATTGCAGCCGGGAAGTCAGACCGGGAAACTGCTCGGCCCGGTGATAACCGACAGCCGCATACTTTCCGAACATGGACTGTTTGTCGCCTTACGGGGTGAGAAGCATGATGCGCATGATTTTGCCGGACAGGCTGTGGCAAATGGCGCCTCCTGCCTTGTCCTCGAACAGGTGCCATCCTCGGCTGCGGATATGGATGCCAGCCGTATTCTTGTGCCCGATACCGAGCATGCCCTCGGCGATCTTGCCGCTTTTCGCCGCAGGCGGCTGGCGAAAATGACGAATCAGGTGGTCATTGGAATCACCGGCAGTTGCGGCAAGACCACGGTAAAAGAAATGGTTGCGGCGATTCTTGCCAGAAAGTGGCCGGAAGGACCGGAAAATCCATCCGGATGCGTCCTGAAAACGAAAGGAAACTTCAACAACATCATAGGCTTGCCTCTTTCTCTTCTGCCGCTTGATCTCGGTCATAAGGCGGCAGTCCTGGAAATGGGCATGAATCACCTCGGCGAGCTGAGCCGTCTTGCGGAAATTGCCGATCCCGATATAAGCTGTATAACCAATATCTATGGCGCCCATCTTGAAGGCCTGGGATCCATAGAGGGGGTGGCAAGGGCAAAAGAGGAACTGTTTGCCGGCACCGGAAAATCAGGGGTGCTGGTGGTCAATCTCGACGATCCCTGGGTGAGAAAGCTGGAGGGGAAATATTCGCAGCGCAAAATCACTTTTGCGGTAAAAAATGAAGGACACAGCAGGCAGCCCGATTTCTGGGCTTCCAAGGTTGTCCATGACGATAGCGGAGCGATCGTCTTTACCATGCACTACGGCGAGCAGACGGCTGAGATCCATCTTTTTACCGCGGGCGAGCACAATGTCGCCAATGCCCTGGCCGCAGCAGCGACTGCCGCGGCGGCGGGAGCAAGCCTTGCCGAGATTGCCGCAGGATTGGCGGATTTTCGACCTGCCGACAAGCGCATGGAAATACTCCACACCCGGACCGGTTTTACCATTATCAACGATACTTATAATGCCAATCCGGCCTCCATGGCCGCCGGTCTTAAAACCCTGAAGCTGATGGCCGGAAAATCGGCGACGGCGATTATCGGCGACATGCGTGAATTGGGTGAATCCTCCGGCAAGGCTCATTTCGAGATTGGTAAACTTGTTGCCGAACTGGCTTTGGATCGGGTGGGGGTGGTTGGGGAATTTCGAGACGAAGTTCAACGGGGAGCGCTAACCCATGGCTTGGCCGGAGAGCGCATTCGGACCTTTGCAGACAAGGACGAAGCGGTAGTCTGGATAAAAGATTTGATTACGACAAAAACAATTGGAAAAGCTGATCTGATCCTGGTAAAGGCATCCCGTGGGCTGCGTTTTGAAACCATTGTGGCGAAACTGATCGAAGAAGGAGGCTGACCGTTTAAAGGGTAAGATTCTTTGAGGTGATTAGGTTCATGGTTTTCAAAATAAACAAAATCCGAAGGGAACTTCTTCGGATAAAACAAGAAAGAATCTAATTAGCGAGTCTGACAAACCATGTTGTATCATCTCCTCTATCCCCTGCATACCGATCTGAGCCTTTTTAATGTCTTCCGATATATCACTTTTCGTTCGATCTGTGCCGCACTTACCGCTTTTTTGATCGTCCTGATACTTGGTCCCCTCTTCATCCGGACCATGCGGCGTTTTCAAATCGGCCAGGTCGTCCGCGACGACGGTCCCGCTTCGCACCTGGCCAAGCAAGGGGTGCCGACCATGGGAGGCTTGCTGATTATTTTGTCTATTGTTCTCGGCACCCTGTTATGGGCTCGTCTCGACAACGCCCTGGTCTGGCTGGGGGTGTTTATCACGATGTTTTTCGGATGCATCGGCGGGCTGGACGATCTGCGTAAGATCAAAAAGAAGAACTCCAAGGGCTTGAGCGCCAGGGGCAAGTTGATCCTGCAGGTCATAGGGGCGGCCGTGGTGGGTTTTTTTATCTTTTATACTCCGGGCTTTGACGGTCATCTAAGTATTCCGTTCCTGAAAAATGTCCGTCCGGATCTCGGGTGGTTTTACGTGGTGTTCGCAGTGGTCGTTATCGTCGGCGCCTCGAATGCGGTGAATCTCACCGATGGCCTCGATGGCCTGGCAGCCGGCCCTACAGTGGTGACGTCGGCGGTGTATCTGGTCTTCTGCTATCTTGCAGGTCACGTCGTATTGGCCGAATACCTGCAGTTGCCGTATGTTCCGGGAAGCGGGGAACTGTCCGTATTCTGCGGGACAATCTTTGGCGCGTGTCTTGGTTTTATGTGGTTCAACGCCTATCCGGCGCAGATGTTTATGGGCGATGTCGGCTCGCTGGCCCTTGGCGGCGCGCTCGGATCGATTGCCATTATCATCAAACAGGAATTTCTCCTGGCGATTGTCGGCGGAATATTTGTAATGGAAGCCTTGTCCGTCATCATGCAGGTCGGTTATTTCAAATTGACCAACGGCAAGCGGATATTTTTAATGGCCCCCTTTCATCATCATTTTGAGAAAAAAGGGTGGCACGAACCAAAGGTTGTTGTTAGGTTCTGGATTGTCTCGATAATTCTCGGTCTTTTGGCCCTTGCCACGTTAAAGTTGCGATGATGAAAAAAGCAGCCATGATACATCCCGGGACAAAGGTAGCAGTAATCGGCCTGGGCATTTCCGGACGGGCCGCGGTCAAATATGCACGGCAGTGCGGGGCCGAGGTTCGGGTATCGGACAGCCGGCCCGAACAGCGTTTTCTTGTGGAAGAGCAATCGTTTCTCACCGCGACAAACGTCATCTGGGAAGCAGGCGGTCATACCCTTGAATTCCTGAGGCAGGCCGATCTCGTTCTGGTCAGTCCCGGAGTCAATCTCGAATCACCGGTGATGCGGGATTTGCGCAATGCCGGGATACCTCTGGTCGGTGAACTTGCCGTAGCGGCGGGCCTTATCGAAGTTCCGGTTGTCGCTGTAACCGGCACCAACGGAAAAACCACAGTGACTACACTGATCGGCGAGCTTTTGCAAGGGTCGGGGAAGAGGGTTTTTGTCGGCGGGAATATCGGCACTCCGCTGTATGAATTTCTCTGCCGGCCGACGGAGTATGACATCGTTGTGGTCGAGGTGTCGAGCTTTCAACTGGAAAGTGCCGGATCCTTTGCACCGGATGTCGGGATACTGCTGAATATCACGCCGGATCATCTTGACAGACATGGCAGCCTTGAAAAATATGCCCAGGTTAAAATGCAGCTTTTCATGCATCAGAAACCGGGCGATATCGCCGTTGTCAACGGGGAGGACCGGCTCTGCGCAGATCTTCCGGGCGGAGCACAGGCAGAAATTCGCTCTTTCGGCCATACCGAACGCGACGCCGCAGTAATCACCCATGACGGGATCTGCCTGAAGGTTCTTGATGAAGTGGAAGAATATCCGCTGGCCGACACGGTTCTCGGCAATAGCGTCGGCCTGCAGAACAGCGCCGCGGCGATACTTGCGGTACGGGCGCTTGGCTGCACGAAAGAGCAGATCATGGCAGGCCTGCAGGCATTTCGTCTGTCGCCCCATCGTATCGAGTTTGTCGCGGAAGTGGACGGAGTCTCCTACTATAACGATTCGAAGGCTACCAATACCGGCGCAGTCATCGCCGCTCTCCGGCAGTTTTCCGGCAACGTCATTCTCATTGCCGGCGGACGGGACAAAGGAGACGACTACCGCCTGCTCAGGGAAAGTGTGGCGGCACGGGTGCGGCAGCTGATCGTTATCGGCGAATCCGCTGGATTACTGGCGGATGCCTTGGCGGACGTCGTAGCTCTCGTCCGGGCCGGGTCGATGCGGGAAGCAGTCGGTTATGCCGCGGCAGCCGGGCGGAAGGGGGATGTGGTACTGCTTTCGCCGGCATGCGCCAGCTTCGATATGTTCACCAGCTACGGCCATCGCGGCAATGAATTTAAAAAAGAGGTTCTGAACCTGAGACACCAGGCCAGTCAGGCGACGGGGTAGAGAAAGTTGAAAAACAATCGCACAAACATCCGTCTCCTTCTGACCGGAGGCGGAACGGGAGGCCATCTCTTTCCGGCTGTTGCCGCGGCTCAGGAGTTCCAGCGGCAGATGCCGGAGACGCAGGTATTGTTTGTCGGCACCAGGCGAAAGGTCGATACGAGAAGTCTCGGTGCCTACGGCTTTCAGAGCGAGAATATCCATTGCTACGGGCTCAAGGGCAAAAGTCCGCTGGAACTGCTGAAAGCGGTCGCCATTCTGCCGGTGTCGTACCTTCAGGCGTGCATGATCATCCGCCGGTTTCGGCCGGATCTCATTCTCGGGGTCGGGGGATATGTCACCGGACCAGTGATTGTCGCCGGAAAAAGTATGGGCGTTCCCACGGTCATTCATGAACAGAATTCGGTCCCGGGGCTTGCCAACCGAAAGCTCGGCAGAATTGTCGACCGGGTATGTCTGTCGATGCCCGGCAGCGGTGCCCGGTTTCCGGCAGAAAAAATCGTCTACACCGGCAATCCGGTGCGCCGGGATATTCTCGAGCTGGCGGCAAGCCCTCCTCCACGGAGGGATGACAAAAAAACATTGCTGGTGCTTGGCGGGAGCCAGGGCGCCCATGCTGTCAACCGACTGGTCGCCGAAGCCCTGCAGGGATTGCCTGAGGCCGTGCTGAGGCACGTCAGGGTGATCCATCAAACCGGAGAGGCAGATGCGGCAGGTATCCGGGAACAATATACCGAAAAGGGGATAGACGCGGTGGTGCAACCCTTTTTTACCGATATGGTGGAAGTGTATGGCCAGGCCGATCTGCTTGTTTCAAGAGCCGGGGCAACTACCCTTTCGGAGATAGCGGTTCTGGGCAAACCGGCAATACTCATTCCCTTTCCGTTTGCCGCCGACAATCATCAGGAGAAGAACGCCGGTCATTATGCAACCGGTGGCGGTGCACTCCAGTTCAGGCAGAGCGAACTTAGCGGGAACACCCTGGCCGAACACATCGGTCGACTCATCCGGGATGAGAATACTTTGATCGCCATGGGCAAGGCCATGAAGGAGCTTGCCTTTCCCGACGCCGCGGCAAAGATAGTGACCTGCTGTCTGCAGGTAATGGAGAATCGTAACGCCCTATGAGCATGAACAGAAAAACAAAACACATTCATTTTGTCGGAATCGGCGGCATCGGCATGAGCGGAATCGCCGAACTGCTGCTCAATCTTGGCTACAAGGTATCCGGTTCCGATCTCAGCTGCTCGGCTATCACCGAGAATCTTGCCCGGCTTGGCGGCATGATCTATCAGGGCCATCGGAGTGAGTGGATCGAGGGCGCCAATGTGGTGGTGACTTCGTCGGCGATTTCTCAGAATAACCCGGAAGTCGTCCGGGCCAGGGAAACCAACGTGCCGGTCATCATGCGCGCCGAGATGCTGGCGGAACTGATGCGGTTGAAAAAATACGGCATTGCCATCGCCGGCAGCCACGGCAAGACCTCGACCACCTCGATGGTGAGCTGGATGCTGGCCAGCGCCGGTCTGGACCCGACCATTGTCATCGGTGGCAAGGTAGATGCCTTAGGAGGCAACGCCAAGCTCGGGGCCGGCGAATATCTGGTGGCGGAAGCCGATGAGAGCGACGGCTCGTTTCTGAAGCTCTCGCCGGTGGTGGAGGTGGTTACCAATATCGACCTCGAACACCTCGATTATTACCGGGATCTCGATCACATCAAGGCAACGTTTCTCGAGTTTATCGCCAAAATCCCTTTTTACGGCGCGGCGATTGTCTGTCTGGATGACGAAAATATCGCCGACATTCTCCCATCCATCAAAAAGAGAACGATAACCTACGGGCTTACACCGCAGTCGGATATCTATGGCGATGGGATTGTCTGGGAGGAGGGCAGGATTCATTTCACCGTAAAAAGCGCGGCCGGTGAACTGGGGAGGATCGATATTGCGCCACCCGGAATGCATAATGTCTATAATGCCCTGGCCGTGGTCTGCGTCGGGCTTGAACTGGAAATCCCGTTTACCAAGATAAAGCAGGCTCTCGGCAGTTTTGCCGGTGTGCAACGGCGGATGCAGAAAAAAGGCGAGATCGCCGGAATTACCGTGGTCGACGATTACGGCCACCATCCAACCGAGATACGGGCGACTCTTGCGGCGATTAAACGGGCATGGCCGGAGAAAAGGCTGGTCGTCCTGTTTCAACCCCATCGTTATTCCCGAACCAAGGCTTTATTTAAAGAATTTCAGACCTGCTTTCATAAGGCAGATTACCTTGTAATGACAGATATATACGCGGCAAGCGAGGAGCCGCTTGAGGGAGTGACCAGCGAGTGTCTGCTCGAGGCGACCATGAAACACGGTCAGCGTCATACCCGCTATATCGGTAAAGTTGAGGAAGTGGCCGGAGAATTACTGCCGTTTCTCGAAACAGGCGATCTGGTGCTGACCCTTGGCGCCGGCAATATCGTCAAGGTCGGCGAGGAGTTGCTCGAACTTCTCCACCTGCGGGAGGGCGAAAGAAAGTGAATGCCGGGCAGCAAACGAGGATGGCATCGATGCTTTCGCAGCCGGTAGAGTGGCAGTGCCGGCTTGATCGCTATACCTCTTTTGCCATCGGCGGGCCGGCTGAAGCAGTCGTCAAGGTGGACCTGCGGCATGAACTGCATCCTCTGCTCAAGTACCTTGCCGGAGAAAAGATACCCTGGCGGGTCATTGGCCGGGGCACCAACCTGCTCGTCAGGGATGAAGGGTTTCCCGGGGTCATTATCGTGCTTGGTAAAGAATTTGCGCAGTCGACGGAAATGGTGTCCGATAAGGAAACCATCGTTATCGAAGCCGGCGGGGCATGTGGTCTGGCAAAGCTTTCTCTGCGCTGTGCGGACAACGGCTTGACCGGTCTGGAGTTTGCCTGCGGGATTCCCGGAACAGTCGGCGGCGCCGTCATAATGAACGCCGGGGCAGGGGGGCGGGATATCTCGACGGTTCTGCGGAGTGTGACGGTCGTGAGTCCGGACAAGGAGGAGAAAATCCTGTACAATGACCTCGAATTTTCGTATCGCTCCTGGGATGGCTATGCCCGCTACCGGCGGCAGGCGGTTGTTGCCATGGTGGAATTTTCTCTGCAACGTGGCGATGTCGCAGAAATCAAGGAGCGATGCAGGATGCTGCAGGAGAAAAGAAAAGCGTCGCAGCCCCATGAGTATGCCAATGCCGGATCGTTTTTCAAGAACCCGCCGAATGACAGTGCCGGCCGATTGATAGAAGTCAGCGGCTTGAAAGGGATGAGTATTGGCGGGGCGATGGTATCGGACCGTCATGGCAATTTTCTTGTCAATAAGGGCGGGGCAACTGCCGTTGATGTTCTGCACCTGAAGAAGGTAATTCAGGAACGAGTTGCAAAAGACTGTGGCGTCGTACTCGAGCCCGAAGTACATTTTATCTGAAGATGAAAAAACCGGCCTCAATATTGAAAAAACTGGTGGAGCTGCTCCCGCGGAAAAAAAAGACCGGGAACGCGTATTTAAAAAAGGATATTCGCATTCACGCCGGTCCTGACACCCAAGGAAAGCAGCAAGGGCGCCGTCGTCGCCTGGAGAGATTGAAGCAACGGCTTCTGGCAAAAAAACAACAACCCGAGACAGGGTACAGCAAGCCTGCAGGCAGTAAAAAAATGACTCTGCGCCTGGCTGGGCCGCTGTTCCTGGCGGCCATTGTCCTTTTGATCTGGGGTTTCGACGGCAGGGAAAAGCTGGAGAAGGGCCTGCAGTCGATTGCCTTCTTCAAGGTCGGCAAGGTTGAATTCTCCGGATGCAGCATGGTCCCGGAAGACAGATTGCTGGAGGCCTCGGGGCTTATCCTGCGCCAGACGAGCTTATTTGGCCTGGACGCTTCGCAGGTAGAGGCAAAGCTTGGCGATGTTCCCTGGGTTGAACGCGCGGTGGTGAAAAGGGACTGGCCTTCGACGGTTGAGATCGCGATCGAGGAAAATACCCCGGTGGCTATTCTGAATACTCCGCAATCCGGGGAAGCGCAGCTTCAGTATATTGATGAGAAGGGAATGCAGATACTGCCGGTTCTTCCCGGAGCTGATGTCGATTTTCCGATTATTACCGGCCTCATGGAAATAACCGATGAGCAACAGAGGGAAAAATCGCTTGCAGAAGTTCTGATTTTCCTCAGAAAGGTGGCAAGTAACGATCCGCATCTTCCGGTGCAGTCGGTGTCTGAGGTTCATATCAATCAGGTTGGTGAAATTGTAGTATATATGGTTGAATACCCATTCCCAATTTTCTTCGGAAATGGTAACACTAGACAGAATTATTCACGACTGATTCAGGTTCTCAGGGCGCTTTATAAAAAGCCGAATGGCAAGGAGCTGCTTTCCCAGATCGAATATATCCAGATGGACTACTTGAACGACAAGGTGCTCGTTGCCCAAAGCGGCTCGGGTTTATGATAGGTATGGATGACAAAATTATAAAAACGGAAACTCACGAACTCGATATTGTCGATCGGCCGAAAATCGACCCGGAAAGGCAGGAACAGGGCGAGCTTATTGTCGGTCTCGATATCGGCACGACAAAGATATGCTGCGTTGTCGGTGAAATGTTCGACGATCGGGTGGAGGTGATCGGGGTTGGCACTGTACCTTCGAAGGGACTGAAAAAAGGTGTGGTTGTCAATATCGAGAGCACGGTCAATTCTATTCGCCAGGCAGTGACGCTGGCTGAAGAAGCAGCCGGCTGCGATCTGCGATCGGTGTATGTTTACGTGGGAATTGCCGGAAACCACATCAAGGGATTCAACAGCCCGGGCATTCTGGCCATCAATAATCGCGAGATCAAACAGGCCGATATCGACGAAGTCATCGCTGCCGCAAGGACCGTCAAAATTTCCGAGAACCAGCGGATTATTCATGTGATGCCCCAGGAGTACATGGTCGATGACCACACCGGCATCCAGAATCCCATAGGAATGACCGGCGTTCGGCTGGTCACCAATGTGCATATTGTCACGGCGGATATCGGCGCGGTCCACAATCTGGTGACCTGCTGCAATAAGGCCGGGCTTGAAGTGGCGGAACTGGTCCTTGAATCGATCGCCTCAGCCCACGCAGTTTTAAGTAAAGACGAGATGGAACTCGGCGTGGCGCTTATAGATATAGGCGGCGGCACCACCGATCTTGCCGTCTTTTGCGACGGAACCATTCGCCATACCTGCGAGATCGGACTCGGCGGCCACAATCTGACCAACGATCTCTCGGTGGGACTGCGCACTCCTTTGCAGGAGGCCGAGCGCTTAAAGGAGGATTTCGGTGGCGCAATCTCCTCGATCATCAAGCCGAACCTGGTGGTCGACGTCCCGACCGTCGGAGACCGGGAACCGCGCAAGGTAACGCAGAAGGTACTGGTGGACATCCTTGAGGCGCGAGTCATTGAGATCCTGGAAATTCTTGACCGGGAACTCATCGCTTCCGGGCAGAAGACGAAGATAAACGGCGGCATTGTTTTAACCGGCGGTACGGCTCTGCTGACCAATTTAACGGAACTGGCGGAGCAAATATTCGATCTCCCTGTTCGGATAGGGTATCCGGTCGGACTTTCGGGGAAAGTCGAAGAACTGAATAATCCCCGCTGCACCACGGCTGCAGGCCTGGTATTGTTTGGCAGGAAAAAACAGACCTCCACGGGCAGACAGGAGGTTAATGTCATGAGCCGGGTCAGGGACTGGCTTAAAAAAATGATGTGAAGGTGAGTTTTCCGTTTGCGAGGCATCTTCGGGATGCTATAGTATTGCACTAATAATATTCAGACGTTATCATCGTAAACCGGTGGAAACAAAGAATTCAATAGGGGGTTTAACATGCCGTTCAGGATGGCGGAATCAGAGGGTGTTGCAGTCGTGAAAGTTATTGGTGTCGGTGGTGGCGGCGGAAACGCAATCAACACTATGGTTGCCAATAAGCTTCAGGGTGTTCAGTTTATTGCGGCCAATACTGACAAACAGGCATTGAATCTGTCCAGAGCCGATGTCTGCATCCAATTGGGACCTAATATTACTAAAGGTCTCGGCGCTGGAGCAGATCCGGAAACGGGCAACATGGCAGCCATGGAATCTCTGGAGGAATTGAGAGATGCACTGAAAGGCAGCGATATGGTGTTTGTCACCGCAGGACTTGGCGGTGGGACCGGAACCGGAGCCGCCCCCATTGTGGCCAAGGCAAGCAAGGAGCTTGGCGCGCTGACGGTGGCGGTGGTAACCAAACCTTTTGGCTTCGAGGGGAAATCGCGCACCCGTAATGCCGAACAGGGATGGCAGGACCTGTCGAAATATGCCGATACCATTATTACCGTGCCCAACGACAGACTGCTGTCTATTATGCAGAAAAACAGCAAATTGTCGGATATGCTCGCCATGGCCGATAACGTTCTGCTGCAGGCGGTGAAAGGCATTACCGATCTGATCAATGTTCCGGGGTTGATAAATGCCGACTTTGCCGATCTTCGCACCGTGATGCGGGAAGTAGGACCGGCAATCATGGGCTCGGGTTCTGCGTCCGGTGAAAATCGGGCCACCGAGGCAGCCAAGAAGGCAATCGACAATCAACTCCTCGAGGATTCGGGAATCATCGGTGCGCGCGGCCTGCTGATCAATATTTCCGCATCCGAGGAAACATTCACCATGGCCGAGTTTATGGAGGCATCTGCTCTCATCCAGGAAAAAGCGGATGACGATGCCAAGGTGGTGATCGGCGCCTTGTATGACGATTCCCTTGGCGACGAGATGCATATCACGGTGATAGCCACGGGAGTAGGGGGGATGATCGATAAAAAGGAAACAATCAATCCCGTTGTTGATACCCTTAAAAAAAAGCAGCCTGCGAAAGAATCCGAGTCCTTGATTAAAGGTGCACCGGCCGCACCGAACAGACATCCGCGAATTTCAAGGTTGCCCGGTTCGAATTTTGAGTCCTTCGATAATCTGGGATCTTCAAATCCACCGGAAGGAAAAACTGGAAACGCACTCAACTGGAACGATGATTACCTGGAAACCCCCACGTATCTGCGCAAGAACGCAAATTGATCGTTGTCGCCGGTACCGGCAAAAGGCAGAGTATAAAAAAACACTCCAGCACTCCCGGTCGGAATGGGTGCTGGAGTAAAGCCGCCATCCGTTTCCCAGGGAACATGGGGGAAAACACTTGCCGAACCTCTGGGGAATATCATGGTAAAATGGGCAAAGACGGCCCCGACCATCGATTCGGTACGCCGGCAAAAGCTCGAAGCCGGGCTGCAGCCTTTTAAACTGGTCAAGTACTTTTCCTTTTCCAGTCTTGCCGTTATTCTGGTGTTCACCCTGCTGCTTTCCTGGATTATTTCCGACAATGCCAGGAAGGTGATGCTGGAACAGAATGAGGAATATTCCATGTTGCTTGCGGAAAACCTCAATCAACAGGTTTTTCGCCGATTCGTTCTTCCGGCCGTTATTCGGTATGGCGGCATCGCACTGCGTAATCCAGAACAATTCGAGCTACTTGATAACATCGTCAAAGGGGTGACCCAGGGGCTGAAAATCGACTCGGTCACTATTTACGATTCGAGCATAAACATCATTTCCTATTCCACGTTGCCCGAACTGGTCGGCAAGAGGGATGTCGGCGGTGCAGAGTACTACAAAGCGCTGGAGGGAACCCCCAACTCCCGGCTGACCTACAGCGGTTCGGTTCTGAGTTTTATAAAAATCACGACAGATGTTCAATGCGAGCTGAAGACCTTCATCCCCTTTCGTCAGGTGAGGCAGGCGGGTGATGGCGATGATCCCATTATGGGAGTTATCGAGATCGAAAAGGATCTGTCGCGGAACTATCTGCATATCCTCAAGCTGCAGGGACGGATAATCATCGTTTCCGGCTTGGTTATGGCCATCCTGTTTCTTGTCCTTCGGTCTATTGTTTCCCGTGCCGGAGCGATCATTGAAAAGAGAGCGATCGAGCGGCTGAAACTGGAAGAAAAGCTTAACCAGGCCGAGAGGCTGGCCCATCTCGGGACGATGGTGGCGACGGTCAGCCATGAGATAAAAAGCCCATTGGGTATTGTCCGGAGTACTGCCGAGATTCTCGAAAAACGCATCGGCAAGCTGGCGCCGGGGAGTGAGCATCTAGCCAGAATCGTTGTTGACGAGACTGTGAGGCTCAACAATATCGTCGTGGAGTTTCTCGATTTTGCCAGACCGCAGCAGCCTAAACTGGAAACTGGAGATTTGAATCAGGTGGTCAGGAAGCTGCTGGAGTTTCTTTCGCCGGAGTTGAAACGGCAGCGCATCGAACTGGTGACCGACCTGGCCCCCGATCTTTCTCCGGGGAAATTCGATCGGGAACTGATTTATCGCGCACTTCTCAATATTCTGATGAATGCCTTGCAGGCAATGACCGAAGATGGCAGGCTGCAGGTGAGTACCAGAATATCCTCCGACGGCAGCTCCTTGCTGGTGATCAGCGATACCGGCGTTGGAATGTCGGCGGAAAAGGTCGAACAGATTTTTCAGCCTTTCTTCTCCGATAAAAGCAAGGGCACAGGCTTAGGTCTTGCCATAGCCAAAAATATCTTCGATATGCACGGAGCGGAAATCTCCGTGCAGAGCGCAGAGGGAAATGGGACAACCTTCACCATCACCATGCCGCCAGCAAAATAAAGACATTCGCCTTCAGGTCAAGGATCTGAGCTTTCTCGGCATGGGGCCATTTTCCTTTGCCGTGGCGGAAGGAGAATGTGTCGGCCTCACCGGCAGGTCCGGAATCGGCAAGAGTCAGCTGCTGCGAGCCCTCACCGAACTTATTCCATTCCAGGGAAAACTGCTTCTGGATGGTATACCCAGCAGTAATTTCCAGGCCCCGGAATGGCGTGCCCGGGTGACCATGGTTCCGGCTGAGTCGCATTGGTGGTACGATACGGTCGGCGATCACTTCGCAGTCGTGGCCGATACCGAGTCGATGGCGAGGGACCTGGCGTTTCTCGGTCTTGACCCGCAGGTCCGCGGGTGGGAGGTAAGCCGTCTGTCGACCGGCGAAAAACAGCGCCTTGCTTTGCTGCGGGCCTTACAGAACGAGCCGATAGTCTTGCTTCTCGATGAGCCCAGCTCCGCTTTGGATGCACACAATACCGAACTGCTGGAAGAATTTGTCGCTACGTATCGTGAGCGTACCGGAGCCTCGGTCGTTTGGGTGAGCCACGATCCGGAACAATTGCAGCGGGTCTCTGCACGGGTGCTGAGGATGGAGCCAGACGGGTTGACGGAAATATTCGATTCTTCCGCCGGAAGGTAACAGCAGGGGGTACTATGAATCTCATCAGTCTGAGCAGTTTCGATCTGGCGATAGCAGCATCTCTTCTGGTCGTGCTGTCCTTCTTCAGCATGTTGCTGAGTCTTGGTCTTGAAAAAAAAATCATTCTTCTAAGTTGCCGGATGACGGCGCAACTCCTCCTGATCGGCCTGGTACTCCGCTATCTTTTTGCAAGCGGCAGTCTTCTTCTCGTCCTGTTGATGGCCACGGTCATGCTTCTTGCCGCCGGGCGGGAGGTATGGGCCAGACAGCGGCGGAAAATTGCCGGGATCTCCGGTTATACCCTCAGTATCGGCGCCATGTTCGTTTCCTCGTTTTCCGTTACGGTTCTGGCGCTTGTGGTAATCATCCGGGTCGACCCCTGGTACACCCCGCAATATGCAATTCCCCTGTTGGGAATGCTTCTCGGCAACACCATGACCGGAATTTCTCTCGCCATGGACCGGATGACCGATCAATTGTATACCCTGCGGGGAGTGATCGAACAGCGCCTGTTGCTCGGACAGACCTGGCAGGAGGCGAGCAGGGATATCAGAAGCGATTGCATGCGGACCGGCATGATCCCGATAATCAACTCCATGGCGGCGGCCGGACTGGTCAGTCTGCCCGGGATGATGACCGGCCAGATTCTCAGCGGAACTCCTCCCGTTGAAGCGGTCAAGTATCAGATCCTCATCATGTTTCTTATCGCTGCCGGGACAGGTTTTGGCGTTATCTGTGCGATCTGGATGTCGGGACTGCTGCTTTTTGACAAACGCCACCGGCTCCGTCTGGAGATCCTGAAGGGTTCGGCCAAGTAAGATTTTAAAATGAGAATAGAGTTGTATCTTTGCCATCGATAGTGTTCATATGTCTATAAATAGATGTTAAATCTGTCTGTCGACAGGCAAGAGCGTAATGAAATCCCAGAACAAAAGGATGAGAGGATGGGGAAGAAAATAGTCATAGTTGGCGGTGTGGCCGCGGGGCCCAAAGCCGCTTGTCGGGTAAAACGAATACTGCCGGATGCCGATGTAACGGTCATCGATCAGGATAACTTGATCTCCTATGGCGGTTGCGGGATTCCTTACTACGTTTCCGGGGATGTAGCCGATGAGAAGGAGTTGCGATCAACGAGTTTTCATATGCTGCGCGACGAGTTCTTCTTTGCAAAGGCAAAAGGGGTGAAAACCCTGACCTCGACGAGAGCCCTGATGATCGACCGGGGGCGGAAGACCGTTCTTGTCGAAGATCTGCCGTCCGGGAAACAGAACGAGATTTCCTACGACACCCTGCTGCTTGCCACCGGAAGCCGGCCGGTAATCCTGCCGATCCCCGGTAATGAGGCCGATGGCGTATTCACCATCAGCGATCTGCACAAGGCGGTAGCGATCAAGGAGAGGCTGGCCAGGGGCGAGGTCGGCAAAGCGGTGGTTATCGGCGGCGGCGCGATCGGCATCGAAATGGCCGAAGCTCTCACCGATCTGTGGGGTATCGAAACGGCAATCGTCGAATATATGGATCAGCTTTTGCCGCGAATTATCGATTGGCCGCTTGCGGCAATCCTGGAAAAGCATCTGCGCGACCACAATGTCGAGATCTATCTTGGCGAGGCCGCAGAAGAGATTGTCGTTACCGATGGCAGAGCAGTTGCCGTTCGAACCGGGAAAAGAACACTCGATGCCGATCTGGTGATCATGGCGGCAGGGGTCAGGCCGCGTTCCGAACTTGCCCGCGAGGCTGGTCTGCTCGTATCCGAAAGAGGAGGCATTATCGTCAACAGCAGGATGCAGACATCGGATCCGAATATCTTTGCGGCAGGTGACTGCGTCGAAATACCCCATCTTGTTTCCGGCAAGGGTTTTGTCGCGCCGTTTGGCAGTATGGCCAACAAAGAGGGGCGGGTTGCCGCCGACAACATGGCCGGCATCCCCTCGACTTTTAAAGGAGGCGTCGGCAGCTTTATCCTCAAGGCCTTTGAGCTTTCCATCGGCTCGGTGGGCCTCAGTCTGGAAACAGCCCGCGCCGAAGGTTTCGAGGCGGAATTTTCCCTTTCTTCACCCTCGGACAGGGCACATTTCTATCCCGGACAGGATATCGTCTGCCTGGAGTTGATCTTCGACCGCAAGACCAGGAAGGTGCTGGGCTTGCAGGGGACGGGGCCGATGAACGATGCCTTGTCGGCACGGATAGATGCGGCGGCTGTGGCGATCAGCAGTGGTGCCACCATAGACGATTTCGGCAATATAGAAATGGCCTATTCTCCCCCGTTTTCTACGGCGATCGATCCGATCAACGCCGCTGCCTATATCGCCGACAATCTCTGCGCCGGACGAATGCGGCAGATCGGCATGGAGGATTTTTTCGCCTGGATGGCCGAACCTTCGATTCATCCGGATTGGCAGGTAGTCGATGTTCGCCATGCAAAACAGGCGGCACCGTTTGTCGAGAGGTTCGGCAGCGGACTCTGGGCCTCGCTGCCCTACGAGCAGGTGCGGGACAGATATCGGGAATTGTCCACCGAAAAGACCCTGATTGTCTTTTGCAATGCCGGATCAAGATCCTTTGAGATCCAGGTTTTTCTCGATTACGCAGGTCTGAAAAACAATCTGGTATTACCCGGAGGCTTTAATGTCATCCGGCGGATAGGAGCGGACTGGTTGCCGGTATCCTGAGGAGTATTCCAAGGGAAGAGCCCGTTGGAATTCAAAATTCGACAAACCATTATTGCACGTGCTATGATAAACGAATTGTGAGACTGAGACTTGTTCCGGTCAGAAGCTATTCTATTTAAGGAAGGAGTAATGAAATACATATGGCTGATCTGAATCCGCAACACATGATTGAGGAAATCCAGGATAACATTAAAACCGGTGATTTGCTCAAGGCACAACTCGTCTTAGCGCATATCCGGGATGTCGATCAGAAGAGCCGGAATCGGTTGATTTATTTCCTGACCAGAGCCGATGCCGAATTTTCCGTACCGCTTTTCATATATCTGCTGAAACACCAGGCCGAAGTCGCCGAGGAGATGCCGATCATTCGCGAGACCATGCTTTCCATCCTTCTTGCCTATCCCGAGAAGCTGATAGCATTCCTTGGCTCGCCGACCATTGGGGATAAATCCGAACTTATCAGATTGGTGGGAGAGCTGCGGCTGGAAGAGGCGACCTCTGTCCTTCTTGACCTCATAGCCGCCTCGGAAGACGATGCGGAGATACTCAATATCATAGAAAGCCTTGGTCTCATTGGTGACCCTGAAGCAATAAACACCCTGACCGACTACCTGTATGCCGCCAATCGTGAACTTATCATGGCCGCGGTTCAGGCGCTCGGTCAGGTCGGAACGCCCTCGGCGATGCATCGCCTGGCGGAAAGAATGGGAACCGATAATGAAATCGACTACCTGATTCTCTCCATCTTTTCCGAGGTTCAGGATCAGATTTCCCTCGAAAAACTCAACGATACGATCCGGTCGCATTATGCCCATATGCGGACCTTCGCCAAAACCGAACTGGTGAGGATCGGCCCGAAAGCGGTGCCGATCCTGATTGACAACCTGCTCCATGACGATCCCGATTTTCGCATCCATACCTTGAACGTGCTGGGTGATATCGGCGATGAATCGGCGGTCACTCCGATTCGAAAGCTGCTCGGCAACGAGCCAAAGAGCGCCAATGTCCGGTTTGCCGCCTATGAGGCACTCGCTCTTTTACCGCTCAAAAAGGGCGCATACACCCTTACGGCCGGTTTGACCGATCCGGAGGATCACGTATGTATCGCTGCAGCAAGGGCAATTGATCGTAATTTTTCGCCGATTCTTGGCGCGGGCATTAAAAACCTGCTGCGAGGACCGGAAAAAGACGCAAGACATATTGCCAAGATTATAGTCAACGCGCAGGTCGACAATGTCTTTGTGTTTCTTACCGATGACGAGGTGTTCCAGGAACTGGCGCTGGTCTATCTCCCCCATACCCATAAGGATATCCGGGATCATTATCACAAGTTGCTGATCCAGGCCGGGAAAAATGATTTTGCCAAGAAAATAACCGGGAAAGAAGAACTCGGCGTACGGCCGAAGGTAGTGGCTGTGGACGACTCGCGGATGATACTCAATATCTACAAGGCCACCTTGCATGAACTGGGCTATGACCCTGTGTTGTTTGAGTTTCCTGCCTCGGCACTCGAATGGCTGCGGACGGAAAAGCCGCTTATGGTGCTTTCCGATCTCAACATGCCCGAGATGACCGGCATCCAGCTCTCGGAAAAAATACGGGAAAAATACTCCGCGAAAATTCTTCCGATCATTATGGTTACAACTCAGAATGAGAGTCAGGATAACGATGCGGCGATGGCTGTCGGGGTCAATGCCATTCTTCACAAGCCATTTAACGCGGGCAGTCTGGGCGCTGCTATGGACAAGATTCTGAAGGGATGAACCGGCAGATATCGGCAAAATGACGGGCGACATCAGCCGGCCGATGAGCATCCGAGCCAAGTATCAGTGGAATGTTGTATGCAAGAGCAAGAGAGAGGATCCGGCCCGTCGGAAAGGGTTCTCGGCGGATTGTAATCCCGGAGGTGTTGAGCTCGAGAGCCATTCCCTTTTTACTCACCGTCTGAAGCAGTTGCTCGATCAACCGGTAATGGGCCTCGGTGAGCGTGGTCTCCGGGACAAACCGCAGGGCCCCGTCAAGATGGCACAGCATCGTCCCCGGAAGTTGTCGGACGGCCTCATGCAGAGTACGAAAATAGAGATCCAGCAGCATTTCCGGTTGGAACTGCCTGGCGAGCCGGGTATTCTCCTCTTTCCTGCTGAACAGGTTGAGGTGCTCTCGCATTCCGGGCAGTTTCAGGAAATGGCAGGAGACGCCGATACAGTCCCACTGCCGTCTCTTAAGGCGTGTCCGGAGAGTCCCTGCGCGGTCCGCATTGAAACCGCATTCAACGCCAAGACCTATCTCGAGTTGCCTGCCATAAAGGTCCTGCAGTCGCCGGCCTTCGGAAAAATAGTAATCGAACGCATCCTCTGAAAGCCAGGTGTCGGAATGACAGAGAATGCCTTCCTCCATGTGCTCGAGGAATATAATTTTCCTGAGTCCTTTGGCGATTGCGGACTGGACATATTCCTCCATTTCACCTGTGGCATGACCACAGAGGCGGGTGTGGATATGGCTGTCGCAATAGAGGTCGAGTGCTTCGGGCAGGGAGAGTTGAATCAGGCGTTGCCTTTCGGGAAAAAATGGAGCACTCCATCTATATCGGAAGTATCGCAGACATGACCGAGTTCGAGCTCGAGATCAAGATACTCCTCGATGCCTTCAATCTTCAGGGCAAGTGCAGGTCCATCGGGAAGGTGATACACAACGGTTCTGACTCCGGATAAATCTATCGGACGGCTGAACAATTTCATTCTTTTAAAACCTTTTTCTACCGGCTGCCCGGTATACTGAAATAGGAGAAAATCTAACACTGAGCAAGCAGACTTATACGATTAATACGCCAAAACTGCAAGAGAGAAGCGCAATTAAGACTTGCGAATTATTTGCCGGGCCTTTCTCTTACCCGTTCTCTTGAGACAAAGCGTCCGACTTATGGTGAAATAGGTTTACACAACAGACGGTGATGTATAATATGGGTAACCTTAAAAACTAATCCCATCTCGCTGGGTTTCGACCTCAATATATATTTCAGGTGATGTAATGAATAAGGAAGCAGAAAACACCAAAGAAAAAACCATCTTCGGTAAAGAAAAAAATCCATCGTCCATTGTTCCCGTCAAACTCACTTTAGACAGCAAACTGAAGTTCCGTTGCCATCCCGGCGTACGATGCTTTACTGCCTGCTGCGGTGGAATCAAGATTGTCCTCACTCCCTACGACATTCTGCAGTTGACCAGGCGGTTGGGCATTCCGGCATATGAATTCCTCCACAAGTATACTCAACCGACCTATCTGGAAAAAACCGATATGCCGGGGGTGATGATCAAGCTGCGCGAGGAAGACAATAAATGTCCTTTTGTCACTCCTGAAGGCTGTACCGTGTATACCGACAGGCCGAGTGCCTGCAGGTATTATCCGGTAGGAATGGCCGACTTCCATGAAGGCGGCACACGGGATGCCGACGGCAATGAAAACACTTCCCAGGAAGAGAAGTTTTTCTTTACCGTCAAGGAAGACCATTGCAAAGGGTTCGAGGAAGATAAGGAATGGACCGTTCGCGAGTGGCGGGCCGACCAGGGTGTCGATGTCAGGGATGAAATGAATAAGGAGTGGCTGCGTCTGGTAATGCGCCGCAAATCCTTCGGTATTCAGGCAACCTTGTCCGAGCAGGCAAAACGGATGTTTTTCATGGCCTCCACCGATATCGCCACCTTCCGCAAATTTGTCTTTGAAAGTTCCTTTCTCGACACCTATGAACTCGATGAAGAGACTATTCAAAAAATCAAGGATGACGATGTCGAATTGATGCTGTTCTCCTTCAAGTACCTTGCGGCTACTCTTTTTGGTGCGCAAGCCATAAAGATTAAAGAAGAGAAGATCAAGGCCAAAGTCGCCGAGATGAAGGCACGGCAGGATGAAACCGTTTTGCAGTCGATCAAGGAATATGAGGAATTGAAGGCGGAGACGGAGCGAAAAAAAGCGGAAACCGGAGTCGAGAAAAAATAAGCCTGCCCTGATCAACATACAAAAAGGCCGAGTGGAATGTATTCCACTCGGCCTTTTTTATTGTTGTTGCAAGCCTCTCTATTCGAAACCGGAGAAGGTTCGAACAGAGAGGGAAAAGATGACTAGTTCTGTTCTTCCGTTGCCGCAGGCTCAAGGGCTCCGGCAAGGCTCTTCAGGAATTTCCAGCCTTTCAGCACATCCTTTTGTGATTCGGCCATGAGTTGATCGGCCATGCCGGGATTGACCCGCTTCAGGGTACGGTAGCGGTTTTCCCCAAGGGCATACTCGTCAAAGGTGATGGTCGGTTCTTTCGAATCGATAATCAACGGGTTTTTACCCTGTGCTTCCAGATCGGGATTGAAACGGTACAGCGGCCAATGGCCGCAGGCCACTGCTTTTTTCTGCTGCTCAAGCCCCAATGCCATGTTGATGCCGTGGTTGATGCAATGGGCATATGCAATGATCAGGGATGGACCGTCATAGGCCTCGGCCTCGGCGATTGCCTTGATTGCCTGGGCCGGATTGGAGCCGATGCTGATCTGGGCAACATAGACATTGCCGTAGGTGGCAAAGATCATCCCCATGTTCTTCTTGGGCATTTTCTTGCCGCCGGCTGCGAACTGGGCGGTTGCCGCACGGGGTGTGGATTTTGACATTTGACCGCCGGTATTGGAGTACACCTCGGTGTCCATGACAAGAATATTGACATTCTCGCCCGATGCCAGGACATGGTCGAGTCCGCCATACCCGATATCATATGCCCAGCCGTCGCCGCCGAAGGCCCAGACCGATTTTTTCGTCAGGAAGTCGGTGAGGTGGAGAAGTCTTCTGGCGATAGGATCTGTGCTCTTCAGCAGGACGGCATTGAGTTCATCGATGCGAGTTCTCTGGGCTTCAATATCCATCTGGGTGACCTGGACCGCCTTGAGGATCGAGGTTGCCAGTTCCTGCTTGACCAGACCTGCAGTTGCGGCCGCATTTAAGAGTTCGCCTGCCTGTCCGCCAAGTTTATTGACGGTTGTCCGCATTCCGGCGCTGAACTCGGCATTATCCTCGAAGAGGGAATTTGCCCAGGTAGGTCCACGCCCGTCGGCGCGCTTGCAGTACGGGGTAGTCGGCAGGTTGCCGCCATAGATCGAAGAACAACCGGTCGCATTGCCGATGTACATCCGGTCGCCGAACAGCTGGGTGATGAGCTTGATATACGGTGTCTCGCCACACCCGGCACAGGCGCCGGAGAACTCGAAGAGGGGCTGCATCAGCTGACTGCCCTTGACCGTGGCCACATTGATATCGGCGGGATTGATTTCCGGAAGACTCAAGAAGTATGCTACGTTTTTCGATTGAACGGTTCTCACTTCCTCGGAGTTTGGAATCATCTCCAGGGCCTTGACTTTAGCCGGGCAGACACTGACGCAGAGGGTGCAGCCACAGCAGTCTTCCGTGAAGATCTGCAGGGTAAAGCTCTGTCCTTTGAATCCCTTGCCGACAGCTTCTTTGGCGAGGAAAGCCTCCGGGGCGCCGGTCAGTTCCGGAACAATCTTGATCCGGTTGGCGGCATGGGGGCAAACCAGGGCGCACTGGCCGCACTGGATACAGTTCTCCGGCAGCCACTGCGGCACGGAAACCGCGATATTACGCTTTTCATACTGGGTGGTGGCGGTAGGCCATGTTCCATCCGCAGGAATCTGGGAGACTCGCAGTTGAGCGCCCTTTCCCTCGATGATCCTGGCAGTGACATCTTTGACGAACTTCGGTGCATGATCCGGTACTACCGGCGGGATTGCCTTGCCGTCCACGGCATCTTTCAGTTGCACCTGGGTAATGTTCTTGACAGCTGCATCGACGGCGCCATAGTTCATCTCGACGACCTTGTCGCCTTTTTGGCCGTAGGTCTTCTTGATGGCTTTTTTGATCGCCGCGATTGCCTCTTCCTGGGTCAGGATGCCGGAGATCAGGAAGAAGGCGGTCTGCATGATCATGTTGATGCGGGCGCCAAGACCAAGGGCAAGGCCGAGGGAGACGGCATCGATAATGTAGAATTTGGCGTTTTTGGCGATGAGATCCCGCTGTACTTTCGCAGGAAGTTCATTCCAGACGGTGTCCTTGTCAAAATGAGTAGTGAGAAGGAAAGTTCCGCCTTCTTCAAGATTGCCGACCATATCGACCTGATTGAGGAAGGTGAAATTATGGCAGGCGATGAAGTTTGCCTTATTGATCAGGTACGGGGCGACCACCGGGTTTTTGCCGAAACGAAGATGGCTGGTGGTGATCGAGCCGGATTTTTTCGAGTCGTAGACGAAATAACCCTGTGCCGAGTTCTCGGTTTCGGTGCCGATAATCTTGATGGTGTTTTTGTTGGCGCCGACGGTGCCGTCGGAACCGAGACCATAGAACATGGCCCGGTATACATCCTGACCTTCAATGCTGAAGGCCGGATCGTAACTCAGGCTGGAGAAGGTTACATCGTCATGCGGTCCGACACAGAATTTGTTCTTCGGAGCCATGTCGTTCATATTGTCGAATACCGCCTTGACCATAGCCGGGGTGAATTCGGCGGATCCCAATCCATACCTTCCCGACAGAATGATCGGTGGATAGATAGTGGTATTGTTCTCGGAAGCCTCGCCGACAGCTGCGCGGACATCGAGATACAGAGGATCGCCTGCAGCGCCGGGCTCTTTGGTGCGGTCGAGAACGGTAATTCTTTCAACGGTCGAGGGCAGGCTGTTGACCATGGCCTTGCAGTCGAACGGGCGGTACAGACGAACTATCACCATGCCGACCCTCTCGCCCTGGGAAACGAGATAATCGATAGTGGCGGCAGCTGTCTCGCAACCGGATCCCATCATGACGATTACGTTTTCCGCATCGGGGGCGCCATGGTAATCGAAGAGATGGTACTGACGGCCGGCGATTCCGGCAAACTTGTCCATGGTCTCCTGGATGATTGACGGCACGGCATTGTAATATTTGTTGACTGTCTCACGGCCGGTGAAATAGACATCCGGATTCTGGGCGGTGCCGCGGATGGTTGGGTGGTCGGGAGAGAGAGCCCGGTGGCGGTGTTCGAAGATCAGCTCCTCGTCGATCATGGCGCTCATCTGATCGTAGCTCACCTCTTCGATCTTCTGGATTTCATGGGAGGTTCTGAAACCATCGAAGAAATGGACGAAAGGAATGCGGGAAGCAAGAGTCGCCTGGGTCGCAATCAGCGACATGTCCATGGCTTCCTGCACGTTCTGGGAACAGAGCATGCCCCAGCCGGTTTGTCTGATGGAATAAATATCGCTGTGATCGCCGAAGATCGACAGGCCCTGACAGGCGATTGCCCGGGCGGTGACATGGAATACTGTCGGGGTAAGTTCACCGGCAATCTTGTACATGTTGGGGATCATCAACAGCAGGCCCTGGGATGCGGTGAAAGTCGTACAGAGGGCGCCGGTAGTAAGGGAGCCATGGATCGAGCCTGCGACACCTGCTTCGGACTGCATCTGGTTGACCATGGGGATGGTTCCCCAGATATTCTTCTGCAGACCGGCCGATTTGGAATCTGCCTCGGCAGCCAGCGGGGTGGATGGTGTAATGGGGTAGAGAGTGATAACTTCACTGGTGGCATAAGCGACATGCGTGCATGCCTGGTTGCCGTCAATCGTAACCATCTTTCGCGACATGATTTGTTCTCCTTAATTATTACTTTGAGTTGTGCCAGCAACGTGGCGAAAACTGACAAAATAGTATTAAATAATCCGCGGGACTTAGAAAATTGCGTAAGAAATACCCGGAGATTGTAGTCGAATATTCACCGAAATACAATCAATTCAGCGATATTTTTCACCCGCCTACTATATGCTACTTACAAGGGTGTTGCAATGGATGAGAATTGTTTATTGGTATCATAAATAAAACCAATTAATAGTCAGGCGCTTGTCACTGGCATGAATGTAGGGTATCAGAAGGATCAAGACTACATTTGAGTTTTCAGAGGATACATTAATGGTGGGAATACGAGATTCGGAGCTGGACAGTTTACTGGGTTTTCTTGCCCGGCAGGAGGAGTTTGTTTTTCTCGACACTTCCCGCCCGGACCACGAAAATGTCGAGTCGTTACTTTTTGTTAAGCCCTTGGATCGCTTGATATGCCGGGGCGGGGACGACCTTCTCGGTTATCTTGAAACTCTCCAGCAGCGGTTGACGGATGGTTTCTATCTGGCCGGCTGGGTGGGGTATGAGTTCGGGGCGATGCTCGAAGGGGGCATCGATGGTAAAAGCGATCTCTTTACCGATGCCGGAGTGACGCTGGCAGATCTTGGGGTTTTTTTAAAACCCTTGAGGTTTGACCATCATACGGGAGAAAATAATTTTCCGTTCGATTCCAGTCGCAGGCTTATCCAGGATGGGTATGCGATCAAGGGCATCCACGCCAACATGGCAAAGCAGGAGTTCATCGATGCGCTGAATGTGGTGCGCCTTTACATAGGCGCAGGCGACACCTATCAGGTAAACTACACCATGAAACTGCTCTTTGGCTTCGATGGCTCGCCCGAGAGTCTCTATAAGGTACTGCGCAGGAATCAATCCGTTGCATACGGAGCGTATATTCGTAATAAACAGGAGCGGACACTGTCGTTTTCGCCGGAATTGTTTTTTCGCAAGAAAGGTGCCGAGATAACCGCCCGGCCGATGAAGGGGACCGCCCCGCGAGGGAGAAACAGCCGGGAAGAATCGAGCAACACCGTGTTTCTCCATAACGATATCAAAAATCGCAGTGAAAACGTTATGATCGTCGACCTCGTGCGCAACGATCTCGGCCGATTGATGCATGGCCGTGACCGTGGCCGGAGCCGGGTTTTTGTCGATTCGCTTTTTGACGTGGAGTCCTATGAGAGCCTTCTGCAGATGACATCGACGGTGAAAGCGACTACGACGACAGCGGCAATGCAGAATCTCAGCCTTACCGAGTTGTTCCGGGCACTCTTTCCCTGCGGCTCGATAACGGGGGCGCCGAAGATCCGGACGATGCAGATCATCGACGAGCTGGAAAAAAGCCGACGCGGGGTATACACCGGCGCGATCGGCTATTTCGGACCGGACGGGTCGGCCGTATTCAATGTCCCCATCCGAACCGTGCGGTTGCAGGGGGAAGTCGGGGAAATGGGGATCGGAGCCGGCATAACCTATGATTCCGTGCCGGAAGAGGAATGGTGTGAGTCTTTATTGAAAGGAAGATTCCTGACTCATTCTCAACCGGAATTCCAGCTCTTTGAGACCATGCTCTGGCAGCACGGTCAAGGATACCGGCTGCTTGAAGAACATCTGCAGCGTCTTGAAGATGGTGCGAAATTTTTTAAATTTTCCTGTTCCCTCGACCTTATACGAAATCAGTTGAAGGAACTGGAGAAGAATTTTTCCGACGGGTTTTTTCGGGTGCGTCTTGTGCTGGCAAAAGACGGGCAGCTTTCCCATACTTCAAGCCGGTGTGGCCCGCCGCTCTGCCTTGAACTTTCTCCGGAACCCGGCCCTGTCGTAGAAAAAGATCTGCCGGTTGCCGATTTTTTTGAGAGACCGGTGGACACCAAAGCCCCATGGTGTTTCCATAAGACAACCATGCGCAGTCTCTATGACAATGCTTTTGAGAAGGCGCAGGCGGATGGTCTCTATGACTTTCTTTTTGTAAATGAACAGGGAGAGGTGACGGAAGGCTGCATCACCAACATTATTATTTATGCCGCCGGTCACTATGCAACTCCTCCGGTCTCCTGTGGCCTGTTGTCGGGAATTATGCGTGGAGTACTGCTTGCGGACAAGGCGGTGCCGGTGTTTGAGAAGGTGCTGACCGAGCAGGATGTGAGGGGGGCGGATGCGGTCTTTCTCTGCAACTCGGTACGAGGGATAATCCGGGTGCGAATGCGATGAATTTTTTGTAAACGAATGTATGCAGGATTCCCGGCAACCTGTGTTCGGTAAGCCGGTCAGTGCACAATGACGTTGTCCTGTGCAGGGGTGATCTGTGCCGGCGGAACTACCAGCTTGTGCTCTTCCCCGAGTTCTCTGATCTGCGTCATAAAAAAAGAGGGAAGGGGTACTTCCCGATCCTCGACGAGGATGCCGAAATCTTTGGCCAGAGCGAGGGTCTGCGAACTGTCGACTCCCTCCTGGCGGTCGCAGAGAGTCTGGATGCGCAAGGCATCGGTTATATTTTCGCAGAGTTTTGGCATCTCGTTTTTCAGACTCAGCAATTCCTGTTCAATGTCTGCCCGGTGTTCAGTTCGAAAGCGGGCAAATTTTTCTTCAGGATTCCGGGTACCGAATACTTCGTTGGTGATGGAGCCGGCCAACATGGAGAGATGGACAGAGTCGAAGCCCGGTCTCTTTTTTGCGAGGTTGTTTCGAATTTCCTTGAACAGAATCATCTGGACTATGCCGACGGCCTCCCGGAGCACTGCAAGAAGCTGCGGTTTTTGCTCGTTCGTTTCAGTTTTCATTGTATTTTTTTTTATCAGAGTACTATTTTAACGGCGGGATTGTTTCTTAATGATTCGTATATCTTCAATCTGAAATCTTCATCGGGTACCAGAAGTTCGGCATTCAGGCTATGGTATTTTCCTTTGGAACTCGAGTGGGAAAGACTTACAGTAACATCGAGAGGTGCGCAGGCCGTGGTGATGATTTCTCTCAAGAGGGCGCTGTCTTCGCCGATTACCTTGTAGACCCAGATGCAGGGGTAGTCGATGTCCGGTCTCTCCGGCGTTTCCTGCGGCTGGTTTTTGGTTTTGAGTATCATTGCATAATTCTTCATGGTAAATATCTATCACTTGTTTCCGGCAAATAACCGGCTGGAAAATAAATAATGAATATGCCCGCAAGAGTCAAGTATAACCAGGTCTGAATGCCCTGGAGTTTCACTTGGGCGAGGGCGGGATTTTTTTTACAGTGCATTGGTGTAATGCCTGACAAGATGATACAATCAGTGAAAAAGGCTTACCAGGCGTGACTGAGTCCTGCCTGGTGTCGGTATTGAAACAGTATAAAAAGACGAGCAAACAAAATTGAACTCGAACAACAAACAGGAAGTACTCGATGCTCTCTTTGAGAGTGAAGCGCAGAAAAGAGCTATTGTCGAAGGGTTCAGCGGTATCATGGTACTCTTTGACAGAGACATGAAAGCCCAGTGGGTCAACAAGGTGACGCACGAGCGGTATCCGGATGCCCTGGGCAAAAGCTGTCATGAAATTTTCTGTTCAAAAAGTGAAAAATGCACTTCCTGTGCTTTCCAGCGATGCCTTGCATCCGGTGCTATCGAATCGAGTACGCAAAAGACCGGGATTTTCGGGGCGGATGGCGATGAAACCGTTTTCGACATAACCGCTTCACCGGTCAAGGATCGATCCGGCGGAGTCTCGGGGATCATCGGCATTGCCCAGAATGTGACCGAACAATACCGGCTCGAGCGGCAGCTGCGGCACACCCAGAAGATGGAGGCCATCGGCACGTTGGCGGGCGGGGTGGCACATGATTTCAACAATGTCCTGACGCCGATTATGGGATACACGGAAATCATTCGCCTGAAGATGAAACAGGACGGTATTGGCGACCAGACGGTTTACGACTATCTGGAAGAGATTCTGAAAGCCGCCAAACGAGCAAAATCGCTGGTCGAACAAGTCCTTACTTTTTCCAGAAGCATCGAGAAGAAGGAGGTGCTGCTTTACATTCATCCCATAATAAAAGAGGTGATGAAGTTGATGCGGGCCACTCTGCCGAGTACGATCGTGATCAGGGAAGAGATCGACGAACATTGCGGCAGGGTCTATATCGACCCTGTCCAGATCCATCAGGTGCTCATCAACCTTTGCACCAACGCCGCCCATGCCATGACCGGCAGGCATGGCACGCTCACAGTCAAACTGGGTCCCGCACCGCCGACCGGAGACGGCAGGGATTGGCTGGAACTGAGTGTCGCCGATACCGGAGCAGGCATTGAAGAAACAATGATCGAGAGGATTTTCGAGCCCTATTTCACCACCAAAGAGAAAACCAGCGGTACCGGCATGGGGTTGGCCATGGTCCATGGCATCATCAGCCGGCAGGGCGGGTTTATCAAGGTCGAAAGTGAGGTCGACAAAGGGTCGATCTTCCGGGTTTATCTGCCGCTCGCCCGAAAAGAGCCGGGCATTGAGCAGGTGGTTTCTCTTGGCGATCTGAGGAGCGGATCGGGCACTATCCTTCTGGTCGACGATGAAGAGCAGGTGGTGCAGGTCACGGGCGAGATTCTGCAGAGCCTCGGCTATACCGTGGTCGGCAAAACTTCGCCGAAGGAGGCTATCGAGTTGTTCGCCAGGGATCCGGGTAAATTTGATCTGTTGCTGACCGATTTGACCATGGCGGAGCTGACCGGGCTTGAATTGAGTGCGGAGGTGAAGAAATACCGGCCGGATATTCCCATCGTTCTCATCACCGGTTACTCCGATCAGGTATCCAAGGATGCGGCCATAGCGGCAGGGATTGCCGAATACTGCATGAAACCGATCAGTATGCGCGAGTTATCGAATATCGTGGGTAAATTTCTCGGTTGAAACGCTCCTCACTCTTTTTAAACAGATATCGGCGATTATCGCCGTTCCTCCCGGCGGAGGCTGGCATTTGCCAGACTTATCTGGTCGTTCAGCGTCCAGAGGTCGTAGATGTAGCCGATTCCCAACAGTCCGCCTGTTACAAGATAGAGCAGGCCGGTAAGCCATTTCCCCATATACATCCGATGTATTCCGAGGAGCCCGAGGAAGGCGAGAAGCAGCCAGGCGACATTGAAGTCGATTTTCCCCTGGTGGTAGCGGATGTCGGCCTCCCTGTTCATGGCCGGAATGAGAAAAAGATCGACTATCCAGCCGATAAATAACAGGCCCAGAGTGAAAAAATAGAGCGTTCCCGACAACTGTTTGCCGTAATAGAAACGGTGGGCCCCGAGAAATCCCAGAATCCAGAGAAGATAGCCGACAACAATTGAATGCGTGGTGGAGGTTTCGTTATCTTGTTGCATTGTTTCTCACTAATGATTTTTTGAAATTCCGGATGATGCTCCAGGCTTCATCTACTCTTTTTTCCGACAACTTTCCCCGATCTATCGCCGTCAGGACGGCCGATTTCAATTTGCCGAAGATGTGAGGATCGTGATCGAGGTTGTTGCCGACGATAAGAAGGTCGACCCCGGCGGCGAGAGCTCTGCAGCAAGCTTCTTCCAGGCCATAGCGGCTGGTGATCGCCTTCATCTGCATATCGTCGGAAACAATCATCCCGCGAAAGTTTAAACTCCCCCGGAGGAGTGACTGGAGAGTCATGGCGGATAACGTCGCCGGATAGGCCTTGTCGAATTTTTTGTTGAAAAGGTGGCCGACCATCACCGCCTCGGCTTGTCCTTTCTTGAGAAGCAGCCGGTAGGGTTCCAGTTCGTCCTCCTGCCAGGTCGTGGTTATATCGGCAAAGCCGAGATGCGAATCGGTGCGGGAGCTGCCGTGGCCGGGAAAATGTTTTATACAGCTCTGGATTCCCTCTCGCCGGTGTTCCGCTATCCAGGCGGCGGCATGGGCGGCGACGATGGAAGCCTCGGCGGAAAAGCTGCGGTCATACCGGCCGATGATCGGGTTTTCCCGGTAGACATTGAGATCGACCACCGGGGCCAGGTTGAAATTAATTCCCGCCTGTTTGAGCATTCGTGCAGTTTGCCGGGCGCTTTCAACAGTAAGACGGAGGTCGGGCGCGCCGCCCAGCTGGGCTGCTCCGGCAGTGACCGGGAATCCTCTTTCTTTTTTGAAACGGCTGACTTTGCCGCCTTCCTGGTCGACGGCGACAAGGAGTCCGCCTCCCGCCATGAGCTGCAGATCCTCGGTAAGCCGGGCTATCTGATCGGGGCTGACAATATTATTGGTATCTTTTCCTTGTGCGAGCAACCGATCGAAGAGGATCACTCCGCCGAGATTTCCTTCGGCGATATCGGTTGCAACCGGATGTTCGGGAGTAAGGGCGTCTCCGGCAAAACCAAGGAGAAAGAGCTGACCGATTTTCTGTTGGAGTGAGAAGGATGTCATGTTTCTGCAGATCATGTGTTGTGACTTACGCTCAGGGTTGTGACAGTCATGAGGAGTACTGTCTGCTCAAACAAATGTCAAAGATTTTTCTTGGCCGGGTGGTGTCAATATTTTGTCATATGTCACGGAAGTCTGGCCTGTGATCAGAATAATTTGTTTCATCGGCAGGACATGAATTGACGTCGGGAGTGTTTCGTCCGGAAAATCAGTAAGAGAAAGGCTGAAAAGCAAGATTGATCGTCTATTTATCGCCTGATGGCATGGAAAATGCTTAAATAAAAACATCGGTTTTCCAGTAAAGAATTTTGCCGGGCAAGTCGATAAGAAGAACAGATAGAAACAAACCCAGTTTAGAAATGTTTATATATTAGGGATATCAGTCATGACTACCTCGACAAAAGAACCGCAAATCTCCACACCGCTCCTGCATCAGGTCGAGTTGGAGAAGGTTATGGTTGAGCTTGGTAATTTGAAGAAACAGTCAGAACGGCTTGATCTCATTAACAAACTGCATGCCAGAATGGCGGGTGAGCTCAGTCTGAGCGGGATGATCGAAGCCTATTCGGTCTGGCTGATGCCGCTCGTAAGCCATGAACTTATCGGCTATAACAACAACATTCGCAAAAAACGTCACCTGTTCTGCTCGGGGCACGGTCCTCAGCGACGTAAGGCCATTGAATTTGCAGAAGAATTGATCGAAGAAAAGGTGCCTTTCAAGGGCTCGTATTCGATAAAGAACGGCCGGTATGCCTACAAATGGATTTTTGAATCGGCGGACGATGCGGGAATTTTCCTGATCCTGAAAGAGGGACATGAACTTGCTCACGAGGAGATCGATCTGGTAAATTATTCCCTGGAAGTACTTGCCGATTGTCTGCGGCGAGGGCTCGAATACGAGGATCTGTTTGAGCGCGCCAGCAACGATCCGCTCACCGGCCTTGCCAACAGGCGGGTTTTTGAAGAGCGCATTCATGGGATGATGGACAGTGCACGCAGGTATAAGAACCCTCTGTCGATGATTTCAATGGATCTGGACCGTTTCAAGAACATCAACGACAATCTCGGGCACCAGAAGGGCGACGAGGTGCTGAAGGCTGTTGCTTCAGTATTGAAAGGGGCCGTTCGATCGACCGATCTTCTGGTGCGGATGGGTGGCGATGAATTCCTTCTGGTCCTCGACAACACCGATCTTAAAAACGGTAGAATTCTGGCCGAGCGGTTATGTATTGCAGTCGATGAGCTTGATGTCTGGGCCGACGATACCACCAAGCTGGGGATAAGCATCGGCATGTCCGAGCTGAAGGCTCAAGAATCGCTGCGACAGTGGTTGGAGCGAACCGATGACATCCTCTATCACGCCAAGGCCGAAGGACGATCAAGGGTTGCGGTCGAGTAGACCGGTTCTTTTCGGTACAAACGAAATGCAAAAGGCCGACTTTTTAAAAAAGTCGGCCTTTTGCGTTTGCAGCCAGATAAAGACTTTATTCAGCCTTTTCCAGAACTATTTTCAAAGGGATAACGTGCAGTGACCGGCTTTGTTGCTCGGTATAGCCAAGCGACCAGCTGGGGCACCGGTACGTATCCCCGAGTAAGGATTCGATATCCTTGACTAATCCCTTGACATTGATAACCGGATGCCGGGAAAAAACCTGGGGAAGCCCCTGGGTGAGGTTGCAGGCCAGGCATCGGTTCGGTCTCTGATGCAGTTGCAGGTCCATGACCAGAGTGTTGCCTTTGAGTTCTCGGTAGGCCAGCGCTATATCGTAGGCGCCTTCATCGGCGTCTCCGAAGAGGGCTTCAAAAAACTCATTTGCCCTCTCTTTGGGGAAGATTTCCGCCAGTTTTTCTTTGCTCAGAAGAGTTGTCAATGCAGTGTTCGCCATGGTGATTGTCATTGGATTGTCTCGGTTCGTCGTTGGGTGAAGAGCCATAAACTACAGGGGATTCGGTAGGGTACTATACCAGCGTGAGCAAATTTGTCAACCGACGTTGCGAGCGGCACGTCCCTGTGTTAAAGTAGCCGCCATGAAAAATGACCGAAATTGTCAAACTTCCGGCCTCACCTCCGGAAAAGTGAATCTGCAGGAACTGAATGAGTCGCAATACGAGGCAGTGACCACGACGGAAGGCCCGGTACTGGTTATCGCGGGGGCCGGAAGCGGCAAGACCAGGACACTGGTGTACAGGGTCGCCCATCTTGTCGACCAGGGTGTCGCCCCGGAGTCGATTCTTCTGCTTACCTTCACCAGAAAATCCAGCCAGGAGATGTTATGGCGGGCCGGCAGGTTGCTCAATGAGAACTGCAACCGGGTGGTCGGCGGAACATTTCACGGCGTCGCCAACATGCTGCTCAGGCGGCACGGCGCACAGATCGGCTTCGGCTCATCCTTTACCATCATCGACCGGTCCGATGCCGAGGGGATTATCAATCTGCTGAAGTCCTCGCTGGGGCTCGGGAAACAGGATAAACGCTTTCCCTCGAAACGGGCGGTGATCAACATGATCAGCGGTTCGATCAACAAATCGATCGGCCTCGAGGACCTGATACAGGCTCAGTTCGCCCATCTCGCCGAACATCTGCCGGATATTGTCACCCTGCACAAACATTATCAGGAATTCAAGTACGATCACGGGTTGATGGACTACGACGACCTGCTGGTCAACTGGAAGCGGCTGCTTGCCGAAGCACCGGATGTCCGGCGAATCATCTCCGAGCGGTTTTCCCACATCATGGTCGATGAATACCAGGATACCAATCTCATCCAGGCCGATATTATCCGCCTGCTCGCCGACACCCATGAAAATATCATGGTGGTGGGCGACGATTCCCAGTCGATCTATTCTTTCAGGGGCGCGGATTTCTACAATATCATGCGGTTTCCCAAGGTTTTCGCCAATACCAGGATAATCAAGCTGGAGGAAAACTACCGTTCGACCCAGCCGATTCTCTCCTTTACCAACGATATCATCAGAAGCGCCACGGAAAAATATACCAAAACTCTCTTCACCAGGCGCGAGGGCGAGCTGCGGCCGATGGTATTTGCCGGTATGGATGAGCGGGAGGAGGCCTCCTTCGTCGTCAAAACCGTGCGCAAGCTGCTGGCGCAGGATATTAAACCGCATGATATCGCTGTACTTTTCCGCTCGAGTTATCATTCCTATAAACTGGAGCTGGAGTTTGCTTCGGCCAGTATCGACTACGAGAAGCGGGGTGGCCTGAAACTCACCGAGTCGGCCCACATGAAGGATATGATCGCCTTTGTGCGGGTGCTGGTCAATCCCCAGGATACCCTGTCCTGGAACAGGATCCTGCTTCAGCTGGAGCATGTCGGGCCTACCACGGCCCAGAAAATTTCCGCGACCATCGCCTTTGCCGCCGATCCTTTTCAAGCACTCGCTGCGTACCCGGCGGGAAAATCATGGAAAGAGGCTTTTGCCAGGCTGGCACAGCTTTTTGTCGATCTTCTCGCCGAGAGTCACAGCCCTGCAGCCTTGTATGAGATCGTGCTGGCCTATTACCTGCCGATCTTTGAGCGGCTGTACGCCGACGATTTTCCCAAGCGCCGAAAAGATATCGATCAGTTGAAGAGCATTATGGGAGGTTACGAGGATCTGCAGAGCTTTATCGACGACACCAGTCTCGATCCTCCGGAAGAAGGCGCAACAGAAGGCAAGGGGCTGGATCGGCTCGTTTTATCCACCATCCATTCGGCCAAGGGACTGGAGTTCGAAGCGGTCTTTGTCATCGGCCTGGCCGAAGGTCGCTTCCCCCATGCCTCAGCCATGTTCGGCGAGCAGTGGGAAGAGGAGCGCAGACTGCTCTATGTGGCGGCGACGCGGGCCAAAAAATATCTCTATCTGACCTATCCGCGCCAGCTGATGACGCAGGACAGACAGTTCCACCGGGTAGGAATATCGCCGTTTGTAAATGAGATAAGCGGCGGGTTGTATGAGCGGATAACGGATCGATCGACTGGCGATACAGACTCTTTTGCTTTTCGATCCATAGACGACGAAAGACCCTCGCCGGTGCGTAAAGCCAAACAGAAAAAACCGGAAATGGCCGATTTTTCAGTAGGCTGCAAGGTCAACCACCCATATTTCGGCAACGGCACTGTAGCCAAAATCTCGACAGGGCGATCCCTTGATGTTTTTTTCGACCGCCATGGCCTGAAGACACTGCATCTCGATTACGCTAAGTTGACAATTATTTGACTCTTGCAAAAATCTCGACAAAAACCTGAGGCGCTCCGCAACTTTTTCCCTTGCTACCATATAAATATCACAATATGAAGATGACATACGCTGATGTACTGGCGCATCTCGATGCCCTGCAGATGCATAAGATCAAACTGGGTCTCGAGGCGATGCAGTCTTTTCTCGAACGGGTCGGCAGGCCGGAGAAAAGCCTCAAATTTGTCCATGTTGCCGGTACTAACGGCAAAGGCTCCGTCTGTGCGGCGCTTGCCGAGGTGCTTGGCCGGGCTGGTTACCGTGTCGGAGTGTACACTTCACCCCATCTGAGCAGCGTCCGCGAGCGGTTCAGGATCGGCAGCGAATACATAAGCGAAACCGCCTTCGCGGAATTGGGCGAGAGGATCTGCCGGGTGCTTGGCGACGACCAGATAACCTACTTCGAGTTCACCACGGCTTTGGGGCTGCTCTGGTTTGCCGAGTCAAAGGTTGATCTCGTGGTGCTTGAAACCGGTATGGGCGGGCGTCTCGATGCAACCAATGTGGTAACGCCTCTGGTGTCGGTCATCACCAGTGTCAGCATGGACCATGAGGCCTATCTCGGCCATAGCCTTGCCGAGATCGCCGGAGAGAAGGCCGGGATCATCAAAGCCGGAGTCCCGGTCGTATCGGCGGCCGTTCATCCGGAAGCAGCGCCGGTGATCGAGCGAGTAAGCAGGGAGAGGCAGGCTCCTCTCTATACGTTCCGTCAAGAATTTGACTATTCATTGGGTTCCGATTCAACCTGGTCATGGGGCGGAGGCAAGGCCCTCGGTAACAGGACAATCGACGGACTGCGGAGCAGCCGGGCAAGCCTTGTCCAGCCGGAAAACGATTCCCTGGCCATTACCGTTTTGCAACTCCTGAATAACTTGGGCTTTGCGGCAGGAGAACAGGACCTCCGGATGGGCCTGGCCGAGGTGAAGTGGCCGGGCAGGATGGAATACTTCGAACAGGAATATACTGCCTCGGTTGATCGGCAGGCGGCGGAAGCCGGTGGCAAGAAGCTGCGCTATCTCCTTGATGGGGCGCACAATCCGGACGGCGTCAAAAATTTGGCAAGCACCTTGGCGGGCAATTTTAACTACCGAAAACTCATCGCCGTGTGGGGTTCGATGATCGATAAGGATTTACCGCTCACCTTAGGCATGATTGTTCCTCTGGTCGACGATCTGGTTCTTACCCGGCCGGAGGGCGAGCGCTCTGCCACCCCGGAACAGCTCCTCGAGTATCTTGGCCCGGAGCAGAAAGCCAAGGCCCGCTGTGTTGCAAAAGTGCCGGAAGCATTGATCGCCGCCCAGGAGGCCGCAACCGAGGATGACCTGATTGTCGTCGGCGGCTCCCTCTATCTCATTGGCGCAATGCGCCATCTCCTGCTGGGGGAATTGGCGTAAGTGGCAAGGGACTTTTTTGATTTCGATGCCCCGGACGATGCCGAGATCCGGGCCGAAAGGGCAAAGGCCAGGGAGTTGCGGAAAAGCAGATGGTGGCAGCAGAAAACCTCATCGGGACTCTGCCATTACTGTGGCTGTAAAGTGACCTACCAGGACTTGACCATGGATCATCTGGTCCCTCTGGCCAGGGGCGGCCGTTCGACCAAGGAAAACCTCGTGCCCTCCTGCAAGAACTGCAATACCCTGAAAAAGTCCATGCTCCCCATAGAGTGGCAGGAGCATCTTGAGCGGACAAAGAAGGAAAATGGCTGAAAAGGGAAGCCTGCCGGTTTTTCTTCTCGCAGTTTTCCCCGATTTGGTTTAAATCCTTGAACAAGTTTTCTCATCTGAGTAAACAAGTCAAAAATATGGACGGGTAGCTCAGCTGGATAGAGTGTTGGCCTCCGAAGCCAAAGGTCGCGGGTTCGAATCCCGCCTCGTCTACCAATAACAGGCACTTATCGGTTTTCCGGTAGGTGCCTTTTGTTTTTGCCCCTTCTCCTGTCCCTACACTACTTTGGACAAAATAATCTATCCTTTCTAAATTTTGCTATGAAACAGCAACAGCGCAGTGATTTGCGCGACTTTTAGCATCAGGAAAATAGGTTAGCGATCTTTGGAGAAGGCTTGCGCCAGTCTATTAGCTAAGGCTGTATCACGAGCCTTCCGGCTCCCAAGGTCGGAAGCAGCACGTTCGACGCTCTTGGCGTAAGCTAAAACATCTGGATCGATAGTTTCAACTGGTATGCTTATCGCTGATAACGGCGTCAACTTCAGATGCAAAATCAAGCAATGTTTGTGACAATGCGTTGCGGGATTCAGAGGCAAGTGGGAATTCCTTAGCGTGTTGCGAAAGATGGAGGAAAAGCGAATAAAAGTCAGATTTTTTGCGCCACCGAGTTTTTGCCAATCCTGGAAGGAGTTGCTCAATTTCGCCAAGTACTCTGATAAAAAGGCTTTTGAGATGTTCGGCTTCCTCAAAGTTTGTCTCGTACTGTTGATAAAACTCCTCGAGATTCTTTTTCTTGTTCTGGAGACCGTTGAGGATGGCAACCGAGATTTCGCTGATAAATTCGGCATCAAGCATGCGACGACGGTCATTTGCCGAAAACAGACCGGCATTGCTCCAGAATTCGAGGTCTGCAAGTTCTTCCATAAGCTTAATGAATGGACCCCAGTAGGTGGCGTGTCTTAGCTCTTGAGCGTTGAGTACTACTGTATTGCGATTGATCCGTTGAAAAATAGCTCTAAGCTCTTCATCGGGCATTTCCGGAAGAAGGCGAACAACAAAGTTGTATTCAAATAGTTTCTTTCGATCAGCAGAAGATAGATCGTCAAAAGCAAGCCCAGACCAATGAGGACTTTCTTCGTCAAGCTCAAATTCGCCGCTGACAAATGAGAGTACAGAACGGATGCGCTGTTGGCCATCGACAACCACGTGTGTTTGACTGCCGTTTGCATCTGTTAGTTCCTGCATGTAAAGCTCTGGAATTGGGTACTCAAGCAGAATTGTGTCGATAAGAGCGCTTTTCTGCCGATCGGACCATACAGGATTGCGCTGGAATGGAGCTTTAACGATGATTTCATTGGCTTCGAATGCTCTTTTGAACCAAATTACGGTTCTTTGTGTTGTGTTTAGGTAGCGTTGCATGTTGTCATCCAATAAGTGAGTTGCGCAGTGCCCTTATGGACTGCAGCTGATAGGCTCGGAGAGATTCATAGTCCGCATAGATGCGTAAATTGACGGAATGTCCTAGCGTTGGCGAAATTTCTTCCATTTTTGATGTTGCTTTTAACCACTGCAATCCGAAAGGCAAAACCCCTAGCAGACGGTCAGTAGCAATAGTCCCCCAATAGATGTAACGGTTAACGTGTTCATCCCAAGCTACTCGTGTTCGTTTATCCACCCGGAGACGCCGAACGTTGTTCATACGCAGATAGCGCCACCCTATAGCGAAGTGGTGCGGTGATATTACCGCCACATCAACATCAGATGTTTTATCGAACAGCCTAAAATTTTTCAATGGGTTCATGCTTGCGCCGGTGGCGGCGCTCCCTACGAATGTTATGCACGCTGGATCGACCTCGATCCTCTCCGCCAACATTCTTTTCCAAGCGACGATCAGCTTTCTGTCTCCGTCAAAAATTGCAGGAATGCGGTCGAAGAGATAGTTTTCGACCAAATTGGCGGGCGTATCGTTCCGTAGTGATTCTATGAGGGCTTCGCTTGTCATTGGTGAGATAGTTTAACGTTTGAGGTAAGCGTAGTTTCAATAGGTTTAAACTCAAAGACAAAATCCAGTTCTTCAGTTCTTCATCACTTCATTCTGTCCCTGTTTTTGCCCCTAAAATCACAAAAAAAAGGCCTCAAGCACAGCAAGAGGCCAATCCAAACCCTGATTCAAGCACAGCAGGAAACCGGGCTTCATGGTAGAAAGGAGTAACTACCACTGTCATTTTTTCTTGAGTCGGGATATATCATGCTTGCCAGAAACTGGTCCACCCAAATTACACATCAATGAATCAGTTTATCTTGTTGATCCTTCTTCTGAATATATACGCAATGACTTTCGATTAGTAGACGCCTGGTATGAACGGCTGGCCCAAACGAGAGGTGAATAGGATTCGTTCTGTAATACAGTAATACAGGACTTTTAGAACGACCTGTTGTTGCTGGTGGTAAAAGGAGGACTATCGGGTTTGTTCGTCGTTACGGAACGACTGCCAATGAAGCTCTTCTGAAAATGGCTATGCCTGGCTTCAAATACAATTTGAAGGAATTGCACTCAGACTTTCAGGTCAGTTGAGGAAGCCGTCAATGCTGGCGTGAAGGGGTAGAGATGGACCAGATAGAAATGCTTGTAGAGCAGGCGCACGGCCTGTTCGGCGAAACCTCAATATTTGAGGTATTTGATTTGCCGGGCCACCAGGAAATCATCCAAACGCTCACTGAATTCTACAGGCCGGTAGATGTTGGGAAGGTGGACCAGTATATTGCTATCATTAACCAGTTGAGAACATTGGCCAACGGTGCTTAATGTGAAACAGAAAAGCATTCTTGTTATCTACCACTCCCAAGGCGGCACTATGGAAATTATGGCGAATCAATTCGCATTGGGGGCAGCAAAAGAGACAGGAATAGAGGTCATCCTTAAAAAAGCTGGTGATGCCAATATTGCTGACCTGCTTGATTGCAATGCAATCGCCATCGGCTCTCCTGAATACTTCGGTACAATGGCAGGCATGATCAAAGACTTTGATCGAACTTTTGAAACTGCTCAGAAAAAAACCATTGACCTCCCCTTTGTTGTTTTCGTGTGTGCTGGAAATGACGGCAGAGGTGCCATTACTCAAATTGAACGAATCGCTACGGGGTACAAATGGAAAAAAATACTGGAGCACCTGAGAGTGGTGGGCACTCCTACTGAAAAAGACTTGGCCGGCTTGAGGAACTTGGGCAAACCTTGGCTGCTGGATTGGATTATGGCATTTTTTAATCTGATTACCCCCGAAACTCAGCTTGTTAAAAAAGTTCAGGGGTAGTCAATATCCCAGGGGTGCCATACTCCCTTACCTAAAAAAGGAGGGCAAAAAATTCGGTTCAATTTCAAAAAGGGTGCAGCTTGCCTAAATTCCTGAAAACATACAGCTCAGAAGAACCGGGAAAAGCTCTTTCAATTTGCAACGCCCAAAATGTGGCTGCAGTCACTTGGCTTTCGACCAATGTTTCTTGCGTGTCTCCAAATAAGATCAGGATTTTTTGAAGACATTGAAAAGTTTCTCTAAACCTGTTTTTTCTAAATCTGAGACTTTTTCAAGCTCTCCCGGATCAAACCAGACACCTTCGCATCCGGTGCATTGATCGATCATTACATTCTTGTATCCAATCTCAACAAGCTCCATGCCGCACTTTGGACATCGCATATAGTGTGCCTGTTGCAATTCGCGTCTCTGCTCTGCATTCAGATTTTTGGACTGTTCCGCCTTGAGTTTCTGCTTTTTCTCAAACTCTTTGCGAGCGAAGTACTCATCTTCCTGTGAAGTGGGTTTCGTCGGCATGGTTTTCTCCTGTTTCAATCGTTATCCGTTGGTTTGTGGTATTTTTTTGGTTGACTCATATACATGTAAATCTTGAACACCTGGTTGCCAATAGGTGTGACAAAGAAATAAAATATGGTAGGCGAAAACCTTTGGAGTCGGATGTGGATGGGGCGGAAATAATGAATCAGCCTGCCGATGGTTAACATCGACAGGCATCAGGTGAAAGAAAAAGGCATAGAGGCTATTTCCTTTTCTTTCTTCTGCTTACTCCGGCAAGCCCGGCAAGGCCGGTTGCTACGAGCAGAAGAGATGCTGTTGGTAACGATACTTGTACATATTAATAACTTCTTAATGCGTGAACACCGGTCCCCTTTTTACCTTCGAGCCCGCCCGAGGGTTACCTCAGAAATGTTATTCATCCCCCGGGGGATGCATCTGTTTTACAAAGGATACTGATCATTGATGCTACATCAAATATCAGCTGAAATCAAATCGACGCCGACTCATAGCCTGATTCGAGCAAAAGATACCTTCGGATGTAGTGGCTCAAGAAGAGCCACTACTTTTGGACGGCCATAGCCTATGATAACACACTGCAACATCAGCTTACCCAGAACCCCTGAGATCATGCCTTGGCGATCAGCCGTCGCAGGTCCTCGCTGTCGGGCTTGACGAGGGCTCTGACCCGTTCGGCGTTGACCTGGGCTACGATGATGTGGCCAACCTCGGTCTGAATGTTTCCATAGATATTCAGTTCCCGGATACCCGCGGCCAAATACTGGTTATCTTCGGTCGGGCTGACATAATGCACTGAGACGGCCTTGTAGCGGTGGATGAGGAAAAGGGTGTTCAAGGTCATCAACCGCTTCTGGCGAGTTTCCTGGCTGAAAGTATTCTGATCACGGATCGACAGAATGTTATTGAAGCGACGGTCCTGCAGGACGGCGAAGATGATGTTGGCCACCTTGGTGTCCTTGCCGTTGACGATCGAGAGTTCCAGGAGGTCGGAGCCGGCGATGTGTGGTCTGAGGGTGACGCGCAGCTTGGCGGTCAGGTTGTAGTGGGCGGACCACAGCTCGATCCACTCCTCGAGGCGACGCGGCGGAACCTCGGTTTCGACCAGGTGCTGGAACTGGGTGGAGCCTTTGCCCATCGCCTTGGTTGTGGCCGTCCCGCCGGTTGCGGCGAGAAGCCCGGCATCCGAGCGCGGTCCGCCGACATGGGTCTGCGGTGTCCGGTAAGGTGAGTCGATCAGGCGCAGCTTGCGCTGCAGGCGGGCCAGGGCAAGCATGCCGTCGTCCTTGAGGGCCGTGGCGAACTCTTCACCGGCAAGGCCGTCGACCTGATGACCGCCATAGGTGATGAAGTTGAAAACATAGCCGAGTTTGCCCAGTTCTTCGGGAAAACGACGCATCTCCTCCTCGCTCATGCCGGTTGTATCCCAGTTGAACGATGGCGACAGATTATAGGCCAGCATTTTGCCGGGATAGACGGCGTGGATCGACTCGGCGAAGATCCTGGCTTCATGCAGATTGGCTGTCTTGGTCTCCATCCACAGGATATCGGCAAAGGGTGCCGCGGCGAGCGATTTGGCGATGGCATAATCGATGCCGCCCTGGATCTGATAGTACCCTTCCGGCGTGCGGGCGGTGTCGCAGTTCCACATGATATTGAACCCCATCGAGCGGGCTTTGTCCCTGGCTTCGACAAAGGAGGCGGTTTCGACGAAGGTGAACCACTCATCGATGGTCATCGGCAGTTCGGCGCCTTCATCGACGTGAAAGGTCATGACGTCGGCGACGGCCTGTCCGTAGGTTTTGAGGCCGGCCTCCATTTGCCAGAGTTCAAGCAGCCGTGTCGATGCGCGGTCCAGAGCTTTGTTGATGTCGGCCGGAGAGCGACCGGCCATCCCCTTGATCGCGGCATCGATCTCCCTTGTCAGACCTGTCCGGTCGAGCCAGCGGTCGGCTTCGGCGTAGAGGTCGTCGGAGATTCGGTACATCAGATGTCCGTTGATCTCCTTGATGCCCTGAGCGAAGAACCGGCGCATGATCGCCAGGAACGCCGTTTTGTAATTGGGGAAGCCGGTGTTGGTCGCTCCCAGGATGAAACGCTGGTCGCGCTCGTCGCCCCTGCCGTCGAGGTAGGTGGCCGCCTCGGCATCGGTCCTCGCGACGATGATCCCCGGCACCTGCATGATATCGAGCTGCAGGCGGGCGGCATTGAGCCGTTTGATCTGCTCGTCCACCTGGACCAGTACTTTGCCGGCCTGGTGTCCGCATTTTTTCACACCCGGCTTCTGATCCTCGATATGGTAGCCCGGGACTCCGGCTTCGACGAAACGGCGGATAAGATTGCGGACGTGGGCATCGCCGCCATGGCCGGTGTCGGCATCGGCGATGATGAACGGCCGATAGTCGATTTCAGGGATCTCCGCTCGCTGGGTTTCCGTCATCTGCAGTCGCTGGTAGTGCTGGTTTTTGTCCGCAGCAAGGAGGGCCCTGACCAGCGGGGCAGCCTCCTCTGGCACCTGGCTCAGGGGGTAGCTTGCCAGATCGGGGCCGGGATCCTCGGTTATAGAGCCCTTGGCCGAGGTCGCCCAGCCGCCGAGGTAGATACCCTCGATACCGATACGCTTGATGGTGACGGCCTGGCCGGGAGAATAGGGGCCAAAAGTTGTTATCGACCTGCCGGCGGCAAACAGTTCGCGCAGGCGCGCATGAAAGGCCGCCGCGGTATCGCGGGCGACAGTGTACTCTATGTCGATCGTGCCGCGCTGTTCGACCACCTGCGCCGGCGTATGCAGACGGAGAATGTCGGCAAAGCGCTGGTCGGCGAACCATTGCTGCATATTTTCGAGCTCTTCCCTGTAGTTTTTCATCGTTTCCTCCACATTATTGGTAGCGGCCTTCGGCCGGTTTGAAGTCGAGATTCTCGGTGATGCGCATGCCTTCGTTGTTGAAGGCGTCCATATATATGCCGATACGATGCCGGGCCGTAGCCGGATCGTAGTTGTTCAGGTTGATGTTGAGCAGATCGATATACCAGGGGGCCTTGACCGGACCCTGGACATAGGCATCTACGATTGCCCGGGCAATGGGCAGGGTGGTGTCCTTTGAGTTGTCGTGGACATCGCGGTTGCCGGCGGCGAGAAGCTTGGCGTACTCCTCTTCCAGCAATCGGTTGAAGATTTCTTCCGTAAACGCCTCGCCCGATCTCAGGCCGGTTTCCGGATCGTCTTCGGTGAGAACCGCTCCCTTGTGGACCCACTCCCAGAGGATGGAGAGCCGGATCTCGCCTGTCGCCATGTCTTCCATAAGGTAGAGGACGTCGTCGTTGCCGAAAAAATCGGCGGGCTTGAGCGCCGCCGCCTGAAAACCCTGGCCGAAAGCGTTGCCGTACTGCAGCGCCACGCTCAGCAGGTTGCGGGCGCCGCGGACTGTTCGCGGGGCCGGCTCGAGCCGGGTCAGTTCCACTGCGTCCCGGGCGGTATAGGTGAGCGGCGGAAAGCTCCGGCCAAGCTGATTATCCTGGCCCGCTTCTTCCCAGACCGGCCTGATGATGTGGACCATCTTCCAGTGGGCGATCCATTTGCCGCTGGCCCCCTCCCGCTGTTCACGGACAGCGCCGGCCCTGGCTTTTTCCATGCCGCCGGCGACTCCCTCTCTGGAGCCGACCGGGATGTTCGGTTCCATGCCGCCTTGCCAGAGGGCGAAATTGCCATGAACATCGGCAGTGTTGACGGCACGCCGCACCCGATCCTCGTAGTGGCGCATGTAGCCATAGGTCATGACGATCGACTCGATGTTCGGATGGATGAAACCCGGATCCCAGCAGCAGGCGTCGGCGACGCTGTTGATATAATCCCAGCGGCCGGTGTTGAAGCCGACGAAATGTCGGCCGAGGGCGGCACGGATCTCCATCAGCTGGAAAGTCGCCTCGAGCTGTTCCACCAGGACGTAGACCTTGATGGTGCCAGGCCCGAGGTCCAGGTGCTCTTCAAGGGCGTTCAGCAGCCTGTTCCAGAAGGCGGCCTCCTCGGCGGTCTGAATCTTGGGCAGATAGAGGACGATCGAAGCATGGTCGGCAAGCAGCGCCCGGTAATTGCCCGCCACATAGAGCGTCGTGTCGACGATCGAGGCGGAGAGCGCCCGGTCGCCCACGCGAATGTGGCGGTCATCGAGGTGCAGTCCGCGGGGGCGGAAGATCCTGGTGGTGAAATCGAGCTGGCTGCGCCAGTCGGCGATGATCTCCCGGCCGAGGAAACCCCTGGCCCAGCCGTTCATTTCTCCGGCGACCTCACCTGCAACCCGTAAGAAGAGGGGGTCGCGGGCGAAGGCCAGCTTCAGGCTGCGCTGGTTTTCGAGCGACATGGTCCCGACCTGGCCAAGGGCATCTTCCCCGTCGAACATCCAGCCGTCGGCCCCGGAGAGCAGGGCGTGGGCGACGTTCCGCAGACTGGAAGCGATCGGGGCTCGAGGTTTGGCGGCCGGGCCTGTGCCCTGCAGCCACTGGCGCTGCAGATCATGGGGGATCTCCGAGCCGGCGAACTTGCCGTCGCGGGCATCCTGAACCCGGATATCCGTCCCCCGGATAATCGCTTCGGGCTTGAGGAAGCCGAGCGGTAATTTGTCGCGGCTCCGGTCTTGGCGACGCCGGATCCGCTCATTCATCAACTGCTTTTGCCCGGCGTCGAAATGTGCCATGGACGTCAGTGCGGCAAGGACTGCAGGAGTATAAACATCTGAATATTGCTGTGCCAGGTTGAATCTTATCTGCAGATCGGCGCCTGAAGAATGGGTATGGGTATTGCTCATCTGAGCCCTCCTCAAGGTGAAACAGCATTCGGCAGCGGGTTGATCGTATCTTGAAAGAAGTTTTACTTAAAGGAAACATGAATAATAATTAAACATGAAGAGCTGTTGTTTCAAGAGGATGTCAGGATAATCCCGGGCAATGCATGATGAAAAGCTGGAGATGACTGAGCGCAGGACTCCGCCACCATCGACTCGGCCGAATCTCGATCGAGTCGATGATCAGCTGCGTTTGGTCAGGCCTGGAGAAATGAGCAGGTGACTTTCCGGCAGTCAGTACTCTGGGTACTATTCTCTCTTGAACTTTGTCTCAAGCTGGGCCATGACACTTTTATAACCTTTGTTATACTCGAGCTCATGCGGAATAAGGGTGGCGGGATGAATGAAGCCCTGGGCCCTCATCATCTCCGATTTCTCGACGGCCAGCCGTCGGAAATAATCCCAGTCGCTTGTTTCGAACGCGTCTACCGATTGGCCCAGCTTGCCGCCCGTCATGCTGAACAGGCTGACCGAGACTATGGGGATACAGTAGTTGGCGGTTGAGGAGGTGTTTCTCTTCACCGGCATGAGAGGCATGTGGTGGCTCCCTCTGGTGTTGCCCGCCACGAAGTGGCAGTATTTGAACATCGCGCAGGCCTCTTCGGTTGCGGGGAAGTTTTTTTGCAGACGGATCAAGGCTGCCGGGTCGTCTTTGCCGACATAGGTCCCGGCAATATTGTTCAGCCGGTCGGTGGTCGCAGTCAGAATCGGCTCGCCGTCCCTGGTCCGGATCGATTCCACGACATATCGGCCCGGATACATCAGCGCCGCGGCTATGACAAAGATCTCTTCCGGAGTGTGAAGGGAAGCAGTCTTGCCGGTCTGCACATCCATGATTCTGAACTCGACCCCTTTGGTCAATGTGGGGTTGAGCAGTAAACCGGTATTCGCCGCCGGATCGCAGAATAAACGATAAAAAGGATGATTGAAGGCGCCCGGTTCGGTCTTGTCGGCCGTTATGAGGGCGACGGCCTCCGCCGGCCGCTCTTCGATTTCCATCTCGGCCACACCGGGCCCCATTCCTCTTACGTTCCCGGAAAATGCGGTGCTGAGAAGATCCTGACCGGCTCCATACATGCCTTCCGCCTTGGCAGTTTCCGTAGCCTGCATGAAGGCATCGAAGGCCAGCTTATGGATGATTTCATTGCCGACTCCATGGGTGTGGGTCATGAGAATATGGATATCATCCCCGGTATAGCCGATATAACGATCGATCAATAACCCGGAAGAAATCCCGCGTTCTTCAATGACCGTACCGACCACCTGCAACATCCTGCTGCTTGGACGAGTATGTCCGCCAATCGACCCGACATCCGCTTTGATTGCTGTTATGGTGATTTTCATGTGCTCCCTCCAGATATTGCGTGGTTTTTTATGCACTTAGAAGGCTTAAATTGTGATCGCATATGCCGGTATATGGCTTCTCATTCCCCTCGGTTCGAATTCGCTGAGAGAGCCTCATTGTGACAGTGCGATTCAATTTTAAGGTGCGTAAAAACGTTAGGTTTGTCAAGCCGCTGTCGATGAATATGCGAAAGGTTCACCGGGAAGATCCGACCTTGAACAAACTGCCGGAAGGATAATACCCCGGCTGGACTCTAGCTAATTTTTACATTCTGTCTTACCTATTTCCTAATAAGGCTCATTGGAAATGGCACTTTCCGCCAGGATGCAGAACATATCAGAACACATCAGCATTCAACCCGGGCGACAGGCGACAGATCAGCCTTGTTCGCAATTCCCCCCACTCTGGGAGAAACGTCCATGACCCCTGCAACCCCCCGGGAATACAGTAACTGTGAACAGTGAACAACTTTTAGCGGACCGGGTCCGCAAATTGTACGACCATGCCCTCTTCGGTGTGACTGCAACATTTGTCAACGGATCTATCCTTGCCTTTGTCTTATGGGGGCAGGTACAGGCACCCGAGTTGAGGGCGTGGCTGGCAGGCGTATTCCTCGTATGTATCATTCGTCTTTCGATTACAATCAGTTACCGCAGGGCTGCCCCGTCCTCTCTCGATGCGCCCAAATGGAAAAACCGCTTTTTGGCTTCGCTCTTTCTTTCCGGCGTGCTGTGGGGCACCCCGGCCATATTTCTTTTTCCGTCATCTTCCATCGGGCATCAGGTTTTTATCGCGTTTGTCACCGGCGGGATGGTGGCCGGTGCGGTCGGCTCATTTACTCCGGTCTTGTCTGCATTCTTTCTCTTCAGCGTGCCCGCCTTGCTGCCGATCGTGATCCGTTTTTCCCTGATCGACAGCGAAATCCACATGTCGATGGCTTTCATGACCCTGCTCTTTTTTCTGATCATGTCGCTGACGGCCTTGCGTACTCATAAAGACTACCTGCGGTTGTTGGCCTTGCGATATGAAAACCGCGAACTGGTGGATGAACTGCAGCAGGAGATTATTCAGCGCAAACAGGCCGAGCAGGACCTGCGGCAGAAGAACCAGCAGATCGAAATGATCGTGGAGGTACGCACCGCGGAACTGGAAAAGGCCGTGGCGCAGCTTCGTGACGAAGTTGCGGCACGCAAACTGGTTGAAGAGCAGCTTCAGATTCTCAATGAAGAACTGGAACAAAGAGTTGAGCGGCGGACCCGCGAGCTTCAGGAAACCCAATTGCACTATCTGCATACCGAAAAGCTCTCGGCAATCGGCAAGTTGTCCGCCTCCATCGCCCATGAATTCAATAATCCGCTGCAGAGCGTCATGACCATACTGAAGGGCATGAAAAAGACAGCGGCACTGGAGGAGGATGACGGCGAGATGCTCGACCTGGCCATTGGCGAAAGTGAAAGGATGAAAAATTTGATCCGCAGTCTGCATGAATTCAACCGGCCGTCGCCGGGCAAGAAAGTAGCGATGGATGTGCATAAGTCCATTAACTCCCTGCTGCTGCTGAGCAAGAGCGATTTCATGCGGAAACGGATAGTCACGGTACTCATTTTTGCCGAAAAGCTGCCGCAGATCCTGGCGATTCCGGACCAGATCAAACAGCTCCTGATAAACCTGCTGGCCAACGCAGCGGACGCCTGCCCCGACGGCGGGCAGATAACTATCAGTACGTGGCAGGAAGAAAAAAGAGTGGCCGTGGCCATTCAGGACAACGGTATCGGTATAGAGCCTGAAAAAATGGGTCTGATCTTTCAGCCGTTCTACACGACGAAGCCGGCGGTCAAAGGCACAGGCCTGGGGTTATCGGTCTGCCACGGTATCGTCCAACAGCATCAGGGAGAGATTCGTGTTGAGAGCCAGCCGGGAAAAGGCACAACCTTCACCGTCCTGCTGCCTGTCAATGGAGAATGAGAGTCAACTTGTAAAATCTTGTTTGAGATATAAACTATGCCGACCGCAATCAAAATGTTTGGCATCCTTGTTCTTATCTATGGAGGGCTTTTACTGATGTTGGTGAGCTGCCAGCGAAAAATGATCTATTTCCCGAGCTATGGCTCGGAAGAGCGTCTGCTGAAAGAGGCGCACGGCAAAGGACTGTCGGCCTGGAGGAATGCGGACCGCGAACTTATCGGCTGGAAGGCATCCCCACCGGAAAATGGCAGCGGCGGGAATGCGGTCGTGGTTTTTCACGGCAATGCCGGGCATGCCTTGCACCGCGACTATTTTGTCGATGGGTTTCTGGCTTTGGACGATACAACGCCCTGGACCATACATGTCTTTGAATACCCCGGCTATGGCGCAAGACAGGGCGAACCTTCGGAAGAACGGTTCAAGACAAGCGCAGGCGAGGCGGTGGCAAGTCTTTTCAGCGAGAACTATGACCGGCTGTTTCTGGTGGGCGAGTCTCTCGGCACCGGTGTGGCCACCCACCTGGCGGCCCGATTTCCCGAACGTGTCGACGGCCTCCTGCTGATTACCCCTTTCACCAGTCTTGTCGATGTCGGCAGGACGTATTATCCCTTTCTTCCGGTCGGAATGCTTCTGCAGGAACGCTACGATAATCTCGTACCGCTCGAAGGTTACGGCGGGCCGGTGGCATTTCTCATCGCCGGAGCCGATGAAATTATCCCTGCCTCCCTCGGTCGCCAACTGTACGAAGCCTATTCGGGTCCCAAGCGGATCTGGGTCCAGGAAGGCCGCGGCCATAACACCCTCGATTACCATCCACGGGCGAACTGGTGGAAGGAAGTGGTGGGTTTTCTCCACAATCCGGGCAAGGAACGGTGAGCCTGTGATGCAAATGACTGCCCCCATTGTGCAACTCATCGACCGCGTTGTGATCCGGATGGCCCGGTTGCACCTGGAGAAGCGGATTGAAGGGACAAGCCTCCCGGCGAAGACGTCGGCGCTTCCTGCGGAGTCCGATTTTTTTGGTGCCGAGGTTGGGCCGCCCTGGAGTATGGATTTTTCAGGATCGCATGACTTTTCCTGCGACTCGCCAATGCAGGGGGTGGCCCCTGAATGCCGCCGTATTCACGGCAAATTCTATCGCTGCGGCGAGCACTGGCGGAAGCGGCCTGTGGTAATCATGCTGCACGGCTGGAATGGGGAAAACTGCTACAGGTTCCTGTTTCCGTTGCTTGCTCAACTCTGCCGTCGAAGCGGGATCAGCCTGCTCTCCTTTCAGCTTCCGTGCCACGGCCGGCGGCGGGCATCCTTCGGGCCCGGTAACGATTATATTTCTCCGGATTTGTCTGCCATGGTTATGTCGACCCGTCAGGCCATCGCCGATGCGCAGGCCCTGATCGGATGGCTGAAGCAGGAGGGCTGCGGTCCGATCGGTATCTGGGGGATTTCGCTCGGGGCCTGGCTGGCGGGATTGCTCGCCTGCAATGATGACAGGTTGTCGTTTGCGGTGTTGATGACGCCTATCGTCCGCATGGGCTGTGCAATAGAAGAACTTGAATTCTGCGCCCCTATTCGGCGGAGTCTCGCCGGCGGGGAGGTGCCTTTCCGAGGATTGGATCTCACCGGTCATCGTCTGCTGCTGGACCGGCAAAACCTGCTGCTGGTGGAAGGGCGCCACGACCTATTCGCTCCTCGGCCATTGGTGGAGGAACTCTGGGAGGCATGGGGGCGTCCTCCGATCGAGCGATTTCACCATGGCCATATAAGCATGATGTTTTCCCTGCAGGCCATGGTGCGGGTGCTTCGGTTTGTCCGGGATCGGGCATTAAAGAATAATTGAGGGAGCGACAGCCGCCGTTCTCAGGTTTCATCTCGATTCGCCCTCCTCAATTTGCGAGTGTCCTCCCAGTCAGGGCAGTTGTCCTGTAACCGTTTTGACCAATCTTCCAGGCTGCAGAATCTCTTCGGCATCTATCTGGTTCAAGCGGGCCAGTTCCTCAAGAGGAATCGCCGTCTTGTGTCGGGCATGGAGCTCTTTCAGGGAAGTGGCCGATTCGGCCGTGATGATCTTCAGGCGCAAAGGTTCTATGTCGAGATACCTGTTATCGGTCAATCTTTCGAAGCTGTTCGCGGTATTCCTTATTTCGCGGTCATATTGACTCCAGGCCCGCAGCGGGCTGTAGCCAAAAAGCTGGTAGAGATGTCCGCCGTGGAGGATGAAGGTGGCAAGTCCCTGAACTTCTCCACGGTTAGTCCGGGCACGGAACTCGCCGCTGGCCGCCGGCAAGCCGTTGATTGGTGCATTGGACGAAGACAAGCCATTGATGTCTGTTTGCCCGAAGAAGGATTGAAGAGCTCCCACCGGGTCCTTATCTTTACCGAAAGTGAGCTGGAAGGCGGCATCTTTTCCCGGGCTCATCCCCAGCACTGCGCCTCGTCGGTTGACGACCTCCCATTCTGCAGGGAATCCGAGCTGGAAGGCCATATCGGGATGGTAGAACATGGCTTCCCTGACAATCCCTTCCCGGGGGTTGGGGCCGTAGACCATGCCGTCCAGCCGCTGCAGGTAGGATTCCCTCTCCACCGGCTGGAAATCCCGATGTTCCAGCCCGGCGATCTGGCCGGCGATGAAATCCATGCGATTTTCCGGATGAGGGTGAGTAGAGGCCCATTGAGGAAGCGCTCCTTCTTTCCCGGTATCGGATATGCGTCCGAGCATCGCCATGACGTTCATGAGTTCCTTCGGGTCTTCATTGACGTTCTGCATATAGCGTACCCCGAGCCTGTCCGCCTCGGTCTCGTCGTCCCGGCTGAACTTCAGGAAAAGGAGCTTCATCCCCTGGCCAAGCATGGAAGAGAACTCCTGCAGTTCGGGGACTGCAATCGTGGCTACGCCGAGCCCGAGCTGGGTCACCATGGCCTTGCTCAGGCGAATGACCGAATGTTTTGCCGTAACATGGGCAATTTCATGACCAAGCACGCCAGCCAGCTGAGCTTCGTTATCGAAATGGGACAGAATGCCTCGAGTGAGGTAGATGTATCCCCCGGGCAGGGCAAAGGCGTTGACCACCTCATCGTCCACGACCTGAAAGGTCCAGGGCAGCTCGGGACGCTCTGTGGTCGCCGCAATCCTCGAGCCGAGTTCCTGTACGTAATTCTGCAGGCTTTCGTCCTCGTACAGTCCCATGGTGGTAATGATATCCTCGTTGGAGGTCTCGCCCATTTCGATTTCCTGCCGTTCACCGATGAGGCTCAGATGCCGTTCGCCGGTGGCATCGATAGTCTGGCAGGCCACGAGAGGCAGGCAGAGCATGGTCAGCAGCAGGCAGGCCAGACGAGAGGGAGATGGCTTGCCGATAATCACCGTCAGTATCCGGATCGAACTGAATTGTGTCTTTTCCATAGTTATCGTTTCCCGCAGGGAATTTTTGGCAGATGGTTATTCTGGAGGATCATTTCCTATAACCTAACGATTAAACGGCACCGAGGCAAATTTTTTCATGAGTATGGCTGGCGGCACGTTTGAGTACAGCACAACCTTTGTTCATTGTTTTAATTTTATTTCAAGTCGGTGAGGTTGCCTTTCAATCTTTAGAATCACATTATTAAGGTAGAACATCTTGTCTTCTAGAGGAATACCTCAATCCTTTTACCTTGCATGTGCAGGGGCAGTGAAGAATAATGAACAACGGTATGAAAATACTTGTCGTCGAGGATAATTATCCGGATGCCTGCTTTATTGAAGAGCTGCTGACCGCAGCCGTTGAACCAGGTTTTGTTGTCAGGAATGCCAGGCTGCTTTCCGAAGGACTTGCGCTGCTCGGCAGAGAGCATTTCGATCTTGTCCTGCTCGATCTCGATCTTCCCGACAGCCGGGGGATAAGTACCGCCAAAGATCTGCGCCGGCAGTTTCCGGCAATTCCGATTATCATTCTTACCGGCCTCGCCGATGAAGAACTCGCCTTCAAGTCACTGCAAATGGATATGCAGGACTACCTGATAAAAGGGCAGATCAGCAGAGATCTCCTGGTGCGCTCCATACGGTATGCTCTGGAACGGAAGCGCGCGATGGAGACATTGCGCGAGAAAGAGGAGTGGTACAGAACGCTGTTCGACTCGATTGACGAGGGCTATTTCGTGATCGAGATGCATATCGAGCCTGACCATTTGCTCGATTTTCGCGTCATTGAAGCCAACAAAGCATTCGAAAAGCAGTCAACACTCGTAGGCGCGAAGGGGAAATGGGTGCGAGAGCTTCGACCCAATCTTGAAGAGAGCTGGTATGAGATTTACCGCGATGTGGCGCTTACCGGCAAGTCGATACGGTTTGAGCACTTCAGCAGGGCCTTGGAAGACCGCTGGTTCACGGTGTATGCTTTCCGTATAGGTGCCCCGGAGCAGCGGCGGGTGGCAATTCTCTTCAACGATATCACCGCACGCAGGCAGGTTGAAGAACAGCTTCGGACTCTGAATGAAGAGCTGGAACGAAGAGTCGAAAGACGGACCCGCGAGCTTCAGGAAACCCAATCGCAATACCTGCACGCGGAAAAGCTCTCGGCAATCGGCAAGCTGTCCGCCTCGATTGCCCATGAATTCAATAACCCCCTGCAGGGCGTCATGACCATACTCCAGGGTTTGAGTAAAAGGTTGAAACTGGAACAAGAGGATAAAGCGCTGCTGGACCTGGCTGTCAGCGAAAGTTTCAGGATGAAGAATTTGATTCGCAGTCTCCAGGATTTCAACCGGCCTTCTTCGGGCAAGAAAGTTTTTATAGATGTGCATGCGGTCATCGATTCCTTGCTGTTGTTCTGCAAAAGCGATTTCAAACGCAAAAGGATTGCAACGGTTTTGAACTATGCCGAGAGGTTGCCGCAGATCCTGGCGATTCCGGACCAGATCAAGCAGGTCTTTTTAAATCTGTTGAACAATGCCGCGGATGCCTGCCAGGAAGATGGCGGGGTGATCACCATAACCACCTGCCATGAAGAAAAAACAGTCGCAGTTGCAATTCAGGATAACGGCGTGGGTATTCAGCCTGATAAAATGGATCTGATCTTTCAGCCGTTCTACACCACCAAACCTGAAATCAAAGGCACCGGTCTGGGGCTGTCGATCTGCCATGGCATCGTCCAAAACCATCAGGGAGAGATTCGTGTCGAGAGCCGGCCGGGCAAGGGCTCGACTTTCACCGTTCTGCTGCCTGTCTACTCACCATTGGAAAAAAAACGGGCACACGGAGAATCCGCACCTGCCGGGTAACACCGACAATGCTTATTTTGTATGCTCCGGGAGAAAAGGGAAAAGCAAAAAACTGAAACCGGCTCCCCCACAGGGATGTCAAAATGAACAAATCCGCACAAATCTTCATAGGAGTAACGGCTGTCGTCGTTGTCATACTCACAGCATTGATTTACTCGAAAACCCCTCTGCCCGGTGAAGTCGAAAAAACAAGACAACCTGAAAAAGCGACTTTAGCTTATGTCACAACGACACCTGCGGTCCTGGCCGGAATAGCGCTGCACCAGGGCTACTACCGGCAGGAGGGATTGGAAATCACCGCGAGGCCACACACCTTCGGCAAAGCCGCCCTTGAAGACATGCTGGAGGGCAGTGCCGATTTTGCGACCGCGGCCGAATCTTCAATCATGATGGCAATCATGAAAGGCGAATCGATTTCCATACTTGCGACTATCCAGACATCCAATAGATGCAATGCTATTGTCGCCCGGATAGATTCGGGAATTCTTCGGCCTGAAGACCTGAAGGGGAAGAAGATAGCAACCACACCAGGTGCTCCCCCGGATTTTTTTATGGATGCTTATTTATCAAGGCATGGAATCGCAAGGGAGGAGTATGAAAGGGTCGATCTCGAGCCCGAGAGCCTGCAGGATGCTCTTGTCAGCGGCCAGGTCGACGCTGTCTCGGTCTGTCAGCCATTCCTGATCCAGATGGAGAAAAAACTTGGTGATCGGGTCGTCTCATTTTATGACGAAAATATATACACATGGACCTTCAACGTGGTTGCCAAACAGGAGTTCGTTCGCAATAATCCGGAAAAGGCGAAAAAACTGCTGCGAGCTCTCGTCCTGGCCGAGGAGTTCGTCAAAGAGGATCCGGACGAGGCGCAGAAAATAGTCGCCGATAACAGCGGCATGGATCCAAGCCTGGTCGGCGAGATCTGGCCGAACATGAAATTCAACGTCACGCTCAATCAATTCCTGGTGCTCGCGCTGGAGGACGAATCGCGATGGGCGATCGACAGCGGGATCATCGCAAAAAAAAAGATTCCGAATTTTCTCGATTACATCTACTTCGACGGCCTGGAAGCAGTCAAACCCAAGGCGGTAAGGATGCTCAGGTAAAGGAAAAGCAGGCTTATGCGGATCAAAAAGGGATTGCACATTAACGCCGGCATTTCGGCAGTTGTGGCGGTCTTTATCTCCCTCCTGCTGTTTCTGGGGATGTCCCGTATCGACCGCACCTTCCAGGAGTTGGATGCAGTCAACAGTATACTCAGCAGCTTGTACGAGAGAAATGCCCTGAAGAGCGACTACATGATGACAGGCAGTCAGAGGGCAAGGGTGCAGTGGTTTGCCGAGAATGAAGAGACCGACAAGCTCCTCAAGTCAGCCTTGAAAATGTTTAAAGATGCCGAGGATAAAAAAAACCTCGAAGAAATGATCAAAAACAACAGGGCATATACGATACTCTTCATCGATATTGTCGAAAACCGGGACAAGGGCTTTGGCGAATTCTCCCGTCAGGTCGAGAACAGACTGCTCACCCAGGTCAATATAAAGATATATGACAATGTCTTGAACATCCATGCGTTGCTTGAAGCCGCCAGACAGCGCCTGTTTGTCGAGTTGGGGATGACCGGATGGGGTATTGCTCTTTTTATTATTGTCGCAGCCTCAATGGCGGCGATCAGTTCATGGACCATGGGCCGGACCATTGCCAGACGTATCGAACGGCTCAGGCGGGGCGCGGCGGTCATTGGCGAAGGCAATCTCGATTACCGGATCGGCGCTAAAGGCGATGATGAATTTGCCGAGCTCTCGGTGGCCTTCGATGCAATGACCGAAAAACTGGATCTTTCCTACCGAGAACTTGAAAACGAAATCGAGGAGCGCAAGAAGGCCGAGAAAGCCCTGCGCCGGGCTGTGGATCGTTACCAGCGGCAAGTCAGGCTCTTCGAGGTGATCACCTCCACCACGCCCGACTTTGTCTACCTCTTCGATCTGCAAGGCCGTTTTCTCTATGCAAACCGCCGGCTGCTGGAGGTCTGGGGTATGAAACTTCCGGAGATAGTCGGCAAGACTCCACGCGAGCTCGGTTATGAGCAGTGGCATCATGACATGCACCTTCGCGAGATCGGGCAGGTGATCGAGACCAGACTCCCGATCAAGGGAGAAGTGCCTTTTAAAGCCCCGCTCACCGGGTATTTTGGCGTTTACGAGTACATTTTTGCCCCGGTAATCGGCCCCGATGGCGAGGTAGAGCTCATCGCCGGGACGACTCGTGACGTCACCGACCGAAAGCATGCGGAAGAGGAGCGCGAAAGGCTGATTGCCGAACTGGAAGCAGCCAATAAAGACCTCGAAGGTTTTACCTACTCCGTCTCCCATGATCTGAGAGCCCCCATCCGCCACATGAGCAGCTTTGCCCAGTTGCTTGAAAAAGAGGCATGGCCGGCTCTCAGCGAGCAGTGCCGCACCTACCTTGCCACGGTGCTGAAGGCCTCCCGCAAGATGGGCACACTGGTGGATGAGCTGTTGGAGTTTTCCCGGATGGGACGCATGGAGATGAAGGAAGGCCCGGTTGACCTCAATAGTATTGTCAGAGAAACCCTGGAGATCCTTAACGTCGAGATAAAGGACAGAAATATCCAATGGAGGATATCCGACCTGCCTCTTGTCCGGGGAGATGCCGCGATGCTGCAGCTCGTCTTCTTGAACCTGATCGGCAATGCCCTGAAGTTCACGCGGAGCCGTTCTCCTGCCGTCATACAGCTCGGACATAAGGAAGAGTTGACGGAGCATGTTATTTTTGTAAGGGACAATGGTATCGGTCTGGATATGCAGCACGGTAAATTTATTCTAACCCTCAAGCTGCGGAAGAACTATGGGTATTGCCAGATATTCTCAGATAATCGAAAACCATGCGCGGAGAAAAACTGAGCTGCCGCATTTTTTGAGCTACATTGCGTATACCCTTGCTTTTGAGGATACCGATGGCGAATCGCCTCAGGCGTGTCATGTTTTCCGGACCGTAACCTTTTGAAATTCTACTTCGATCCTCATCAAAGGTCCAGTCAAGGATGTAGTGACAGCTGTTTTCGATAGTCCAGTGCTGACGATTGTCTCTCAAGACCTGTTCGGCAGTGGCCAACTGAGGAGTTTTACTTGTAACGCCGTAGGCGAGCACCTGGGAAAGCTCACCGGTTTTTCGGTCAAGGGTGATACGTTCAACTTTGAAGGCTTGTCCAACATGCGGAAAGTTCAGATGTTCATTGAATTCTGTGGTCACCCAGATTCTCCTGATCTCTTCGCGACCGTGGTCGGGCTTGTCCTGGGTTGTATGGTCAGGTTCCCAGTAGACATTTTCGAAAAATGAAGAGATTTCTTCGAAAAGCTTTTTCTGGTTGTTCTTGGCAGTGAAATGGTAGTGCGCGTGTCTTTGGTTGACGATGTAGT
>LADS01000070.1 GCA_000961725.1 Desulfobulbaceae bacterium BRH_c16a
GCCGCCACCTGAACCGCTGCCGCCACCTGAACCGCTGCCGCCACCTGAACCGCTGCCGCCACCTGAACCGCTGCCGCCACCTGAACCGCTGCCGCCACCTGAACCGCTGCCGCCACCTGAACCGCTGCCGCCACCTGAACCGCTGCCGCCACCTGAACCGCTGCCGCCACCTGAACCGCTGCCGCCACCTGAACCGCTGCCGCCACCTGAACCGCTGCCGCCACCTGAACCGCTGCCGCCACCTGAACCGCTGCCGCCACCTGAACCGCTGCCGCCACCTGAACCGCTGCCGCCACCTGAACCGCTGCCGCCACCTGAACCGCTGCCGCCACCTGAACCGCTGCCGCCACCTGAACCGCTGCCGCCACCTGAACCGCTGCCGCCACCTGAACCGCTGCCGCCACCTGAACCGCTGCCGCCACCTGAACCGCTGCCGCCACCTGAACCGCTGCCGCCACCTGAACCGCTGCCGCCACCTGAACCGCTGCCGCCACCTGAACCGCTGCCGCCACCTGAACCGCTGCCGCCACCTGAACCGCTGCCGCCACCCGAACCGCTGCCGCCACCGGAGCCACTGCCGCTACCGGAGTCACTGCCTCCGCCGTAGCCGCCGTCGTCACCGTCATGGCCTCCGCCGTAGCCGCTACCTCCGCCGTATCCACTGCCGCTACCGGAGCCACTGCCGCCGCCGTAGCCGCTACCCCCGCCATAGCCGCTACCGCCGCCATAGCCGCTACCGCCGCCGTAGCCACCCATTCCGCTTGGGTCGCCGTAATTGCCTGATCCAGAATAATTATCCTTACCCATGTTCATGTCGCCAGCCATCATGTCATTGGTCATCATGTCGTTATCCATGTTCATGTTATTATTCACGTTCATGTTGTTGGGATCATTGACCATCATGTCGTTCATATTCATGTTCATGTTGGTATTCATGTTCATGTTGTTGGGATCATTGGCCATCATGTCGTTCATATTCATGTTCATGTTATTATTCATGTTCATGTTGTTGGGGTCATTGACCATCATGTCATTCATATTCATGTTCATGTTATTGGGATCATTGGCCATCATGTCGTTCATATTCATGTTCATGTTGGTATTCATGTTCATGTTATTGGGATCATTGACCATCATGTCGTTCATATTCATGTTCATGTTATTATTCATGTTCATGTTGTTGGGGTCATTGACCATCATGTCATTCATATTCATGTTCATGTTATTGGGATCATTGGCCATCATGTCGTTCATATTCATGTTCATGTTGGTATTCATGTTCATGTTGTTGGGATCATTGACCATCATGTCATTCATATTCATGTTCATGTTGGTATTGCTGGCCGTCGTTGGGGTATTCGTGTTGCCCTGGCTGGCGGGTTTATTTCCTGATGAATCAACCACCCGCCGACTTTCTCCAATTCCGGAAACCGAGCCTGTAGATCCGGAATCCACTCCGGATTTTCCCCCAACGCCCGGCGAGATTCCAGTCTTATGCTTTGCGCTGGCAGAAGACTGCATTACACTGCTGTTGCCGGTCACTGCTTGTTTGGCACGGCTTGCGGCGCTTGCCGCTTCCGCCGGGGATGCAAACTCAGGTTTTATGTTTTCCGCGTCGGTTGCAGTCGCCGAGACCGGCTGCCGCCCACCCTGAGTTGCCGCAAACACTGTCGCTGCCGGCGCGATCATTGCCATCGATAATGCCAGCATGAGTACCGCACAATATTTCTTGTTCATATTTTTTTCTCCATGTTAGGATTGTTCCTTGGAGCACTGAAAATCAGCACCCCTTTTGATAGATTGATTTTGTCCTTATCCAGGGTTTCGATTGGCTCCGCCTCATCAAACCAGCTGACGCCGACCGAGTCGTTCTCTATTCCTTCTGTCCGTTCGGCGATTGCCGAGCGCAGAGAATGAGCGATTTTTTTTGCCTGTTGGGCATCGTCTTGAACGAACACCACGATATTCAGTTCTCCCAACGACCGATTGTTCAGATGACGGGCAAGATAATCAATCTCTTTTGCCCGTTCGCGCCCCTGCGGGTCAAGCAAGCGGTCCTGGTTGATAATGACGGACTTTTGGCCAAGCTGATAGCTGCGATAGCTATATTCCCCCAGTTCCTGGAGATGCTGCATTGCCCGGCTGGCCGAGACCCCGGTCCGGTGGGAATCGAGATAGCTTTTCCAGGCTTCTGCCTCTTCCTTGGGTTTGCCCTGCAGGCGTAAAGCGATTGCCCTATTGTAGAGAGCTGTTCTCTCCGTTGGCTCGCTAGCCAGAATCTGTTCATAGAGTTGCTGGGCCTGAAGAGCCTGACCATCCTGCAATAAATTATTGGCAAGATATAAGCGGGCCGGCAGCAGATCGGGCCTTTTGTCAACCAGTTGCCGATACGTCTGGCGCTCTTCTTCGACAGCCCCAATGGCTTGGTAGGCCGCACCTTTCCATAGAGCATATTGGGGATTATCCGGCCGCAATATCTCTGCTTGCCGGAAAGCGTCCAATGCTTCCGTCGACTGGCCTGCCGCGAGCAGACTTCGGCCGAGATAGAATAACGCTTTATCATTCATGTTCCCCTTGACGGCTATCGCTTCGTTCGCTGCTTCGAAATTCCCCGGAAAGAATCGGTCAAACTGCATCCCCCCGTAGAACGTCAGAGCCAGGCTTGCGATCGCGCCGGCCGTACGATACAAAAGGGGACCGGTGTCGATCCATCGCAGCACACGCCTGAACCACGGTTCCCTGTATTCCGGCAGAGCGAGCATTATTTTTTTTCGCAAATCGGCCGGCGGTTTTTTGCCCGGCAGTCTGCGAATCCCATCTTCAAGCGATGGTTCATTATTCCATCCCTTCATGGCGGCCACCTCCCAAAAAGACTTTCATTTTCGCCAGTCCCCGTGCTATCCTCATTTTCACGGCACTTTCGGAAGCCTTGAAAATATCGGCAATTTCAAAGACAGGAAGCTCCTGCTGATACCGCAACATAATCATCTCTCTCGTTACATCCGGAAGCTCATCGAGCGCCTTGTACAAGTTGCCGACCTCTTCCCGGCTCAGCATCTTTTCTTCCTGATCCGCACTGACTTCGGCTTCAGGGATATCCCAGTGCAACTCAACCAGGTTTGTTCTCTTGGCTGCATTGCTCCTGTGCCAGTCGTTGGCTCTGTTGACCGCCAGGGTATACAGCCAAGGGAAAAATCTCCTGTTTCTGTTGAAGGATGACAGCCGGTCATAGACTCGGAGAAATACGTCCTGGGTCAAATCGTCTGCTTCCGGTTCGGAACGGCAGTATCTATACATCAGATTGTAAACAGGCCATTCATAGCGTTCGACAATCTTGGCGAAGAGTTGAGTCTCACCTTTCAGAACCAGTTGCACCAGGGTTTCGTCACTCGCATTATTCATGCTTTCTTATCCTTCTATACGGGGGACGAAGGGGATCGTCACACCTGATTGTCTTAATTTTTGCTGAAGGACGGAAATTTTTTGGGAGCTGCTACTTTTTCTTCCCTTGCTTCTTTTTTGACTGAACGCCATTGTCCAGATCGGTAAAAAAGAATTGAACGGATTCCGGATTCTGCAACTTTTTGCCTTTAATCTCGAACACCTCTGGTTTGCCGAACCAACTAATGCCGATTCTATCCGGCGTCAAACCAGGGTATTTGGCAAGCAGGTACCGCCTGATGCTGATTGCCCGAGCCTTGGCCAGGTTTTTGTTGTTTTGCTGAAATACCACTACCTGCAATTTGCTATTACTCATATTTGTGGCAGTTGCACCTACGACATTCAGTGTACGTGAGGAGATCGGTGCGAGTTTATCGGTCAGAGGCTCGTACCAGATTTTGGTCAGTGTCGTCGTGCGCCCTCCGAGGTTATGATTTTGATAGGAAAAATCACCCAGTTGATTCAGATAGCCGGTCGCCGTGATGGCGAAATCCCCGGTGGGATACCTATACAAATAGGCCAGCCAGCCGGCTTTCTCCTCGGGAGTATGTTTGAGAATTCGTGCAATCAGGGCTCGGTTATACAAAGCCGATGGACTGTTCGGCCAGATTTCAAGTACGTTATTGTAGGTAACAAGAGCCGCTTCATACTCTTTGGCCTTGAATTGATTGTGACCGAGATAGGTCAGGGCTTGGACGTGCCTTGCGTTTAGCTCCAGGGCTTTTTGGTAGCTTTCACGCTCCATCTTGCTATTGCCAAGTTCGCCATGAGCTACCCCTTGCCAGAAGAGGTAATCGGCATTTTTCCGGTCCAGTGACGCAGCCTTTTTCAGGTACGGCAAGGCCTGCTTCGGTTTGTTTTGGACAAGAACAAAACGGCCTAAATAATAATTGGCAAGCGGGTCGCTGGGGTTTTGAGCGACGGCTTCGCGAAAGGTCAACTCGCCCTGCCTGTAATCTTTATTCTCCAGGTAACGGTTTCCTTGATAACTGTTTTTCATCGTCTGTCCTGCCGAACAGCCGTTGAGTAAGAACGCAAGGCACAATAAAGAAATGAAATGTTGGAAACGCATAAGTTTCTCCTCTGTTTTGTGATTTTGTAATGGTTCTACCGAGCCACCTGCCCGAAGCGAGTGCGTCGGTTTTAGGAGGGGCGTTTTTGTGATGCTCTTGTCAAATCTACGGATGAGTACGACGGACGTCACATCGATTTGAGCTTTTTTATGATCTCTGGGCAATGAAGGGATTCTGAATTGAAGGTACTTTTGCTGGTCCTCCTCACCATTTTTTGGTCTTTTTGCATGTATCTTGTGGTTTACAGCCAGGAGCCGAGGGTAAAATCTCTGACAAGTCCGCCAATGCCTTATGATTGTGAAAGAACCTGTTTCATTTTGGTAAACTCTTCCTGAGTTATCTCTCCGTTGGCAAATCGTGCTTTCAGAATTTGCAGAGAATCGATGCGGTCCTGAGACGATGCATCTCTATTGGGCGTCCGAGTCCCGAAAATCCGGGTTACCACATAGATCGCCAATGCAATAATCAGGATCCATACCAGCATGAAAAAGATCCCGTGCGGGAAAATCCCGCTCCCCCACCCGCCTAAGTAGTCGCAACCCCACATAAATCAATACTCCTCTGGTCTTGTAATTGAGACGGCCGGACTCGATCCAGCCGTCTCGTATTTCCTCGTTGTTCTTACCAGCATCCGTACATGCCGTATCCGTTCATATGGCCATAGTTTCCGGTGCCTGGTGCCGGCAGATTAAAAGACTTGGCCTGGGCGCTCAACTGATCGTGGAGCACGGTCATTTCCCGGTTCAGATCCGCGGCGCGCTGGGGGTCGGGGTTGGTTGTGGCCATCAGCGCACCGTACTCGCCCTGTTTGGCAGCAAGATCCTGGCGGATTTTTGCTGTTTTTTCATAGAAGCCCTGAGAGTTACCGCCGCCGTTGACCATTGCCATCGGACCACCCATGGGGCCGCCCCAGTATCCGTCCCAATAACAGGCGAATGACAGGGTGCTGGTCAGGGTGATGGCTGCTGCCGCTGCGATGATGAGTATCGATTTTTTCATGGTTTTTTCTCCTTTGTGTTGTTGTTTGCTTGCATGTTTAAGATTCAATTTTTGTGTCATCATGGTTGCTGTTGACGTAGTAATTCCAAGATTCGTGCCATATGCAAAAAAAACAATCAAGCTAATGAAATAACTATATTTAATTTAGATGTATTTTGACTTTTGTAAAATATTGGATTGTTTGATGGGTATTATGGCCCCGTTTTTCGAGATGAAGGTGAGGTGTGATGTCCATAAATTACCCATTGGCCCGGGTGCTACATCTCGGCCAACAATAAAGGAACGGAAATATGGGATGTTGCAAAGAAAGAAGTATTTGTGCGCGATCCGCGTTCAAATACGTATCAGGAAGGAACTCCGGGGTGAGGTCCGGGTTACTGTTCAGAACAGCCTTGAGCGACGCTTCGGAGGGTAATGCCGTAATTCCAATCGGCCGAGAGCCCATACAAAATCTGCGTGTCATCACCGGAATAAAACTGACCCATTTAGCGCGACAGACCTTTTCTTCCTCAGGCGATGACCTTTCGGGAATACCAGTCGATCAAGGCGAATAAATTTCACAATGTACAGTGCCGTGACCACGACGATTGGCGGTTGATCCCACGAATCATGAGTGCCAAGTGCCTTCAAGTTCGCGGAGCCTCCTCATGGTTCATTCAAAATCAGCAAACAACAAGCACAGGACATGGTGCTTCCCGCACAAGAGTAACGTTCGTGTTTCCAAAAAGAAATTCTTGAGCTTTGCTCTTCTTTGTGCATCCTGCAATGATCATGTCGTAATGGCTGCGATGCTGTTCTTCCAGGATTCTTTCGGCTGTGGTCTTTCCATCAACAGTTATCATTCGTTCTCGAATATTCGTTTCGGAAACTCCGCCTTGGCATATGATCGTTTTAGTACGGTCCACAAGGGTGCTCATTTCGGCATTTGATTTTTCAAATGCCGCATGGAACTCTTCCTTTGTATCAAAAAAGTCTTGCGGTTTGACTCTTAGAAGTCCCATTACAGTGATGGTTATTTCGCTCTTATGTGGAAAGTTTTCGACTATATAGCGAGCTGCCTTAGATGTATTTTCTGCACTATGAATGCAAAAGAGTATATTCTTGGTTGGTTGGTGGTGTAGCTCTTCCTCGTAGCTGTCTGTGTTCAAGACGAACTGTGATTTTCGAAGATCGTAGTAACTGCCGACAAAATATCCAACCCCAATGAAGAAAACTATTTCCAGCATATTGCTAAGATAGATGATGCTGCCCAAACGAGTTCCCAGCATGGCGCACGGGAGATAGAACGCCGATGATGCAAGAGACGTGAATAATCCTCCCTTTTTCCCGAACCAATATGATCCTAAAATTATTGGAACAACATAGACATCGCGATATACAAGATCGATTTTGGAGAGGTGGAGCGTAACAGTGTAATCGAAGAAAGCGATAATCAGAATCAAGATTGAAACAGTGGCAATCTTATAAGATTTTTTTAAGTAAATCATAAAAGGCTCCTTGTTTCTAATTGAAGTCGTAATGCTTAAGTTGGACCTGGAGAGTCCGTTTATATTGAGCTAGTGTTTACTTGCATAATTAAACGATATAATCTAGACTCCTTTCATCCTCTACATGAAAGGAGTCGCCTATGCCGAGAAAAGCCTCGCCTCCGCCATGCACCGAAAAAGATCGCCAGACCCTTAGGGAATGGGCAGGCAGTCGAAGCATGGAGGCGCGTTTGGTCGAACGAGCACGTATGATCTGCAAACTTCTTGACGGAGAATCCGTCAGCAAAGTCGCCAGCGACCTTAATGTGCGTCCGAATATGATCATCGATTGGCGCAACCGCTTTGCCATTCAAGGAATTGCTGGGTTGTACGATCGGCCACGTTCCGGCAAGCCGCCCAAATATGACGAAGAGTTCCGCGCACAGGTTTTAAAAACATTGGAGCAGCCTCCGCCTCGCGGCCAGTCCTGCTGGGACGGCCCGGCAGTTGCCAGGCATCTCGGCGCATCCGATGATGCAGTCTGGCGTGTACTTCGCAAACAAAACATCTGTCTGGCCCGGCAACGAAGCTGGTGTGTCAGCACCGATCCAGAGTTTGCACCAAAAGCTGCCGATATTGTTGGACTCTATCTGGCCCCGCCTGAGAAAGCTTTGGTGATCTCGGTGGATGAAAAACCAAGCATTCAGGCTTTAGAGCGAGCTACGGGCTATGTCTGCACCAGCAACGGCAAAATTGTCCGCGGCCTCAAGAGTACCTATAAGCGGCACGGCACCTTGAATCTTTTTGCCGCGCTGAACGTGGCCACGGGTGCCATTCATACGCAGACCACGGAGTTTAAAAGGCGCGTAGAGTTTTTGGCGTTCATGGACCAGGTGCTCTTGGAGTTGCCCGGCAGTAACGAGAAAGAAATTCATGTCATTCTCGATAATTATTGTATTCACAAACGCAATGACGAATGGCTGGCGCGACACCCGAACGTCAAGTTTCATTTTACACCGACTTCTGCAAGTTGGCTAAACCAAGTGGAGATATGGTTCGGAATCCTCTCCCGCAAAGCCCTGAAGAATGCTAGCTTTCAAAGCGTAAACGAACTATGTGCAGCCATCGAAGCCTTTGTCGAAGCTTATCAACTGAACGCCAAGCCTTTCGTGTGGCGCAAGCGAGAAGTCAAAGGCTCGCAACTGAGAAATACTATCTCGAACTTATGCAAGTAAACACTAGTTGGTTTAACATCTCTTCCCTCTTGCTATCAGCGCGTTATACTCGCCTTGTTTGGCGGCAAGATCCAAACGGGGTTTTGCTGTTTTTCATAGAAGCCCTGATAGTTGCCGCCGCCGTTGACCATTGCCATCGGACCACCCATGGGGACCGCCGCCCCAGTATCCGTCCCAATAACAGGCGAATGACAGGGTGCTGGTCAGGGTGATGGCTGCCGCCGCTGCGATGATGAGCAACGAATTTTTCATGGTTCTTATCTCCTTGGGTTGTTTGGGGTACTTGATTGTTTGATGTCCAGAGAGACGAGAATCCGATACGGTCGGGTCGCCTCGTCTCTCGTGATTGCTATTACCAGCATCCGCCCATCATGGCGTATCCGTTCATATGGCCAGAGTGTCCGGCGCCTCGGGTAGGCAGATTAAAAGACTTGGCCTCGGCGCTCAACTGATCGTGGAGCACGGTCATTTCCCGGCTCAGATCCCCGGCGCGCTGGGGGTCGGGGTTGGTTGTGGCCATCAACGCGCTGTACTCGCCCTGTTTGGCGGCAAGATCCTGGCGGATTTTTGCGGTTTTTTCGTAGAAGCCCTGAGAGTTACCGCTGTTGTCCATTGCCACCGGCCCACCCATGGGGCCACCCCAGTATCCGTCCCAATAACAGGCGAATGACAGGGTGCTGGTCAGGGTGATGGCTGCCGCCGCTGCGATGATGAGCAACGAATTTTTCATGGTTCTTATCTCCTTGGGTTGTTTGGGGTACTTGATTGTTTGATGTCCAGAGAGACGAGAATCCGATACGGTCGGGTCGCCTCGTCTCTCGTGATTGCTATTACCAGCATCCGCCCATCATGGCGTATCCGTTCATATGGCCAGAGTGTCCGGCGCCTCGGGTAGGCAGATTAAAAGACTTGGCCTCGGCGCTCAACTGATCGTGGAGCACGGTCATTTCCCGGCTCAGATCCCCGGCGCGCTGGGGGTCGGGGTTGGTTGTGGCCATCAACGCGCTGTACTCGCCCTGTTTGGCGGCAAGATCCTGGCGGATTTTTGCGGTTTTTTCGTAGAAGCCCTGAGAGTTACCGCTGTTGTCCATTGCCACCGGCCCACCCATGGGGCCACCCCAGTATCCGTCCCAATAACAGGCGAATGACAGGGTGCTGGTCAGGGTGATGGCTGCTGCCGCTGCGATGATGAGTATCGATTTTTTCATGGTTCTTCTCTCCTTGGTGTGTTGTTTGGGGTACTTGATTGTTTGATGTCCAGAGAGACGAGAATCCGATACGGTCGGGTCGCCTCGTCTCTCGTGATTGCTATTACCAGCATCCGCCCATCATGGCGTATCCGTTCATATGGCCAGAGTGTCCGGCGCCTCGGGTAGGCAGATTAAAAGACTTGGCCTCGGCGCTCAACTGATCGTGGAGCACGGTCATTTCCCGGCTCAGATCCCCGGCGCGCTGGGGGTCGGGGTTGGTTGTGGCCATCAACGCGCTGTACTCGCCCTGTTTGGCGGCAAGATCCTGGCGGATTTTTGCGGTTTTTTCGTAGAAGCCCTGAGAGTTACCGCTGTTGTCCATTGCCACCGGCCCACCCATGGGGCCACCCCAGTATCCGTCCCAATAACAGGCGAATGACAGGGTGCTGGTCAGGGTGATGGCTGCTGCCGCTGCGATGATGAGTATCGATTTTTTCATGGTTCTTCTCTCCTTGGTGTGTTGTTTGGGGTACTTGATTGTTTGATGTCCAGAGAGACGAGAATCCGATACGGTCGGGTCGCCTCGTCTCTCGTGATTGCTATTACCAGCATCCGCCCATCATGGCGTATCCGTTCATATGGCCATAGTTTCCGGTGCCTGGCGCCGACAGGTTAAAAGACCTGGCCTCGGCGCTCAACTGATCGTGGAGCACGGTCATTTCCCGGCTCAGATCCCCGGCGCGCTGGGGGTCGGGGTTGGTTGTGGCCATCAACGCGCTGTACTCGCCCTGTTTGGCGGCAAGATCCTGGCGGATTTTTGCGGTTTTCTCATAGAAGCCCTGGTAGTTACCGCCGTTGACCATTGCCATCGGCCCATCCATGGGCCCGCCCCAGTATCCATCCCAATAGCATGCGAACGCCTGGGTGCCGGTAAGGGTGATGGTAGCGATTGCAGCAAGAGCGAGAATCGATTTTTTCATGGTTGTGTCTCCTTGTGGTGTTTGAGGTACTTGGTTGTTGTAACGTTTAAAGCCAATTGTTCTTAGTTGCTGTTGGTAGAGTTATTCCAAGATCCATGCCATACTTCAGGAAACAAAAAATGTTCTAAAATATAGGTATATTACCCAGATATTTCATCTGTTCGCAATCCATCCGACATGGTCTGATGGGTATTTTGGCCCCACTGGTTCAACGAAAGGCAGAGTAAAATGTTTACAAAGTACCCATTCGTTCGTATGGTAGGGCCATCAATCTATTCTTCGGAGGGGTTATGATTCCAAAACAAAAGCCCAAAGGTCGCCTGCGCTTACCCACATCACCGTGGATGATCATCGGATCGGTGGTCATCCTGCTGATTGTCGTGGTGGTGTTTGCGGCACAAAATTACAGCCGCGAAAAGCAATACATGTCCCTGATTTTAGCTGAAAAAGGGGCAGTAATTGCCAAGGCGGTAGAAGCCGGAGCCCGGACAGGAATGATGGGCATGATGTGGGGGGGGAGGCAGATCCAAACATTGATCGAGGAGACCGCTCAGCTACCCGGTGTGCTCTATATTACAGTGACAAACCGTGACGGTCTGGTCCAGGCAAGCAGCAATCGCGAACTGATAGGTGCCCGGCTTGCCGGTCTCTTGGCGTCTGGTAGTCAACCGTCGGAAAAAATCAGCTGGCGATTTAAAGATATCGGCAATCAGCAGCAATCGTTTGAAGTTTCAAGGGCCTTTGCATTGATTGCAGGCCAGGGCGGCGGGATGCATCACCAAAGCGGCGCGATAATGTCGCAGGGTGACGACTGGTGTTCTCCAGGAGGAGAAGGCGGCGGAGAGAAAGTCATCCTGGTGGGTTTGGATCCCCAACCTTTTCAGGATGCGGCCAGAGAAGATCTTCGCAACACCGCTGTCATTTCAGGCGTCTTGATCGTGCTGGGAATGGCCGGGTTCATATCTCTGTTTTGGCTGCAGAGCTATCGCACGTCCCAAAGGTCGCTTCAGGATACCAGCGCCATTGCCGATCAGGTTGTCAAAAGTCTTCCCGTGGGGTTGCTTGCGACCGATAAGGATGGAAAGATATCAATTTACAACAAGGCTGCCGAGCGGATAACAGGGCTTGATTTGAAGAATGCCCGGGGAAACGAACCGGCAAGTATAATGCCGGCAAATTTTTGCGGTTTGAGGGAATACCTGGATCGTGGCGAGTCGATATCCGAAAAAGAAATGGAGTGTGAATTCACCGAAGATAAGGCTGTCCCGGTCAGCATCAGCGCATCGAGTATCGTCAATGAAGAAGGGAACTTTGTCGGGCAAGTGCTGATTCTTCGCGATCTGGGCGAGATCCGCCGATTGGAGGAGGAAGTTCGCCGCAAGGAAAAATTGGCGGCTATCGGTGGCCTTGCCGCCGGTGTGGCCCACGAAATCCGCAACCCGTTGAGTTCCATCAAGGGCATAGCCTCCTATTACAAAAGCAAATTCGCCGATGACAGCGAGGACAAAGAGATGGCCGGGGTCATGATCGAGGAGGTGGATCGTTTGGGCCGGGTTATCAGTCAATTGCTGGAATTCGCAAGGCCGGCGGAGTTGAAGTTGAGTCCGGCCAATCTCAATGAAATCCTTGAACATTCGGCCAGGCTGGTAAAACAGGAGGCAATCGCCAAAAATATCCGGATCGAATTGGACCTTACACCGAAAGGGGAACCGGTGGTGGTCGATCCGGATCGGCTGACCCAGTGTTTCCTGAATGTCTACCTGAATGGTCTGCAAGCAATGGAAAATGGCGGTCGACTGACAATCAGCAGTTACATCAAGGGCGGCAGCTTCGCCGTCGACATCAAGGACAGCGGTTCGGGAATATCCGTAGATGATTTAGCCAAGATATTCGACCCGTATTTTACCACGAAGGCGAAGGGCACCGGGTTGGGTCTGGCGATCGTTCACAAGATCGTCGAAGCCCACCAGGGTCAGGTGAAAGTGCGCAGCACCATCGGTCAAGGCACTGTGTTTTCCTTTAATCTGCCGCTAAGGCCAACTGGGGTGAGGTCTTTATGAGTACACAACAAAAAACCGCGCATATCCTTATCGTCGATGACGATTCCAACCATCTGAAGATCCTTCAAACCATAATCAGAAGCTGGGGCTACCAGGTCTCCATGGCCGACGATGGCAGCGTTGCGGTGGAAAACATCAAAGAGCGGCCGTTTGATTTGGTCCTGATGGATGTCCGTATGACCCGGATGAATGGGATCGAAGCCCTTCGGCATATCAAGCAATACAACCCAGCCATTCCGATTCTCATAATGACCGCCTACTCTTCGGTCGATACGGCGGTCGAGGCGCTGAAAGCCGGGGCCTATGATTATTTGATCAAACCCCTGGACTTCGAGGTACTCAAACTCAGTCTGTCCCGCACCTTGGAGCATTCCGGCCTGAAAGCCGAAAATGCAACGTTGAAATCGAAGATGGGTGCCGATTACGACTTGAGAAATATCATCGGCAAGAGCAGGCCGATGAAGGAATTGGTCGAAATGCTGGCTATGGTCGCGCCTTCTGAGGCAACCGTTTTGATCACCGGGAAAAGCGGAACGGGGAAAGAGTTGATCGCCAAATCCATCCATCACAACAGCCGGCGCAAGGACCAGTCCCTGGTGGTGGTCAACTGTGCAGCGCTTACCGAGACCTTGCTCGAATCGGAACTCTTTGGCCATGAGAAAGGGGCATTCACCGGAGCCGACAAACGCCGTGAGGGTCGCTTCATGCTGGCCGACAAGGGAACCATTTTTCTCGATGAAATCGGTGAAACCTCCCCAGCGATGCAGGCCAAACTGCTGCGGGTCATTCAGGAAAGGGAAATCCAGCGGGTTGGCGGGGAAGAGACGTTGAGCGTGGATGTGCGCATTTTGGCCGCAACCAATCGAAACCTGGAAGAGGAGGTAAAAAGCGGAAAATTTCGCGAAGATCTTTTTTACCGCCTGAATGTTGTCACCCTGCGAATTCCGCCCTTATGCGAACGGCAAGATGACATTCCGCTGCTTGCCCAGTATTTCCTCGAAAAATTCGCCAAAAAAAACCACAAACAGGTCAAGGGATTTACGCCCTTGGCCATGGACATGCTGCTGAAACACCCGTGGCCCGGCAACGTCAGAGAACTGGAAAACACGATCGAACGTGCCGTGATTCTGCTGCTGGACGAGCATATCACCGAGAAAGAGTTGCCCGTCACCATCACGGAAAGCTACACCGAGAAGAGCGATTGGGTCGAGCCATCGGTACCGGTTGTCGCCAATCGTCCTTTAGAGGAGATTGAAAAAGAAGCGATTCTGGCCACCCTTGAAGAGAGTGGCGGCAACAAAAGCGTAACTGCCCGAAATCTAGGTATAAACCGTAAAACTCTTTACAAAAAATTGAAGGAGTATGGCATTGAGTAGATACTCGGGCAGATCACGACTTCCAGCCAGCCACGATGATCGCCATGCCTAGCAAGGTGACGCCAGCCCCAACCCAGTCAAAAGCAGATAATTTGACCCCATCAACCACTCGGAGCCAAACCAGGGCGATTGTTACATAGACCCCGCCATAAGCAGCATACACCCGGCCGCTGGCGACGGGGTGCAGGCTCAGCAGCCAAACGAACAGCGCCAGACTTGCTGCGGCAGGCATCAGCAACCAAAACGGTCCACCTTTACGCAACCAAACATAGGGCAGGAAGCAACCGATGATTTCTGCCAACGCCGTTACGACAAATAGCATTGTGGTTTTCAGCATAAGGTTCTCAACGGCAATTCTCAAGATACAGGCATGTTGCCGAGTTGGTTCATTTTTAGTTTCAGCGTTTCTTATTTCCGAATGATTCTATACTCACCTGATCGTGTAATGAATAATTCCGCATCCAGGTAGCCCGCATCATAACCGCTTTTCTTTAAAATGAGGTAAGCCATTTCAGCGCGGATACCGGCGCTGCAATACGCATAGATACGCTTGTCCCGAGATACTTCACCTATTCTTTCGGTAAGCTCATCGACTGGAATGGCTAGGGCACCGGAAATTTTCCCTTCTTCCACTTCTTCATCGGATCGGACGTCGAGGAGTATCACGCTTGAAACTGTTGTCTTCACGGCTTTAATAAAATCTTCAATATTTAGAACGCCGGGTTTCTGAAAAGGAACATAAGTAATCGTGGTAGCAGGAGTATCGTTTTGGATAGGCAGACCATTGGCTTGCCAGTTGTTAAAACCTCCTTCCAAGACTGTCACATTCAAGTACCCCCAACCCCGAACAAGTGGGTAGAGGGCGAGACCGTCCTTGCTGTTTTTGCCGTATAAAACAATCGTGGCATTTTTATCTGTTGGAAATTTATCCTTTGATTCTATGAATACATTCCACGGGATGGAAACATCATTTTCAATGTGCGCCGTTTGAGCCTCCTCAGCGTCGCGTACATCTATTAACACTATTCTTTGATTGTTCTGTGCCGTACTTATCACATAATCTGAAGTTGAGTACAGCGGTTTTCCAGCTTCCTTCCAAGCCGGTATGCCACCTTGAAGAACTTTCACGTTTTTATAGCCGAGTTTTTCCGCTCGCCGAGCGGACGATAAACTCAAGTTTCAGGCGGTGCCCCCACAATAAAATACCAATAAACCGTTTTTATCTTTTGGCAGCAGGTCCGGCTGCTTCTTCATTTTTCCGTCATAAAGAGATATGGCTCCCGGTATATGACCTTCGTCGTATTGGCTTTCAATTCGTGAGTCTATCAGGGTGGAGGTTCCATCCTGCGGCCCTTGTTCCAACAATTTCGCCAACTCTCCAACTGTTATGAATGTGGTCGTTTCTGTATCGCTTTGCTGTTTCATTACATCAATACTATCGGCAAAGAGAGAACCTCCTTCGTCATGATATTTAATCGTGATCTCCTGTCCGATCATCAAATCTCTCAAAGAATCTGCCCCGGTGAGCAGTGTCTCGTCGGTAAATTTGACAAGGTACGATTCTTTTTCCGTATCGATCTTAAGCATTTCAGCCTTGAACGAAATGCTGCCAATTTTTGCTTGGGCTATCGATATACCTGTCTTGTCATTGCATTCGACGCATGTTTCAGAAGTTTTGGGTTCTTCGGTGCTTGCAATGCTGATCCCCTGACTTGCTTGAAGCAAAGTGAAGATCGAAAACAACAGGATGTTGATGTATTTGGCATATGTCATAAATAGATACCTATATGAGTAACGAAAAAGATAGACAACCTTTGCTATCCATTTTCTCTTATGTCTTCTACAATTTCCAAACCTTCAGAGAGGTATTTGCGGGGATCTGTTTGTTTCCCCGCAAGTAATACTTCAAAATGCAGATTTGCACCTGTAGTACGACCGGTTTTTCCAACCTTACCTAATATTTGTCCCTCATTAAGATTTTGTCCCTTGCGGACGTTTACCTTCGTGAGGTGCGCATATCGGGTTTTAATGCCATTCGAATGAACTACATCCACTGTAAGCCCATATCCTCGCAGCCACCCGGCCCTTGTAACCACACCACCATCCCAGGCGAACACTTTTGTTCCCAATGGGCGGGGGATGTCGATGCCTTTATGGAATTTCGAACGATCATCGATTGGATCGGTTCTCCTTCCGAAACTCGATGAAATTTCATCATCCCAATTATTGTTGGATGATGTCTGTTCTATCAAGTTCTTATATTTCTTGGTGTCTTTAGCGGCAATCTTGGTGGTGGGTTGGGATTTATCGATGGAAAATCTTTTTCCAAGAATTGCTTTTATTTTAATTGCAGTTACCATGTTCTTGCCTGGTATGCTTAATGTTTGGCCCACCTTGAGGTTTTTACTGTTTATCTTTTTATTGGAAAGCAACAATTCACGAAGAGAAATGCCGTGCTTCGCTGCTATGGAATCGGGTGTATCTCCTTTCTCGATCGTGTAAGAATTGCCCGACCTGTCCTTTCGATCGCTTATAGTTGAAAAATTGTTCAATGTCATATTCTCTGGGCGTAATGATTGATCACCAGACAAGGCTGTTTCTCTTTCGTTGAGAGCATCGGTGTAAGGAATTTCTTTGTCAGTTTTCAGTGTTACGGGCACGGAATGAACCAGAGAAACTCTGCCGGTATTCTTCTTTGGAGAAGACCCTAGATTGTGAGCAAATTTGATTTTCAACTCGCCAATAAAGGTCGCAATATCAAATGCATTAAATAAAAATACACAACAAATCAGGGCCAAAGGAATTGAGATATTTTTATATGACATGTGACCTTGTGTTATTGATATGTTCCAGCCAACATGTATTGGCTGATTTATTGCCAGACACCGAGCTCCATTCATATGCATCGGTCGGCCAAAATGAAGTCTCATCATAAGAGATCTGTGCCGGGACTTCTTTGCAAAAGAAGTCCCGGCACAGATAATTATAATTTTTTAGCCAATTCCTCGGCAATTAATCTTTGAAGCTCATCAATTGTAGGTTGCTTCAGTTTCTTGCCATTGACAAAAACGGTTGGTGTTCCCGTTATGCCCAGGTTGGTTGCTTCCGCAGTATCTTTGTTGAGTTTGAAAAACATCAACGGCGATTTCATGTCTTCATTGAACCGGTCTTGATTTAAACCTAGTTTTGTTGCGATTTTGTTGAAAGAATCATCTGTAATTTTTTCTTCAGCGAACAATTGATCATGAAATTCCCAAAATTTTCCTTGCTCTTTGGCCGCCAATGCGGCCAAGGCCGCCGGCCCCGCCATTTCATGCATTTTGAGTGGAAAGTTTTTAAAAGCAATTTTCACCGAATCAGGATTTTCTTTGAGCACCTGTTCGAAGACTGGCAATATTTTCTTACAGTACGTACATTCAAAATCTGAAAAAACAGCAACAGTAACCGGCGCATCAACCTTCCCTTTTATCGGGGAATCTGCAGTGTCGATATCAACGACAAAATCAATCGATAGCATGGAAAGACGATTAGCAGTGCTGTCAATAAGATATAAAAAATCGCCACGGGGCGAGATATCTATAGCCGACACCCCTGCATCGACTGGAATTCGTCCTTGCAATTTTCCTTGCTGGTTGTACACCAGAATCTGATTGCCGGTTGTCAGAATAAAAGCGTAACTGCCGTCCAATGAATAGGCAAAATCGACAGGTTTGCTTTGTAGTTGTAAATCGCCGAGTTTATTCCATTGAACTCGATCATCTTGACCACTGGTGACAGAAGCTGCGAATGACGGCGATGCAATCGCAACCATGAGCGATATGCAGGGGATGATGTATTTCAAATATTTCATAGAATACTCCTTGTTCTATAAATGTTGGACTAAAAATAGATCGGAATTCTTATCCTACCCTCCTAGCCTTTTATTAAGCCATTCAGTACAAGCGTAATTTTTGGATTTACCGGATCGTTGGTTAAAACAGAGATTGTCCGACGATATTGTGAACCGTTTTTCTTACTTATCGTTGCCTTGATACGAATATTTCCCTCACCACCGGCGGGGATTTGTCTCGGAAAAGAGACAGCCGTACAGCCTCATCCTGTTTTTACATCAGAAATAGTCAGCTGTTCCGTCCCAGTATTTTTTATGAGGAAGTCATGGATCACTGTGCTTCCTTCAGAAACCTGGCCAAATTCATATTGGGGATCAGCAATTGAAGCGATGGGTCCAGTGCTGCCATAGAGGGTAGCGGGCTGGTATGTCAGAAAAAGCACAAAAAAGCTCGTCATAAAAAGAAAGCTCGTCAATACAGAGCGAATTGAAGTCTGCTTCACTTGACTATTTATAGATGTTCTTGTTGTATTCATCTATCTCCTTGCATGTAATTGTTCTGATTGATTTTAGCTAACAGCTAATTGATGCGATATTGCCGCCGGGTTGACCGCTGTTTTTATATCACCCGCCATAGCTATGAAGACCTGAGAGGAGGAAATTGACACCGTAGTATGTGAAAATGACCGACAGGAAACCAACCAGGGCAACCCAAGCCATGCGAGTGCCGCTCCAGCCTCTCGTGTACCGCGCGTGCAGCGCAAGTGCATAAACAAACCAGGTTATGAGCGACCAGGTTTCTTTCGGATCCCAACTCCAGTATGTACCCCACGCCGAATTTGCCCATACTGCACCAGTTATGATTCCTACCGTCAGCCACAGGAAGCCGAAAATAATCATCTTGTAGATTATGTCGTCGAGTTGCTCCAAATTAGGCGTTTTTGTTTCAGACACGGAAGCCTTGTATCGGATGTTTCCAGTAGAATAGGTCTTGATCAGATAAAGAATCGCCAAGCCACCCGCTATGGTAAATGCAGCATATCCGATAAAGCAGGTAATCACATGAGCGGCCAGCCAGTTACTCTGCAAGGCCGGTAGAAGAGGCTTTATGTCTTTTGAGAATTCTGTGGAGATAGAAGCATAGGCCATCGCCAGAAAAGCGAACGATAGTATATAACCACCTAGATATCTCGTCTTATAGACACGTTCAATTACCAGATAAGTCACTGCAATTGTCCATGCGAAGAACACAAGGGACTCGTACATATTTGAAAGAGGTATGTAGCCGATGCCCTGTCGATATGACTCGACCCATCGCAAAACAATTCCGATGGTATTGGCCGACACGCCAACGATCGTCAAAGCGGTAGCCAACAGGCCAAGCCTGTCGATTTTGAAAATCAACATACCGACATAGATGATAGTCGCTGCGAGATAAAGAAAAGTCGTATATCCTAAGAATTGAGCGGAATCCATATTACATTCTCCTGAGTTCGAGAGTCTTCTCGTTAAGCAAACGAGTAGCAATATCCTCGAGAGTTCTTGAAAATCCAGCCTTATTCTTATTGCTGGAACCACTCAGGATAATCGTAAAATTTGCACCGGTTTGCTGGATCGCAATCCACAGACGCCGATGAGACATGAAAAATGCTACATACAGCCCAAACAGCATCAAGGCAAACCCCACATACACGATCCATACGCCGGGATCTTTTACCACCTGAAGCCCTGTGGCATAGCGTTGCTTGACAGTAAAACTGTAGGACAAATCACCTCGTTCAATAGTCACCGACTTTTTGTCTTCTGCGAAAAATTGAATAGGCTCTCCCATTTCATCGTCAAACCAAATCTTATACGGTCCATGGCCATGTCCATCGGCTCCCGTTTCCAAGATCTCGAGCATCTGTTTGTCTTTCAAGGCTTGTCTTTTTCGTGGTTCCGCATAAAACTTTTGGTTGATCATGGTCTGCCGATTGTTCTCCTTGGAAATCGATTGGGTAGAGGCCTCAACTACATACTGATCTTGCATTGGCTCATAACTTGACTGATAGAATGTGAGCCCTGCATAACTTAAGGGGTCGTTGACCGTAATCCTCTTTTTCATAACTACCCTGTCATCTTCGAGGGCGACCAGATCGGAACGGTATTCCTTGGGCATCCCATTATCGTAATATTCAATATCGAAAGCATCGCAACGCAACTTGAACGGTAAGGGGATTGGAGCCTGCTCGTCATTCAGGCTGTATATGGCTGTCGCTGTCTCTCCTTCCGGCACCATGACAGAGGCCTTGAATCCGAAAGAACTGCCAATGAGAGCGCCCAAAAAAATGACGAGAATGCTTATGTGCACAAGATATGCTCCCAGTCTGGACCAGGCTTGCTTTTCTGAAAAGATCAGGAGATAATCGGTATTACGCTTGGTCTGAACTTTCCAATTTTTCTGTTCAAGTACCGCTTGCACCCCAGTTTCGGTCAATTGCCGATCTTTTTTGGAGGTGAGGAGTATCTTGTCCTTGTTGCGCATTAATTTGGCTATATCTGCACTCAAGTTATCTTTTTTTATAAAGCTTAAAACTTGAGGGATACGATCCAGCGAACAGATGACCAGATTGTTGCACAAGATAAGAAGAAGGGCTTGAAACCATATGGCGGAATACATGTTGGAGAATCCAAGTATCTCCATAATTATAGCGTTTTCTTGGCCATATTTGGCTGCATAAAATCCCAACGATTGCCCTTGGGGGATAATCGTGCCTATGATTGAGGTTAGCACGATCAAGGAGATGATTAAAATTGCAAAGCGGACGGAAGTAAAAAGCTTTGCAATGGAATATTCTTTAAAATCCATATAGATATACCTGAATTGGAGCTTACGCGCCTTTGACAAAGATTGACGGTTACTTGATACTTTCCAGCAGCTGTTGAATCGTTTGCCCCGTAGAAATAGGATAAGCCGGTTGCAGTTTTGCAACTTCCTCCCATGCTTTTATAGCTCCTGCTTTGTCGTTCATATCGTGAAAGAGAACTACTCCTTTATTGAACCGCGATTGAATATGTGTCGGGTCAATCTTTGCCGCTTTGTCGAAGGTTTCGATAGCCTTGTCTAACTGTTTGTTTCGACGATACATCACTCCCAGATCTGTCAGAACGTCGGGATTGTCCGGTGACAGGGCAAGTGCTTTGAGATACGCATTGATTGCCTTGTCCGGAATTTCTCCATCGAAGTATGCATTACCGAGCTCGATCCACCCCTTGACGTCCTGCGGATTTTTGGCAGCTTCACCTTCCATATGCTTGATATGTCTAGCTATTTCATCAGGCGATGGTCCTTGTTGTTGTGCTTGGGGCATTTTGGAAAGTATCGATGGTGCTTTGTAGACTGTAACAACCACGCCAGTCGTAAATCCGACGATCAGAGAAATAAGAATGGCAAGAAAAAGCCGTGATTGACCTTGGGTATTCTTCACAGGCGACTCCAAATAAGATTATTTTTGTATTGTTTTTATGATTCAGGCTGAAGATCTTAAAAACAATGTTGATTGGGGGAAAATTCCAGTATTACTCCGCTCCACGAACGATCAATCTCCCCAAGGGGATAAGTACCTTCACGAGATTCCTTTCTTACTCTTTTCAGCACCCTCTTTGAGGGGTGAAAAACAAGAAATGAATATCTAGGACACTAAAATGATGTGGAACCTAAAATGTTTCGAAAACACGCTGGGCTTGCGGTTTATTCTTCTTTGCCATGGCATCGAAGTGCAGAGAAGAATGACAACGAATCAGGAGGTGAAGGGGGGTATCAAATCAGAAGAACAACAGCGCGGATGGTTTGCTGGGTTTGGCGACGCCAAGATGATTGATCAAACGTCGACACGTAGCCCGTCGATAAAATCGAGGAATGTATGATGTCTAAATATTCTTGAGGAGGGAAAATTTTGTTACAGAGTGGAGGAGGAACGAGTGATCCGAAAGAATCGTCAATCACCTTCACTGCTATGATATCAAGTCTAATATCATAGCAGGTAGTGCATTTGGAGTTATCTGTGGAGTGTGCTGTCTCGACGCCATCTCTCATCGAGAAATCAGAATGGCAATCTGATAATTCAATGTGGGTGCCGATATTATTATCACCATTATCAACACACCACCCTTTGACGCTTGAAAAGCTCATGGTGATACCGATGATAACGATTATTAATAATTGATTGTTTAGTGTTTTCATTTTCTGAATATGATCCAAGTGCCACAATGCAGTATGCTGATACTTTTTAACACAGCGAGAATCCCTTTTCAAGTGGTATCCGTGCTACCTCATGCTGACACCGAAGACGAGCAGTACCCACCACGCTTTACCTCAAATGCCTGGCACTTAAACCAAAAACGGTGTGAGGGCAGCTGACGAGGTAAACGCCACTTCCTCGAAAGGTTGTGGAACAACTCACCACAGTTGTCGTCAACTTGCAAGCAAACACTTCTATAAAGATTTGCGGTGCCAACCTCTTCTCGAGATGAGAAGATAGGAGTTTAGATGTTTCCTGTTATGGAATAGCCTGTGTCATTGCAATTGTTAAAAAATGGAGTAACCGGCAATTCAAACTTACCAAAGACAAGGGCATGCCAGCGTCAGAAGTGCATACCTGTCAATCTCATTACCAGTCATTTGATAATGAATTTTTTCTTGCTGACGGCACTGATTTCGGCGCTTGCTACTTCGGCAAGATCGTGCACATTTCTTTCAATGGTAACCGTATTTTTGACGCTGCCGCAGAAGACCATGCCCAACATCAGCAACCCATCGGCCTGACGGATGTTTATTGTTCCAAATATCGTATTATCCGATTTGACCAATTAGATAATTTTGGTTAGATATCCATGGCAGTTTCTATGATAGGGTAGAATCTCAACGCCCTTTGGCATGACCTATATGAACTCGTAGGAGACCAATGAAACGAGGAAAAAATATTTTCATTGTTTGCCACTGCCTTCTAAATAGCAATGCAAAAATTTATCCTCTGGCAGATACAAAGGGCGTCTATACGGATGATCTAGCACCGCTTATACGCAAAGGCGTCGGTCTGGTGCAGTTACCTTGCCCTGAGACTAGCTATCTTGGTTTAAGCCGTTGGGGGATGACAAAAGAGCAATACGATAACAAGGCCTATCGGGATTTCTGCAAAATGATCCTGCACCCTATTCTGTTACAAATTACCGCATACACTCAAGCCGGTTATACCATTTCAGGAGTTGCGGGTATGGATGGCAGCCCAAATTGCGGCATCGCTAAAACCTGCATTGGCTATCGTGGCGGCGAGATTTGCTCCGGTAATGAACAGAACCTCGGTAGCAATCTTGAAATGGTGGCCGGACGAGGTGTTTTTATGGAGATCCTTGAAGAGCTGTTGAAGGCAGAAGGAATAGTGCCTCCATTTGTCTCTCTTCACGAGGAAAATTCTGAATAACCAAATAGCAAAAGAAGATGCGTACGGTAAGATTGATAAAAATAATGGTTGCACTTGATAGAATAGCCCTGATGCTGAGTATTGATGTTGTCAGTGCAGGCACGCCTATAGCCCCGTTGAACAAGTGACGCCTTCTGGTGAGCGACAGTGTCAATTTTGTCCACAATATGGCGGCTTTTCAAGCCAAGAATAAGTCAATCGGACAGTTTTATGCTCCCGTTTAAGAAGCGATCACATATCACCATCACCAGTGGGGCACGATTTTGACATATGGACTGAAAGAAAACGAAAGTATGTGCAGGATGCGGCACCAGGCGTTCTGGCACAATGAATCCCTGGGTACACCCTTGGTGTTTGCTCTTGGGGAAAAGCCCGACTTCACACCCAAGCCTTGGCAAACATCCCTGTCCAGGAAGGCTTGGGATCTTTCTCCGGACTGGCATGTGAACATGGTAGAAAACTACCTTTACGGGACCTGTTTCTGTGGAGATGCCATGCCTGTTGCCAGCCTCATGGTGGGCCTGGATATTGTCAACACAGCTATTCTGGCGGGAGGCGATTATGACTACAGCGGCGGGGCTGATTTCATAGGATTTCTGCCTGGAAGCTTTTCACTGGAAGAAACCGTCCCCGGGTTTGATCCGAGCCATGCCCTGGTGCAAAATCTTGAGGCCTGCTATGACAAGGTCATCCAGAGGGTGGGACAGGATGCCCTGGTCAACACCCCCATGACTCTGGACGCTCTCTCTTCCCTCTACGGCATGTGCGGCAGTTCCGCCTTTCTGATGAAAATGCTTGACAAGAAGGGACTTATTAAACAACGGGTCCATGAAATGACCCAAACCTACCTGGCATTTTACGATTATTTTTATGAGCATTTGAAGGTAAAAGGGTACGGGGAATCAGCTTCTTGGTTCCAGGTTTTTGCAGAAGGCAAATTTGAGAGTGTCCGCTGTGACTTCAGCCTGATGCTGTCCCCGGATATGTTTGCCGAATTTGTCATACCGGAATTGACCCAGGTCTGCGATCATATGGATTTTACCCTGTTCAACATGTGCTCAGTCCAGCATGCAAGATTTTTGGATCAGCTGTCTGCCATCCCCAACCTTGACGGTATTTTCTGGAACCCAGAGCCCTATCTTGACGGGGTCAAGGGGTATCTGCCGATTTTACAACAGATTAAAGAAAAGGGAATGTGTCTGGAAATTGTCTGTCGCAGCGTGGAAGAGGGAGAACTTGCCGCAAAAATCCTGGGACCGGATGGCTTGTATATCTTGTTCGAAAATCGCTTCAAGACCGCGGACGATGCCCAGGCCGCTGTGGAACGCGTATGGAAGGCCTGCCGGTAATAGTTCCTGGCAAGGCAGCAACTCGTAACTTTTTAATGGTGAAAGAGGTATCAACGATGCAAAAAAACATTAGCCTTAAACTGATGGTCCTGCTGCTGTCCATCATCCTACTCCCATGCCTGGCCTTGAGCGGGCAGAGCAAGTGGGAACAGATCAAAGACTCAGGGAAGCTTGTGGTTGGCAACTGCCCGGAATATCCACCATTCTCTTTCAAGAATGCCGACAATCAGGTGGAGGGGTTCGACTCTGATTTTGCTAAAGCCCTGGGCAAGGCCCTGGGGCTGGAAGTGGTAGTAAAGGATACGGCCTGGGAAGGGCTTGTGGCCGGGATGAAAAAGGGCGACCATGATATCATCATTTCCTGCATGTCCCCAGAAGAGGCAACCCAGGCGTCAAAAAACGTCAGCATGAGTATTCCTTACTTTCATTTGAGCGAAATCATCGTCACCCGGACTTCGGTGGCTGATATCCGGTCCAAGGAGGATCTTGCCGGCAGGGTGTTGGGAGTCCAGGCCAACTGCACCAGTGAGGTGGCAGTAGACAGCCTTAAGGACATGGGTATTGTCACCAAAGATATCCGGCGGTACAACCGGAACAGCGAGGCTCTCATCGATCTGAAAAATGGCCGGGTGGATGCCGTGGTGGTCGGTCTGGCCTATGCCGCCACCCAGGTCAAGGGTAATCCGGATTTGAAGATTATCAATGATCCTGTACGGTCGGTGGACATTGTGGTGGTCATGGACCACGACAGCGAGGAACTGACCAAAAAGATCAACCAAGCCATTCAGACCGTCCAGGAAAACGGCGACTTCGACAAGGCCAAGGATAAGTGGCTCTCCCTGTAATACCTTGAAAAATCTTGATTTTGCTTTCCTCGTCCCGTATTTCCCCCAGATTCTTGCCGCGTCAAGGGTCACGCTGATCATCGGGGTGCTGTCCTTTGCGGCGGCACTCCTGGTCTCCGTCTGTGTGGGGGGATCCGGTCCGGTCAACCACCCAGGTTCTTGGATTTTTTTCTCGGTATTTATGTGGAAATCTTCAGAGGGACTCCCCTGTTGATCCAGCTCTTCTTTATCTACTACGGCCTGCCCACCTTCGGTATTCTGCTGAATCCTATGACGGCAGCTGTTATCGGTCTGTCCCTCAACTCAGGTGCCTATATGTCGGAGGTGATCCGGGCGGCGATCTCTTCGGTGAGCAAAGGACAGTATGAGGCTTCCCTTTGCTTGGGGTACACCCGCCCCCAAGTCTATCGGTATGTAGTCTTCCCCCAGGCCTTTAAAGTCGCCTTGCCCACACTCATGAATTATTTTTCGACCATGATCAAGGAGACCTCCCTGGTATCGGTGCTCTCCATTGCCGAAATCACCCGCATCGGCAACCAGATATATGCAAGGACCCTGAGTCCCTTTGAGATATACCTTACCATTGGCGCCATCTACTTTGCCATGACCTACTCGGTGGCACTGATATCAAAATGGATAGAAAAGAGAACTGCCAGATGGACCCTTTAATCAAGATAGAGAGGATCTTCAAATCTTTTTCCGGCCAGATGGTCTTACGGGGAATTAGTCTGGACATCTGTCAGGGAGAGGTCCTGGCCATCATCGGTCCCAGCGGTTCCGGAAAGAGTACCCTTATTCGGTGCCTGAATGGCCTGGAACAAGTGGATCAGGGACAGGTGACAATTGACGGCACCTTGGTGGAAGATACTTCTTCAGTGGCGGGCCGGGTGGGCATGGTTTTTCAGCAGTTCAATCTGTTTCCCCATTGCACCGCCATTGAAAATATTGTCCAGCCCTGCCGGGTGGTTAAAAAAATGACCTGTCAAGAGGCTGAAGAACTGGCCTTTTCCCTGCTGGAAAAGGTCAAGATGACCGATCAGGCAGCCCAATATCCACACTCCCTGTCAGGCGGGCAGCAGCAACGGTTGGCCATTGCAAGGTCCTTGAGTATGTCTCCCGATATTATGTTGTTTGATGAACCCACTTCATCTCTGGACCCTGAACTGGCCTATGAAGTCTTTGACACCATAAAAGCCCTCTCCAAGGAGCATATCACCATTATCATGGTCACCCATCAGATGAATATGGTCAGGGACTTTGCCACCCGGGTTCTCTTTCTGGACAAAGGCAAGGTCCGTTTTGATGATACTTTTGACGCCCTTGTGGTATCGGATGACGTCCGGATCAGGCAATTCCTCAAGAAAGTTTACGGCTGATACCTGGCTGTTTTTTTGATTCACCGCACTTTCCAATGACTTTTACAAATCTAATTTTTTTGGCGAGATATCCAGAATCCAGGTCGGGATTACAGGCTAATCATTATAATCTTGGATTAAAAATGCTCTTCAATAATTAAGCGCCAGAATGCGCCCCTTGGTCATATGCTTTTTAGCCATGATCAACCATGCCATCTAGTGAATCTAACTTAATAGATACGATGGCAATGTTAAAAACGTTAACGACAGCCAATTTTTACCTTCCTGGCAGGGTAGTGTCCTAGAATCACTGGGAATAGATCAGAAATGGAGCAACTGCAGATTGTAGCTTACCAAAGACAATCTTCCGTTGAAAATTGTCATGGATAAGCTTATCAGCCAAATTCATATTTTGTTGCTAGGAATCTGGGCAAGCAGAAGCTCCAAGATACAGTAGTTATGTTAAGTTTGGGCGAATGACAAGTTGGTTTAGGTTTGGTCTGGCAACCTTAAAAAATTGCTGTCTCACATTGACTATCAAACATTAGACAGAATGAAATATTTTGTCTAATACCATTGCCATAGCCTTAATGAAGAGTGTACCTTGAAAAGAGTATTATTTAATACCGTTGAAGGGTTTTTGGATTAAAATCCGCAGGGAAATTGTTACTCGTCAGCCCAAGACATTCTCCCAGAATGGAGACAATGGATTACACAACAACGATAAAATCAATAGCATATTTTATTCTTGCCGGTCTTTTTGAGATTGGTGGTGGATATTTAGTCTGGCTATGGCTACGCGAAGGAAAACCCTTGTGGTATGAGGGGTAATACTTGTCCTATACGGTGTTGTCCCAACTCTGCAACCGGCTAATTTTGGCCGTGTTTATGCAGCCTATGGAGGAATATTTGTTGTTCTCTCGATCTTGTGGGGTTGGAAAATTGACAAAATTGTACCAGATAGATTTGACATCATCGGTGGATTAGTGGCTTTGGTTGGTGTAAGCATCATCATGTATTGGCCTCGACCACAATAGCTGCAAAAACACTGGGACATCTAACGCATTTTCGTGGATGTGCGCTTATAGCACGCAACTAAAACATCAGGTTGATAACTGCTGGTTAATCTGGAACACCATGCGAAGTGAAGTCGCGATCTTGCTCTTCCAATTTTTTACGGAGCGTGTTGCGGGAGATACCAAGCAGCCTGGCGCTTTGTACCTGGTTGCCGGCGGTCATCTCCATGGCCTTTCTGACCATTTCCTTTTCGAACAATCTGATGGTTTCCTGGAAATGCCCCTGGCAGCCCTGGGTGAAGATGAGTGCCACCAGTTGCTGCATCGCCTGCTCAATCGGCGCACATTGGCTGTCTCCAATTGCCCCTGGGTTTTCACAGCATTTGGGCGTGAGATATTCGCTGCTGCAGAAGACGACCGCCTTCTGGATGGTATTGGCCAGTTCCCGGACATTGCCGGGCCATGAATAATTCCGTAACCGGTTCAGTGACTCGGCAGTGATCCCTTTAATATTTTTGGTGAATTTCTTATTGAATCTGCCGATGAAATATGCGGTCAGATCGTCGAGATCCTCCAAGCGCTCACGCAGAGGCGGCAATTCTATGCAGACTACGTTCAAGCGATAGTACAAATCCTCCCGGAAAGTACCGGCCTTAACCATTTCTTCCAGCTTTTTATTAGTCGCCGCGATAATCCGCACGTCGGTTTTAATTGTTTCCGAGCCACCCAGCCGCTCGAAACCGCCGTCCTGCAGTACCCGAAGCAACTTGGCCTGCAGGCCAATTGGCATGTCGCCTATCTCGTCCAGCAGGATAGTCCCGCCGAGACATTGTTCAAATTTACCGATACGCTTGATATTGGCACCGGTAAAGGCCCCCCGCTCATAACCGAACAGCTCGCTCTCCAGCAGTTGCTCGGGAATAGCGGCGCAGTTCATCGCCAGAAAAGGTTTGGCGGCTCGGTCACTATGGTGAAAAATAGCACGGGCGACCAGTTCCTTGCCGGTTCCGCTCTCCCCCTTGATCAACACGGTAGCGACGGTGGGTGCCACTTTGCCAACCTGTTTGTACACCGCCAGCATCTGAGGACTTTTACCGATGACCCTCTCGGCTTCGCCCTCTTCGATCTCGTCAAAGAACACCGTTTTGGCAACCAGCTCTTTGCTTTTCAAGGCATCCCGTACCCTTGAAAGCAGTTCTTCGTTGTCGAAGGGTTTGGCAAGATAATCGAATGCGCCCAGCTTCGTGGCCTCTATTGCCTTGTCGATGGTGCTGTAGGCAGTCATCATGATTACCTGGATCTGCGGCTGTTCTTTTTTAATTTGGGCCAAGGCCGCCAAACCGTCCACCCCAGGCATTCGCACGTCCATGATCACCAGATCCGGGGTCCGGCTTTTGGCAATTTCTATGGCTTCCCGACCATCGGCTGCAGTGATCACTTCGTAACCGGCAATCTGCAGAAGACGATTGAGGGAGTAGACTACAGTTTGCTGGTCGTCGACCACAAGGATTGTACTCATACTTGTAACGGCAGTCTCAATGTAAAGGTTGTCCCGTCATCATTGCTGACAAAATTGACGGTTCCGTTGTGCAGCTGGGCGATATTATACACAATGCCAAGGCCCAGGCCGGTTCCTTCTGGTTTGGTGGTAAAGAAGGGATCGAATATTTTGTCCTTGATAGTTTTCGGAATACCTGCTCCCGTATCCTTGACGGAAATCTCCACCTGCCTGTCGGCCACCCGGCTGACTAGAGTGAGCCGGCCATGGGACGGCATGGCTTCGATGGCATTCATAACCAGGTTAAGCAAGGCCTGGCGGATCATATCGTCATCACCTTTCACCGGCGGAAGTTTTTCAAGTTCCAGGACAAGCTCGATTTGTTGATTTTTAAGCTGAAAATGAACCAACTGCAAGATCTGTTTCAAGATGGCGTTTGCATAGATGTCGTTGGAATGAAAGTTGTCGCTGCGCGCGAAGCCGAGAAATTTGGCCACCAAATCATCCATTTGATTGACGGCAGTGAGCACCATCTCAATATCTTCCTGACGCAGTTCGGGTTCGTTCCTCAATGCCTGGAACAGGGCTTTGATCGAGGTGAGCGGGTTCCTGATCTCATGAGCCAGACCGGCTGACAGGCGACCGAGAGCGGTTTGTTTTTCAGCCTGAAGCATCTGCCGGTATGTTTCCTCCATTTTTTCACGAGAAGCCTTTAGCCCCTGGGAAAGAGTATTGAAGGTGGCAGCGAGTTCGCCCACTTCATCCCTGGCATGGACTTCGACCTGTTGACCGAATGCTCCCCTGGAAAGGGAGTGGGTGAATTCGGCCAAGGCGGCCAGATGCTTGGTCACGTGCTTGCTGAGGACAAAGGAAAGCACAAAACCGACCGTGGTGACCGCAACCATGATGGCGATTACCATGGTGCGCAGCCGAACCAGGGTCCGGGTCAGCCGGGTCTCGCTCAGACCGAGATGCAGCTGTGGGGCCATTTCCGGAAAGAAGCGGATGCCGATGTCGCGAATCAAGCCATGTTCAGTGGCGAGCAATTGAATGACTGGAGATTGATCGGAGCCCACGGGATTCCAGGCCAATAGATCTGCGGGATATCCATTTGGAAAGGTGTGAAAGAGTAATTCTCCACTCTGATCGGTGACAAAGATATACTCAATATCCTTCTCCGTATCCATCAGCTCCCGGCCTGCTTCCTCGATATCATAGCGATCCTCCAGCAGCACCGATACCGTGATCCGGTCGGCAAAGTTTCGGGCGATTGAGACTCCCTGCCGGCTCAATTCATCCCGCAATGCTCCGATGATGACATCCCGGATGGCTAAACCCACCAGGGTTCCCATGCAGAGCACCAGCAAAATGTTGAGCAGGAATAACTTGACCCAGAGTCTCATGGCTGCGGCTGCCCGGCCGGCGGCAGAAAGCGACCGACCAATTCCTCGATTTCTCGCAATGAGTTTGCCTGATATTCGGCGAAACCGCTGGGCATCTCGGTGCGTTCCCAATCGACCAGAAGGTCGCGATGGACTCCCTTGGGATCCATCTCAAGCAAGGCTTTTTTCACGGCTGCCAAGGTGGCGGGGTCGACTCCTTTGGCGTAACAGATCATGCTGCTCGGATAGGCTTTGGAAACGGCGAGGATCCTGATTCGGCCTTCACGACTCAGGCGGCCGGCCAACACGTCCTGGATTGCACCCGCTTCATAATCGCCGTTCAGGACGGCCTTGGCCGTGTTGGCGTGCGAGCCGGTGTAAACGTAACTTTGTAAATCCTCCAGGGTGACCCCCGCGTCTTCCAGCATCTGTCTGGGAATAACGTGCCCTTGCGTGGAAAAACGGTCGCCGAAGGCAAAAGCCTTGCCCCGCAAATCTTCAAGGCGGGTTATCGAGCTGTCCTGTCTGGTAAAAACCACTCCCCGATATTCCGGTTTGCCGTCCTGATTGAGGCCCATCGCCAGACAATCCACCCCGTACTTCGTTTTGGCCGCCACATAGTTGACCGGCCCCAGGGCGGCGAACTGGATCAGCCCCCGGCCCAGATTGTCAGCGGTTTCTTCGTATTTTTCCGTGAACTTGAGGGAAAATTTGCGGCCGGTCTGCCGGCCCATGTACTGGATGAAGGAGAGGTAGATCCGCACATCATCCTTCGGGCTGAGCCGGTGGTCAAAGCCGAATTTGAGTGAGGTATTCGCGACCTTTGCTTGATCCGGCGATTCGTTAAGTGGAGACCTGTCCAGAATGCTTACTTTTTTGGGTTCCTCTCCGTCGCTGCAGGCAACCAGCGTCACTGCCAAAAGCGCAAGAACCACAAAGCAAGCTCCGGTGATCCATCTGGGGAGTGTCATGCTCATGGGCGTCAGATTGTGGTTTTTTCATTCACTCTTCAAGGTAGCAGAAAAGATCCGATCCGGCACACCATTTCGCTGGCAGATCAACCAAGGGAATCCAGGGAGGCGACCCCCTTGAGGGCCAGGGCCACCCCCCGGTAAAAATCGCTTTCCGCGCTTTCATGCATCCGCTCGGCAAAGAACGGCACCCATTTCGCCAGGTGTTCCCGATGGAAACTTTCCAGTCGCGCACCTCCCTCCGATGCCGCCCCGACATCGCCCTTTTCCAGGCTTTTTGCCGATTCGTCGGCCAGATAGGCCATAAATTCCAGCTCCAAGGCGATGTGGTCGTCCGGAACACGGTGAAGGCCCGTTACCGCCATGCCCGCATCCAGATAGTACCTGCGCACCTGAATGGTAATATCAGTCATCAGCTGCTTGGTTTCGGAGAGATAAAACGAGGCAAAGGGAACGGCAGCTGGATGCTGGGGACCCAAAAAAAGCCGGGCGAACTCCACCCTCCGTTCTTCCCGATACTGGGGAAAGCGGCCGGAATTTTTTTGAACATCCTCGCATACCATAGCGAGACCGCGTTCTATATCATCCTCCGGTTCAACCACTTCGATGGTCATGAGCCGGGCCAGCAGTTCCTCGCCCGGTTCGCTCACCAAAATCAGTCGCAACATGCTGCAAAGATCGCGAAACTCCTGCAAGCTTTCCTTATCCATTGTCACCTTTTCCTTGACCGATAATTTTAATAAGAACATCCTTCCGCTTCCGGCAAGGAAGCGGAAGGATGCAGAGAAAGGAGTGTCAGACCTTTTTCACAGCTACCAGCATATCTGCATACGCCGGAAAACCCATGATGGGGCTCAAGGCCTCCGCGTCCATCAGGTCGTTATGGCTCGGTGTGTACTTTCTTTGTTCATAGGCGGGTCCCAAGCCGGCGCAGAACCTGTTGCCGGTGGCAAAACCGAGCTTAATAATTCCCGGCCGCATCCCTCCGGAGGCAAAAACTTTACCGCGGGTCACATGCCCAAGGGGCGTCTTCAGTTCAACCAGATCGCCGTTTTTGATGCCCGCCTTGGTGGCGTCGTCGTTGTTCATCCAGATTGTGCCTACGGAATAGGAATTTTTAGCAAAGGTCTTTTTCACTGTTTGCATAACTTCTTTCCCTGCCGGAATGGCTTCCGGCACTTCGGCAGTGAACTCCTCGTTCATGGGCTGCCAGATTCCTTCCGTCTTCACCTCACCCAGCCATGGAACCATCTGGGTGCCGCTCATGGCGTGGTGTACGCGGCCGCAGATGAGCTGGAAGGGATAATCCACGGCGTATTTTTTGTATTCCGGATTGGTATGGAAATTCCATTTGGTTTCGAACCAGTAGAACGTCTTGGGAAATTTGGCCATGCCGATTTCCGCCAACCCCTTGGGACCCTCATTGCCGGCTTTCTCAATGAGCTGGTTGTAGCCGGCGTAACGCCCCTTGCGCTTGCCGTCCACCTCGAAATCCCAGACAAATTCTATAGTTTTGGTGTCGGTCGAGGGGAAGAATTTGTTCGGTTCGTCGGCGTTGCTTTTTTTGTAGCGATGCCAGCTCATCGGCCAGACGGCAACCCCGTGATGCTCGCGCAGCCAGGCGACGGTGAGAGGCTCGCCGACGACCTTTTTCTTTTCGTCGTCGACTTTCACCCGCCCCGCTTCCAGGGAGTCGGGAGTGCCGACTAGGGTGTAGCCTTCGGGATACTTCGGATAGGGTAGAGGATTGCCCACGTTGGCCCGGCCCGGTGAGACCGAAAGCATCTCGTTGGTGAAGTCCTCTTCGTTTTTATATTTCTCCCAGAACTCTTTGGGATCGATGTCGGTATCGCCCAGATCGTGCAATTTCCTGGCGACGAGGTTCATGATCTCGAAGGGTTTCTTACACTCATGCAACGGCTTGATCACCTCGTCGCGGTTATACACAACCTGGTGCGAGGGATAGATATCCGAGAGGCTCATCCGTTCGGCATAACTCGCCTCGGGAAGAATCAGGTCGGCATACAGGGCGCTCTCCAGGTAGAGGGTATCGATGAACACCGTCAGTTCAACTTTGTAGTTGCCGGAGGCATCCTTGGCGGTGAGAGCCTCCTTCCAGCTCGCCGGATTGCTGCCGGTATAGACGGCATTGCCGGTGCGGAGGAGGAAGGCTTTGATGGGATAATTATGGCCTCGGAAGGGACCGTACTTCAACTCCACACCGTGCATGAAGGCGTGGGGGAAGTCGGCCACGGAATCATCCCAGGCCGCCGGATACCGGCCGCCGTAGTTGTCCATGTGCAGATTGCCCATTTCCGCTTCGATCTCCTGGCCATTGATGGTGCGCTTCACTTTTCGTTTCTTGAAGGCGCTGCCGTTGGCGGGGCCGCCCTTGTTGCACTTGACCAGTTCGGTGTCGATCGCTCCGCCCGGGGCATCGAAGTTGCCGGTGATGATATTCAGCACCGTGCCGATGATCGAACAGCAGTAGCCGTTGTAGTGATGGCCGGGTGACTGCATGCCCCAGACGAGGGCCGCCGGTTTGGTGATGCCGAACTGATGGGACAAGTCGGTAATCTCTTTTTCCGTGAGGCCCGTACGGTTGGCTGCCCAGGCAGCGGAGAAGTAACTCAAGCCGTTTATCGGATCCTTTTTGCCCCACCAGGATTTGAAGGCATCCATGAACTCATCCCAGCCGGTCACGAATTTTTTCATGTTCCATTCGATATAGGCGCGGTTCTTATCCTGCGGATTGTCGTTTTCCAGGATATAGCGCAGCATGGCGGCAAAGAGATCGCCGTCGGTTCCGGCCCTTGGGGCCAGCCACTGGTCGGCCCGCGAGGCGGTGTTGCTGAGCGATGGGTCGATTACCACCACCTTGCAGCCATTTTCCACCTGAGCACCTACCGTACCCCTGTTTTCATAGAAAATCCTGGTGGCCACGAAGGGATTCCAGCCGTTATAGATGATGAGCTTCGTTTTGTAATCGTATTCCTTTTTGAGGGAACCGTCCGCCTGGCGCACCAGCTTTGGGGTCATGATGTCCGGCTCGATGCGTTTGCCGCCCAGGATGAGCTTGGGACCATGACGCCGGGGAGTGTCGCAGATCGCCCCGTGCTCGCAGCAGTGTGGAGATCCGTAGGCGTAGGCCAGCCGGTAATAATTGTCGCGATCGGTAACGTCGCCGCAATCCATGATCACCGATTCGGCGCCGTATTTTTTCTTGATCTCCGTCAGCTTGCCGCCGAGCATGTCGATAGCCTCTTCCCAGGTAATCCGCTTGAATTTGCCTTCGCCGCGGGCACCCACGCGCTTCATCGGGTGTTTCAAACGATACGGGGAATAGATCAACTGCTGTCCCGCTGCCCCCTTGGCGCAGCAGATGCCGTCATTCATCGGCACTTCCTTATTGCCGTAGATCTTCTTGATGACCCCATCCTGGACCCACATTTCCAAGCCGCACTCGGCCGGACAGAAGGCGTCGGCAGTATATTTGACCTCATACGTACCCATGGTCGTGCGCATGGTGGCGGCCTCGGCTTCGCTCAATTTTCTTAAGGAAAGCAAACCACTCTGCTCTAAAACGGCGATTCCGGCCAACGCCGAGGTGTAGTGCAAGAATTTTCGTCTCGTTATCTGCATATTTTCTCCTTTCATCCGTTAATGGGGCCGTCGGCGGCGCTGAATACATCCTGATCGGGGACGATGAAATAGACGGCTGGCTTGGTCCCGAAATCCGGTGCCCAGGTTGAGGTTTTATTGGCTGCCAACAATTTTGAGATCTCAGAGTTCCGGTCATTAAGATCCCCAAAATAACGCGCTCTGCCTACGCAGTTGCGGACACAGGCCGGCTCTTCGATGCCTGCGTCAATACGATGCAGGCAGTAATCGCATTTATCGGCAACGCGCAGATCCCAGGCCTTTTTACCCCTGACTTCGGGTACAGTTTCGGCGTACTTGGCCGGGTCGTTAACGACCGAGATGTTCGGATGCAAATACCTGGCGCCATAAGGGCAACTATTTATGCACCGGCCGCAACCGATGCATTTGTTTTGGTCGACCACCACGATACCGTCATTGCGCTTAAAGGTTGCACCTTTGACCGGACATGGCTCGACGCAGGGTGGTTCGTCACAGTGATTGCATATCTTGGGAAAGAACATCCGCTTCGCCTTGGGATACTCGCCGGTGTCGGCGATATCCACCTTGGAGCGAAAGCTGCTCAGAGGTACGGCATTCTCCATCTTGCAACTCACTTGGCATGACGTGCAACCCACGCATTTTCGCAGGTCAACGAGCAATGCATACTTTTTAGGCATAACCTTCTCCTCCTCCATTGTTTTGCTTGTTTGACAAAGGCCGACTGTGTTGGTCGGTTGCTTTTCTTGCGACCCGCCGACGTAACAAATAAATCTTATCACCAAAATTCCTAACCGGCAAAATCTACACAACAAATTAGCAAGTAGCATGCCAGCGACAGATGGACAGGGTCATTCCGGCAGGAGGAAGGGTATTGACGCGAAATCATGGTGAAATCCGACAAAAGACCACTTCGTCAGAAGTTTTCTAGAAACAAAATGCGCTAGGCAAGTGTGCAGTAGTTGAGCAGCATCTGTATAGACTATGAACAAGCCTTTTCCGATTATCGCACTTCAAGCAACTGCAGAAACTGTCGAAAATTTGCTAAGATATCAAATGGAGACGGTAACGTTAAACGGGGTGTGATCGGAAATCGATCATCCTGTACTCGAAGGTTTTCGCTGATTATCTCCGAGTGAGTGATGGATTTTGGCTGATCAATATTTCAGCATGCAGAGTTGCAGATTTGCCATGGCAAGGTTAAGTTTTTGGGCCATCCTTTTGGGTTCACCTTCCTCCTGAGCAGTTTTTGCCTGATCATGGACCAAGATGTGCTAGAAATGGAGCATTTTGAGCTCTGAGATAATTCCAGACTATCATTGCGCTTTCGCTACATGTATCAGTCTTTTTAGAAATGACCTTTTTCGGGTTGGGATTTTCTTCCTGGCTTCAGAAGGAAAAGTGTTAATGCTCCGGAAGAAATCAGGTATTGCCCTAAATTTGGTATTTCCACTGGAATGAAACCAGTGGATCATTCCTTGCTTTTGGCCCTGAACTTTTGCTCTCGCACTCGACATGAACCCGACATGGCCTCTATATGAGGTTACTTTGGACCCTATTCCTCCAGATGTCCCCTATTATCCAACCGGTTATCGGATTACAAAGAAAACGAAGAGATACATTTCGCGATCAATTTAATCCTCATGGAGGGTCTCAAATGGAGATTTTTGCGCAACGCCCCGAAAAGGTGCATTCTACATACATCATGTACCAAGCACGAATCGTTGCCGTTGTAACATGATGTATGCAAGTAGTTGTTTCAAAGATCGAAAAATTTTCGCGTGTTTGGGATTACAACCCTCTATTGGGGGTAACTCCCTAGCAGGACGGCAAAACATAACAATGGATATGGAAATGAAGAGAATGATAATGTTGACAATTGTAATGGTGACAATGCTTGTATCTCTTGGCGGATGCTATTTGGGTCATTGGCAAGACAGAGGCGGAGGACATGGCCGGTATTGGAACGACGGTTATCACAATGACAGGGGAGGACATGACCATCACAGGAATGGCGGATATTACCATGACAGGGGGAGAGGAGGACATGACCGTCCCTGGAATGGCAAATATTACTATGACAGGAATTGAGGACACGACGAAAAAAGATTCTTCCAGACCATCTGGGAAGGGGGTGTATTATCAAGACCTCTGCTAGTTTTGAGCCAGCCAGCATGTCAGTGAGAAAAAGGTATTCTTGGGCAAGCTTCAATTTTGTCGAATAACGCATAGGATTAGCTTCTTCCTGAGAGGGTAGGATCGACTAATAGCTCAGATTTTTACAAAAATGGAGCAACTGCAAAGAAGAGCTTTCCAAATAATTTCTTCTACTTGCCATTCCCAAACTCTTCAATATGCTACCTGCATGTTCAAAATCACGAAGAACAGCTATAGTGTGACACGCCACCAGCGTTAAAAAATTCCTCAGGTTTCAGACGATAGTATTTGTCTTCTACTTCCTGTGATTGCTCATCATAGGGATGGCTCAATACCTCTTGTAACTCTCTAACTAACGTGTAGTCGCCCTGCATAGCCTGTTGGTACGCGGGCACAATTAACCACTCACGCCATGTGTATTTTGGGTTAATTTGCTTCATATTTGCTGATATCTCAGCCAGGTTGCCGCTTTTAATGACAAGATCGCGCCATCTTTTCAGCCAAACCTGCCATTGCTCATCAAGTTGTTGTGGTATTTCCTGATAGAAACTCTTTTCCAGTGCAGAAATATCCTCTGGTATGTGGGATAACTCACGGAAAAACATGGCGTAATCAACCTTCGACTTGGCCATTAATTCCATACATTTTTCTATGATTTTAGAGTGATATTCAGTTAAGCCAAGTTTAGCCGCCCACGTTTTCTTGAGTTGTTTCTGCATTACTGCTGCAAAGCTAAGACGTACCTGATCGAACTTTTCCGAAGCATGAACATTACTCACGAATAGCGGTCTCACAGCCGTCCAGAACATATGGTAATTGGCTTCCGCTGCAATTGGCTGATTGAAGAACGAAAAGTGTTTACCACCACCAGTCCAGGGTTGAAACTCGGGGTCAAAAAGTTCACAAAATCCGAATGGTCCATAGTCGAGGGTGAATCCACCGGCGGCGCAGTTGTCGCTGTTAAAATTGCCCTGGCAGTAGCCAACGCGTTGCCAATTTGCCACCAGAGAGGTAAGGCGCTGGCGAAATAGTGTTGCCAACTCAACCAGTTGATCTTCAAAGCCATGGTCCTGGTTAATATTGTTCTTGTATTCCCGTTCAATTAGATGCGACACAATCATACGCAACTCTTGCAATGCTTTTGGGTGAGCATCGCTACGTACGCGGCGGGCAAATAACTCCAACTGGCCAACTCGAAAAAAGGATGGTGCAACTCGAGTTGAAATTGCCACCGGATTTTCAACCATGATATCAGGGTCAATAGAGCGGGAGTTTTGAGAATACCAGGGCCGGGCAACGGTCTCAGATTTAGAGACATACAGTGTTAAAGAGCGCGATGTTGGAACACCTAAAGCGTGCATATATTCCTGGGCTAAAAACTCACGTATACTTGAACGGAGCACTGCACGCCCGTCGGCACCCCGGCAGTAAGGTGTTGAGCCACCACCTTTTAATTGCATTTCCCAACGTTGTCCTTTGAATATTCCTTCAAATACAGATATCGCACGACCATCGCCATAACCATTACCAGTACCAAATGGACATTGTTGGGTATATTCGGTGCCATAAATCGATAATGCATAACCTGTCGCCCAGCCAAACTTAGGCATAGGTTCATAGACAGCAGAAATGTCACCAGAAAAGAGTTGACGAAATTTTTCATCATGTACCAATTCGTCACTTAATCCGAGTTCATTAAAAAAAGTGGTGCTATGGGTTACATATTCTGGCTCGGGAAGCGGTGTGGGTGTCACTGGCACGAAATGACCAGAAGTAACTTGGCGGGCAAGGTGGTCGTCACCGTCGGTTGTAGCATCAGGGTCACTATTCAAGGTGTCCATTAGGGAATAATCAACTAATTGTATAAAATTATCGAAGGTCTTTACGGAGGGTTCAGCAGGTGGATTGGATGTAAATGACATTGCAGCAAAACCTCAATTATTGGAATGTGTATTTAAAGCTATTTCAAAACATAATTTTGCCTTTTAAACTTAAAAATACTGATTTATCTTTATGGGGTAAGGTCAAGTCGATTTTTTATGTTATTTGGTTTGGGGCCCAAAAATCAATATTCTTGGCTCTCTCAAATCATTCAGAAATGGAGCAACTGTTGACTTTAGCTTACCAACGAACACCTCTCAAAAGTTCAACGGATAGCTGACGAGATGTGTCTATTGTTAATACAATCATGTAGTTAACTCGAACACCTAGCAACATAAGAAGGTCATATTGATCTTTTGAGAAGCAAACATTTCCTGACAGGAAAATAAAAGTAGAAGCCCCAGATTATTCCTGAGTCTCCGTAATGGTCAGTGAGTATACGTACCAAATCTCACCAAATCTATTCTTCTACTTTTTTACTTGAGCTTTTACTTTCGGTAAGCCATGTTTTGATGGCCCTTCGCACGTCCAGCCTCAACGGGTGCGTAGTCGATATATACTCACTCACCAGAGGCGATTATTACAGAAATCGAAACCCTTTTTCATCAATACTCTCAAAAAGCAACTAGAGATGCATCTGGCTAAAGTCTCGGTGCTTAAACAGACCGCCCGCTATAAACCTTTTGAGAGAGAGAGGATTTCAGATCGAAGAGATTAACACTGTCCTTTGTCGCTAAGAGATGTCACGTCATCTCCTACAATTATGTGATCCAGCACCAGAACATCTACAAGCAACAATATGTTTTTTAACATGCGAGTGATCTCAATATCTTGTCGTGTTGGACTACTACTCCCTGAAGGATGGTTGTGGGCCAAAATAACTGAGGCGGCATTTAGACGTAGGGCTTCTTTGACCACTTCGCGAGGGTGAACAACTGTAGAATCAATAGTACCAAAAAACATTTCTGTCCATTTAATAATCCTGTGGTTACAGTCTAAAAACAGACAACCGAAGACCTCATGCTGTTTTTTTATGAGAAGGGTGGAGATCGCCTCCTTTGCATCTTCTGTCGATCCAATATAATCAGTTCCTTTTTTCAAAGCAGCACGAGTGCGACAACGACCTTCTTTGATGATCATTTTTGACGTTGCAGGGGTATATTGTCCCTGTTCGTTTTGGATAAACAATATCATGGCCTCACCTCATTAGGCATCAAAGTAAACGACCATGCCAAGGACAAGAAAAATGTTGCGCTCCGATTAGACTTTATGTGAAATCGGTTATTATTCGTATTTTATTGGGGGGATTACCATTCTCTTTTTTCTCCATCAAAAATCATAGCTTAGTTACATGTTGTGGTCCGACGCACCAATCTAATTACTGATTCTGACATATTTCACACATTTCGAACAAACGGAATTTTTTTTTGTGGTTGGAATCAATAAAAGGACTTTCTGTTGTTATCCTATTTGCTTATATGCTGATTTCCAGGGTAAATATCAGCACCATGTTTGATCCAAACCTCTATTGCGTTTTCTCGCAATTTTCACGGCCAAGCCCCCAGTCCATGCAAAAAGTTTATCTGGTCTTTTTTGTATGTGAATAATGCCATGATATTTCTGTTGTGAGAGAGCGACTTCCGGCCTGCCAACCAATTCAAGGGAAATCGCTTTTTCGTGTCCGGTCGTTAAAGTGGCACATTTTGTTTCTGCAGGTCATCTGAGGTAGAAATCCGCCTCGCTTCCATGAATGCCACAACATCATCGACCAAATATCTCACTGATTTTCCATTTTTCACGTAAGGAAAACCACGTCCATGAAACCGATCGTTCCGTAGGGTTTGTAATTTCCGTCCTGTCATCGCCTCAACTTCTTTTTCACTAATCCATTTTTTTTCTGCCATCACATATTCTCCTTATGTTGAATAATATAAAACCCAATATCCTGTTGGATATGCGGGGATAATTACACAATCAAAAAAAAGCTGCAGAAGCAAAAACGGGGATAAATTGGGGAAAACAGAGAGGTGATACAGGGGGATATTAGGGGTAAATTGGGGAAGATAAGGGAGTGTAGTTATTTTTTATTGTTTCGCAACATCCAAGCATTTAATTCAGACGGTAATGCCGTCACTGTCCCTGTACCGACTGACGACGCGGGAAAATCCTTATCACGTTTTCTCCAAAGCTTAATGGTTTTTGCGTGGACTCCACAATACTTCGCTATCGTCTCTAAGGTTCGCAACGGTTTTTCTTTTTCTCTCAATGTGATGGACATATCTTTTGGAGCGACAGGTTCAACAGGAATTGGAGATATCGAATTCGTATTACTTGAATGTAACATTTTTAACAGACTAAAATTCCAGTCATTAACCAAAATGTTATCTCTTGAAACTTCCACTTTCTTAATCAAAGAAACGAGCCTTTCAGGATACTCAAGCGAGCGAAAACTAACGCCCCCATTTGGGTCTTCGGTATTGACATATGGATCTATTTCGTACGATTGCCCAGCAGGACGCGATTCCAATGCTATATATTGATCGCGTCTTTCTATAAAAGAGGAAAGGTAAACAGGCTTCAAATTTGTTAAAATTATTGACACATCAACAGGCCGAATACCAAGGAGGCCATTCCATTCTCTGAGACCTCCCAAGACATGTTCAGTACTCCTTTTCCAAAGAAAACCTGTATACCAAATTGATAAAAAAACATCTGTATAGTCGCTGAAAAAAGAAACATCATCATTGCTAAGCATTGCTCTGCGTAAAATATCGTTCTCGGTAGCCTGTATTTTATCGGCTGTCTCTTTGAGAAAATACACTATATCCCAACCCCATTTAGATAATTCCCTTGATATAGAAATCAAACTGGTAGGCCGTCAAGGGTACGGCTTTTCGGGAACTACCCTATCCAGTTTGAAAACCGATTATAATGGGTCGTTTTCTGGTTACCCTTCTTGAGCCCCAGTTATCCCCTGCATGAACAAATTGTCAATTTAATTCTCAAAAACCATGGCAAGGATTTCTTACTCTCAATGCTCAACAAAAGTAAACTACTTGTGCTGCTCGAAATTGAGACAGATGGTTGTGGTAGGAAGTGCGGTGTGAGGATCCGGATCAATCATCCTCGGGCAGCAGGAGGAATGACTCGAAATTGTCAGAAGTCACTATGGTGGGTCTGCATTGCGGATAGGCTTCTACGAAGGGTCTTCGGGAAACGGGCCATTGCTCTGACATTCCAATTGAATACCCAGGTAAGAAAAACCAGCCTGATTCTCCTCAACATAGTCCACTTTCTGTTGTTGGGTGATGCGTCAGAAGAAATCTTCCGCGCTCATCCCATGATGAGCAAGAAGCTTTCGCCGCTCACTCTTTCATTCTGGAGTAAATATAATAATTCCAGATTTGAATCCACGTTGCTTATCCATTATTCAACTCTGCAAGTGGGTCTATAGTTTGGCAATTCTGATTTATTGCATCATTGATTATGTCCCCGGCCAGATCTGCCGCTTGTCTTAATGCATCATCCCTTAAATGAGCATATAGGGTATTTCGGACAACCTGTGGGGAATGGTGTGGGGAAAAGAAAAAAGGACTTACGACATAAAGCCATAAGTCCTTGAATTTACTGGAGCCAGCAAGCGGAATCGAACCGCTGGCCTGCGCTTTACGAGAGCGCCGCTCTACCAACTGAGCTATGCTGGCCTTCACCGGACAGGATGTGATTAAACGCTGAGAACTGTGCTTCCTGCCGCGTTACCGTACGCCTATATATCAGGTAATGGTTGAAAATTCAACCATTATGAAATATAAGCAAAGCATAAAGTTGTACGAGTTTGCTGGAATCCGTAATAAAATCCTGTAGAAGAAATAGGGTTATATATCATGCACAACAGCCCCACAATGGGGTAATTTTTTCGCGTTTTTGGATAATGACCCGTATTATCTTCCCTCTTCTTCTCCTCTTCTTGCTGGCCGGCTGCCGGGAAGAAAGCATGCCGGCGGCAAAGCTGCTGCAATGCACCGGTTGTCATGCTGTTGAACTGGATACCAATCACGAGCTGTCCTGCATAACCTGCCATCGAGGCAACAACGAAGCACAAGACAAAGAAACCGCCCACATTCAACTTATTGCCCGCCCGGCCCATCCGGATTCGATGGGAGATGTCTGCGGCCCCTGCCATGGTGCAACAGTTGCCGGAGTTATAGATTCACAGCATTTTACCCTGAAGAACAGCACCAACACTTTCAGGGAAGTTTTCGGAGCAGAGAAACCGTTAACCAATTTCCTGGAAGTTCCCGTCAAAGAGAATCCTGAAAACATCCTCGAACTGGCCGACGATCTCCTGCGGCGCAGGTGTTTTCGGTGTCATCCCTATTCTCCCGGCGACAACTATCCTGCAGTCGGACACGGCGTGGGGTGCAGCGCCTGCCATCTGTCTTTCTTTGAAGGCAAGCTGCAATCCCACACGTTCCAAAAGCCGCAAGACCAACAATGTTTGTCCTGCCATTATGGCAACTATGTCGGCTTCGACTATTACGGCAGATTCGAACACGACTACAATGCCGAGTACCGCACTCCATATACAACTAAAAATGCACATTTCCGCCCATTTGGCGTGGAATATCACCAGCTGGTGCCGGATATTCATCAGCAGAAAGGCCTGGTCTGTGTCGACTGTCATTCAGGGCAGGAGTTGATGCGGGATTCCGCCGTCAAACCTTCCTGCGCAGCCTGTCACTCGGGCGATGAACTGGCAAAATCTCTGCCGCCGCGGGTAGAACGCCGCGAAAAAGACGCCTTCGTTTTACTGGCCGGTAATGGCAAGGAGCACCCCATTCCCCTGCTGCAACATCCCGCCCATTTCAATAATCCGGAAAAAATTACCTGCCAGGCGTGTCACGCCCAGTGGACCTTCAACGATATCAGCAAACATTACCTGAGATCAGATGTCGATGACGTCGATCCCTGGACATTGCTCGCCACACAGGGCAGTTTTGAGGTGGAAAATCTGGTAGAACACAACAGCGATTTCAATAATACTGAACTTCCTCTGCAAATGACCGATAAGATCACAAGGACGCCGCGCCAGGGACTCTGGCTTAAAGGTTTCACCATGCGTCGCTGGGAAGAAGTAGTCCTTGGCCGGGATCGGGATGGAGCCATCGCCACCATGAGACCGATGCTCGACTATTCGCTCTCCTGGATTGACGAAGAAGAAAATGTTCGTTTCGACTCTCTTATGGCAATCGACAATATGCAGGGACTTCGCCCATATGTACCGCATACCACCGGTCCGGCGGGTGTATTCTACCGCGAACGTATTGACAATTATTTAAAAAAAGAACAGACCGCGACAACCAGAGAGTTTTACACGTTGCTTCCCAGACGATCTCGGCCTCGGCACCATACTTCCCCCATTCCTCATTCTCCCTTTTAAATATCGAAGACTTTTTCTTTGCATTCTGTTGATGCTGATCGTCTCGCTGGCACGCGGCAACACATCGCATGCAACCAGGAACGTGCCGCGGACCCAGCATCCATACGTGATTTTCAATAAAAAATATTACCCGATCCCGTCTGCGTACGGTTACATCGAAAACGGGATTGCTTCGTGGTATGGCGGCGATTTTCATGGGTTGAAGACCTCAAACGGGGAAGTCTACGACATGCATGAAATGACTGCCGCCCACAAAACCCTGCCCATGGATACAATGCTGCTGGTTAAAAATCTCGACACCGGCAAGAATGTTGTAGTGCGGGTCAATGACCGCGGCCCGTTTGTGCGGGGAAGGATTATCGATCTCAGCTACAAGGCGGCAAAAGCCTTGAAGATTGTCAAGAATGGCACGGCAAGGGTGCAGATTGTTGCTCTTGCCGAAGGTGAGGTGGAAGAGAACGGAGGCCAGCCCATCCTGCGCAACAAGGATCTGTCGGCCGGGGAGTTTTACGTGCAGATCGGCTCGTTCGCGCAACAATTGAACGCGCTGAAACTGCAAAAGCGGTTCGCCGACGCCGGTCATGCCGCGGTGATCCGGAAGTCATTGAAGGCGAATAGAAGTCTCTACCGGGTTCAGGTGTATGCCGGCAACACTTTAGAGGACGCCAGGCAGTCGGAAAAATCCCTTCTTGAAAAGGGGTATGCCGGGTCTTTTATCATCGCCAGGTAGAGCTTCCCCTGGATGTCGCAGCTTTTTTACCGGCATGCATGTTGGGCGACAACCTGCATCAGGGTCTTCAGACGGCCGTGGTCCTTTACACCCGGCTCAACCTCGATACCCGAGTTGATATCCACCGCATAGGGCCTGACTGCGGCAAGGGCCCCCGCCACATTTTCCGGGGCCAGCCCACCTGCCAGAATCAACGGGCGCTGCAGGTTCAGACTTTCAATGATCGACCAGTCAAAGACCTTGCCGGTCCCTCCACTTTCGCTTTCGACATAGGTATCCAGGAGAAACGCATCGACGCAATCATTATAGCGCTCGAATTCTTCGGCGGTGCTTTTTTCACTCACCCTGAAGGCCTTGATGACTCCACAAAAAGGAAGCATCTCACGGATTGCGCAACAGTACTCCACAGATTCGTCGCCATGCAGTTGCAGATACGTAAGTCCGCACCCAGCCGCGCGAACCACCTCGGTTTGCGGCGCATTGACAAATACCCCGACTCTGTCGATAAAAGGCGGTAAATTCCGTACTATCGTAACGACTTTTTCAGGTGCGATATACCTCGGGCTCTTCGAATAAAAGATGAACCCCAGAGCGTCCACTCCGTAGCCCATGGCAGCCCGGGCGTCCTCCAGTCGGGTGGTGCCGCACATTTTCACCCGGACTCTCTGCAGCAGTTGAGTATCACTGTCCATCAGACCTGCTCCCGCAAATATTTCAGAAGATCGCTGTCGGTGCCGGCCCGCATCAATGTTTCGCCGATAAGCGCGGCCGCAACCCCCTCTTCACGAAGACGCCTGAAGTCATCGACCGTTTTCAGTCCCGACTCGCTGACCACGGGAAGAGTGTCCGGGATGAGCTGTTTCAGCCTGAAGGTTGTTTCCAGATCGACGGAAAAATCCTTCAGGTTTCTGTTGTTTATACCAATAAGGTCGCTTTCGGCTTCAAGAGCCTGTTCGGTCTCCCATTCATCATGCACTTCGACCAGGACATCCATGCCGAAATCCCTGGCACAGGCTTGATAATCCTTTAATTGCACTGTATCGAGGATTGCCGCTATCAGCAAAATGGCGTCGGCACCATGCAGATGGGCCTCCTTGATCTGCAATTCATCGATGGTAAAATCTTTTCTCAGAACCGGCAACGATACTGCCTCCCGCACCTGCATCATGTAGAGGAGCCGGCCCTGGAAAAAATCGACGTCGGTCAGCACCGAAATAGCCTGAGCTCCGTTGCGCTGATAATTTTCGGCGATCTCGACCGGATGAAAATTTTCGCAGATAACGCCTTTGGAAGGCGAGGCTTTTTTCACTTCGGCTATCACCGACACTCCGGAATAGGAGAGCAAAGCCCGGCGAAAGCCGCGTGGCGGTGCAATATCTTTTTCTCTGAACTGCACAGGAAGCTGGATGCCCTTGCTTCTCAGCTCCGCCACTTCCTGTTTCTTTTTTGCAACGATGGTATCCAGGATCATGATTCTTTATTGAAATTAATTACCGGCTGTTGCCGCATTCCGGGAAAAACGGATTAATTGTTCGAGCTTCGCAAGCGCCGCACCGGACCCGATGATCTCTCTTGCCTGTGCCACTCCCTCCTTGATGCTGCCCGCCCGACCCGCAGCATGGAGAGCCGCCCCGGCATTCAACAGCACCATGTCAAGCTTTGCGCCCTGCTCTCCTTTCAGCACGGCCCGGACCTGCTCGGCTGCTTCAGGGGGCGTTGCCCCGCCGCGAATATCTTCGAGCGTCGCTCTCGTCAACCCGACATCCTCGGGCTCTATGGTATAGCAGGACACCTGGCCGTCACAGCCGTCGGCGACATGGGAGGTTCCGGTTACAGTCATCTCATCCAGATTGCCGTCGCCCCAGACTACGAGCGTCCGCTTCATTCCAAGCCGGACCAGGACCTCGGCCAGTGTCTTCGTCAACTCTTTGGAAAACACGCCGGTGAGCTGAACGTTTGCCCCGGCGGGATTGGTCATAGGTCCAAGAATGTTGAAAATCGACCGGATTCCTATCTCTCTGCGCGGCCCGATGGCGTACTTCATTGCCCCGTGTAGCATGGGTGCAAAAAGAAAACCGATACCGACAGTACGGACGGACAAGGCAACCGTCTTTGGCGACAGGCCAAGATCGACACCAAGCGCCTCAAGAACGTCGGCGCTGCCGCAATGGGACGAAACCGCACGATTTCCGTGTTTGGCCACGGGAACACCTGCGGCGGCGACAACAAAGGCCGTGGTCGTCGAGACATTGAAGGTGCCCGAGCCGTCGCCGCCGGTGCCGACGATATCCATCAACACTTCGCCGGCAGCCGTATTCACCCCGGAATCGACAAAGGTCGCTTTTTCGCGCATCACCCGGACCGCCCCGACTATTTCGTCGATCGATTCCCCTTTCATCCGCAGCGCGGTAATGAAGGATCCGATCTGCGCATCGGTTGCCGTGCCCCCCATGATCTCGTTCATAACCGAAATCATCTCGGCTTCCTCGAGACTCCGGCCGGCGACTACTTTACCTATCGCTTGCTTGATATTCATGATGTTGTTCGAACAGTTGAGTTTTCCATACATACCGGGACAACCTCTTAAGCCCGCAGCATTTCCTGATAATTGTCTGCCATAAAGTTTTTCAGCAGGAGAATACCGGCCGGGGTCATAATCGACTCGGGATGAAACTGTACCCCCTCGATAGCGAGCTCTTTGTGCCTTACTCCCATCAACTCGCCCTCATCGGTGCGGCAGGTGACTTCGAGGCAATCGGGCAGATCACTGTCCTGGACTACCAGGGAATGATACCGCATGCCGTCGAAAGGATGGGGCAGGCCGGTAAAAACTCCTTTGCCGTCATGGAACATCGGACTGGTCTTGCCATGCATGATCCGCCTTGCCCGCACAACCGTGCCGCCGAAGGCATCGCCGATTGCCTGATGGCCGAGGCAGACCCCGAGAATCGGCAATTTTCCACCGAAATAATTGATCGCCGCGATGGATATCCCAGCTTCTCTCGGGGTACATGGCCCCGGTGATATAAGCAGGCGATCCGGCTGCAATGCTTCAATTTCCTCAACGGTGATCTTGTCGTTGCGGAAAACCCTGATGTCCTCGGTCCGCCCTTCTTCCAGACCGTTGGCGGCTATGGTCTGCACGATATTGTACGTAAATGAATCGTAATTATCTATTATGACAATCATTTCAAAAGCCCTTCTCTGCCAGTTCGACTGCTCGGCGCAACGCCAAAGATTTATTAACCGTTTCCTCGAATTCCTTATCCGGGTCGGAATCGGCAACGATCCCGGCACCCGCCTGAATCCAAAGGTTGTCCCGGTTCATGACAAATGTCCTGATGGTTATACAGAAATCCATGTTTCCTGAAAAGCCGAAATATCCGACCGATCCGGCGTAGGGACCGCGCTTGTCCGGTTCCAGTTCGTCGATAATCTGCATGGCCCTGATCTTCGGAGCACCGCTCACGGTCCCCGCCGGAAAACAGGCAGCCATGACGTCAAACTGGTCCCGGCCGTCCTCGATCTCGCCGTGGACCCCGGAGACTATGTGCATCACATGACTGTAACGCTCGATGACCAGCAGATCCTGGACCTTGACATGACCGCCTTTGGCCACCCGGCCGACATCGTTTCGGCCGAGATCGACCAGCATCAGATGCTCGGCGGTTTCCTTCGGGTCGGCCAGCAGTTCCTTTTCCAGGGCAAGATCTTCTTCAGGAGTCATTCCGCGCCGTCTCGTCCCGGCAATAGGCCGCAATTCAATGTTGCGGCCGTCTTTACGTACCAGAATTTCCGGCGAAGAACCAATTTGAATGACATCGCCCAGCTGCAGATAGAACAGGTAGGGGCTCGGATTGATATGTCTCAGCGCCCGGTACAGCACAAGCGGCGGCAACTCCGTCCGGGTGTGAAAGCGCTGGGAAAGAACGACCTGAATGATGTCGCCTGCGCGAATATATTCTTTTGCCTTTTCGACCATGGTCTTAAACTGGCGCTGGTCCATATTCGACGAAAAGACATGGCCGTCGGCACATCCCGTGCTGCTCTCTTTGAACAGGGCAGGCGCCACGGGCTGCTTTATCCTGTCAATGACCTCATCGATCATTCGGCAGGCGCCCTTATACAGCGATTCGCCGGTATCCTCATCGGTTCGAACCCAGCAGACGATGGTAACCGTCTGCTTGAAACTGTCGTGGACCAGGACGATCTTCGGCACCATAAACGACGAATCGGGGAGTTCGGTCTCCGGCCTATCATCCGGGAGATCCTCCATGAACCTGACCATATCGTACCCGAGAAAACCGACCGCACCACCGCAGAACCGCGGCAGGTGATCGTACTCGGCGGCACCCAGTTCACCCACCAGCGATTTCAGGGCATGGAGAGGGTTGGCGTGAAAGCTCCGGGTATTGCCGGCTCCACTGTCTCCTTCCTGAATTGTGACCGCATCGTTTTTGGAGGTAAAAGTCACCAGCGGATCATAGCCGATAAATGAAAACCGGCCCCATTTCTCGCCTCCCTCCATGCTCTCGAAAAGGAAGGCGTGACTGCGTCCGTCGGCAATCTTGGAAAACAAGGTCAAGGGGGTATCTAAATCGGCGACTATCTGGGTGCTTACCGGAATGAGCCGGGCCGTTGCCATGTCGCGCTGAAATGTCTCTTGATCGGGGGAAAACGTAATTTTTGCCATGGTCCGCTGATCGGCTGAATTTCTGGTTTATTTCGTTACATTAAACAGATGAACACCATACCAGTTATCGGACCACATTGTCCAGTCCGGCAGGGACGGACGAAAAAAAAAGCCATGAAATCTCGCGATTCCATGGCTTTCATCACATCCTTCCGACCCTGCATCCGGTCGGCAAACAAATATGCCTACGCTGCTGCGGTCATTGCATTGACCCGCTTGGTCAGACGCGAGATCTTGCGAGAGGCATTTTTCTTATGGATAGTACCTTTGCTCGCTGTTTTGGCGACAACCGAAATAGCCTTTCTCAGAGCTTCTTTGGCCTCATCGCTTGAACCTGCGGCAACAGCTTCATCAAGTTTATGAATGACCGTTTTCATTTTGCTTTTGTTCATTCTGTTGCGCAAACGTTGAGCCTGTGCCTGACGGTTTCTTTTTCCAGCGGATTTATGATTAGCCACGTAGATACTCCTCCTGTAATTATATCATCTCTTCAAATTTTTGATTCGATTGTATTCGACACAGCGACGGGATCTTCATGCGGATCGCGCCGTCGGTTCTGTTTTTTGTATCCAAAGATCGCAATTTATAATTCAAGTTAAAAATTCTGTCAACAAATATCACGTGATCGACAGGATTTCGGGAAAAAATCAAGGTCACGGTCAATTTGACACTACGAGCCCATTTGATGTATGCTTGAACACCGGAATGAGTTGAGTATTCTTCTATTCGGCTATTATGATACAGATAATTTTACAGCAAGGCAAAATCAATGGGGTTCCCGAAAGTTGTTTTTAGAATAGTGGAAAATCGCAGTTGTCCGCTCTACCAGTATGGCGATGTCTTCGAGCTGTCGGGGATCGCCATCCCCATCAGCAACGACAGCGAAAATTCTTTTATAACCACATCGATAATCAAATATCCCCTCGCCAAGAAAGTCTGCAAAATTCTTAACGGCGATCTCAGCAAAATCGTCATGCTCTATGAACGCGGCGATAAAATCCCGGTGTGCATGATCAGCTGCGGCGGATGTACCGGCTCGATCAAGCTCGAACACAGCAAGGACGATCTGTTGAAAAATGGCGACAGCACCCTTGCCGACGAACTGGGCTCGATGATGCACCTGCTGAGCAGTTTTTCCTTCTTTAAAAATATTGAGGAGAAACATCTCAACACCGTCATCAGCTATTTCAAGCTGATAAAATTCGATACCGGCAATATCGTGATTCGCAAAGGCGACCCGGGGGGCCGGTTCTATATCATCGTTACCGGCAGCGTCAACGTTCTCAACGATGCCGGCATCATCATCTCCACCCTCGACAAGGGGGAGGTGTTCGGAGAAATGAGCCTGATCTGCAACGACAACGTCAATGCCACCATCCAGGTCAAGGAGCCAAGCTCCATCCTCTATATCGACCAACCTAACTTTCAGAAAATACTGGACATATATCCTGCCATCCAACTGTATTTCTCACGTCTTATGGCCGAGAGACTGAACCGCTCGAATAGAATCAGGGCCGAAGATCTTTCTTCCGGCATGACCGGCAATCTCTCGGAGATTCCTGCCGAGGCGCTGTTCCAGACCTTGAACATGAACAACAAGACCGGCATCCTGACCATCACCGACCTCAGCAAGGGAACCGCCAGATTTTCTTTCCGTCAGGGGTCGCTTATCAAGGCCAAATATAACGAGTACAGCGGGGATCTGGCCTTTTACCAGATTCTCAAGGAAAAATCGGGAAGATTTCGCTTCACCCCGGGAATCGCCCCGGAAGACTTCAGCACTCCGGAAATCGGCTTCTTCATGAAACTTCTGATGGAAGGCATGCGCCGGCTGGACGAAGGAAAGCCGCAGAAAACAAACTGACCCCCAAGTTGGGGATCTGCTCTGTTACTACTCCAACGTGCCCAGGTAGTTGAAGGTCGGCAGCTTCCCGTACCTGCCGGAATTGGTCAACCTTTCCTGCAATTCCTGAAGATTTCGCGTCGTCGACATCCCTTCGCAGACATCGACGACCACATAGCTTATTCCCATTTCGCGGAGCTCGGGCAGGTATGGCAGGAGGGAGAACGGTCGCTCCGGAAAAGTCTGGGTGAAGCCCTCCTTCTTTCTGATCACGTACCCTTCGTTCTTCGGACTGAGAATTTGCCGGTCGTATTGGAAATGGCTTGCCGCCAGCCTGGAGGTATAGAGGGCCGGTGTACCATAGACCGTAAGACCAAGGGGAATCGTCCTGGCCCAGGTTTCATCCCTGTTGCCCCGCCCTCTCCTGTGGCCGGCGACGAGCTGCTTGAGAGCATCGCGGTCCATCTCGATCGAGGTCTGAGCCTTTTCCAGACCAAGCCCACTTGCCAGGGCGATGGCCTGATTATTGAGCAGGTTGCAAGTGTAATCGGCTGAGAGATGGACTTTTTCGCCGGCAAAAATAGATACCTGACTGATATGACCGAGCTGGAAGCTCCTGAACCCGGAACGGATCAATAAAGCAATCTGCTTACGACAGCGAGGCAGGTCATTTTCCATAATCAGGGGCGGCAAGGCCCAGGTGACCATGCGTGATCTCTTTCCCAGCCAGCCTTTGATCTGCCCTGCCTGACTTAACATCTGTTTATCGAAGCTGAGGAGAAAACGATCCGGAGAAAACGGCAGATCCGCCAGTACCGCCTTGGCGGAATCTATTTTCAGCCACCACTCGATCCCGGGTCCTTTTGGCGTGGAAGAAGGCCTGCCGTGATGACCGCTCCTCATCGCTTTCTTTTGAATCTCCGACTGCCCTTCAGTTTCACCGGAAACACAGACAGTTGCAACTATATCTTCAATTTTTTTGGCAAGTTTTCCTTGCAGGCCGGTCAGTTCCCTGCTCACTGCCGACACCTGCAGATAACTGCCGTCGGAAAATTGCCCACCTGAAGCACCATCGATTTTATACACCTCGACATGACCGCCCGGCCGAGGTTGAAACTCATCCGGCAATGCTATCGACACCTTGCTGCCGGCAACGGCCTGCTCCTGCGGAGAGCCTCCGACGAACAGGGTCTTCAGCCGAAAGGCAACGCGCTCCCCGCCAGGCTCCTGGTGCAGCCTGAGGCGGTCGCCGACCGCAAGTCCGCCCTTCACGACAAATCGGCAGATCCGCTCTTCGCCGGCCGTCTTCACTGCGGAAAACCGGCCGAGATGGATCCCCATGTTGCCTGAATGAAACGGAGTGATCGCTTCGGCCGGTTGCGGCGACAAGAAATAGCCGGTCGACGTCTTGCGGCTCATCGCCATTTCGGCCAGCACCTTTGCCTCTGCCACCGCCTTTTCCTGCTCGCCCGGGGCGGCATCGAGAACCTTTCGATAAGCCATGACGATATTTCTGACGTAATGGGCGGACCGCAGGCGACCTTCGATTTTCAGCGAGGTGATGCCGCTTTCGAGCAGCTCGGGCAATACCTCGAGACCGTTCAAATCGTTCATCGAAAAAAGATAGCGGGCCGGATCGACTTTGCCGTCCCTGCCTCTGCCTTTCTGTCTGGCGGTACTGTATGCCCGGCGGCACGGCTGGACGCACCTTCCCCGCAAGCCGCTTTTACCGCCGAGGTACGAGGAAAACAGACACAGGCCGGAATAGGAAAAACACATCGCGCCATGGATGAAAATCTCTATCTCGGTTTCCCCTCTTTTCGCGGTAATGATTCGGATCTCTTTTAAGGTCAACTCCCTTGCAAGGACCACCCGTCTGCACCCGAGATTTCCAAGAAAGCCGACCGCCTCGGAATTATGGGCCATCATCAGGGTCGAGCCATGCAGCTGCAATTTCGGAAAATATTTCCGCACCAGATGAATGAGGCCCAGATCCTGCACAATCAGACCATCGGGCTGCAACTCCTGAAGAAGGGCAAGATTTTCTATGAGGGCGGGAAGTTCTCTTTCAAGAACAAGGCTGTTGGCCGCGACATACAGCTTTTTGTCCAGGCTATGGCAATGACGGATCATCGCGCCGATTTCTTCAAGGCGCAGATCGCGGGCCAGGTTCCGGGCATTGAATCCCGGAGCGCCGACATATACCGCATCGGCGCCACCGTCAAGTGCCGCCCGAAAGGTTTCGACACTTCCGGCCGGTGCAAGGAGTTCTACATTTGCCATCAGCTTTCTATGATTACCTCGCCGCCGGCGTCCTGGGCATCGAGCATCACGCTTATCCGCTCGTTGTTCTGGATACCGGTGTGCATCCCGGTAAAATCGGGCTGGATAGGCAGCTCTCTGCCTCCCCGGTCGACGAGGGCAGCCAGCTGGATGGTGTTGGGCCGGCCATAATCCATAATGGCATCCATAGCCGCACGAATAGTCCGGCCGGTAAAGATCACATCATCGACGAGAATCAGGTTGGTGTTGTCGACATCGAAGGAGATTTCGGTGGTCTTCACTACCGGATTCTGACTGATCAGGCTCCAGTCATCCCGATACAGATTGATATCGAGCGACCCGAACGGAATGGTACTCTTCGTCTGGCTCTCGATGAATGCATGGATTCGTTTCGCCACGTACACCCCGCAGGTATATATGCCGACTATGGCCATTCCCTCGCCGCCATGATTCTTTTCAAGAATCTGCAGAGATATCCGCTGAATGGCCAGGTCTATCTCCTGAGCCGACATAATCACTCTTGCCTTGGCACTCACAATCCTACCCTCTTCCAGAAGAATTCTATTCCCCGTTCATCGACCCTGTTGATCGCCTCCGGGAAGGCCTCGCATTCGGCCGCAAATACCTTTGCGGCGATGGTATCGATGTCGTCGTCATAGGCCAGTTCAACACATTTCTGCAGGATGATCGGCCCTTCATCATACTTTTCATCGGCGAAATGGACGGTGCAGCCGCTGATCGTACATCCCCGCGCCTTGACGGCACTGTGCACGTGGTGACCATAAAATCCATCGCCGCAGAAACTGGGGATGAGCGAGGGATGGATGTTGATCACCGCCCGGGCCAGTTCCGGGGGCGGAGTATAGAGCTTGAGATACCCGGCCAGACAGACAATATCGATATCGTAGTCGGCCAGAATCCTGTTGATCCCGGCGTTATCGCCGGCGTGGAAGGCGGGATAACCGTACTTTTCGGCCTTGCCGAGGCCGAGCACCCCTTTGACATTGGAGACGACCACCTCAATTTTCCCGGCAAGGGTGCCTTTTACAATCCGCTCATGAAAATTATCGAGGGTTCGTCCGCTGCCGGACAGTAAAACCGCCATTTTCAGCATCTTTTATTCTCCTGCAAAATAGCTGTTGGTCTCGATATCGACCTTCTCCAGCCACCGTGAAATCGCGGTGTCGTATACGGAAGTCAAGGCGAAAACCTTCTTCATCAACTTGAACCGAGTCTTCAGCGTGGTATTGCCGCTGGCCTTGATCTCCTGCAGCACCTGCGGGTAGTCGGCCGGATCGACGATAACCGTTACATCGTGAAAATTTTTGGCTGCCGCCCGAAGCATGGTGGGGCCACCGATATCGATGTTTTCTATGGCGTCGGCCAGGCTGCAGTTCGGGTCGGCAATTGTTTTCTCAAAGGCATAGAGATTGACTGCAATAAGATCGATATTCTTCAGTCCATGTGCGGCGCACTGCTGCCGATGTTCCCTGTTTGCCCTCTGGTTGAGGATACCGCCATGGACCTTGGGATGCAGGGTTTTCACCCGGCCGTCAAGCATCTCGGGAAAACCGGTAAATTCGGAAACGTCTTTTACCGCAAGCCCCGCTTCCCGCAGTTTCTTCGCCGTCCCGCCGGTCGACAACAATTCTATATCAAGCCTTGCCAGTTCACCGGCAAAGCCTTCAATGCCGGATTTATCGGTGAGGCTTATCAACGCTCTTTCTATCTTTGCCATTCTCTACTCCTCTTCATCTTTTCTTGTAAAAGACAGGATTTTTCGACGGTCGCGTTTGCCCGGTTTCTTTGCCGGGCCGCTAAAACCGGCGTTGCTCAACCGCTTCAGTTCCCGCTGCTGTTCACGGGCTTTCATGCTTTCTTCCGTTTCAACATACAGCAGCCTGGCCTCCGAGGCCGGTCGCCGAAACCTTGAAAGGGCCAGGACGGTGATATGAAATTCGGCAGGGCCGATGCCGATAACCAGCCGGTCTCCGACCACAACATTATGCGCGGCCTTGCACCGGTTCCCGTTGGCATGGACCTTACCGCCGTTTACCGCCTGGGTCGCAAGTGACCTGGTTTTAAAGAAACGGGCCGCCCACAGCCATTTATCCAGCCGTACTGTCTCTGTATTGTTTTCCATAGCCGCACCTCTCACTCACCGCTCATAGTCGGCCGATAATCGTTCCGGAAGGGAGTTAGAATACACCGATTTGCCGTGAAACGCATGAAAAATTCAAAATCACCGGCAGCCAAACGGCAAAAGAGTATTGTCGAACAGATCCAAAAGGAGTAAGTAAGAATCGTTTTCAGCTAATCAAGAGTATTTGCCGACGAATGCGGACCGCATTCCGTCACAGCAATATGATCTGCTGTTTTTTCAACACATTAATGGTGACTGAGCGGAACAATGCACATTCAGACAGTTGGTTTACAGGGTCTTAAGGCTCCGGTCAAGGTAAAGGAAAGAAGCGGCAAGCTGCAGAACACAATCGCCACGATATCCATGCAGGCCCGACTCCTTGAAGGCTCTCAGGATAACTGTGTAGAAAAATTCACATCGATTCTCAATGATTATCTCGGTGAGCTCTCAGTCACCAGTTTCAGAACCATCCTCGCTCGCTTACAAGACGGCCTGTGTGCAAAAAGCGTCCGGCTGGAAATGGAATTCCCTTATTTTCTCGACAAAAAAGCCCCGGTCAGCGACACCCACAGCCTCATGGAGTACTCGTGCACCTTCTCCGGCGGGGTAGGTGACGATGAAGGATTTATCCTCTCGGTAACCGTCCCGGTTACCACCCTCTGTCCCTGCTCAAAAGAGATCAGCGCAGGCGGTGCACACAACCAGCGGGCCGAAGTAACCTTGAATGTCAAATTCAAGAATTTCATCTGGGCTGAAGACCTGATCGAGATGATCGAAAAGTCGGCTTCCTGCGAGGTCTACGCCTTGCTCAAACGGCCGGACGAGAAATACGTGACGGAGAAGGCTTTCAACAACCCGATGTTTGTCGAGGACGTGGTCAGAAAGGTGGCGGTTGCCGCACTCGCCGATCCGAATATCACCTGGTTTTCCGCCGGAGTGGAAAGCTTCGAATCGATCCATAAACATAGCGCCTATGCCTATGTGGACAGCGACGAGGTACGCTGACCCTCAAAAGATAGATTAGCCGTTCGCTGGTTTGTGTCTCACGATGCAGTGAAGCCGCCGAAAAACCAGGGGCGGTTGAAAAAACAACCAACATGGTCTATACTCGACCATGTGACTGTATTTGTGCTCCCTCCCCATCTGTCCTTGCTGAAAAAAAACCAGGCCGCAATGGCAATACACCTCTGCATATTTTGCAGAGGCAGGAGTTCGCTTTCACTCCGCCTTAAATGCCGATCAGTCCCTTTGCCGTAAAATTTCGGCCAAGGGGCTCCCATCTCTTACCAATAGGAAAAATAATGACCAAGCAAACCGCACAATTAACCATCGACGGAAATACCTTCGCGCTACCGATCTGCGAAAGCACTACCGGTGAAAAAGCCCTTGATATAAGAGGGTTGCTGCGCGACACGGGCTGCATCACCCTTGACAGCGGGTACATGAATACCGGCTCTTGCCAGTCACAGATTACCTACCTGGATGGCGAAAAGGGTATCCTTCGGTATCGCGGTTACGAAGTAGCAGATCTGGCTGAACATTGTCAATTTATCGAAGTTGCATACCTGCTCCTGACCGGCGAGCTGCCGACCGCAATCGAACTGGCACAATTTAAGAACGACATGACCAAGTTCGCCCTGATCCATGAAGACATGATCCACTTCTTCGATCATTTCCCGCCAAAAGCATCGCCGATGTCGATACTGTCGACGATGGTCGGCACCCTGCATGATTTCTACCCGGAAATGGACCTCGACGAGGACCCCTATGGCGGTATCACCACCACTACGGCGCGATTGCTGTCGAAAACCAGGACCATCGCGGCGTTTTCGTACAAGAAGAACATGGGTCATCCGCTCGCCTATCCCCGTCCCGATTTAAGTTATTGTTCCAATTTCTTATATATGATGTTCGATCGCCCCAACCTGCCTTACACCATCGAGCCGGTACTGGTCTCCGCTCTGAACAAGCTGCTTATTCTGCACGCCGATCATGAGCAGAACTGTTCGACTTCGACGGTGCGGCTGGTCGGCAGTGCGGGGGTCAGGCTTTACCCTTCCATCTCCGCCGGCATCAGCGCCCTTTGGGGGCCGCTGCACGGCGGCGCCAGCGCAGCCGTCATGCGCATGCTTGAGAAAATATACGCCGACGGTATGAATTATGACAAATATATCGAAATGGCCAAGGATCCCGGCAATCCATACAGGCTTACCGGATTTGGTCATCGCGTCTACAAGACCTACGACCCGCGAGCCACGATCATCAAAAAGACCTGTCACGAAGTGCTCAGCACCCTGAAGATATCCGACCCGCTGCTGGACATTGCTCTCGAGTTGGAAGAGCGGGTCGGCAACGACGAGTATTTCCAAAAGCGAAACCTCTACCCGAATGTCGACTTTTATTCGGGGATCATTTACCGGGCCATGGGCATCCCGACCAACATGTTTACGGTCATGTTCGCCCTCGGCCGACTGCCCGGCTGGATCTCCCACTGGCAGGAGATGAATCTGGGCAAGGACAGCAGCAGAATCGGGCGACCGCGTCAGGTGTACAGCGGCATTCCCACCCGCTCCTTCGTCCCGCTTGGAGAGCGGCATTGAAGTTGAAATCATTGACGCAAGACTTGATTGAACAGCAGGGCTCCGGGGCCCATCGCCGCTGCATCGTATGCGAGACGTTATCGGCCGGTTTATTTATGGCCGTGGCGAGCCGGAGTTACCTGCGGTGCAGCGCTTGCCAGGCAACTTTTCTCGATCCGGCGCACAGAGTATCGACCGAAGAAGAGCACCTGCGCTATCGCCGACATCATAACGATCCGGTGGATGAAGGCTATCGCCGGTTTTTGGCAAAGCTTGCCGAACCATTATTGCAACGGCTGTCGCCGCAGGCCAAGGGACTGGATTATGGATGTGGTCCGGGGCCGGCCCTTGCCTGCATGTTGGGCGAGGCGGGACAGCGGATGACATTGTTCGATCCGCTTTTTTTTCCCGATCCGGAAGTGCTCGATGATCTGTATGATTTCATTACCTGCACTGAGACCATTGAGCATTTCCATCGACCGGCCGAGGAATTCGCCCGGTTCGACCGGATGCTGCGGCCTGGAGGATGGCTGGCACTGATGACCTGTTTCCAAACCGACGACCATCGTTTTGCGTCCTGGCATTACCGCCGCGACATGACCCATGTTGTGTTTTACCGTGAGGAAACACTACGCCATATCGCCCGGCGATTCGGGTGGAGCTGCGAAATCCCGGTCAAGGATGTCGCTTTGATGCAGAAGCCATACGATCCCGCAAGTCCTTCAGGATGAAATGAACCGATTTTTATGATAAAACATTTCGCGCATTGCCGGTTGCGGCGTAACCTCTCACAAGAAAAAGGACAGCTTTATGAAAATACTGGTAACAGGAGGCACTGGATTTACCGGCCATAATCTCAGCAAGAGGCTTTTACAGGAAGGCCATCAGGTCAGATTGCTGGTACGCAGCAGGGCACGGGTTGCTCTTGACCCGCATCCTGCCCTGGAGATCCTGGATGGAGACATCAGGGACCGGGAGGCGGTGGATAAAGCGGTTGCCGGAACGGCTAAAATCTTCAACATCGCTGCGATGTATCGGTCTGCTTCTTCGGTTGACCAGGACTATTGGGATATCCATGTCAAAGGAACCCGGCATCTGCTGGAAGCCGCGGTACAACATGATGTCGGCCGGTTTGTCCACTGCAGCACGGTGGGTGTGCACGGCGATGTGAAGGTGCCGCCGGCAACCGAGGAGTCGCCTTACGCCCCCGCCGATATCTATCAGCGGACCAAACTCGAAGGAGAACTGCTGGCTCGGGAGTTCTCCGCCAAAAACGGCCTGCCGCTGTCGGTCGTCCGGCCGACGGCCATTTACGGACCGGGCGATATGCGGCTGCTGAAGGTGTTCAAACTGGCGACAAAGAGCATCTCCCCGGTCATCGGCACCGGCAAAATCTTTTACCATATGGTCTATATAGACGACCTGGTACAGGGATTCATCTTAGCCGGCGAGGTCGACGCTGCCATCGGCGAGGTCTTTATTATCGGCGGCGAAGAGAACATGATCCTTGACGAACTGCTTTCCACCATTGCCGAAATAACCGGCCGTCCGGACACGAAGGTCCACCTTCCCGCTTTGCCCTTTCAGCTTGCCGGTTCGCTCTGCGAGAAGATCTGCATACCTCTCGGCATCGAACCGCCGATTTACCGAAGGCGGGTCGATTTTTTCACCAAGAGCCGCAGCTTCGATATCGGCAAGGCGAAAAGGCTGCTGGGCTACTCCCCGAAATATGGTCTGCGGGCAGGGTTGAGCAAGACCGCTGAGTGGTATAAGGATCAGGGTTTACTTTAGTTACAGACTAAAAAGGGGCGTATATTCAGCCTTTTTTGATTTTCACCACGAACACCGGCAGGCAGGTCGGGTGCGTTGAAGGAAGCCCCAGCATGGCACATCAAACTTGATTTGTTTGAGAGTATGGTTTATAAAACGAATAACTAAATAAAAATCCGTCGATTTGTGAACTCAATCACAAGAAGTAGTGCCTTATTGAAATAATGATTTTTCATCCAACACCCGATATCTTCGCCATACCAATCAGCATCCTTGTACTCTCCATGCGCAACCATGCGCCCTCCTCCCTGACACCACCTTGAGATAATCGTTTCATCCCGGAAAACATTGGCGGCGTTCAGTTTTCAACTCTCCGACTAAGGTTTCCAACCCTTTTTCCAGTAACATTTCCATTACTATTTCGGTTGTATACCGTTTTAGTACCTTAGTACCTTAGAAATTTATTTCTTGTTTTTCACCCCTCAAGGGGGTGCTGAAAGAGTAAGGAATGAATTTCGTGAAGGTACTTATCCTCCCCTTGTGGAGGGTTAGATCGGTCCTGTCGTATACGTTCTGCTTTCTCGTCAGTTCATTTGCGGGAAGGGAACGTCGAGCGGATGAAGCACATTGCAATGAGCACAGGGTTTATCTTTTCACCCATTTTTTCCTGAGTAAGATATAAAAATATGCATAATCAATTAATTACACGAAGTCCTCGTGATAAATGCGGTGTCTGCGGCGTTTTCGGCCACCCCGAAGCCGCACGGCTGACGTATTTCGGACTTTATGCTTTGCAACACCGAGGCCAGAATAGTGCCGGAATGGTCAGTCACGATGGCAGCCGGACATGGACGCGCAAGGCAATCGGCCTGATCTCCGAAGTGTTTACCGAAGAACATTTACAGTCCCTCAAAGGTGAAGCAGCTCTGGGACATGTCCTGGATTCGTCTCTTTCCGATATTTCGATACTCAATATACAGCCTTTTACCGCCACGCATCGAGGTAGAACCATATCGGTGGCCCATAACGGCAGCATCACCAACATCAAGCAGTTGCGTGCTGATCTTCATGCGAAAGGTGCTATTTTTCACTCCGAAATCAGCAGCGAGATAGTTGTCCACCTCCTGGCGCACTGCGTCGGATTGGATCTTGTCTCGGCGCTGCTCACCACCTTTGCCGAAATCAAAGGCGCATTTTCCATGCTGCTGCTGGTTGACGGCACTCTGGTCGCAGTTCGCGACCCTCATGGCTTCAGGCCGCTTTGTCTTGGCCGCCTGGACAATGGCGGCTATGTCGTGGCCTCGGAAACATGTGCTTTTGACCTTATCGATGCCAAATATCTACGGGATATAGAGCCGGGAGAAATTCTGCTGATCGACTCGAATGGTCTCCGCTCCGTTTATCTTCCCCAAAAGTGTCCAAGTTTCTGCATATTCGAACAGGTTTATTTTGCCAGGCCGGACAGCAATATGTTCGGCACCAGTGTCTACCAGAGCAGAAAGCGTATGGGCGAGGCCCTCGCACGAGAATGCAGGGTAGAGGCGGATCTTGTCATGCCCTTTCCCGACTCGGGCATCTATGCCGCCCTCGGCTATGCCCAAGCCACAGCCATTCCCTTCGAACTTGGGCTCATCCGCAACCATTATATCGGCCGGACATTCATTCAATCGGCCCGATCGGACCGGGCATTGGCTGTTCGGATGAAACTTAACCCGGTCCGCTCGCTTCTTCGTGGCAAGCGGGTAATTATTATCGACGACTCGGCCATCAGCGGCGCCACCGTTTCAAGCAAGATCCGTTCGCTGCGAGAGGCGGGGGCACGTGAAGTGCATCTGCTGGTGAGCTGTCCGCCGATCCGCTTTTCTTGCGCCTACGGCATTCATTTTCCGGCAAGGGATCGGCTTCTCGCCAACGGAAAATCCATAGTGCAGATCCGTGACAATCTTGGCCTGGACACCCTGCACTACCTTAGTCTGGATGGACTGATCAAGGCAGCCGGAGGCGAAAGCGTCTCATACTGCAAGGCGTGCATGGACTCCATTTGCCCGGAACGGAAAGATCCGGTTGAACATGAAAGCGGTGGTGTCGAGAAAATAATGTAAGGGGACCGTCCCCACTACCTTTAAAGCTGCCACAATGCAAACAACTCAAAACAAACTCCTCCACAAGGAAATTTCCCGCCGCCGCACCTTCGGCATCATCAGCCATCCAGATGCCGGTAAGACCACTCTTACAGAAAAACTGTTGCTTTTCGGTGGCGCCATCCAAATGGCGGGTTCGGTCAAAGGCCGCAAGGCGAGCCGCCACGCCACCAGCGACTGGATGGCGATCGAACGGGAACGCGGCATCTCGGTCACCAGTTCGGTTATGCAATTCGACTATGGCGATTGCGAAATCAACCTCCTTGACACCCCAGGTCACCAGGATTTTTCCGAGGACACCTACCGGGTGCTGACGGCGGTGGACAGTGCGGTAATGGTGATTGACAGCGTCAAGGGCGTAGAAACCCAAACCCTCAAACTGATGGAAGTCTGCCGGATGAGAAACACGCCGATTTTGACTTTCGTCAACAAGCTCGATCGTGAGGGCATGTCGCCCATCGATATCCTCGCCGACATCGAAGAAACCTTGCAGATCGAGTGTGCGCCGCTCTCCTGGCCTATCGGCATGGGTAAAAACTTTCGCGGCACGTACAACCTCTACCGCCGGGAGCTGATCCTCTTTACCCCCGGTCAGGAACGGCTGTCCGGCGATGCCATTACAATTCGCGATCTTGATGATCCACGGCTCGATCAGATTCTCGGTCGCCAGGCCGACGAACTGCGCGCCGACGTTGCCCTGCTGGAGGGTGCGGCCAACCCCTTTGATCTCCAGGATTTTCTCAAAGGCAACCAAACGCCGGTCTTTTTCGGCAGTGCGATCAACAACTTCGGCGTAAGGGAACTGCTCGACACCTTCGTGGAAATCGCCCCCTCGCCCTTGCCTCGTCCGACCACCACCCGTATGGTCTTTCCGGAAGAGGAAACCTTTTCCGGCTTCGTCTTTAAAATCCAGGCCAACATGGACCCGTCTCATCGTGACCGGATCGCCTTCCTGCGCGTCTGCTCGGGTCGGTTTCAAAGGGGAATGAAGGTGCGCCATCACCGGCTTGGCAAGGATATCCTAATCTCCAATCCAATTATCTTCATGGCTCAGGATCGTGCTTTTGCGGAAGAGGCCTGGCCTGGCGATATTATCGGCATCCACAACCACGGCACAATCAGGATCGGCGACACCTTTTCGGAAAAGGAACCGCTGGCTTTTACCGGCATTCCCAATTTTGCCCCCGAGCATTTCCGCCGGGTGCAGCTAAAATCTCCGCTTAAGGCCAAACAGCTGCAAAAGGGCTTGACCCAGCTGGTGGAAGAGGGCGCAGTACAGCTGTTCCGGCCGCTGCTGGGAAACGATTTTATCCTGGGGGCGGTGGGTGTGCTGCAGTTCGAGGTGACCATGGCTCGGCTCAAGGCGGAATACGGTGTTGATGCAGTGTATGAACCGGTTGACTACGCCACCGCCCGCTGGGTTCGATGCGATGATAAAAAACAGTTTGCCCTCTTTGAAAAAGCCAACATCGCCAATCTGGCACTGGACGTGGAGGGGAACTTAACCTATCTGGGCTCAAGCGAATGGTATCTCAAATTCGTGGCGGAAAAGTGGCCGGACATAATTTTTCTTAACACCCGTGAATACAACTGGCCAAGCTCCATATTTATGTTATTGAAAATGCTATGACTCAAAAGGAGAAATAAACAATGAAAGCCAAATCCATTAAATTCGACCAACAATGTAGAAGTTCCATCCTTCAGGGCATCAATACGCTCGCCGATGCCGTCAACGTAACCTTTGGCCCCAAGGGACGCAATGTCGTCATTGAAAAGCCCTTTGGCTCTCCGCTTATCACCAAGGACGGAGTCACCGTCGCCAAGGAAATCGAGCTGGAAGACAAGTTCGAGAACATGGGAGCCCAGATGGTGAAAGAAGTAACCTCAAAAACCGCGGATGTTGCTGGTGACGGGACCACCACCGCTACCGTTCTGGCCCAGGCCATCTACCGCGAGGGCGTCAAGCTGACAGCTGCCGGGCACAACCCGATGGAAATCAAGCGCGGTATGGAACGAGCCGTTGAAACCCTGGTCGATGAACTGAAGAGGCTTTCCAAGCCGATCAAGGACTCTGGGGAGATTGCGCAAGTAGGTACTATCTCCGCTAACAACGACAAAGCCATCGGCGAGATAATAGCCCAAGCTATGGAAAAGGTCGGCAAGGAGGGGATTATTACCGTCGAAGAATCCAAGACCATGGAAACCGGTCTGGAGACGGTCGAAGGGATGCATTTTGATCGCGGCTATCTTTCCCCCTATTTCGTTACCGATCCGGAGAGCATGGAAGTGAACTTGGAAAACGCCGGGATACTTATCCATGACAAGAAGATTTCCACCATGAATAGCCTTCTTCCTCTGCTTGAGCAGACCGCCAGGTCAGGTCAACCCCTGCTGATCATCGCCGAAGATATCGAGGGTGAGGCCTTGGCTACCCTGGTGACTAACAAGCTCCGAGGAGTCCTCAACATCTGCGCTGTCAAGGCCCCAGGTTTCGGCGATCACCGCAAGACCATGCTGGAAGATATTGCCATTCTTACCGGCGGCACAGTGATTTCCGATGAGCTCGGCTTAAAACTCGACCAGGTCGCCTTAAATCAGCTCGGCACCGCCAGACGGATTACCATCGACAAGGATACCACTACCATTATTGACGGGGCCGGCAAGGAAACCGACATTCAGGCCCGCAGTAAGCAGATTCGTGCCCGGATCGAGGAGACCACTAGCGACTTTGACCGCGAGAAACTCCAGGAGCGATTGGCCAAACTGGTTGGAGGTGTAGCCGTAATCAAGGTAGGCGCCGTGACCGAAACCGAGATGAAGGAGAAAAAAGCCCGCGTCGAAGACGCACTCTGTGCAACCCGTGCCGCAGTTGCTGAAGGAATCGTCCCCGGCGGCGGCGTCGCTTACCTGCGCGCATCAAAAGTCCTCGACAAGCTGATGCTCTCCGCCGAGCAGCAACTCGGCGTCGACATCATCAGGCACGCACTCGAGGAGCCAACCCGTCACATCGCCCAGAACGCCGGAGCGGTGGGCTCCGTCGTGGTGAATAGGGTAAAGAGCGGCGAGGGCAACTTCGGTTATAACGCAAGCAACGATGAGTACACCGACATGATAGCGGCCGGCATCATCGACCCGACCAAGGTCGCCCGTTGCGCCTTGCAGTACGCAGCCTCCATCGCCGGGCTCATGCTGACCACCGACGTCATGATCTCCGAGGAACCCAACGAAGCCACTTCACCAGCAGTCCGGTCGGCATAATGTAACTTTAGATTCCACTTGAAATTGAACGAAAAATGATCAGTAAAACTCGTAGCTCAACTGCAAGCCATCCGGAGATTACCGGTTATCGAATGCATTGAAATCAAATATTCGACCTCGCTCAAGTATGGCGAGGTGGAGGTTGTAGAATGATCGGCGCAATTGCAGGAGATATAATCGGGTCGGTGTATGAGGCTCATTCCATCAAAACCAAAGAATTCTCTCTTTTTCATCCGAACTGCCGCTTTACCGACGATACCGTGCTCACCATCGCGGTGGCCCAGGCGATTTTAACGGATGGAGACTATCGCCGGTGGGTTCGGGAAATAGGCCGCCGTCATCCCAATGCCGGTTACGGAGGGACATTCATCCATTGGCTCCTTTTCAGCGACTCCGAACCTTACAACAGTTGGGGGAATGGTTCAGCCATGCGAGTCAGCCCGGTAGGCTGGGCCTTTGACAATGTCGACACCGTCCTGCAACAAGCGGCACGGTCGGCGGAGATATCCCACAACCATCCTGAAGGTATCAAAGGGGCACAAGCGGTCGCCCTGGCCGTCTTCCTGGCCAGGACGACACGGGACAAGGCGCTGATCAAAAAGGAAGTGGCCACCCGTTTTAATTATGACCTTAACCGAACCATCGACGGAATCCGGCCTGCCTACACCTTCGATATATCCTGTCAGGGAACGGTTCCGGAGGCGGTCATCGCCTTCCTGGAAGCCGACAGCTATGAGGATGCCGTCCGTAATGCGATATCACTCGGCGGCGACAGCGACACACTCGCCTGTATCACCGGAGCGATCGCCGAAGCGTACTATGGACCGGTCGCCCAGCCGATCCTGAAAAAAGTTAAAGAATGCCTGACAGCTAACCTCTGGTCGATTACGGAACAGTTCTGCCGCAAATACACTGACCTTGAGTAGAATTTCCCCCTGTCCACCAGTATGACTGTTACTCCCACAACAAAAGCGAATACAACCATGACTAACGAAGCAGAAACGGAAGAAAAGGCGCATCTGCAAGGCGCGAAGATAAAGTTGCAGACGTCTGTAGAGCGAATTAGAATCACATGGCCTGTTGGAAAGAGTTTTTTTGGAAACCGGAAAAGCAATTAACTTATCACTCATTTGGCGCTGTGCCTTGTAATTACAGCAAACTCGACCCGCAGTATCATGCCAAAAGCCCCCAACCTCCCTGGAAACAATATGATGAATAACACTGCCAATAAACCTATCTACATTCGATTCTTGAAAAGTCTCTCGTCGCTTATCCCTGGGGACATGCTGAAAACATTTATCTATTTAAATGGCATCCACAAGGTGCGCAAAGTATTGCGGACGGCTATCTTAAGTTTTTATCGCATCGAACATATTTACGAAGTCATCGGTGATTTCTCCAAAAATTACCGGGGAAATTTTTCAGTTCTCGAGTTTGGTGTGGCAGACGGGTATTCCTTTACGAAAATGCTTTATGCCACTCGATACCTTAAATGTGAAAACAGAGTCACAATTCATGGTTTCGACTCCTTTGAAGGAATGCCGAAAACTGATGATTCTAAGGATCGAGACCTCATCGCCAATGACGGCTGGGTTGAAGGACAATTTAAAACAGATTTTGAGAAACTCAGTGAGTATTGCAAGGGGAAGTATTTTAATTTTGTTTTCCACAAAGGGATGTTCGACAAAACCATTACGCCGGATTTTCTTGAAACATTGCGTACCCACTTACCTATACTTGTATGGATCGATTGCGACTATTACACCTCGGCAAAGATCGTCTTTGAAAGGATTAAGGATTATCTGCCTAGTGGTTGTGTGATATATTTTGACGAACCGGAATTCAACTACGGATGCCGATATACCGGAGAGTCCCGATTGATTCACGAGGTGAATAACGGATTATTCGGAGATGGAATCGAACTGGTTCTTGATCCTTCTTTGTCACTCACCTCGAATCGAATTTACCGCTTCATCAATATCAATGCAAAAACAGTATATGATAGGGTTAAAAATCTCAATTCCGCCGGAGAACTTCATCGCCGAAGCAATGATTCTCCATTCCCCTGATCTTCAGGGAAATCATTCCTCGTAACTGTAGCGACCCGCAATGATAAACGCCCGGACACGCAATAATGATTATTCTGGGCTCACAAAATCATGATCTCCGAGGCACCCAACGAAGCAACTTCACCAGCCAGTCCGGTCGGCATAATGTAATTTGTCTAGTTTCCACTTGAAATGGAAAAAATTGCCGAAGCGTACTATATGGACCCATCGCCCCCGATCCTGAAAAAAGTTAAAGAGTGCCTGAAGGCGGACCTCTGGGCGATAAAGGAACATCTGCCGCAAATACATTGACCTTGAGTAGGATCTCCCCCTCTCCACCCAGTATCACTGTTACTCACACAACAAAAGCGAATACAACCATGATTAACGTAGCAGAAACGGAAGAAAAGGCGCATCTGCAAGGTGCGAAGATAAAGTTGCAGACGGCAGTCGAGCGAATTGATTCCACACTGAGGGATCATGCAACGAAGATTCAGGAACAGAAGACCTATTTATGGGAACATAGAACGGATATGGATCATGCCGAAAAGGTATCGACTCGGCAATCCGCAGAGCAGCGAGTCCTTGCCGCCGAAGCCGTCCTCGCCAATAAAAAACGCATCGTAAAGCTTCTTCAGTCTCCTTATTTCGGCCGCTTCGATTTCATCCGGGACGGTCAGACACAGTCTTTAGCGGTCTATGTCGGCATTCACGCTTTTTTCGACGAGGATCGAAGAGAGAACCTTATTTACGACTGGCGCGCACCGATTGCCACGATGTTCTACGACTATGAAACCGGTAAGGCGCGTTACGAAGCGCCATCGGGGGATATTGCCGGCACAATAGCATTGAAGCGTCAATTCCGGATCCGCAACGGCCATATGGAGTTCATGCTGGAGAGCTCGCTGAATATTCAGGACGATGTCCTGCAGGAGGAGTTGAGCAGGGCCTCCGACGATAGAATGAAAAACATCGTGGCAACCATCCAGCGCGACCAGAACGCCATTATTCGCAATGAGGACTCCCATGTTTTGATTATCCAGGGTGTGGCCGGTTCGGGCAAGACTTCGATCGCCCTCCACCGGATAGCGTTTCTGCTCTACAGGTTCAAGGATACCTTGACGTCGAAGGATATCCTGATCATTTCGCCGAACAAGGTTTTTGCCGATTATATTTCCAATGTATTGCCGGAGCTCGGCGAAGAAAATATCGCCGAAACCGAGATGGAGATTCTGGCGGACGACTGGCTGGATTACAAATACAAATTCCAGACATTCTTCCAGCAGGCGGCTCTTCTTCTGGAAAAAAACGATGAAAAATTGCGGCACAGAATCCAGGAGAAGTCTTCCCTCGATTTTTTGAAAAAACTCGATGAATACGCCACCTATATTGAAAAATCGAGTTTCTGCGCCGAAGATTTACGGATAAACTGTTACTCGGTTTCCGCCCGGTTCATCGAAGAATCAATGCAAAAACATCGCGGCAAGGCGGTCGCCGAACGGACAAGAAATGTTGCACAGGACATCGAGCACAACATCGACATTTATCAGCACTACGAACTGACGAAAGAGGAAAGAGCCGAACTGAGGGCATCACTCAAGAAGATGCAAAAGCGGTCGACCCTTCGCGGCACGTATAAAAACTTTTTCATCTGGATGGGAAAGCCGGGGCTGTTCAAGCCGGGGAAAAATTCCATTCTCGAATACTCGGATGTGTTCCCGCTCATCTACCTGAAGATCCGCCTGGAAGGGATCAAAGGGGTGCAGAAGAATGTCAAGCATTTGCTTATCGACGAAATGCAGGATTACACCCCCGTGCAATACGCGGTTATCGCGAAACTGTTTCCCTGCAAGAAAACGATTCTGGGAGACGCAAACCAATCGGTTAATCCGTTCAGTTCATCCACGGCAGAGAAAATCCAAAGAGTTTTCAGGCAGGCGGAGTGTGTAAAGCTGTGTAAAAGTTACCGGTCGACATACGAAATCACCCGGTTCGCGCAGCGCATTTCACCAAACCCGGACCTTGTGGCAATTGAGCGCCATGGGGATGAGCCACTCGTGCTGAAATGCAGCAGCAAAAGTAAGGAAATTGAGCGGATACGGCAGCTGATTGAGGAATTTTTCGCACTCGGATACCACACAATTGGAATCATATGCAAAACACCGAATCAAGCGGAACATCTCCATGGTATCCTTCATGGCGAAAAGCATCACGTGCGATTATTGACCTCGAGGAGCACGTCCTTCGCGAAAGGCGTGGTTATCTGCACCGTGCATCTGGCGAAAGGGCTGGAATTCGATCAGGTAATCGTTGTCGATGCAAGCGACAATAATTATGCAACCGACATCGAAAGAAACCTGCTGTATGTTGCCTGCACCCGTGCCATGCATACACTCACCCTGATTTTTACCGGCAAAGTCAGCCGCTTCATCTCGCCTGAAAACCAATGAGTCAGCCGCAGTTTTCATCCTGCTATTTTGCCTCCGCCTTCTGCGCGCAGGAGATGCAGGCCGGAACACTGGGATCGAAACGCAGACGGCCTTCGGCAATTTCCTCCTCGCAGATGACACAGTAACCGTACTCACCTGACCGGATTCGCTTGAGCGCCACCTCGATACGTTGCCGCTCAAGCTCGGTCAGGCGGGCCGCCGCCTGGATCATGGCCTGCTGCTGCATGGCGTCCATCCGCGAAAGCCGGCCAACCCGCGCCTGATCCAGCTCTACCGGGCTTTCGCCTTTTTTTGCCGCCTGTCCCGCAACAATATCGGCAAGTCTGTTCTCCAGGCGTTTTTTGAAGTATTCCAGGTCAAGATCGTCATTCATGGTTTAGATTGAGGTTTAATATTTTTTTTGAAATTATTGCGAACCAAATGTCGTTTTGCTGAAAACCTAGCCGAATCGTTTTTCAATTTCTTAAAATACAAAAGTCAGTGAGAGCCCTTGCCAATCTTTGCACTCCCTCCGCCACGGTTTCCTTATCGACGCAGGAAAAGCTGAGTCTGAATGTGGCCGTTTTGGTGGCACCGGTGTAAAAAGGATTGCCCGGCACGAACACCACCTTCTCTTTCACCGCTTCCTGAAAAAGCTCCATCGAATCCATGCCCTCCGGCAGTCTGCCCCACAAAAACATCCCGCCCTCCGGACGGGTGAAGGTGACTGAGTCCGGAAAATGGCGGCTTGTCTCCTCCTGCATCGCCAGACACTGACTGCCATACGCCTCGATAATTCGGGCAATATGAGAATCGAGATCGTTTTCCGTAAGATACGTGTTGAGGATTTTCTGAGTGAAACTCGAAGTATGCAGATCGGCGGCCTGCTTGGCGATGATGAGTTTCTCACATATCCAGCGGGGAGCGGCAATCCAGCCAAGACGAAAACCGGGGGCGACAATCTTGGAAAACGAGCCGAGAAGAACAGTCTCCGGGATATAATGGGCAAAAGACCTGGCCGGTTTGCCGGAAAATCGCAGCTCTCCGTAGGGATCGTCCTCCACTACGATGAATCTTTTTGCCGCGGCAACGGCTGCCACTTTTTCCCTGTTTGTTTCGGAGTAGGTAATCCCCGAGGGATTTTGAAAGTTCGGCACGGCGTAGAGCATTTTGGCCTTGTGGCGGCCACTCGACTCTTCAAGGGAATCAACATCCAGGCCGTCATCGCGCATCGGCACAGGCAAGAAATCGATCTTGAAAAGAGACAGTGACTGAATCGCCCCGAGATAGCCGGGTTCCTCGATCAGCACCTTGTCTCCGGAGTTGAGGAGAATCTTCCCGAGAAGGTCGATGCCCTGCTGAGAACCATTGGTGATGATGATATTTTCCGGAGAAACTTGCAGCCCTTTTTTCAGCAGGTACCTGGCTGCAATCCATTCGCGCAATTGCAGATCACCTTCGGTATTGCTGTATTGCAGCACCTTCGCCCCGTAATCGGCGAATACCTTCTCGGTTGCGTTCCGGATCTCCCGCACAGGGAAAAATGCCGGATTGGGCAAGCCCCCGGCAAAAGAAATGACTGAGGGATCGAGGGAGACCTTTAAAATCTCACGGATAAACGATCTTGGCACGCCCTGGATACGCTCGGCAAAAATTTCTTCCATTTCAGAAAGCTCCATATTCACGGCTTGAACCCGCCAAAACCGGAAAATCGCTTTCGAAACGATCCGGATTCCTTTTTGCCGTCAAGCATTCGACGAAGAGTCTGCAACTCCTGTTGCGCCGCACGCAGTTCCCGGGCAAGTTCATCTTTGTCTTCGGGGGTCGCAGTGCTCAAGGCTTTTTGCAAGTCATCGACATTTTGCTGGGCTTTGTACAGATCCAAGGCCAATGCTCTGATGGACATCGTGTGCTCCACTTGTTTTTTTCAATTGTAATACGGTCGGCCTCTCTCTACTCAAACAAGTCTTTTCAGCATCTCGTTTTTTTCGACCGCCGCTTTGATGATCCGGAATATCTCTCGATGGTGATTGTGGAACCTGGTCTTCACATACTGGAAAACCGTCTTGCGCAAATCGCCTTCATCAATGGGATACTGACGCACTATTGCGTCAAGATCCTTCCCCCGCCAATCGGGTTCCCACACCACTCCCGCCTGCAACGAGTATTGCTGCTGCTCTATCGCTTCGTTGATGAGTACATCGCGAAGTCTTTCCGCCTCGCGGTGCAGGGTGTTGGCTTTGAGATGTGAGCCTTTCCTCTCGGTGAGAAAATCAAGGATCGTCTCGACGGAATCTTCTTCCCGCATGATTTTAGCCAGATGTTTGACCTGACGGTTCCTCGCCCCGCCCTTCATATTGCGGCAGCGGAGAATTTCTTCTTTCACCGCCTGCCCTGCGGGAAGCCTTTTCAAGTCCTTATCCGTCAGCAGCGATAGCTCCTGGGCAGCACTCTCTTCATCTTTAAAACGTCTCTTCAGGGCCGATCTGCTAATTTTTTCTGTCATATAATCCTGAACAAAGCTTCGTGAGAATAATCATGGAAATCCATGACCTGTGTGACACATTATTGCATCAGTTCAACCAGTGACGGTTCGTATTCTCCCGGCGGCACAAATCCCAGAAGAGTACAAAGAGTCGCCGCAACATTGGCCAGGCCGGGCTGACTCACACCACTCAGCCGGAACCTGTTTGCGCCGCTGTAATCCTTTATAATACAAGGCACCGGGTTGAGGGTGTGGGCAACCATCGGTAGAATCCTGCCGTTTTTTTCCGTCCACATGCAGTCGGCATTGCCATGGTCGGCGGTGACGACAACAATTCCGCCGGCCTTTTTCACGGCGCCGAGAATCCGCAGCAGACACAGATCGACGGTTTCCACGGCTATCCTGATGGCCGGCACCACCCCGGTATGCCCAACCATGTCGCCGTTAGGATAGTTTAGGCGGATAAACTTGTAGCTGCCGCTCGCTACCGCTCCAACCACCTTGTCGGTGATCTCCCCTGCTTTCATCCACGGCTTCAGGTCGAAGGCGATCCTGTCGGAGGTCACCTCTTCATATTGTTCAAATGTTTTATCGATATAGCCGGAACGATTGCCATTCCAGAAATAGGTTACGTGGCCGAATTTCTGGGTTTCGGAAACCGAATACGAAGTAACCTTCGCCCTGCAGAGATAATCGCCAAGGGTATTGCCGATGACAGGGGGTTCAACAAGAAATTTTTTCGGGATTAACGCATCTCCGTCATACTGCATCATCCCGGCATACACGACCCGCGGAACCCGCACCCTGTCAAATTCGCTGAATTCGGTTTCTTCAAAAGCCCGGGAGAGCTCTATTGCCCGGTCGCCGCGAAAATTAAAAAACACCACGCCATCGCCATCTTCAATGGTACCCACCGGGCCGTTCCGATCGATGACGACAAAACTGTCCATGTACTGGTCGGTCATCGTGGGGTCTTCTTCATAAAATGCGGTCACCGCTTCCGAAGCCGAACTGAAGGTGCGCCCTATCCCCAGGACATGGGCCTTCCAGCCGTTTTCCACCACCTGCCAGTTGGCATTGTAGCGATCCATTGTGGTTACCATCCGCCCGCCACCGGAGGCGATGCGGTAATTTCGGCCATCCCGGGAAAGAAATTGAAGCCTTCCCTCAAGCGGCTCGATAAATCGCAGCGCACTCTTTTGATCGACGTCCCGGCCGTCAAGCAGGGCATGGACACGAACCTGCTGAAATCCTTCGACCGCACATCGATCGAGAAGGGCATTAAGATGGCGTATATGGCTATGCACATTGCCGTCGGAAACCAGGCCGATGAAATGTACGGTGCCGCCGGCGAGGGCGGTTTTTTTCAGCTCCTGCCAGACCTCGCCGGTAAAAATGCGGCCCGACTCGAGAGCTTCGTTGACCAGCTGGGCACCCTGCGCAAACACCCTGCCTGCGCCAAGGGCGTTATGGCCGACCTCGGAATTGCCCATGTCGCCATCGGAGGGCAGACCTACTGCTTTGCCATGAGCTTTCAACTGCACCATAAGCGGTTCCTTGAACAATTCGTCAAGCACCGGCGTATTGGCGACATAGAGCCCGTCCCGTTCATCCCTTGATCCTATGCCCATACCATCCATGATGATGGCTACCACCGGACCGGTAAAGGGAGTATATCCTGGGAGAGGTGAGAGAGATTGCGCTGTCATTTTTTGTCCTCACAGGTAAGTATAAGTTCAGGACAACAATTTTTGTTATCTTGAATTTGGAAAGAAAATGTTATTATACTAGAACATCTTGAAAAACCATGCATAAGCGACTCCATGGCTTCGTTGCCGTTTAATTCTAGTTTAATGTCTCTCCATGAAAGAGCAACCATCTTTGTCCCGACTTGAATTCGAAGTCAAACCGGAAAGCCTGCCTCTATTTACCACTGTTTTACAGTCGGGTATAGAGGTAATGACTGAAAACGGCGTTACTCTCGGTCGCCTGCTCAGCAGTTTTCCCGGATTTACCGCAGAATATCTGGCCGAAACCGTGCAGACTATTTTTCTGAACGGAACTGCCATAGACGATCTTACCACCCCGCTCAGGGGCGCTCACCCGGTACTTGCCCTTTCTGCCGCAATGCCCGGTCTGGCCGGGGCGATTTTCCGGAAAAACAGTTTCCATGCGGCATTGCGAACCGAGACAAAATCCTCGTCGCACGCACCCGCAAAAGAGGACGACCTTACCGTTACCCTGAAACTGTTCAACAGCATTGCAAGAGACCGGGGCGAAGAACTGCTGTATCGCGGTGTATCTATACAGACCGGACATCTCGAGGGGTTTCTTGCAATCCGACCGAATCTGCTTGAAGATATCGCCTTGATACGCCTGAACGACACGGCAATAGACAAGGCCGACCTTCCACGAATTCTGACAACTGAAAAGAAAGTGAATCTCATTATAAAAAAAGCGGATGACTGACAAAAAAAACACCAAAGACATGCTCGGCCGCAGCGGTCTGGTCCCGGTTCGGCAGGCACTTGACACCCTTCTTGGCGCTCTTGCCGGTGTACGGATCGCAACCGAGACAATCCCCCTGACGGAAGCGTTCGACCGGGTACTGGCCGAGCCGGTCATTGCCCGCGAGGATCTGCCGATCCAGGCCCGTTCGACCATGGACGGTTTTGCCGTGCGTGCCGCCGATACCTTCGGCGCGAGCCAGTCGATGCCCTGCTATCTCAATATTACCGGCGAAGTCAGGATGGGCGAGGCGGCTTTCGGCGAGGTAAAAAAAGGCTGCTGCCATAAAATTCCCACCGGCGGTCTGCTCCCTCAGGGGGCGGACGGGGTGGTGATGCTCGAACATACCGTTCCCATTGACGACACCATGATTGAAATCGTCAAGGGTGTCGGTTCCGGCACCAATCTCATCCAGCGCGGTGAGGATATCGGCGCCGGCAAAGAGGCTTTGCCGGCAGGACACCTCCTGCGGCCTCAGGATGTCGGCCTGCTCGCCGGCCTTGGGGTATCCGAAGTGCCGGTTACCAAAAAAATACGGGTCGGCATCCTTTCGACAGGCGATGAGATCATCCCCCATACATCCATTCCCCTGCCGGGCCAGATTCGCAACATCAACACCCTGGCTTTGGCGGGACTGGTCCGCAGGGCCGGCGCGGTCTATGTCGACTACGGAATTGTGTCGGACCGGGAGGAAATTTTCCTGCCGGCCATGAAAACAGCGGTCAGGGAAAACGATATCGTGCTCTTTTCCGGCGGCAGCTCGGTCGGCATCAGGGATCTCGGCACCCAGGTGGTCGAAGCACTCGGCCCACCGGGCATTCTGGTGCACGGAGTGACCCTCAAGCCCGGTAAACCCATCCTGATAGGGCTCAGCAAAACCAAACCGATATTCGGCCTGCCCGGCCATCCGGTTTCCGCCATGGTCTGCTTCGATTTTTTCGTTCGACCGACAATCAAATTCCTTTCCGGCAGGAAGAGCCAACCCGATCTTCCAGTGCCTTCAGTCATGGCCAGGCTGACCCGGAATATCAACTCGGCTCCCGGCAGGCGCGACGTGATCCGGGTCAAACTGATCAAAGAGGACGATGGCTGGAAAGCCGAACCGATCCTTGGCAAATCGGGCTCCATATCAACCCTCTCCCGGGCTCACGGCTTTTTCATGATCGACGAAGACAGCCAGGGAGTTACGGAAAATTCAGTTATAAAGGTGCATCTCTTCAAATGAACAAGCAAAATATTTATGTCAGCAACAAACCGCTCGGGGAAGCAAAACAACTGTGGCATGACGCCCTGACCCTGCATGGCTTTTTCGCAAAAAGACCGACCGAGCTGGTTGCCGTGGACGATGCGCACGGTCGCATTACCGCCGAACCGATTTTTGCCAGACGCTCGTCACCTTCCTATAACGCTGCCGCCATGGACGGCATCGCCGTCCATTTTCTCGATCTTACCGGGGCCAGCGAAGCACATCCGGTCCGCCTGAAAAGAGACAGATTTGTTCCGGTAAACACCGGCAACGCCGTCCCGGAAGGATGTAACGCGGTGGTGATGATTGAAGATGTTCACTCTCTCAGCGAGACTGAAGTCGAACTGAACATGCCTGCCACGCCCTGGCAGCATGTTCGGACGATCGGCGAGGATATTGTCGCGACCGAGCTGATCCTGCCTGAAGGACACCTGGTTCGCGCCATCGATCAAGGGGCAATGCTTGCCACCGGCGTGACCAAAATCAGAGTGCAGCGTCCGCCCAAGGCCCATGTGATCCCCACCGGCAGCGAACTGATCCAGCCGGACAAACAGCCGCAAGCCGGACAGATCATTGAATTCAATTCGCGCATTCTCGCCGGCTACCTGAATGAATGGGGGGCAAGCGCCACACGTGCCCTGCCTGTGGTCGACGATCCCGCGCTGCTGAGGAAGGCTCTGCTCGATGCTGCAGCCGACAACGATCTGGTTATCCTCAATGCCGGCGCCTCGGCCGGAACCCGCGATTACAGCGCCAAGGTGCTGGCTGAAGTGGGCGAAGTGATCGTCCATGGGGTTGCCATCAAACCCGGAAAGCCGGTTATTCTCGCACTGATCGGCGACACTCCGGTGATAGGACTGCCCGGTTATCCGGTTTCGGCTCTTTTAACCATGCGGATTTTTGTCCGGGAGATGATTTCGGCCTTTCTGGGTAAAGGTTGTCCGGAGTCTGAATATGTCGAGGCTACCCTCTCCCGGCCGCTGCATTCGCCGATGGGCGTCGACCAGTTTGTCCGGATCACGTTGGGCCGGGTCGGCGACACCCTGATGGCGACACCCTCCGGCAAAGGCGCCGGGGCGGTAATGTCCCTGGTCCGGGCCGACGGTCTGTTGACTGTTCCTGCAGGCAGCGAAGGGATCGGCGCGGGCGAAAAAGTCCAGATCGAGCTGCTCCGGCCGCAGACCGAAGTCGATGCGACCGCCGTCTGTATCGGCAGCCATGACAATATCCTCGATCTTCTTGCCAACCATCTGCACAAGCGGCGGCCGATCATCCGCATCTCGTCCGCCCATGTCGGCTCGATGGGCGGGATCATGGCCATACGCCGGGGCGAGGCTCATCTTGCCGGCAGTCATCTCCTCGACGAAGAGACCGGCGAATACAATATTGGCTTTATCAAACGCTTTTTAAAGGATATTCCGCTGCAGTTGATCAATCTTTGCTACCGCGAGCAAGGGTTGATCGTCGCCAAAGGCAATCCGAAAAATATTAAAAGCTTCAGGGATATTGCCGATAAACAGTACACCTTTATCAACAGACAGAACGGTGCCGGAACGCGGCTTCTGACCGATAAAATTTTACGGGATGAAGGGATCGATCCCGCCGGGATTGTCGGATACGGGCATGAGGAATACACCCATATGAGCATTGCCGCATCGGTTGCCAACGGCAGTGTCGATACCGGCCTCGGTATCAGAGCGGCGGCCAATGCCCTCGAGCTCGATTTTGTCCCCGTCGCGGAAGAACGCTACGACCTCATTGTTCCGAACCGGTTTCTGACTGACCGAAAAGTTACCGCGATTCTTGAATTGATCCGCAGCGACCGCGATTTTCAAGCCGGTATTTTAGCCCTTGGCGGGTATAATCTTCGTGATTGCGGCAAGGTTATGTACGAGCAGTAAAAGTGCGGCAATTCGGCTCGCCACCTGCTTTAACTTATTGAACGTTTGCAAAATAACATACATTAAAAGGAGAATGCCATGGCAGACAAGATTTATAGAGTGAATATGACCGATCTTACCAGCACCATCGAGGAGGTCCCTGCAGCCTGGGCCGGCCATGGCGGGCGCGGACTCACCTCAACCATTGTCGCAGCCGAGGTGGAACCGACCTGTCATCCGCTGGGACCGAAAAACAAGCTGGTTTTTGCCCCCGGCCTTCTTTCCGGCACGGTGGCAGCCAACTCCGGGCGGCTGTCCATCGGCGCGAAAAGTCCCCTCACCGGCACCATCAAGGAGTCCAACGCCGGCGGCACTGCGTCGCAACTGCTGGCACGGGCGGGCTGCAAGGCACTGATCATCGAAGGCCAGCCCAAGGGCGATACATGGTACAGTCTTGCTTTGACACCGGACGGAGTGACCATCAACGAAGAAAAGGAACTCATCGGCCAAGGCAATTTCCGGGTGGTGGAGACTCTGGCAAAACGCCTGGAAGGTAAACCCGGCATAATCACCATCGGCCAGGCCGGAGAAATGAGGATGGGCAGCGCCAACATTTCCATCAAGGACCCGGACGGCGGTCTGCGTTCCAGCGGCCGCGGCGGTCTTGGTGCAGTAATGGGGGCAAAGAAAATCAAATTCATCGCCATTGATCCAAAAGACGGCAAGGTGGCAATAGCCAATCCCGAAAAATTCAAGGAAGCGAACCGGACGTTTGCCAAGGCTCTTGTCGACCATCCGGTAAGTCAGGCGCTGGGTCAGTACGGCACCAATGTTTTAGTCAACATCATCAACGAAGCGGGTGGACTGCCGACCAGGAATTTCAGCACAGGACAGTTTGCAGGGCATGAAAGCATCTCCGGCGAAACCATGCACGACACAATCCTGCAGCGCGGCGGCAAGATCAAGCACAATTGCCACCCCGGCTGTGTCATTCAGTGTTCCCAGGTGTTTAATGACGCAAAAGGCGAAAAGCTGACCTCGGGCTTCGAATATGAATCGATCTGGGCGATGGGCGCGGATTGCTGCGTCGAAAACCTCGATCATATTGCCGAGGCCGACAAACTGATGGACGATATCGGACTTGACACCATCGAGACTTCCGTCGCCATGGGTGTTGCCATGGAGGCAGGCGTTCTGCCGTTTGGCGACGGTGCAGGAGTTTGCCGGATCCTGAAAGAAGAAGTAGCCAAGGGAACCGGACTCGGCCGGATTATCGGCAACGGTGCAGGTTCCGTCGGCCGCGCGTATGGAATCACCAGGGTGCCGGTGGTCAAGAACCAGGCAATTCCGGCCTACGACCCTCGCGCCATTAAAGGCATCGGCATCACCTATGCCACTTCAACCCAGGGTGCCGACCATACCATGGGCTACACCATCGCCACCAATATCCTTAACGTCGGCGGCAAGGTCGATCCTCTCACCAAAGAAGGTCAGGTCGAACTTTCGCGCAACCTGCAGATTGCCACCGCTGCCATCGACTCAACCGGAATGTGCCTGTTTATTGCATTTGCCGCCCTTGACGATGCAAAATGTCTGCCGGCGCTGATTGACCTGATCAATGCCCGGTTTAACCTCTCGCTGACCGGCGACGATGTGGTCAATCTCGGCAAATACATTCTGAGAACCGAGAGGGCCTTCAACACTGCCGCCGGTTTCACTTCGGCCGACGACAGACTGCCGGAATTCTTCTACACCGAACCTCTGCCGCCGCACAACGTCGTCTTCGATTTCAGCGGCAAAGAGATCGATACTTTTTGGAATTTTTAGATGATAAAGAAAAGAATCACAGTCAAACTCTTCGCCTATTTTCGCGATAATCGTTTCAAACAAGAGGATCGTGAGGTTGGCGAAAACATAACGGTAGGCGATATTGTCGACTCTCTTACAATCGACCGGGAAGAAGTCGGTGTGCTGATGCTCAATTCGCGACACACCGAATTCTCTACCTGCCTTGCGGAAAACGATGTCCTTGCCATTTTCCCGGTAGTCGGCGGAGGGTAAATCCGGCAACCCGGGGGGCAGCACTCCCCAACAAGACCTGAGCGTCATCGATTGCTCAGGTCTTGTTGCCTCTTCCGGTATTGACGGCTTCAAGTGCCATCCGGCCTACCTCGTCATGGCGAAAGCAATCCACCAGGTGATCGTTGACCATCCCAACCGCCTGCATGAAGGCATAGCAGATAGTCGATCCGACAAAAGTGAAGCCGCGCCGCTTCAGATCCTTGCTCATTGCATCCGACTGCAGCGTCCGGGCAGGCAGCTCCGCCATGGACTTCCAGCTGTTCTGCACGGGAATTCCCTCGAAACAACGCCACAGATAACCGTCCAGGGTGTCAAACTCTTCACGTACGGTGAGAACGGCCCGGGCGTTTTTGATTGCCGCATTGATCTTCAGGCGGTTCCTGACTATGCCCGGATCGGCGAGCAATCGGGCAACGTCGGCTTCGGAGTATCCGGCCACCTTCGCGGCATCGAAATTATCAAAGGCCTTCCGGTAATTTTCTCTTTTCCGCAGAATCGTCAGCCAGCTGAGCCCGGCCTGGGCTCCTTCAAGGATAAGCATCTCAAAAAGCTTTCGGTCGTCATGAACCGGAACGCCCCAATCTTCATCATGATAGGCAATATACAACGGCTCATTGCCACACCATCCACATCTCGTACACATAAATCTCCCCGCACTCGATATATAATCAGGTTCTGTGTTTCTTCCAAGTTACCCACATCACTACTCTTCCCTGGACATGATGTCAACCGTCCCGAAGAAGACCCCTCACAAAACCTGGCGACATGGCAATCGCGGTCACAATGGCTATCTTATTACAATTCGATGGTACTTGTTGGGCGCTTCTAATGTCTTACCGATTTCCTGAAGATAATTGTGTTGCACAGCACTCAGCCGAAATGTTAACTTGATCAATAATCCTGCTGCGTTTTCTCACAACCTTATTCCCCATAGAGGATTGTTATGGATCTGTCTCTCAAGAAAACTCTCCTGAGATATATGCTGGAAGCCGATGGGGACGATGTATTCATCGGAAAGGTGCATGGCCTCTATACGTCCCGTGGATCGATTGTTCTGCAGACCGTTTTTCAACTCCTGGCCGGCATTGATTTACCTGATGGAAGCAGCGAGGAACATTGGGAAAACACTCTGCAGCACCGACAAAAAATGATGCACCGGCTGGAAAGAAATATCAGCATCACGACTGCGTTGAGCGACTATCTGCAGACTCAAACCGAATTTTTGCACCATCCCCGCCTGATTGAGGCAATGCAGTACGAGAATGTTGTCCACGAAACGATCCATGATAACCTCACAGGCCTGTTCAATCGCCCGTATTTCGATGAGGCGTACAGCCAGCACGTCTCTCTGGCAAACAGATATCTCCATGATTTGACGGTTATTTTTCTCGATATCGACAATTTCAAGGATATCAACGACACCTATGGTCATCTGGCCGGCGATGAGGCCCTGAAACAGATCGCATCGGTGATCGATCAGGAGAAGCGTGAAAGCGACATTGCCGCCCGCTACGGCGGCGAAGAGTTCGTGCTGCTGTTGACCTATACAGACAATGTCAGCGCCTTCGTTTTCGCCGAGAGACTGAGAAAGAAGATCGAGACCCTGGACTTCTGCTATCAAAACCAAATCATCAAGCTTACGGTCAGCGGCGGGATCGCCTCTTTCCCCTTGCACTCGGAAGACCCGCAACAGCTGCTGCAAATGGCCGATAATGCCGTGTATCTGGCCAAGGGCGCGGGGAAAAACAGAATCACTCATTTCAAGGAAGAAAAACGCCGTTATCTTCGGGTAAAAATTCATCAACCGGTCCTCGCCAAAGAACTCGATTTCCACAGCTCGCAGACCTTTACCGGGATGAGCAAGGATATCTGTGTTGGCGGGATACTCTTTGAAAACGATGAATCTTTGCCGCTCGGCGCCCTTATCAAGGTGAGGATTCCAGTCACCGAAGGCGCTCCGCTCATCCTGATCGGCAAAGTGGTCCGGGTTGAGGCCTTTGAAAACGGCAAATACGATATCGGCATGACAACTTCATTCAAGGAAATGGATAAAATTGCCAACACTGAAATAGCCGGTATTCTTCATACGCGGAAGGTGACAGAATAGCACCTGTCCACTGGATCCTTTCCGACATTTAATTCCAGCGACAGGAGCAAGACCATGAAAATGACCCATGTGATTGTCGAGGGACACGTTCAGGGAGTGTTTTTCCGGAGTTACACAGAACGCCAGGCTTCTCTCCTCAATCTCAACGGCTGGGTTCGCAACATCGGAAACGGGACGGTTGAGGCCATGTTTGCCGGCGCCGACAAAGACGTGGCGGCTATGCTCGAATGGCTGAAGATTGGATCTCCCGGATCGAGGGTGGATAATCTGAGAGTTGAGACGGTTGATTCCGATGAAAAAGTAACTTCTTTCGAAGTGCGTTACAATCACCATTAACCAGCCAGAGATCCTTCCATGTTCTTAGAAATAGACCACTTCAACCTCTGGTTCAACGGCTTTGACGATGATAACCGGCAATTCCGGAATCAGGTGCTCTTCGATGTTTCCCTCGCCCTGGAAAAAGGTGAAACAGTCGCCCTGGTGGGGGAATCCGGTTCCGGTAAATCGATAACCGCCCTGTCCATCCTGCGCCTTCTCGAGGAGAGCGGCAACACCAGCAGTCAGGGAGCCATTCACTTTGAGGGCCGCAACATCCTGAACCTCTCTGCAAAAGATATCCGGGGGATTCGCGGCAACAGAATTGCCATGATCTTTCAGGAGCCGATGACCTCACTCAACCCGGTCTATTCCATCGGCAACCAGCTCATGGAACCTCTCAGGCAGCATCGCAACCTGGCCGCAAGAGAAGCGGAACAGGAAGCCATCCGTCTTCTCGACCGGACGGGAATAGACGATCCCGCAGCTCGCCTGCGAGCCTTCCCGCACCAGCTTTCCGGCGGACAACGGCAACGGGTGATGATTGCCATGGCGCTTGCCTGCAGGCCTTCCCTGCTGATCGCCGACGAGCCGACAACCGCCCTCGATGTGACCATCGCGGCCCAGATACTCGAGCTGATCAGGGATATCCAGCGTGAGTTCGGCATGGGCGTTCTGCTCATTACCCACGATCTCGAGATAGTACGCAAGTACGCATCTCGAATTTACATAATGAAGACAGGCCGCATTGTCGAACATGGCACGATGGACGAGATCTTCACCAACCCTTCCCATGAATATACCAAGCGCCTGATGTCGGCGATCCCCAGAGGCAGGAAAGTGCCGGCTTCCCCCGGGCCTCTGCTCCTTAAAACCGACAATCTCACCTGCCGGTTTAAAAGCTATACCGGTTGGGTGCACCCTTTCAAGCGAAGACAAAAGATCACGTACGCCGTCGATCGGGTAAGCCTCGAACTGCAGGGAGGGACCACCTGGGGGATCGTCGGGGAATCGGGATCGGGAAAAACCACGCTGGCGATGGCTATCCTGAAACTCGTGCAGAGTACCGGCGATATTTTCTTTCTGGGAGAAAACATTCAGAACTGGCCCAATAACAGGCTTCGGCCGTTACGGCGGGAGATCCAGATCGTTTTCCAGGACCCCTTCTCGTCGCTCTCCCCACGATTCACCGTCCAGGAAATCATCGAAGAAGGGTTGAAAATTCACCTGCCCGAGACCAGCAGGGAAGAGCGCTACGAAATGGTGGTGGATACCCTGAAAGAGGTAGGGTTGACTGAAGATATGGCATTTCGGTATCCCCATGAATTTTCCGGAGGGCAACGGCAGCGGATCGCCATTGCCAGAGTCATTATCCTGAAACCCAAGCTGCTCATTCTCGATGAACCGACCTCGGCCCTCGATGTGACCATCCAGGGCCAGATCATCGACCTGCTCCTCAATCTCCAGCAGAAATATGGCATGACCTATATGTTCATAACCCATGATCTGCGGGTTATCCGGGCGCTGGCCGATTTTGTCGCGGTGATGCAGCACGGCAAAATCGTCGAGGCCGGACCCGCGCAGGAGATTTTCACTTCCCCTGCGCAGGAGTATACCAGGATTCTTTTTGCCGCTGCCCTTGGCAGACCGCGGGATCAGTCCACCGCCGGCTGATTTTTCCCATGCCGGCATTTATCGCCGCTGATATCGTCTTTAAAGAGCGAAAAGCCCCTTTCCATCGCACAGAAATCCCCGCACATGGTGCAGGTGGCTTCGTTTTCCGGCATTCTGCTGTTGCGTACCTCGCTCATCTTTTCGGGAAACATCGACAACCGGAAATACTCGGCGAAATCGCTGTCGCGTCTGGCCAATGCCACCCTTTTTTCCAGATCGCGCCGTTCAGGATATTTGGCAATGTCGCCGATCCGCGCGGCCAGCCTTGTCGCTCTTACCCCTTCCCGGACATCGTCTTCGTTGGGCAGTGCCAGGTGCTCGGCAGGTGTTATGTAGCAGATCAGATCCGCTCCATGCCAGGCCGACTGGGCCGCCCCGATGGCTGCAGTAATATGATCGTAACCGGCCCCCGAGTCGGCGGGAAGTGGCCCCAGCACATAGTAGGGTGCGCCGCCGCTCATCCGTTTTTCGAGCATGATATTGCCGGCGATTTCATCGAGAGGTACATGGCCGGGTCCCTCGACCATCATCTGACACCCCATCTCGCGGCCGAGGTCGGCCAGCTCGCAATTGATTATCATCTCGGCCATCTGGGCGCGGTCGTGACTGTCGTGAATGGCTCCCGCCCGGATACCGTTGCCGAGAGAAAGCACCGAGTCATACTTCTTCATCAGCGCGCAGACCCGGTCGAATTGCTCATACAGCGGATTCTCCCGGTTGTTATACTCCATCCACGAAACCATGAAGGTCCCGCCTTTGGACACCAGACCACCGTAACGAAAACCCTGCTTGCGCAGCCTCTCGATAGAGAACCGGTTGATGCCGCAGTGGATAGCCATAAAGGATAAACCGTCGGCCAGCTGGCGTTCGATCAGCTCAAAGAGATATTCCGGATCGAGTTTATTGGGATTGTGAAATTTTCTACCGGCCTCGGCAAATGCCTGGTAAAGAGGCACATTGCCCACCGGCAGCTTGACGCTGTCGAGAACCGCCCGCCGGATGGCATCAAGATCGCCGCCTGTGGACAGCTCCATCAGGGTATCGGCCTGCTCCTGTTCGGCAATTTTGGCTTTTCTCATCTCGAGGGCGACATCGGAAATATCCGAGGATGTGCCGATGGAGGCATTGACCTTGGTCCGCAACCCTTTGCCGATACCGCATATCTTCTGACCCGGCCTTACCGGATTGGCGGGAATGACAATATGACCGGCCGCAACCCCCTGGCGTATTACTTCTCCGGTAAACCCCTCATCTTTTGCCACCTGTTCCATATACGTGGTAACGACTCCTGCCCTTGCCAATTCAATCTGCGTTTTCATCTGTACGATTCCCCTTGGTAGAAAGTAAAAAAATATTCTCGTCAGGTGGGCAAAAAAAAAGTCCGTGCCACGGGAAACACCGCGACACGGACTTATATGGACAAGAAAGTCTTTTTCTCCCAGGCAGGTCTTCTGACTTGCGGATCATCCTCGGACTGCACCTTCCCGTTCAAAAACCTGAACAGTGGCTTTTTCGCAGTCGTCGTCCCCGCTTACAGCGCTGGCCCAACGTTACGGATTTACACCGTATTCCCTTTTCACCACCGGGGTTTCCCGGGGCACCTGGCAGATATGTAAACAACGAAGACGATTGTACCTTGAACGGAAAAAAAAGTAAATCGCCGAAATTCGGTAAAACTGACCTGACCAATCCACCACCTCCGGCTTCTTGCCGGGCTTAACATGGCTTATCGGGTATCCTCTCTGCAGCACAACTGACTCACAACGTTGCAGCACTCTTCCACTACCCGACGGTCGTACTCTTCCGGCAATCCGTCGCGGGCTCCTCTACTGATCATCTCGGCGTGCCTTAAGAGCGCGGCGCGATCCTCCTGCCGATGTGCAAAAGTCGCGATCATGGCAATGGTTTCCAGCATACGAATGGTCACCGATGCGCTGGATCGTCCGTATTGCCTGATCTGATTAAACGCCGTATCCATAATGACCGGAAAGGTGACGGCGGCGGCTATCACCCGAAGCCGATCCTGCTCGTCACGAAAATAGAGTGACGGCGTGTCTCGTTTCACCAGGCGACACAAAGCAGATCCCAAACGGTCAACGCAGGCAATGGCGGTGAACGGGTCGTTCAACCCCGGCGAGAGAGCCCGCACCGCGATTTCGACAAGTTGGTTGACGACAAACTCGATGTCCTGCCTGGGCATTCTCTCGCGGCCCAGGGCAAATGCGGAATTGATCCTGCGCGTGAGTTCATCGGTAACCCGATCCCCCGGCAAGACCTGTACCAGCGGACACCCAGCGACCAAATAGTGGCCTGGCCTCAGCTCTATGCGAATAACAATATCCTCTTCCGCAGCCAATGCTGTCAAGGTCTCAGTGTCGATGAACTGAAGGTAGCCGTCCCCTTCTGCATCAACCGGACGAGCCTCCCGGCCGAACACGTCGAGGAAGGCGGCGTCAGGGGGTTCCGCCTTCCTCGGCGGTGCTTCCTGTCCAGTGCGCTCAGGGAACAATTGATCAATCCCCTCGATCAACTCCAGTCCCACCTTTGCCACAATCTCGTTGGCCTGAATGGAAACCGACACATGATGAATGAAGTAGATCAACACCCCCACACTCACGACCGCAAACAGCACGCCCAGGGTGACGGACAAATGAGGAACAAATGCACCTTCGTCTTCTCGTTTGATGGTACGGAGGACCAGCAGGCAATAAAGAAAGGTGGCGACGAACGTACCGAGAACCACCTGGGTCGTGGTATCGCGCATGAAATTGCGGAGTAGACGTGGCCCGAGTTGTGACGAGGTAAGCGTCAGAGCGACCAGGATCATCGAGAAAACCACCCCTGCGATTGTGATCATTGATCCGGTGACGGTCGCCATCACGGCACTCGCCCCCTCTGCCCCACCACTGAACTTCCAGCCCAGGGCCATTCGGAACCAGTCCGTTATCGGCCCATCCAGAACAATGGTTACGCTGGCCAGCGCCATCGCCCCGCCGGACATGATTACCGGGAGAAACCAGAAACTGGAACGAATGCGGTCCCAATACTTGAAAATCTTGGATTTCGATGTCGATACTTTATCCATGCCCATGTCTCCATGGCTGCACGCCGTCTACAGTCGCCGGCCGGGGCTCAACGCTCCACAGGTGATCCTCACTTTATCTCATCTACTCAACACAATAATCTAACAATTTTCAAGAGCATTGTCAGCAGCAAAACAGAGACGGCAGGAAGGCCAGGATATGAGAAACCTGCAATGTCAAGGAGTTAGACAGCAAGTGCTTCTTCTGCCGCTGCCCGTGCATGAATGGCTGTTGTATCAAAGAGCGGCACCTCAGAATCCTGTTGATCGACAAGCAGTGAAATTTCCGTGCAGCCGAGGATGATCGAATCGGCACCCTGTTCCACCAGATCTGCCATGATTCTTTGATACTTGCTGCGCGAAGCGGGCAAGACGATCCCGCGGCACAGTTCTTCGTAGATGACCCGATGGACGGTCTCGCGATCCTCGGGCTTTGGAATGACCACCCGAAGACCATGACGTTCGCTCAAGCGGTCGCGATAAAAGGCATCTTCCATCGTGAACCGCGTGCCGAGGAGACCAACGGTGGAGTGACCGTCCTGCCTGATCCGGACAGCCGTAGGGTCTGCGATGTGCAGCAGCGGAATGGAGACCGCGGCCTCAATACTCGCTGCCACTTTGTGCATGGTGTTCGTGCCCAGCACCAGAAAGTCGGCCCCGGCCACTTCAAGCGAGCGGGCGATGTTTCCCAGCATCATCCCTGCGGCCTCCCAGTCGCCGGCATGCTGAAACCGTTCGACCTCATGGAAATCGACGCTGTACAGGATGATTTTCGCCGAGTGAAGCCCACCCATGCGTTCCTTGATCGCCTGGTTGATCTGGCGGTAGTACGGGATCGTCGATTCCCAGCTCATGCCGCCAATGAGGCCTATAGTCTTCATAATCGATTTTTGATACTATGTTCCTGGTGATTTTCGCGACCGCTGTCTATTTCATCGGTTTCAATTCAACCCGACGGTTGTTGCTCCTGCCTTTTTCCGTCTCGTTGGTGTCGATGGGCCTTGATTCGCCATAGCCTTTGGCCGTCATGCGGGAAACTGCAACACCCTTTTCCTGCAAATATTTCATCACGGTATGAGCGCGACGCCGGGACAGATCCATATTATGAGCATCCGAGGCTGTGCTGTCGGTGTGACCTTGGATTTCAACCTCGATATCGGAGTGAACCTTCAAGATCTTCACGATTTCGTTCAGCTTCCGGTAAGAGCTGTCCATTAATACCGCCTTGTCGATTTCAAACTTGATGTCCTTGAATACCCAGGTGCCTGCTTTGCTCATCTCCGGCAGCGCAGCCTCAACCTTCCTCAGCAGTACAGTCTCAACGAAATCGGCCATCGCCGCCCCGGTAGTGACATCCATGGCATTAACAGCCCTCCCGCAACCCGGAGTAATCTGGCTGAGCGACGAGAGCAGTGCGCGACCGTTTTCATCATAGCCGACGAGAACGGTATAGATGCACAGCCGATCCTCGTACTGTGCCTGCAATTCCCTGGCAGCGCGCAACGGCGAGTTATCCATGTCCTTGCCGTCACTGACCAGAACCATGGCGATTTTTCCCCTGGCGTCCTTGAGATCGTCCGCCAACGCTTTGAGCGATTTTTCCATCGGGCTCGGCCCGCCCGCCGGAATGATTTCTGCCAGCGCACCGGCGATGCCTGAACGTGAATACTCAGTCAAGCCGTAATTGAGAATAGTGCTTTTATCGGAAAATGCCGGCGAATGCCCGAAACTGCGCAGTGCGGTTTTCAGTGGCAGATCGGGCATGGTTTGATTGAAGTGAACCAGGAAATTGCGACCGATGACGAATTTTTCCAAACCGTCATAGCTTTCAGACATCGAAGAAGATGCATCAAGAACCAATATCAGGTTATCGGCCTTCTGCTGCCACATATCCTTGGCCAGCGGCTGGACCTGGAATGGCTTTGATTGCTGCACGTTTTGCTGCGTAGCGCAACCGCCCGCCAAAAGCATGAAAACCAGGACAGCCGACAGCCAACAGAGTCTCTTTGGGTTCATAAACCTCCTCTTTGTGATTTTTTTCATCACATGACGCAAATTATAGCAGCCGGAATTGTCGGCGAAAAACGTGAGAAACCCACCGTATCTCAGCATGAAGGCGCGAAGATATCATATTTGAGGGAAAAAACGCAATGGAGTTTATTTGTATCTCAGGAATCGGCGGAGGCGCCTCCATTGGCGCCTCCACGATGGAAGGATAGTACCTTAATTCATTTCTTTTTTTTCACCCCACAAGGGGGTGCTGAAAAGAGTACCCCCCTTGTGGGGTGTCAGTTCCGAGTGAGAAATCGCGCAATAACTTCATTTACCTGGCCAGGACGATTAACAGGGCCCATATGGCCAAGATCCTCAAACTCCACAAGCTCTAGAGGCAGTGCGTTCGCCAGAAGACGTGTTATAAAGCGCGACGTTGCAGCGCTTCCAGATCGCGGCTCGAGTCCGGATATTGATTGCCAAATGAAAACATCATGAATACTGGATTCCACGTGAAAGCATGTTAGAATGACAGTTACACCGACACAAACTCGAAAGAGTACTCATCCTATTACTACGAAAGCATCAATCTCAACTATGTTTCCAGACACAATTCTCTCTTCCGCTCCACATGCGCCAGGAGTGTACCTGATGCAGGACGGCAAATCGACGGTCCTCTATGTCGGCAAGGCCAAGGACCTGTTCAAGCGGCTCTCCTCCTATGCCCGTTTTTCCGGGGCCGAATACAACAAGACTTCGGTCTTGCTGGACAAGGTCAAGAAAGTCGATACCATCATCACCAATACCGAAAAAGAGGCGCTTATCCTCGAAGCGTCTCTGATAAAAAAATATAAGCCGAAGTACAACATCATCCTCCGCGATGACAAGAACTATCCATACATTAAAGTAACCGTTCAGGAAGAATGGCCGCGGGTGTTTATGGCCAGACGCAAATCCCGCGACAAGGCCCGCTATTTCGGTCCCTACTCGTCGGCCGGCTCGATGTGGGCGACGTTGCGCCTTATCGGCTCGCTCTTCCCCTTGCGCAACTGCAAAAGCAGCGAGTTGAAAAAAAGGGACCGCCCCTGCCTCAACAGGCAGATCGGCAAGTGCCTGGCACCCTGTGCCGGAAATGCCGACCGGCATTTATATATGGAGCATGTCGACAAGGTTGTGATGCTCCTTGAGGGGCGGAACCGGGAGCTGGTCGGCAATCTTCAGGCCCAGATGCTCGATGCCTCGGCAAAGCTCGATTTCGAACGGGCGGCAACCATCCGGGACCAGATTTCCGCTCTCAATCGAACCTTGGAAAAACAGGTGATTGCCGCCAGCCACAACAAAGACCAGGATGTGTTCGGCTTTGCCAGAAAAGATGCCGCGGTCGCGATTGCGCTGCTCTTTATCAGAAACGGGTTGATCAACGGCAGCCGGAACTTTTTCCTTTCCGAACCGTTCGGGGAAGACGCATCGATCCTCTCCCAGGTGCTTGTACAACTGTATGGCAGCGATGCCGTTATCCCGCAGGAGATCCTCCTGCCTTTTGAACCGCTGGATCTCGATCTGTTTGAATTACATCTGCGCGATAACATCACCAGCCGGGTTACCGTGAAAATCCCGAAGCAGGGAGACAGCCGGCAGCTCGTCGCCATGGCCACCGCCAACGCCCTTCAGGCTTTTGAAGAAAAAGAGAAAAAATCCAAGTCGTGGGATAACCTGTGCGAGTCCATGCAGAAGACCCTCCACCTGGACCGCCAACCGAACAGGATCGAATGCCTCGACATCTCCAATATCGGCGGCAAGCAGGCGGTCGGATCGCTGGTCAGTTTTCACTTAGGGGAACCGGACAAAAGCAACTTCCGCCACTATCGGATAAAAACCGTCGAGGGTCCCAACGACTACGCCATGATGAAGGAGGTTCTGACCCGCCGCCTGAACCGCGGTCTTGCCGAAAACACTCTGCCGGACCTGTTTGTCGTCGACGGCGGCAAAGGACAGCTGGGAATGGCGCTGGCTGTCGCCAAAGAGCTCGGCATTACCCATGAAGTCGATTGGATCGGCATAGCCAAAGAACGGCAGGACGAGGGAGAAAAGCTCTATAAGCCTGACCGGAAAAATCCCCTGGTGCTGCCGGCACATAACCCCGTTCTTCTCTACCTGATGCGCATCCGCGATGAATCGCACCGCTACGGCGTGACCTTTCACCGTAGATTACGCAACAAGGTCACCCTTGCTTCCGAACTTGAGAAAATCCCCGGCATCGGCACCGAAAAGAAGAAGCAGCTGCTCAAACACCTGGGCAGCCTGAAACGGATCATGACGGCATCTCAAGCCGAACTTATGGAGGTTGAAGGCATCGGCGAGGGACTGGCGGCGGAAATCTTCAACTATTTTCAGCATAACGAAACCGGGTTCACTCAATCGCTGTCAGACAATTGACATCGGCCCGGAGAAGGATTATGGAAATACATTATATTGAGCATTTTGTGAAATAAAGCCGCTTTATGAAGGGATACGACTATGGGAAAACTAACGAAAAGCCAGATCGACCGAGTAAAAAAGTACAAGTGTGAAGTGTGTCTGAAGGATATCCCGATAGAATATTATTTCACTCCCGGTGACTCGATAACCTGCACAGGGTGTGGCACCGAATACCTGCTCCAATCCAAAAGTCCGTTGGAACTCGTCATGCAGACAATCGATTACAGCAAGATGGATTACGACGGATCGTACTGACACACTCCGACTGTTCGGATCACAACAAAAAAAAAGGGGCAATTCGACTGTCTGCAAGTCGAATTGCCCCTTTCCTTTTTCCTCCTCTCTTTCTCTCCAGTTACCCGTCATTGCTGAACTTTTCCTCTGGGTCCCTTGACACCTCCATGACAATGCAGTACGTATTAAGAATATCATACGTATCAATAGGAGCATATCATGACCAAGAAAGTGACAATAAGCATTCCCGATTTTCTTCATGAAAAGTTGGAAAACTGGCGGGAATCGTTCAACCTCTCTAAAATATTCCAAGACGCTGTCGCCGAAGCCATCCAGAAAAAGGAGGAGTTCCAGAAGCGTCTCCGGGAAGATCTCGACCTCGGGCAAATCATCGACAGGTTGCGTCACGAGAAGATGCAGTCGGAAGGCAACTATCATGAAAGCGGCAAAAACGACGGCATACTGTGGGCTAAATCGGCCCACTACGACGACCTCCAGCACGCCCTGCACTGGACGGATCTGGAGAATGCAGCGAAGGACAAGATTCTAGGCCACTATTTCTCCACAAATCCCACGGCGAGCCGTTTACTCCCAGGCAATACGTATTACGACTCCAAGTACTCCCTCAGCTATCTTCAAGGCTGGAAACAGGGAGTTGAACAGTTCTGGGAAGAAATCCGGGAAAAGTTGTAATCCCGCAGAAGCTGCTCCTCAAATGATCTGATGCAATGAAGGAAGGAAAATTATGACTTCTTACTCTGCTGTCCTAGGGATAGATGTTGGATCGGTAGCCGCCGGGGTTGCGGTGATGGACAACAACCGGCAAATCCTCTTTTCCGGATATGCTTTCCACCACGGAGACATCGCCGGCACCCTGACCGGGCTCCTCAAGGATCAGGATCTTGGCAGTATCCGCTACCTCGCCGCCACCACCTCGACCCCTTCCTCCGTCAAAACAGAGAATCGATTAAACAACCGGATGGCGGAGATTACCGCAGCGAAAAGATATCATCAAAGCATGCGTGGACTGCTCGTTGTCGGAGGCGAAAAGTTCAGTTTTTCGACTTTTGACGCCGAAGGCCATTATCTGGGCTCTGCCGCCAACACCTCGTGCGCAGCGGGCACCGGCAGCTTTCTCGATCAGCAGGCGGGCCGGCTGAAACTTCACGGCATTGAGGAACTCAGCAAAATCGCCTGCACCTGCACCGGCAAATGTCCGCAAATAGCTTCACGTTGTGCCGTTTTTGCCAAAACCGACCTGATCCATGCCCAGCAGGAAGGATATCAACTGGACGAAATCAGCGACGGCCTCTGCCATGGCCTGGCTAAAAATATTGTCGACACCCTTTTCAGCAGCACAAAGCCGCCGCAGGGCAAAATTGTTTTCTGCGGGGGAGTCGCAAAAAACAAGGCTGTTGCAGGGCATATCAGTGACCTGACCGGTCTGTCGCTTACCATCCCCGGCAACGGACACCTGTATGGAGCCATCGGCGCCTGTCTGCTGTTGCAGCAAGAGTTGGAGAACAATAACGAGACTATCGCCCCTGTTTCGATCGAAACGATGAACCAGTTGTTCGAGACCGCTGAATCGCCTGCCAGAGAGTACTTCTATCCGCCCCTTCAGCTTCATCTGTCTTCCTATCCCGATTTTACGGACCACACGCAATACCTGACGAAAAGAGGCGAAAACGGTATGGAGGTCGAGGTCGATCTCTATCTCCCTCTTGAGCGTGGCCAAAAAATTGAGGCATATCTCGGAATCGATATCGGTTCAACCAGTACCAAGGCTGCGATCATCGACGAATCGGGTGACCTGGTCGCCGGTTTTTATACCCGGACCGCCGGTCGGCCGCTCATGGCGGTGCAGAATATTTTTTCGGCCATTGACGAATTGCAGCAGAACAATGATGTTGCCATCTCGATCCGCCAGAGCGGTACCACCGGGTCCGGCCGCAAATTCATAGGCAAACTGATCGGCGCCGACGCAATCATCGACGAAATCACCGCCCATGCCCGAGCCGCCTGTCATTTGAATCCGGAGGTTGATACGATTATCGAGATCGGCGGCCAGGACGCAAAATTCACCACCCTCAAAAACGGCCGGGTCACTTTCTCGACCATGAACAATGTCTGCGCCGCCGGCACCGGCTCGTTCATCGAGGAGCAGGCGGCAAAGCTCGGCTGTCCGGTTGAGGAGTATTCGGCAAGAGCGGAAAACCTGCGCGCACCGATGACAAGTGATCGTTGCACCGTCTTCATGGAACGCGACATGAACCACTTTCTCAGTGAAGGGTATGATATCAACGAGGTTTTGGCCTCTGCCCTGCATTCGGTCAGGGAAAACTACCTGCTGAAAGTGGCTACCGAAAACAACATCGGCAAAACCATTTTATTCCAGGGCGCCACCGCCAAAAACAAAGCCCTCGTCGCCGCCTTCGAACAACGCCTGCAGAAACCGATATTCGTCTCCAGGTACTGCCATCTCACCGGCGCCCTCGGCACCGCCCTTATCCTGCGTGAGGAAAAGCGGCGGGAAAGTACATTTACCGGAATCGATCTCTACAAGAAAACCATTCCGGTCGCAAGCGAGACCTGCGAACTGTGCACCAACCACTGCAAGATAAGCGTGGCAACAATCGATTCACAGAAAGTTGCCTACGGTTTTCTCTGCGGCCGCGACTATGAAACGCGCAGCTACGTTGCCCGGGATTGCCGGGCAATCGACCTGCTGCAGGAGAGAAAACGGCTGCGCCGTTTTCAAAAACAGACGGTTGACGGCGACCTGACCATCGGCCTGCCTGCTGCCGTCCATCTGGTTGACGATCTGCACCTGTGGCAAATGTTTTTTGATCGTCTTGGCATCAAAACTCTTACCAGTGAGAAATACGATGAAGCCCTGCAGGAAGGAAAAAAACTGAGCCAATCGGAGTTTTGCGCCCCAATGACTGCCATGCACGGCCATGCCCAATGGCTCCTTGACCGCACCGATTTTCTCTTCATGCCGATGTATCTTGAAAACAAGGCGAAAGACGCCAGACGGCAATACTGTTATTACACCCAGTTCCTGCCCAGCCTCATTTCCTGTATGGCAGGGCAGGAGGAACACCGGGTTCTGCGGCCGATTATCAAGTATCTCTACACCAGCTTTCACACGAAAATGCAGTTGTACCGGATGCTGCAGCAGATACGCCCGGGCAGGTGGAATTTTTTCGAGGTGACCTCCGCCTACGACAGCGCCGTTGAATTTGACCGGCAGTACCGCCAGAATCTGAAAAAGCTCTATTCTTCCCGGAAGGCGCAACAAGGGCAGGCAGATGTCGGCGTGGTCTTTGTCGGTCGCCCCTACACTCTGCTCTCCCCTTCGCTGAACGGCAATATTCCAGGGATCTTCAGGAATCTTGGAGTCGACACCTTCTATCAGGACATGTTGAACGACGAGCCGGGAGATTTTACCGGGCTGCGCCCTCTCCTTCAGGAAATCCACTGGGAATATGCAGCCAAAATTATCGAAGCCGCGGAAATCATCGCCGCGACAGACGGCATCTATCCGGTGTATGTAACCTCGTTCAAGTGTTCCCCCGACGCATTTGCGGTTGAATACTTCAAGAAAATCATGGATCGCCACAACAAACCGTACCTGATTCTTGAACTCGACGGCCATGACTCGAGTGTCGGCTATGAGACGAGGATAGAGGCGGCGATCAGGTCTTTCAAGAATCATCGCGAGCAACGCCCGTTTTTTCTGCCGGTTGATTACAGCACCCTCAATCAGACCTATGCCGAATCCCTCGCCGGAAAGCATGTTCTTTTCCCCAACTGGGATCACATCACCTGTTCGCTGTTGACCGCCACCCTGAAAAGAGAGGGCTACGATGCCCGCCTCCTGGAAGAATCCGATCGGATTATCCGCGAGAGCCTCAGACATAACTCCGGCCAATGCATTCCTTTGAATGTCGTGGCCCAGTCCTGCATCAATTACATTAAAAAACAAAATCTCGATCCGGCCAAATGCGTGCTGTGGCTCAATCGGTCGTATCTGGGCTGCAACATCAGGCTGTACCCCAACTATATCAGGCAAATTTTTGTCACACATGGTGGCGGTCTGGAGCACGTCTCGGTCTATCAGGGGGATATCTCGTTTTCGGATATCTCCGTGCGGGCTTGCATAACGGGGTATTTTGCCTACATGATCGGCGGCATGCTGCAAAAGATCGCCTGCAAGATCAGACCGTACGAGATTGAAAGCGGCCGAACCGACAAGACGCTGAAGAAAAGTATCAAAGTGCTCTCGGACGCTTTCATGGGGAAACGATCGATCGAGAAGACCCTCGATGAAATCGTTTCCCAATTCGAATGGATTGAAACCAGTGTTTCCCCCCGCCCCAAGGTGGCCATCTTCGGCGATATCTATTCACGCGACAACGAGGTGATGAACCAGGACCTGGTACGGTTTATCGAGACCCATGGCGGCGAAGTGATCACCACCCCCTACAGTGAATATGCAAAAATGATTGCCGGCAGCTATTTCCGTAAATGGTTCAATGAGGGTAAGTATTTTAATGTCCTGACCAGCCGGGCTCTCTTGACCACCATGACTGCGATGGAGAAAAGCTATGCGAGAATATTCAACCGTATTCTCGATACCCCGCAGCACACCTATGACGACGATCCGGCTGAGATTCTCGCAAGGTATAATATCTCGGTTGAAAATACCGGAGAGTCGATGGATAATATCCTGAAGATTCACTATATTAAAAAATACTATCCCGAGGTGTCGCTGTTAGTTCAGGCAAGTCCGGCCCTCTGCTGCGCCTCCCTCATAACCGAAGCAATGAAGGCAACGATAGAGAATATCACGGGAACACCCGTTGTATCGATCACCTATGACGGCACAGGCGGCGGTAAAAACGATATCGTCATTCCCTATCTGAAGTATCCCCGCATACCGGGAACCAAGGAAAGTCGATTGGCGAAATACTACAGGGCGAAGTAAGCACAGCAACATCATTACTACAGATTACGGCGTGCAATGGCTTGACTCCATGCAATAAAAGTGTGATATAATAATCATTCATCCTCACGCATCTTCCGGAGGCAACATGAACTTCCTTGGCGCGCTCTACCTTGAAAAAAACATGTCCGGCACTTCAACCGGGACTGTCTGGCTCAACAAAGGGAATAAAAAAATAGCCGTCTCCTCGCCTGTCGACGGCGACAACTTTGCAAATATCGGCAAGGCTTCCGCAACCGATTATGACCAGCTGATTCACCAGGCGCAGCAGGCCTTCCCGATCTGGAGGGCAATTCCCGCGCCCAGACGCGGAGAAATAGTCAGGCAGATCGGTCTTCGCCTGCGGGATTTCAAGCTGCACCTCGGCACGCTGATCTCGTACGAGACCGGCAAACCACTCCAGGAGGGTCTGGGGGAAGTACAGGAAGTCATCGATATCTGCGATTACTGTGTCGGCCAGTCCCGCATGCTCTACGGCATGACTTCGGTTTCCGAACGGCCAGACCATCGGCTTTTTGAGCAATACCAACCCCTTGGAATCGTCGCGATCATCACCGCCTTTAATTTCCCGGTGGCGGTCTGGGGCTGGAATGCGATGATTGCCGCGATATGCGGCGATGTCTGCATCTGGAAACCGTCCTCCAAGGCCCCGGTTACAGCCATAGCCATGCAGAAAATCGTCGCCAGGGTGCTGGAACAGAACAATCTGCCGGAAGGAATTTTCTCGCTGGTTATCGGCGATAGAAACGTTGTCGGCGAAAAGATTCTCAGCGATCGGCGAGTTCATTTAGTCTCCTTCACCGGCTCAGTGGCCGCGGGTCGCATTGCCGCCGCCAAGGTGGGCGAACGTCTGGGGCGGACCATTCTGGAGCTTGGCGGCAATAATGCCATTATCATTACCGAATTCGCCGACTTAAAGCTTACCGTTCCGGCCGTCGTTTTCGGGGCGGTGGGTACCGCAGGGCAGCGCTGTACGACAACGCGACGGCTGATCATCCACGAATCCCGCTATGAAGAGGTGAAAGACCACCTGCTCCGCGCCTACGCCAGTCTGAAAATTGGTAATCCCTTGCTTGAAGCCAATCATATGGGGCCGCTCATCGACCGCAATGCGGTGAAAGCGTATCAGAAGGCGATTAAAACCATCACACGCCAGGGCGGAACGATTCTCTTTGGCGGCAATATATTAAAAGGAGAGGGATTTTCCTCCCAATGTTACGTAGAACCGACGTTGGCCGAGGTGGAGAATCACTTCCCCGTGGTGAAAGTGGAGACCTTTGCTCCCATCCTTTACCTGATAAAATATTCCGGGAATGTCGAAAACGCAATCGCCTTAAACAATGATGTCGATCAGGGCCTTTCCTCTGCCATTTTCAGCACCAACCACAACCAGGTAGAAACTTTTCTTTCGGCCAGAGGCTCGGATTGCGGCATCGCCAATGTCAATATCGGCACCTCGGGGGCAGAGATCGGCGGCGCCTTCGGCGGCGAAAAAGATACCGGCGGCGGCCGCGAATCGGGCTCGGACTCCTGGAAATCCTATATGCGACGACAGACGGTCACCGTCAACTACGGGGAAAGCCTGCCCCTTGCCCAGGGCATCCGCTTTGAAATCGAAGAGTAACAGGAGACCGCCATGGTTGCCGCAGAAGAAGTGAAAGCCATTATCTCCAGACATCTGCTTACAGATGGAATGGATATCATTGTCGATCTGGAAAAATCCAAAGGAAGCTGGCTTGTAGATCAGCGCAACGGCGATCGATATCTCGACTGTTTCTCGATGTTTGCCTCGATGGCGGTAGGGTTCAACCATGATGGGATTCTGGCGATGCAGAATCGGCTCGGCAAGGTTGCCGTCCAGAAACCGGCCAACTCCGACGCCTATTCCGAGCCTATGGCTGAATTTCTGCAAACCTTCGCGCAGTATGCCATCCCCGATTATCTGCCCCATGCTTTTTTTATTGAAGGTGGTGCGCTTGCCGTCGAAAATGCGCTGAAGGCAGCCTTCGACTGGAAGGTGAAAAAAAATTTCGACCGTGGCGCAAAAAAGGAGTTGGGCAGCAAGATCATCCATTTCCGTCAGGCCTTTCACGGTCGGTCCGGATACACCTTGTCCCTGACCAATACCGCCGATCCGCGCAAGACCGAATATTTTCCCAAATTTTCCTGGCCGCGCATCGTCAACCCCAAACTCACCTTTCCCATAACCGAGGAGAGCCTTGCTGCCGTTGCCGACCTTGAAGCCGAGGCTCTTGCCTCGATCAAGGAGCATATCGCAGGCGATGGCGATGACATTGCCGGTCTGATCATCGAGCCGATTCAGGGCGAGGGCGGCGACAACCACTTTCGCAAAGAGTTTTTCCAGGCCTTGCGAGCGATCTGCGATGAACACGAGATCCTCTTCATCATCGACGAAGTGCAGACCGGCATCGGCCTTACCGGAAAGTTCTGGGCTCATGAACACTTCGACATTCAACCCGATCTCATCGCCTTCGGCAAGAAAACCCAGGTTTGCGGCATACTGGCGTCCAGGAGACTCGACGAAGTGGCAGACAACGTTTTTACCGAGCCCAGCAGAATCAATTCGACCTTTGGCGGAAATCTGGTCGATATGGTTCGGTGTTCCGCCATTCTCAAGATAATCGACAGGGAAAATCTTATCGATAATGCTTGCCGCCGCGGTCGCGAACTGCTCCAGGGATTGAATGACTTAGCCGGGGAATATCCCGACATCATGAGCAATGCCAGGGGAATGGGATTGATGTGTGCCTTCGACCTGCCGGACGGCCAAACGCGGAACACTTTCAGGAAAAAACTGCTCGCCGAAAAGCTCCTCGTGGTCGGTTGCGGTGACAAAAGCATCAGATTCCGCCCCCACCTGATAATTACCGGTGAAGAGATACAACTGGTCCTTGACAGCATACGCAAAATACTGAAACAACTTTAATTAGTACCTTAGAAATTCATTTCTTGCTTTTTAGGAATGAATTTCTAAGGTACTTATACCCCCTTGTGGGGTGTTACATACAATATCGAACATCCCCCTTTCAGATACGAGGAATACCAATGAGCATGACAACGGAAATTACCGACTATATGGGCCTGCGCGGGCTTCTGACCGATGAAGAAAAACTTGTCCGGCAGACCGCCAGGGAGTTTGTCAACCGGGAGGTTATCCCCATCATCGACAGTTATGCTCAGGAAGAAAAATTTCCCGCTCATCTGGTCAAAACCATGGGCAGCCTCGGCTTTCTCGGCCCGACCCTGCCGGAAGAGTACAACTGCGCCGGGCTGTCGAACGTTGCCTACGGAATTCTGATGTACGAACTGGAGAGAGGCGATTCGGCCATCCGCAGTTTTGCCTCGGTGCAGGGATCCCTGGTCATGTACCCGATTTATGCCTACGGCAGCGCCGACCAGAAGAACCACTGGCTGCCGAAGATGGCCGCCGGCGATGCAATCGGCTGTTTCGGCCTGACCGAGCCCGATTTCGGCTCGAACCCCTCGGGCATGCGGACTCGGGCAAATCGAAACAGCGACGGCACCTGGACCATCAACGGCACCAAGATGTGGATCACCAACGGCAGCATCGCCGATGTCGCCATTGTCTGGGCGGCAACCGATGAAGGCATCCGTGGATTTCTGGTGGAGAAAAACCATCCCGGATTTACCACGGTGCGGATGAAAGGCAAGTGGAGCCTGCGGGCTTCCGTCACTTCCGAACTTATCCTTGAAAATGTCATCGTCGACGAAAAAACCAGTATGCTGCCCGAGGCCAAAGGCATCAAAGGTCCGCTCGGCTGCCTGACCCAGGCCAGATACGGCATTGCCTGGGGAGCTCTCGGGGCGGCCGACAACTGCTACCAGACCGCCCTGGCTTATGCGTTGCAAAGGATCCAGTTCGATAAGCCGATTGCCGCTTTCCAGCTCCAGCAGAAAAAACTGGCGGAAATGGTGACGGAGCTGACCAAGGGCCAGCTTCTGGTTCTGCAGCTCGGCAGGCTGAAAGATCAAGGCACCTTTACCCCTGCCCAGGTTTCCATGGCCAAGATGAACAATGTCAACGTCGCCATTGAAATCGCCCGAACGGCGAGAACCATGCTGGGCGCCAACGGCATCATGGGCGAGTACCCGATCATGCGCCACATGAACAACCTCGAATCGGTCTACACCTACGAGGGCACCCATGACATGCACACCCTGATTATCGGCCAGGAAGTTACCGGAATCGCTGCATATCGTTAAAGCGCCAGGGGGTATTCCAACTCCCGCAGGGCGGTGATTCGGGCATGCAGGGCGATGACGGCGGTATCGACCTTGAGAATTCTCTCGCCCAGGGTACAGCAGCAAAAGCCCTGCTCCTGGAATTTTTCGATCTCATCGGCAACCCAGCCGCCCTCCGGTCCCACCGCCAGGACGATCCTGCCGGTGTTGCCGGTCACCGCGTCGGACAGTCGCTGTCGTCCGGCTGGATCGGCAAGCAGCAGATATCGATAGTTGCCTGCAAGAGCGGGGAATTCATCTTCGATAAACGGCTTGAATTTTGGATGAATCCGCACATCCGGCAGACGGGTGTCAACGGCCTGCTCAAGCCCCTGCAGAAGATGGCTTCGATACTCGTCCGGCTGCAGCAGTCCCGCCTCCCAGAAACTTTTTTCCACCCGATTGGCATTGATGAGATGGATGGTCCCGACCCCGAGAGCGGTGACCTGGCTGAGGATACGCTTCAGCATAATCGGCCGCGGCAGAGCAAGGATAAGATCGATCGGCGGCAGTTCCCCCGGAGGCTCGTTCAGCTCGAGGTGCAGCTCAACCATAAAAGGGTATTTTCTCTGCATGCCGCCAATCGTGCCGAATCCACGTTGCCCGTTGATCAGACCGACCCGCACCCGGTCGCCGGTCTCGGACCGCAGCACTTTGACGATATGCTCGGCCCGGCGATCGGTCAGAGCCAGTCTGCCGGCAACGACTTCGGCTGCTTCCGCCAGTATGATATTCATTTTCTTTCGGAGGGTTAACTAAAAAAAGTTCGTGTTATTACCTTTGAATCCTTGCATTTACTGCAAGAATCCCTTTAAGGTAGAGAGCCAAACAACCTTGGGGGCCACATCATTTATGTTCGTACTCTATAATATTCTGCAACTGGTCTTTGTACTGGTTTTTTTACCATTCATCATTTTTTTTATTGTCACAAAACGCAAATACCGCAATCGCGTTCCATCCCGCCTTGGTTTCGGCCTGGTACAAAAAGTACGACCCGCCGCATCGACTCATCATAGATTTTGGCTGCATGCCCTGTCCGTCGGGGAAGTTACCTCCGCCGTTCCCCTGGTCAAAGGCCTGCGCAGGGCGTATCCCCGCAGCACCATCATCGTTTCGATAACTACCCGTACCGGAAGACAGGTGGCCGACAAACTGCTTGATGGCATTGCCGACCATGTCGTCGACGGTCCCTTCGATCTGTTGCCGGTAGTCCATCGTTTTATCAGGTGTATTCGTCCCGACCTCTTTATTCTGGTAGAAACCGATTTCTGGCCAAACCTCCTCTCTTGCCTGAAAAAACGAGGCGTGCCGACACTGCTCGTCAATGGCCGGATTTCGCCACGATCAATGGACAGGTATCGACGGATGCGGCTGTTTTTCAGTCCGATGTTTCAAAGCTTTTCATGTCTCTCCATGCAGACCGAGCGGGACCGTGAGAATATGATGCACCTCGGCGTACCGCCCGGTAAGCTGCCGATCCTTGGCAACTTGAAGTTTGCAACTCCGGCGACTACCGATACAGCCCAGGCAAAAATCCGGCTGTTACCGCCGCAACGGCTGATTTTCATTGCCGGATCGACCCACCCCGGCGAAGAAGGCATCCTCATCAATTGTTATATCGAGGCAAGGAAACTGCACCCAGAACTCTTTTTGCTCATTGCGCCAAGGGATCCGCAGCGAACACATGAAATAGAAACCATCGCCGCCGAGCACAACCTGACCGTTTTCTTGCGGTCGGCAGGTGAGTATCGTTCTGCCGATGTGTTCATCCTGGATACGATCGGCGAGCTGGTGGAGTTCTATGCCCTTGCCGATATTGCTTTTGTCGGCGGCAGTCTCGTGCAAAAAGGCGGACATAATCCCATCGAGCCGGCGGCAATGGGTATTCCGGTGCTTTTTGGACCGGACATGACCGATTTCAGCGAAATTGCCGATTCCCTGATCAATGAGGGCGGTGCCTTAAGAATCTGTGATCCTCAGGAAATGACCGAAATTCTTCTCCGCCTGCTGAATTCGCCCGAACAGCGTATTGACGCGGGTCGAAAGTCACGGCAGTGTGTTCTCCGGCAGAGTAATGTAATTGCCAGACACATCGAACTGATCGATACGCTTCTGTGAAACATCCGGTCACCTTCATCGCAGACCATCTGCTGGTCTGCCTGGCTCTGGCATTTATCTCCGGGATTGCCCTGGCGCCGATTTTTTCTCCGGCTCTTCACGTTATCAGGTTGTCCGGAGTCGCTCTTTTTTGTTTTCTTATACTGCTTGCCACTCTGTATTTTTATCGCAGGGAAGATACTGTCCTCTGCCTGCTCCTCCCCCTTCTGTTCGGGATTGGCTGGTATCATGCGCAGCTTCATCTCCAACCGCCGGCAGAAAACAATCACGTTTTCAACAGAATCGCCATAAAATCGGAAGCGGTCATCATCGGAACGCTCTCATCGATGGCCACCTTTGACGGCACCTCAAGCCATATCACAGTTGCAAGCGAATTCCTCCGCTTCGAAGATAGTCCCGATCTTCAGCCGGTCATCGGCCGGGTTCTTATCAGATTATCGGGTCCCTGGCCGGAAGACCTTGTCCCCGGCGACAAACTCGCCGTTCGCGCCACCCTCAAGCGCCCCGAAAGCAGCAGGACCCCCGGAGTCTTCGATTATGCCAACTACCTGGCCCACAAGGATATCTGGATTACCGGTTTCGTTCGTTCTGCCGTTCATCTTCACCGAGTTGAAGAATCGGCGAACCTTTTCCATACCCTGCGCTATCTCCCCGAGAAAATCAGAGCCACAATCGGCAAAAGAATCGACTCAGCCGTTCCCGCCGCGAGCAGGGGCGTGTACCGGGCAATATTGATAGGCGACCGCAGCGGGGTGGACGAAGTCACCCTGGAGAGCTTCAAAGGCAGCGGAACGATGCATATCCTTGCAATTTCCGGACTCCATATGACAGTTATCGGCGGACTTCTTTACGCGATACTTTACTGGCTCCTCAGCCGTTCGGAATGGCTTCTCCTGCGCTATCCGGTGCGGAAGATCGCCCTTTTTCTCAGTCTGCCTATCCTGGTGTTCTATGGTCTTCTGGCGGGGATGAATACCCCCGTGCTGCGCGCGGTCGTAATGAGTTGTGTCGTCATTGTCGCCATCTGCACCGATCGCAGGAAATCCCCTTCCACCCTTCTGGCCTTCGCGGCGTTAGTTATCCTGGCCCTTGACCCGCTTCAGCTGTTTACCGCTTCCTTTCAACTGTCTTTTTCCGCAGTAACGGCCATCCTTTTCCTCTATCCGGCACTTCAGAAACTGATTTTGCCCGACATGAACCAGCCGACACCTTCCACCGGCAAAAAAATCGTCAACTGGATAGCTGCCGGTCTTTTGGTATCCATAGTTGCAACTCTCGCAACCGCCCCTATCGCCCTCGGTTTCTTCAACCGGTTCGCCACGGTCGGGATCGCAGCCAATCTTTTTGTCGAGCCGCTCATCTGCCTGTGGAGCCTTCCAGCCGGATTTATCGCCATTCTTTTGCTGATCATCCAGCCTGAAATAAGCGATCTGCTGTTGGTCTTCGGGGCAATTGGACTCAATGGCGCGACGCATGTCGCAAAGTTTTTCTCATTGTTGCCCTGGTCGACACTCTGGCTGCCTTCTCCTGCCTTGTGGTTGCTGATACTCTACTATGTTGCGCTTTTTGCCATAACATACCTGGCAGTCCGGAAAAACAAGCTGTTGTACGCCGGCTTGCCGGTCCTTGTGCTGTGCTCCCTGATCATGATATTCCCGCCACGAGCACTGATCCAGAAGCGATCGGTTGCCATGCAGGTGTCATTTCTCGATGTCGGCCAAGGCAGTTCCACTCTGGTGCAATATCCCTCCGGCCTGAACATTCTCATAGATGGAGGCGGGCCCGCCAACAGTTCGACATCCGTCGGCGAACGAACAATTGCACCTCTGCTCTGGCATAAAGGTATACGCAAACTTGACGCGATCGCCATCACCCATCCCGATGCCGACCATTACAACGGCCTTGAGTTTATTCTCAAACACTTTTCCCCGGCAATCATCTGGGTAAGGGATCCCATCGGGCATGACACAGCGTTCGAACGGCTGATGCTGCTCGCAGCCCGGGAGAAAATTCCAGTTGTCGTACCGGAAAAAGGTCAACGCCTTGGCGAGGACAGTGACTATCTGGAATGCACTGAGAATCTCTTCACCAGGGAGAATTCGTCAAATACTTCTGCAAGTCGACAGGATGCCAACATCGGTATTGTCCTGAAGGCCTGCTCCGGCAAACGGTGCACACTCTTTCCCGGCGATATCGGCAAGAGCGAAGAGAGATCTCTTGTCAGCGGTGATTACGGCTTGGCAGTCGATTTTCTTTTGTCGCCTCATCATGGTTCAAAAACTTCCAATTCTCCGGAACTTCTCACCGCTGTCTCTCCCGAGGTAATAGTTGTTTCGACAGGACGGGCGGGCGGAGGTCATTTCCCTCACAATCAGCTGGTGGAAGAATGTGCAAAGAGGAACATTCCTCTTGTGACGACTTCACGCTGGGGCACGATAAGCATCACCTCCGAACAGGCGACATATCAAGTCTTTGGATTTACCAGGCCGGACAACAATCCACTCCGGCCGTTCCAACCGGTCCTGCTTGCAGAAGGCGGTTTTTAAAGACGCCGGATAACCCGGGAAGAACCGCAGCGCGATTCTCCCCGGACCAAAGCGTGCCGCATGGCCACTATACTTCAGTGAAATCCGATGGTGCTTTTTTGAGGAATTTGAGGAATTTTGCCTTCTCCACGCAATTCGAGTAGGCATCGTTCGGATCTATCATCTTCTTTTCCAGAAGGATCATAATGGCATCATCGAGCGTCTGCATCCCGAATTTCTTGCCGGTCTGCATGGAGGACAGAATCTGAAAGGTTTTTCCTTCCCGGATGAGGTTTCGTACGGCTGGAGTGGCGATGAGAATCTCCAGCGCGGCACATCGCCCTTTAATATCGATACGCTTGAAGAGGGTCTGCGAGACTACCGCTTTCAGCGCATCGGCAAGAGTTGAGCGAACCTGTCCCTGTTGACCGGCCGGGAATATTTCGATGATACGATCGACCGTCTTCATGGCATTGATGGTATGCAGCGTGCCGAACACCAGATGGCCGGTCATGGCTGCCTCCATCGCAAGAGAGATGGTCTCGAGATCACGCATCTCACCGACCATGATGATATCGGGATCTTCACGCAAAGCTCCCCGCAGGGCTGCCGAAAAGCTTTTGGTGTGTGTTCCGACCTCTCGATGGTTGATTACGCATTTTTGACTCTTATGAACAAACTCAATAGGGTCTTCAATGGTCAGGATATGGTCCTTGCGATTCTTATTGCACTCATCGACAACGGCGGCCAGGGTTGTCGATTTACCGGAACCGGTGGGACCGGTCACCAGCACCAGTCCTTTGGGCAGATGAGCGAGACGGGCAATGACCGCCGGCAGTCCAAGCTGTTCGACCGTCATAATTTCACTTGGAATCTCCCTGAAAACCGCGCCAATTCCGTATTTCTGCTGGAAAAAATTACACCGGTAACGAGCAAGGCCTGGGATTTCATAGCCAAAATCGACATCCCCGGTCTCTTCAAAAAGCTTGATTTTTTCTTCGGGACAGATCTCATAGAGCATGGCGCGCAGTTCATCGTTCCCCATCTTCTTGAACTTCACCCTCTCCATATCACCGCGTATCCGGAGAACCGGCTGCTGCCCCGATACCATGTGTAAATCGGAGGCCCCTTCATCGTTCATCAATTTAAAAAAACCATCTATCTGAGCCATATCACTCCCCGAAATTCAGTTATAACCGGATGCGATACCCTGGTTATGTGCTGTTCATACACCTTAAAATTGCTTTTCAGATAATTCGCGATTCCATTCATTTTTTCAGGCCGCTGAATAATAAAAAAAGCTTCATTTTCAATGTTGCCGTTACTCAGCAGTTTATCTTTTATCCAATCGACAAGTCCAGCCCAAAAATCGTAATCGTTCACCGGAACACATCAAAAGACTGCATACGTGCAAGAACTATGGATTGCCGACACAAGATATCCTCTTTCTCAGATCGTTGAGCGCTCTCTCATTCAGGTCGGGTTGTCCGTGCTTCTGAGACGGAACTTTTTGAAACCATCCGTTGGCCTTGGAATTTTTACCTTCCTGTCTGTAGCTCATACCGAACAACAGCTGGGCTTGCGCCTTAAATTTCCGGTTTCGCAGACATCTATAGAGGTTTCCCCTTGCTTCCCGGACCATGAGACAACGTAACTGCACCTCGGCCAGGTTCACTCTATAGGCGAGATTTAACGGCTCCAGTTCGACACTTTTTCTACATAAAGAAAGGGCAATTTCATCCCCTTCGTTCTCTTCAAAATATACCATTCCCAGCAGGTTCATGGCTCTGTCGTCAAACTCGTTGAACTGCAATGCTTTCTGCAGTACAGCCATTGCCTTGCGATTTTCCCGCACTCCATGATACGCACAGCCCAGATGAAAAAGAACCCGGTCGGCTCTCTGTTTCTTTTCATTTCTGTGATACCACGGCAACAGATACTCGAGCGACCTCGCATACCTGCCCAGATCTCCCGCCAGGACCCCAAGTTGCAGTTGAAGGTCGTCGACAAGTCCGTCCCCCTCACTGCAACACCGCAAGGCACTTTCGAAATAGGTGAATGCTTCCTCTTTGTGACCGCGAACCTGTTCGGCCAGGCCGAGGTTGTATAAGGCCATCAAATTCACATTATCCAGAACAAGAGCCCGCTCAAAACTCTGCATTGCCTGGTTGATTTTACCCATCATCGCCAGGGCAACGCCAAGACTGTTATGCAGGTTGACATCCAGTTCGTCACACTTCAGGCCTCGTCTGTATTCCCGCACCGCTTTGGCTAAATCACCGTCGCCAAAATAGATATCGCCACTGATATTCATACTGACCGAATCAAAGACCGCAACACTCGGATCACCGTAAAATGCTGCATGAAGGAGAGCCTTGCGGCAATTGAAAACCATCTCCGACTTCTTGAAATCAGCGTAGGGAAACCCACTGATGCCGACCGAAATGCGGTCTCTCGAGGCGACATCGTCAATCGTTTGTATACGTTCATTCACCCATGCCAAAGCGTCACAGGTCTCGACACCCTCAAGATACACGAATGCATCGTCGTCATCGGCAACGACCGTCCCCCGATCCAGGTGGGGCATCAATGGAGTTTCTGCGGCATGGATATCGTTTTTGCTGTGAAATTGAACCAGGCTGAAGGATTCGGCATTACGCCAGAGTCTGCTCAACCTGTTTCCAAATTTTTTATCGGGAGAACGCAGGGGGTGAGTCTCGGGAGAAGCAAGCAGACTATAATCGCAAAAGCTGAAGGGTCCTCGTTTTGCGGCATGGCGAAGGGCAGTCCAGGCCTTATCGAGGAGAGGCCGACCACTCTGGGAAATCTCGTCCCCCGCGTCATCGATATCGGAAAAACTCGACCCGATGTGGATTCTATGGCACCCCTCCCTTTTCAGATATGCCACAAGAGCGGACTCGACTTCGGCCTTTCCTTCGGCCGGATTGTTTTGCAATACCAGGGCAAAAGTGCACTGACCGAGATAATGGAGCACGGTATCACTTTGAAAGAAATTGAGCAGAGCCGTCGCACACTTCTGCGAATGCCTGAGAACATATTGAAAAGAAACCCGTTTAGGCGGCAGCTCGACCAGAATCAGTTGGAATATTGTTGTTGTGTAGGTATCGAGGAGATAGCAGAGATTTGAGACATTCAGCAGACCGGTCTGAATATCGACGCGGGCTTCCTTCAGCAAGAGAAACTCTCGCTCTACCGTCAACCTTGCCTCGCTCAGCCAATCCTCGCTCACCTTTCTTATAAAGACCGGATCGGCTTCGGATACGAGGGCTACGACTCTCTCTCCGCCTTTTACTGTAAAGGCAAGCATTATGCATTCCGAATGCAGGCCAACCGGATTTTCGCCACTTTTTACTCTTTGGTAAAGATCGGTCAGCTCGGGTAGAATTGGACTTTCAGGAAATATCTCCGCGAGTTGTACCGAACTATGAAGAAAATTCACCTGCCCTGCGGTTGGCAGATGTTTTCTTAATATTTCAGCGTAACTTTTGGAAAATCTGGAAAAATCCTCTCCGTTTAGCCCACGGTTAATGAAGAGCAGGGGAAAACTTTCAATCACCGCTTTCACCTTGGCTGAAGAAATCACCGATTAAACTTGTCAGTTCGCCAATTTCCCGATCCTGGATAGTACGAACATCAAGCAGAAATCGTTCGTTTTCTATCCGTCCAACTATTGGAATAACGAGTTTTCGCAATCGCTGTTCGAAGGTGCTGAGCTTCATCGTCACAGGTTGCAGATCGATTGCCCAGCTGTCGATGTTGAATTCCGGCAAGGCGCCGCCTCCCACTCTTGATACGGTCGCGACTATTTTCACTCCGCAATTCTGCGAAATCCGCTTTTTCAGTTGCCGTGCTATACGCTGGGCGCGCTTTTTCAGATCGGCACCTGCAATGGTCAGCATTGCCAGTGTGGGAATATTTTTTAACGCCTCCTCAATATCGAAATACTCACGAAGAACGCTTTCAAGTGAGGCAAGAGTAAACTTGTCAATCCGCAACGCTCTGTTCAGAGGGTTCTTCTTTATTCGGGCAATGACCTCGTTTTTGCCGATTATAATTCCGGCCTGTGGTCCACCTAGAAGCTTATCGCCACTGAAAGTGACCACATCTACTCCGGCCCGGACAATCTCATAGACCGTCGGTTCCTTCGGAAATCCGAATTGGGAAAAATCGATCAAACTGCCGCTGCCGAGGTCTTCCATGGTAATAAGATCATTCGCCCGGGCAAGAGCCACCATCTCCTCCGGAGAAACCTCCGATGTAAAGCCAATAATGCGGAAATTAGAGGTATGAACCCGGAGCAGCATCGCCGTATCCGGGGTAATGGCTCGTTCATAATCAAAGAGGTGCGTTCTGTTGGTTGCACCGACTTCGACCAGGTGTGCACCACTTTTCGCCATCACGTCGGGTATCCGGAAAGAACCGCCGATCTCGACGAGCTGTCCGCGGGAAACGATCACTTCGCGGTCTTTGGCCAATGTATCGAGGGCAAGCAGAACAGCGGCTGCATTATTATTTACAACAAGAGCAGCTTCAGCTCCGGTAAGCTCACAGATCAAATCTTCAACAAGACTATACCGGCTCCCCCTTTTGCCGGTTTCAAGATCGAACTCAAGGTTTGAATAGTATCCTCCAGCCTGCACCAACTTTTCCATAGTTGCCTGGGAAAGAACCGATCTGCCAAGATTGGTATGAATTACTACACCGGTTCCATTGATCACTCTTTTAAAATGAGGCGATAATTTCCTGGCGACATTCTTCTTGAAAATGCCAAGCCATTCAGCCGTAGTCCTGATTGTAGAAGACTCACCCCTGAGAATTCTCTCCCTCTCCTCCTCAATCGAGCCTTGTATCACGCTCTTGATAATCCTTGAGGGGGCAATGCATTCAGGGTCGTTTTTCAACAGGCCGATACAGTCATCGACTTTCGGGAGTGCCTTGAGGAGTGCTTTCTTTTCATCCATTGTCATATATACATTGAAGATATCGGGAAATTCAATTCACTTATTGATGAGTGATTAGCACAGAGTTTCTTACAGTTCCATATAAATTCAACAAATTATCATGCTGCCGCAACAATCTTTCCTTCATGCGCCGCTCAATGAGAGCCCATCCGATTCTTTTTTCAAGAACCTCACTTTTACTCTTGACTCATCCGCGGCAATCTTGTAGTTTGCCGCGGTCCTGACGATGAGGCGATGAGCTGCCGACTGCGAAGTTGGCGGGCAAATCACCGAAACGGAGGGAAAGAAAAAAAGAGTAAAAAGATATTGACAGAACGATCTGTTTATATTAAATTACTTGCTCTCTGCGGCTTTGCACCGCGGGGCTTTTTTGCTGGATGAAAGAGCCTGAACGATCCTTGACAACTGAATAACAACAAACAAGCAAACGGGCCCACGCGGTGTTAATTACCGCAAGGGCATCTTTGTAATTCAAAGAGAGCTCTTATATAATTAAGCACTATATAAGTAACCGTCGAAAGACGGTCTAGGATATAAACTGGAGAGTTTGATCCTGGCTCAGAACGAACGCTGGCGGCGTGCTTAACACATGCAAGTCGAACGCGAAATTTTTCTTCGGAAAGAGAGTAGAGTGGCGCACGGGTGAGTAACGCGTAAGTTATCTACCTCGGCATCTGGAATAACTCACCGAAAGGTGTGCTAATACCGGATACGTTGAGTAATCAAGAAAGGTGGCCTCTGAATATGCTACTGTGCTGAGATGAGCTTGCGTACCATTAGCTAGTTGGTAGGGTAATGGCCTACCAAGGCAACGATGGTTAGCGGGTCTGAGAGGATGATCCGCCACACTGGAACTGAAACACGGACCAGACTCCTACGGGAGGCAGCAGTGAGGAATATTG
>LADS01000069.1 GCA_000961725.1 Desulfobulbaceae bacterium BRH_c16a
AGTTGGTGGCTTTGTAGGTTGGGCTGTGAAGCCCAACGTTTTTTGGGATGTTGGGCTTCACAGCCCAACCTACGCGGCTACATCTTGAACGGAATCATGTAGGGTGCGTTCCACGCACCAGTATTACCACCGTTTTCCGACGCCGGTTGGGCAAGGCTTGCAAAGGGAGTTGGTGGCTTTGTAGGTTGGGCTGTGAAGCCCAACGTTTTTTGGGATGTTGGGCTTCACAGCCCAACCTACGCGGCTACATCTTGAACGGAATCATGTAGGGTGCGTTCCACGCACCAGCATTACCACCGTTTTCCGACGCCGGTTGGGCAAGGCTTGCAAAGGGAGTTGGTGGCTTTGTAGGTTGGGCTGTGAAGCCCAACGTTTTTTGGGATGTTGGGCTTCACAGCCCAACCTACGCGGCTACATCTTGAACGGAATCATGTAGGGTGCGTTCCACGCACCAGCATTACCACCGTTTTCCGACGCCGGTTGGGCAAGGCTTGCAAAGGGAGTTGGTGGCTTTGTAGGTTGGGCTGTGAAGCCCAACGTTTTTTGGGATGTTGGGCTTCACAGCCCAACCTACTTATTTTTCAACTCACTTCGCAATTCGGCAATTTCCTGTTGCAGCGTCAAGCGGAGCGTTGCAATTTCCTGTTTCAGATCTTCGGCAAAGATCTCCCTGCCCGACTCGGTCTTCTGCCCGGCCAGGGTCTCTCTTAGGCCTGCCGATGGACTGTCTTCAACCGTATCTTCGTATTGCTGCAGCAGTTGATCAAAGTCGTCCTGGGCATCCGCAACAACAACGATCTCCTCACCTTCCGCGTGAACCGGTGCATTCTGCACAGTCTGACGCGCCAACATGCCCTGCTGCCACTCCAGCACCTTTATCGTTTCCATCAGGAGCAGGTCCTGGCTGTAGAGGATGTCATCGTCGCGTCTGCTCGACAACGCCTTAAAGACGGAGTTCAACAGGTTATAGGCCTCCGAACTTGCCTCAAACCGATACTGATGGATATGCTGGGTTATGGTCGACAGCAGCTGCAGGAAAGTTTTTTCAAGGGGCTTATCCGCCCATTCCCGGCGCAGGGCATTAATCTCCTCGCGGAGACCCAGAATAACCTTGTCATCCAGTTCAATCCCCAGAGACTCGATGCAGGCATGCAAACCACCAAGGGGATCGCCGGGACTCTTCGTTGTATCGGCCGTCAATCCGGGAATTGCAAAAGACGGGGTACTATAGTCATCTGCTTCAAGAAAATCGGCTGGTGTGCTCTCTGTATCTTCATCCGCCCATTCGAGCTCGGGTTCTTCCGATGTAATGACATCGTCGGCCAATGCAACAGGAACTGGCGGGGCTTCGACAGACTCTTCAGCCAGTTCAAAGATAACCTCTTCTTCCTCGGATATTTCCTCTGCAGCAAAAGACGACACCTCCATCGCAACCGGAGCAAACTCTTCCTCCTCAAGCTGAGCAACCACTTCCTCCTCAACCGGAGCAAAATCTTCTTCCTCAACCTGGGCAGACAATCCTTCCTCGACCGGAGCGGCGAAAGACTCCTCCCCGTCAGGTTTTTCAGGAACCTCTTCCAGATCGAAGAATGCATCGATCTCTTCACCGACTTCGGCAGAAACACGTTCTTCTTCATCCTCTTCGGCATTTATCGGTTCAAGACTTTCAAAGAGAGTGTCTACCTCGGCGCTGTCTTCGGCATTCTCCTCAAGATCGCTTCCGGTGAAAAACAAGTCTAAATCTTCTTCCTGTTCCTGCAGGGTCAGGACAGCATCATCATCTTTTTCAACCTCGGCAGCGGCAAATTCCTGCTCCCAATCGTCATCGGTGAGTGCTGCAGGCTCTTGCTCTTCATCCGCCCCGCCAACCTGTTCGACCACGCTCAATTCTTCTGAGCCCTGAACATTGGCAACCGTGATTTCGGTCGCCTCCACAAAAGGATCTTCCTCGGCATCTTTTCCAGTATCGGCATGAAAAGAGAGTTGCTCCTCTGCCAGGAACAGATCATCAAGCGTTCCACTGAGTTCATCACCAATATCTCCCGATGCGACAGAACTTTCGAGGGTTGCAGCACTGAAAATACTTTCCTCATCGCTTGCAAGCAGCGCCGGGGCAAACTCATCGCCCTCCATTGGCAGTGACAACTCATCGGAATCTTCATCCGCTTCAGTCTCGACGTCCACGCCCTTCAACGCGACATTCCTGTCCAGTCCGGTGGGTTCAAGCAATGGTTCAGGTGACAGGGATTCTTCGTCCGGGAAAATCGACTCGGCTAAACCGGCAACTTCTTCGTCGGAAGCGGATATTTCCTCCGGCTGTTCGTCCTCCACCTTTAAAAGTGCCTCTTCCGCGTCGTCAGACATCTCGCCGGGCTCGCTCAAGGCAGCTACGACCGGCGCGTTGCGTTTATCCTTTTCGACAATTTCTTCCTCATCGTCAGCTTCGACATCAACGCCTTGCAGAGCAAGCTCCCGCTCAACCGAGGACAAAACATGCGTATCTTCGTCTTCAAAGGCGAGTACAGATATGATCTCGCTTTCACTCAGTGCTTCATCGCTGTCCGCCGGCGGGAGGGCTTCGACCTTTTCTTCGGCAACGGCTGCGAAACTCCCTCCAAAGAAATCATCGATTTGAGAGGCAACCACGCCTGTCTCGGATCCTAACGATTTTGCCTCTTCTTCGGCTTGGAAGCCAATTACTTCGTCATCGGGAATATCGGCAAAGGCAGGCGCTATCTCACCCGATACACTCTCATCATAATCGTCATCCTCTTCGTCATCCTCCTTCTTGCCGATCGCTTCAGGAGAAATCGTCGGACCGAGCAGCGCCTTGAACGAATTGAATTTTTCCACAGCCGGAAAGAGAACGTTTTTCTCTTCCTGCAGGCTCATGGGAGTCTGCACTATCTTTTCAAGACTTTCGTAGAAAAGATGCAGGACATTGAAAGCGTCGGCATGGGCGTTGCTCTTTTTCGTCTTAATATAAGCGCCCAGTGTACCTATTCCCTGCAAAAGAATGAGCTTTGGCCTGCTGCCGGCAAATTCTTCCTCAAGACGAATGACCTCACGACGGAGATCGTTCAAATCCTGGTCGGTGATTTCCCAGTCGATGCCGAGAACGATTGCCTTGAGATTCAGAAGCGTGTCTTCGCCCTCTCCTTCCTTTTTTACCTGGACTCCTGCCGGACGGGTAGGCGGTGGCTCTTGAACGGGTTTCGACTGTTGTCCGATCTGACGCTTGAGACCTTCGAATCTTTTCACATCCTCAAACAGTATTTCCTTTTTCTGAGCCTCGGTAAGATCTTGGGAGGATACGATTTTTTCGAGATTGTAGTAGAGGGTGAGAAGAAGTTTTATTGAATTGGGGTGGGAGTTGGCTTTATTCTGGTAGATGTACTTGCTGATTTTTTCCAACGCCTGGACATAAACAAGATTGATGCTGTTATTCGCCCATATACCTTTAAGATCGATCAATTCTTCATTGAATTGCAGAAGGACTTCGTCTGTTATCTCCCAATCGATCGATAAAACCAGACTCTTCAGCCTGCTGATCGGTGATTCATCATTCGTTGAGAAATCGAAAAGATCATCCGCATCGGTGTAGTATGAATCATCATATTCATCAGTCCCTAATGTCAAATCATCGTCATATTGGCTCTCGATATCCTGTTTCACCACAGCATCTCTCTTTAGAGTAATTTTTTCTGTATGGAAATCACCGATGAAGAGATAATTTTCTTCAATGTAGCGGCAACATTGTATCCGGTTATTGCACTTGCTTCAAAGTAAGGCACTTTCAACCTGCTGTTCAGGTCTTTCTCCAGGACCGAAATCGGCAGAACAGGAATACCATGTTCCTTCAGGTCGACCTTATTGTATTGCATCACCAGCGGAATCCGAAAAATGCTCTCCTTGTACGACTGCAGATTTTCGTGCAGCTGATTCAGGGATCTGATGTTTTTTTCCCGCTGTTTCTCCATCGCATCGGCAACAAATACAATACCGTCCACACCCCTCAGGACAAGCTTGCGGGTGGCGTTGTATTTGACTTGACCAGGCACGGTGTACAATTGGATTTTGACGTCATAGCCTTTAATCTGGCCCATATCAAAGGGCAGAAAATCAAAAAAAAGTGTCCTGTCCCCATGTGTTTTCAGACTGACCATTTCCGATACTATCTGCTTGCGATACGTCCGGTTAATGTACTCGAGGTTGGTCGTTTTTCCACACCGCCCAGGTCCATAATACACTATCTTTACTTGAACAATTTTGTCCTTTAAGTTGATAAAGCTCAACGTTCCACTCCCTATCGATGATCAGTACAAAGAAAACTCCTCATTGAACAACGCCGGATAAACAAGGCAATGAAACAAACTCACATCACCTTTTTTCCCATACTTTTCTTATCTTCTCAATAACATCGACAACATTAAGACGAAGAAAACCGAGGGAGATATCCCTGCCGAACATTGAGATAAGCAGCAACTCATCGTCGATCTTGCTGAAATGTATGTTGGATTCCTGCCCTTTATGAAAAAGTAACGAAAATTCCTGTTCACCGACGAGTTTGGCCATTGCATCGACCGTGGCAAAATTGCCGGCTGCCAGCGCGGCAAAAGAATACACATCGTATTTACTTTCACCATTATCTTTGGCAGTAATTATATTACCAGCCATATCAATAATAATAACGCAATCAACACCAAGCTTTATCAGCTTCTCCGACAAAATTAAATCTATCTGTTCGAGTTGCTCTTGACTGACAATCCCATAATTCATGCCACAAACCTCATTGTAAATGTTGGTTGCTGGTACCAGCTGATAATACGATCGATCTACAGTATTAAGACCTGTTCTCCTATAACGAAGAAAGTCAAATAAATATATTGATCTAGCACACTCTACATAAACTGAAAACAATACTTTTGCAGGAAGCTACGGTCTTTTCAAAACCATGAGACAAGACACGGGGTATACCTTAGCATTACCATCATACTATACGATAGATTTAAATCTATATGAAGGTTTATTTTTAACAACGAATTCATCTCGCTAGCGGCTCGAAACGGCTACCTGAAAGGTCTTTTTCCAGCCATTCGGCAGCCCAGGATGAATCGGAATTGCACCTTGAAGACATTTCTGCTAAAGAACCGTTGGAGGTAATACATTGAATTCCACACATGATTTTTCAACCAGCCATATTATAGATACCCACTGCCACCTGGATATGGATGCGTTCGCCGACGACCTTGACAAGGTCCTTGACCGGGCAGCTCTCGCGAACGTCAAAAAAATAATTACCATCGGCATAGATCTGCCCAGTTCGATCGGGGCTGTTCATCTTGCCGAAAAATATCCCCAGGTATCTGCTACCATAGGGGTGCACCCCCACGATGTCGATAATCTGAAAAAGAGTGATTATGCAGCCCTGGAAAAGCTCCGCGCCGACCATCGGCAAAGCATTGTCGGTTACGGCGAAATCGGCCTGGATTACTACAAACGTTATTCCGACCCTTTAAAGCAGAAAAAACACTTCATCGGACAGCTTGACCTGGCACACCAGCTCAAGCTCCCGCCAATTATCCATAATCGGGAAGCAGACGATGATATCCTTGAAATTCTCGGCCGCGCAAAACCCATGGACTATGGCGGCATCATGCACTGTTTTTCCGGAGATCTGACCTTTGCAAGGAAGATTATCGATCTAGGCATGCTGATTTCCATACCCGGAGTAGTTACTTTCAAGAACAGCAACACTCTGCAGGAGGTTGTCAGAAACATTCCACTCGAGTCAATGGTAATTGAAACGGATGGCCCATTTCTCGCTCCACATCCTTTTCGCGGCAAAAGGAACGAACCGTCATACCTGGTATATACGGCGCAAAAGATTGCAGAACTCAGGCAGACCGATATGCATGTGATTGCCGGGCAGACCACCGCCAATGCGGAGAAGCTTTTCTCAACGACTACAGAAAAAAAACAGTAATGATTTCAGCAAACATTCAAAAAATAACGGAACGGATCGCAGAGGCTGCGCGGAGATCGGGCAGGAAGCCGGAAGAAATAAAACTGGTCGCGGTTTCCAAACATTTTCCTGTAGAAGCAATCATTGAGGCATATGCCGCGGGTCAGAAATTATTTGGGGAAAACTACATTCAGGAGGTCCAAGCCAAAAAGGATCTCGTCCCGCCGGGAGTGGTGTTCCATTTCATAGGCCACCTGCAGAGCAACAAGGCAAAAATTGCCGCCGGAACCTGCAGTATGATCGAGACCGTCGATAGCTTTAAGCTCGGCAAAGCACTCAATACTCTCCTCGAAGCCCTGAACCGGAGCATAGATGTCCTCATTCAGGTAAATATCGGCGAGGATGCAGGCAAAGCCGGGATAAAAGAGGAAGAAACCGAAGGATTACTGGTCCAGCTCAAGGAACTGCCGAGGATCAGGGTGCGCGGACTTATGACTATGCCGCCCTTCGTCGCCGACCCCGAACTGTCCCGGCCCCATTTCCGCAATCTCCGGAAACTCTCGGAAAAACTGGTTCTGAAAAAGTTGTTTGCGGATTCGGTGCAACCGGAACTCTCAATGGGCATGTCGGATGATTTTCATGTCGCCATTGAAGAGGGAGCTACCATTATCCGGGTGGGCACGGCGATATTCGGGCACCGCTAGGAGGCCGGCCGAGAATGCCCTTTCCACCCATATCTTCGTTAAACTCGAAAAAATTATCCTCGGAATATTAAGTATATGCCTCCGGTAATTTTTTCGAGTTTGCCTCGATCTTGGAGAAAATTGCTATTCTCGGACGACCTCCTAGGTGCAGGCCGGATAATAAAAAAAGAGGGGCTGTCGTGGAACGACAGCCCCTCTTCAATAACTGGCCGATCTTCGGTTACTTTCTTTTCGAAGCTCGTTTTGCTGCTTTGAGAGGATTGACCCTCGTCTTGATAATGTCGATCTCGGGCTTCGCGTGTGTCGCAAAGTTACAAAAGCCCAATTTCCATTTTGCCGCCGGGATCAAGTAACTTTTGCAATGCCTGCCTTGCTCATCCTCAACAATCCGCCCGCATCCCTCACATTTATCAATAATAGGCAGAAAATTCACGTTGCTATTATTATCCTTATTCCCCATAGTTGCCCTCAACTCTGTCTAATACTTACTGATGTTTCTTTCTTCTCACCAGAAAAACAGTCGTGGCGAACCATCGACTGACGCTTACGATCTAACTTCATGAACTGATTAGTATACCAAGGTCGGAAAAGCTAGACAAGTTATTTTTCTATCGAACGATACGGATCAATGCGGATTTTCCTTATGATTTCTTGTTTTTCAAGAAAAAAATAAATTAAAGGAATCTCCGACTGCAGACTCTTGTAATATGCAAGTTCATGATATACAATCGATATCATTTATTGTTTATGACAACTGCGGTTGTCATTGTTACCCCGTAGCATATTCACCAAATATTGGAGGCAAACAATGCCTGTATATGTATGGAAAGGCAAAAATTCTTTCGGCGAAAAAAGAAAAGGCGAGGTCGAAGCGCCTGACCAGGCAGGTGCGCTGGCTCAACTCAAAAGATTGAGGATTTCCGAGCCGACCGTCAAGGAAAAGCCGAAAGACCTCCTGGCGAATGTCTCTTTTTTTAAGCCAAAGGTTTCAGGCAAAGATATCGTCATCTTCACCAGACAACTCTCGACAATGATCAATGCCGGGCTTCCTTTGGTCCAGGGTCTCGAAATCCTCGAAAAACAACAAGAAAATCCTACATTTAAAAAAGCGTTGAGCGAGATTCGCGCCGATGTCGAGGCGGGATCGACCCTCGCCGATTCGATGCGGAAAAAACCGAAAGTGTTTGACAACCTTTTCACCAATATGATCGAGGCGGGAGAAACGGGTGGTATCCTGGATACCATTCTGACAAGGCTTGCGACCTTCATGGAGAAATCCATGGCCTTGAAAAAGAAGATTAAAGGTGCAATGACCTACCCGACCATATGTCTGGCAATTTCCATCCTGATCCTCATAGTTATCCTGGTTTTTGTCGTCCCTGTTTTTTCCAGTATGTTCGAGGACTTTGGCTCGACACTGCCACTTCCGACCCAAATAGTCGTAAATATGAGCGACTTTTTTAAAAGCAACATCATCTTCATTATCATGGGAATATTCGGCCTCATCTTTCTCGTTAAGAAGATCTATGCAACAAAAAAGGGAGAATTGGCAATCGACAAAGGCCTGCTGAAGGCCCCTGTAATAGGAATCCTGTTGCGAAAAGTCGCTGTTGCCAAATTTACCAGAACACTCAGTACGATGCTGCAAAGCGGCGTGCCTATTCTTGAGGCATTGCAGGTGGTTGCCAGAACAGCCGGCAATAAGGTAATTGAAAATGCCGTCTTCAGGGTCGGCGACTCGATAGCCGAAGGTCGTCCCTTGGCCGATCCGCTTGAAGAGTGCGGAGTCTTTCCCAACATGGTTATTCAAATGATCAATGTCGGAGAGTCGGTAGGTGCTTTGGATGCAATGCTGGAAAAAATCGCCGATTTCTATGATGAAGAAGTCGACCAGTCGGTAGAAAATTTAACCGCCATGATCGAACCGTTCATGATGGTTTTTCTTGGCGGGATGATCGGCGGTCTTGTCGTGGCGATGTACCTGCCGATCTTCAAAATTGCATCTGTCGTTTAAAGGTTCTAAATTTGGCTACAGCATGAGTCGACCACACCACATTCTCCTCGAGATGTGGTGTGGCAGCTTGATTCCATCAAGACTTCCTAACCGCTATATGTTTTTCAGGGCCGAATAATCGTTTCGGCAATATTCTTCAACTCTTTCTTCATCTACACTCTTTTTCTTTTGCGAAGCAATTGACTTTCTTCTATAAAACTATATGATTAATAGAGATCGTTAAACAGTCAATTATGGAGGGAATATGACACTTACCAAAGCCGACCTGGTTCAACAGGTATATAAAAACCATGAAGGATTAACTAAAGCTCAGGCAACCGATTCGGTTGAAGCTTTTCTACGCATTTCCAAAGATTCTTTAATAAACGGATCCGATCTTCTGTTGAGCGGATTCGGAAAGTTTAATGTGAAGCAGAAAAATTCGAGAAGGGGCCGCAACCCGCAAACCGGTAATGAATTGACCCTGGACGCCAGACGCGTTGTGACCTTCAAACCTTCGGGTATTCTGCGGGAGAAAATTAACGCTTCCTGACAGTTGAAAGTTTCTTGAAGGACAGTCCCTCATTCTTCATCTCAGTTGCTGTTCTACCCTGAGTGCGGTCGTTTGCACTCGGGGTATATATTTTCGTCGCTTGCGATCTGTGCCACGCAAGAAGGTTGCTAATCGGCACACAGACCATGGTCGCAATGCTTCTCCAAAGCCGATATATCCCACTCGAGTCGATTGTTTTCAGAAGCAATTGGAATCTTCATCCGTGGGAATTGTATAGCCTCGGTCACGAACTTCACGAATCGCTGACAAGTGTAGGCATACTTCATCCACCTATTGTTATCGCCGGGGATAATCACCGTTACGAAATTGTCTGCGGCTTCAAACGACTCCTGTTCAGCGCATCGTCGGAGGAGTCTCATCAAATGAACTGCCAGATCCTTGCCAAAGACACTCCACCTGCTTCAATCCTCGATATCATCCTTGCCGACCAGTGTCTCGCCGGTCCCTTATCGATGGCTGAAAAAGCGCGATTCCTGGAAATATCTTCCGGTTATCTGCAGCACCGGGAAATTGTCGATTTTTTTTGCGAAAGGCTACAACTCGACAAACGCCCCTCAACCATTTCGAAATTGCTCGAAATTTTAAAGCAGCATCCGCTCTTTATCTCTGAGGTCCATAGCGGATTTCTTCAGGACAAAATAGTCATGGAACTCCTCAGGCTGCCGGAAGAAGCCGATCGGCTCGCCATGGTCAAGCTCTTTAAAGATCTCTCCATCGGCGATGGCAAACAGAGAAAATTTCTCCCCCTTATCCGCGATCTTGCATCTCGACATAATACTTCAATTGCCGATTATCTTGAAGACCCTTCGATTCAGGCCGTCCTCAGTCACCCTGAAATGAACAAGCCCCAGAAATTTCAACATATTGCGACTTTTCTCCAGCGCCAGACCAATCCATCGTCCACACAAGCCGAAAGCGAATTTGCGAATAAGATCAAGACCCTGCAACTCCCTGAAAACTGCACGATCAGTCACAGCCCCTCATTCGAAAAAGATGAGGTAACCCTGTCTATCACCTTCAAGAATCTGTCGAGCTGTGAACGTTGGATTCCGATACTGAAAAAGAACCTCGGCTAGTGTCTGCCGGAAATTAAGTGGTGTAATACAATTTTCCTGACACCTGCATGTCATCGCCATGCCTTTTATAGCGTACATCGGTAAGGCGGGGTGCCGACCCTCGCCCCGGCACTTGGTGTCCTTCGATGAGGGCTATCCCATCATCTCCGGCAAAAACCGGAGCATAGAATAAGTGTGCATAATCGAAGAGTTTTCCTTTTAAGAATGCCCCGTGCATTCTTGCCCCGCCCTCGACCAGCAGCGAACAGATGTCTTTTTTCCCCAATATGCCGAGAAGCTGACTGAGATCGAGCCCCTGTCCTCTCCGGTCGAGGGGATACAATTGCACGCCGTTGGCAAGAAATTGGCTTATTCTCGACTGCGGTGCATCCGCTGCGTGAAAAACCCAGGTGGGTGCAGGAGAATCGACGCGATAAACTTTTGCAGAAAGCGGAGCAGACAACTGGCTGTCGACAATGATCCGGACCGGATCCTTTCCCTTGCCTCCCGATAGTCTGGTGGTGAGCGAGGGATTGTCGATCTCGACTGTTCTTCTGCCCACCAGAATGGCGTCGACTCGATCACGCAGTTTATGTACGGCGAGTTTCGATTGTTCGCCGGTAATCCACCCGCTTTGCCCCTGCCGGTAATTCAGTTTACCGTCGAGACTTACCCCGGCCTTCATGATGACCCATGGAATCCGCTTGGTAATATGCTTGATAAAAGGTTGATTTATATCCTCGCATTCCTTTTCAAGTATGCCGCTTATAACCTCGACCCCATGATTACGAAGAAATTCGATGCCCTTACCGTTGACCAGGGGATTGGGATCGGTCATTCCAACTACGACCCGAGAAATACCGGATTCGACGATGAGTCTGCTGCAAGGCGGAGTTTTGCCGGTATGGTTGCAGGGTTCCAGCGTCACATAGATAGTTGCTCCGCTGACAGCCTCGGAGGCCTTCCGGATTGCATTCACTTCCGCGTGAGGTGTCCCCGCCTTCTTATGGTAACCTTTGGCAAGAATCCTTCCATCCTTGACGATTACCGCCCCGACACAGGGATTGGGCGATGTGCGGCCGAGCCCTTTCCCGGCTTCCCTCAAGGCCAGATGCATAAACTGCATGTCGCTCGAACTATTCATTATTTCCCCGGGAATCGAGCAGGCTTTTCAATTCGGCCATGAATTCGTTCACATCCTTGAATTGTCTATAGACAGAGGCAAATCGAACATATGCCACCTCGTCGAGGCGGGGCAATCCCTCCATGACCCACTCTCCGACTACCTGTGAGGGAATTTCCTTTGCACCATAGTCCTGGAGCTTATGTTCTATCTCATCGGCGAATTCGTCGATTTTATCCCGGCTGACAGAGCGCTTTTCACATGCCTTTTCAACTCCGGCGACAAGTTTATGCCGGTCCCATGGCTCCCTGCGCCCATCTTTTTTGACAAGCACCGGCAACATCACTTCGAGTCGCTCGTAGGTGGTAAAGCGCTGATCGCATGACAGACACTCCCTTCTTCGTCGTGTAATTGTTGCATCCTTGTTAAGTCGGGAATCGATTACCCGATTATCAAGATGTCCACAATAAGGACATTTCATTCGACACCTCCTGAAAAGATACTGTTCATCCGACTTATGCGTACTTTCGAACCATTATTATCGCTATCGGTATCGCTATCGTTTTTTTTTCGGGCTGTTGCATTCTGAGTAGTGAAAACGTTCCCCCTCAAAAGGTTATGATTTCTCATATTCTATTCGATTTCGATCCCGATAGCGATATCGACAGGATTTGTACGGTGTGAGTAATACAATAACAAAAACTGCTGTATCACACCTATAAAAAAAGCCGATCTTGCATGAGCAAAATCGGCTTTAATAAACTTGAGTGGTCGCTACGCTCAGTCACTGAACTTGGCAATTCTTGTCGTGTGTCTTCCACCGGCAAAATCGGTCGTAAGCCAGACCTTGACCATTTCCAGCGTGTCGGCAGTTTCAAGGACACGAGCGCCAAGGCAGAGGACATTGGCGTTGTTGTGTTCCCTGCTCATTTTCGCAGTATAGACATTTGTACAATTGGCCGCCCTGATGCTCCGGTGCCTGTTGGCGGCTATCGCCATGCCAATCCCGGTCCCACAGACGAGTATTCCCATCGGGCATTCGCCAGTCACAATGCGCTCCACCGCTTTCTCGACGAAATCGGGATAATCCACAGAATCTTTGGAAAAACAGCCGACATCTACAACCTGATGGCCGGCGTGAACAAGATCCTTCTGGATTGCTTCCTTCAAATCATACCCACCGTGATCGGCCGCGACGACAATTTTCATCTGTCTTTCCTCCTGAAAAAGCCTCAGTCCACAACCTTTTTCAAAGCAATTACGGCATTGGTGCCACCAAAGCCAAAAGAATTTGAAAGCGCTGCCAGAATATTCATTTTCCTTGCCACATTCGGCACATAGTCAAGATCGCATTCGGGACTCGGTTCTGCAAGATTTATGGTCGGAGGAGCAATCTGATCATAGATACTGAGAGCAGTAAAAACCGCCTCGATACCACCTGCGGCTCCCAGCATGTGTCCAGTCATCGACTTCGTCGAACTGATCGCCAGCTTTCTCGCGTGATCCCCGAAAACAGTTTTAATTCCCAAGGTTTCGCATTTATCGTTCAAAGGAGTCGAAGTGCCGTGGGCATTAATGTAATCGAAATCCTCGAAAGCCATGCCGGAATCTTCCAACGCCATCCGCATCGCCCGCACCCCGCCTTCTGCATTTTCCGGGGGAGCGGCGATATGATAGGCATCGCTGCTTAACCCGTAGCCACACAGTTCGGCATAGATTCTTGCCCCGCGGGCAACAGCATGCTCATACTCCTCAAGCACAAGCATTCCTGCCCCCTCGGACATGACAAAACCGTCACGGTCCTTGTCAAAGGGCCTGGATGCAGCCTTCGGTGCGTCATTGCGGGTGGAGAGTGCTTTCATTGCCGAAAACCCGGCCACGCCGAGACCGCAAATAACACCTTCCGCCCCGCCGCTGACAATCACATCACATTTGCCGTATTTGATGTGCCTGTAGGCTTCACCGACTGCATGGGTCCCGGCGGCACAGGCGGTGGTCAGACATAAATTCGGCCCTTTCGCATTAATCGCCATGGAAATATGGCCGGACGGCATATTCGGGATCACCATTGGAATAAAAAAAGGAGTGATCTTTTTGGGACCTTTGTCGATACTGACCTGATGGTATTTCTCGATGGTCGGCAGTCCGCCCATGCCACAGCCGGTAATAACACCCACCCGGTCGCAATTCTCCTCGGTCACGGTAAAGCCGCTGTCTTTTACCGCCATGAGCGCTGCCGCCAGACCATATTGAACAAAAAGATCAAGATGTTTGCTGACCTTTTTGTCAAAGAAATCGTCCGGGTTGAAATCTTTTACTTCAGCAGCAATTTTTACAGCGTAATCACCGGTATCAAAGCGTGTGATGAGATCGATGCCACTGACGCCCGAACAGATATTATGCCAGGCTTTCTCAACACCAGTACCAAGAGGAGTCACCAAACCCACACCTGTAATCACTACCCTTCGCTTCACGATATTAACTCCTTTTCGTTTATTGTTCCTGTTACACAGTGCAAACGGGGGGCATATAACAATTGCTGCTTCAAGTAATATTTAACGCTATAAAAAGATTATTTCTTTTTCTTAACGTAGTCAATAGCATCCTGGACAGTGGTAATCCCCTCGGCGTCCTCATCGGGAATTTCGATGTCAAACCCTTCTTCCATCGCCATGATCAATTCGACCAGATCGAGAGAATCGGCGCCGAGATCATCGACAAAGGATGCATTGGCAACAACTTTTTCTCTTTCAACGCTCAGTTGCTCAACTATTATATCTATCATTTCTTGTTCGATTGCCATCTTCTTTCTCCCTTACTTTAATTTAGACATGGTTCGTTAAAACCATGTTCCTCAATGATTTCTTTTCACTAACCACACAGCAGCTTCTTACATATACATCCCGCCATTCACATGAAGAGTCTGTCCGGTAACATATTGCCCATCTTCGGAAACCAGATACGCTACTGCTCCGGCGACATCCTCAACCCTGCCAAAAACAGCAAGGGGAATTTCTTTTTTGATCTGCTCCCGAACTTCTGCCGAAAGCTGGTCGGTCATTTCTGTTTCAATATAACCCGGGGCGATCCCGTTCACCGTAATGTTTCGAGAAGCATACTCCCTTGACATTGCTTTAGTGAGACCGGTCAGGCCGGCTTTTGCCGCCGAATAGTTGACCTGGCCGGGATTACCGGCAAAACCGGAGACCGAGGATATATTGACAATACGGCCCCATTTCTTTTTCATCATTTCCCGGGAAGCAGCCTTTGCACACAAAAATGCACCTTTGAGATTGGTGTCGAGCACCGCATCCCAGTCGCTTTCCTTCATCCGGGCCATCAGGCCATCCCTGGTTATCCCGGCATTATTGACCAGAATATCGAGGGAATGTGCCTCACCGACAATCTTCTTGAAGGCACTCTGCACTGCGTCTCCGTCAGCCACATCGAAGCAGGTGAGTTCAGCCTTTCCTCCGGCTTCCCTGATGATCGCCTGAGTTTCTTCTGCAGACGCTGACCTGCTGACATAATTAATGTAGACCAGAGCTCCCATGGACGCCAGACGAACACAGATAGCCCGGCCTATTCCACGGCTCCCCCCGGTAACAACGGCAACTTTTCCTTCAAGGCTCATAGCTAGCGACGCTCCTCAATCTTGGCAATCAACTTCGGAATGATTTCATACAGATCACCGACTATACCATAATCTGCAACATTGAAAATCGATGCATTCGCATCCCTGTTGATGGCAACGATAGTCTCCGCCGACTGCATCCCGGCCACATGCTGGATGGCGCCGGAAATCCCGCAGGCGATATATAATTTCGGCGCAACCGTTTTGCCGGTTTGCCCTACCTGATGCGGGTAGGGAATCCATCCGGCATCGACTACCGCCCTCGAAGCGGAAACCTTTGCACCGAGCGCATCGGCCAGTTTATTCAGCAACTCGAAGCCCTTGGCAGTCTCAAGCCCCCTGCCGCCGGAAACCAGGATGTCGGCCTCCTGAATGTTGATCTTGGCCGCTTCCCCGACGACCGATTCGAGAACACGCACCCGGCTTTGCAAAAGGTCTGCCGGAGGATCGATAACCACAATCTCGCCCCTGCGGGCTGCATCGAATTCCAAAGCCTTCATAACCTTCGAGCGTACCGTCGCCATCTGCGGTCGGGACGACTCACAGACGATCGTTGCCATGATATTGCCGCCAAAGGCCGGCCGTGTCTGCAACAGAGCACCATCCTCCTCGCGGATTTCAAGCCTGGTGCAGTCTGCCGTCAGTCCGGCGTTAAGATCGGTCGCCACTCCCGGAATAAACGATCGCCCGATAGCGGTGGCTCCGGCAAGAATTATTTCCGGTTTATATTTACGGATAAGAGAAGTGGTTACCGCGGAATAACAGTCGTCCCGGAAATCATTCAAAGACTCGTTATCAACCAGGTAGACGGTATCGGCACCGTGGCCGATGAGCCGTGAGGCGGTTTCTCCGAGCCTGTATCCAAGCAAAACAGCGCCGAGTTTGACTCCCCGCCGATCTGCCAGTGTTCGACCGATCCCTAAAAGCTCGAGAGAGACCGGAGCAAGCTCGCCCCTTCGATATTCACAGAACACCCAGACGCCGCTCCACGATTGCAAATCATCCTGGACGTGCTTTTCGGCTATCTCGAGAGTCAGAGCCTGAACATCGCAACTTTCGACACACGCGCCGCAGAGAGTGCAGGTTTCGCCAACCACGGCAAGGCCATTTTCAACCTGTATAGCGCCAAACGGACAGGCGTCCTCGCATATCCCGCAGCCAATACAGAGTTCTTTATCAACTTTCAACATTTTTCGTTTTCTCCGCTCTCTTACATATACCGGACAAGCTTTTCAACCAGCTGATCGATCTGTTCGTCAAGTGTACCTTGCAAAACCGATCTCTCTCCCCTGGCCGGTGGCGGAAAAACGTTGACGACTTTGGTAGGTGAACCGGGCAGACCGATACAGGCCGGATCGGCTTTGATATCCGCTGCACTCAACCGCACGATTTCCGCCTTTTTTGCCTTCATTTTTCCCTTGATCGAAGGCACCCGCGGTTCATTGATATCTTTAACCACGGTCAGCAGGGCGGGATATTCAAGAGCCACCAGATCGTAGCCGTCATCCATCATTCGCTCGGCTACCAGCCCGGATGCGCTGGACTCACGGATTTTCTGGACACAGGTCAAATAGGGAATACCAAGCCGAGTGGCAAGCCCTGGCCCGACCTGGGCGGTATCCCCGTCGATTGCCTGTTTGCCGCAGAGAATGAGATCGAAATCGCCGATTGTCTTCAAGGCATGCTCGAGAGTGTAGGCTGTCGCCCAGGTGTCTGCGCCGGCAAAAGCCCTGTCGGAAACGAGTACCGCACTGTCGGCCCCGCAGCTTATCGCCTGGCGAAGCATCTCTTCCGCCTGGGGGGGACCCATGGTGAGAGCCACGACTTCTCCGGCATGAGCCTCCTTGAGGCGAACCGCCTCTTCCAGCGCGTGCTGATCATACGGGTTCATGATCGACTGCACACCTTCTCTTGCCAGAGTGTTGGTGACCGGATCGAGCCGTACATCCTTGGCATCCGGCACCTGTTTCATACACACGATAATCTTCATTCTTTTACAACCTGCTATGATTCAATATCCTGAGGATCAAGAATATTCTTTGTTCAGTTCCTGACCGATGACATTTCTCTGAATCTGATTCGTGCCCTCGTAGATCTGGAGAATTTTCGCATCTCTCATCATCTTTTCAGTGGGATACTCGCACATATAGCCGTAACCACCCATCACCTGGACCGCATCGGTAGTCACCTTCATTGCAACATCGGTAGCATACACTTTGCACATTGACGAGGCCTTTGACATATCCTTTGGGTGAGCCTGGATATGTTTGGCAGCCCCATATACCAGCGCCCGAGCAGATTCAATACCGATCGCCATATCGGCGAGCAGATGCTGCACCGCCTGGAAGGCGATGATCGGCTTGCCGAACTGCTGGCGCTGTTTGGCATATTTGACCGCCTCATCGAGCGCTCCCTGGGCCAGTCCCACGCCCAGTGCAGCTATGCCGGGTCTTGACAGATCCAGGGTTTTCATCACAGTGATAAAACCGGTCCCTTCGCGGCCGATGAGCCGGTCCTTGGGGATTCGGCAATCCTTGAAAATGAGCTCGGTCGTCGACGATGCCCTGATCCCCATTTTCTTTTCCTTGGGGCCGCAGGTAAACCCAGGGTCGCCTTCTTCCACGACAAAGAGAGATGCTCCCCGGGGCCCGCGGCTTCGATCGGTAATCGCCACAATAGAATAAACCTGGGCTTCGCCGCCATTGGTTATCCACTGCTTGGTGCCGTTCAACACCCACTCGTCTCCGTCAAGCACCGCAGTGGTCTGGATGCCTGAAGCATCAGATCCGGCGTTTGCTTCGGTCAGGCCGAATGCTCCGAATTTTTTTCCGGAAGCGATATCGGGCAGATACTTCTGTTTCATCTCCGGGGATCCGGCGATGATTATCGGATACACCCCGAGAAAATTTGCGGCAAAAGCAGTACCGACGCCGATACAGCCTCGACCGAGTTGTTCAACCGTAAGCACTATGTCAAAACAGCCACCGCCGAACCCGCCATACTCTTCCGGGATCGGAACCCCGAAGAGGTCGGCCTGGGCCATTTCGTTCAGAATCTGCCGGGGAAACTCGTGCTTTTCGTCCAGTTCGGCTCGAATGGGGATAATTCGTTCATCAGTGATCTGTTTCGCGATATCGACGATCATCTGTTGTTCTTCAGATAAAAAATAATCCATTTATGTCTCCTGTTTACCACTTAATCAGGGTTGCTCCCCAGGTGAAACCTCCCCCGAAGGAACAAAACAAAACTGTATCGCCTTCGGCAATCAGACCACTGCTGTTTGCTTCATCGAGAGCGATTGGAATAGATGCAGCGGATGTATTACCATACTTGGATACGTTAATAAATACCTTACTCAGTGGTATATTCAGACGATCGATCAACTTATTGAGAATACGCATGTTTGCCTGATGGGGGATGACAAGGCTGACATCCTCGAGACTGATGCCCTCCCGTTCAAGCAGTCCGCGTACTGCGTCTTCCATGGCCCGCACAGCGTGTTTGAAAACTTCCTTGCCTTCCATCTGAATAAATGCACCACTGTTTCCAGGGACAAGGAGATCGGGATTCAAGCTTTGCGGCGCGTGCATGTAGAGAAGTTCCCAGAGAGAACCGTCGGAGAGCAATTTCGACCCGATTACGCCGCGAGAGGAGTCGGAATAGCCGAAAACGGCGGCTCCGGCCCCGTCACCGAAAAGAATGCAGGTGTTTCTATCCTGCCAGTTCAGTCTGCTTGACAGTGTTTCGGCGCCGATGATCAGGACCTTCATGTTGTGATCCGCACGGATATATTTATCCGCGAGATCAAGACCATAAAGAAACCCTGAACACGCTGCATTGAGATCGTATGCAAAAGCATTGGTTGCACCAAGCTCCTTTTGCACAAAACAAGCACTCGACGGCATAAGCATATGCGAGCTTATGGTGCCGACAACAATGAGTCCCAGCTCCTCGGCAGCAACCCCCGCTCTCTCGAGTGCCAGTTTGGCCGCGCTGGTCGAAAGCTGGTACGTCTGCTCGCCTTTTCCGCCGATCCGGCGGCTTTCGATACCGGTTCTTGTCTTGATCCACTCGGCACTGGTATCGACAATGGACTCAAGTTCAACATTGGTGAGGATCCTCTCAGGCAGACAAGACCCGGTACCTAAAACAACAGTTCCCATCAAACCTCCAATTGTACAACGTTGTTGCTGGCTGCCAGACTCTCAAGAATATCCCGATTGATATTCCTTTTGACCATTTCTGCGGCCTCGAGAATGGCATTTTTTATCGCTTGGGAGCTGGATTTGCCGTGACAGATAATGCCGACCCCATCGATTCCGAGCAGCGGTGCGCCGCCATACTCGGCATAATCGACTCGTTTCTTGAATGCCCTGAAGGCCTTTCGAGCAAGGAAGTATCCGATTTTTGCGGAAAATGATTTGAGGATTTCATCACGCAACATCAACATGGCGGCTTCTGCCAGTCCTTCACTGACTTTCAGACAGATATTGCCGACAAAACCGTCACAGACGATAACGTCGACATTGCCCTGAAAAACATCGCGTCCTTCGACATTGCCGATGAAGTTCAGGGTACTCTTTTCCAGCAAAGGGTACGTTTCTTTAATCAGGCTGTTGCCTTTTCCGGTTTCCTCGCCAATGCTCAGCAATCCCACGCGAGGTTTCTGCACGTCGTTGATTCGTGAAAATGCTGCGGCCATAAGAGCAAACTGGAAGAGATGCTGCGGCCGGCAATCGACGTTTGCCCCGATATCCATCAAGACAACCGGTTTTTTCAGTGTCGGGAAAATCGATGCTATTCCAGGACGGGATATAGCACCCAGACGACCAAGCTTTCGGACGGCCGCCGCCATGGTAGCCCCAGAATTTCCGGCACTCACAGCAGCGTCGGCTTCGCCCCGGTGGACGAGATCAAAGGCCACCATCACCGAAGCATCCTTTTTCTTTCGGACAGCATCGACAGGATGTTCATTCATGCCAATCACTTGAGATGAATGAACGATCTTGATCAATTTTGCCGTTTTTCCATCCGGTGCCAGGGTATCAAGATGCTTATGCAGAAGAACTTCGTCGCCAACCAGGCTTACACTCAGCCCCGCCTGTTTGACGGCAAGCAGTGCCCCGGTGATCAATTCCTCATGACCATGGTCTCCGCCCATGGCATCCAGGGCTATTTGCACATCGTTCTCCTATTCCACTTCTGCATCGAGCACGAATACACTTCTGCCCTTGTATTTTCCACAGCTCCCGCACAGGCGGTGCGGCTCTTTCGGCTCGCCGCAATCGGCACAGAGTGAAAGTCCTGGCGCAGTCAGGCCGTCATGGGCTCTTCTGGTCCTGGTACGGGAATGCGAATGTCTTCTTTTAGGTAAGGCCATGTTATCCTCCAAATTAGGTATGTGTCATACCACTTGATTAAATCTTTTTTTGCTCTAAGAGTTCATCCCTTAGAAAGGGTATCTTCTTGAAATTACACAGATAAATAGCCAGCGAGAAGCTTCCTCAATGAGGGCACGTATTTATCTTTTGCTGATTTTTCCCAGAACAGCGAAGGGTGAAGAACTCGTATCCGGTGTGCAACGGCAGGTTTCCTTGTTCAACGAAGCCCCGCAACCGGCACAAATACCCTTGCAATCTTCTCGGCACAAAGTTCTCAAGGGAACAACCAAGAGAGCCTGTTCCCGTAAAATATCATCGATTTCAATGACCGGTTCCCGGAGATACAGAGTGATGGCATCTTCATCGCTGCATTCCATTTCCCGCAATTCCAGCTCATCTTCTTCTTTCGTCGTGACCTGATACACAAACTCACTGTGGAGCTCGGCTTCAATATGCTCGCCGCACCTGTCACAGACTGTTTCACGCTTCCCTTCCAGCTGCCCTTTGACACTTATTGTCTCACGGTCGTATCGGGAAATGGAGAGTTCGGCGGTTGCCGCAAGGAGGAGGCCCGCGTCGAGAACGGGAAACCAGTGAGTATCGCTGATGGTATAGCGTTGCGTCTTCCCGGTAATTTCTTCAAAAAGCAGTCTCATAACTTACAAACACAATCAATTTCTACAAAAAGGCATAAAAATAAAAGAAAGGAAAAATAATCAATTTCTCAAGGATTGGCTAGAGAAAAAATACTAATGGCCGTAAAATCTATTCGGCACAAGGGGGGAAGATCGACCTTCACCCAACCCGGCCCACGCTAAAGTACATGGGCGAGACGCTCTGAGTTCTCTCTCAGCCGAAGGGAAACCCTGCCCATGAGCCATTTGACCAATTTGAGGGCAAGAGCGGGATCGGCGGCCGATAATTCATCAAACGATTGCCGGGACAAAGCCAGCAGACGTGAATCGGCGACCGCTGTCAGCGTGGCACCACGGAGGTGACCGGGCAGCAAACCACCTTCGCCAACCGGTGCTCCGGGATCCAGCAGTGCGACAACCTGCATCCGATCGCCGAACCCGGTCTTTTTCCGCACGGCGATTCTGCCGGAAACGATCAGGTATAAACAATCGGCGGGATCATCCAGGCTATAGAGGCCTCCCCCGGATTGGACGGAAATCGAAACCATGCCATTCAGCAAAACCCGAGTTTCCTGCTCGTTAAGAAAAGGCAGGCACACTCTCTGCATTTCAGCACTGAAATCAACCATGAACGCTTTATTTCGCCTCCGTTTCAAACGAACGGTTTTTCTCTTCCAGCGTCTTGACGAGGCCTTCATACTTCTCTGTGCGCAGAATGGACTTGAACTGTTCCTGATAATTCCTTACCAGGCTGACTCCTTCGATATTAATATCGTAGACCATCCATCGGGGCTCGGTCTTTCGCATGATGTAGTGTATGGGGATTTTCACCCCGTCATTTTCGAGGAGGGTTGTTACCTGAGCCCGGTCGTTCTTGATCGATTCGGCGGCAAACTCAATGGTCTGCCCGGAATAGTTTTCGATTTTACCGATATAGACGTTTTCCAGCAGTTTGGTCATGAGCTTGGTGAAACGATCCTGTTCTTTTTCATCGATATCGTTCCACGTACTGCCGAGAACCCTTCTGGACATCTCACGAAAATCAAAGCCGCGTTTAATGAACGCCATTATTTTCGCCCTTCTTTCCTCACGATGCGCCTTGCCTTTCAGGCTTTCATCGACCAGAACGGAGGTCAGATCTTCGAGAACAGGCTTTAAATCGGCGGTAGGACTCTCTTCGGCTGCCCACAGACAGCCTGCCGGAAATATTGACAAAGCAACCAACAAGATCAACAATTTTTTCATTTTATCACCCACTATCTCTCTTTCTAATCCTCTTGAAGTTGGAATTACCCGTTTAAAGTTTGCCCGGGAATCAGACACTCACTATTTAGCGCTGCCAAAAGCAAACTTGCTGATGAGGGACTCGATATCTACCGAAGATTCGGTTTCTACCAGAATCTCATTCGGCTTGAAAAGTGTTTCATCGGCGCCTAAACTGAGTTGTATATATTTATCTCCGATAATTCCCTGAGATTTTACAGAGGCCATGGAATCGATCGGCACTTTCAGCTTTTTATCAATCTGCAGGGAGAGCAAAGCCGCTTCATTCTCGCTGAGAGCGATGTCGACAACCTCTCCGACATTTACTCCGGCGACCTGTACCGAGGCACCATTCTTCACGCCGGCGACATTATCGAACTCCGCCTTGATAATATAGGTTGTACCCGCGCTCAGGTAAGGCACCTCCCCCAACTGCAGCGCAAGATAACCAAAGGCACCGAATCCGATTAGCATGAACAGCCCGACCATCAACTCCAAAGTGTTTTTTTTCATTTCTCCACCAGATGACTTTGGTAAATTTTGCCCATTGTTGTTTTGACAAATTCCTGGATATGGGGCTCCTCCGACCACTGAATTTTTTCCGGACTGTCGAAAATATCCATTTTCCCTGAGTTCAGAATAATAACCTGATCCGCCAGATTGAATATTTTGGGAATGTCGTGGCTGACAATTACCGATGTAAACCCGAATTCGGCCTGGGTTCCGGCAAACAACTGGTAAATGTCCTGGGTCATAACCGGATCGAGACCGGTGGTCGGCTCGTCGAACAGCATTATCGAGGGATTGAGCTGCATCGCCCGGGCCAGCCCGACCCTTTTCTTCATCCCGCCACTCAGTTGAGCAGGATATTTATCTTCATGCCCGGTGAGTTCTAACTGGGCAAGGGTTTTTCCCACCTGCTGCCGAATCTCGGGCTCCGTCCTGCCGGTCCTTTCCCTAAGCGGCAAGGCGACGTTTTCAAAAACAGTGAGGGAATCAAAAAGCGCCGATCCCTGGAACAACACGCCAAACTGGGTGCGAAGCTGCTCGAGCTTTTTGCCTTTGGCCCGGGTCACATCCTGGCCGTGAACGAGCACCTGACCGGAATCCGGCTGCATCAGCCCGAGAACAAGCTTCAAGGTGACGCTTTTTCCCTGACCGCTGCCCCCGGCGATTACCGTTGTTTTACCGGCCGGAATCGAGAACGAAACCCCATCGAGAACAGCTTGTATCCCACCGTTGCCCTTGACAAAGGTCTTGACGACATTTTTGAACTCGATGGCTGGTGTCATCACAGAATCACCGCTGTCAGGAGATAATCGAAGACCAGGACGGAAATCGACGAGAACACGACAGCCTGAGTCGTTACCCGGCTGACGCTTTCGGCCCCGAAGCCTGCGCCGCGAATCTCCTGGACAAAATACCCGCGCCCGCAACAGATCCAGACTACCAGCAGGGCAAAAACAAAGGACTTGATTATGCCAAGGTTGATATCATGATTGGTAACGCTGGTCTTCATTCCGTAAATAAAGCTGCCGGAGTTCACATCCATGAGTCCGACTCCGGCCACATAGCCGCCGGCGATTCCCACCACATCGAAGACCGCTGTCAACAGCGGTACGGAGATAATCATCGCCAGAAACTTGGGCGTTATCAAGTAGCGAAACGGATCGATGGCCATGCAGTCCAGGGCGTCTATCTGCTCGGAGATTCGCATGATGCCGATTTCGGCACACATAGCCGAACCGGCCCGTCCGGCAACCATCAGGGCAGTAAGCACAGGCCCGAGCTCCATAATAAGCGTCAGCGAGACCGCGGAGCCGAGCATCCCTTCCGCCCCGAATTTATTGAGTGAATAGTAACCTTGCAAACCGAGCACCATCCCGGTCGATGCTGCGGTAAAAAAGATGACTGCCAGGGAGCCGAAACCGATAAAGTGAACCTGACGGACCAGTTCTCCGAATCGGAAAGGGTGCCTGAATATCCCCCGCAAGGCCTTCAGAAGAAAAAGCGTCATCTTGCCGAGATCCGTCAACACATAGAGTCCGGTGTCGCCCAGGCGGGTTATAAAATTACTCTGCATACAGTGGACGTCCTTATCGCTCAACCAAGGTACAATAGTATTTTCATGGAGTTGAGCCTTACCATATTCTTTGCCATTTGAGAAGTCAATGCTTCGCCGAGCGAAAATCCAGGGATCAATGGCTTGCCCGGCAATTCTTTTTCTTGCCGGGACACCCCACTCATCTTCAGTTTTTCCGAGGATCGAAAGTTTCCCGAAGCGCCTCTCCGATAAAGATAAGCAGTACCAGAGTTCCGACAAGAACAGAAAAGGCCGACAGGGAAAGCCACCATGCTTCGATATTTGCCTTGCCCTGGGCAAGCAGCTCCCCCAGACTGGGAGTGGAAGGCGGGACGCCGAGACCGAGAAAATCGAGACTGGTAAGAGCCAGTATCGCCGTTGAAACACGAAAAGGCAGAAAGGTAATGACCGGGGTCATGCCGTTTGGCAGCAGATGACGCCACATGATGGTAACGTTGCCGACGCCCAGAGCCTTTGCCGCTTTCACATAGTCGAGGTTTCTTCCCCGCAGAAATTCCGCCCGCACATAATCCGACAAGCCCATCCAGCTGAAAAGCGAAAGCAGGAGAAGAAGAAGGAGAAAGCTAGGCTGAAAAATCGAGGCGAATATGATCAGCAGATAGAGTTCCGGCATGGAGCCCCATATTTCAATGCATCTTTGCATGGCAAGATCCGTCCTGCCACCGAAATACCCCTGAACGGCACCGGCGAGAATTCCAACGGTGGTCCCGATCAAGGTAAGAGCCAGCCCGAAAAGGACACTCAGCCTGAAGCCGTAAATAATCCTTGCCATCACATCCCTGCCCCGATCGTCCGTACCGAAGAGGTTTGCCGAAGAGGGAGGCGACGGAACCGGACCGGATATCTCCAGATTGATGGTGTTGTAGCTGAAGGTGTTGAAAGGAAAGAGTATCAGGTTTCCAGACTGTTCGAGCTTTTGCCGAATGTACGGATCCTTATAATCGGTCGTTGTCTCGAAATCGCCGCCGAAGGTGGTTTCCGGATAATCGAAAAGAACCGGAAAATACAATCCACCCTCGTACCGAACCAGGAGGGGCTTGTCGTTACTGATAACTTCGGCCATCAAACTGAGGAGAAAGAGGACGCTAAATATCAGAAAACTGTAGTATCCCCGCCTGTTGCGCTTGAAGCGCTGCCAGGTTCTCGCCCTGCGTTTGGCTACGGCGGATTTGAGCTTTTCTTTGGGAGGCCGGGAACTATCCATTTATCCCCTCAAAGCTGATCCGGGGATCCACAACCACATAACTGAGGTCGGAGAGCAGTCGTGAGATCAGACCGATCAAGGTGAAAAAATAGAGTGTCCCGAGCACCACGGGGTAATCCCGGTTCAAAACCGATTCATATGCGAGCAACCCCATCCCCTGAAGGGAAAAAATCGTTTCAATGAGAAGACTTCCGGTAAAAAAGGAGGCAATAAAATATCCGGGGAAACCGGTGATAATTGGAATGATGCCGTTTCTGAACACGTGCTTGTACAGGACCTGCTGCTCCGTCAGTCCCTTCGCCCGGGCCGTCAGCACATATTGTTTACGAATTTCCTCAAGAAAGGAGTTCTTGGTAAGCATGGTCATGACGGCAAGGCTGCCGACTGCACCGGCGGTAACGGGGAGCACCATATGCCAGAGATAGTCGAGCACTTTCATCGTCAGACTCAGTTCGGCCCAATTATCGGATACGAGCCCGCGCAGGGGAAAAATCGACCAGAAACTGCCGCCGCCGAACAAAACCACCAGCACCACCCCAAGGACAAACCCTGGAATAGCGTAACCGACCAGAATGACAGTGGAAGAGATGACATCAAACCGCGAACCGTCCTTGACCGCCTTTTTAATGCCTAAAGGAATGCAGACTCCATACACTATGATAAAACTCCACAGCCCCAGCGACATCGAAACCGGCATCCGCGAAATGACAAGATCGGCGACGCTCCGGTGATAATAATATGAAGTGCCGAAATCAAAGACGAGATAGTTTTTCATCATGGTGAAAAACCGTTCAACCGGCGGTCGATCGAAACCGTAGAGCTTTTTCAGTTGTGTTATCTTCTCATCGTCAAGACCCGAATTGCCACGATACACGCCGCTCGCTTCCATCCGCACCTCTCCGCCGCCCTTGCTGAATCCCTGGATCTCGGCGATCATCTTCTCGACCGGACCGCCGGGAACGAACTGGGTGATGGCAAAGGTGATCAACATCACCCCGAAGAGGGTGGGTATCATCAAAAGAACCCGTTTAAGAATATAAAGTGGCATTGCCCCCTCCAAACAGATGACATGTATCTTGCTGCGGTTTACCTGACAATAATACGGATATCGGCGCAAATAAACACCTTAAAAGAAGAATATCTCTTGTTTTTTCTTTTCCATTGTGTCTTTTTATGCCATGGATCCACGAAGAAGAGTGGAAGCCATACGATGCTATTCCGCCAACATTATAAATCCAAACAATCGATACCATGGAACAACTCAACACTCTTATTCAAACCGAGGCAGAACTGGAGATTCTTGTACGCAGGGCAAAACAAACGGATGCTGTCGCACTGGATACCGAGTTTGTTTGGGAGCGTACCTACTATCCACAGCTTGGCCTCATTCAAATAGCGTTGTCGGATGAAAACTGTTATCTGATCGATCCCATCGCCATAAAAAATCTCAAGGCACTCGGCCAGCTGCTCTCCGATCGGGGCGTTGTCAAGATTCTCCACGATGCCCCTCAGGATCTGGCTATTCTGCAGAGAGCCACCGGGGCTACGCCTCAGAACATTTTCGATACGAGGCTGGCCGCAGGCTTTTCCAACCTGCCTGCGACTCTTTCCCTGGGCAACCTGGTGAAAGAGCTTCTCGACATCGATCTGGCCAAGGAGGAAACCCGTACCAACTGGCTGCAACGTCCATTAACCGAAGAACAAGTCAGCTATGCTCTCGACGATGTGCGTTATCTGCGGGCCGTACGGGTTCTTCTGCTTTCCCGGATCATCGGACCGAAAATCAAGTCCTGGCTGCAGGAGGACCTGAACCTTCTGAATAATCCCGCCACCTACTCGGGCACCCCAGCCGACGAAAGATATCTGAGAATCCGCAACAATGGCACCCTCGATCGTTCAGGCCTGGCAATCCTCATGAACCTGACAACCTGGCGCGATGGCATGGCCAGAAAATTGGACCGCCCTCGAGGACATATCGTCAAGGACACGGTCCTTCTTGAACTAGCGAGAAAAAAACCAATATCGCTGCCTGAACTCAAGAACGGACTCGAAATTTCAGAAAACGCCGTCAACAAATACGGCGATAACATTATTGAAGTCATCGAAACGACTCTCAAGCAGCCTGAGGACAGTTTTCCGGCGCTTCAACGCCCGGCACGGCTCAGCGCAACCGATCGTGAATCCTTGGAAAAACTCAACAAGCTGATCACTCTCAAAGCCGATCTGCTCGGCATTGCGCCGGGCCTGGTCGGCAATACCTCCGAGCTTAAAATGCTCGTCAAAATGCTTCATTCCAAAAAAACTCATGAAGTAAAACAGCTGCGACAGACCGAGGGCTGGAGAAAATGTTTCCTTGAAGATTTTTTCAGACAGAGCCGAATATAGTGATTATCTCGTCTTGCATGGGGATGTTGACTCTTTACTGTCTTTCTTGTACGGAATGAGGAGATTGTTATATTATTCAGGCTGAGGATGAAAACAAAATGAAACTCCCTAATTCTATAGTTTTTTATATAGTTATCTCGGTAACAGGAATTTTCTTGTTGTCGCTTGTGGCCGAAAGCGCAGAATCGGCTTCCTACACGGGCTGGGAAAAGGATTCTGCCTACAACAGCCTTTACAACTACAAAGAAAGAGACTCCTTCAAGGGAAAAGTGGTGAAGTTCACCAAGGTAACCCCTCTTCCCGGAATGGCGCCGGGAACGGCATTGGTTTTTGATGAGGGTGGCGATGAAATTCTCGTTCATATATGCCCTTGGGACTATGCCGACCCGGAAAAAACCGGCATTAGAAAAGATATCAAAACGAAAATTTCCGGCAGCTGGGCCACAATAGAGGGAGAGGATGTTTTTATGGCTGCAAAAATCAAGCAGGGGGAAAATTTCGAATTCAAGGTTCGCCTGACAAAAGACGGTACCCCGTTCTGGACCATGAGCCCTGAAGAACTGGCCAAAGAGACCAGTTCTTCGAAGGAGTAAGCCGCAGTCTCTTCCCCATTTCCTGCCTCTCTGTTTTCTGTTCAAATCGTCGAAATTTTGTAAGCGTTCAGCTATCAGCTTTCAGCAAGAAGCAACTGATTGAGTGATAACTGAGGTCTCACGCGAAGACGCGAAGGCGCGAAGTTATGTATTTGAAAGCCGGATTCGGTACTTCCGTCTGATCTCTTTTCGATGTCTTCAAAACCCGCATTTTCTGCCATCTTCGCTTCTTCGCGCCTTCGCGTGAGCCTCTTTAAGTCTTCAGATTTGCACCACGAAGCCGAGAAGCCGCAAGATCTTCATGAGTGTTGGAGTGTCTGGGCTCTGTTGGTCATTTTTGAATGTGGTGAACGGTTCCGAAATTTGTCCATCGCGTCCCCCCTTTCACCAAGACGCAAAACCTTTTTTCACACTTATGATTACTTCCTGCTAAGGATAGGATATATATATTCATTCGGAGTAGGGATTTTCATCCCTGACAGGAATCAAGAGACCTTCATTATCTTACTTTGAGATGAGGAGAAATCATGTTTGATCGAGATCAACCCCTGTGGGACAAGACATTGCGCCGTATTCGTCTTATCTGGCCGCTTGGCGATCAGGCCGCCTTAAAACATTCGATCGAGGCCAACCTGCCGAACGGCGATCTGCAGAAATTACGGGAACGTATTAATGCCTGCCTCGAGGGACGAGGCGGGGAAGTCTCGGCCCGTACCCGCGCTGCCGAGCTTGGCGAAACATACCTGATTCTCAACAGTGAAGGGAGAAAACGCTTTCTTGAACTGCTCGCCAGGGACTTTGATGCGGATAATCAGGCAATTGAAGATATCATTGCCAGACGTCTGCAATGCACCGACCCCGAAGAGCGCAGGCATTTGAATCTCGAACTGCGCAACACGCTCGTCCCTCCCCGGACAACACTCCTCAGGCAGTTCAACGGACTCGAGGAAGGGGTGAAATTTTTGGTCGATCTGCGGGCTGAACTCCTGCCTCTTGCCGCAAAAGACCCGGCGCTCAAGGCTCTCGACCAGGATATCCACCGGCTGCTCTGCTCCTGGTTTGATGTCGGCTTTCTGGATCTGCAGCGAATTACCTGGGAGACCCCGGCAGCGATTCTTGAAAAACTGATCAAATATGAAGCCGTTCATGCGATCCGGTCATGGGAGGATCTCAAAAACCGGCTGCGGGAAGATAGACGCTGCTTTGCCTACTTCCATCCGAGAATGCCGCATGAACCGTTGATTTTTGTCGAAGTCGCTCTGGTCAACGGCATATCATCGAATATTGCCGAATTGCTGGATGAAACAAAACCGATGATACATCCCGGCACGGCCGATACGGCAATTTTTTATTCTATTTCGAATTGCCAGACCGGGCTTGCCGGAGTGGCCTTCGGTAACTTCCTTATCAAAAACGTGGTGAAAGATCTCATCGCCAAGCACCCCAATTTAAAAACATTCTGCACCCTTTCGCCCATTCCCGGATTTCTCGCCTACCTGCAGAATCACCGGGATGAGATCGACTTCACAGCCAGGGAATTGAAGATTTTACATGATTTCGCCGGGGAAAAAGACGTGCACGAGTATTTCTTCGAAACAGTCGGTAATTTGAGCGAGTATCTGGAGGAGAACAAGGACATGGCTCTCAAGCCGATCCTTCTCCGGCTTTGCAGCCAGTACCTGTTGTCGAAGAAAAGAGGCAAACAGGCTCATGACCGGGTGAGCCACTTCCATCTGTCAAACGGCGCCAAAATCGAACGGATCAACTGGGCTGCGGATTTATCGGCGAGGGGACTCAGTCAATCGGCCGGAATAATGGTGAATTACCGTTACGTTCTCTCCAACATAGAAAAAAACCATGAAAACTATTCGGATCACGGCGAAATAGCGGTTTCGCCGGCAGTGAGCAAGCTCGCCAGATCCTGAAAAAAACCGAACCGCCGCCATTGTGCCTGGTGGCGGACCGGTTTTATAAACAGGATACAGTATGCTATATTTTTGGAAGCTGCTCCAGATACCATTTCATCGGATCGATAATCTCAAAGCCGACCTCGAGCAGTTTCTTTTTTACATTGATGACATTATTGGTCAGCAGATAAGGAAAAATCGCTCTTTTCTCCTCATCCCAGAACCGTGCCACCAGCACACTGCCAAGGGATATCTTCTCTTCGGTGATGATGTCGACGATTTTCTTCATCTGCCCCCGCTGTTCTTTCACTACGATACAGAGCAGCGTTCCCGGTTCATCGATGTTCATGATATTTACAAACGCGGTAAGGAGATCGCGAGTCGATAAAATGCCCTTTAAATACCCCTCTTCGTCGACTACCGGCAGAGCCCCCACCTTTTTTTTCTGCATTACCAGTAAAGAATCCTGGATGGTATAATAGGCCTTGATCGTCATGGGATTCTTCGTCATGATATCCCCGATCGGATAATTCATGATCTTTGCAAGAGTCAATTCATAATCGGTTTTCTTCAGCAAGGTGGATGGCATGGCGTCACGTACGTCGCGATCCGTCACAATACCGATAAGTTTGCCCGCCGCATCGACCACCGGCAGGTGACGGATGTTCTTTTCCGTCATCATTGTCCTGGCCTCGAATATAGTTACATCTGGACCAGCCGTAATCAGTTCTTTGGACATTCTACCACTTACAAACATAGGACCTCCGGAAATTCATTTTTTTACCAGCGTGGATACGGGAAACGGCCGATCATGGTGACCATGTCACTTCATATCCGCCAGAATCCTGATATGGTTCTCAACCAAAAGCGGCAATACATCAAGATTATATCCGCCCTCAAGGACGGAAACGACCCGACCTCCGGCAAAGCGATTCACCAGATTGACGATCACTTCGGAGATGAAATCATAACCATCGGTGGATAAATTCGTCCCGGACATCAGATCGCTCTGATGTGCGTCGAATCCTGCCGAAAGGATAATAAATTCTGGTTGAAATTTTTTGAAGGCAGGAACAAGATCCTGCATGATCAACCGCCGGTACTCCTCATCTCCCCTGCCGGGCAAGACGGGTGAATTGACTGTAAACCCTTCGCCTTCGGCGATCCCGAGTTCAAAGTCACGGCCGGTCCCAGGATAGGCGAAGGAGGGGTGCTCGTGGATCGAATAATAAAACACTGTAGGATCACGGTCGAAAATATGTTGCGTGCCATTACCGTGATGGACATCGAAATCGATAATACCAATCCTTGATATGCCATGTTCCTTCTGCAGATACCGTGCGCCGATTGCGACGTTATTGAAATAACAAAACCCCATGGGCTGATCCATTTCGGCATGATGCCCGGGAGGGCGTACTGCGCAAAAAGCGTTATCCACTTCGCCCTTCATTACTGCGTCGATCGCCTTCAATACACCACCCACCGCAAGAAATGCCACATCGTATGTATCGCGGCAAATAGCGTTATCGGGATGCTCGAATTCGTTCAAACCATACATGCAGGCTTCATCGAATTTCATGATATAGCGAATGGAGTGAACCGATTCGATCCATCGCTGGTTCGCCCTTTCGGCCGGGATGCGGATCAGTTTTTCGAGCATGCCGGATTCGGTCAGCCTTTTGTATATCGCTATCAACCTCTCTGGAGACTCCGGATGATACCCTCCCGTGTCGTGCAGCAGATATTTCTCATCGTACACAAAACCTGTTTTTTTCATAAGCGTTTTCCCGTTTCTCAGATTAAATCAACGGAGCCTCATTGCCCCTCTCATCGGTGTACTATTAAGAAATTTCAAGATCGGGAAGTGAGTTATTGTTCCAGCCTGACAATCACCCGACCCACCTGTCCTCCCTTCAGAATCAGTTCAATCTCTTTTTCCAATCCCTCCAAAGATACCTCTCTACCCAGATCGTTCAGCATTTCGGGTTTCCATTCGGTGGCGAGCTTATTCCAAATCAGTGTACGATGGGCCATCGGACAGTTCTGGGAATCTATGCCAACCAGAGATACGCCACGCAGGATGAAGGGAAAAACATTGATGGGAAGTTCGGGGGAAGCGACATTGCCGCAGCAGGTGACTACGCCCTGCAGATCGGTCGACTTGATGGCGGTTGCCAGGATCTCCCCGCCTACCGTATCGACCACTCCGGCCCAGACACCTTTTAAAAGAGGTCTCCCGCTCCCTTCCGTAGCCTCTGCACGCGTCAGGATTCTGGCAGCGCCCAATCTGGTAAGAAACTCCACCGCTTCCGGCTTGCCGCTGACGGCCGCAACCGAATAGCCCAGCCTGGCAAGGATCGCCAGGGCCAGACTGCCGACTCCGCCCGTTGCTCCCGTCACCAGAACCTGACCGTCGCCGGGCTGAACACTCCGGGTCAGGGCAAAAACCGACATTGCCGCGGTGAAGCCTGCCGTTCCAAAAATCATGCTTTCCCTGAGGCCGAGTCCGGCAGGCAACGGCACCACCCACCCTGCCGGAACCCTGATATATTCGGCAAAACCGCCGGAAGTGTTCATGCCCAGGTCATAACTGGTCACTATCACTTTGTCGCCTGGGTGAAACGATGCGCTGCTGCTCTTTTCGACTGTTCCTGCCGCATCTATTCCAGGGGTATGAGGATAATTTTTCGTCACGCCACGATTACCGCTGGCGGAAAGGGCGTCCTTATAGTTAAGCGATGACCAGGATACTTTCACCAAAACCTCGCCATCCGGCAACTGATCGACACGTTTTTCCACGATCCTGCGAGAAAAGGACTTTTCGCCTTTCTCCTCAACCACCATTGCTCTAAAGGTTTTTTCCGTCATAGCGCCTCCGTCACAGTTTTTTCCCGTTTTCCGAGATCACCGCGACTCACAGTTGCGGTTGATTCTCTCCCTTTTGCACCGGGATACCAGCATTTAACCTAGCACCTTTTCGATACAACTTTCAATCTGTTTTTCCGCTGCTCTTTCGGCGAAACAGCGTTCCGCTTGAAATGTGCAACCTCTGCCCCCAACTCTTTTCGATTATTTCCTCTTGACAAACAAATCGGATTCACATTAAATGGCTGTGTAACAATGTTACTCCTTTCCGGCATGCATTGTCGATGTATTCGATAGATTCCAAATTTTTTCAATACGTTGCAAACAATAACATTTTGCAATAATAACAATACGATCAGTCTAATTTTGATATCAATAAATAATCATTCACAAGATTATTTAAATTAATTCAAAACATTAACAGATTCTGCAAAGAGTTACAAACCCATGGCAGGAAATTCGGTAACAATGTTAGAGGAACTCAACCCGGAAGTACAGAAGCGACTTGAAGCGGCAGTGATGGAAATATTCTCCACCTCGGATTTCCACAAAGCCAGCATACGTGATATCGCCGACAAGGCAGGTGTTAGTTTTACTACTATTTACAAACACTTCGGCAGCAAGGAGCGGCTTCTTTTCGCTTTTGTCAATATCTGGATGAGCGACCTCACCGACCGTATCGAGGACCATCTCAAGGGGATCGAAGATCTCAAGGAAAAACTCAGAAAAGTGTTCTGGCTTCATCTAGACTACTATGAACGCCACGAAGAACTCGGGCGCATCCTTTTCATGACCCTTCCCATGAAGACCTGGATGGCCGACTCGACCTTCGACCAGAAAAGAAGAGTCAGCCTGATCATTGAAGTATTCAGAAAAGGTCAGCAGCAGGGCATTATAAATCCACATGTCAGGCCCGGCAATCTGCTCGATTTCATGCTCGGCTTCATCCAACGCACCTTTTTCATGTGGATCATTCGAGGCAAGCAGGGAAGTCTTGCCGAGGAAGCCAACGCCCTTTTCGAGATGGTCTGGCAAGGCATGGTCAATCCTGCCATTATTCACTATACATACCCGAACCAAACCGAAGATTCCTGAAGCCGACAGAATCTTTAATAGCTCCAAGCTCAACAGGTACGATCAGATCAATATCAATCGAGGAGTTACACATGTCTTTGGATAAAAGAGAATTCTTGCTGAAAAAGAAGGAAAAAATCGCTCTCGGCGGGGGGGCGGACAGAATCGAAAAACAGCACGGCAGCGGAAAGATGACGGCAAGGGAGCGATTGCTCAATCTCTTTGACGAGGGGACGTTTGTCGAGGTGGACGCATTTGTCAAAAACAGATGTACAAATTTCGGCATGGACAAGCTCGACCTCGAAGGAGAATCGGTGGTCACGGGCTATGGCCAGATCGATGGACGGGTGGTCTACGCCTTTTCCCAGGATTTCACCATCACCGGCGGGGCTCTCGGCGAGATGCATGCGAAAAAGATCGTCAAGGCCATGGATAGCGCCGTAAAAGTAGGCGCTCCCATCGTCGGGCTGAACGACTCAGGAGGCGCCAGAATCCAGGAAGCAGTCGACGCCCTGTCCGGCTATGGCGACATATTCTATCGCAACGCGATCTATTCCGGCGTCATTCCGCAAATTTCCGCCATCATGGGGCCGTGTGCGGGGGGAGCGGTATACTCTCCGGCCTTGACCGACTTTATCTTCATGGTCGACAAAACCTCGCAGATGTTTATTACCGGTCCGCAGGTCATCAAGACTGTAACCGGCGAAATAGTAACGGCGGAGGATCTGGGCGGGGCGATGACCCACAACAGCATCAGCGGCAACGTGCACTTCATTGCCGACGAGGAGCGGGAGTGCCTCAACGATATCAGAAAACTGCTCCGGTTTCTGCCCTCGAACAGCCTGGAAAAGGCCCCTTTACTGCCGACCCAAAACGATATAAACAGATCGATCTTCGAACTCGACGACCTGATTCCCGACAATCCGAACAAACCCTACGATATTCTGGATGTTATTCTCCCCATCGTCGATAACGGCGATTTCATGCAGTATCAGCCCTATTTTGCGACCAATCTTATCACCGGCTTTGCCAGAATCAACGGCAAATCCGTCGGCATCATCGCCAACCAGCCCAATGTCATGGCCGGCTGCCTCGACATGAATGCGGGCGACAAAGCATCCCGCTTCATCAGAACCTGCGACGCCTTCAACATTCAGCTGCTCACTCTCGTCGATGTCCCTGGATTTCTGCCGGGCACCACCCAGGAATACGGCGGCATCATCAGACACGGCGCAAAAATTCTTTACGCCTACAGCGAGGCGACCGTTCCCAAGGTCACCCTCATCACCCGAAAGGCCTACGGCGGCGCCTATGTTGCAATGTGCTCCAAATCCCTCGGCGCAGACATGGTTTTCGCCTGGCCGACCGCAGAGGTCGCAGTCATGGGTTCGGAAGGGGCGGTCAACATCATTTTCAAGAATGAAATAAGCAAGGCCGAAGATAAAGAAGGAACGAAGAAACGGATTCTCGAAGAATACGCCGCAGAGTTCGCCACCCCGTACAAAGCGGCGGAGCGCGGTTTTGTCGACGACGTTATCGAACCCCACACCACTCGCCAGAGAATCATCGACGCCTTCAATATGCTCGACGGCAAACGCGAGAAACGTCCCGCCAAAAAGCACGGCAATATTCCACTTTAATCGACGGAGGACATCATGACTATATCGGAGTTGATGAAACAGTTTGCCGATCCGGGGCTGATGCATTCCCTGTCGGTTTCAGAGAAATTTTTAGCAGGATTTGTCACTACCCTGCTGGGAATGGGCATCACCTTTGCGGCCCTCATTGTTCTTCAGGTTGTCATCTCCTGGATGGACCGGCTGATCAACAGAACTGCAACCGGTCCGGCAGAAGCCCCGGCGCCTGCTGCAGTGGCGAAGCCGGCTCCCGGCAGTGAAAAAAGCGAGCAGGACGACCAGGAACTCGTCGCGGTGCTGACCGCAGTTATTGCCATGAAAATGAAGACCTCGGTCGGCAACATTGTGATCAGGAATATTGAAAAAATCGAAGATCGCTCTCCGGCCTGGAACAGTGCGGGAATTATCGAGCAGATGAACAGCAGAATTTAATATCGAGAGGGAGGTTGCACAGATGAAAATGTTCAGAGTCGTTGTAAACGGAAGTGAATACAAGGTTGGCATAGAGGAACTCGCCGAAGAAAAAACAGGCAACCCCGGAAAAGCCCACGCGACGCCTTCGCCGCGGCCTGCGCAACCCAAAGCTTCGCCGAAGCCGGAACCGGCTAAAAGCGTCGAGGCAAGCACCGCCAACGGCAGGATTATTGCACCTATGCCGGGCACAATTCTTCGGGTCGCCGTGGCTGCCGGCGATAAAGCAGCCAAAGGACAGACCCTGCTGGTTCTTGAAGCAATGAAAATGGAAAATGAAATACTGGCGCCTGCCGACTGTGTAATCGAGGAAGTCAAGGTAGCCAAGGGCGTCTCGGTGAACGTCGGCGACACTTTGATCGTTTTGTCATCCTAAGGGAGGCAGTCTCATGCTTGAAATACTCATAACTTTCTTCAAGAGCACCGGATTTGCCGGCCTGACCTTCGGGGCCATCCTCATGATCGGCATAGCCTGTCTGCTGCTGTTTCTTGCTATCGTCAAAAAATTCGAGCCTCTTCTTTTAGTGCCCATCGCCTTCGGAGTCCTTTTGACCAACCTCCCTCTGGCCGGAATGATGACCGAACCGGTGCTTGAGATCAAAGACAACATAATCCATACCGTCGCACCGGGCGGTCTGCTTTACTACCTTTTCCAGGGCGACCACCTGGGCATCTTCCCGCCGCTCATCTTCATGGGCGTGGGAGCGATGACCGACTTCGGCCCTTTAATCGCCAACCCCAAATCCCTTCTTCTTGGCGCCGCGGCCCAGTTCGGGATCTTCCTGACCTTCATGGGGGCAATCTTCTCGGGACTTTTTACCGCTCAGGAGGCCGCGTCCATCGGCATTATCGGCGGCGCCGACGGTCCGACGGCAATCTTCCTCTCCTCGAAACTCGCTCCGCATCTGCTTGGTCCGATCGCCATCGCCGCCTATTCCTATATGGCCATGGTGCCGATCATCCAGCCGCCGATTATGCGACTGCTCACTACCAGGCAGGAAAGAATGATCAAAATGGAGCAGCTTCGTGAGGTCAGCAAGAGGGAAAAAATCATCTTCCCGATACTTGTGACGATCATCGTCTCGCTCATGGTACCGCCTGCCGCGACCCTCATCGGCATGTTGATGCTCGGCAACCTGTTCAGGGAATGCGGTGTGGTCGGACGCCTTGAAGACACCTCCAAAAATGCCCTGATCAACATCATCACCATTTTCCTCGGCGTGACGGTCGGCGCCACGGCAACTGCCGAGCAGTTTTTAAAGGTTGAGACTCTCGCTATTCTTGCGCTTGGCGTAATCGCCTTCGGCATCGGCACCGCCTCGGGAGTGGTTCTGGCTAAAATCATGAACAAGGTATTTAGAATGAACATCAATCCGCTCATCGGTTCGGCCGGAGTCTCAGCCGTGCCAATGGCCGCAAGAGTCTCCCAGGTGGTCGGCCAGAAGGAAGATCCCGGAAACTTCCTCCTCATGCATGCCATGGGTCCCAATGTAGCCGGAGTAATAGGATCGGCGGTCTCGGCCGGAGTGATGTTATCGCTCTTTGGCGGCTAAGCCGTTGTCAAAAAATAACATGGCCAAGGTAATGCCCGGAACGGTCTCAGGAGCCGTAACGAAATGGTTGAAAAATGGCCTGGTTATTTCGTAACGGCTCCTAAAGTGAAAGCCTGTTCCCTCTAGGAAGGCGTCCTTACACTCTGAATGAAGGACGCCTTTCGGCGCAGGCCAGACACTCTGAGACAGAGATAAAGATGTATCGACAAAAAGGATATCCGCCCTGCCGCTTTTTACTTGAAAAGAATCCGTCGATACATTACAACATAGATGTGTAACGATGTTACCAACTTTTACATGCCTAACATCTCATGAATTTCTTTTTGACGAAATTTCAGATAATTACTAGGCGATAAAACAAATAACAAGAATACACATCACAGTACTCCAAGAGACCCAACAGGCATAAGCCAAAGACCTCGTTTTTTCGTGCAAGATGAAAAAATCAAATCACCATGAACCAACAACAAAGCTGGACGAACTGAGCGGAGACATACACAAACGACTTGAGAATGCGGTCCTGGAGGTTTTCTCCAATTCCGACTTTCACCGTGCGTCCATCCGCGATATTGCCAACAAAGCAGGGGTGAGCTTTACCACGATTTACAAGCATTACGGCAGCAAGGAAAGGCTGGTCTTCGCCTTTGTCGATATCTGGATGGGAAAATTGACGGACCGCATTGTCGACCACCTGCAGGGAATTGAAAACCTTAAGGAAAAGCTTCGCAAGGTTTTCTGGCTGCAGCTTGACTACTACGAAAGGCACGAAGGGCTCGGCAAGATAGTTTTCATGACCCTGCCGATGAAAACATGGATGGCCGACGAGACGTTCAATCAACCCCGGATGATGTCCCTGATGATAGACGTCCTGAGACAAGGGCAGCAGGAGGGTGTTCTCAACCCTCATGTACGGGCTGGAACCCTGCTCGATTTTCTTATGGGTTTTGTCCAGCGCAGTTTCTTCATGTGGATACTCCGGGGGAAAAAAGGCAGCCTCTCGGAACAGGCCAATATCATGTTCGAGATGGTCTGGCAGGGCATGGCCAATCCGCACAAACACCTTCAGGTTCTCCCTCCTGAAAAAAAATAGAGCCAAAACAAGAACACGAAACGCCCACGGGCACCCATTCCGACTTTTTGGAGGCACACAATGGAAATACTCAAAATCGATCACTTAGGAATAGCGGTTAACAGCATCGACGATGGCAAAAACTTCTGGTCAGATGTTCTCGGACTGAAATTCGAAGGTGCGGAGACAGTTGAAACGCAGAAAGTCACCACTGCCTTCTTCCCGGTTGGAGAAAGCGAGGTGGAACTGCTTGAATCCACCTCACCCGACGGGCCGGTCGCGAAATTTATCGAGAAAAAAGGCACCGGCTTTCAACATGTCGCATTCCGGGTAGCCAATATCGAAGCAGCCCTTGCCGAACTGAAGGAAAAAGGAATACAACTCATCGACCAGCAGCCGAGGATAGGCGCGGGCGGTGCCAAAATTGCCTTTTTGCATCCCAAGGCGACCGGTGGCGTCCTGGTCGAACTTTGTGAACGTTCATAATACTCGTCGTGCATTCTCCCGGTCCCCAGCCGGAGATGTGAGATTTCACCCCAGACAAGGAGTCGCACATGGCAAAGCATCCCGAACTGCAGAAATGGATAGAAACTGCTGAAAAGCAGATGAAAGGCAAGTCCGTCGAGACCCTCGACTGGATGACGCCGGAAGGTATCAAGGTCAAACCGCTCTACACCGCGGAAGACATCGAGGGAATGGAATCGGCCAACACCCTGCCCGGCATGGCCCCCTATGTTCGCGGCCCCATGGCTACCATGTATACCGGTCGGCCCTGGACCATCCGCCAGTATGCCGGCTTTTCCACCGCCAAGGAATCGAATGCATTTTACCGCAAGGCTCTCGCCGCAGGCCAGAAAGGACTGTCGGTTGCCTTCGACCTGGCGACCCACCGCGGCTACGATTCCGATCACCCCCGGGTAGCCGGAGATATCGGCAAGGCCGGAGTTGCCATCGATTCCGTTGAAGATATGAAGATCCTTTTCGACGGCATCCCGCTCGATCAGATGTCGGTCTCGATGACCATGAACGGCGCCGTCATCCCTATTCTCGCAGGCTACATCGTCGCGGCGGAAGAGCAGGGAGTCAGCCACGACAAGCTGGAAGGAACCATCCAGAACGACATCCTCAAGGAATACCTGACCCGCAACACCTATATCTACCCCCCCGGCCCTTCCATGCGGATTATCTCCGACATCATGGCGTTCTGCTCGAAAGAGATGCCGAAATACAACACCATCAGCATCAGCGGCTATCACATGATGGAAGCCGGCGCCAACAGTGTGCTGCAGACCGCCTTCACCCTGGCCGACGGGGTCGAATACGTCAAAGCCGCGATAGCGAGCGGCATGGATGTCGACACCTTTGCCCCGAGGCTTTCTTTCTTCTTCGGCATAGGCATGAATTTCTTCATGGATATCGCCATGCTCCGCGCCGCCAGACTCCTCTGGTACCGGCTGATGAGTCAATTCAATCCGAAAAATCCGAAATCCTCGATGCTCCGCACCCACTGCCAGACTTCCGGCTGGAGCCTGACCGAGCAGGATCCCTACAACAATGTTATCCGCACCACCCTGGAAGCGATGTCCGCCGTGCTGGGCGGGACCCAGTCCCTGCACACCAACTCCTTCGACGAGGCGATCGGTCTGCCAACCGATTTCTCGGCCCGCATCGCCAGAAACACCCAGATCGTAATCCAGGAAGAATCGCAGGTCTGCCATGTCATCGACCCCCTGGGCGGATCCTACTACGTCGAATCCCTGACCAGCAGCATTGTCGATGAAGCACAGAAAATCATCGATGAAATCGAAAAACTGGGAGGAATGGCCAAGGCTATCGAGAGCGGCATGCCGAAGATGCGCATCGAGGAATCCGCCGCGAGAAAACAGGCGAGGATCGATCAAGGCCTCGACGTTATCGTCGGTGTCAACAAATATAAGCTGGCAAACGAGAAAATCGATTTCGAGGTCCGGGAAGTCCCTGCCTCGGTTCGTGACGAGCAGGTTGCAAGAATCAAGGAGACCAAGGCTAACCGCGACAAGGCCGCAGTCGAGCGGGCACTCGCAGATCTCACCGTTGCTGCCAGAAACGGCGGCAATCTTCTTGCCGCGGCACTGCCGGCAGTCCGGGCCAGAGCCACGGTCGGTGAAATTTCCGATGCCATGGAAGGGGTGTTCGGCCGCTTCGTCGCCACCACCCGCTGCATCTCCGGCGCCTACTCTTCCGAATTCAAAGGAGACAATACCATCATCACGGCAATCAAACAGCGGACCAATGTGTTTCTCGAAAAGCACGGCAGGCGTCCACGACTCCTGGTGACCAAGATGGGTCAGGACGGACATGACCGGGGCTTCAAGGTTATCGCCTCTGCCTATGCCGATCTGGGCTTTGACGTCGACATCAGTCCGATGTTCCAGACTCCTGAAGAAGCGGCGAAAATGGCGATCGAAAACGATGTCCATGTAGTCGGCGCCTCCAGCCTTGCCGCGGGACACAAATCACTCATTCCCGCCCTGATCGAGGAACTGAAAAAGAACGGCGGCGAAGAGATCCTGGTAGTAGCCGGCGGTGTCATTCCTCCGGGCGACTACGACTTCCTCTTCAAGGCCGGTGTAAAGGCGGTGTTCGGTCCCGGCACCCCGATACCGGATTCCGCCGACAGAACGCTTGCCCTGCTGGAAGAAAAGTACTTAAAGTAGCCATCCACCTCTCATGCGGAATCAGCGGTTTGCCTGCCGCTGATTCCGCGTTTTCTTTTTGAATCTCGGCTTACACCAATCGGCAATACTTACTGACCATCACGCAATGCTTAAAACACCCAAGGAATATATCGACGGCGTCCTCAACGGGGATCGTCTGGCTCTTGCTAAAACCATCACCCTTATCGAAAGCACCCTGCCTTCCCACCAGGATATGGCACGCACCATTGTCGATTCGCTGCTTCCCCATACCGGCAAGGGTACTCGTCTTGGCATCACCGGAGTACCGGGAGCAGGCAAAAGCACCTACATCGAAAGCTTTGGCACAATGCTTACCGAGCTTGGACACCGGGTTGCGGTTCTGGCCATAGATCCCAGCAGCATCCGCAGCGGCGGCAGTATCCTTGGCGACAAAACCCGGATGGAAAAACTGGCGGTGGACAAAAACGCGTTCATCCGGCCCTCCCCTTCGAGCGGGACCCTGGGCGGAGTCGGCAGGAAAACTCGCGAATCGATGCTTGTCTGCGAAGCGGCAGGCTATGATGTGGTGATCATCGAGACGGTCGGGGTCGGACAATCGGAAACAACGGTGGCATCGATGGTCGATTTTTTTCTGGTGCTGATGATTGCCGGAGCTGGAGACGAGCTTCAAGGCATAAAGAAAGGTGTTCTGGAGGTTGCCGACGCCATCGTCATCAATAAGGCGGATGGCGACAACATTCAGAAGGCCGAGCTGGCCCGCAAGGAATATCGAACCGCCCTGCACATGCTCATGCAGTTCAGCCCAAGCTGGACACCGCCCGTTCTCACCTGCAGCGCGATTGAAAAGATCGGCTTAAAAAAGATCTGGGAAACCATTCAGGAACACCGGCAAAAATTGACTGCCAGCGGTGAAATCGAGAAAAAGAGAAGGGATCAGGCCCTTGACTGGATGGCCTTTCTGCTTGACGAGGGCTTTCGCCAGTGGTTTTACACCAACCCCCGGGTCAAAGCTGCCCTTCCAGGGTTAAAAGCTGAGGTGGAAAAAGGCACGACGTCGCCAACGGCGGCAGCCGACATTCTCCTGGGTTTTCTGGATGGAAGACACCTGAAGGGCTGTTAAAGCTGAGTTGAGCAGCTTGTCTGCTCGTACGAAACTTATCCCCTTGTGGGATGAGAAAAGAAGAAGTTATTTATACCAGCTAGCGTATTCGATGTAATTTTCGGCGATTCTTTCGATTTCTCCCGAGATCAACTCTCGGCTGATATCCTTCACCTTCTTTGCCGGCACGCCGGCGTAGATCGATCCACTCTCTACCTTCGTTCCCTGGGTGACAACTGCGCCGGCGGCGATAATCGAGTTACTCTCGACCACACAGTCGTCCATGACGATGGCACCCATTCCAATCAAAACATTGTCGTGCACGGTGCAGCCATGGACGATGGCATTGTGCCCGACCGACACGTTGTTGCCAATATGTGTCGGATACTTCCGATAGGTACAGTGAACGACCGCCCCATCCTGAATATTCACCTTGTTGCCCAGCCGGATAAAGTTGACGTCACCCCGAAGGACGGCGTTATACCAGATACTGCACTGATCTCCCATCTCGATGTCGCCAACGATGACGGCATTTTCGGCAAAGAAACAATCCTTGCCGAATTTCGGCATGTGTCCATTCAGTTCTTTGATAATCATGGCAGCCTCACATCATGCATACTGGAAAAAAATACGCCTTTCCACTTCATTTTCATTGGAGAAAAAAGAAGAGGGGCACAGGACTTTGCAAGAGTGACCGACCCCCCAAAATCCTGCGCCCCACCCCGAGATCAACTGATCACACAGAGCACCGCGCCTTTGGCGACCGTGTCGCCGCTGGCAAACTTTATTGCCTGAAGCGTACCGTCACAGGGTGCGGTGAGGGCATTTTCCATCTTCATGGCCTCAAGGACGACAACGGTGTCGCCTTTCTTGACGATGTCGCCCGCCTTCTTCTCGTATTTGACGATCATGCCCGGCATCGGCGCCAGCAGAACGGTCCCTTCCGCCTGTGCAGGCACTGGATCCGGCGCCGGAGCGGGATTGGCCGCGACGGGAGCCGCGACATGGGCCGGGGCAGGTGCGGCGGCAACCTGTTGAGGCGCCATTACGACCTGGGGATTGCCGGTAGGATCGACATCCACGGCAAAATACTCATCATCGATAAAGACATTGAATTTCCGTACGGCTTGCGATTTCGGCGGTTTTTCAACCTGCTTCGGTTCAACCAGCTTGCCGGCCAAGGCCTTTTTCACCAGCTCATCCCTTTTCTTCACTTCCTCGAGAGTAATCGGCTTGACACTTGCCGGCGGCTCGCTTTTACCGTACTTCCACTCGAGGAATTTCCTGCCGGTAACCGGGAACTGGGCATACAGGATCAAATCATCCATATCCACCGCCAGATCGCCGATCTCCGCCTTGGCCTTCTCAAGTTCGGGCTCGAGCACCTCGGCCGGACGGCAGGTAATCGGTTCTTCGCCGCGTGGGTAACCTTTCAGGGCTTTTGCCTGCAGCTCGGGATTGATCGGCACCGCAGTCTTGCCGTACAACCCGTAACAGAGGTCTTTTACCTGACCGGTAATCATCTTGTACCGTTCGCCGGGAGTATCATGAAGGACGTTGTTGACCGTCTGCACGCCGACGATCTGGCTGGTAGGCGTAACCAGGGGGATCTGACCGAGATCCTTCCTGACTCTCGGCAACTCCTTATACACCTCGTCGATCTTATCGAGGGCGTCCATTTCCCGCAATTGATTTACAAGATTCGACAGCATGCCGCCCGGAGTCTGATGGAGCAGGACGTTGATATCGATAATCGACACTTTGGAATCGTCAAGGAGGTGTTTATACTTCGGCATCACCTGCTTCTCGAAGATCTCATTGATCTCGGCAAGTTTCTTGATGTCGAAGCCGGTATCGCGATTGGTACCCAAAAGCGCCATGACCAGCGGCTCGACAGCTGCGTGGGAGGTTCTGTAGGCATAGGGTGTCATACAGGTATCGATGATGTCGACCCCTGCTTCGATCGCTTTGAGGTGGGTCATCGGCGACATTCCCGAGGTGAAGTGGCTGTGCAGGTGAAGAGGTACATTCACCGCCTTCTTCATCGCCTTGATGAGAGGATACGCGTCATAGGGTGCCATGAGGCCGGCCATATCCTTGATACAGATAGAGTCCGCTCCCATGGATTCCAGCGCTTTCGCCTTCTCGGTATAGTATTCGAGATTATAAACTTCACCGCCAAGACGAGGCTCGGTCAGAGTGTAGCAGATACATCCCTGGAAATGCTTGCCGCTTTTTTTGATCTGCTTGACGACGGTCTCGAAATTGCGGTAATCGTTCAAGGCGTCGAAGGTTCTGAAAACATCCATGCCGTTTTCCGCCGCACGGTCGACAAAAGCATAGGCCAGATCGTCGGCATAGTTCCGGTAACCGACCAGATTCTGAGCCCGCAGCAGCATGGAAAAAGGAGTCTTTTTAATATATCGTTTCAAGGTGCGCAGGCGTTGCCACGGGTCTTCGTTGAGAAAACGGTGCATGGTATCGAAGGTTGCGCCGCCCCAGGTTTCAATCGCCCAGAATCCCACCTCATCCATCAGTTCGGCTACCGGGATCATATCCTCTGTCCGTCCACGGGTTGCGAAAAGGGATTGATGGCCGTCGCGAATGGACAAATCCATGATTTTCACCGGATTTTTTGCCTTTGGCCGATCTGCGGAATAATTCAATGGGGTCATCGTCACTTTATCGCTCATCGTATCTTATCTCCTCTTACCTCAACTTTAACGTTTGATTCTATTAGTACCTTAGAAATTCATTTGTTGTTTTTTCTGAAGAATTTCGTGAAGGTACTTAGGGTGTTAGAAGCGCGTGAACGCTCTTAGCTGGATTAATCTCCGCATCGCCATCATTTCCTGTCGACCGCTCTGGCTCCACGGACTGAACTCGAAACTTTTGGTTTCCTGGGAAGATGGCTGCAGTTCCTGCGCCGCGGCCTCCTCCTGCTGCAGATAGAGATTCACAGCAGCCAGAGCTGCAGCCATTTTTTTTCTAGTACCTGCCATCGATTCACCCATCATTTTGTTGACATCCATTGCGGCGGAAGCTTTGTCTTACTCGGCCAGCTCCACCCTAGGTTGCTTTGGCACAAAGTTTTTGCTACGCGCTGTACATTGCGTACTCGGTCTCCTGACCCAGTAATGTGTCGATCCGTGTTTGAATTTCGATTCGCTTAGGATTATTGACCCAGTTATTCCAGTCTTCCACCGAACGCCAGGTACTGACAACCATGCACTCATCCTTCCGATCGATCCTGCTCAAGGTCTCGCCGGATATATATCCCGGCTGCTCAAGAGTCAGCGATCGCAATTTCTTCAACAGCATCGTGAGTTCGACGACGTTTTTGTCCTGTACTTTTCGTTTAATGAAAATTTTTACTGACATTTCGGGGTCTCCTTGTCTGGTAACGGACCGAACTGCAACGGTTAGAGGGGAATATTGCCATGTTTCTTCATTGGATTGGTATCGCGCTTATTCTGGAGTATACCCAGTGCCTTGATGATCCTTGTGCGGGTGTTGGCCGGCTCGATGATATCGTCGATGTAGCCTCGTTGTGCGGCGACATAAGGATTGGCGACCGTATCCTGGTACTCCTTTTCCTTCTCGGCCATAAAAGCCTTGGGATCGGCGGCTTTTCTTGCTTCTTTGGCATACAGGATCCCGGCAGCGCCTTTAGCGCCCATCACCGCTATCTCCGCACTCGGCCAAGCATAATTGATATCTCCGCGCAAGTGCTTGGAAGACATCACGCAATACGCACCGCCATAGGCCTTCCGCGTAATAACGGTCACTTTCGGAATAGTCGCTTCGGCGAAGGCATAGAGAATTTTTGCCCCGTTGCGGATGACTCCGCCGTATTCCTGGGCGGTACCCGGTAAAAATCCGGGGACATCGACAAAGGTTACCACCGGAATATTGAAGCAGTCGCAGAACCGGACAAAACGCGCCCCCTTGATCGATGAATCGATATCCAGCACCCCGGAAAGGTGGGCCGGCTGATTGGCGACGATACCGACGCTCATCCCATTGTAACGGGCAAAACCGACTATGAGATTGGGAGCGAAATTTTCTTTCACTTCAAAAAAATCCCTGTTGTCGACCGTATGAAGAATGACGTCCTTCATATCGTAGGCAGCATTTTGATTTTCCGGAATAATTGCATTAAGCTCCAGGGCTCGTCGATCAACCGGTTCGGTGCACGGCATTGCCGGCGGATTCTCCATGTTGTTCTGCGGCAGAAACGATAAAAGCTTGCGGATATAGGCGATAGCATCGGCACCGGAGCCGGCGGGATAATCGACTACCCCGCTGCGGCTTGCATGCATGGCCGCCCCTCCCAGTTCCTCCTCGGTTACGTCCTCATGGGTAACCGATTTGACAACCTTCGGCCCGGTAAGAAACATATACGATTGTTTCTGGACCATGATGACGAAATCGGTCAAGGCCGGAGAATATACGGCTCCGCCGGCACACGGTCCAAATATCGCAGATATCTGGGGAACGACGCCTGAAGCCATGACATTGCGCTGAAATATTTCCGAATAGCCGGCCAGGCTCTCGATCCCTTCCTGAATCCGAGCGCCGCCTGAATCGTTGAGACCGATAACCGGAGCGCCGTTCCTCATAGCAAGATCCATAATCTTGCATATTTTTTCGGCAAACGTTTCCGAAAGGGAGCCGCCGAGCACGGTAAAATCCTGGGCAAAAACATAGACCGTTCGGCCGTCGACCGTGCCGTGCCCGGTGACCACGCCATCACCCGGGAAGACCTGGGTTTCCATGCCGAAATCACGGCATCGGTGGGTCTTGAACATGTCGAATTCTTCGAATGAGCCTTTGTCCAGAAGCAGATCGATCCGCTCCCTGGCAGTCATACTCCCTTTTGCATGCTGCTTGTCGATCCTTTGCTGACCGCCACCCAATCGGGCTTCCGCTCTGAGTTTCAGCAAGTGGTCCAGTTGGTCGTTCGTCTTCATAGTCTCTCCTTGAAACAAACACCCCACAAGGGGGGATAAGTGCCTTTCGCAGATTATTTTCTTGTTTTTGTACGAAAACAATCTGTAAGGCACTAAATTCACAGTGCCTCATCCGGTAACCGGCCCCTTTAGTACCTTACGGGTTGTCTTCTTGTTTTTTGCAAGAAAACAATCCGTCTCAAGGTACTTATCCCCCTCAAGGGGGGACTGAGAAGAGTACCCCCTTGAGGGGTGTAAGGGGATACCTCAGGAAAAGGCTTCTTTGCACAACCTTCCCAAAGAACCCAGATCTTCACAGACGTAGAGACCACACTCCTGCATGGCTTGAATTTTTGCCGCAGCCGTTCCCTGCCCGCCGCTGACAATTGCGCCGGCATGTCCCATCCGCCTTCCCGGAGGCGCCGTCAACCCGGCGATGAAGCCGACCACGGGTTTTTTCATGTTGGCTTTGATCCAGGCCGAGGCCTCTTCTTCGGCGTTGCCGCCGATTTCACCAACCATGACCACCGCCTCGGTGGCTGGATCCTCGTTGAAGGCCTTCAGACAATCGATGAAACCGGTGCCGTTCACCGGGTCGCCGCCGATGCCGACACAGGTTGTCTGGCCAAGGCCGACCTGGGTTAACTGGTGAACGACCTCATAGGTTAAGGTCCCGGAACGGGAAACGACACCTACCGGACCTCCCGGAGTATGAATGGCACCCGGCATGATGCCGATCTTGCATTCGCCGGGAGTAATTATTCCCGGACAGTTGGGGCCGATAAGCCTTACGTTCTTGGATGCCAGATAGTTTTTGACTCTCAGCATATCCATCACCGGAACGCCTTCGGTAATGCACACCACCACTCCGATGCCGGCATCGACCGACTCAAGGATGGCGTCCGCCGCAAATGGCGGCGGAACGAGAATCATGGCCGCATCGGCGCCGGTATTCTCCTTTGCTTCTTTCACGGTATTAAAAACCGGTACCGCATCCATCTTCATGCCGCCCTTGCCCGGCGTCACTCCGGCAACTACGTTGGTACCGTAGGCTATACATTGCTGGGTATGAAACTGGCCTTCTTTGCCGGTTATGCCCTGAACAAGGACACGTGTTTGGGAATTTATAAAAATGCTCATTTTTTTCCTTTGAAAGTATAATTGCTCATGCTCTTTTACAGGGTTAGGCGATTACCGCCGACCCGCCTCCCCCACAACCAGCACATCAAAAATATTCCCTTGATATAACAATAAATTTGATACTTCCGCCGTCATTTCAAGAAGCCTGCCGCAGGACAAAAAAAGTAAAAAAGTACACGTTCAGGATCAAAACTTCTTTTCGCCCACTTTACATCTGCGCTTGTGTGTTGTTCTTGGCTGAAATATGACAGGCGTTCTGCTTTGTACCGGATTTACGATCTAGGCAACTATCTCTGCAACCTTTTTAGCTGCATCTGCCAGATCGGTCGCATTAATCAGTTTCAGACCCGACTCGGCGAGTATTCTTCGGCCCTCTTCAACATTTGTTCCTTCCATACGCACCACGACAGGCACTGACAGTTGTATTTTCTTTGCTGCCTGGACAACCCCCTGAGCCAAAACGTCACATCGCAGAATGCCGCCGAAAATATTGATCAGAATACCTTTGACCTTGCTGTCGCTGAGGATAATGCGAAATCCGTTTTCCACCATTTCCGCGTTGGCGCCGCCGCCGACATCGAGGAAATTGGCAGGTTCGGCACCGGCCTGCTTGATGATATCCATGGTGGCCATGGCAAGACCCGCGCCGTTGACCATATTGCCGACGTTGCCATCGAGGTTGATGTAATTGAGATTGAACTTGGCGGCTTCCGCTTCGGCCGGATCGTCTTCGTTGGGATCATGCATCGCAACGACATCGGCATGCCGGAACAGTGCATTGGAGTCGACATCGACCTTTGCATCGAGGGCAATGATTGTATTTTCTTCCGTGACGATCAACGGATTGATCTCGACGAGGGAACAATCGTAATCGACAAAGAGATTGTAGAGACTTTTTAAAATCGCGGAGAATTCCTTCATCAAAACCTTGTCCAGCTCAAGCCCGAACATGACCTGACGGAGGTGATAGCTCTGGATCCCGACCAGCGGGTTAACCTGCACCTTGATGATCCTGTGAGGAGTTTTGGCCGCGACTTCCTCGATATCCATGCCGCCGTCCTGACTGGCAATTATGGTGACTGTCGCGGTACTGCGATCGGGGACGATCGAAAGGTACATTTCCTTCTTGATGGCTACGCCTTTTTCAACCAGCACCGTTTTGACCAGCCGCCCCTCGGGACCGGTCTGCTTGGTGACGAGGGTCATGCCAAGAATGGCCTCTGCCGCCTTGCCGACCTCTTCGCTTGTCCGGGCAACTTTCACGCCGCCCCCCTTTCCCCTGCCACCGGCGTGGATCTGGGCTTTGACCGCGACCGGCAGCCCCAGCCCCGCAGCAATCTCCGAGATTCCCTGCACGGTATTGCTCACACCACCCTCGGGAGTCGGCACCTTATACTTGCGGAAAAGCTCTTTCGCCTGGTATTCGTGAATCTTCATACTCATTCATCCTGGAAAACGGAGCGCGAGGTTAACCCGGCCCCTGAAGTATAAGAAAAAGGCAGCTGCCGGAAAGGCAGCTGCCCGCTCGGATAGCTGCTAATTTTTTACATACCCCATTTTCACCAGTGCTTCGGTGATCTCGGTGAGAATTGCCGGATCATCGATAGTCGACGGCATCCTGTAATCCTTGTTATTGGCGATCGAGCGCATGGTACCGCGCAAGATCTTACCGGATCTGGTCTTGGGCAGACGGACGACCTGGCATGCATCCTTGAAACAGGCGATGGGGCCGATGGTCTCGCGAACCATCTTGACCAGTTCCTTCTTGATTTCTTCGCCGTCACGGGTAACACCGGCTTTTACCACGAACAGGCCGACAGGCAGCTGGCCTTTCATCTGATCGTCGGCACCGAACACCGCACACTCGGCAACGTCGGGGTGGTTGGAGATAATCTCCTCCATGGCACCTGTCGACAAGCGGTGACCGGCGATATTGATAACGTCGTCCATCCGGCCCATGACATAGACATAGCCGTCCTCGTCGATAAATCCACCGTCGCTGGTCTCGTAATATCCGGGGAACTTTGTCATATACGATTTGATGAACCGCTCGTCGTTACGCCAGAGTGTGGTTAAGGTACCCGGCGGCAACGGCAGTTTTACGACGATATTCCCCTCGGTACCCTTGGGAACCTCCACGTTCTCGTCATTTACCACCCGCACGTCATACCCCGGCATGGCCTTGGTGGGGGATCCTTCCTTGATCGGCAACAGCTCGATGCCGCGGCAATTACCGACAATTGCCCAGCCGGTTTCGGTCTGCCACCAGTGATCGATGACAGGCACGCCGATCATGTCTTCGGCCCAATGCAGGGTGTCGGGATCGGTACGTTCGCCGGCAAGATAGAGACATTCGAAGGAAGAAATGTCATATTTCTTAATAAACTCGCCTTTGGGATCCTCTTTCTTGATCGCCCGGAAGGCCGTAGGAGCGGTAAAGAGCGATTTCACCTTATGCTGGGAAATGACCCGCCAGAAGGCACCGGCATCGGGAGTCCCGACCGGTTTTCCTTCATAGAAAACGGAGGTGGAACCCTGAAGCAGCGGCGCATACACAATGTATGAATGGCCGACAACCCAGCCCACGTCCGAAGCTGACCACCAGACTTCGCCGGGATTGATGTTATAGAGGTTCTTCATGGTCCAGTACAGCGCGACTGCGTGCCCGCCGTTGTCCCGTATAACACCTTTCGGCATTCCGGTGGTGCCGGAAGTATAAAGGATGTAAAGCGGGTCGGTCGCGTCGACTTCCGTACAGCCGACTGGCTTGCTTTTGCCGACCAGTTCCATCCAGTCCATGTCGCGACCTGCCGTCATATCGGCTTTGATCAAGTCGCGCTGGTAGACGATGACTTTTTTCAATTCATGAGTAGACTGCTCGATGGCGCTGTCGACAAGCGGCTTATAGGCAAGAACCTTCTTGCCCTCGACGGCCCCGGAGGCAGTGATCAGTAACTTGGGTTGCGCATGATCGATCCTGATCGCCAGCTCGTGAGCGGCAAACCCGCCGAAAACAACCGAATGGATGGCCCCCAGTCTGGCACATGCCAGCATGGCTACCGCCGCTTCGGGGATCATCGGCATATAAATAATGACGGTATCACCTTTGCCGACGCCTTGATCGGCCAGCACTCCGGCAAATGTGGAAACCTTCTCCAGCAACTCCCGATAGGTAATCTTTTTCAACGTATTGGTTACCGGACTATCGTAGATGATCGCAACCTGATCGGCCCGGCCACCTTCGACATGACGATCGATGGCGTTATAACAGGTGTTCATTTTCCCGCCGGGAAACCACTTGTAGAAAGGTGCGTTGGAGGCGTCCAAAACTTTGTCGTATGGTTTATACCAGGAGATACTTTTGGCGGCTTCTGCCCAGAATTCTTCAGGATTTTTAATACTGTGCTGAAAAACTGCATCATAACTAGTCATACCTGCTCCTTTTGGTCTGAATTTTGGTCCATTCACCAGTTTCCAATGGTGTGTATACCGCATAGTATGCCATACTTCAAGCTCTAAATTTAACATTGTTACTCATTATAGTTAAGCCAATTCACATAATTCTCCAATTTGTATTATATATACGAATGGTTATCCATATATCTTAAAAACAGGTTAAATTCATTTTTTTTTCTTCAAATCAAAATTAAAAAGGATATCGTTATTACCGTAAACAGATTATATATTATTGTTTTTATTAAGTATTATAATGAATAATTACAGGTCAATCCCACCACAAAAGAACATTGTTATCATACCTGCATCTTTCCAAATTGACTTTATTATCAACTTCAATTAATTTTATTCGAAATCACATGTCGATCCTTTCATCCATACTGTCAAAACGACTTTTAACACGCTGGTTTACTGATGTTATTACAAGTATTTCAGAATGATCTCGACCATAAACAAGACATCTGCAAGTATCTTTCCCTATAAATCGGATAGATACAAAAAGTGGACGTGGAATCCTGTTCTTATCCTGCCCGCTGAAGCATTACCAGCCAATCGGAGAGGTTTTTAATCGTGCAGAATCGCCCCCTTCACCCGACTGCGGCCCTCCGGCTCGACAGCGCAAAAATTGAACGAAAAAGATCGCACCGGCATGGAAGAACGCGAGGGGGCATAATACGTACAATAAAAACACCTCTGCCGAGCGCCGTGCCGGCAAAAATCTTCATGCCGCTGCTGCTCTCCATGTTTTTGTTCATCGGCACCTTTTTCGGATATATCCTGCCCAGGATCGAAGACCATCTGATGGACCGCAAAAGGGAAATGATCCACGCCCTGAGCGAATCGGCCATGAGTTCCATCCGCTATTATGCCGAACTTGCCGTAAAAAATGCCATCACAAAGGAGGAAGCCCAGAAGCAGGCCATAGCACATTTGCGGAGCCTTCGTTATGGCCCCGAAAAAAAAGACTATTTCTGGATAAACGATACCCATCCGCGGATGATCATGCACCCCTACCGCCCTGACATGGAGGGCAAAGACGTCACCGACACCGAAGATCCGGCCGGAAAAAAATTATTCAAGGCCTTTCTCGAGACTGTCAAGGAAACCGGCGGAGGATATGTCAACTATCACTGGCAGTGGCAGGACGATCAGACGAGAATTTTCACCAAGATTTCATATGTTCAGGAATACAGCCCCTGGCACTGGATAATCGGGACTGGAGTTTATGTCGAAGACGTTCGCTCCCAGATTGCCTCCATCACCGAGCGTATGACTTTCATATTTCTTGGCATTCTCGGGGTAATTGCCCTGCTGTCGGTGTACGTGGTCTGGCAGGGGGCAACCGGCGAGATCAAACGCAGGGAGATGGAGGAATCGCTCAGAAAGAGTGAGAATAAATACCGTTTATTGGCGGAAACAGCACGTGAGATCATCCTTCTCTTTAATTCAGACCTGAGAATCACCTATGCCAATACCGCATGGCAACGCATCAGCGGCTATTTGTCGGACGAAATAACCGATATGATCATCACCGAACTTATTCCATCGTCTCAACGATCTCTGTTTGTGGCGAAAATCGGCCATATCGACGACGATCAACCCGACAGCTACATTTTCGAAACCAGCTTTATACTGAAGGATCGACGGGCTATCACCGTAGAAGCGACTTTCGCAGAGATGGAGACGGACGACAAGCAGGCTTCGTTTCTCATGACGGCAAGAGATGTCACGGAAAAAAAGAGAATCGAGGCCCAGGCCAAAATGCAGCAGGAACAACTCATGCAGACCAATAAAATGGTTTCCCTCGGAACTTTGGTGTCGGGTGTTGCCCACGAGATCAACAATCCGATATCCTCGGTCATGCTGAACATTCAGGTCTTCGACAAATTCTGGAGGGCTGTCCAGCCTATTCTCGACAGCCACCACGACACATTCGGCGATCTCGAAGTCGGCCCAATGGCCTATCCACAGTTACGGGAACGGATGCCGAAACTTCTGCTCTTTTCCCAGGAAGGGGTCGAGCGGGTGAAGCGCATCGTCGGCGACCTGAAGGACTTTTCGGGCCAGACCCCCTCCGACCTCAGAGAAACCGTAAACCTGAACAAGGTTGTGGAAAAAGCCATCGGCCTGATATCAAGTCTTCTGAAAAAGGCCACCAATGATTTCGGGGTCGAGTATTACGAAAACCTGCCCACCCTCCAAGGCAACAGCCAGCGGCTCGGCCAGGTGGTCATCAATCTCCTGGTCAATGCCACCCAGGCATTGACCGACCCGCACCAGCGCCTGCGGGTATGCACCGGATATCTTGAAGAATCTGAAGAAATTTTTCTTGAAGTACATGACGAAGGTATCGGAATGACTGCTGAAATCCTCGCCCGCGTCAAAGACCCTTTTTTCACGACGAAGAGAGATACCAGCGGCACGGGCCTTGGCCTTTCCATTTCCGACACCATAATCCGTAATCATGGCGGCTGGCTTGATTTCAAATCGGAGCCGGCAAAGGGCACAACCGCGACAATCCTGCTGCCTCGCTACAGTCCAGACGAAGTCCCCGGGAGAATGATATGAACACTAAACCCTACCCATCCGATCCAATTCTGGTCATTGACGATGAAGAATCGATACTGCTGTCGGTGGACACCATTCTGCAGCTCGCCGGCATGAATAACGTCCGCACCTGCAGTGACAGCAGGCAGGCAATGGCCATTGTCGAACAGCGCCCGCCGAGTGTCATTCTCCTCGACCTGAACATGCCCCATCTCAACGGCGAAGCCATTCTCGATCAGATTGCCGGACAATACCCAAACATTCCGATCATCATCATCACCGGCCGGATTGACGCCGAAACGGCCGTTCTCTGCATGAAGTCCGGCGCCTTTGACTATATTGTCAAACCGGTCGACGAGAACCGGCTTATCGCCACTGTGAAAAAAAGCCTGCAATACAGTGAACTGCACCATGAAAACCTGGCACTGAAAGAGCAGTTGCGGCAAAACCGTCTCGAAAACCCCGAAGCTTTCGCCGATATTATTACCAATTCCCCAAAGATGCTGGGGCTTTTCGGATATATCGAATCCATAGCCGGCACTTCGGAGCCGGTTCTCATTCGCGGTGAAACAGGAACCGGCAAGGAGCTGATCGCCAGGGCGATTCATACGGTGAGCGGCAGGTCAGGGGCGTTTGTCGCCGTCAATGTGGCGGGCCTGGACGATAATGTCTTTTCCGACACCTTGTTCGGTCACGCCAAAGGTGCCTTTACCGGCGCCGACTCCGATCGTCCGGGACTGATCGAACGAGCTGCAGACGGCACCCTGTTTCTCGACGAAATAGGCGATCTGCCTCCAGGCTCTCAAATAAAACTGCTTCGTTTACTGCAGGAAAGGGAATATATGCCGCTCGGCCGGGATACCACCCGGATCAGCAGGGCCCGGGTCATCACTTCAACCCATGTCGACCTCTGGGAACTGCAACAGAAAGAGCTCTTTCGTCAGGATCTCCATTACCGGCTGCGCACCCATCGCATTATTTTACCGTCACTCCGCGAACGCCGCGACGATATCGCCATGCTGATCGATCACTTTGCCCAATGCGCCGCCCAGGCACTCAAAAAAGCCAAACCGAGAATTCCTCAGGAACTGGCAAACATGCTGGAATCTTATCATTTTCCAGGAAATATCCGCGAGTTGCAGGCCATGGTGTTCGACGCAATTGCCCAGCATAAAAACGGCATCCTGCCGCTCACCGTATTTCGCAACCACATTTCCATGGTCAGGCAAACCGAGACCAGACTGCACGGCAACGGCAGCGGCGTACCGCTCACCTTTGCCGACCCTCTGCCGACCATCAAACAAGCCACCCGCATGCTGGTCGAAGAGGCCATGCACCGGGCAGGAAGCAACCAGTCCGCAGCAGCTTCCATGCTCGGCATAACTCAGCAAGCCCTGAGCAACAGATTGATAAAGATGGCGAAAGAACAATAACACCCCTACAACTCTTGTTGTATTCACAACAAGAGTTGTTCTGCCGAACATCCCTTGCGTCCTGGCGCTTTGCTCGCCTTATACATCTTTTTCAACAACTTTTGTTGTACCCTTTCTTCTCGACCGAGACCTCGTTATCTCCTTGATTAAATGAGTGCAAAAGAATATTTGTCCCGTGGCATATCAATTGCTACTGAGAGCGTACAGCACAACAGTGCATGGACGCAGCAAACATTAACTCTTTTACGGAGGAAAAAATGGCGGACAATCAAACCCCTATGGGAAACCCGGCAGTAGTTGGACTCGCAGGATTCGGTCTTACCACCCTGATACTTCAACTGCATAATCTCGGTCTTTGCGGCCTTGGCCCGGTCATTGCGTGCGGTCTGATCTTTGGCGGACTGGCCCAGCTCATGGCCGGCTTACAGGAATTTAAAGTCGGCAACAACTTCGGTTACAGCGCATTTACATCTTATGGGGCATTCTGGATTGCCCTCTGTATTATTTTACTTTTCAACAAATACGATATCTACAAATCCAGCACCACCGATGTCGGCTATTTTCTTATCGTCTGGACCCTCTACACCATCATCATGTGGATCGGCGCAATGAGAATTCACGGCGCCATGGCTTCCACCTTCACCTTGCTTGTGGCCGGTTTCATCCTCTTGGATCTCGCCCATTTCGGCTATCCCGCCATGACCAAAGTCGCGGCTTATGTCCTGATTCTCTGCGCCCTCAACGCCTGGTACATGATGGCTCATGTCATCTTCAAACAGGTGTTCGGGCGTGACGTCCTGCCGGTCGGAAAACCATGGATCGATCCCAAGCCCGCGCCACAGCCCCAGGTTCAAAAAGCAGGCGCCGCCCATTGAAAGAGTGTTCCTCTGTCGGAGGTGCAGGCAAACTACTCACCCCAGACACCACTTTCCAACTGTGCAGGCCGGATACTCGGCCTGCACAAGCCAGTTTGCCTCGCCGCAGACACGACAAGAAGCTACTGACACTTTAGGTGTTATCCGATCTTGTCGTAACCGGCTGCAACCAGAGAACAGTTCTTTGGTTGCAGCCGTTTTTCGTTTACCCTTCTTTCAACCGGATATGTTGCGTCGATATATACGAAATGAATTGTGATTGCTCCTCTTGTACGATAAGATTAGCGTATGTTCAGCAACAACATTGTGACAGAGATAACCACTCGATATCAAGCAATCCCATCGTCTTAAAAATTCAATCTTCCCCCTAACGCGATCCGCAAGAGGAGCACATTATGCCTAATTCTCAGTACTGGGCAGATACCTATTTAGAGAAAAGAGTTACCCCTGAGCAGGCCATCGCCCGCATTCGTTCGGGCCAGCGGGTATTTATCGGCTCAGGTTGCGGCGAACCCCAGGTACTTATCCAGAAACTTGTCGAAAAAACCAATAATTTCAGTGGACTTGAGATTGTCCGACTGCTCGGTCGCGAGACCGCTTCCCTCACTGCCATTGCCGATAAAACCAGGGATACCAACCTGAACATCCGATCCATCTATCTCGGATCTACCAGACCCTTCTCAATCGCCAAACAAAGACGATTCATCACACCGATGAACATGTCCGATGTTCCGAGCCTGTTTATCACCCGCAAGCTCCCTCTCAATGTGGCCCTTATCCAGGTATCTCCGGCTGATGATTTCGGCTGGATGAGTCTTGGAATCTCGGTGGATGTTACCATGGCCGCCGCGCGCTCCGCAGATTTCGTCATCGCCCAGGTAAACCCCAGGATGCCAAGAGTCATGGGTCAGAGTTTCATTCACGTCAATGATGTCGATCTCATTGTCGAATACGAGGAGGAGCTGCTGTCGGTACCCCCTTCGAATGTCACTTCGGAGGCGGCGAACCGCATAGGAAAGCATATCGCCAATCTTATCGTCGACGGTTCAACCCTGCAGATCGGCCTCGATGCAGCTTCCCAGGCTACGCTGCAGGGACTGTCGAACAAAAACGACCTGGGCGTCCATTCCCAGTTCCTCACCGACGATATCATGAACTTGTATGCCACAGGCAATATCAACAATAAAAAGAAGGGGATAAACGAAGGCAAAATGGTTGCCTCGATGGCCATCGGCAGCCATAACCTCTATGAATTCCTCAACGACAACCCGGCAATCGATTTCCATCCTTCGGATTATGTGAACGATCCTTTCGTCATTGCCCAGCATAACAAGATGGTGTCGATGAACGTTGCGAAAACGATGGACCTGACCGGTCAGGTTACCGCCGAGGCATCGGCCACCACCAGGTTTGCCGGTGTTTCCGGGATTCCTGATTTTGTCAGGGGGGCGCGCCGTTCGCCTGGGGGGAAATCGATTCTTATGATCTTCTCAACGTCCGAGACTGAAAAGGGCCTTGAGTCGAATATTGTGCCGTATCTTAACGATTCCGTCGTCGTCGTACCACGCGGCGATGTCCATTACGTGGTTTCCGAATACGGTGCTGTCAACCTGTTCGGCAAGAGTATCCAGGAACGGGTAATCGCCATGATCAGCATAGCCCATCCCAATTTCAGGGAACAGCTTTTCGAGGCGGCCAAAGAGCGGGGCTTTATCGGCGCCGAAAGGACCCTCGGTGAGGCTGCAAAGGCAGTTTACCCCATTCAGCTTGAGGAGGTCCTCTATATCAACGGCGAAAAAGTAACAATACGGCCTTCCAAACCAGTCGATGATCGACGCATCCAGGAACATTATTACAGCCTCCCCAAAGAAGACGTCTTGTCCCGGTTTTTCTGCCAGAAGACGATTTTCGCAAGGACGGAGATGGAAAGCCGATCGCATGTTGATTATGTGAACGATCTCACTCTCATGGCTGTAGTAGGAGAATTCGGTTTCGGGCGGGTAATTGGCGTTGCCGAGAGCATGAAGCTGCCGGATCAAAATATGGCAGAGGTCGCGTTTTCCGTAAGCGAAGAGTATAAAGGCAAGGGCCTTGGCGCCTTCTTCCTGAAAAAACTCGCCGCAGTAGCCCGTGAAAACGGCATAGCCGGCCTGATGGCCTTCACCTTTCCAAGCAACAAGGCCATGATCAATCTCTTTAAAACCTTGCCGTACAAGGTCAGGACGCAGTATGAGGATGGCGATCTTATCCTCACCTGTCGCTTTAACGAACTCGCCGACTAACTCCTCTGCTGAATTTTGAGAGCAAGAGTTAGGGCAAATAGCCATTTATGACAGGGCGGCTCTTCCTTTTACCGGGGAGAGCCGGAACACCTTCCGCACCAACTCCTTAGAAATCGAGCATAATCTCCGTAAGACCACCGACTAACGGGGTAATAACAGAACTGATCCCTCCCCAGTCAAAGAACCTTACAACCAGGAACGTGCCGACAATGACAAACGGACCAATGCGGCGGAGATGTTCTTTCATTTTCTGAAAGATGTCTGTCTGCGGCATGAAAGCGAAAATGAAAGCGGAACCTGGAAGAGGGGGAATAACCAGCAGGCTGTAAACTGCCATAGTAACATTGACGACGACAATAGTCGCAAAAACCTCATCGACGACCCCGTACCTGCCAAGAATCCAGTTGATGCTGGCAGCAATGTTTGCCATGAGCAGATTGGCAAGAGGACCGGACATACGACTGATTATCAGAAAGAGCTTGGGATGCTTCCTGAATTTCGTCGTATCTATGTCGATCTCCTTTGCCCAGCCGAATCCCGCAACAAAAAAGTTGATGGTCCCAAGCAAACTCATATGCAGAAAAACATTAAAGTGAAGGCGATCTTTTGCATTTTCCCTGGAATCCCCGAGCAGTGTCGCGACAAAGGCCTGTCCTTCGGCGCTGACCATGATCGCTGTGAGCATCGCCACACAGAAGATAACGATGTCTTCGACTACCGGCTGAGCGTAATTTATGAGATACGGTAAATGAAAATCGGACATCCTTTCTCCCCTTTCCAACTGTGGAACCACAAACACAAATCATACCTGTTCCGTTGTATTTACCTGAAACGGGTTCTAATTACAAAAAAAAGTGGTGGAACCCAAAAGGATTCCACCACTTCAACACCGCTCTTAAGCGGTCCAGCCGTTTCTCCGGTTAGCCGACCATTTTCTGGATCTGCTCGACGATTTCCGGATTGGCGAGTGTCATAACATTGCCGACATCGCCCTTATTGGAGATAGCCCCGAGAACCCTTCGCATAATCTTGCCGGAACGGGTTTTCGGCATATCGGGTACTATCCAGACATGCTTGCACTTGGCGATCTTGCCGATCTGATAAGTAATGGCATCGGCAATCTTCTTCTGCAGTTCCGGAGTTGCCTCGTATCCCGGCTTGAGCGACACATACAACTCGGGCTCTTTACCTTTAATCTCATGATTGACCGGCACAACCGCTGCCTCGGCAACTTCCGGTACCGTCAAGGCGGCGGACTCGATCTCTTTGGTGCCGAGACGATGTCCGGAAACGTTGATGACGTCATCGATACGACCGAGAATACGGAAATAGCCATCGGCCGCCATGACCGCTGCATCACCGGTCAAGTATGGCCAATCTCTCCAGTCCTTGCTGTTCGGATTCTTGTTGTACATGCTGAAGTAGGTCTTCACAAACCGATCCCTGTCACCCCAGATGGTCTGGAAGCAGCCCGGCCAAGGATTCTGGATACAGATATTGCCGGCTTTTCCTGCACCGGCGGGGATTTCCAAGCCGTTCTCGTCAAAAATGATCGGATGGATACCCGGAACACCAGGCCCGGCGCTGCCCGGTTTCATCGGCTGAATACCCGGTACGGTCGAGCAGAGGAAACCGCCCGTTTCAGTCTGCCAGTAGGTATCGACGATAACCGCCTTGCCTTTGCCGACTTCTTTCTCATACCATTTCCAAACTTCGGGCTCAATCGGCTCGCCGACAGTGGTCATATGCTTGAACTGGAAGTTGTACTTGGCCGGCTCATCCGGTCCAACCTTACGCAAGGCTCTGATTGCCGTCGGCGCGGTATGGAAGATGTTGACATTGAGATCCTGAGCAATTCGCCATGATCTGCCGGCATCCGGATAGGTCGGGACACCCTCGTAGATGACCGATGACGCACACAGGGCCAGCGGACCATAGACAATGAAGCTGTGACCGGTAATCCAGCCGATATCCGCCATACACCAGTAAACATCCTCAGGATGAATATCCTGAATATACTTCGACATGGCGGTTACATAGGCCAGATAGCCGCCGGTACCGTGCTGTGCCCCTTTCGGTTTGCCGGTAGTACCGCTGGTATACATCAGGAAAAGCGGTTCTTCGGCGAGCATATGCACCGGCTCAACCCGTGCTCCGTAGTATTTTTTCAGTTCCTGATTGACAATGACGTCACGTCCTTCAACCACCGCCGCGGGTGAAGACATTTTGCCGGGATAACGCTGCCAGATGAGGAGCTTATCGACCTTTTGTCCGTCTTTTGCAGCGAGTTGACAGGCCTCGTCATCAACCGACTTATGATCGAGCAACTTGCCGCCCCGATAATAGGCGTCCATGGTGATGAGTACCCGGCTGTTCGAGTCGACAACCCTGTCGGCACAGGCGCTGGCGGAGAAACCTCCAAAAACGACCGAGTGGATGACACCAAGTCTTGCACAGGCCAGCATGGTGATAGGCAACTCAGCCGACATCGGCATGTGAACCGTGACCCTGTCACCTCTCTTCAGACCGGCGGTATCGCGCAGCAGAGCCGCAAACTCATTGACCCGGACATAGAGTTCCTGATAGGTGATGTGCTGGACTCTTTCTTCTTCCAACTCAGAGACAAAGTGGATAGCTGTTTTATTTGCGTTTTTGGCAAGATGTCTGTCGATACAATTATAACTGGCGTTCAGTTTACCGCCTTTAAACCATTTCCAGCAAGGTGCATCACTCGTATCGAGCACTTCGTCCCAGTATTTATACCAGGTCAACAACTCGGCAAACTCAGTATAACAATCCGGGAAATTTTTCAGGGCAAAACGCTCGTAAATAGCTGGATCGGTGAGGTTGGCCTGACCTATGAATTTTGATGAAGGAGGATAATAGCCCTCTTCTTTCCAATGGACCGCGATTTCAGCTTCCGAAGTTTCGACAACATTATCATTTTCACTCATGAATACAGCTCCTTGTACATGGTTTATATATGGATATATTTAGATAGGGCTGAAACTCGTTTCAGCCCTATCCACCTGACTCAGGAGAATGTGCTACCTAAGCAACCGCTTTACTGCCGTGCATTTCTTCAGAGTGCATTGGGCGCTTCGTCATCTTGGCAAGAATAACACCGGCAACGAGCAGCGCGCCGGAGATATAGAACGCATAATTCAGACTGCCGGTTAAATCTTCAATAGTTCCGCCCAGTCTTGCCATAAAGAAACCAAGCCCCCAACCGAAGAAGATCAGACCGTAGTTCATTCCCAGATTTTTCGGACCGTAAAAGTCCGCCGCAAAAGAAGGCATCAAAGAAAGTCCACCGCCATACTGCCAGTAGGCAACGCCGACCGCCAAAAAGAGCAGCAGGAGATTCTGAGTGCCGATGATGTAAGGCAGCGCGAAAAGACATACGGCCGAAATCGCGCAATTGAGACAGTAGGCGTTCAGCCGTCCGATTTTGTCTGAATAAAAACCCGTACCCACACGCCCCGCAGCATTGACGAATCCGCCATACGAGACCAGCAGCCAGGCATTTGCGGCAAAAAACGGCATGCCTTTCGCAGCTTTCACCATCAAGCCGTTGGCATTGGCGATGATTAAAAGACCAGACTGGGTAGTAAGAATAAACATGATAACAAGAGCATAAAACTGCCAGGTTTTTACGACTTCACCCGGCTCCCAGTTGGTGATCGTGGAGTTGGCGGTTGCCAGATTTCCCCCGGAGAGCATCGGCGGTTTATAGCCGGCCGGCGGGGTCTTCAACATTTGACCGGCAATGATAACCACCAAGGCGAAAATGGATCCCAAACCGTAAAAACTTCCTGTAATGCCATAGTTATTGATAAGCCACTGGCCAAGCCCGCCAATATACAGCGCGGCTCCACCGTATCCGCCAACGACTATTCCGGCGATCAACCCACGTTTGTGCGGTCCAAACCATTTGAGTGCTGCCGGCGTCGGTGCGGCATAACCGATTCCCATTCCGATACCGCCGAGGATACCGAAACCGATCATGATCCCGGTGTAGCTCTTCATGTATCCGGCGAGAAGACAGCCGACAGCAAGTGTCAGGCCACCAAGAGTGGCACCGAACCTCGGGCTGATCTTATCCTGAATACGCCCGCCGGGAATCATCAGGAAGGCAAAGATGATAACACAGAGAGAAAACGGGGTCGCTGCCTGAGCATTGTTCAGGTACGTCCAGCCCGCATTGATACCGGTCATCGCCTGACCGGCCTTATCGACATCTACCAGAGCAGTCTTCCAGATACTCCATGCGTACAATATACCGAGACAAAGGTTTATCGACATACCAGCAAAGACCGTTATCCAAGCTTGTGCTGGAACTGATTGGTTCTGTTGAGACATCTGTTTCTCCTTCTGAAATTAGTGATAATGACATTGTCAGTTACCCGCCCTTACATCAGCCCTGACGTTTTACCCTTGTATTGCATCTTTAGATCTGCAACGAGCAACTGAATGGAAATTGTATGAATTGCCAGTTCATTTTTCACTTTCGCTCCCTCAGCACCTCCTTTTTTTGATAATTTTTTGGGCTGCGCAAGGTTTTTTAACTACGACACTTTACGCTCAAATTTGTATTTGCAAACACTTTTTGGAAACTGGTTGGCCTGCATATCAATTTTATTTATCAAACTTCCAAATATTACTCAAGTTAAAAATCCTCTTGTCCTTAACATTCGTCATTCATTTCTTGGGAGTACCTAAAATATTTACATCTCTCAGCGCATTCACCCGGTCAGAACTATCGCATTATTAATAGGTGTTTTTAGTTCAAATTCAAATTATGTCTGTTATAAAACCAGGCTTTCCAGAGAATGACAGAGTGAGAAACTACAGGCTCGCAGAAGACGACATGGTATAAATAAATACCACTATCTCAGGGGAAGGGGGGGACTGGATCTGCCGCGGGGATTTCGCAGATGAGGTTTTCAAACTTCTTCGTTTTTTATAAACTCGTGAGCAAGCGATACATGTGGACCATCTTTACCGGCAACGACCGGACGTCACGGACGAATATATAGTTCCCCCGGCCGAACATATGCATCAGGTAATCGCCCGCCGACCTGTCAATTGTAATACAAAAGGTGTGTACACCGGCGCCCTTTGCTTCCAGAAGCGCCTTGCGGGTGTCTTCAATCGCATATTGTCCTTTATAATCGTCATAATCTTCCGGCTTGCCATCGGAAATCACCACCAGGAGACGGACCTTTCCCTGGGATTCAAGCAATCTTCTGGTCAGATGTCGTATGGGAGGCCCCATCCGGGTGTACTCCTTCGGCGAGATTGCTGCGATCCTTTGCCGCACCAAAGCTCCATACGACTCCTCGGGATGCTTGATATGATAGAGTTCGCTCCTCGACCTTCTCATTCCGGAAAATCCATAGATTCCATATCGATCCCCGACCACTTCAAGGGCTTCGGCAAGCAGGACGAGAGTCTCTTTCAACGCAACACCGACCCACCCCTCCGTTGAACTGGACATATCCACCAGGAACATCGCCATAATATCCCGCTCATCGCGCAGCAGACGGGTAAAGAGACGATCGGAAGGGACCAGACCGGCCCGGTAATCGCCCAACGCTTCAATCAGGGCATCAAGATCGATATCATCGCCATCCCTTTGCCTTCGGACGACACGATGACTGGTACGAAGCATCTCGAATTGACGACGCAGCCTTTTGATCTGGGACTTATATTTATCAAGAGTTCCGGCCACAAATCCTGAGCGGACAGGAGAAAGTGATTTTTCCTCAAGAGTGCACCAGTCAGCCCGATATCCCTCCCGCCGGTAATCCCATTCATTATAGGCATACATCGTATCCGCGCAAAAAGGCACCGTCTCCGAATGATCCGAAATTTCATGCCTATTGAATCCATTACCAGCCATGCCGGCGGCAGCCTGCACATATGCCCGCGGTATTTTTCCCAAGTCATTGATAATGTTATGTGACAGCGCGGCCAGTGCTTCGGGAATTTTCATCTCTTCATTGTCGAGCAGGACTTGCTTCTTGCCAATTCCACTGCTTTGCCTGGGATCCGGTTGCAAAAGAGTGATAACATCCATGAGAACCGCTTCCGTTGACTCCTTTTCATTCTCGGTATCGTGCAGTTTTGTCTTTTTGCCATGAGAACCAAGAAAATCCGCAAGCATTGCAACGAATTTTTGTTCTTCCTCCTTTCGCCGGAATCTGATGGTCTCCCCGGCTCTCTGGAAATTGAACTCACCAAGCAGCAAGGCTGCCGGCCCAAGATCGTATGTGCCGCCGAGTCGCGTAAAACCGTCATAAACATCGGTAAGCAAGGTAAAGCTACCGGCATCCCCCACATCCTCATAACGGCCGGTGACCGGCAGGACAAGTCGCTGCAATGCCTTGCATCGCGCGTCTTCTTTGCCTCCCGGACGTATTTTTTGTATCAGCTGGTGACAGAGTTCTACTCCCTGCCGGATCAATCCCGGAAGCTCAGCCTCAAGAAAACCGAACACCTTGCGGAACTGCAGAGCGGCAAGAAGATCGACCGCCAGCTTTCGGTCGGGATATCGAGCGAGCGGATCCCGGTCCCGGCCGATCTCCTCATCGGCAAAGATCTCCCTGTATATACCTGATGCAATATGCCCCCACTGAAAGGTGATGAGCACCTTATAGAGCAAAATGTTCTTCTCTCTTTCCATGAATTGGTCGAGAAACTCGGGAAGATAGATGGCCATGGTGTCGGTGCCCGGCATGGCGGCACATTCAAGATTCAGGTGAAGGCCTGAAACTCCTCGGATATAGGGCAGCAGGATCGAAGACACCTCGTCCAGTCCTACGCCCGCTTCACCCCGCATCGGTCCGAGAAAGTATTTATCGACATCGGCCATGAACTCGCGCGCCCCGACCAGACCTTTCTTCTCATAGAGCCCGAGAATCCGACGAACCCATTCCGGGATCAGATTGGCGGGAAAGTGGCGAATTGCCACCGAACCTTCAGTCAAATAGGAGAAACAAAGGCTGTGACTGACCGGCCAGATGACATTTACCTGACTCAGCAGGATTTGTCGCAATTCATCCGGCAAACCGGCGAGGTGCTCAAATACTTCATCCACTTCCCACTCATTCGGTCTGGATGGCAACACGCTGGCGAAAAATCGTTTTTTCTGCTCCGAAAGTCCGGTCATTTTATTAGACTCAGAAGATAGATAGAATCATTTCATCAAGAGCCACCAGGAGTTCCGAGTCGTCGGTCAGACTCTCGATCATCCCGACCCTGCATGCGCTTACCGTGTCAATGCCCGATTCTATCAAGCGAGCTGTCTGAATTATAAGCCGTGTGGATGCACCCTCTGCCAGCCCTGATTCCTTGAGGCTCCTGGTCATGGTTGCAAGTTTTACCAGCTGGACGACTAGTTTTTTATCTATGCCGGTCTCGCGTATCACAATCTCCTGCTCCAGCTCGGCCTTGGGATAATCGAAATGAAGAGAGACGAATCGCTGTCTGGTTGAAGGCTTAAGATCCTTCAGAACGCTCTGGTAGCCGGGGTTATAGGAAACGGCCAACATAAATTCGTCAGGAGCATTGTAAAGCACTCCGAGTTTTTCGATCGGCAGTTCACGTCGATCATCGGTTAATGGATGGATAACGACGGTGGTATCTTTTCTTGCCTCGACTATCTCATCCAGATAACAGATCGCCCCTGCGCGGACGGCAAGAGTGAGAGGACCATCCTGCCAGATTGCTTCGCAGCCCTTAATCAGGTATCGACCGACGAGATCGGCAGCCGACAGGTCATCGTGGCACGATACCGTGATCAGCGGCCTGTTCAACCGCCAGGCGAGATACTGCATGAACCTGGTCTTGCCGCAGCCGGTCGGCCCCTTCAGGAGAAGAGGAAACAAATTTTTGCTGGCCGCAAGAGCAATTTCAATCTCATTTGACTGAGGCAGGAAAAAAGGTTCGGAAGATATTCTATGTTCATCAAGTTTGCATTCACATGGTGGTTTCAGGCATTCTAACTGTGTTTTCATATTCGCACTCCATTGCTTGAGCTTGATAAGAACAGTATGACACCCTCTAGACCAGCACAAGCAATATTTGGGAATTATTATTAGATATGGGATACTCCTTCTTGTTGACCTCTTTATACAGATGGCGTATCTTGACGCACCCTCCGGCTCATCCGGCTAAAATGTACTTTTCGCTATCGCCATCGTTATCGCTATCGAATTTTTTCATTGGGGGGTGTTGCAGAAATTAATTTCTAAGGTACCTATTCGATATCGATTTCGATCCCGATATCGATATCGACAAGAAAAAACACATAGGCAAAACATTCTTCACCCGCAATGAATACCTTTGAGAAAATTTACTCGATCCTGGCTATTATTTTTGCCTTCAGCCTTCTGGGCATCTTAGTTTTTTTCCCCGAGTTTCGACAGCTCAACCGACTTCTCACCGCATGCCTGCTCGGGCTGCTTGTCAATATCGGTCTGATGTTTATCGTGCTGAAAGACATATTTTCACGCCGGTTCAGCGATCAGAATATGCGCTATATCTGGCTGGCCGTGGTTCTCTTGATCTGGCCTTCGATCGTTTATTACCTCGTGCGGCATGGCTTTCGCTCAAGAATCTGAAAGATCAAGGGATAATTCCGTTGCTGTAACGGGACGGGCAAATTGAGCTATTTTTTCAGTGACACTTTGATCCTTGCTTGACATCCTTGTCAATACACAGTATTTTTCTTCTCTTTTGAATTTGTGTCGAACTGGTTACCTCTCCCTGTTTTCTGGAACCATCGACATGTTTTTTTTCGTTTTTTGCCGGATGAAAAGGGTGTCTTGTTCCCTGTAACCGTGTGGTTTCTGACACAGTATCGCAATTGCATAAATCATGTTTGAGAATTTAACCGAAAGGCTCGAGGGAGTTTTCAAAAAACTCCGCGGCCATGGCAAGCTTTCCGAGGAAAATATCGGCGAGGCGATGCGCGAAGTTCGCGGCGCTCTCCTTGAGGCTGATGTCAACTTCAAGGTGGCCAAGGACTTCGTTGCAGGCGTCACCGCAAAGGCCATTGGCCGGGAAGTTTCAAAAAGCCTCTCTCCCGGGCAGCAGGTTATTAAGATTGTTCATGAAGAACTGGTTGAACTTCTTGGCGGCACCGCTCAGCAGATTAAGCTTGACGGACGGCAACCGGTAATAATCATGATGGCCGGCCTTCAGGGTTCAGGCAAGACAACGACCGCCGGAAAGCTTGCCAAACAACTGAAGGAAAAAGGCCGCAGGCCATACCTGGTTCCCGCTGATATCTATCGCCCTGCGGCCATTGAGCAGTTACAGGTTCTCGGCTCCCGGCTTGACGTCCCGGTTCATCCGTCTACTGCCGCCACTCGACCCGTCGACATCTGCCGGCAGGCATTGAACGAAGCGACGCTTCGTAACTACGATACGCTCATCATCGACACCGCCGGCCGCCTTCATGTCGACGAGACTCTGATGGATGAGCTGAAAGAGATCCAGGCGGCTATTCCGCTTTCGGAAATTCTCTTTGTAGCCGACGCCATGACCGGCCAGGATGCGGTGACCGTTGCCGATAAATTCAACCGTGATCTTGAATTCACCGGGATTATCCTGACCAAAATGGAAGGTGATGCCCGCGGCGGCGCGGCGCTTTCCATCAAGAACATTACCGGCAAGCCCATCAAATTTGTCGGTGTCGGCGAAGGACTGGAAGACATTGAGATCTTTCACCCGGAGAGGGTCGCTTCGCGTATCCTCGGCATGGGCGATATCCTTTCACTCATTGAAAAAGCCGAAGCGGTTGTCGACAAGAACGAAGCCGACAGGATAGCCAAAAAGCTCAAACGAAATCAGTTTACCCTTGAGGATTTTCTTGATCAGATCCAACAGATCAAGAAAATGGGTTCCCTTGAAAAGATTCTCGACATGGTTCCCGGCATCAACAAACTCAGACAACTGAAAGACGCCCCGAAACCGGACGAAAAAGAGCTGGTGAAAACCGAAGCGATCATCCGGTCGATGACCATCAAGGAAAGGAAAAATCATCAAATCATCAATACTTCCAGAAGAACGCGCATTGCTGCCGGATCGGGTACTTCTATCGGTGACGTCAACAGAGTGTTGAAAAGCTATTCGGAAATGTTGAAGATGATGAAAAAGATAAGCGGCAAACCCGGAGCGATATCCGGAATGAAGCGAAGAAAACTGCCGAAAGGCATGAAAAGGAACTAACTCCTCTGTAGTTTTTTACCAAGAGGATTCATTGGCACACCCCCACAAGGGGGGATAAGTACCTTCAACGAAATCGAATTTCTAAGGTACTCAACTCCAAATAAATTAACCGGAGGATTTACCGGAATGGCAGTACGTATCAGATTGACCCGACTTGGCAGGAAGAAAAAACCGTTCTATCGTATCATCGTTGCCGACAGCGAATGCAAACGCGATGGCAAATTTCTCGATGTGGTTGGGACGTATGATCCACTCAAGGATCCGGCGGCAATTACTCTCGACAACGCCAAGCTTCAGGACTGGCTGGGGAAAGGTGCTCTCCCTACAGCAACTGTAAAAAGCCTTATGAAGAAAGCTGCGGCGTCTGTTCAATAACAATGGAAGAACTCATAGCGGTTATAGCCCGATCTTTGGTCGATCGCCCGGATGCTGTAAAAGTCACCAGAACCGATGACGAGGACAGCATCACCATTGAACTGGCTGTTGCTTCGGAAGATCTGGGCAAGGTGATCGGAAAACAGGGGCGAACAGCCAGGGCGTTGCGCTCCTTGCTCGCGGCATCTGCTGCGAAGATCGAGAAACGGACCAGGCTTGAGATCGTAGAATAGCCGGTAGTTGGTATGGCCGAAGAGTTTCATTATTCCGTTGACGAGTATCTGCTTCTTGGCAAGGTTGCCAAAGCGCACGGCTTACGGGGCGAGGTGAAGGTATTTCTTCATTCCGGACAGCCGGATAATATACGAAGTTACAAAGAATTGATCCTGGTGAATGACGATGGAGAACTCTATGGTCCTCTGACCGTGCTGAAAAGCAGGAATCAGGGAAAGTTTGCCATAATTCAATTCGACTCGGTCACCAGTCGCAGCCATGCGGAGCAGATTGAGGGCAGAGGTATTCTGCTGGCAAAATCACATCTGCCCGAAGTCAGCGAAGACGAGTATTATTGGCATCAATACCTTGGCAAAACAGTAATCGACCTGACCGGGACACCTCTTGGCAAGGTGGATCATATCTTCTCGAACGGTGCGCAGGATGTCCTGGTGATAAGGACCGCGAATACGGAAATGCTTATCCCGGTGACAAAGGCAATCATAGTGGGAGAAACAGCCGGAGAGTTGACTATAGATCCGCCTCCGGGATTAGTTGAGCTCAACACCGGCAACTGAGGGATTACACGGCGCCGGATGATTTTCGACATATTGACCATTTTCCCCGATCTCTTCGAATCGCCGCTTAAAGAGGGCATTCTCAGAAGGGCGAGCGAAAAAGGACTGATACACACCAATATCGTCAATATCAGAGATTTCGCCGAAGGTCCCCAGGCCATGACTGACGACAGGCCCTTCGGCGGCGGGGAAGGAATGGTAATGAAGCCCGAACCCCTGGCACTGGCGGTGGAAAGCAGAAAAGCCACGGCACAATCGGTGAAGGTGATTCTCCTCACTCCCCAGGGACGCCAATATACCCAGAGCATAGCCGGGGAGCTGGCGAAAGAAGAGTACCTCATCCTGGTCTGCGGGCGTTACGAAGGGGTTGACGAACGGTTCAGAGCCGAGTATGTGGATGATGAGATTTCCATCGGCGATTTCATTCTGACCGGAGGGGAACTGGCGGCCATGGTTGTCATCGATTCGGTGACCAGACTTTTGCCGGGCGTTCTCGGTTGTTCCGATTCGGCTGCCAAGGATACATTCAGCAGAAACCTGCTGAAGCATCCGCAGTACACACGACCGAGGGTGTTCAACACACTTCAGGTCCCGGAAGAGTTGTTGTCCGGTAATCATGAAATGATTGAAAAATACAGATTTATTTCTTCGGTCACCCGGACGCTGGAAAGAAGACCGGAGTTATTGAAGAAAGAAAGATTCACCACCAGGGAAATAAAGCTGCTGCGTCAGTACAGGCTGTATGACCGGGTAAAAGCTGTCCAGGAAAACCATCGGGAAAATGAAGTATCAGGGTGAAACAACTCTCAGTATAGCCCTCATACATCATCCTGTGGTGAATAAACGGGCTGAGATTATCGGGTCGGCTGTAACGAATCTGGATATCCATGACATAGCCAGAACAGCCAGAACCTACGGGATCTTGCAATATTTTATTGCGACTCCCTATGAAGACCAGCAGCAACTGGTAAATGAACTGCTTGCTCACTGGGAGACCGGCCACGGAGCTACATACAACCCTGCCCGGCGTGAGGCGCTTAGTATCGTAAGGCTTATCGACTCGCTTGAGTCGGCAATAGCCATCCTCACCGAAAAGTGCGGAAAAAAGCCGATGGTGGTTGCGACAAGTGCAACATTTCGCGAGACAACGATAGGCTACAGTGAGCTGGGCAAAAAAATCAGAGAGGGTGAACAGGTTCTTCTGATATTCGGAACCGCCCACGGCCTCGCTCCGGAAGTAATACAATTAGCAGATGCAACACTTCCCCCCATTAAGGGCGGAACGGAATATAATCATCTCTCAGTTCGCTCGGCAGCCTCAATCATTATTGACAGACTGCTCGGCTCCTGAGTTAATCGTGTCAACAACTCAATAACTGGATTTTAATCCTAAAGATACTAACCCAACAGAAATCGTTATGAGCACAATAATCGACAGAATCAATCTTGAACAAATGCGGCAAGACCACCCGGACTTTCGTGCCGGTGATAACGTAAAGGTGTATATCCGCATCATTGAGGGCAACAAGGAACGAGTCCAGATTTTCCAGGGAGTTGTCATCAAGCGCAAAAATGGCACAATGGATGCCACATATACCGTGCGAAAGATTTCCCATGGTGTCGGTGTGGAAAAAACATTCTCCCTGCACAACCCCCGTATCGAAAAAATTGAAGTAATGACACGAGGCCGCGTTCGTCGCGCCCGTCTCTATTACCTCCGCAAACGTACAGGAAAAGCTGCGCGTATCCGCGAGCGCGGACTGCCTCGATAACTTTCCAGGTTATCCCTACGGATCACTGACAACAGTTCTGCCTGCTGCTGTCAGTGATGGACTGAGACCCGTATGCGCCTTCATTTTGCCACCCACGATCACCGGGTTTTTCAAAGTTCCCTTGAGGGGTGCTCAAATGAAAGGCATTCTCACCGATTGCAGTGACCGTGCAGACAATTTCAGTCTTGAGCGGCGCCTGCATCAAAAGGGATATTGCTGCGTTGCAGGTTGCGATGAGGCCGGGCGGGGTCCGCTCGCGGGACCTGTTGTTGCTGCCTGTGTTGTTCTTCCCCTCGAATGCGAGCATGCCCTTTTCCTCGACTCAAAAATACTTCCCCAGCAAAAAAGACTCGACCTGAACAACCACCTCCTGGCAATAGGCGCATCGATTGGTATCGGAATCGTTTCCGAACAGCAGATTGACCTGATCAATATTCTTCAGGCCTCGCTTTCGGCAATGAGACTCGCTGTTGAAAACATGACGGGAACCCAGCCCGATTTCATTCTTGTCGACGGCAAGTTTGAGGTCCCGCTCACCATCCCGCAGGCGGCTCTGATAAAAGGGGAATCAAAAAGCGCCTCTATTGCTGCCGCCAGCATCATCGCTAAAGTGGCAAGAGACCGGATCATGGAAGCTCTCCACGAGCAATATCCCATATATAATTTCTCCCGGCATAAGGGATACCCCACCAGCGAGCATCGGGAAGCTCTCTGTCTCCATGGCCCTTGCCCGGTCCACCGTATGACCTTCAAAGGAGTCCGCGAACATGTCGGATTATCGGCTGCGCCTTGGCCATAATGGTGAGGAAATTGCCAAAAAATTTCTGGTGAAATCGGGCTATGTCATTGTAGCCAGAAACTACCGCTGCAAACTCGGTGAAATCGATATCATCGCCAGAGATGGTGATTTTCTCGTATTTATCGAGGTAAAGACGAGGTCGAATTCTGCCTGCGGCTCCCCTGCTGCAGCTGTAACTCTCAGAAAGCAGCGACAGATATGCCAGACCGCTCAATACTATCTGGCCGAACACAAACTTTTTGAAACTCCTGCAAGATTTGATGTAGTTGCCATCGTGGTTGAACATGACGGGCAACACCTGGTAGAGCTGATTGCCGATGCATTTGATCTTTGCCAATAGTTCTTGAACTGATTATTTTTTCATCTTGTCCGGCAATGAAAGGTGGTAATATAGGATTGGTTAGTATTCACAACGCGTTATATTACTAGGAGGCTGTCCGGGAATGCCCTTTTCTCCCATATCTTCGTTAAACTCGAAAAAATTATCCTCGGAATATTAAATATATACCTCTGGTAATTTTTTCGAGTTTGCCTCGATCTGAGAGAAAATTGCTATCTCGGACAACCTCCTAGGAACCTTGCATTATCCTTCTATCAAGGTAAAATCTTCGTATGGTCACAATTGGAATCACCATGGGCTGTCCCGCCGGGATAGGCCCGGAGATAATTCTCCGTTACTTTGCCGGGAAAACGCAACAGTCGTGGTTGCAACCGGTCGTTATCGGGGATCGGTCGGTTCTTGAAAAGTGTGGTGAAGATTTACGGCTACCTGCCCCATGCGTGACGTGGCAGCCCGGAACTCCTCTGCCTGCTGCCGGAATCCCGGTAATTCAGGTATCGTCTCTCAGCCCTGAGGAAATTACCTGGGGAGAGCCCGATCTTGCTACCGGCAAGGCCATGGCCGACTATATCACGACCGGAGTGCAACTGGTGCAGAGTGGCCTTCTCCAGGGCTTGACCACCTGCCCGATCTCCAAGGCGGCCCTGAACGACGCCGGCTATTATTTCCCCGGACATACCGAGATGCTTGCCAGCCTGACCAAAGCCTCCGACTTTGCCATGATGATGGCCGGGGCCAGGCTGAAAGTGACGCTGGTCACCATTCACCGGCCGCTCAGCGAAGTGGCGGCAGCTCTTTCCGCCGATTCGATTGCCAATTTGATTCGTATCACATATCAGGCTCTGCGGATCGATTTCGATATCGCCATGCCGCGCATCGGTGTCGCCGGACTCAATCCCCATGCCGGAGAAGGCAGGCTCTTCGGCAGTGAGGAGGATCTGGTCATTACACCGGCTATCGCCAGTGCGCAAGCGGACGGCATAAACGTTCAAGGCCCTTTTCCTCCCGACACAATCTTTGTGAAAGCCGTATCGGGGGCGTTTGATGCGGTTGTCTGCATGTACCACGACCAGGGGCTTATCCCTTTCAAGCTCCTGCATTTCGAAGATGGGGTGAACGTTACCCTCGGATTGCCGATTGTCCGCACCTCCGTCGATCACGGAACTGCCTATGATATTGCCGGTAAGGGCCTTGCCAGCGAGCGAAGCCTGGCGGAAGCCGTTGCACTTGCCGGTTCGATAAGCATGAACAGATCTAAAATAAACCGAGGTGAAACAGGTATATGAAGGATAAGGGGCCGCGCGGAAAACTGATCGTATTTGAAGGAACGGACGGGACCGGGAAGTCCACCCAGCTGAAACTCCTCGGCAGCTATCTCGAGAAACAGGGTTACCCGGTGGTTGCCACCAGGGAACCGACAAACGGCTCGTACGGCCGGCAGATACGCAATCTCTATGTCAACCGGCATCAATACAGCCGTGAGGAGGAACTGGAACTCTTCCTGGCCGATCGAAGAGAGCACGTCCACAACCTTCTTCAACCCTGCCTGCAACAAGGTAAAATAATTCTCTGCGACAGATACTATTTTTCCACCGCCGCCTACCAGGGCGCCCTTGGACTGAACCCGGAGACGATCCTCGAGCAGAACAGCTTTGCCCCGGAACCCGATCTTGTGTTGCTCTTCCAGGCTCCTCTTGAGGTGAGTATGAAAAGAATCACCTGCGGCAGAGGCGACACTTTGAACAATTTCGAACAGCTTGAATTTCTGGAAAAAGTAGCTGCAATCTTTGCATCCATCCACCGACCGTATATCCGCAGGATTGATGCCTCCGGCTCGATCGAAACCGTTCGCCGGCAGGTCGTCGACTCTGTCACACCCCTGCTTTCTCTGCCATCGGCTGTTCCTTACGGAATGAGCATTTGCCCATGACCAGCAAATATTTAACGCTCATCTTCTGCTTCTTTTTCCTGCTGGGCTCATGCACCGCGACTCTTCCCCCTCCGGTGAAGCCGGCAAAACAAGTCGAAGCTCAGCTTACCCAGCCTATAGAAGGCGACGACCGGCCCGATTTTTCCTGCGCATATTTTTATTTTCTCTGGGGAACCCATTCGGAATTCAACCAGAAGCATGCGGAAGCGCTCGATGCCTACGAAAAAGCCCTTATCTGCGATCCGACGGCTGGATACATAAAAGAAAAAATCCCCATTCTCCTGTTGAAAATGGGAGAATTGGAGAAAGCAGGCGAATGGTTGCGTCAGGCCCTTGTAGACCAGCCTGAAGAAAACTCCAACCGGCTTTTCCTCGCCACTCTCTACATTCAACAGGGCAAGATCTCCGAAGCCATTGAACTGTACGACCAGGTACTTGCAAGCGATCCGGATAATGACAGCGTCCACCTGCGCCTCGGTCTCCTTTACAGTCATCAGGAGCAGTACGAAAAAGCCGAAAAAATATTCAGACGACTGGTGGAGAAAAATGACGGTTCCTATTTTGCCCATCTCTCCCTTGCCCGGCTTCTGACTCAGATCGAACAATACCCGGAAGCAGAACGGGAATATGAAAAGGCACTCGAACTCAACTGGTCAAAGGACCTTTCTTACGAGATTGGCCACCTTTACATGTCACAGCAAAAACATGAAGACGCGCTACGCCTCTACACCGCCATTGTCGAGCACGATCCTTTTGATGAACGGGCTGCACTGAGTCGGGTTCAGGTCCTGCTTGAGATGGAAAAAAACGATCAGGCCCTGGATGAACTCAAGACAATCAGCAATTTCAGCAAGAACCCGGTAGCCGTCGACATCATCGTCAGCAAGGTGCTGCTCCGGCAAAAAAAGACAGCCGAAGCAAAGGAAATCCTGTTACGCCTGGCCAGGGAAACCGAGAATACCGAATCACGCTATATGCTTGCCCTGCTTGCGTATCAGGAGGAAAACCCCGACATGGCACTGGAGCATATCGGCCATATCGCGCCCGGCAGTTCCGAGTTCGAGGAAGCTGTCTATCTGCAGAGCCGCATCTATAAAGAGAAGGGGAAATCGGAGAAGGCCATTGCCTTATTAAAGAAATATATTGCCTCCGAGTCCAGCCGCAGCCCGCTTTTCTACGCCCTGCTCTCTTCGTTCTACCAGGAAAAAAAAGAAGACCTCGCCGCGATATCCCTCATGGAGGCGGCAATAACCATTTATCCCGACAATCCTCAGCTTTTCTTTGAATACGGCCTGCTCCTCGACAAAAAAGGCATGTATGAACAAGCAATGGCCAAAATGGAAAATGTTCTCGAACTGCAGCCCGATCACGCCGAAGCCCTCAATTATATCGGCTACACCTGGGCCGACAACAATATCCATCTCGACAAAGCCCTTGAATATATCCTCCGGGCCGTTGACCTGAAACCGGACAATGGATACATCATAGATAGCCTTGGCTGGGTCTACTTTCGAATGGGCGAGTTTGAAAAAGCCGCTCAGGAATTGGAACGCGCATTGCAATTGGAGCCGGGCGATCCTAATATTTATGAGCATCTAGGAGATGTCTACCGCTCCCTTGGAGAAACATCCAAGGCACGTGAGATATACCGCAAGGGCTACGAAATGTTCGAGGACGAAATGAAAAAATCCAATCTGAAACAAAAGATCGATGCTCTGGCGAACGAATAATTCCAGCCCGGGAATTTTCCGGCTGCTCATCCTGCTGTTCATCTTCGCCACGCTTGCCGGCTGTGCCAGAAGGCCCTGGACGGAACGGCTGGAAGGCGACCGGTACGAAGAGGCCAGCCGGCTGATGGATTCACTGGCGGCCACTCATGAGGCCTGCGGCAAAACCCTGGATGGAGACCTCGCTCTTGTCTACACCAATGCTCTCGAGAAAAAGGCTCTTGCCGGTTACCTGGAGTTCTCCATGCCGACAGCCTATAGGTTCGTGGTGACCAATCCCTTTGGCCAGCCGGTCTTTGTGGTTGCCGGAGACCATGCATCCTTTCAGGCTATTCATGTTCCGGACAGGAAATATATGGCCGGCAGCATGAGATCTTTCGGCCTGCGCTACAACCTGCCTGCCGAAATACTGAGCAAAAGCTGGGGCGAGTGGATCATGGCGCGAAATACCCATTCCAGCCAAACCATCTCCGCCATCCATGAAGATCGGCAGGCCCGCGGAATCTGGATCACATATCGTCATGAAACAGGTGAGTCCGCCGGCCAAAGCCATCTGCTGGTTGATCCGGAAACCGAGATAATCCTTGCCCGCATTCTGGAAAACGGAGAAGGAAAAAAGATTGCAGAAGTGACATATGACGGCTGGCAGGATCAGGAAAAATGCCGGCAACCCCACGAAGTGAACATAACCGGCCTCGACTACGGTACGGACATCCGCCTGAAGTTCTCAGATGTGCAAATAACGGCAGAGAAAAAACGTTTCCAGTTGTCTGCTCCGCCGGGTTACCTGAAACAGTTCATGCCGTAACCGAACTTCAGGGGCACTCATTTACTGATCTGCGTTGCCGGGAGGCAATTCATTGACGATAAGAACAAAGAGATTGTCGTTCTTGAAAAAAACCTGCTGCAGATCATAATCCCTGTCGGGAGAAAGTTCGAGCACAACCTGTACCTTGTCCGGGTTTGTATGTTTTGTGGTGTGAATGCGGTGGATGTATTTGCCATTGGCGAGGATGTTTTCCTGGACCCCCGTTCCCAACTCCATTTCCATGAAATCACACAGCACCCGTGGATTTTCCTTTTCTACGGCAGAAACGGCAGGTGGATGAAAATCATTCAGGTGAAACAGAACCATCTCGCCTTTGTTCGAGCTGTCGTCAAAGGATATTTCGAGAAGCTGAGGAGACACGGCACCGTTTCCGGTTTCCTGAACCGGTTGTTCTTGCTTCGTTTCCCGTTTGGGAAGAACAGGCGGGACCGGTTTTCCGTCAAGAGGCCCGGCAGCCGAGGTTTCCGGAGTCGGCAGATCCTTCGGGCTCTGCGGCCGACCGGCCGGATCGGTTTTTTTCTGCGGCTCGCCTGCTTCAGAGGTAAGCTCAACTGTGAAAGTATTGTCAGCTTCGGAATAATCGTGGGTGTACCGGACAACGGGATCCTTTGCCAGATCGATTACGATGCGGGTCTTCTGTTCGGGAGTCTGATGCAGCCCTATGCGAATGGCCGTCGCCAGTTTGCCGTCAGTCAGCGGGATACCGTTTTTCCCCAGATACTTGCTTCCAGGAAAATCGATAACCACACGGGGATTATCACCCTTGATGGAAAATATTCTCGGCACCGCAGGGCCACTCAGTTTGAAAGCTACAGTCTCTTGCCCTTCGGACCCGACTGCATGGGTAATCGATTCAATTTTCACCGTATTTATTGTTTCTGCGAATGTTACTGAGGGAACCGATAAACCCATCCCGGCAAAAGCAACAAGCAAGAATAACCACCTCATCGGACACAATCCTTTTTTATATATTATTACGAATGCTTATCGAAAATAACAATGTGTGACTCTTTTGATTACCTCATCCCGACTTGAAAAGTCAACCAAATTTCAGTAAATGGTGGGACTGGGACTGGCAAACAAGAATAACACGCAGAGATATGGCGACCTCTGACATTCTTCCATGGAACCTGCCGCAACAGGAATCTCTTCAAAGCCCTCTGAGGGCTTTACGATTCCGGGCGTGGGAGAGACTCATGTTTTTTACATACAGAATCTGAAAACAAACCTCTAAGACGCAAACAAGAATCTAATGACCGATCAAACGATTTTCTCCTCGATTTCCAAACCAGGCCGTTATCTCGGTCAGGAATACAATGCAGTATATACGCAATGGGATGCGCGTGCAATCCGCTTTGCCCTGGTGTTTCCCGACCTGTACGAGATCGGCATGTCGCATCATGGATTGCAGATTCTCTATCATATACTGAACCGGCAGAACAATATCCTGGCCGAACGTTGCTACTGCCCGGATATCGACGCCGAGCAGTTGCTGAGAGAATCGAAAGCTCTGCTGAAAAGCCTGGAATCTTCACGTCCACTCAAAGATTTCGACGTTATCGGCATCACTCTTCCGTATGAACTCTGCTACACCAATATCCTGACGATTCTCGATCTTGCATGCATTCCCTTTTATTCGCGGGATCGGGACAGCTCCTTCCCGTTGCTGCTGGGCGGCGGGGCCGGATCTTTCAACCCGGAGCCGGTGGCCGATTTTTTTGATGCGATCCTGCTCGGCGACGGGGAAGAAGCTATTGTCGAAATTGGAAATGTTCTTGTCAGACACAAGCCTGAAGACCTTGCAAAAAACGATCTTCTCGACCTGCTTGCCGAAATTGACGGGGTCTATGTTCCAAGCCATTTCCAACCGGAATACGACGCCCTGGGCCATGTCCGGGCAATTCGCCGCACAGGTGGCAAAAAAGACAGCATCGGCAGGAGGATTCTCAGGGATCTCAATGAGATTGAGCACCTGAAGCACCCGATCGTACCAAACGCCAAAATAGTCCATGACCGGCTGGGGATCGAGGTCGCCCGGGGCTGCACCAGAGGCTGCCGGTTCTGCCAGGCAGGGATTACCTATCGTCCGGTCAGGGAACGGACCCCGGAAAAAATTATGGAACTGGCGGAGTGCGGTATCGCCGATTCGGGCTTTGAAGAACTTGCCCTGCTGTCCCTGTCGACGGGGGACTATTCCTGCCTGAGCCAGACTCTTCCGGCGCTGATGAACACTTTTTCCGACCGTCTCATATCGGTCGCCATGCCCTCCATGCGGGTCGGAACCCTGACCCCGGCGGTCATGGACCAGGTAAAAAAAGTCCGCAAGACCGGCTTTACTCTGGCACCGGAAGCCGGCAGCGAAAGGCTGCGAAGAACGATCAACAAGGGCATTACCGAGGCAGACCTCCTCGCCACCTGCCGGGACGCCTTCACCTATGGGTGGCGGACGATAAAACTCTATTTCATGATCGGGTTGCCGACAGAAACGGAAGAGGATATCGACGAAATTGCCGGCCTGGTACGGAAGATACTCGCGGAATGCAACAGGTCCTCGATAAAAGGGAAAAAACAGATCAACGTCAGCGTGGGGACCTTCATCCCCAAGCCCCACACTCCTTTCCAATGGGAAAAACAATTGAGCGTGGAGGAAAGCATCGCACGCATCCAGCAGCTGAAAGAGCGGCTGCCCGGCAAAGGCTGTAATCTCAGATATCATAGCCCGAGACAGAGTTTTCTTGAAGGTGTTTTCTCCCGTGGCGACAGGCGTCTTGCAGGACTGATGGTAAAAGCCTGGCTGGACGGTGCGCGCCTCGATGGCTGGGATGAACATTTCAATCTGCCCCGCTGGCAACGGGCGGCGGAAGATTGCGGGCTCGAGCTGGCGGACTACCTGCGGGCAAGGCCAAGCGATGAGCCCCAGCCATGGCATCACCTTTCCACAGGAGTCGACCGGCAGTTCCTGATCGACGAACTGGAAAAGGGCAAAAACGAAATGTACACCCCGGACTGTCGCTACCACGCCTGCCAGAAGTGCGGCCTCTGCGATTTCAAAACACTCTCCCCAGTGGTCTGCAACAAATCCGGTGCGGCAGTGGCCGAGTCGGATCAAGCGGTACAAGTCAGAGTTCCCGAGACACCAGGGAAAAGAATCGACGGCGGCCATTTCAAGTACATTGTCCACTATTCCAGGCGGGGCAATATCAGCTATCTGGGTCATCTCGAAATGCTCCAGGCAATCTTCCGCTCCCTGCGCCGGGCAGCTCTTCCTCTTAACTACACCCAGGGTTTCAACCCATCGCCCAAGGTATCGTTCGGCCCTGCCCTGGCCGCGGGGACCGAGAGTCTGGCCGAGTTCATCATCGTGGACCTTGCCCAGCCCCTCAAAAACTGTGCGGAAACGGTCACCCGTCTTAACGACAAGCTGGTGCCCGGGCTTTCGGTAACCCTGATTGAACCCCACTCGGGGAAGATGCCGCAAAGTATTCTGACATCGTATATTCTTACCCTCGCCAGGGCATTTACCGATCAGGAAATGGAAAATGCCCGTAAATTCATGCAAAGCGAGCGCTATCCAGTGGCCAAGACCCGCAAAGGCAAAACCACCGAAATAGACATTCGACCATTGATCAGGCTGTTTGCGATCAGCGGCGCCGATACTGTGCATATAGAAATGGTCGGGATCAGTACCCAGCCGGGGATCAAACCGATTGAAGCGATGCAGCGGATTCTAGGCCTGGACGAAAAAGAGGTTTTATCCACAAAAATACTGAAGACAGGCTGGCGGGCACTGGCGGAGAGCTGAGCCCATGCCTGTAACCTTAAGCAATCTCAAGAAGACCGTATCCAGGAGACAGCTCCCGGTTTTTCTTCTTTGTCTCGCGGTCTTAACGACGGTCATAGCTCACCCCCATCCTGCACGTTCGGCGGAGGCAGCTGAACTCATTTTCCATGGTGGGTATCTGGTCGAGGATGGCACCGGAACCAGGGCCCACCGGGCAAACGAACTCTTCATCCCGGCCTCGACTCTCAAAATCCTGACCAGTCTGGCTGCCCTGGAAATTCTCGGCGGAGAATACCGATTCGATACTCATCTCTTCCTTGATGCTGAAAACAATCTGTACATACAAGGGCATGGAGATCCCTTTCTCACTTCGGAAACAGTTCTCGATATCGGCCGGAAGCTTTACGAGTCCGGGGTACGGCAGGTCGGCACAATTTTTATGGATGAAAGTGTTTTCGCCCTCGAAGGTCCAACTGCGGGAAGCGAGAATTCCACCCGCTCGTACGATGCGCCAAACGGTGCACTTGTCGTGAACTTCAATGCCCTGCCGATACTGGTTGCAAAAAACGGGACCATCAGTTCAGGCGAAGCGCAGACGCCGACGCTGCCTTTAATGCGGGAAATAGGCGCCAGGCTTTCTGCCGGTTTCCACCGGGTCAACCTCTCCGCGTTTCCGGGGACGCCCGGCCTTTCACCGACGCTTCGCTATACCGGCGAGCTTTTTTCCGCGCAACTGCAGCAGGCCGGTATTCTCGTCAAAAGCAGCCCGAGGATGAAAATGGTTCCTGAAGGCCAGAAGTCTTACCTTATCTACAAAAACAACCTTTCCCTGAGCGAAATTGTCAGGGCGTGCCTTAAAAAATCGAACAACTTCATCGCCAATCAGCTCTATCTGGCATGCGGCCTCAAATCGTCCGGACAACCTGCCACCTGGCAGAAATCCCAGCATTTTTTTGCCGATTATATCGGGAATACCCTTAACATCCCGCCGACAGAGATTCACATGGTGGAAGGCTCGGGGCTGTCGCGGCACAACCGTATCACTGCCACGGCACTCGTCCAGATACTCAACCGGTTTGCACCTTTTGCAAGCCTTCTCAGCCCCCATGACGGCATCCAGCTGAAATCGGGAACCATGCGGGATATTTTCTGTTATGCCGGATATTTCGAGGAAGACAACAGGTTGATCCCCTTCGCCATCCTGCTCAATCAAGAGAAAAACCACAGGGACCGCATCCTCAAATCGCTGCAGAACAACCGGATAGAAACTGTTTCTTATCCAATACCCGATCCTTCGGCAACAGACTCCTCTCACCTCAACAGATGAGGCGCGGCAATTACTTCTTGCCATTTCACGCCTCCTTTTTTACCATTCAACAACAGGCAAGAGCCGTAGTCACCTATTCTCCAAACGAAAAAGAGGTAAGAATTGTCAACAGCATCGCCAGTCAAGATTGCCGGGATCGGGATTTCATTACTCGCAATTATCATCATCGGTGCCTGCGCCGCTCCCCCGGGCGATCCCGAGACCGGAAAAAAATGGTACACAATGCATAACTGCGGCTCTTGCCATGGTCCAAATGGGTATGATGGCAAGGCGGTAAGTATTGCCGGTCTGGACATGGGATTTGGCAGTTTTGTGCGAAAACTCAGGAAAACCGACGCTTCGATCATGCCGCCTTTTCCCGAATCGAAAATCTCCGAGCAGGATGCGGCGGAAATCTATGCCTACCTGAAAAGTCTTAAGGAACCGTAATATCAGAAAAAGAACCAGAAGGAATCATCGGTTCAAGGAGCAGATTGACCTTTACATTTTCAATAATGATTACTATTAACTCTCTAAGGCCTTTTGCCCTTTTCTGCCTCGCTCTCGGCGGGGCACCACTACTCATCTCTTTTCTTTACGAAGGAGAACCCCATGGTTGAAAGTCTTTATTCATTTATGGCAGGTATAGGCTTTTCACATCCCCTTCACCCCATGCTCACCCATATACCAATGGGAATGATCATCGGTATGGTGACCTTTTCCCTGTTCGGCTTGATGACGGGAAACGGTACTTTCTCGCAGACAGCTTTCCATTGTTCTGTTTTTGCTCTTCTCGCGGTATTTCCGGTAATGGGTGCAGGCATTCTCGATTGGCTGCAGTTTCAGGAGGGCTCCTGGAACAACTATATAATTGCGAAAATGGCTCTTGCAGCGCTTCTTACCGTGCTGCTGGCAGTATCGGTCATATTGAAAAGAAAAGGTGCATCCCAAGGCAAAATGCTGCTCATGTATCTGCTTTGCCTCACCTGCGCCAGTGGTCTCGGATACGCCGGGGGAGAATTGGTTTATGGCTGACGAATACTCGCTATGGTCTCGTTTTTATAACCTTTAATGCCGTCCGGCAACTTTATGCACATTGAAATAGACATTCACACCCACACCATTGCCAGTGGCCATGCCTATAGCACTCTTGCCGAAAACGTTGCCGCCGCGGCATCAAGAGGCATCAAGCTGCTCGCTCTGACGGAACACGGTCCGGCCATGCCGGGAGGTCCGCATGTCTGGTTCTTTGCCAACATGCGGGTGATTCCGCGGCTGATGAATGGCGTTGGCATCTTGCGGGGCATTGAGGCAAATATCATCAATCTCACCGGAGAAATCGATATCGATCGAGCGATGCAGCAGCAACTGGACATTGTTCTGGCCAGTCTTCATGAAACGGTGCTTGCCCCGACAACCAAATCCAAGCATACCAAGGCAGTAGTCAAGGCCATGGCTTCAGGCCTGATAGATGTCTTCGCCCATGGCGGAAACCCCGCTTTCCCGGTCGATGTTGATGAGATCGCCCTGGCCGCCGCGGCATACAAGGTTCTGGTGGAGATCAACAACTCCTCTTTCACGACTTCACGCCCCGGCAGCGCAAAAAACTGTGCAGCCCTTGCAGAGGCCGTTGCCCGTCATAATGGCAACCTGATCTTTGGCAGCGATGCTCATATTGCCTGTAACGTAGGGCGTTTTGATGAATGCAGGGCACTCATTGAAGAAATCGGAATTCCAAAAGATACGGTCATAAGCAGCAGCTGCAACAGGCTTTTGACATTTCTCAGCGAAAGACACAAAACAAATCTTCGCGAACTTTTCGAAGCCTTAAAATAAAGACAATTCACATCCTGCACATTGCGCACAGAACGACCCGCCTCAATTATTCATAAATTCCCTGAAAAACTGTTTTCCATCACAGCTTACGTTCGCAATGAGTTCTCGAGAAACAACCTGGGAACCTCAGAAAATCATGATGTTTTTTTAATTTTTCAGGAAATTATTTGTTGGGCATGCATAATCCCACATAAATGGGTATTTACCGCAATTGCCAATTACAGCCGATTGTGTTAAAAACTTTTAGTATCTTAGAAATTCAATTCATGTTTTTCAGGAATGATTTTCGTGAAGGTACTTATCGCCCACAAGGGGGAGACTGAACTAAATACCCCTTGTATGGTGCTAGACCAACTTGCACAAGGAAACGATTGAATGTTTTTCCATCCTTGTGCTTTTGGTGTGCAGTCTCCTGCCAATCGGGGTCTGACCGCGGCTCCTTAAAATTTGTTCTTCGCAGCAGGAATCCCCGGGAACATCAACCAAAATTTTCTTAAAACGAAGCGATGGGCAGAAAACAAGAACTTATCGGATCGATAATGGTGGTCGACGACAACCAGGAAATTAAGAAAATTGTCGTATGCCAGGATATAATCACCCATTACTCAGGAGATTCGAGTCACTCAAAGAATCTTTACCTCGACTCTATCGATGGTGTTAAAGTATACAAAACTCAAGATCCCGACATATTTAAGCTCATCGACGGCACAACCCTCAGAAGAAAAGGTTCACTTCGATCTCAATCGAAATAGGCCCCGCTTACACATCCACAGCAGCATCTTCTCCGCTTCCCACCGTAACGAAAAAACCTTTCACCTCGGGGAAAAATCTGGTACAGCAAGCAAGAAACACTTACTCTTATAATAAATTCGGTTTCTTCCACTATGCAAAAACAAGAATCGGGTAATCGACTGCTGCTGTTTGCTACTCAATTGCCTGCCTTACCCCAGGCTGTGATTCGCTTGCTCGAGGTGTGCAACGACCCCGATACGGATATTCTGAGGGTGGGCAGGATTGTGGCTCAAGATGTGACGATCACTGCTAAAATTCTTAAATTGGCAAATTCCGCTTTTCTCGGGGCACGATCGACATTTATCAATATCGAACAAGCCGTCATCTATCTTGGCATCGATTCGGTGAGGAACCTGGCCATCTCCGTAGCAGTGCATGAAACTTTCAAGGACCGGACCGGCACGCCGAACCAGGCTTTAGAGGAGTTCTGGCACCACTCGCTCCTCACCGCCCTGCTGGCAAAGGAGATCGCCGAACGCAGCGGCTGCGCCAGCCCCACCGAGTCCTATCTGGCAGGATTTCTGCACGACATCGGCAAATACCTGCTCAGTATCTGTTTTGGCGAGGAATACGAAAAAATACTTGAGACATATGCGGGTAACCCGGAGCTCCTTCAACAGGAAAGGCAGGCGGTGGGCATCACCCATGCCGAGGCAGGCGCCAGACTCATTCAGCACTGGAACCTCAACCCGTCCCTTGCCCGGGCGATTGCTCAACACCACTTCCCTCCCGCCGATCTGCCGGACGACCAGATGCTTTCCCGCATCACCGCCCTGGCGAATCTGCTGGCCGGCAATCACTTCGCCCGGCAGTCCCTGATAAAACAGGCAGCCAAACAACTGCAGAGTACGTATGAGGAGCTGACAGCTATCAGGTCAAACCAGCTCGAGAGAGTACAAGGGTTTGCCGAATCTCTCGGAATAGCTGTGCCGGCAGCACGCCAGTTGACAGAACAATCCGAACCGGCTGCACAGAACCGCGACACATTGCGAAAAAAGGTACAGTCTCTCGCGCAGGTTTCCGGGCTTCTCGATAATCTTATCCGGGCAAAAACACTTAACCGCGCTTTTCTTGTGCTTGAAGAGAGTCTTCAGATACTTTTTGAAATCGATAAGTGCATTCTGCTGCTTCCTGATGAAAGGAACACCCTGCTTGCAGCCCACGGCTCCTTTCGCAACCGGGTTGCCCGCAGGTTGAAAGGGCTGCGGATCGCTCCAGCCGAGGCTGCCTTCCGCATCGGTCAAGCGCTCCGGGATTGCAAAACCATCCATATCGAGAAGAAGGGGAACAACACCCCGGACGAAATCGAAACTCTTCTTTTTGACGCTTTTGCCGAAGATGCTCTGTTTGCCGTTCCCTTCACCATCAAAGAGACACAGCGTGGAGTTCTGCTGCTGGCCGCCACCGGCGAATCGGCACACTCCTTTGCCGGAATAGAGGGCAGCATTCTCCTTCTGTCCTCGCACATCGGCAGCCGCTTATGTCTGGAGAGCATCAAGAATCGACAGGCTGAAGCGTTAGCCCGGGAGAGAACCGCCGCAATTGAAACAATTGCCCGCACCCTCGCCCATGAAATCGCCAATCCCCTTGCCATTATCCAGAACTATCTCTCGCTTCTCGGCATGGGGGATAACCGCAGTCAAACTATGCGGGAGGATCTCGGCATCATCGGCGGGGAACTTGATAGAATCGGCAGGATCAGCAGGCAGTTGAATGACCTGTCGACTCCTCCGCAACCGAACGGCCGGGAACTGACCGATATGCATGCCCTGATCGGTGAAACCCTGCATCTTTTTAAGCGGTCCGCCCTGCTTTCCAAAAACGTCTCCCTCGAATACAGTGGCGATCCCAAAACTCCAAGGATATGGACCAGCCCCGGCTGCCTGCGGCAAATCCTCATCAACCTGTTAAGCAACAGCCTCGATGCCGTCGGTACCAACGACCGGATACGAGTGGAAAGCCGCTTCCAGCCTGCAAGCGAAACGGCAGAGAATGACCGGATCATCATCACTGTAGCCGACAACGGACCCGGCATCGCTCCTGCCATAGCCGACCACCTGTTCCGGGCCGGCCATTCAACCAAGGGCGATGGCCATGTCGGCCTCGGCCTGGCTATCGTCAAAAAACTTGTGACCGACCTTAAGGGAAAAATCTGCCATACCACCGGAAAAACCGGTGAAACTCACTTCATTGTCGATCTTCCGGCGGCGCCCGAACAGTTGGCTTAGCTCGCCATCTTGATCCCGGAAGCTGTTAAATTCTTTAGAGATACTGATATCACTATTCATTTGACATATGAATTGAATTCATCTAGTTTGTTCGAGGGCATTATCCAGAGAAGCAGCAGCTTGAGAATTTCGTGAAGACTCTTGAAATTATGTCGGATACAATCTTAGTAGTAGACGATGAGCATCATTTCACCGCCAGCCTGAAACGTATTCTGCATGGCGAAGGCTTCGATGTGGATACGGCAGCCTCCGGCAGGGAAACCTTTACCTGTATCAAGACCAGAGAATATTCGGCTGTCCTCCTCGATCTGCACCTTCCCGACCTCAACGGCATTGAAATCGCCGAATACATCACCCGGAAAGATCCGGATTGCGCCGTCATCATCCTTACCGGCCAGGCAACTGTAACCTCGGCGATGCAGGCCGTGCGATGTGGCTGCTATGACTATATCACCAAACCCTGTCAGCCGGAGCAGGTTGTCCTGACCCTCAAACGGGCAACGGAGAACCGCCTGCTGAAAAAAGAACTGCTCGCCAGCAAAAACAAATACCAACGACTCTCAGAGGCGACATGGGAAGCGATCGTTGTCTTTTCCGATGAACGTATCTGCGAAGTGAACACTCAGTTTTGTGAGCTTTTCGGCATCACCGAAAGCGAAGTCCAGGGTTACTCGCTGAGTACCTTCATCCCCGGCCTGGCACTTCCTGCCCCCTTTATCCAAGGTTCGGTCGACGACATCCTGCAGGTATCCGAATTTGAAGGAATTCGTGCCGACGGGACGGTTTTCCCCGGGGAGCTTCGGCTGAAACGAATCATGGAAAGCGGAACATACCGCTGGGTGGCGGCAATTCGCGACCTTACCCGGCGCAGGCAGGAGAAACTGTCGCGAACCAAGCTGGAGGAAAAACTGACCTACGCCATGCGCATGGAGTCCATCGGCCTCATGGCCGGCAGCGTAGCCCATGATCTCAACAACATCCTTACCAGTATCGTATCCTTTCCCGAACTCCTGCTGCTCGACATGCCCGCCAATGCCAGATACCGGGCCGATATCGACCGGATCAAAAGGGCAGGACAGCAAGCTGCGGCCGTAGTCTCCGATCTTTTGACCATCGCCCGAGGTTCCACCTGTAAAAAGGAAATCCGCAATCTCAACGATATGATAAGACAATATCGGGATTCCCTGGACTACTTGCACCAATCTCGATCGTTCCCCGACAAGAAAGTTACATTTGATCTGGATCCGCGTCTCGGCAACATCAGAGTGACTCCCATTCAACTGACAAAATCCCTGATTAACCTGGTCAGAAATGCGGCCGAGGCGATCGACGATCAAGGCACCATCTCCGTCTATACAACCAGGCGGACCTTCATTGAACCTTACAAGGGGTATGAAGCCATTCCTCCCGGCCAGTACGAAGTTCTTGGCGTTGCAGATACCGGAAACGGCATAGCGGCGGAACACCTTGTCCATATTTTTGAACCGTTTTATTCTCAGAAACAGATGGGCAACAGCGGCACCGGACTGGGACTCACCATTATTATGCACACCATGCGGGATCATTCCGGCTACATCGATCTGAAGAGCAATGCACAAGGCACCGTTTTCGAACTTTTTTTCCCCACATGCTGCGGAAATGAAGAATTTTCGACCTCGACACTGTCTCTTGAGTCGCTTCTGGGCAAAGGGGAAAAAGTGTTGGTCGTCGATGACATGGAAAGCCAGAGAGTCATCACTTCGTCCATTCTCAAGCGACTCGGCTACACGCCGTTTACCGTGGAAAACGGAGAACAGGCAATCCAGCACCTGAAAAAGGAACCGGTCGATCTGCTTCTTCTGGATATGATCATGGAGCCGGGAATGAACGGCTATGAGACATTCAAGGAGATTCGCCTGCTTGTTCCCGGCCAGCGGGCGGTAGTAACATCGGGATGCCATAATCATCCCGACAGGGAAAGGATCAGGGCCCTGGGCATATCCCATTACCTGCCCAAACCGCTCAGCGTGACACACTTGGCCCAGGCAATCCGGCAGGAGATCAACTCCTGAGCCCGTCGATAGGACAGCCTCCTGATATGGTTAGCACTGTCAATAATAAACAGCAATCCATTGCCTCTTTTTTACTGATTATCAGTTTGCAACGAGGTTAATTAGTAATCTTTCAGTTCATGACCAGAGGCGGGATCATCGTGTAACGACGGTTGATCAGTCTGATATGCGCGGGTTGGGTACCGAATGAATTGGCTTCGTCGTGGAGCTACCTCTATCTAGAGCCGGGAGTTTCAGCTATTGCTTATTCCCATAGGAGGCTCGAGGATTCTCCTGACCGTGACCGCGCCCCTGGCGATGAATTGAAAGAGTTATTGTGATTTTTCCTAACACACTCCTTTGATGTAAAATCTTATTTTGGAATTGCTGATAAAATTTAACAATTTACTGCGTTGTTGTTCTCTTCTTGTTATACTGCCAGAGCTCACCCGGAGGATAGGGCAACGCTGAGGAGCGACCCGAGCGCCGTGGTGAGTGACCGATGAATGGGAGGCTGGGCAGGTGATCGTCCAGCCTTTTTGGTTTTCACTTCCTGTTCATTGGTCCTTAATGCGTTAAACCTACTACCGGCGAGCGCAGCAAGCCGTAAATGATCATAGCTACACTCAGCTTTATTATGCAAACAATCAGGCTGCCTTGGATAGTTCCTGTGCAATTGCCCAGGAGAAACCTGCGATCTCTCTGGCAATTGCTGTTTTAGTAACATTCACATTTTTCCCTTTTGCCGTTAAATACTGATAGCGGGTACAAAGTCTACACTGAGCTTTCCAAGAAATATCGATCACTCCTACGGGTAATTCTTCTTGTCGTTTACGGATGGCCTTGCTTTTTCTTGCCGGGAATCGATAGGCATGAGCTGCTGTCACTAAGGCTTTGCGTACGTGTCCGTTCCCTGTTTTGGTGATCGAACCTTTGCTCACGCGCCGCTTGAATGTTCAGAAGGGATAAGACCAAGAAATGCCATAAGTTTTTCCGGGTTTTCAAAACGAGTGAGATCGCTCAGTTCGGCGGCTATTGTTGCGGCAATAATCAGAGAAATTCCGCGCATAGACTGAAGGGCCTCGATTAGCTTGTGTTGACGACCTTGCCTGGACTGAAACCGGACTTGCTCGGTTAGTCGCTGAACACGGTT
>LADS01000024.1 GCA_000961725.1 Desulfobulbaceae bacterium BRH_c16a
CACCATTATAATTGGGCGTGATTATGCTAAATTTCATTGATCAACTCTCCTGCTGTCACCTTTTTCTTCCTTCCTTTTTGCATATCCAGCAGCATTAACGGAACGAGCAGATACCCCCCGAGAAAAGCGAAGTAATAATAGCGCCAGTTCATCACGTCAACTACTACGATCAAGGTGAGCACCTGCACCAGAATAAAACTACTGAAAATCGCAGTGAGTGGAAATTTGGGCAACAACAGAACAGCCAACACATAAAGGACAAGAAAATGTACCGGATTCCAGCTCATATACACATATGGCACTTCGTATGACTTCCAGTATACCGACATGGCAAAATCGGTCAATTGTCGAAAGACAGGTTCATTGACAAGATATTTGTAGACATCGCTCCATCCGGCATGGATCAAAAAGCTGTAGGAAAATCGATCATTCAAAAAATAGTGCCAGAGATCCCAAGCCGATTCCTTTTGATTTATATTAAAAATACCCCAATAACTTCTCCATGCTTCAACAACAAGATCGGGAATCGACTTTTGCAGCAGACTACCTAGAAAACCGGCCCCTTGAGAAAAAAGATAGTTTCCGCCGGGCATTAACCGGTCGCTTGCAAGCAAAAGAAAGCCCACGCCAACCACGCCAACTCCTGCCACAAGAATAATAGTGACAAGTCTGATCGGCACCAGCCGCAACATTACCAGATACACTGGGACAACAGCCAAATATACAAGACCGTTATGCCGGGTAAATGCCAGAGCCAGGAGTAACAGCAAAAGAGCAAAAATCTGTTCTTTGGTCAGGGAGAATTCCCCTTCCCTTCTCCTGCGATAAAAATCAGCGAGGGAAAACGCCCAAAAGACAATGAGCAATGCAAAAGGAATATCCTTCCACAAGACGACATTATACAAACCGACAGGAACGGAAGTAACAATAAGAAGATAAAACGGAATTAAAAGCTTAAGCGCAACCCCCTGCTGATGGATCACATAAAAAGTATAAGCCAGTACCCCCGACATCGTAACAATATGAAAAATCGGCACGACTGCCGTGTTATTCCATATCCCGACAAGATATCGGTAAAAAACAACGTTTAATAACGGATGGTCATTGAGAAAGACTTCCGGCAAAACGGAAGCTCGCCAGATCTTTAAAGAATCGACCGACATTATACCGGGCCAAAAAGCAAGCAGCCAAACGGAAAAAACCGCCAGTGAAACTGCAAAGAAGACCCAGAAAACACGCCGCTTTTGGAAAAAAATCCCACCGGTCGATCTGCAGCGGGTATATATCCGCCAGCACGCCGTCAAGATCCAGGTGGTAAGAGCCGCAAAAATGAGCTGAAAAAGGAATTGAACAGGATGGAAATAATGTTTCTGCGGAAGGCTCACGCGCCGAAAAGCGATATTTTCCAGCTTTTCATGCTGACCTTCGAAAAGAACACGTCCAATGCTATCAGTGACAATACGTATTTCGTCGACGAATACCTCATTTTTCGGATTGCCATTGGCTACTGTCAAGGATTTTACCCGGTAGCGGGGCATGTCCATTGTGACCCGGAACTCTCCTTCAGGGCCAACAAGCCAATATCGAAAGGTGAGCGATTTCGCTTCAACATTGGCAAAATAGAGATCAATGGTTTTTGATCTGCCGTTGACGGTGATCTCAACCTTGCCGGACTGGTTATTGGTGTCGATTTGTATTTCTACCGACTCCCGTGCGTTGGCATCGAAGACTATTTCATCTCCCGGTTGTGACAGGCGAATGGCCTTTCTGCCGGCAAGCTGCTCGCCGCGGACAATAACGGTGGATAAATCCAAGTCCAGATTGTCAACAGCTATTCCGCTGCAAATTATCTCCGAGCTGAGTGAAGCAGGATGTTTTTCGCCGGTATATCGGATTGCGACAGTAGTATTCTCACCGCCTTCAGGAAAGCTATTCAGAAAAAAACGTCTCGATTCATATCGATTATATCCTTCGCCACTTTCCCAACCGATTTGCAGCAGGCCATCTTTGGTCGGCGCACTTCCACTGATGATCAGCTGTGCCGGGCTGTACCATTCCGTGCAGAAAAACCAGGCAAATACAACAAGAAACAATAGCAGAATCTTGACTGATGCCGGCATCAGGGAAAAGAGCTTTCGCACTACTTACTCTCGATTTTGATAATTGCATCGATCATATGCTGCTCAACTCGCTCCCTCAGTTCCTCATTTGAAAGCGTATTTTGAAGGTAATAATGCTTTCCGACAGGATTTTTCCGCCATTCGTTGGAGCCATCGGGCAGGATGGTGTTGGTGCCGCCAACAATTGTGAACAGCGGCGTTTTGGTTGATGAGGCATCCCCCAGTCCTTCAATCCCGTACAAGACCGTCAACTGATCCCAGCTTGACCGGTCGGTGAGGCCGTTATAGAGTTCATAGCTTCGGCGCAGGGGATTGGCCGCAGAAGTTTGTCGCAAGCCGCTGCCGGTCAACACTTTTACTCCACTTTCAAAACCGCAGAAAAATATCGGCGTGGGCCACTCGGCAACTACCAGCGTTGTCGCCTCATGGTCTTGATAAAAATTCCATTCCCTGCCCTTCGGATATTGGCCGCCCATGGTTACCAGCTTTTTTACCTTCCTGGCAACCAACTCCCGGCCGGTAAGCGGACTGGTGCTGTCCGGACCGGAAATGAGCAGATTTTTCAGATTGGTCAGGTAGCCTATGGTTATAATCATAACGGATTGGTCCGGTTGCCGGGAGAGAATCTCCCGGTACAACGATACGACTTCCAGACCGGCAACACCTTGCTCGCCACGGTCTACGGCAAACTCTTTACCGATGACGTCGGTATATTTTGATTCGTCCGAAACACCTTCGCCGGAAATCACGCCAATGGGAATCTCGGGTCTGCCGAAGTAGGCATTGAGCGCGTGCAGACACCCTTCGGCAGATGGATTAACGGCGGAGACCATCATGGCAAGAATATCGGCTTTGCTTTCATTGGCAAGAGAATGAAGGACGGCAACCGCTCCGGCATCATCGACATCGGAAGAAATGTCGGTATCGAGAATGACGGGGACCGGTTTGCCGACTCCCCATTCCGTGGAAAACATCAGAATATAGGCCACCACTAGTCCCGGGATTCCAAGGGACTTCAACCTGCTCAATATTGAACGGTTGGCAGGCGCTTTTTCCTGCCGTGAGATATATTCACTTAATCCCATCTCCTGCATTGATACCTCCACAATAATGTCCCGGGTGTCATCCAGGCCTTCGATTATCGGTAGAAACAGTTGCGGATCGTTACCGTATGACTCGACAACCCAGTGGTCTTCGCCTCTCTGCAACCATTTTGCCGTACCTGTCAGATAGAGCTGATCAAAGCCGCTTTGCGGTCGATATTCGACTATCGCCTTTTTATCGGCCTGTTGGATAATGCGCAACGAATACAATAAGATTATGCCGATCCGTACACTAGGATCGATCCTCAGCTGCAATTTCCTGCCTTGTATCCTGGCAGGAATTCGGATTTCGGTTCTTTCTCCACAGCGGTAATGAGCCCAGGGCAAGGCTTGGAAATCACTCACCAGCGCATCCCCATAGAGCTGCACGAAATTATCATTGGTGCCGGGCTCGGCAGCGCCTGCTTGTTCCCGTTGCGCAAACCTTGCCAATTCGCGTGACTGGAGTTGCAGCGTCTGGTAGGTGGTAAAGGTTTCGGCGATATTTTGCAGATAGGTCCGGCTGATGGGTCTGGTTCGGCCGATCGCGGCAAGAGCTTCGGCAAACCAGGCGGTAGCTGTGGTCCAGTCGGGCCACTCGGCCGCGGTGGCAGAGGCCTCTCTGCATAAAGAAGCAAGAAGCGTATCATTGGTTTTCAGATCTCTTAATGCGTCTACTACCCCCTGTTCATCATCTCTTTCAATCACCACACCGTTGATGCCGTGCCGGATATATTCGTCATGGCCGGTGACATCGTAGACAATTGCGGTGCCGCCGCAATGGAACATTTCCAGCGGCGGCCCAAACATCCCCTCCACATAACTCAGTTTTACCAGAACATCGCATGATCGGTACACCGGCGGAGTCCGGTCGAAGGGAATTCGGGAAAATACCCGATCGACTCCGGGAAAGGACTCGACCGGCGACGAAGTTAAAAGCCAGATCTCATCAACTCCGGCCTGACGGCAAAGTTCGACGGTTCTCGGGACATTTTTATGAAATACATCGACGGGTCCCTCGATCAGCACCCGTAAAGATCCTTTTTTGCGCGGTGCGATTACCGCTTCATCACAGTAAAGTTCCTTGCGAATACCATTGCGTACCACATACGGCTCGTGATTGTAATGGGTTGCAAGAAAATCCCTTATCCAGGAAGCCTCGGTAATGATCGGCAGGGAAAAGTAGTAGCCGTTATTGCAGCGGTCGGCCCCAAGAGAGTGGTCTCTGGTATCCAGATTTGCCGGATCTTCAACCGGGAAAAACTTCGATTCGATGGACTGGACAAAATAGACAGCGTGCGTCGCCGCTATCCTGCTCAGCAGATAGGGGCTTTCCCACCAGGTGGCGATGGCGCAATCGTAGCTTTGGCCCTGCAATTCATGCAGTGTTTTCCAGCTGACGGATCCCCCTTCCCGGTGCCAACTGTGGCGGGAAGGAGCCACTTTCTCCAAGGTGGCGATTGTTACCTCGTGACCAAGCCGCTGCAACCCTCCGGCATGCTCGAGGATGACATTCGTGCCGCCATTGATATCCGGCGAACAAAGGAGAAAAACAATTTTCATCGGTTATCGCCAAAGACTGTTTTATAGCGTTTTTTTCCTTCGATCCGAATGAGGAACTCAAGGCCCAGCCTGCGCAGTATTATCGGCGGCCACACCCCTGTTTCCAGATGGCCTGCCGGGTCTTTTATCAGGGCGAGAAAATTTTTCAGTCTCTTCGAGACCGGGAGTTTTTTCCCTTGCTCAAAAGCCGTGAATTCGAAAAGACCAAAATTCTCCAAGTGATACAATCCTGCATAGAAGTCGATCTCGCCCTTGGTCGGATTGAAGACCATCCGGGCATGCTGCCTTGCCCACCATTCAAGTGCAGGCAATACCGGTTTCGGCGTCATGAACCGTGCTGTGAGTTTGTCGTTCAAGTCACAATACACTTTTTGCAACGGAGCAATCAACTCATTATAGAGTCTGCGCTCTTCCGGCAGATCAAGTACTGTCACACAGGGATACTCGCCCTTTTCGTCCTCCCGGAAAAAACTGCTTTGCCGTACATGCTTCAGATCTTTCCACTGCTCCCGGCTGAAGTAGCCATCGGCGCTGCCATGCGAGGCCCCGAGGACCATCTCAAACAGGGAACGATTATTATTGAAAACATGGATATAGGGACTATGTGCCGGAACATCTTCGAAAAGGATGCCTTTTTTCTCATTATTCCCCTCGACCTCGGTGGGGCTGAGCAGGCCGATGTAATAGCCGCTCACCTTTACCCTGCCTGCCAAGGCAAAATAGATATTGTTCTGGATGGAACCTTTCCAGCCGACATCCACCAGGGCAAGTCCGTCTTTTAGAAAATCCCTGCCGTAGCTGTTCAGGTAAAGCAGAAAATTTTCCCGCTGGGTATGGCGATGGGTTTCATAACTGGAGCGAAATAATGCGGCACCGGTAAGCGTTTGGAAATCAGGATGAGTCCTCAGGTTATGGTGTCTCGTGAATGGCTCAAGTTGCAGTTTTTCGCAGATTGCGAGTGATTCCGCTTCGGAAAAATTGAGACTTTGCAGAAATTCGAGCAGCGAAAGATCCCGGTAATGGATAAAAAGCCTGGCAAAATCCTCGGTATCGATACTTTTGCATGAGCAAATATACGTCGCCTTGCGTGAGACCAACAGATAGTGGCTGGCTATCACCTGCCGGCCGAACCGTATCTCCTGATACCGCAAAAACAATTTCCGCAGGAACTCGCCTTCCTTCGAACAAAAGAAAAGCGTATCATGGCGGTCCCTGACTGCCTGCAGAAAGAGATTGTGGATAAAATAGTGGAGGCTTAAACCCATTTCTGCGAAAAACTGTGCTTTTTGCCCTGAGAAGACTGCCTCATAGTCCGGTTCCACGCTGGTATCCGCCGATTCAGGTTTTTTCAAACAATACGATAACAGTCCTCGCTGACGAGCCATCCTGCCATCCGCATGCACATTATCACCGACCATTACCATAGCTTTATGCTCATAGCCGGATTCACGGCCGACCACATCATATAATCGGCCACTGTGACCTTTTGTGAGCGCAAAATCGGCGGAAATGAACAACCTGTCAACCCAATCCGCCAGACCATGAAAAAGGAGAAGCTGCCGAAAGTGTTTTGCCGGAAGATAAAAATCGGAAACTATTGCGGTGGCTATCCCCCGATTGCGACAATATCGCAAAATCTCGAAGACTTCATGGTTGACTTTCTGGACCTGTTTTTCGACAGCGAGTTCAATACTCACCACAAGGGAAACAAAGGATTCCTCTGTTTGCAAAAACCCGTCGCCGAAAATTCCTTTTAAAACTGCATGGAGTTTGCCGGCTAAATGGATCATATTAAACTCCGGATCCGAGCCGTTTCGGTGATTTTCCCCACACAGCCGTTGCTCGAGAATTCCCCTGAGCCGATAGATCACATCTCCCGTCAAGCCATTCCCCATCATATCGGCCAGCTGGTTGGCGGCTATTTTTTTTGTATCTTCGGGTGCTACCGACCTGCTTACCAAGGTATCGAAATAATCAAAGCAAACGAGATGAATTGCGGTGGATTGGTCTGCAAGATCTCTCTGTATTGCCGCTGAAATCTGCTGTGCCGACAGAACGGAAATTTCCACGATACTCAAAAAGAGTTAAAAGAATTGACTTCGCAGGAAGTTATGGGATTATTGAATATACCATGAACTCCCTTGCCTGGAACCAGTGCGGCAACAGAAACGATATTATGAGCCCAGCAATGAATCTTGTGGACAAAAGGATCGGTTCCCTCGCCGATACCAAAAGTCATCGTATATTTTTCCGGATAGACCTCGGGCCATTCAAAGATATAGGTTATCAGGGCGGTGCCTTGAGCAACTGAAAATTTTTCCTGAAGTGAAGAGCAGGTATTTTCGCCGAAAATTGCATTGCCGATCCTATCTTTCACCGTATAGCCGACAATCAGATTATCTATTGTCCGAGAGGCCTCGACCATGAGCTGGACAACTACTTTGTCACCTTGTACAACTGTCTCTTTCGACATATTGTGCAGATCGGTAACGCGGACCTTCAATATCTTGATTTCAAGAGCACCGCCTCGATCATCCTCAGATACCGTCAGCCAACCGGAATCGGCATCATCCTGACCAGTCATATCGACAGCTCCCTCGCCGACTGCCGAATTTTTTTCCTGATACCGCTCATTATGGACAAGTTTGGTGTATTTTGCCACACCGTCTATCGGCTCGCCATCAAAAACTATCCTGCCGCCATCCAGCAGGATAACCCGCTCACAGAGATTGGTGACCGAGTGCATGTCGTGGGTGACAAAAATTATAGTAGCGTGTTGCTGCATCTCCTTCATGTGGGCAACGCATTTCTGTTGAAAAAAAATGTCCCCGACGGCAAGCGCCTCATCGACAATGAGAATCTCCGGATCGACACTTATGGCGGTGGCAAAGGCAAGCCGCACGTACATGCCGCTGGAGTATAGCTTTACCGGTTGATCGACATATTCACCGATATCGGCAAAAGCAAATATTCTATCAATATTGTTGTCGACATATTCCCGCGTAAGGCCCATGATGGTGGCACTGAGATAGACGTTTTCCCTGCCGGTGAATTCGGGGTTAAACCCGGCACCAAGTTCCAGGAGAGCAGATATTCGCCCGGTCACATTGACATGACCGGAGGTCGGCTGCAGAACACCGCAAAGTATTTGCAGCAAAGTCGATTTGCCGCTGCCGTTCTTACCGATTATACCGATAGATTCGCCTTTTTTGATCGAAAATGAGACATCACTGAGTGCCGTAAAGGGCCGGTGGTACTGTTTTCGAAACGGATGGAAGGTCTCCCTGATCCTATCTGAATTTCGCTTGTAGAGCCGATAGGATTTGGTGACGCAATGGGCAGAAATGGCAATGTTGCTGGACATCGATGACAACCCTTAAAGCACATCCGCGAATTGCGGTTTTAATCTTCTAAACACCCAGCCACCGGTAAGCAGAAAAAAAAGCGACACCGTCCAAAAGTAGAGCGTATCCCAACCGTGTTCCCAAAATGGCACAAAATAGATAAAGGAATCCCTGTACCCCTGGACAATATAGCAAAACGGGTTGAGTTTAAGCCAGAACTGGACATTTTCCGGCATAATCGACAGATCCCAGAAGATCGGGGTCGCCCAGAACCCAACCTGGATGATCACCGGCACAAGCTGACCGACATCGCGGGCATAGACATTCACCGCCGAGATGAGCCAACCGATGCCGCCGGCCAGGACCAGCAGACAGAACAGGTAGTAAAACGACTGGAAGTAGTAGACACTGAATGGCATGTTGTTGCAGAGAATCAGCACGATAAGAAGAATTACAAAAGCTCCATGACCAACCAGGTTGGACAAGATCTTGACAACAACCAGTATCTGCGAGGGGAAGACGGTCTTTTTAATAAGATGGGCGTATTGCAGGACAACGGTTGAAGCGGAAGTGACAATAGCCGAGAAAACAAACCACGGCGCCATAGCCGCAGTCAGCCAGACGACAAACGGCACATTGTTGAGCGGTTGCGCCTTAAAGCCGATACTGAAAACAAACCAGAAAACCAGGATCATCACGCCCGGATGGATAAACGTCCAGAAGAAACCGAGAAACGAACCGACATACATGCTCGCCACTTCCCGGCGGGCAAGCGCTCTCAGCATCTGATTATACTGGACCAGATCCTTCGCCAGTCGTACAACTCCACCGCCAATCACCTGAGACACCTACTTCGAAAGAGTTCTTGAAAAGTATTCAATCGTCGGTTTGAGGCCCTCTTCCAGGGTGACGGTCGGTGACCAGCCCAGCTTTTCCCGGGCAAGAGTTATATCAGGCTGACGTTGCCTCGGGTCATCCGTCGGCAATGGCTTGGAAATGATTTTGGATTTTGTACCGGTCATCGCAATCACTTTCTCCGCCAATTCAAGAATAGTAAATTCCGTTGGATTGCCGACATTAACCGGACCGACAAAGTCATCGGGCGAGTTCATCAGCAGAATGAACACTTCGATCAGGTCATCGACAAAACAGAACGAGCGGCTCTGACTGCCGTCGCCATATATGGTGAGGGGTTCTCCGCGCAGCGCCTGGACAATGAAATTGGAAACGACCCGCCCGTCGTCGGCCTGCATGCGCGGGCCATAGGTGTTAAAGATTCGGGCGACTTTAATCCTCAAATTGTGCTGCCGATGATAGTCAAAGAACAAGGTCTCGGCGCATCTTTTACCTTCATCGTAACAGGCCCGTATGCCGTTTGGGTTAACATGTCCCCAGTAGGATTCCGGTTGCGGATGAATCTGCGGATCGCCATACACCTCACTGGTCGAAGCCTGAAAAATCTTGGCCTTTACCCGTTTCGCCAGGCCCAGCATATTGATTGCGCCATGCACCGATGTCTTGGTTGTCTGCACCGGATCATACTGGTAATGGATCGGCGATGCCGGACAGGCCAGATTGTAAATTTCATCGACTTCGATATAAAGCGGAAAGGTGACATCATGGCGCATCAGTTCAAAAAGCGGGTTGTCGAGCAGGTGGAGCACATTCTGCTTGGAACCGGTGAAAAAGTTATCGACACAAAGAACCTCGTGCCCATGAGCCAGCAACTTCTCGCAGAGATGCGAGCCAAGAAAGCCTGCACCCCCGGTTACCGCAATTCGTTTTGTATTCATCTTTTACAGCTCTCTTCCCCAGAAGTTCCATGTGTTTTCTTCGACAATCCATGCGCTGCACGAAATCCGGTAGAATAAACCAATACCCTGCAAAAGGCAAATCTAACTTGAATAACCGTTAAACCGGCTTTCGCCTCACCCCTCGCTCCTCACCGCCAGCGCCTCACCGGTTTTCTTTATCAACCAGCCAATACAGACAAGACCCGCCACCAAGGTGACAAAGAAAAAAATCATCGGCGAATACTGCGGCAAGACCTGCAGCTGATCGAGGGTAAATACATCCTGCAGATATGCAGTGCGGAGCCAGGCCCGCATGAAGGTCATAAGAACGACAAGGCCGATGGCATGATAGAAGGTAAGCCAGAACCTTTTTCTAAAGGCCGCCCAAAGTGCCCCCGCCGAAAGAAGGAGCGAGACGGCAAAGACAATGGTCGCGCCGGTATTGCCTCCCATAAAGATTTTCCGCAGGTCTTCGGGCAGGGCAAGGAAATACCAGAAACCAATTAAAACATTGACCAAAGTGAGGATAAAAAAGCTGCTCAGCCCCACCTGCTCGGCGTGCGCCGCCAGTTCCGGCTTGGTTTTCTTATAAAAGCGGCCAAGGAGCCCGACAAAAAGACCGCCGATGGCGAAGGCGCCGAGCACCATGTGGAGAAACCGGGGCCAGAACTCAGGATGGTTGAACACCAGGAGTGTCCCGCCCCGATGGGCGAAATACTCGCCGAACCGTTCGGGCAAAACCATGAGCAGCATGTTGTTGGAGAAGAAAAATCCGATCAAGGTAAGCAGCAGAAAAACAACTAAAGCTACCCAGGGTCCGGCTGTACCCAGCTTTGCGAAACGGAAATCATACAGATAGGCGCCGTAGTAGGCGACGATCAGGACCGGGATAATCAAAATCCAGAAGGCTCCCATGAGAATCGAACTGCTGTACATAAACTGGCCGTACAGCACCTGGACAAACAACAGCGGCGCGACTCCCAGGTTAACTACAAAGGCGATAACCAGCGGCAGGGCGATGGCGATGCGGTGGGCCAACTCCCGCCGCATTGGGCCTCCCCTGACATGCTCGACCACAGCGATGGCCAGCCCGCCGAGCATGGCGTTCATCGCCAGCAGATGGAGGGGAAAAGTCAGGAGGAGAAGGAACTGGAACCATCCCCAGCTGACAGGTATCGAATCCGGGTTCGGGATAATGAGCGATTCCATTGTTATTCTCCTTTATTCAGACTGTCGAGAAATCCGGCCAACGACTCGCCTTCTTCAGCAGTGCCGGCAAAGGGGGACATTTCCTCGGAAATTTCATTCAGCTTGCCGAGCAGTTCGACAATCTCGTTCTTTCCCTGCCCCTCGAGCGGTGCCGCAAGATCATCGGGCACATGGCAGGATGAGCAATTCTCCTCAAACAGGATCCGGCCTTGATCGTCAGCAGTCAATGCCTCTTCCGGCTCTCCGGCATCTTTGCCGTGCAGATCGCCGGCGATGTATGCGGCAAGGGCCTTGCGCTCATCTTCGGTACCGGCAAAGGGCGGCATAAAGTAACGGGTTTCATGGATTTTTGCTAGATAGTTGACCAGCGCCCGATAGCTCATATTGGCGGTGGCTTTGACGATATCGTTGTTCCGGCCTTTTACGGTATGGCAGGCATAGCACTGCTGGATGAAGAGCTCCCGCCCTGCTTCGGACCGACCGGCACCGGCCGGATCCCTGTTTTCAACCCACAGGGCGCTGCGCAGATAGCCTTTTTCATTCAGCGCTGCAATATCGTTTTTCATGATGCTGTTGGAATACATCACCTCGTTGATGACATAAGGGCGGCGGGCTGCTTCACGGGTCCATTCAAAGCCGCCCATGACCAGCAATGCACTTACCATCGCCACACCCGCCACCGGTTTCAAGTTCAAAGACGGGCGGAATATTCCAGCGCCGAGCATGACCGCCAGGAAAACCACCAGACCGCCTGCAGCCGGCGGCAGGACGGCTGCGATGGTCGGCGACTTGCCCATGACCAGACTGTGGGCTTCTCCCGGGAGGGCGGCCAGATACCAGATGCCCGCCGGGATCGCGGCCGCAAGAGCGACAAGCGCCCAACCCGCGGAAAACCTGGTCATCGCCGTCCGGACTTCTGTATCTCTGGTAAACGAGGCAGACAGATAGCCGTAGCAGGCGGCCAACATTATGGCGATAAAGGTCCGGAAAAACAGTGACGGGAAGAAACTGGGGTTGAAAAAGCCGACCCAGAAATCCATGTTTTCCGCCCAGGCGCCGGGAGTCAGCATCACGCCGATGATGCCGTTGATGAGGAAAAGCGACATCCAGGCGGCACCGAAATAGAGCCAGCCGACTTTCAAGTGGGTTGCGGAATCCATCCGGCCAAACATATAGAAATAGACAAAGGCTGCGGCAATCTCCACGGTAAAAAACACCCACTCTGCCGCCCAGCCAAAAACAAAATTATGGATAAGCAGCGAGGTAGCCGCCGGATTGACCAGAGCGATGATAAACCAGATGCCGACTCCGGTGATCGAGCCGAAGACCATGGTAATAAGGAGGAAAAAACGGGCATGCCGCTTGGTGAACGAGAGGATGCCCTGGCTGTTTTCCCTGAGTCCCTTCTTTTCCGCATAAATCAGATAAAGGCCGGCACCGACGGCAAAATGAGAGACAAAAACATGCAGGATCGCAATCAGCGCGATGAGAAATCCACCGCCGGTTGACGGCAGATACCATATCGGGTAATTCATACTTCCTCCTTTTCCGTTAGTGATTGAAAGACAAAGTGAATTTACCCTAGATAGGAATGATTTTCAATACGACTTTGTGCTACCCATCCTTCGCTTCATATAGAGGGGATTGCCGAACGGAGCTCCTGCATGGTACTGTGGCTGTATCGATACCATCTTCGAAAAACCAATGTAAAAGCAAAAGACAAAAGACCATGATCTGTCCAACCGTTACGACAAAACTGATTCTGTTGCTCGGCAATCCACTGGGCCATTCGATCTCGCCGGCCATGCATAACCGGGTTTTCGAAAAACTCGGTCTTGATTATTGCTACATGCCGGTTGAGGTCAGCCCGGAAAATCTGGCGACCGTCTTCGCCGGTCTTATCAGGATGAACGTTGCCGGCTTCAATGTGACCATTCCCCACAAGATCAGGATCATGGAATACCTGGACGAACTCGATCCGCTGGCCGCAACTATCGGCGCCGTCAACACTATCTGCATAAAAAATGGAAAAACAATAGGTTACAACACCGATGGCGAAGGGTTCCTCCGTTCTCTTGAAGAAGAGGCGAAAACCTCCGTCGAAAACAAACGTTTTTTCCTGCTCGGCGGCGGTGGCGCGGTCCGGGCAATTGCTATGACCCTGGCATTCCGGGGAGCTGAAAAAATCTTCATCTGCAACCGAACCATGATTAAAGCCCGGGAGCTGGCAGCGGAAATAAACAGCAAAATCCGCCATTGCGCCGAAGCCGTCGAACAGGTTCCGGACCGCCAGAGGGAGGCGATTGCCGGTTGCGACATTCTTGTCAACGGCACGAGCATCGGCATGCACCCCCAGGCGGATGAACTGCCGATTAACGAGTCGTTGCTGACCGGGCGGCTGGTGGTTGCCGACATAGTCTACAACCCCCTCATGACCCGGCTCCTCAAAACCGCAGAGGGTAAAGGCTGCACCATTGCCAGGGGGCTCGGCATGCTCATCTATCAAGGCGCTGCCGGGTTCAAGCTTTGGTCGGGCGTCGAGCCGCTCATCGACGAAATGTCCGAGGTGGCCTACAGCCTGATGGGATCCAGAACATAAGCCGAATTTATCCTCATCCGGCAACCATGGCCTCGGCCCCTGCCGGTTTCCTGCCGTGAGATCTTTCCAGGTGATTTCCGACCTATTCCTGCCATGACAAATTCCCCCTGAAACAAACGACCCACCTCATTATGCCGCCGAACGTTCTGGCTATACAGCCCCTCCGCCCCGATCACGGTGATGCGGGGATACCCGGTCTCCTGCGATAATCCTGGAACAGCCCAGGCAACAGGATCACCCAAAAGTGGCCTGCTCCTTGCACTACTAAAGTTTGAGGCGAGCCGCATTCGCTAAGAAGATAGTATTACCGGAGAGGTGATCAAGTGCCTACTACCCTGTTGACATTCGAAAAATGTGCAATGATTACAGCAAGGTAATTCCAGTTACATTACGGAAAGAGTGACAAAAATTTGTCACTAGTGACACACAACGTAAGGAGCGCATATGAAAAGGTCGAAAATCTTACTGCTTTTGTTGGGAATTTTGATTCTTCTTCTGGTGCACTCTCTCTGGGGCGGAAAGGACGAAACCGCGAAGATCGATACCGCTCCGGCTATTACGGCAAGTGATCGTGCAGATGCCTCTTCTGGGCGGAAAGGTTCCTCCCCGGCTGTACCTTCCCCGGCCTCTCTTTCTCCAGGAGATACCGGCAGGACCGGTGCCATGGCCCAGATCCGGCCGGCCAACCTTGAATCCCAGCAGATCAAAAGCCGGCCCACCAATGACCTGACCCTCATCCCCGGGGACACCACATCCACTCCGGACCTGCCCCGGCAGGATCTCGTCGACCCGAAGGAACTTGTCGGCAGCCCGTACGGAGTCATCCTGCAGGCGGGCGGGCTCGACTCGCGCAAAGGGCTGGTGAACATCCCGGAGAGTCTGCGCTTCGATCCGGCGAGCGTTCTACCCGGCCAGACCGTACGCTATCTGGTGCAATTTTCCGGGCCGGTGCAGTCCGCGTGGAAAGAAGAAATCGGCACCATCGGGGGCGCCATCGGCAGCTATATCCCGAACAATACCTTGATCGTCGCCATGACCGAGCCGACCAAGGAGGCGGTGAGCAGACTCCCCTACGTCCAGTGGATCGACTATTTCCACCCCGCGTACAAGCTGGCGACGGCGCTGGATAAACCGGAAATCCTCGAAAAGGCCAAGCGGCCCGCCCGTTCGGAGAAAACGGCGGCAGGCGAATCCGCAAGCGAAACGGCCGCCGCGAGCGATGATCCGCCTTCGGCAATCACCCCCGAAGGGGAGACCCCCGTGGACCAGCCGGTCATCACCGATGCCGATACGGTGCTGCTCATGGTACAGACCTTCGAGGGCGGCCTCTTGCCGTATCTCTATGAACTGTCAGAGGCAATTGACGGGGCGGTGGTACTCGAATCGAGCGACGAGAGAAAAAGCAGGATCATCCTGGAAGTTCCCGTGGCGACACTGGACTCGGCTCTGATTACCCTCGCCCAGGCCCAGGAGATCGAGTGGATCGAGCCCTACGTTCCGCCGATGATCAACAACAACGAGATGAACTGGGTCGTCCAAGGCAATTCCTCGGGCTCAACCCCGCTCTGGGCCAAGGGCCTCACCGGCAGCGGCCAGATAGTAGGCGTGGGCGATACGGGGCTCGATGTCGATATGGCCTTCTTCTGGGACGGCAGCCAGGGCGTGCCTACTTCCACCGTCAACAGCAATCAGCGCAAGGTCATCGTTTATTACGACCTGGCGGGGAACGGCGACTGGGACGCCCACGATCACGGGACCCATGTGGCGGGCACCATTGCCGGCAAATCGCTCTCCACCAATGCCGCCTACAACGGTATCGCCTACGACGCCAAGCTGGTTATCCAGGACATCGGCAACGGCGGCTCGCTGACCGGTATCCCCAGCGACCTTAACATCTATCTTCAGCAAGCTTATAACGCCGGAGCTAGACTCCATTCCAATTCCTGGGGATCCTCCGTCGGCGGCGCGTATACTTCGTACGCCCAGGATGCGGACGAGTTCATGTGGAACCATAAGGACTTTCTCGCCCTGTTCTCGGCGGGCAACTCGGGGTCGGAATTAAACACCGTCGGCTCGCCCGGCACTGCCAAGAACATTCTCACCTCCGGAGCCAGCGAGAACGCCCATTCCGGCTACAACCAGGAAAACGTCGCCTATTTCTCCAGCAACGGTCCCACCGACGACGGCCGCATCAAGCCGACGGTCACCGCACCCGGACATTACATTTCCTCCGCGAACAGCGACGGCAATATCACGACCTACAATTCGGATCTCCGCACCATGAGCGGCACGTCCATGTCCTGTCCCACCCATGCGGGAAGCGCGGCACTCGTCCGGCAATACTATGTCGACGGCTATTACCCCACCGGCAGCGCGGTTTCCGACAACGCCATGACGCCGAGTGCGGCCCTCATAAAGGCGACCATGATCAACAGCGCGGTGAACATGACCGGCAATTATATCGACGGCCCAATCCCCAGCACCGGCCAGGGCTGGGGCCGCATCCTCCTCGATAAGACCCTGTTTTTCGCGGGGGATTCCCACTTGCTCTTCGTCCACGACCAGCAGGGGGGCCTTGCGACCGGCCAGAGCAAGGAATACGCCTTTTACTCCGGCGGCACCGAGCCGGTCAAGGTCACCCTGGTCTGGACCGACTACTACCCGTCGCTCTCCGCCGGCGTGCAGCTGGTCAACGATCTCGACCTCACCGTCACCGGCCCCTCGGGGAGCTTCAACGGCAACGTCTTCTCCGGCGGCGCTTCGACCACCGGCGGTTCCGCCGATCGCCTCAATGTCGAGGAGAACGTGCTCATCGCCTCGCCAGCCCAAGGTCTCTATACCATCACCGTGTCTGCTCATAACGTGCCGAACGGGCCGCAGCCCTACGCCATCGTGGTTTCCGGTCTTTCTCCCGGCTCCTCGGTGGGTTCCATTACCTTCGATAAACCGGCCTACGGCGCCTCTTCCACCGCCGTTGTCGGCCTCAACGACCTCGATTTGAACGTATCCGGCGGCATCGACACGGCGACGGTGCATGTCTCTTCAACGAGCGATGCCGGACAAGTTATTACCCTCACCGAAATCTCTGAAAATTCCGGGACCTTCCAGGGCAGTTTCGTCATCAACAGTTTGCTGCAGGTGTCCGAAGGCGATACGGTCACGGCAACCTACACCGATGCCAGCGAGGGCGACGCAACGGTTTCGGCAACGGCCACTATCGATAATTCGGCGCCGGTGATATCGGGGGTTGCGATTACCGGGGTGGACAAAAAGTCCGCCACCGTCGCCTGGCAGACCAATGAGTCCGCCGCCGGCGTCCTTTCCTACAAAACCTCGGCTGCGACAACCTGGACTACCGTTTCAACCACGGCAAAGACCAGTCACAGCGTGCAGTTGACCGGCCTCAGCCACGGCACCTTGTACCAGGTGAAGATCAGCGCCATCGATCCCGCCGGCAATACCGGCGTCGATGACAACGGCGGCAACTACTACACCTTCTTCACCGACATGGAGGTGGTCGCCTTCTCCGATACGATTGCCGACGGCACCTCCACGTTCGCCCTCACGGGCGGCTCCAACAGCGCCGGTGAAAACGGCATGTGGCACATCACCACCTATAAATCGAGTTCATCGCCATACTCCTGGTACTATGGCCTGGAATCGAGCAAGACCTACAACACCGGATACCAGAACTGGGGCCACATCACCAGCAAGAGCGGCATCGCTCTGACCGGCTACACCAGTGCCGCCCTGAAATTCAAGCATATCCTGAAGACCGAAAACTATTCGCCCTACGATGTCGGCAAGGTCCAGGTTTCACAGGACAATACCACCTTCACCACGCTTTACCAATCGGTGGCCTCGACGACCAACTGGGAAGAGATCGAAATCGACCTCTCCGCCTACGTGAACAAGACCATCTACCTGCGTTTTTTCTTCGACACCGTCGACGCCATCGCCAACGGCTATGAAGGCTGGCTGGTGGACGACATCGAGATCGTCACTTATGTCCCGGACGACGGGGTGGCGCCGGAGGCGCCGGCAGGAGTAGCGATTTCCGATCCGGGTGATAACAGCCTCGTTCTCAGCTGGACGGCTAACGGCGAGACGGACCTGGCCGGCTACAACCTCCTGCGCGGCGGGATGAAGATCAACAGCGCTCTGATCACCGCCACGTCCTACACCGACAGCGGCCTGCCCCAGGGGACGGATTATTCCTACCAGGTGGTGGCGGTGGACAAGTCGGGCAAGGAGAGTACGGCGAGCAGTGCGGTTTCGGCGACGGCGGGCAAGCCTGCCACGCCTACGGGGCTGGTGGCGACAAGCGGCAACGGTCAGGTAATTCTGTCTTGGAATGCCAACCTGGAGACAGATCTTCAGGGGTACCTTGTGTATCAAAATCTAGACACGGAAGGATCAACCGATATAGCTAAGTCATCGCTGGGCGCGCAGGTTATAAGTGAAGGGTATAGAAGTCAAGAGCTGATGGATGGAGTGAGTGGATCGCTCTCTAATTATAGTTACGTAGCTTCTCCCGGCGTATTTGTTGTCGATCTTGGGAAACAATATCGGATCGGAAAGATAGCTCTGCACCTGTGGGATGGTAAACCCAGGGGACATAGTTACAAGTTGCTGTTGTCTACTGACAATACAACCTATACCACGGTTGTCGATCGCAGCAGTGGCCAGTATACGGGATATATTGCCGACGAGATATCGCCCATAAGTGCACGTTACGTGAAGA
>LADS01000043.1 GCA_000961725.1 Desulfobulbaceae bacterium BRH_c16a
GTTGATCTCAAGCGGGTATACAAGGCCAGCACTAAAGATTTAGCCGCATCTGAACTTGATATTTTGGCGGACAAATGGAATGACAAATACCCTATTGTCATCAAATCCTGGCGAAACAATTGGGAGCGACTCAGTCAGTATTTCAAGTTTCCTGATGATATTCGGCGTATTATCTATACGACCAATACCATTGAGGCGGTTCACCGTCAATTTCGGAAATTGACCAAGACCAAAGGCGCTTTCCCGAATCAGGACAGCCTGTTGAAACTACTGTATATGGGGATTCAGAATGCCAGCAAGAAATGGACAATGCCGATCCATAACTGGTCCCTGACAATTTCTCAGTTGGCGATATTTTTTGAAGGAAGGCTGGATAAGGAATTGAAACTCTGATAGGTTGATGTCTTATGAAAAAGATAGTTCTCGTAAACCCGCTCCAGCTGAAACCAGCTCCTCCGACGAGCATATCTGAGGGCCCATTCTCGGAGCTGGTTTCAGCTTCCGCTACCTTCAGTGGTTGATTGAGAATTATGAACCGTGACACAGAATTTTGAATACTCCCCTTGGTCCTGGAAATAAGCATCTATTATCTTTTTTATTGCCTCTAACGGGGCCTTTTGGTTTTTTGTTTTTTCTTTCTGGTTTGGGTGACTGGATACCCCAAGCAACTAATATCACTTTTTTCTACCTTGTTAAGGTGGTATTTGGTTCTTTTGCCCTGGGAATTGGATGTTTACTAATGATCCTGTCTCACTCATACAAATCTTCTGGCGGGTATATCTTTTTAACGATGTTGGGTTATTTTCTTTGGGTATTTTTTGGCCTGAGTATCACCTATGTTTCAGTATGACTATGGAAGCAACTGTGGGAGCTGGGGAGCTGGGGAGCTGGGGACGGAGCTGGGGACGCCCTTAACTTATTAACTTGATTCTGGTTGGAAGTTGTGGCCCCAGGCCAATGAAGAGGAGGAATAGGGGACGCCCTTAACATTTTAACATCGCATCGGCCTGGTGGTTGATAGCTGACCTCAATGACCAATCCCAGAGGGCTCATTTCAACCCATGATCAAACCGGCCGCGTAATTAGCACCGAAGACCCAGAGCAAGGCATCTGGACACTGGATAGGGCACTCTTTTCCGACGGCGACGTCCAATCTTCCATAACCACCAGCGAAAACAATACCATCTCCCATCTGGACACAATTGAACCAGGCGGTGTTTAGAAGCGTGATGGGGACGCCCTTAACTAATTAACTTAATGTATGGAGGCAGGACATTCACAGTTTAACCTGCTCTCAACTACGGTTATGCTTTTGGCAAAATCTTTCGAAAACTGACCAGTTAAAGATAAAAACTGGTAACATATTGAATTAACTGAAAAAATAGCTTTGGCGTGCAGGCGATCGACCGGATTGATGTTGAAAATGATCTGGTGAGTTTTGTGGATCCGTTAGGATTGGAATCTGTTACATTTTACTCCGGTGGATCTGCTCATTTAGGACTTGGAGGTGTAGGTTTTTATGGCGGTGTGGCTGTAGATACTAATGGAAAAATATGTGTTGTCTCAAAAATATGTGGAACTGTAGCTCCTGGAATATATGGAGAATTAGGGTTGCAAATGGAAGTTGATTCAGCAGATCTATGCGATGGAGAGTCTGAATCTAAAGGGCATTTGCAGAAGGTGGTTCAGGGATTGTAGGCGGAGGAAGTGTAACGGGAAATAGTTCTGGAGTGTCTGCAGCTGTAAGTTCTCGAAGAAAAGGGGACGCATGCATTTTTTCTTTAATTGTGAATTACCAAAATCCAGTCATACTTTTTGCCGAATTAGCGGTCATAAGAAATCGGTAGTTTTTTGATATATTGCCGAACTAAACCGGTCTTTTGGGGAAGATGTGGCGTAAATTGAGATACAGTTCATTCCTTCCTGTTCTATATAACTGTTTTTTTGACATACTTTGATATATCTTGGGGCACGTTGCTTTTTGGAGGCGTGGTGGGCGGCGGATGGAGCAAAGGCCGACAGGGTCGCAACGGAGCCGTACACCCGCCCGGCCTGGCTGTTTCAGGCTGGCCACTTGTCCAAATCAATCACTGATATTCCGAGGATGGGGAATCAGATGTGGCTTAATTCGCTCCCAGGATGTCTTGAAGAATAAGACCGAGATTATGGCGGTCTTCGTTTTGGAGCCTGCCAAGTTGTTTGATGACCAGGGTGTTTTCGATGGTGGCAAGGATAGGTTTGAATACCGATGGCTTGATCAGTCCCGCTCCCTGCCAGTCAATTACCAGTTTATCCCCAAGCTTGTCAACCTGATGAAGGCGGCTGGTGATGGCCATAATGATGAGATCGTACCGGTCGGCGTTATATTTCTCGGTACTGACGACCACCGCTGGTCTTTTCTTGGTAGTTGTCTGATAGGTGAAGGGAAACGGCACCAGGATAATGTCGCCGAAACTCTAGATTGTCATATTCGGCATCTTCCGGGTTGTCCCATATTTGCCGGAAAGATTCTTCAGAAATCTTGCCGGCCGCCTTGACCAGATTGTCCATCTCGTCGCGATGCCGTAAAAATTCTATAAAATCATCTACTACCGCGACTTTTTCGGGCGGTAATCTGCGGATCTTATTGAGAAGTTGTTCCGTTTGACGGTGGTGTGTCTGCATGCTCTCACCTCAGTTTCTCGCTTGGATTCGCCCTTTGGGCAAGTCGATTGATCTGTTGTTAGGGCAGGATGGCATCCAAAAGAAACGTGGTTTTCCTTATATCGTCATCAAGCTGGTCAAGCTTTCGGAACTGATGAAGAAGATCTGGGTCGTGAATGTCCACCCAAAGCCGTAAGTAATGATAGTATTGTTTTCGGCTTTTTTAAAGCCTGTATTGTAAACTATTTGCATTAACCACGTGCAGGCGCTTGCAGGATGAGCTCTATGAATAAGCAAGCTCATCCTGCGACCAGCCTTTTTCCTGCCGTAACTGTTTAATTTTATTTCCAAGCGACATAATCGACACCTCTTTTCCCTCAGGGTAATCAAAAAATCACAGTACTGATTTTCAACATTAATCCAGATTCTTCAACACAATATCCAGACTGTCGCGGGCATCGCCAAAAAGCATCCGGGTGTTTTCTTTGTAAAAGAGCGGATTTTCCACTCCGGCATAGCCGGTTGCCATGGATCGCTTGAGGACGATGGTGGTTTTGCCTTTCCAGCATTCCAGGACAGGCATCCCGGCGATAGGACTGTCCGGTACTTCCTGGGCAGCGGGATTGACAATATCGTTGGCCCCGATCACCACCGAGACATCCACCCGGGGAAATTCTGCATTGATCTCCTCCAACTCAAAAACAATATCGTAGGGAACATGAGCTTCTGCGAGAAGCACGTTCATATGTCCCGGCATCCGACCGGCAACGGGATGGATGGCAAAACGGACGTTGATTTTTTTCTCGCGCAGTTTTCTGGTAATCTCATGCACCACATGCTGGGCCTGGGCAACCGCCATACCATATCCCGGAATGATTACAACCTCCCTGGCGTTCTGCAGCAGCTCGGCTGCTTCCGCACCGTCCACGGCAACGATGTCGCCGGCCTCGCCGACCGGACCGGATCCGGCCGTCCCGCTCGAGGTGCCGAACCCTCCGGCGATGACGGCAATGAATTTCCGGTTCATCGCACGACACATGATATAACTGAGGATGGCGCCGCTGCTGCCGACCAAAGCACCAACGACGATAAGCAGATCGTTGTTCAGCATGAAGCCGGTTGCCGCTGCCGTCCAGCCGGAATAACTGTTGAGCATGGATACAACTACCGGCATATCGGCTCCGCCAATTGCCATCACCATATGCACGCCGAAGATCAGGGCGAGGACGGTAAGGCCAAGAAGTGGTGCGGTGCCGTCACCGACAGCCGACTGGCCGATGAATCTCGCACCAAACCAGATGGCGCCGACCAACAGGGCGGCATTGAACCAGTGGCGGGCGGGAAGCAGGAGAGGTTTGCCGCTGATCTTGGCGCTTAATTTCAAAAAGGCAACTACCGAACCGGAAAAGGTGAGGGCGCCAATGAATATCCCCAGGCAGGTTTCGACATCATGAATTGTCCTGTCTATGCCGACAATCGAGGTGTCATGAACCAGGAAGTTGGCAAAACCGACAAGTACCGCCGCGAGACCCACCAGACTGTGAAGTATGGCCACCAATTCCGGCATCTGAGTCATTGAAACTTTTTTGGCGAGTATGAGACCAATCGTGCCGCCAACGATAACAGCACCGAACAAAATGAAATAGTTGGCCGAAACCACGCCGATGATGGTGGCTGCAAGTGCCAGCGTCATGCCGAAGATGCCGAAGAGGTTGCCGCGCCGCGACGCTTCGGGGCGGCTCAAGCCACCAAGGGAAAGGATAAACAGGATAGTTGCGCCTATATACGCTACGGTTACAACACCTTGGGACATGTGTTACCTCCTATCTCTTGAACATGGCAAGCATCCGGCGGGTGACCGAGAATCCACCGAAAATATTTATGCTCGTTATGAGAATCGCGATCCCTGCCAAAAACATGATCAGGATGTTTTCCGATGAAATCTGAAGAAGAGCGCCAATGATAATGATGCTGCTGATCGCGTTGGTAACACTCATCAGCGGGGTATGGAGAGACGGGGTCACATTCCATACGACCATGTAGCCGACAAAACAGGATAAAACGAAAACGGTTAAATGGGACAGAAACTGAGGAGGTGCGACACTCCCCAGGCTCAGCAGGGTAATGGCGACAAATATAAAGAACAGAGAGAGTTTCGCCGGGCTTTTCTTTTCCGCAGCTTTCGGTGGTCGTATCGCCGCCGCAGGTTTCCGCTGCGGGGCGGCAGAGAGTTTGGGCGGAGGCGGAGGCCAGGTAATTTCGCCTTCTTTGATGACGGTGGCCCCACGGATTATTTCGTCATCCATATCGATAAAGATCCTGCCATCCTTTTTCGGCGTTAAATCCGCCAGGAGATGACGAAGATTGGTGGCGTACAGCTGACTGGATTGCGTTGCCAGGCGAGACGGCAGGTTCGTATAGCCTATTATGGTCACCCCGTGTTTCACCACAACCTCGTCGGCTTCCGTGAGTTTGCAGTTTCCGCCCATTTCAGCCGCGAGATCGACAATTATCGAGCCCTCTTTCATGCTCTTTACCATCGATTCGGTAATCAGTTCGGGGGCTGGTTTTCCCGGAATGAGGGCTGTTGTGACAATGATATCGACCTCCAGAGCCTGGCGGGCAAAAAGATCCATCTCGGCCTTAATGAATTCCTCGCTCATCACTTTGGCGTAGCCGCCTTCCCCGGTTCCGTCCTCATCGGCAAAATCGAGCATCAGGAACTCCGCATCCATGCTCTCGACCTGCTCCTTTACCTCGGGGCGTGTATCGAAGGCACGAACAATCGCACCCAGGCTTTTGGCGGCGCCGATAGCGGAAAGCCCGGCAACCCCGGCACCGATCACCAGGACCTTGGCCGGAGGAATTTTGCCGGCGGCGGTAATCTGGCCGGTGAAAAACCGGCCAAAGTGTTGTGCAGCTTCGATTATTGCCCGGTACCCGGCAATATTGGCCATCGAACTCAATGCATCCATCTTCTGAGCCCTAGAGATTCGCGGGATAGAATCCATTGCCAGAACCGAAAGATTTTTCGCGGAGAGTTCTTTCAGTAATTCCTGGTTCTGCGCCGGTTGGATGAAACCGATGAGGGTCTGTCCATCGCGCAGCAACTCCAGTTCGTGTTTCTCGAGTTCATGGTTGAATTCGGGTGGCCGGACTTTGAGGATAATGTCGGAACGATGATAAATTGTCGGTGCGTCCGGTGCTATCTCGACGCCTGCCTCACGATAGGAATCGTCGGTAAATTTTGCTTCCAGGCCCGCACCTGATTCAAGAATTATCTCAAAACCAAGTTTTTGCAGAGATTTGGCCACTTCAGGAGATGTTGCCACACGTTTTTCGCCTTTGTGTATCTCTCGTGGTATGCCGATACGCATTTTTTTACCTCGTTGATTGGGTGAGAAGACGGAACCGCGAGCAAGGTAAACGATGTTTTATGACAAAAACACAATAAGCATTGATTCGATGTTTAAAGGTAGAGAGCAGATACTTTCTGCAACAATCGGCAAAAGATCTGTTTTTACGGGCTCATGCGAGGAAGAGTTCGGAAAAAAACGATGCAAGTGGTTTATAACGGCGAATGACAGGTACCTTCGGAGAATTACAAGCGCGATGCACTACTCGTTTCGCCCGTTAAGTTTTATCGCTGCCCGAATAATTGACGGAACATCGATGTGACTGTTTTTCCATAAGGTTTTCTGGGGGCCATGTTCAACAAAATTATCAGGGTGGCCGAGCATGCAGGTTTTGACCGAGTACAGACCGCGCCTGCTGAAAAGTTCAAGGATGGAACTGCCGAAGCCGCCCTGGCGGGCATTGTCCTCGATCGTCACAACCTTTCCGGTATGGCCGGCCCATTGGCAGATAAGATCTGCGTCCAGGGGTTTGATGAAACGTGGATTGATGACTGCCGCCTCGATGCCGACTTTTTTCAGGCCGTCGGCTGCCTCCAGGGCAGGATAGACCCTGTTGCCTACCGGCAGCAGAAGTATGTCGTTGCCGGGTCTCAGCAGTTCTCCCTTGCCCATTTCAAGTTTCATCAGGATATCCGCGAGCGGTACGCCATGCCCGACGCCGCGCGGATAGCGGACAACGGCTGGGCCGTTATGATAGACAGCAGTAAAGAGCATATGCTGCAGTTCCTCTTCATCCTTGGGAGCCATGATGACCATGTTGGGAATAAAGCGGAGAAAGGAAATATCGAATACTCCGTGATGGGTGGGGCCGTCGTCGCCGACGACGCCTGCCCGGTCTATGGCCAGAGTCACCGGCAGGTTGGGGATGCAGATATCATGGATTATCTGATCGAGGGCGCGTTGGAAAAAGGTGGAGTAGATGGCGACCACCGGACGCATTCCTTCTACTGCAAGTCCGGCCGCAAAAGTCAAAGCATGTTGCTCGGCTATCCCAACATCGAAAAAGCGATCGGGGAATTTTCCGGCGAATTGCTTTAAGCCGGTTCCCGATACCATTGCTGCCGATATAGCGACAATTTTTTCGTCTTTTGTTGCCATGCCGGTAATGGTGTCGCCAAAGACCTGGGTGTAGGTAGCCGGTCCCTTGGAGGTGTGCGGCGTGCCGCTGACAATATCGAAGGGGCCGATCCCGTGGAAGATATCCGGGTTTATTTCGGCCGGTTCATATCCTTTGCCCTTTCTGGTCAAAACATGAATGAGCATCGGGCCCTGGGAGTTATCCCGAACCGTCTCGAGAGTCTCCAGCAGATCTTCGAGGTTGTGACCGTCAATGGGGCCGATATAGTTGAATTTGAACGCCTCGAACAGCATGCCCGGGGTAAAGAAGCTCTTGAAGCTTTCTTCACTTTTGCGCAGGATGTTGAGAATATTTTCTCCCACATCGGAAATCTGGAGCTTTTCGACCAGATGGGCTTTGACCCGGCTCATGGTTTTGCCGGTGAGCTTGCGGCTCAAAAAGCTCGAAAGCGCGCCGACATTGGGAGATATCGACATCTCATTGTCGTTGAGGATGACGATCAGATCCTTGTCAAGATGGCCGGCATGATTGAGCGCCTCAAAGGCCAGTCCCGCAGTCATCGAGCCGTCTCCGATAACGGCGATGGCCCGGTTCGGGTCATCCTTCAAGTCTTTGGCCAGGGTCATTCCGAGGGCGGCGGAAATGGATGTGGAGCTATGACCCGTTTCGAATGCGTCGTAGAGGCTTTCTTTGAATTTGGGAAAACCGCTCATTCCCTTGTATTGTCGAAGGGTGGCAAACTGTCCCCGTCTGCCGGTGAGAATCTTGTGGGCGTAGGATTGATGGCCGACGTCCCAGATAAGTTTATCACCGGGGGTATTAAAAACATAATGAAGGGCAATGGTCAGTTCCACCACCCCAAGGCTCGGCGCGAGGTGTCCTCCCGTTCGGGCTACCGTCTGGACAATTAACTCACGTATCTCCTGGGCAAGTTTCTTGAGTTCGGGGACGGAGAGCGTGCGAATGTCGGCCGGTGAAGCAACTCCCTCGAGGATGGATATCGGGGCTGGCGGTGGTATTGACATATTATTCTTAAACAAAAGAAGTGAGCCGGGATTTTACCATATGAAAATGATCATGGGCATCCAGGATGGCTCTAGATGAATTGATTGCGTTTTTTCTAGTGTCGCTCGGGAAGATTATCCCATCAATGACTCCTGGCATAAATATATCCGGCAAGATCTCGAAGTGGATCGGCTTTTTCATCGAAATTCCGCAACGCTTCGATAGCTTCCGCTACTGCTTCTTCTGCCTTGATCCGGGTTTGCTCGACACCGAAAAAGGCAGGATAGGTGGCTTTGCCGCGATTTGCATCGGAACCGGCCGCCTTGCCGAGCTGTTCCGTTGTCGAGGTGACATTGAGCAGGTCGTCGACAATCTGGAAGGCTAGGCCGATCTTGTCGCCGTAATGCATCAGATGCTCGATCTGTTCTGCCGAAGCTCCAGCTCCTATGGCACCGGCCATTACGGAACCGGTTATCAGGGCGCCGGTCTTGCTTTTGTGAATCGTCTGCAGGGTCTGGAAGGGAAATTCAGTCTTTTCGTTTGCTATATCGAGAGCTTGACCGCCAACCATGCCAAGTGGCCCGGCTGCTTTGGCAATCGCATGGATGATACGCAGACGGCTCTCGGCGGAGATAGCACTGTATCGAGGATCACTGAGCAGGTCAAAAGCCAAAGTTAACAGGCCGTCGCCGGCGAGAATCGCACCAGCCTCGCCAAAAAGGGTGTGGTTGGTCGGCTTGCCCCGCCGGAGGTCATCGTCATCCATGGCCGGAAGGTCGTCATGGATAAGGGAATAAGTATGAATGCACTCCAGAGCACACGCTACCGGCAGAAGATTGTCGAGTGTTTCCGGATCGTTAGTTATCGCTTCTCCGGCAGCCAGGCAGAGAATGGGACGGACACGTTTTCCCCCGACAAAAAGGCTGTAACGCATCGCCTCGATATGATGGGTAAATGGTCCGTCAGCCTTGAGCATCAGCGCTTCAAGACCTTTTTCGACAATGCTTTTTTTTTCACTCAAATATCTCTTTATGTTCACTTTCCTGCTCATCAAATGGAACTGCTTCCAGCTTACCGTCTTTGCACAGCAAGAGTTCGATCTTGGCCCGGGCTTCACTCAGTTGCTCATTACAGAAACTCGCCAATTTAATGCCTTCGTCAAATTTTTTCAGACTGTTTTCAAGGCTCAACTCTCCGTCGGTAAGCTCTTCAGTGATCTGCTCAAGTCGGGCCAATGCCGCTTCAAAGGTTTTCTTTGCCATAATCGACCGGGTGGTGCCTGGTAAAAGTAAGTTGCTTCCTTCTTCCATTCAGGATAGAACTGCAAATCAATCATAAATAAAAGAAAAAAGCACCGTATATATTCCCTCCGAGCCAAGAAGTCGAGGAGAAAAAATAGACAGGTCTGCTGTATGCATGCAGCCGCAGGGCGGCTTTTCGCCCCTCCTGCAATTCCCTTGAAAATGATAAAAACAATTGAGATTTTTACAAGTTGGCTGGAAAGCGAAAAGGGCTATTCCGAGCATACGGTCAGCGGGTATCGCCGAGATCTTCTCGAATTTTGCCATCATCTCGGAAAAGAGTGCACCCTCGAAACAGTGAGTGCCATTCAGGTGCGGTCTTTTGTGGTGAGTCTGCATGGTCACAACTGCAGCGCTACTGTGGCAAGAAAACTTTCCGCCCTGCGAACATTTTTCCGTTTCTCCTTACGCCGGGGGAAGGTCAAGAACGATCCGCTGGTCGGTATAACCAGTCCGAAAATCGGTCGTTTTATTCCTGTTTTCCTCACTGTGGACGAGACGTTCGCACTCCTCGAGGCGCCTCTTCCTGCAGACACATACATGCATCGGGACAAGGCCATCCTCGAACTCCTGTATTCAACGGGAATGCGGGTTTCCGAGCTGGTCTCGAGAAACCTGAACGACCTTGATTTCGCAGAGGAAGTGCTTAGGGTACGGGGCAAAGGAAACAAGGAAAGGTTGGTGCCTGTCGGTCGTCCCGCCATCGAAGGGGTGAATGGCTGGCTGCCCCAGCGACTGCAGTTGATCCGGGAGCGGGCGGGTCGGGGGAGAGCCATCGAAGAGGATGCCATGTTTCTGAACGGAAGAGGGAACCGATTGTCCGCCCGGAGTGTTGAGCGCATGGTCAAGGCATATGGCGAGCGGGCGGGTATCCCGCAGATTGTAACGCCTCATGCCCTGCGACATTCCTTTGCCACCCACCTTCTGGAAATGGGAGCAGATCTTCGGTCCGTTCAGGAATTGCTGGGGCATGCGAGTTTGTCGACTACCCAGCGCTACACTCATCTGACTTTGGATCACCTGGCGAACGTGTACGACAAGGCACACCCCTTGTCAAATCCAGATGAAAAATAGGTAATCGTTACAGATCCGGATTATGCAGTCTTTGATGTGTTCCGGTGAACGATTACAAAATAGGTACCCTTAATTCCCTTCGGGCGTCATGCTTGTGGTCGCCTGCAGGCAAATAATTTCTCAATCGATAGAGTGAATGAATGAAAATACGATCTACCACAATAATTGCTGTACGCCATAATGGCCAGGTAGCATTGGCTGGAGACGGCCAGGTCTCTTTCGGCAATACCGTTCTGAAGCACCAGGCTAAAAAAGTGCGAAGACTGTACCATGACCGGGTCATTACCGGATTTGCAGGCGCAACCGCCGACGCTTTCACCCTGTACGACAAGCTGGAACAGAAACTGGAACAGTACAGCGGCAACCTGCTTCGTGCCTCGGTTGAGTTGGCCAAGGACTGGCGGACCGATAAATTCCTGCGAAGGCTGGAGGCCATGCTGATTGCCGTTGACAAGGAACACTCGCTTCTTCTCTCCGGAACCGGTGATGTGATCGAAGCGGACAGAGGAATCCTGGCTATTGGATCGGGTGGACCCTATGCGCAGGCAGCAGCATTGGCACTCGTTGAACACAGCGACCTCGATGCCGAGGCAATCTGCCGGGCGGCCATGGGGATTGCGGCAAATATTTGTGTGTTTACCAATAACTCAATTATCGTTGAAAAAATATAATGTCAAATCTGTCACATACACCAAAAGAAACCCTCTCGGAACTCGACAAATACATCGTCGGCCAGGCGGATGCCAAACGATCTGTGGCGATAGCCCTCCGCAATCGCTGGCGGAGAAGACAGGTTCCTTCACCGTTGCGCGAAGAGATAGCGCCTAAAAATATCATCATGATCGGCCCTACGGGAGTAGGGAAAACTGAAATTGCCAGACGTCTTGCCATCTTGGCTCAGTCGCCTTTCATCAAAGTCGAGGCGTCCAAATACACCGAAGTGGGATATGTCGGCAGGGACGTGGAGTCGATGGTTCGCGATCTTGTCGATCTGGCGATAAATATGGTGAAAGAAGAAGAAAAGACCCGTCTTGAAGGGGTAGCCGAGGCCAATGCCGAAGACCGGATACTCGATATTCTTTTACCTCCCGGTCCCGGTCCTCTGTCGGCAACGGGGCCGGAGGGAGGGCACTCCTTCACCATCCACAACCCCAATCTGCCTGTCAGAAAAGAAGAGCCTGGAGAAGGTTCGACCAGAGAAAAATTCAGGAAAATGCTGAGGGACGGCAAGCTTGACGACCGTGAACTGGAGGTATCCCTGAGTGAGTCGAAATCGATGCCGATGGTTGAGATCATGACCACCTCCGGGATGGAGGATATGCAGTCCAGTCTTCAGGACGCCTTCAGCAAAATCTTTCCCAGGAAGAAGAAAAATCGCAAGATGAAGGTGCCCGAGGCGCTTGAGGCGACCAAAAAAGAAGAGATGGAAAAACTGGTCGACATGGATGCGGTTATTAAAGAAGCCCTTAGACGTACCGAAGAGACTGGCATTATTTTTCTGGACGAGATAGACAAGATCGCTTCGCGGGGTGGTGGCGGCAGCCATGGACCGGAAGTCTCGAGGGAGGGAGTCCAGCGTGACTTGCTGCCGATAGTCGAGGGAGCGACAGTCAGCACCAAACATGGAATGGTGAAGACCGATCATATCCTGTTCATTGCCAGCGGGGCCTTCCATATGAGCAAACCCTCGGATCTTATCCCCGAGCTGCAGGGGCGTTTCCCGATTCGGGTGGAACTTCATTCCCTAGGCAAGGAAGACTTTATCCGGATCCTCACGGAGCCTGAAAATGCGCTGGTCAAGCAATATGTGGCGCTTTTGAAGACGGAGGGGGTTGAGCTGGAGTTTACCGAGGGGGCAGTTGAGGAAATCGCCGCCATTGCCGTTGAGGTCAATGAAACGACAGAGGAGATCGGCGCCCGCCGTCTGCATACGGTAATGGAGCGGGTTCTGGATACCTTATCGTTCGATGCGCCCGAGCTGCCTGATCAGAAATTTGTCGTGACGGCAGAATACGTGCGCAATCAACTATCTGATATCGTTAAAGATCAAGATCTTAGTCGTTATATTTTATAAATCCCGGCAGGGTTGAATGGGGCGTAATGTTTTTGAAATTTTTTCGAAAGAAATCCGAACGGAATCCGGCGAGTGAAGAGCCAAGGTTGGTAAACGGAGTCGACCGTGAGATGTACTACTGCCCCTCTTGTGGCGAAGAATATCGACCGGGAATTGTTGCCTGCTGTGTCAGTTGCCATGTGCCGCTTATCAGCGGCAGTGAAAAGCTCAGTCAGCTCACCCTTGAACAGGGGGAATTTGCTTTGCGCAGCATGGAAATCTTGCCTGAGGATGAACTGGCAAATATCCGTAAGGGGACATTGAGCGACATGAAACATCTTCGTAACGTGCTGGCCCGGGAGCGGATTCCCGCTCTTATAGCCGGAGACGAGGCCGGTTGCGGCCGAGGCTGTGGCGGGCCGGAGATGTTTCTTCGGATTAAAGAGAAGGATGTCGACGCGGCTCTTGCGATCCTGGCCAAGGACTTTATCAAGAGCACAGCGCTCGACAGTCACGACCTGTCAAATGCCCAGGCAGTGTTCGATCAGCAGGCCGCAGAGACCGTTTGCCCGGCATGCGGCTGCAGGTTTTCCCCCACTGTCGGTGCGTGCCCGGAATGTGGGCTGTCGTTTGAGTAGCCTCTAGCTGGGGGCCGTCGGCTGAGGCCGTCATCAGTTCGATTTGGTCTTCTGACTCTCCCAGCGCTTCTTCTTCTGCGCCAGGATGATAGGCTTCTTGCTGAAGGTGACAGCCTTGTATTGCAGGATTTCATCGATCATATCGGTCAGCGGACGGCACGGTCTGATAGTGAGGTCTTTCAGTACTTCGATATCAACCTCCCCGCGACCGGGAAAATGCAGGGTGATGAGTATCGGACAGGATCCATGGTACTGATACAGCGCTTTTTTCACTTTTTCCATCTGCTGCCGGGAAAGCTTATCGGTATCCAGTCGTATTCTTGCAGAGTCGGTATATTTCTCCCTCGCCACCGGCAGAAGATCGATACTGTCGGCGATGATCTTCGGACCCCGTTCATCCTTTTTTACGGTTCCCTGGACGATAACCGGATCGGTTGAGGAAAGGATTTCTTCGCAGCTGCTGTAGGCATCGGGGAAGACCACGACCTCGACCGATTCGAATACATCCTCAAGAGTTAAAAAAGCCATCGGATCGCCGCGCTTGCTCTTATGCTTCTTGCAGGTGCGGATAAGCCCGCCGATGCGCACCGGTTGCTCGTCTCCGAGTTCCGCCAGATTCTGGATGGTGCTGTCGATGATGGTATTGATTTCCTGGATCGCTACGTCGAGCGGGTGACCGGTGATATAGAAGCCGACAGTTTCTTTTTCAAAGGCAAGTTTTTTGCGATCCTCCCACTCCGGGATGTCGGGCATGGGGACCATGGCGATTTCCGGTTGCGACTGGGCCTGAGGTGCCACCGAAAACAGGGACATCTGGCCGCTCTGCATATCGCGCTGCGTTGCTTTGGCCTGTTCCATGGCCTTTTCGAGTACGGCAAAATACTGGGCGCGTTTATTGCCCAGGGAATCGAAAGAACCCGATTTTATCAGGCTCTCTATCACCCGGCTGTTCACCCTTCTCGAGTCGATCCGGTTGCAGAAATCGCTGAGCGAAATATAAGGACCGTTCTTTTCCCTTTCTTCTATGACTGAGTCAAGGGCCGATTCTCCGACGTTTTTCACGGCGGCCAGACCAAAGCGTATCCTGTCGTTGATGACGCTGAAATCCTTGATGCTCTCGTTGATATCCGGGGGGAGTACCTCGATGTTGTGTTCCTTGCATTCGTTGATATACAGAACAACCTTATCGGTGTTGTTCATATCGCAGGAGAGAAGGGCGGCCATGAACTGCGGCATGTAATGGGCCTTCAGATAGGCCGTCTGGTAAGCAACCAGGGCGTAGGCGGCGGAGTGGGATTTGTTGAATCCGTAGCCGGCGAATTTTGCCATCAGGTCAAATATATATTCGGCTTTATCGGCAGGGTGGTTGTTTTTCAGGGCTCCTGCCATGAATTTTTCTTTTTCCGCATCCATTACCTCGGCGATCTTCTTGCCCATCGCCCGGCGCAGGATATCGGCATCTCCCAATGAGTAGCTGGCGAGGATATTGGCTATTTTCATAACCTGTTCCTGATAGACGATGACCCCGTAGGTCTCCTCCAGCACGTGTTTGATCTCGGGGAGCGGATAGTTGGCGGCCCTCCTCCGATGCTTGGTTTCGACAAAGTCGTCGACCATCCCCGAATCAAGCGGTCCCGGGCGATAGAGGGCGACCAGGGCGATCAGGTCGCTGAACTGTTCCGGAGCCAGTTTGACCAGCAGCTCCCGCATGCCCGAACTCTCAAGCTGGAAGACTCCCTGGGCGTCGCCACGGCAGAGGAGATCGAAGGTCTTGGCATCATCCATCGGGATGGCATCGATATTCAGGTCGGTGCCGATGTCCTTTTTGATGTGCTTGAGCGCCTTGTCGATAACCGTAAGCGTTTTCAGGCCGAGAAAATCGAATTTGATGAGTCCGGTCATCTCGGTATGCTTCATGTCGTACTGCGTCAGGGTCTCGTCGTTGCTGCCCCGGCAGGTCGGCAGGTACTGGGTCATCGGACCCGGCGAAACGACCACGCCGGCGGCATGGGTGGAGGTGTGGCGGGCAAGGCCTTCAAGTGTCTTCGACACGGAAAGGAGTTCGGCTATGCGCGGATCATGGTCGGCGGCTTCTTTCAGCTTCGGCTCCTCGGCCATGGCCTTTTTAATGGTCATTTTGAGCTGGTCGGGGATCAGTTTGGCAACTTTGTCCACCTCGCCGTAGGGGATATCGAGCGCCCTGCCGACATCGCGGATGACGCCGCGGGCCTTCATCGAGCCGTAGGTCACGATCTGGGCCACGTGTTCGGCGCCGCCGTATTTCTGCCGGACATAATCAATGACCTCGCCCCGTCTTTCCTGGCAGAAATCGATATCGAAATCAGGCATCGACTTCCGCTCGATGTTGAGAAACCGCTCGAAAATCAAGCCGTAGGGAATGGGATCGATATTGGTGATCCGCATGGCATAGGCGGCAAGACTCCCGGCCCCCGAGCCTCGGCCGGGGCCGACAGGGATATCCCGGTCTTTCGCCCAGTTGATAAAATCGGCGACGATCAGAAAGTAGGCGGGAAAACCCATCTCCGTAATGACATTGATTTCCGTTTTCAGCCGTTCGCTGTAGTTTTTTTCGACGTCTGTATTGAAGGTGCCGAGCTGGCGCATTTCGCTGAAACGGGCTTTGAGGCCATCCCAGCATGCCTTGGTGAACATCGAATCCAGGGTCTCTCCCTCGGGTACCGGGAAATTCGGGAAATAGTAATCCCCGAAGTTTATTTCCAGATTGCAGCGGTCGGCGATTTCCTGCGTGGTGGCGATCGCTTCCGGGCAATAGGCGAAACTCCTTTTCATCACCTCCGGGGATTTGAAATAGAGTTCGTCCGTAGAGAATTTGAAACGGTTTGCATCGTTGATGGTCTTACCGGTCTGGATGCACAGGAGAAGCTCATGGGCATGGGCCTCTTCTCTATTGAGGTAGTGACAGTCATTGGTAGCCACCAGTTTTATTCCCAGTTCCGCACCGAGAATTTTCAAGCCTTCATTGACCTTCTGCTGTTCCGACATTCCGTTCTCCTGGATTTCGAAATAGAGGCGGTCGCCAAAGATTTCGAAGAGCTCCAGAGCCTTCTTTTTTGCTCCCGGCATATCGTTCTTGCCGATAAGATAAGGCACCTGGCCATGGAGACAGGCAGTCAGGGCGATGATGCCCTCGTTGTTTTCCCGGAGCACTTCCATATCGATGCGAGGTTTGTAGTAGAACCCCTCGAACTGGGCAATGCTGGCGAGTTTCATGAGGTTCTGATAGCCCGTGTGATTCATGGCCAGCAAGACGATATGATAGGCGATAGTCCCTTCGGTTTGTTTTTTCTCCCGCATGTCGCCCGGAGCGATATACAGTTCGCAGCCGACTATCGGTTTTATGCCGGCCTTTTTGGCCTTGGAATAAAACTCAAGGGCACCGTGCATCGCCCCGTGGTCGGTGATAGCGACACTGTCCATTTGGTATTCTTTGCACTTTTCGAGAAGATCGGCGATGCGTATCGCTCCGTCGAGCAAACTATACTGGGTGTGAACATGAAGATGGGTAAATCCTGCACTCATAGCTCTTTTTTAATCCTTATATACTTTCGGAGAGGCCACTGGAAAAAGCGCCCTCGAGTCCTGCATCGGTCACATTGAAACCGGCAACCGGATGAACGGCGACCAGTGAACATAGGGGAAATGCTGTTGTTAAGTGTAAAGTATTTGTTGATTGGCGGACAATCGAGTAATTAATATTTTCCTGTTTTTCCTGTCTACGACGATGAGGCTTGCAATATCTCCATGTTATCACATAGACTTGAATTAGAAAACAAAGCAACACAGAGGGTGCCGGAAAAAATGTACCGGAATTCGAGAGGACTTCAGGTTTTTCGATGAAATTTGATTCATTCCATAAAAGTGGTGTGTCCCTTCAGGGCAATATTGCAGCTATCGAGCTGAACAATATCTTCCAGTTTTTCGATTATGCGACTCTCTCAGGTGAATTGCGGATTGTGGCGGATCACAACAATGCCAGTTTCTTTTTTCAAAAAGGCATGCTGATTTTTGGTGCCCTCAGTGTCAATCAAAAGAAAATCGGCTCTTTGCTTCTGGATTCCGGACTCATTTCCGAAGTTCAACTTGCCGAATGCCTTGAAATCCATGCCAAGCACGGCATGAGGCGACGATTGGGGGATATTCTAGTAAGAAAAGGCTTTGTCACATTGGAAAGCCTCGCCGAAATACTCAAGCTTCAGGCTCGGGAAGCTTTCTTTGAAACTCTCTCGTGGAAACAAGGGATGTTTTACTTCTATGTCAATCAACATCCATCCCAGGAAGAAATCTTGATCAATGAGCGAATCGATCATCTCCTCCTAGAGGGCATAGTAAGGATGGATAATACTTCCGATTAAGAAAACCGGCCCACGCATGTAACCCCCGGTTCGGGTCAGGAAACAACTTCCTGCTCTTTGCTCTCTTCTTTTTGCATTTCCCGTTCGATATTGAATCTTTCCTTGAGCTTTGCGTACGACAACACCTTGGTCTCGCGTTCCGAAGGAGTGAGAAAGGATTCAAGCTTTGTCTTGAGAATCACCGGGTTCAGTTCGGAATTGATGGCGATTACTCCCTCCATGATAATTTTCTGCAGCAGGAGTTCCTGGTTTGTTCTTTCCTTTACCGTTGCGGCAAACGGCAGGAAGAAAAAGTTTGAAAAAATGAGTCCATACAAGGTGGAAGTAAGAGCGATAGGGATCGACTTGAGTATCACCGAAGTATCGCCAAGGCCTCCCAGCATGGTAATAAGACCTACAACCGAGCCTATGATGCCGAATGCCGGAAAATAATCGGCTATTGCCCTGATCACCCGTTCGGAATCCTCTCTTCGCAGGCGAAAGAAATACATTTCCGTGTTCAGGATGTCGCGAATCTGATCGATTTTATAGCCGTCAACCAGGCAGGCGAGAGCTCTTCTGAGAAAGAGAACGGTTGTGCCGTTTTCCTGATTCTGCAGGGTGAGTATGCCCTCCATCCGCGATCGTATCGAGAGGTCGATAAGGATATTTATGATATCGGTTTCTTTGGTAATCGGCCTGCGATAGGCAGCGACAAGCACTTTGTGGACATTACGAAGCTGGTCGACTTTAAAACTGAATAAAGCTGCGGAGAGCGTTCCTCCAATGACGATCAACAGTCCGGAAAGATTGAAGTAGAGGCTGATATTGCCATGGATGGCGAAACCGACGAGAAAGAGTCCGCAGCTGAGGAGGAGGCCGATGAAGTTTTTGTTGTTCATGAGGGGTATCATCTCAATTAATTCAGGTTTTCTGCCGTTGCGGGCAAAGGGGTCGGGAGTCTCTTGGAAATAATGATCTCCACTCTGCGATTTTGAGCACGACTTTCGGCGGTCGTGTTTGGCTGCACCGGACGATAGGACGAATAGCCGCTGACAACAAACTGGTTCGGGTCCATTCCTATCTCATCGATAAGATAGCGGGCAACGGTACTGGCTCGTGAGACCGAAAGTTCCCAGTTGCTGTTGAATCTGTTTGATCGCATGGGGATATTATCGGTATGTCCGACAATATTTATCATATACGGAGTGTTCCGGATAACCGACGCAACTTTTTGAAGCGATTTCCTGGAATCTCCGGAAAGATCGCTTTCACCGAGATCAAAGAGCAGGTCGCCGGTCAGAATGATGCGTACGGTTTTGTCGGGCACGATGTCGATCGATGCAAATTTTTCAAGGTCATTATCTTCAAGGGCGTCTTTACTCAACGTATACATTTCCTGAAAAGTATCGACAGGAGGTGCTGGTTTTTCTTCCGGAATAAGGGGAAGGGGACTGATAACGTCTTCGTCGGGTCCGGGAATCGGAGTCGCTGCGAGGGGAGGTGGTATATCGTTGTCTGTTTCGACCAGGATGGCAACTTTTTGCGATCCAGCAGTGCTTTCCGGCGCCTGGGGCTGGATAGACTCCGGGATTGCTTTTTCTTCGAGAGGAGGCGCCTTGAGTTCCCCCGGAGGATTTTCAGCGAGAGCCGGCTTATCCTCATAGAGAGGTTCAACTTTTTTGACCTTCCCCGCGGTCATCAATGGCAGCCCAGGGTGTATCGGCGAAAAAGGGAACGAGGCACCACTTGAATCAAGTGTCTGCAGGGCCTCGGTTGTATCGCCGCCGATGATTTCAGGCCTTCTTTTTTCCAGAAACTCTTGATTTGCCGTCTGGTAAACAAACATGACCAGGAAAAGGACAAACATGGTCATCATCAGGTCCGACCACGCAATTGACCAGTGTGAAGGCCGAGGCATGCTTGAAGGGAAGTGGGCGTCATCGACCAGAAACACTGAATTGCTTTGCGAACGTCTCTCGACATTGACAAAACGGGAAGCGAATCTGTTCTTGGCGATGTTGGCAGGAAAGTCGGCGATCTCTACATAACCTTCATCCAGGGAGCTTGTATTTTTCTGATCAGATTGCAGGGGATTTTCCGTCATGGATCTCTATCTGCCGGGGTTTCAAGAAGGCTATCGTTCGGTCTGCCTGTATCTTTATTTGTACTGTGATTCTTCGTGGCCCTTTCTCCCCTTATCGGTAAATATGCCGATATCTGTAGAACAAATATTAAAAATATCTCGACAGGTAATTTTTACCGGCAGTAACCTGCAAGAGACAGAGTACCTCGTTCACAGGACCTTTTTCTTGAATTCCTCCAGGCCGATTCGTTCGATAAATCGTGACGTCCTCTCTTTTTTCTTGCCGCTCTCCCGGTAGAAATCTATACATTTGTTAATCAGCTCAATGGCGTCTGTGTCAGACAGGTTTTCCGCAAGGATATCTCCAACCCGGGCATGATTTCCTGAATTTCCACCAAAGGAAATTGTCCAGCCATTTTTTTTGCCCATAAGACCTATATCTCTGACGAAATTTTCGCCGCAGCAAAATTGACAGCCGGAAACTCCAATCTTCAGTTTGGCCGGCAGTCCTTTGCCGGCCAAAAGATTTTCAATCTGAATTCCGAACCCGAGTGAGTCCCGAACGCCAAATTTGCACACCTCTGTTCCCGGACATGCCTGCACATAATGCAGGCACAGTTCTGTAGCCTTACCCGGATCCATCCCGAGGTCTTCATAAATTGACAGAAGATCTTGTTCCTGCAAGCCAACGAGGGCGATTCTCTGCCCTGAAGTAATTTTCACGATGGGAATGTCGTACTTTTTTATGACATTGACGATAGATTCAAGGTGGTTGCGATCAATGAGTCCACATGGAATCCTTGGGACTATGGCATAGGTGGTTTTATCTCGTTGTAAGATGGCATTGTGGGGCGGGATGATTTGCATGGGGCTCTCCGGTTGTCGCGTGAAAACATTAGCTGCGGCACATTAATAGTATGGTGTACTGTGAGAATGCAGGTTTTGCCAGGGATGGTCAAGATCAATCTGTGGTATTCCGTTGTATCTTTCCGTTGATCGCTGGAATCAGGGTAATTTCAATTTCTTAAAAAACCGGCTTGAAGTCAAAAAAGTGCCGGGTCTCCAATTTTCTGTACGTGTGGGTTTCCCCCCTGGCCACAAAGGAACTGGTAATGGCACCGTTTGCAGTAAATCGCACTCCTTCGAGGAACTCTCCATCGGTAATACCGGTTGCGGCAATGGCAACCTGCTTGCTTCGAATCAAATCCTGGACACGAAATATCTTCTCATAATCGATAATGCCATGCTTGAAGGCCTCCTGTTTATCGCGATCATTCTCGTAAAAAATTTTGCCCTCGAAATATCCTCCAAGGCAACTGATGGCAGCGGCAACCAGAACCGCTTCAGGAGCATATCCATAACCGATATAGATATCGGCTTTTTCGCCGGTTATAGACGCAAGACACCCCGAGACCTCGCCTTCGTCGATTAATTTTATCCGGGCGCCGCAGCTTCTTACTTCATTGATCAACTGGCTATGTCTTGTTTGATTAAGGATACAGACAGTTACATTTTCCGTGTACTTCCTCAAAGCCCTGGCCACCCGTTTGACATTGATGATTGGCGGTTGATTGATATCTATCACTTCTCCGACCTGCGGGCCAACAACTATTTTATACATGTTCAGATTGGGCACCGACTGTATCGAACCTGCTTTGGCAATTACGGCGTAAGAAGTCGAGTTGTTTTTGCCATCGGCAGCAGAATGGTATGCTTCAAGAGCAATAGTCATAAGATCGGTTTTTTCTCCACCCTTACCGAGGACTTCCGGGAGTTGAAATATCTCGGCTCGATTGATAAAACGATCGTTGATCAGGATACCTTCAATACTCAGGCGATTGAGTGTTTTGGTTATGGCTTTTCTGGTCTGGTTCAAGATATCCCGATGATCGCCCAATCCCTGCAGACGTGCGGCAGTCAGCGCGGCAATTTCCGTGGCCCGTACTATTTCCATTCCGTAGTTTGTATCCATACCCAGCTCTTCTTAAAAATTAATTGGCGGAAGAATGAAAGCCATTTTGTTCAGCGCACTGCAGCAGGAGTTGCATGATCTTGCTTCGGTCTTCCATGAGTTTTTTACCGGCGATGGTATCTTTCACTTTCAACGGTTGTGGGAATTCGTCGATCAGTTCAATATCAAGAGGTGCCGATTCAAGCTTCCTTTCCGCTTCTTTGATCTCGTCGGGAGTTGGAAGGATTATCCCATAAAGTTGATGAGGGGTGTGCACCAGTGAATGGCCGCGATTATAATAGGCAGCGGCAAATCCACCGTCAACGTTGATTGCAACGCCGTCTTCACTGGCCATCTGGATGCCCTTTTTGTAATTCACCGGGGTGTGGCCGTAGATCACTCGCTGTACACCAAATTCCTGCTGCATCTTCTTTTTGAAAGTGCTGTTCTGCATATTATCCTTCCAGTACAGGCTTCTTTCTGTGTGGCTTGCTTTGTTCTTAAGAAAATAACGCTCAAATGTTTTCATTGCATGCTTGCCGAAGAAGGGTGATTTAGGACCGCACCAGAGATAAAAGAACAGCGCCTGGTCTTCAGATTTCTGAGGTTTGCCGGCAAGGTAATTTTCGCCGACCCGACTGATGGTGTCCTGGATGTAAATGAGCAGATTTTTGCCACGTCGTCCCAGGAATTCCTCGAATTCTCCGTCAGCCGTTGAAGGTACCAGGGCATGAATATTGAGAAAGTTGTTTTGGATATGATAAGACTTGCCCTTCTGGAACAGGAATCGAAGAAGTCGTTTCAGTTTTTTGTTGGAGGTGAACTGTAAGGCGAGATCTTCAATAAGCAGCTGCTCTTCCTGCGTCAGTTTACCTGGGTTATTTACATCGAGGGTCGGGAAATGGGTATCGTTCAGTGCTTCGGTATTGCCGGTGTTCAGCATTTTGGCAAGGCGATCGAGCCACAACCGGGATCCCATTTCATACTCAGGGAAATCCTTGATGGTTTGTTCTTCAAGTTTGAACTGGATCACCGCCAGGGCCTTTTCCATCGACCGGCCTTTGTTGGTTTTGGCTTTGAAATTTCCGGTAACACGTTCAACAGGATAGGTACTTTCGGCGAACCCGGCAAGTTTCGAGGTATCAAACCTCAAACGTTGAAGAAACTCAAAATGGTCATACCGACAGGTGATCCTCAGCGCCTCGGCGATAAGTGAGCGATTGCCCGAGGCAGCGCCCATCCAGAGGATGTCATGGTTGCCGTATACATAGTCGACCATATCCCGGTAAAAGTGCGAGGAGAGAATCCTGAGAATCTTGTCCGGCTGGGGACCCCGGTCAAAAACATCGCCGAGCACCTGGATGCGGTCGAGCAATACCTGGCGGACGGTATGGGAGAGATGAGCAATGAGTCGGTGGGAAATAATACTTTCTTCAAAAATCGGATCGGGTACCGGTAAACCGGAAAGGAGTCTGCTGATGATATCCCTGAATTCCGGCCGGAAGATTTCATTGTCGTGGGAGCGAATGTTGGTGAGTTTGTATTTCAGGACCTCTACCAGACAAAGGATGACATCCTGCATATCCATGCGGATGTCTTTGTCGGGAAAGTACATCTGCTTTCTCACAATTTTGGTGAGGTACTGGATCTTTTCAGAACTGACGGTACTGGGAAGGGCTTCTTTGCAGGTTTGGTAAAGCATGCCGAATCGCCCTCTCAGGATAGATTTAAACCGATCACCTTCACCGTGCAGGTCGCTTATCCAAAGAGTGGTGGGAATATTGGAGTTGAGCTCGAGATCGATATCCAACAGCCTGTTAGACAGCCTGTCAATTTCACTGACACGGATCGTAGCAACTCGACTGCTGCCAATGTTCTTTGTCTTTAAAGGAGCCATGTCGACACCATGTATCGTGGTTATTGATGTTAAGCGGGAAGATCCTAACATAACCGATTTCGAGGAAATGTGCCCGTTATTGAATGATTATTTCCTGTTAATAGATCAATATATCAGAAGAATGTCGAATGTTCTAGAAAATCGATAAGCTCTTTGAGCCGGTGGAAAGAATTGCTGAATCGGAAAATACGCGTTGAAAAAAAAATGTTAAGGGAAAAAAATCAGAGAAGATGCTAAAGGAGACCGGTTTTCTTCCAGTATTCTTCAATTTCAAGCTTTTCTTTAAGAAAATCCAGCCAGTGTTCCTCGTCTTTTTTTGCACCGAATCTTCCTTGATATTCAGCTTCAATTACCTTCTGTTGATGAGGATTGTAAATACTCCACTCAATGAGCAGGTCTTCGATTTGTTTTGGAGTCATGTTTGCCGACGGGTTGAATGAAATGTCTATACAAATTGATACTACACCTTGAATCCACTCTAATATTCGAATCTTACAAAAACCTTACAGCTAAGAGAGATCATTTTTTGCTTTGGAAAATAACTAACGCGAAGACAGTGAGTTCCGGGGGTCCGCAAGACGCAGAAACAACAAAAGCCCCTTTGAGAAAAAACTCAAAGGGGCTTAGTTATAAAGAATCGGCGGCGACCTACTCTCCCACATAGTCTCCCATGCAGTACCATCGGCGCTGAAGAGCTTAACTTCCGTGTTCGGAATGGGAACGGGTGGATCCTCTTCGCTATGACCGCCGAAAAAGCGGTGTCGCAAGGGGAGGGGATGAGCCTCCTCTTACGGTATAAGAATCGATAATTGAATAGTAGAATACCCAGTAGAGTAATGATCAAAAAAATATGGATAAGCCGCACGGCTGATTAGTATCGGTAAGCTGCATGCATTACTGCACTTCCACACCCGACCTATCGACGTGGTGGTCTACCACGAGCCTTCAGATGACTTTACGCCATGGGATATCTTATCTTGAAGTAGGCTTCCCGCTTAGATGCTTTCAGCGGTTATCCCTGCCGAACATAGCTACCCAGCGATGCTCCTGGCGGAACAACTGGTACACCATAGGTTCGTCCATCCCGGTCCTCTCGTACTAGGGAAAGATCTCCTCAAATATCCTGCGCCCGCAACAGATAAGGACCAAACTGTCTCACGACGTTTTAAACCCAGCTCACGTACC
>LADS01000020.1 GCA_000961725.1 Desulfobulbaceae bacterium BRH_c16a
ATTCCATCTCTCATCCGTCTCCTGAAGCAGCCTGATGAAGGTTTGGTAATCTTCGGAGTCCAGGAAAATATCTTCCCTTCTCCTGCCACGATTCATGACATGATACCAAGCACCTGGGTATTCGATGCGTAACGGTCTTGACATAATCGGAACTTATAAGAAAAAAGCATTTACAAGCCAACAGTAGACTTGCCCCTTTGTACCTTTGTGTTGCTTGGTTTAACTATGCACGAATGTATGAACATCAACCAGGCGGGAACCAATACAAGATTCTGCAATTTTCAAGTCGAAGTCTGCTTGTAAGTTCATCCAGTATTGAGGTGACTGGTCGAAGGCGCGACCAAATAGCAACGCCAATTCTGCCGTCACCGGGCGTGCTCCTTTGGTGACATGTGATATGCGCATGGGAGAAACACCAATTGCCCTGGCAAATTGTGCTTGCGATACACTCAACTCTTCCAGTATCTCAGTCAGATACTCACCAGGATGGATTGCGGGTAATCCGTTATAAGTCATGATAATATCTCCTTAGTGGTTCAACAATTTCAACATCGAAGGCATGCCCTCCTTCGAACCGAAAACAAACCCGCCACTGGCCATTAATACGGATGCTCCATTTGTCATTCCTGTCCCGTGAGCTTTTCTAAATGATTGGACGGTGGAAGGCGTAAATCTTCAATTTTCGTGGCGGCATGTATCTGCTTCAACCGCATCCCAGCTCGTTTCAATATCTCGATCGGCAATCGCCGTGATTTGCCAGTTGAAAAGAAATTTTCAGTTTCAGATGAAGCAAAGGTTTGAATCATAATTTCACTGTAAACAGTTTGTTTATGCCAGTCAAGTTGAATATAACACCTTGTTGAAGGTTTTTTATAATCGTCCACCATGAAAAAATATAATTGGAACTTATAACACACAAGCACTAAAAGCCAACAGCAGACTTGACCCCCTTTCCTTTCCCTTTCGATGCGTAACGGTCTGAACATAACATTGTGCGAAGTGACATTTTTTGTCACTGACTGTTTAAATATGTCAGTGTTGGCTGGTACTCTGGGTCTGGGGTATATAACAGCTTTGAGCATAGACTTAAGAAAAACTCTTCTATCTATCTAATTCCAGCTTGTTAATTATTTTTTAAAAAAAAATTTGCAAGTGGCATTATTTGTGAAAGGAAAATGTAAAGATGTTCTAAGAGCTCATGGACAGACTGTCTACTACGAAGTACTTTTCCCCCCCAACCATTTAAGGAGCGTAAAATCATGATGAGAAAAATCGCACAAATGAAGAAAGACAACCAAGGCTTCACCTTGGTGGAATTGATGATTGTTGTCGCTATTATTGGCATCCTTGCTGCCATCGCCATCCCGCAGTTTGCAGCGTATCGAATTCGAGGATTTAATTCTTCGGCTCTAAGTGATGCCAAAAACGCCTCGACCAACCAAGCAGCCATGTTTGCTGATTTTCAGTCATTTGGCATCTCTGACCCTGCTGCTGCGGTGGCGCTTGGTGTAGTAACATATACGGGTGGTGCTGGTGGTGGCGGAGCACTGGCGACAGGGCCAAACGTTCTCCCAGCGCTGAACTCGCTCACTTATACTACACAAGATGTAGCTGCTCTCAATCGGGGTGTTGTTATTGGTCTTGGTAATGGTGTCAGTCTGGTTGCAACCACTGAGGGTATAGCTCCAGCTCCTGCTAACCCGACTGCCGCCAGCTTTATCATAGTGTCTAAACATCTCAATGGTGACACCTATTTTGGCATTGATAGTGATAGCGCATCCACCTATCAAGTTCCCGTGTCTGGTTCTGCCGGCACAATGTTGGCGGCAGGTGATGAGCCGGCTTCCGTCAATAATGCAGATGATTTCGACACTATCACTGGTGGCTTCGCCGTTGATCCTTGGGCTGTTAAGTAAGAGATATACCTTACATGTTCCAAAGGCTAACGGTTCTTTATATGAACTGTTAGCCTTTTTTTACTCAAAAAGCGTTACTCCTCAACAAAATATGATTCACGTTAATGAGGTATGGAAAGCCTACCCAAAGGAACTCGGTGTTGTATCCAAACCAGCTGTAAGCGATATTTCTTTTGTGGTTTCACGAGGTGAAACTCTCGGCCTTATAGGGGCAAATGGCGCAGGCAAGTCCACAACCATTAAACTGCTAATGGATTTCATTCGTCCCACTCAAGGGACGATTCAGCTGTTCAATCTTGCTCCAGATGCGCCTTTACTCCGACGTAAAATCGGTTACCTTCCCGAAATCGCCAATTTCCCTGCCAACCTCACTATTCTCGACTTGCTCAGATTCACGGCTGTAACCTGTGCCGTACCCAAGGCTATCCAACTTCAGCGCTCACAGGAACTACTCACTCAACTTGACCTGTGGGAAGTGCGTCGTCGTCCTCTGCGCACCTATTCCAAAGGGATGCAGCAACGTGCCAACTTCGCCATTGCCCTGATCAATGACCCTGACCTGTTGATTCTCGACGAGCCTATGAGCGGCCTTGATCCCATGGGTCGGAAAAAGATCATCGATCTCATCGGTCAACTGAAAAAATCGGGGAAGACCATCCTGTTTTGCTCCCATATTCTAGAGGATGTGGACCGGTTGGTGGATAATATTCTGCTCCTGCATAAAGGGAAGAAGCTTTTTCACGGCACTCCCCGCGAACTGTCTGCTGCAGAAGGTACAGCTAATATGGCGGAGGGCTTTATCAGCCGGGTAAAAAAGGAGGATGATCATGCTTGATCCATTTCGCCGTATTGTGGCGCTGGCCCGACTGATTGTATTGGACGGACTACGGCGCCATGCTTTGATCGGGCTTGTACTTTTCGCCTTGGCAGGGACTATCGGGGGCCTGCTTTTTTTTGATTTCATTCCCAGGGATATCAGTCGGGCATCCAACGATTTTCTTTTCTCAATTACCTGGTTGACCGGTTTTATCTTTCTGCTCTTTCATGGCGTGCCGGTTATGGCCTGGGACGCTGAACGGGGATCATTACACACCTTTCTGTCTCGTCCTGTATCCCGCTCCGAATACGCCCTTGCGCTTTACTTCGGATTGGTCGTTCTGTTGCTTATGCTAAATGTCATTCTGGGGGCCTTAGGGTGGGGGGTGTTGAACATCATAAAAGGATCGGTTGGTGAAGCTTCTTTTGAAAACTTGTCCCTGCCCTTTTTTCTGTTGGCCGCAGCCGGACTATTATGGATACAGATGATGATCCTTGCTATTATCCTATTGTTCTCCAGCGCAGTACGAGGCAGCTTCCCCGTCCTACTTTTGACCCTGTGTTATTATTTTATCTGTAATGGTTTGCCTGTGGTAAGGGAGTCATTTCAACAAAATTTCACTGTCGGATCAGACCAGACCTTTGCTTTTCTCTTAAAATGGTCAACGATGATATTTCCGGATTTATCCTGGCTGGATTTCAAGACCCTTGCTGTCTCCAGTGACCATATTCCATTTTCCTCACAATTGGCGCTTCCCTTTATCCAGGCAACACTCTATATCACCATTGTTCTGTGGTTGTCCTGTTCCATATATAAACGGCGGGATCTACAGTGATTGTGGTACGTTCATTTCTCCTAACCGGAATAGTTCTGCTCTATGGCTGGCTTTTTACTCTACAGGAACATTGGGCTGAAGATCAAAATGTTACACTTGAGATGGCTCTCCCGGTAAGCTTCTACAAAATTACTGCTGGCTATATTAAACAACTAGCAGCAGAAATGCTCTTTATTCGGACCAGTGTCTTCTTGGGTGGTGTTCCTCCAGGCACCCCACCGACAAGCTACGAGGAGTCCCTAGGAAATAATTTTGACGTGATGACTCAGCTTTACCCCCGTTTCATTGACCCTTATTATTTCTGCCAGGGCTTTCTGCCGCACATTTCTCCGGACGCAGCCGCCAAGGCCAGCACTATTTTTGAAACTGGAATTTCCGCTTATCCTGATGATTTTATCCTTCGGTTCTTCCATGGTACTAATTTTTTCCTGTCGATGAACGAGCCGCTCAAAGGTGCTGAGGCCTTTGCGAAAGCAGCCAAACTCCCGGAGGCCCCGCCGCTGTTTGCGCATCTGGCTGCCTTGCTTTCCGCCCAGGGCGGCGACATTGCTGCCGGTCTGATTTCTTTGAAAACCATGCTGGCCTCCGAAAAAGATGAAGGGGTGCGTGTCCGGTATGGGGATGAAATTGCTGTTTTCGAACAGGCATTGGAGGTTCAGAATTCATTGAATGCTTACACCGGTAAATACGGTGCCGCCCCTGAAACCCTAGAAGCACTTGTTCCCGAGTTCATCGCGAATATCCCAGATATCAAAGGCTCCTTTGAACTTATGTACAATCCGCCCAGCCTCCATCTCCAACGCCCTGATAAAAAGAAGCAGACCGGCTCTGGAATTCCTTGGAATTAGGAAAAAAGAAAAGGGGAACGAGGGCTCACCTGAACGTAGATTCTGCCGCACTAATAGAAGGGGGGAATGGATATTCAAATATAAGTATGTCAAAGCTACATCTTGCATTAGCCGTAGTCTGTTGCCGGAAAATAATAAGGTAGCAAACTATATTGGATTCCGACCGGTATCTGCCGGGGTGATTGCATCGGGATGTCGCATCCACCAGGAAGTTCCCATGCTGCGCATGGGAACCAGAGACAACAGACCTTTTTCGTCGAGAAAGTATCAAGCTTTGTTCAATGGGTAGTTTTGCCTTTGTCGCAAACTCAGAAGGGGTGGCAACCTTTTGCTTGATTATATCGGGCCGATAGAGGAAAATCTGGTTGATATCAGTAAGAGATAGTCCAAGATGATTGGGTTTTCGATAAAACCCCATGCCAGCATGCCAGGGCAAGAGCCCTTCCGGACCTCACCCCCAGCGGTAAGTAACTCATCCCTATGACGGAAACCGGTCTTAAAACCAGGATTGTCTTAGTATTTGCGATGATGCTGGCTATTGCCATGTTTCTTCAAAGTATTGTCGTTGTGTTCCTGGGGGTGCGGGCCGCGATAAAGGAGGATGTCTTGTGGTCCAAGCGGTTCCTGCAGCAGATCGTCGTTTCTGCCCCTTTGGCAGGGGAGAAAGGAGACGGGGAACCAAATCAAATTAGCTATGATAAAATATCTGAAAGATATCTCGACGCTTTCTCATGCATGATTGTCGAGGTGGCAGGGGAGGTGATATCGGAACCATCGCCGTGCCGGTTTCGGCAGGAGTTGCTCGCTCGATCGCAACAGGCCAAAGCGGTCAAAGCTTCGGTAACAGGGTATGCCGATGAGGAGTGGAAGCTTAATCTATTCGGCAGAGAAGTGGTTCTCATTACTGTGCCGCTGGTAGACAGGGAAGGGCAGGTATATGGCAGTATAACGCGGAGCGGTCTCTGCTGCCGATCTATTCCCGATATCAAAAAGATATGGGGATTGCTCTTTGCTATCTATTGGTGAATGTAATAATATTCAGCAGCTTGGGCTTTTTCAGAATTGTGCGCATTTTCATCAGGCCTTTAGACAAATTGGTGTTGAAGGCTGAGAACTATTACCCGGATGAACAGTCTCTGTTTCCTTTCGGCGACGATGAGAGCGCATTTCGCAAGTTGTCGATAAGTTTAAATGCATTAATCGATCGTATTAAAAGAGATAACCGCAGTTTGCGAAGCACGGTGAGTGAGCTTGAGAACGCCAACAAAGAGTTGAAAGAAAAAAATGACATGGTTGTTCGTTCTGAAAAGCTTGCTTCCGCAGGTCGATTGTCGGCCGGACTGGCCCATGAAATCGGCAATCCTCTGTCGATAATTCAAGGCTATGTGGAACTATTGGGAAGGGAAGAGGTTAAAAAGGGTCAAGTCTGCTGTTGGCTTCCCTGCGAACCAATCTCTAACTTTTTTACAATGTGCATCGATGACCGAATTTCTTTTTCGATACTGTTAAAATCATAACTCCTTCCTGTATTTCTGTCCGAACATATCGGTACCCAACGATACCAAAACCATGATAGAGTATAATCGGCGACAGGCGACAAAATAAGCTTTCCAACTTTGAAAACATGAAAATTTGTCCTTATGACAAAAACCGGTCTCAAAACTAGAGTTGTATTAGTTTTCGCAACGATGCTGGCTGTTGGTATGTTTTTACAGAGCATTATAGTTATTTTTCTAGGCGTGCGTACCTCTATAAGAGAAGATATTATATGGGCGCAGCATTTTATAGAGAAAGTGGTACCTTTTCCTTCCGCAGAAAAAGCACGGGGACAATCCACCGATCCTGGAATGAGCTATGATAAAATGATCGAAGTATTCCGTGATGATTTTTCATGCATGATTGTCGAGGTGGGAGGGGAGGTGGTATCGGAATCTTCGCTGTGCAGGTTTCGGCAAGAGTTGCTGGCGCGATCGCAAAAGGCCAGAATGATGAAATCTGCTGCTGTGGGTTTTGCAGGCGAAGAGTGGACAATCAATGTGTTCGGCAGTGAGGTGGCCCTCATCGCTGTGCCTCTCGTTAATAGTTCTGGCAAGGTGCATGGCAGTATAAATGCCGAGCGATCTCTGTTGCCGATATATGCCCGATATCAAAGAGACTTGGGAGTGGCTCTTTGCTATCTTCTTGTTAATGTAATACTCTTTACCAGTTTAGGTTATTTCAGATTTGTCCGTTTGTTTTTCAGGCCTCTGGATAAACTGGTGCTGATGGCTGAAAATTATCATCCGGATGAGCAGTCGCTTCTTTCTTTTAGCGACGATGAGAGTGCCTTTCGGAAACTGTCGATAAGCTTGAACGCTTTACTTGATCGAATAAAAAGAGATAATAGCATACTTCGCAATACTGTACGCGAGCTTGAGGACGTGAATAAAGAGTTAAAAGAAAAAAATGATCTGGTTGTACGTTCTGAAAAACTTGCTTCGGTAGGTAGATTATCAGCAGGACTGGCTCATGAAATTGGTAATCCGCTGTCGATAATCCAAGGTTATGTCGAACTATTGGGGCGGGAAGATCTCTCAGCGGATGAAAAAGTACAGTTTTCGGAAAAAGCACAGCAGGAGCTAGATAGAATAAAAAAACTCATTCGGCAACTTCTTGACTTCTCCGGGTCGGTAAGATCCGGTGAAGAAAAGATATCTGTTAATGTGCTGATTGGAGAAGTGATGAGTTTTGTCTCTTTGGAGAAATCGTTTACTGCTTGTACAATAAAGACAGAGCTTTTTGCAGCAAGCGATCAAATAGAGGTCGACAAGGATGCTCTTCGGCAGATTCTTCTCAATGTACTCTTCAATGCGGTCGATGCAACAGCTGAAGTAGGGCATGAAAGGCAAATTGCTATTGCAACATATAATCAAGAGAGCAGCCAACTGGGGTCGGTTCTGGTCATCAGTATAAGAGACAATGGTATTGGAATTGCCGAAGAGAATCTGCAATATATTTTCGATCCATTTTTTACGACCAAAGAAGTCGGCAGAGGAACGGGCCTCGGCCTGTTTGTCTGCCATGCAATATTGGCAAGAATGGGTGGCAGTATTGCTATAAACAATCGGGATCCTCACGGTATTGAAGTAAAGATTGAACTGCCGCTGCAGAGACACTTCACATCCACTCCAATAACTTCATGTAATTAAAATAATGGCTACGCCTACAACAAATAGCATTTTGATAATAGATGATGAATTAAACATGCTCAATATGTTGTCCGCCTTTCTGCGTAAAGAAGGATATACAATAGTAACTGCTGAAAATGGACGACAAGGCATTGAATTAGCTAAGAAAAATGATTTTGATTTTATCCTTTGCGATCTAAAAATGCCGGTGATGGATGGCTTGCAGTTTTTAGCGGCAGCCAAAGAGTGTGAAATAGATTCAACCATCATCATGATGTCGGCTTTTGCTACCGTCGATTCAGCCGTTCAGGCCATGAAGTTTGGTGCTTACGATTTAATCACCAAACCTTTCAAACTCGATGAGGTTGTCTACGTTCTCGAAAAGGCCGCAGAGCGGGTACAGCTCAAAAAAGAGAATCTTCATCTTCGCCAAAAAGTTGAGGAACTGGAACAAAATAAAGGTTTCAAGGACATAATCGGTTCGAGTCCGGCGATTACGGCTGTCCTCGATGCGGGAAGGCGAGTGGCTTGCTATGATACTACTGTGCTTATTACCGGAGAAAGCGGTACTGGAAAGGAGATGGTAGCCAGAGGGATTCACCAGTTAAGCAAGAGAGGCAATAAGCCTTTTATTTCCATTAACTGTGGAGCCATTCCTGAAAATTTGCTGGAAAGCGAATTTTTTGGATATATAAAAGGTGCTTTTACCGGAGCCGACACCGACCGGAAAGGTTTATTCGAGGGGGCTAACGAGGGGACATTATTTCTTGACGAAATAGGCGAATTGCCGATGGGGCTGCAGGTGAAACTTCTCAGGGTCCTTCAAGAGCGGGAAGTCCGACCGCTCGGCGCGACCAGAAGCAGAAAGATCAATGTGCGAATGCTCGCTGCAACTGCTAAAAATCTGGCAGGCGAGGTTGAGCAAGGCAATTTCAGGCAGGATTTACTCTTTCGAATAAATGTTGTTGAACTTAAGATACCCCCCTTGCGCGAGCGTCTTGGTGATATCCCGCTTTTGGTCAATTCATTCTTGGCGAAGGACGGGATCAAAATGAATATTAAAATTAAAGGGATTACCCGAGATGCCCTTGCACTTCTATGTAGCTATGCCTGGGCCGGGAATGTCCGCGAATTAAAGAATGCTCTTGAGCATGCAATGATATTTTCAGAAAACGGGTGGATCGGTCCTAACGCACTCCCTGCAGATATCCTCGTCAATAAGTGTGGGCCGACAAAAAATATGTTATCCGAAACCTTGTCCATCAAGGAAGGGAAGGTCTTGTTTGAGAGGTACCTCATTGAGAAGGTTCTCTTGCAAACCAAGGGAAACAAGACCCAAGCAGCAGAACTCTTAGAAATAAGTTATCCATCCCTTTTAGGCAAAATTAAAGAATACAAAATACATTGATCCTACATTACTACGACGTGTACAGCTTTGATTTTCCAAAATCCGGAAAAAAACGATTCTTCCTAATAAACATAGACAGCTGATAATCTGGCGTTTTCTACTGGATTTATTACGTTTTGCCCCTGGCTTTCTGTCTGGTAAAGATAAGGAATATGTTGGGGTGTAATTGTGCCGGCGTTGTTGTTGACTACACCGCCACCTTGCAGATTATTGGCTGCCAAGCCACTGTTACCGCGGCTAGTGCTAACTATGGTGGTAGACACACTTATGTTGGGACTATTTGGAAATGCCAAAGTCACGGTCGCGTCGGTGGCGTTGAAAGGGACGGCAGAGTTAGGAAGAACGTCGGGATCGTAAGGCCAAAACCTATCTCTTATATCGCCTCTTGTGGTGAGTTTAGTGTTGAACTGTGCGTTTGTTATTCCTGGGTCGGTAGTGAATATTCCCCCATAATTACCCATGGCATCCAATCCAGTCCCCCCTAATCCTCTTTGGATGACTTCTTTGGTAAAGAAATTAATACCGCCGTGAGCGGTATCGAGTGCCATCTGATAGCGTTTTTTTGATCCACTGAGCCAGGTTCCGGTGTCCACCATAAAGAGAAGAGATGCAACCATCAGCATGCCGATTAAGCCAAGCATGAGCGCTGAGACCAGAGCCATTCCTTTCTGATTGTTAACTATTTTTATAGTTCTATCAAATCGCATTTATGTCCCTCATCATGAGCAATGTCATTTTAAGTTCTTTGGAGTTATTGCCATGCTTTCTATTTTCCATCGATAATTTGCCCAGTTTCCACCGATGGTCGCATTTATGTCAAATAGCCGGCCCGCCACCAGTGTAACTCCATCCGCAGCCACTTCGCCAACGTTGATGGTTGGATTTGGATACGTGTATGTACGATCCAGCCCACCCTCATGGGAGAGTATAAAATAGCGGACCGCCTTGACCTGATCACGAATTTCTGCGGCGGAGAGTCCATTAAGGCCATTTGCGTTGACACGTAGATCCCATCCCCCATCTCCATTGTTGTCCAGATAATAGACTATCTGGAAATCTGCCACGCAGTCGACTATTGGCATGATATTGAAATTATTATCGCCTTGATTAACTGTCGCCTTAAACAAGACACCTGTATTGGGTGCGCAGTGAGTGGGTACGTTGCCATTGTTTATATAATAATCTGTCCGATTGAACGGTCTGCTTATATTGCCACCACCATCATTCAGCCCGTAGACTAAAAATCTTTCTCCATCCGGATCGTTAGGAGTGGCTATTGGAGCATAATTGGCCATTCCCGCCGCTGTCGGTTTGGTTACATAGTTTGAGGCATTCATAACCAATTGGCGCAACATCCCCGGGGAACTTTCTGGGCGAATGACTATTACGTTGTCAGCGTTTAAAAAAATATCACCACTCATAGACTGAATAGTAATATTTCTATTGATGTCTCGACCCACGTAGCCCCATTTTTGCCCGCTTACTCCTCGTATCACATTGGTGGCGCGTATAACAAGATAGTCGGAAGCATTAAAGCTGGAGGCGGAGGCATCTTCACTTATGAGTGCTCTTGGTATATCATTGGGTGCATCCGCCATTGGGCCAGGCTCACTGTACGGAAGCGGCACTGCAGGGAATTGCCAAGGCAATCCAAAGCCTGCGTGTTCCAAGTCAGATCGCAATAGCCCCAGACCTATGCCCGCTTCAATTTTTGTCTCGGCAATACTGGATTGTTGAGCGGTGTTGCGCATTGTCTGGGTGAAAGTTATGACTACCGCAGTCATGAGTATCCCCAAGATAGCCAGATAAACGATTAACTCTACAAGAGAAAACCCGGATTCTTCGTGGGAAAAATTGCCTATAAAAAATTTCATGGTTGACCTTTAATCACCCTGCACGATTATTGTGCTCAATGATGTTTGACGGTTCATGTTCGTGGGTGCCATCGGGGCGTTGTTTCCAATGTTCCATCCCACAGCCACATCTATGCGTAAAAGCGCTGTGGAAGTTGATGGTATGTTGGTTATTTGTGTCGATCTTGCAAATGTGGCACTGCTACTCCGCATGTTCACTGTGATAGCTGCAGGCGCAGACCAAGGTGCCGGTGCAAGAGCAGCTGAAGTGCCAAGGACGGAAAACTGTTCAGCCTTGAGCCGGCTTAATTCATCTTCCGCCAGTCTAAGGGCTTCGTCACGAAATATATTCCCATTATGGGTCCTAAGTGCGGCTATTTCCCCTTGAGCAAGTCCCAGCATAATCACCATGAAGATGAGCAGGGCGATCATAACCTCCACCAGGGTGAAACCATGATGTGATGGTTTTTTATCGTTGAACACAATTTCCTCCTGTCATTATGCCTATGTTGATTCGAGTGGCCGCTATCACGATACAGTCCATGGCCGGTGTTGTACCGGCTGAAAAACCGGCTACGCTTATGGTCTGATTGTTGTTGGTCAGTCCTCTTCTGTCGAAAGCGACCGTATTACCGACACAGGGGTTGATGCCGCAGTTAATAGTAAATCGCGGGTATCTTTTTGTTACAGCGACGCCATCTATGATGTTGTTTCCGTCTGCATCCGCACCGGTCTGCACTTGATTGGCGGCTATAACGACCAAGCGGGGCATATTGGTAGTTGATGCATCGTTTCTTGCCCTCATCAGCATGGAATATATCTCTTTCATGTTCGACTCAACCGTATATTTCTCATTGAGTTGGGTGAAATTCAGAGTGACCATCGCCAGAATAATTCCTATTAAGACTACAACTACCATGAGTTCAACAAGGGTAAAGCCGCTTTGAGACTTCATATCATTGTTCCTGTATATGCATGAATCTTTTTGTGGGGCTAGGGTTGGTGATAACCATAAGGCCCTGTCCAGTTGGCGGAATACCTTGGAAGCCTACAGTACGTCTATTGTTATTTTCAGAGAAAGTGTTTGGATCAGCCAGATCAATTTCCTTGATTTCGCCGGTTGAAACCTGCACTAAGGCTTTACCTTGCATTTTATACGACACTTTATCTCCCGTTTTATAGTCCAACGCCCATAAATAAGTTGTCCCACCATAACCGCAGATATCGGATGTAGGAGCGAAACTCAGGAAATAAATGGCGCCAAGGGTATCCGGGGTAGGGTTCGAAATCACTCGTTCGGCACCTATTGCTGTCGAAGATAAATCCAGGTTGACATACCAGCCTGTATCAGTGTCTGCTAATGCTCCCGGAGAAGAAGTTTGGTCCTTAAGGTTGGCCAGTGTGGTTGAAATGCTGCAGGCGGGAAGGACATTATAATCTATTGCTGACAAGGTCAGGGGATCGTCGACATAGCACGGTTCTTCAATACCAAAAAGTTTACGGCGAGTGGTCAGATCATCCTGCTTGTGGAAATATCTGCCCTCTGCAAAGTACAGCCAGAGCTTTCCGCTTTTTCGATCAAGGAGATTCACGACCGATGTGGTAACCGGTCCAGTATTGTTGATGACAGTGCTGGTCGTCCAGTTTGCAGGATCGATATCGTCATTGATTACCAGTCTGAGAACTCCACCGCTCGTAGTGTTCTGGACATATCCAATATAAACGACATCATCCTGATAATGGCCTTCATCCTGGCGATTGCTTTTTTCCAGATCAACCGAGTTGGAGGATATCGATCCTGCAAAGGCATTGGCGATGCCGGTGTCTATGGTCCGCAGCAAAGCACCTGTCTTGAGATCAAGGATGAAAAGCCTGAGATTCTGATTAGAAGTGCCTTTGAAATCCTTGGTGGCGATGGGGCCGGTCGAGCCTGATGCCAGGATGGCGAACCATCGGCCATTTACCTCTACGCATTCTCCATCTAGAGGACAATCGCTGTCTACGCTACATGTAGCATTGTTGGTGGTACAACTTTTTCCCTTGCCAACTTTGACAATTGCCGGGCCGACATTGGTGACGCCGAGATTGGGGTCATTGAACTCCCATAATAATTTGGGATCATCCTGCTGGGTCATAGGATCTTCCGGGTTGGTCACATCAAGAGCGAAATATGAGGACCAACCTACCGGAGAGCCATTGACTTCCAAAGGCGTTTTGACACAATTAGAATTAGCGACGCTACTGGTACCTCCGCCAATTCCCATGCTGCCTATCACGACACTTCGCCAACTGGAGGATAAGGCATTGGTTTGCTTGGCACAGTTCCAGTACGCTGTCTCACTGCAATTTATGCTTGCGTCTACCAGGGACACCGGACCGTCCACCATGTAGATGTGACAATAGTCAGGATTAGAGAGGTGTTGCAGGTAAGGCAGGACATTTTTCGGAATATATGCCCAGCTTTCAGTGCCGATACCGCCAACGCCTGTTGTCCCTTCAAGTCTTCCGACTTGCCACCATTGTTTTATTCCCGGCCAATTTTGCACGACCTTGCCAAGTCTGAAAGCATGGAACATGCCATCATTGGAGCCAACAAATACGCGCTGTCTTTCTTTATACTCATCGGTGGAAATGAAATCGAAATAAGTGCGATCCCCATACCCGATTGGTGGCGGTATATTATAATTATTCAAGGGGCTTGGTCCCATAATCCGAGGAGTTGAGGAGACCACATCCCCCAGTTTCCAGGTGTGTGTTTCTTCCGCACAATCACCAACGGTGCCACCGCAATCGGTATCCGTGGAACATGGATTTCTGGTTGACATGCAGACTTTCATCGGCACGGTCCTGTTTCTGGCGGCAACACAGATGTCGCCACTGCCGCTGCAATCGGTATCTGCAGTACACGGGATCCTGGTTACAGAGCAGAGTTTGGAAAAGTCATTTCCGCGAATATAATTGATGGTCGCATTGGCGGCACCATCAATTGCGGTCTGCCCCAGGTAATCATCAAGCAGATCCTTATTTGATGTTTCAAACGAAATGAGAGTAGATCCATCTAACGAAGTTTTGATCGTTCTGGCGGTCGGCTCAGTCCACCAGAGATTGACTCCGGCCCGCCAGATTGCCTTGGCGTCTTCAATTGGGATTGTATCAACTATAGTGTCGCAATCACCATCGCCATCGGTGTCCTGACAACGTGCAGCCAAAGTCTTCTGCTGCCCTGAATCGAAATAGAACTGGGTGATATAGTCGGTTTTAAGATCAAGCAGAGTGTTGTCGCTATTGTCCCGGATCGTGTCTTCGCGAATCTGGGCATTTTCGAAATACGGATCAAAATAATACCAGTAATTCATCAAATCGCTTGTCCATGTGATATCGGCGGAGGATGTAAAAGATCGTTTGGGATAGAAAAGCGACTGCACAAGATTGGCGCCGCTGCCTTCGCTGGAACTCAGTACCGATACTGCCGTACTTGAGGCCGCTCTCTTTACTATGTCATATATTGCCTGCTTAATGTTTTGCTCAAGTGCATAGCCGTCATCGCCCTCGTAGTAGGTGAGGGGAAGATCCAGGCCATCGGATGTAATAACTCCGTTTCCGTTGGAATCCTTGTAACACTCTGCCGGGTTGGTAGTGCAATCCGGTTTGTTATTACCATTGTTATCTACAAAACCGCCATAAATGGCCGCGTCTTTGAGCAACGTTGAGCCGGTACCAAACATGAATACTGGATAGAGAAAGACATTCTGCATACCTGGGAGGCTCTTCCGCCAAGTGGTCGGTACATCAGTCTCTGCTCCAGGTCTCATGTCATTGGTTCTTGCCCAGTAGGCCACATCGATCATATAATCCGTACCTTGGTCGGTATATGTTGTGCCGATGGGGGTGCCGGCAAATCTGGGGTTCGGATTATTCGGTGTTCCCCCAAACCCGGAACAGCCCTTGATATTTGTTGCTGTGCATGCGGCGTAAGGCGATGTCGTCGAAGTCCCCGGCATACTTTGGTCTTTAGTCGATTCGCCGTCCGTCAGGAACAGTATGAACGATTTGGCGCAAGATACATACATGTTTGTCAGGCTGGAGTCCAAGTCCGTGAATTTGTAGGCGTAGGGATCGCGATAGATATTATTGGAGCCAAAGTCGCCGGTGCCCACGCTGTAATCAGCTGGGGAGTTAGAATAATATGGTGAATCCTGTCTGAAATACCCGACCATCTCACGTAGTGTTTCGCCCAGAGGTGTCCAGGTGTTTGGTGTCATGTTGTGGATTGAAGTGATCATATTGGTAGGCGAACCGTAGCCGACATAGGTGTCCACTTGGCCTGCATTATTATTATTATAATAAGCAAGCCCAAATCTTACTTCATTGTCGAGGTTGTCTATGAGTCCTTCCGCCTTGATCATCCCTTGATCAACAATTATGTTGTAAGGACCACCACTTGGATGAGTAATCTCAATCTGAAGATATACCTGGGTCACCCGTATAGTGTTTGCTGAGTAATTAGATCCCGCCTTCACGCCGAAACCCTCTAGATTATCTGAAGTCGCTATCTGTTGAATTTCATCCCATGTCCATGCTGCATTGGTCGATGGGTTCGTCTCCCATGTAAAAATAAGGGGAGAGTTCTCTGGGTATGATGTGCCGAGCGCAATCGTTGGACTTTCAAAATCTACTCCACCTATTCTGAGCACGCCTCGTAATAGTCTTTGCTGATTTACCTCTTTCCTCGCTCTGGTATATACTTTTACAGTTAGAATGCCAGCAGGGGTTGCCTGCGTATAGTCGAAATCCATGATAACCGGAGCCAAGTTGTCGGGATTTGCGATAGCAACATTTGTGATATAATCTGTGTTGCCATTGCCAGTCCCTGTTTCGTCAACTTTGTCGCTTGCTGGTGAAGTAGCCCAACTGCCTATATCAATATCATTTTTGGGTCGAGTAATAAATTGTTCAGTCCCATCATTACTATTAACAGTAAATTCACTTCTAATATTTCTTGCAAAGTTATAATCGCCGACAAATGGGTAAATAAAACCTCCGGAACTAGTGTCAAAGTCTTTATTAAAAGATCTATCGCAACCGGTTTCACCATCCAACTTTACCGTGTTTCCGGAATTGGGTGACCGTGGATTTGCTTTGCCGCCGATGAGAAGCTTTTTCGACACCTCCGTTCGTCGCATAGTGACCCAGTTGAGGAAGCTGCCGTTGGCAATGGGATTAGCAACAGTGCCCGTGGTCATGGCCGAAGTAGTAATTTCCCATCTTCCATTGCTGGTATATTGGTAATTCTTTGTTCCATCAAAGTATCCGTAATAGAGCCCGCTATTGAACTGTGATGTATCATAGTCTCCTGAATATGCTTGGCCGCACATACTGCCTGAGTTATCCAGGACAATAAGGATATTCGGTGAAATGGACTGGGCTACAAAGGGCGGAGTAACACAATATTCATCCATGGCCGCGAAGGAAGAAACAGGTATGGCCAGCGACAGGAAAAACAGGGACTGCAAAACCATTTTGAAAACCGAAGTGTTTAACTTCATTGCTTACTCCTTTCTGTGCTGCTTTTCTTTTCTTCGATGAACACGATAGTTGGAGACATCGTTTTTGGAGCACTTTTCATGTAACTGTATTCAAATTTTATTTCTGTCGGAATGGTAAGCTTGTCCAGCGAGGTTTGCATGCCTGCCGCGTCAACCACAAGAACAGAGGGAGCGATCATATACCCTCTATCGTTTATGATGGCAGTGTCGTTATTTTCTATACTGGTTAACGCGCCACTTTCATGATATCTAAGCGAGTCGCCGCTGGCTGCCACATGAGTGCCTCCTATAAAGAGGATAGACATTAAGATTAACGGCATTAGCACGATGCGACATTCATTGCTTCCTGTGTAATGTCGAGAATTAGCTGTTTTCATATGTACCTCTAAACGGTCGGTTGGTTAAATATAGCGGAATTTAACAATCATTCCGAAGAGTAGAGCAATAATCGAGCCATGAAGTTGTTTGGATAAGACTGGGAATTCTAGAAAATAATTCTTCAGTGGAAACATTAACTTACTAGAGTTAATAGGGAATTATGGAGAGGTGGCCGCAAAGCGGGTACTCCTTGCATTATAAAATAAATTTATATTTATTAAAAAAATTACCAAATGCTGTACGGATAATATCCTTCTTAATCCATTAAAAAAATCATAGAGATTAAAGTGGAGACTAAGTCACGATCAAAAATACATTGAATTTGAGCTGCATTGAAACTTCAATGTTGGGCAGTCCTGCCCAACTGTAGTCTTGACTGTCACTTTCGATCGCTGCAAAGCGAGAAAATGTAGTTGTTTAGTTTGGGGAGGTATCAAGAAGTCAAGAAATTGTTGCTGAAGTGCCAGACTCTTTTCACTTGACTTTTTGGCCGATTTTTTGATATATACATGCTCGTAAATGAATATCCGTTCAGTATACCGCACATTGGTTTGTTCGGTGTGATTTTGATACAATATAAACCCTAAAAAGAAGAGGAATCTATGTCAAAATTAGTTGCACCTCATGGTGGAAAAGGTTTGGTATGTGCATTGCTTGAAGGCGCAGAGCTCCAGGCAGAACTCAAAAAAGCAGCCGGCCTCAAGCAGATTGAGATTTCTGCCCGCGCTAAAGGCGACCTGATCATGATGGGAATCGGTGGTTTTTCTCCGCTGTCCGGTTTCATGACCAAAGCTGACTGGAAAGGCGTTTGCGAGAATTTCCAGATGGCTGACGGTACCTTCTGGCCGGTGCCCATCACCCTCGACGTTGCCGCTGCCGACGCTGCCGCAATCAAAGAAGGTGAAGAGATTGCCTTGGTTCGCAAGGGCGAAGTATTTGCTACCATGAAGGTCACCGAGAAGTTTGAGATGACCGAAGCAGACAAGAGATGGGAATGTGAGAAAGTATTCAGAGGCGAAGGCGAAGAGTCAATCGGCGACAAATTCTGGGAGATCGCTCCGAAAGATCATCCTGGCGTCATCATGGTTTTCGCTCAGAAAGAGTTCAACCTTGCCGGTCCTGTAAAGGTTCTGTCCCAGGGTGAATATCCGAAAGAATACCCCGGCGTATACCTCACTCCTGCCGAGACCCGCGCAATGTTTGAAGAGCGTGGCTGGGCAAACGTTGCTGCCCTGCAGCTCCGTAACCCGATGCATCGTTCACATGAGTATCTTGCCAAAATCGCTGTCGAAGTATGTGACGGCGTTCTGATCCATTCTCTTATCGGTAACCTCAAGGCCGGTGATATTCCTGCTCCGGTACGTGTCGAGGCAATCGACATCCTGATCGAGAACTACTTCGTCAAGCAGAATGTAATTTCTGCCGGATATCCTCTGGATATGCGTTATGCCGGACCGCGTGAGGGCCTGCTCCATGCAACCTTCCGTCAGAACTACGGCGTAAACAACATGCTGATCGGTCGTGACCATGCTGGCGTTGGTGACTTCTATGGTCTCTTCGAGGCACAGACCATTTTCGATCGCATTCCGCAAACCGGCGATGCCGGCAAAGACCTGCAGTGCAAGCCGATGAAAATCGACTGGACCTTCTACTGCCATAAGTGTGACGGTATGGCTTCTCTCCGTACCTGTAATCACTCCAAGGAGAGCCGCGTTATCCTGTCCGGAACCAAACTCCGTAAGGCACTGTCCGACGGCGCTGAGGTTGTAGATCATTTTGGTCGTGAGGAAGTACTCGTACACCTCCGTAAGTACTACGAGGGATTGACCGAGAAAGTTGAGGTTAAAATGCAAGGTGCCGCTTCCGGCGCTGCCATGTAATCTCTGACTTACCTAAGTCATCAAAGGAGATATCGCCTGAGGCGATATCTCCTTTTTTTTTGCCGACGATTCGGGTAAATTTTTGTTTTTGTTGTTGGTATCGTCTTCTGTCTGAATTTTTTTTTGTGTGCCCGCGAGGAACATATGCCGGAACTACAGGTTGGTCTTGGAGAAAGAAGTTATCCCATTATTATTGAAAGCGGCTGCCTGCAGAAAGTAGGCCAGGATCTGACGGCGAGAAAAGTCGGCAAGAGATACGGTGTCATTGCCGATGACAAGGTTGCCCAGCTCTTCGGCAAGACCTTGATGGAGTCTCTCCAGCGAGCGGGACTCGAGGCTGAACTCATCACCTTTCCCCATGGCGAGGCTCACAAGACATTACAGACGATAGGAGATCTGGCCGGCAAATTGATCCGTCTCGGTTTTGATCGAAAAGATGCGCTTATTGCTTTGGGTGGCGGCGTTACCGGAGATTTAACCGGCTTTCTGGCGTCCGCGTTCATGCGCGGCATACCCTTTGTCCAGATACCGACTACGCTGCTGGCCCAGGTGGACAGCTCGGTTGGCGGGAAGACCGGTGTGGATATCCCGGAGGGCAAGAATCTTGTCGGAGCTTTTTACCAGCCGAAGGTGGTCTATATCGATATTTCCGTATTGAGGAGTCTGCCGGAGGATGAATTGCTTGGTGGTCTTGCCGAGGTGATCAAGTACGGGGTGATTCGCGATGCAGGTTTTTTTCAATTTTTAACCGAGAACAGGGGTGGAATTCTCGCACTCGACGAGAAACTCATTGTCGAGACCGTCCTCACCTGCTGCCGGATAAAAGCCGATGTGGTGTCCGAGGATGAGCGGGAAGGGGGAGAGCGAAGAATACTCAACTATGGGCATACCATCGGCCATGCGGTTGAAGGGGCTTCGGATTACACCCTTATTCATGGTCTGGCTGTCGCGATTGGCATGGCTGCGGCAGCCCGGCTCGCCGTACTGACCGGTCATCTTGCAGACGAAGATGCAAGAAAAATAATCGAACTTTTGGAAGCTTACCGTATGCCGGTCGAGATTCCTGATAATCTCGACCGAAAGAGGATGAAAAAATATCTCCTGGCCGATAAAAAAGTTGTCGGTGGAAAAGTTCATTATGTATTGCCGACCGGCATCGGCAGCACTTCTATCACCGCAGATGTGGGTGAAGAGTTGATTGATCGGGTTCTTGGCTAGAGAAAAATAATAAAGCATAGAGAGAGGAACAACCGTAATGCCGATATATGAGTTTTATTGCGATACATGCAACGTGATTTTCAACTTTTTCTCATCGAGGGTGAATACAGCAAAAGTTCCCGATTGTCCGCGCTGTGGCAAAAAGGAGCTGGAAAAACAGATTTCCACCTTTGCGACAATTGGTAAGGCCAAAGAAGAAGGCGGTGGCGACGACCCTCTGTCCGGCCTTGACGAGGTGAAGATGGAGCGCGCCTTCGAATCGCTGATGCGCGAGGCCGAACACATCAACGAGGACGATCCGAAACAGATGGCTTCGATGATGAGAAAGTTCACCTCCCAGACCGGCATCCGTCTAGGGGAATCGATGGAAGAGGCCCTGTCCAGAATGGAAGCGGGGGAAGACCCCGAACAGGTTGAAAAAGAAATGGGCGATCTGCTGAATGGCGAGGATTTCAGTCTCGAGTCGATGAAAAAGGCGGCGATTCATAAGCGTCAACCACCCGCCCATGACGACAAACTCTATGAACTGTAGCCATTGACGGCGCTCAGATGTTTGCTCTGCCGATCGGCAGAAGAACTGTCATGCTGTGACCAGTATAACGTTTCATAAATATATTGATATATGGCGTGCACGAGCAAAAGATCAGAGATCCGGCCAATCCCGATTGACATAATCATAATTAATCAATATGATTAATTATGATTCACAAATATACAAAGGAGTGACAACTATGGCTCAAACAGAATCTAAAGTATTAACCACGCATGTTCCCCTACAGCTTGCGGAAAAGGTCGATCAAATGGCAGCTCGACTTGAACGGTCTCGCAGTTGGATAATGAAGCAGGCACTGTCAGCCTGGATTGATCAAGAAGAAGAACGTGATCAGCTGACACGTGAGGCGCTTGCTGATGTAGACGCAGGCCTTGTCATTGACCATCAGGCTGTACAGGCATGGGCCAACAGTCTCAGCACTGACGATCCGTTGCCGGTACCGCGTTGATGGAACTGAAGTGGACCAGTAAGGCACTATCCGATCTAGTACGACTGTATGAGTTTCTGGCACCAGTAAATCAGCCTGCTGCGGCACGTGTAGTGCAGTCGTTGACTAACGCGCCAACTACTTTGTTGACTAATCCGCGGATTGGTGAACAACTGTTTGAGTTCGAAGCACGCGAGATACGGCGAATCCTAGTTGGAAACTATGAGGTGCGTTATGAGATCCGGAAATCCACTATCTATGTGCTGCGATTGTGGCACACACGTGAACGTCGGTAGATTAACCTTAGAGTACTTTTTCGTCCAATTGAGGTTCAAAGACCCAGACCTGCGATAATTTCTTTGGCTCGTCAATGCACCGAACCGCTTCCGGTCTCATCGAAAAAGTTCTGGATCTCGTGTTCCGCTTCTTTTTGCCGCAAAAGTTTTGTAGCCTCTTTTACATCCATGTGCAGTGCTTTTGCCAGATCCTCGATGGTATAGCAGGGTTGGCCGTCCGGAGTGAAACGGCTTGGCTTGAGCTCCGGAAAAGAACTGCTGGCGGCAGTCATCGAAGATTCGAGAAGCAATTGCCGTATTTCCGCAGGACCATAGATAATCAGCCATTCAACGGCTTCCGCCCAAAGTTTTCCGTCCACGGTTTTATGGGTGAGCACCTTCATCGCACTCTCGACATCCCAAAGGTCTTTAAATTCCATTCGTGATTTTCTCCTGCATGGGTAAGAAATATTTATGCTATGATAGCGAGACCTAATATATATGATTTTTCCCGATCTGCAATCGGAGAGAAATGAAATCGAGCAAAGAGGATATCATGAATAGATTTACCGGTGGAATATTCTTAGAAAATATTGAATGGTTCGATCAGACAGGGAACGAGCTTGTCCATCGACTTCCCGAAAATGGCTCGGGCGAGATCAAATTCGGCGCTCAGTTGACGGTTCGGGAGAGCCAGGCCGCAGTACTCTTTTATAAAGGAAAGGCCTGTGACTGCTTTGGCCCCGGTCGGCATACCCTGAAGACGGCCAACCTGCCGCTGCTGACGAAATTGCTGTCGATTCCCTGGCGTGGCGACAGCCCTCTCAGGGCGGAAGTCTATATCGTCAACCTCAAATTTTTCCCCAATCTCACATGGGGTACCCAGAACCCGGTTGCTTTCAGAGATGAAGAGCTCGGGCTTATCAGGTTGCGGGCTCACGGTTTATATACCATGCAGGTAGTTCAGCCGGTGCTGTTTATCAATTCCCTGGTCGGGACCATGGGCAAAATGGATACCGACGGCATCTCCGGCTATCTCAAGCAGGTTATCGTCTCGCGGTTCAATGACTACCTCGGCCAGACCCTGGACACCATCTTCAATCTCCCCGGCAAGTTCGACGAACTGAGCGATGAGCTGCAGAAACGCTTGACCGAGGATTTTTCTTTTTTCGGTCTCAGCCTCAGTCAGCTGTATATTACCTCGATTACCCCACCCGACGAGGTGCAGAAGGCCATCGATGACCGGAGCAGGATGGGGGTTATCAACGATATGGGCAAGTTCATGCAGCTGAAGGCGGCAATGGCCATGGAGAAAGCGGCAGAGACCCAGGGTGAGGCGGGTGCCGGTTTGGGCCTTGGCCTCGGGATGATGTTGCCGAGCTTTTTTGCGATGAAGCAGGCAGTCCCGGAAGCTCCGCCCGATAAACGGGAAAACGGGGGAGAAAAAGTCAGTTGTCCCGATTGCAGTCATGCCATCCCGGCCGACTCGAGGTTTTGTCCGAAGTGCGGTCATCAGTTGCTGCAGCTTGTCCGGTGTATCGATTGCGGCAAGAATCTTACGCCGAAGGCGAGATTCTGTTCCCAGTGCGGACGAATGACGGAGCAGAAAAAAGAACCGAAGATTTGCCCGCAGTGCGGTGTCGAAAATCTGTATAACTCGATTTTCTGCAATGAGTGTGGCCAGCGTCTCGGGTAGGCACCATGGAACTGACCATCGAACAGAACTGCCCTTCGTGCGGTGCATCGATTGTGCTCAGGGAAGACGACAGGCTGATCAGATGTATATATTGCGACGTCAACAACTACAGGCTGGAGCGTGTCGCCGGAAGATATCTGCTGCCCAGTAAACTCCCGGCCCATATCGATCAATCTCAGCTCTTCTATACCCCGTATCTGCGGTTTAAAGGTTCCATATTTTATATTCGCGGTGCCGAGGTAAAGCATAAAATAGTCGATACCTCGAGGATTGCAATCGAGGCGGATACTATCCCGGTGTCCCTAGGCCTCCGCCCCCAGGCCATGAGGCTTACACCCGTCGTATCCACGGTTAAAGGGGGTTTTGTCTGCCAGACAGTGCCGACAAAATCGGTTTTTGCCCAGGCGGCAATGGTCACCGACCTGTTCGGTGAAAAAAGTGAAAGAGCCGTCTACCACCGGGCTTTCATCGGAGAAACCCTCAGCCGCATCTATCAGCCCTGCTACCTTCATGAAGGAGCGGTGTTCGATGCCGTGGACAACAGGAACCTGGGCGATCAAAGCCTTGTCGCAAACCATGTGGCAAAAACCTGTGCCAGCAAAGCTTCCTGGGAGCCTCAATTTATCTCCACCCTCTGTCCTCAATGCGGCGGTCTTCTCGGCGGCAAAAGAGACAGCAGGGTCTTGCAGTGCAAAAATTGTGAATCGCTCTGGCAGGAAAACGACGGAAAATTTATGCCGATTGAATGGCAGGTGGTCGAGTCGGCGGAATCCACTGCAAAGTACCTGCCTTTCTGGCAGGTCACATTTTCCACGAAAGGCTGGAATTTAAAAAGTTTTGGCGATTATCTTCGTTTTACCAATCAACCTTTTGTGTTCGGCGACCGCTTTGATTCCACGCCACTTTCTTTTTTGATTCCGGCTTTCAAGATCAACCCCAGGGCTTTTCTGCAGGTCGCTTCCCAGCTCACTGTTTCGCAATGGAAACTGCCGAAAGGGAGCAAACGGCGAGTTGTCAACGACCATTCGGTAAACCTTGGCGACAAAGAGGCGATTCAGGCCATCAAGAGTGTTCTTGCGGCCACGACCGTAAATAAAAAAGACAGACTGCCGCTCTTGCCGAAAATTACCGTCAGCAATACCGAGTGCACGCTCATGTACCTGCCGTTTATCGAGCAACCCCATGATTATGTGCAGGAACACACCCGGGCGACACTGATCGCCGCAGCCCTGAGATATGGCCGATCGCTATGAACTTAAAATCACAACACCTGCAGGACCGAACTGCTATGAAGCAACACGAAATATTTATGGAAATGGCTCTCCAGCAGGCAAGGGAAGCTCTCGCTGCCGGTGATTTTCCGGTGGGCTGTGTCCTTGAATATGGTGGCGATATTGCGGCATCCGGCAGGCGAAGCAACAGCTTTGGCCGGACAAATGAAATAGACCACGCCGAGATCCTGGCTCTCCGCTCGCTTCTCGCGGGCAGCCGAAAGATCGATATCGATCGGGTTACAGTGTACTCGACCATGGAGCCCTGTCTGATGTGCTACGCCACAATGCTGGTCAACGGAGTGCGAAGATTCGTTTTCAGCTACGAAGACGCCATGGGAGGGGGGACCAATCTGCCGCTGCAGATGCTGTCGCCTCTTTACCGCGGCATGAATGTGCTGGTTGTGGGAGAGGTTCTGCGGGATAAAAGCCTGGCGCTGTTCAAGGATTTTTTCTCTTCTCCGGACTGCCAGTATTTGAAAAGCAGTCTGCTCGCCAGCTATACCTTAAACCAGTAATCGGGGAATCCTTGCGTGCCTCAGGCACGCGTTGAAGACGTATGAAAAATATTGCACGAACAGTAGGTTTTCAGAAAGGCGAACGAAACGTTTTTTTTCATATTCTGACAGCATGCAACCTGTCCTGCCGCCATTGTTACATCAATAAGGCCCAGCACGGCACGGCGACACTGGCAGAGGAAACAATCCATAAATGGATTGCCCTGTTTGCCGATCCGGATAAAAAAACCAATCTTATATTTCTTGGCGGCGAACCGACCCTGCATCCGGATCTGCCCTCGGCGATCAGGAAAGCCAAAGAACTTGGGTTCTTTGTCACAGTCGATTCCAATGGCTACCTTTTTAACGACCTGCTGGAGAAAACTACTCCGGAGTTTCTGGATTATCTCAGTTTCAGCCTCGATGGACCGGATGCCGACACCAACGACCCGATCCGTGGAGCCGGGGTTTTTGAAGTATGCACGGCAAACATTGCCAGAGCGGTGGAGAAGGGGTTCAGGGTCAGCGTAATTTACACCGTCAGCAGAAAAAATCTCGACGCCCTGGTGAGGATGGTTCCGTTGCTGGAGAGTTTGAAGGTGGAGAAATTTTTTATCCAGGTTCTCGGCCTGCGCGGCAACTCGGTCCTGACTGAAAGCGAAGAAACAACCCGGGTGAGCCGCGACCAGTGGCTGGAGACGGTTCCGGAAGTTGCTCGGCTGGCTGCAGGGAAGGGTATTCATGTAACCTATCCCAAGGTATTTCTCGACCGGGGCGAGCAGTTTGAATGTGCCGGCAATGTGGCCGAGAATTTCTTCATTTTCCCCAATGGCCGGGTCTATCAGTGCCCCTTGTGCGAAGACCATCCCGTCAACGCATACCGTATTGAAAACGATCGTCTTATAAAAAATGAAGGATTGATGGAGGAAAGCTTTTTTCGACTGAATATTGCCGAAGGTTGCGTGATGAACAAGCTTCTTCAGGCTGACAATATCGAATACGACGATCAGGGGCAACCCCGGTATAGGATTTCCTGTTGTCTGTTGAAGCAGGAGATCTTCTAAATCTAGGTGCTCTTCTTGGCCGAGGGCTTACTTGAGAACAGGGCCGAGAGCAGGATTCCGGCCTCATAGAGGGCAAAGAGTGGAAAGGCGAGCAGGCCGGTAGCCATGAAGTCTCCCGCAGTGAGCAGGAACGAGAGCCCGATAATGGCCATATAGAAATACATTCGTTTGCGGCGAAAATATGCCGGCTGGACAATATTCGCCTTGCCGGCCATGACCATCAGGAAAGGTATCTGGAAAGAGATCCCGAAAGTGAGAATCGTTCTGGCAACGAAGGTCAGGTAGTCGCCGAGTTTCGGCAGGGGTTCCAGGCCATCATTGGCATAGCTCATGAGATAGACGAGCATTTTCGGCATCACCACGAAAAAAGCAAAACACGCGCCGCCGGAAAACAGCAACGTAGCCCAGAAGACAATAATAACTGCCAGTTTCTTCTCGTCTTTTCTGAGGCCCGGGGCAACAAAGCGCCACAGCTGATAGAGAGCGACGGGCATGCTGACAATAAGGCCCACAAGCACGGCGAGCTTTATATAGGCAATAAATGCCTCGGGCAGGTTGGTGTAAACGAGCCGGTAGACCAGCGGGCTTGCGGCAAAAAGAGGCGAGATGAAGAGGGCGGCGATCTTTTCGATGAAAAGATATGCAACGATGGTACACAGGACGATGGAAAGAAACACCTTGATCAGGCGTTTTCTCAGCTCCAGATGATGCGGCCGAAAAAACGCAAGACTTCTCTCGATAACAGGTATCGTGCTTTGGAGATTATAATTTGCCATGTGCCGAGGTGATCAGTGCCCGTTCTTTATCGGTTCTATCGGTTTTATCGGTTCTATCGGTTCTATTGGTTCCGGAGTGTTGTCCGCCTGACGGGGAGGGTCCGTTTGAGCCGCATCGATGACAGTATCCGTGGTGTTGTTATTCGCGGTGTCGGTTTGCAGGCCGGGCGGAGGTCCGCCGGTTTGTTTCATCAACTCCTGATATGCTTCGGCGGCTCTTTCCGCCGGTTGTATCACCTTGTTCAGGACATCCGGCTGGTCTCGTTCGTATGGAGGAATTTCCAGCAGGTTGTCCTTGAGCGACTTGGCCGCTTCTTCCAGTTCCGGGCGAATCTCGCTGAGGGGATTGTCATGTTCGGCAAAAGATCCTTTCAGGCTTTCCGCCGTCTTTTTCAACTCCATGAGCCCCTTGGCAAGGGATCGCGCGAGATCGGGAAGTTTATCCGGTCCAACGACGATAAGAGCCAAAGCCATGATGAGGAGCATTTCCGGCAGACCGATGCCAAACATATCTGTACTCTCTGTGTAGTAATGCCAACCAGGTCAATGGGTATGGCGAAAATTCAAAATAAAATAGACATGAAAGATTTCTTCAACCGTATTCAGGAGCAGGCGGATACGGGTATGGAAATCATGTCGGGATGGCCTGAAACCTGCGTGGGCGATAAGAGTGTGTTCCTTCAGGTAACGTTACGAATGTAAGGTATTTGCAGGAGAGTGTCAATGATTGACGAGTTGCCGAATCCCCTGGGAATCATTCCAATGTTTCTCCATGATATTGATTTTGCGATATTAAGGTGGGATGTGCAGATCCTAGCTTATGTTAAGAATGATTGATTGACTTTATTTTGCCGCTTTACTATAATAGCCCGTTTGTCTTGCGCGAATTCGTCGTGAACCGAAAGTATGTTTTGTTAACCTCTGAGAGGAGATGGTGATGTCCAGTGTTGTTGTTGTTGGTACTCAATGGGGAGATGAAGGAAAAGGAAAGATTGTCGATTTGCTGACCCGCTATGCCGATTGCGTCGTCCGATTCCAGGGTGGCAATAATGCCGGCCACACCCTTGTAGTTGAAGGGAAAAAGTTTATTTTTCATATTATTCCTTCAGGCATTCTGTATGAAGGGAAAAAGTGCATGATAGGTAACGGCGTTATTATCGATCCTGGTGTCCTTATCGGCGAAATCGATAAATTGAAGGAGCAGGGGATAATGGTTACGCCGAAGCGATTGATGATCAGCGAAAGAGCACACCTCATCATGCCCTACCATGCCGGCATCGACCAGGCAAAGGAAGCCTCTCTTGCGGCCGGCAGGAAAATCGGTACAACCGGTCGTGGAATTGGCCCTTGTTATATGGATAAAGTCGGTAGAATCGGTATTACAGCCGGTGATCTGCTGGATGACGATCTCTTTCGGGAAAAACTGCAGGAAGCTGTCGCGGAAAAGAATTTCCTGCTGACCCATAAGTACAACAGCGCTCCGGTGGAGTATGAACAGATCTATCGCCTTTTCAGGGAATACAGTGAAAAACTGATACCGTACTTCGGCGATATTTCTGTGGAACTGGATACGGCCAGAAGAAACAACCGGAACATTCTCTTCGAAGGGGCACAGGGGACGCATCTGGATATAGACCACGGAACCTATCCTTTTGTGACCTCATCAAATACAATAGCGGGAAATGCCTGCAACGGTACCGGATTCGGTCCGGCCTATATCGACGCCGTTGTCGGTATCATGAAAGCATACACCACGCGTGTCGGGGCAGGTCCTTTCCCCTCGGAACTGACCGATAAGACCGGCAACAGGCTGCAGGAGAAGGGCCATGAATTCGGCGCGACCACAGGCAGGCGTCGAAGGTGCGGGTGGCTTGACGGTGTGGTGGTGAGTGATGCAACCAGGCTGAACGGACTCACCGGACTGGCGATAACCAAACTGGATGTGTTGAGCGGTCTGGAAACCATCAAATTCGCCACTTCCTATGAACTGGCCGGCAAGACCCTCAGGACAATGCCCGCCAATATTCGACAGGCCGGATCCGTTACCCCCGTTTACGAAAGCCTTGAAGGATGGAAGGAGGATATTGAGAATGTCCGGGAGTATGACGATCTCCCCCTTCAGGCAAAAGACTATATCAAGCGTATTGAAGACTTTACCGGAGTTCCGGCAAACATTGTTTCGGTTGGACCCGACAGGGCAGAAACACTCTTGCTCACGAATCCGTTCACGTTGAGGCCTGCAGAGGTCAACTGAGGATTTTTATTCTCCTTAATCGTTCATTGAAGCACCAAAGAGGTTGTTAGAATGGCAAGAATTACCTGCGAAGATTGTTTAGAAAAAGTCGGCAAACAGAATAGATTCAAACTCATCCATCTCACTGTTCAGCGTGTAAAGCAGCATCGCCAGGGAGAACCCTTCCTTGTCGAAGGAAAAAACAAGGAAATCGTCATGACTTTGAGAGAGATAGCGGCTGGAAAAGTGAGTTTTGAAAATGTTAAAAATTTGCCGGATACGCCCGGCAAACCGAAAATCGGCGACGAAGACGAGAGCGATAGTTTGCTGGTAGTTTCGTGATAATGAAGAATAACGTTCAAGAGGACTCCCTGGTGGAGTATGAGGTTCTTGAGGGTCGATGAAAACGCATAGTTCGAAAAGGTTCGAGTGAACTACCTCGGACAGAAGGTGTAAAATCCAACTGAATAGCCATGAGTAAAGATTATTACGAGATATTATCTGTTAGCAGGAACGCCTCTCAAAGTGAGATAAAAAAGGCTTATCGTAAGATGGCGATGAAATATCATCCGGACAGAAATCCGGACGATAAGGAAGCCGAGGAAATGTTCAAGTCCTGCACTGAGGCCTATGAAGTGCTCAGTGACGAGAAAAAGAGACAAATATACGATACCTACGGTTACGACGGGCTTAAAAACAGCGGTTACAGAGGGCCCGGCAACGCCGACGATATTTTCTCGAGCTTTGGCGACATCTTCAGCGATCTGTTCGGGTTCGGAGGCGGAAGCCGGGCCAGTGTCAGAAGGGATGGACCGATTCCCGGCAACGATCTCCGATACGATGTGGAGATTACCTTCATGGAAGCCGTACACGGCGTGTCCAAGGAGGTGCAGCTGACTCGCAGGGATACTTGCTGGACCTGTGAAGGGACGGGAAATCGTCCCGGTTTTCAGAAACAGACCTGCCCGACCTGCAATGGCAGGGGGCAGGTTGTGCGCTCACAGGGCTTTTTTCAGATGAGTTCCACCTGTCCGCAGTGTCATGGCGAAGGGGCAATGGTCACCAATCCCTGCAATGATTGTCATGGAACCGGCTTGGTTGAAAAAACCAAGAAGGTTGTGCTGAAGATCCCTGCCGGTGTCGACACCGGTGCCCGCATGCGTCTCCGTGGTGAGGGGGAAGGCGGTCGTCGAGGCGGACCTTCCGGAGATTTGTATGTCGTTGTCCATGTCCAGGAGCATGAATTCTTTAAAAGAGAGGGGGACACTGTATATTGCCGGTTTCCGCTCTCCATGGTCCAGGCGGCTCTTGGCACTACCGTCGAAGTACCGACCGTGCACGGCAAGAAGAGTCTCGATATTCCCGTCGGCAGTCAGTCCGGGACCCTTTTCACCCTGCGAAATGAAGGCATTTTCAATCTCCGCGGGCGGGGGAGAGGAGATATGGTAGTCGAGCTTCAGGTCATGACACCGACAAACCTTTGCGAGGAACAGAAAAAAGTATTGAGAGAATTCGACACCCTCTGTACAAAGCATGGTCAAGATCAGGAAAACGAAGGTTTTTTTAAAAGGCTGTTCAACGAGGTCATGGGCAAGAATTAACCGCTTGATTGTAGCACTTAACAACTTATTAGTACCTTACGGATTGTTTTCTTGTTTTTTAACAAGAAATCTGTCTCAAGGTGTAGTTATCCCCCACAAGGGGGGACTGAAAAGAGTACCCCCTTGTGGGGTGTTAGTATTTGGATCGTTTAGAGGTGCGAACCTCTTGAGCTTGAATGTACGTAATTTAAATGACAGGAAACAGAGGGATGGCGGAAAAGGACACAGCTGAATTCACCCATTTTGACAGCCATGGCAATGCCAGGATGGTAGATGTGAGTGAAAAGTCGGAAACTGTTCGGGTGGCCGATGCGGGGGGCAATATCAAAATGTCGGCAAAGGCCTACGAACTAGTCAAAAGCGGTTCCATGGCCAAGGGCGATGTCCTGGGAATTGCCCGGGTTGCCGGTATCATGGCCGCGAAGAAAGTCGATGAACTTATTCCTTTGGCCCATCCCTTGATGATAACCAAGGTGGATATCTCCTATGTCCTCCATGATGAAGATTCATCAATAGATATTGTTGCCACAGTTGGAATTACAGGTAAAACGGGAGTAGAGATGGAAGCGCTTACTGCTGTCAGCATTACAGCTCTTACCATTTACGATATGTGCAAAGCTGTTGATAAATCAATGATCATCAGTAATATTAGACTCCTGAAAAAGACCGGCGGAAAAAGTGGCACCTTTATCCGAGAGACATACAACGGATATTGATTGTGTGATATATTTGAGTAAATGAGGAGAGAGTGCATGGAAAGAGAACAACTCGAACTGTTTCGTACGCAGCTTTTGCTTAAAAAGCAAGAAATCATGACGGACGCCGGCAAAACCATGACGGAGATGACCGATCAGACTACCAATGTTCCTGACCCAAACGACCGAGCCACCCTCGAATCGGGAAGAAGTTTTGAATTGAGGATTCGTGACAGGGAAAGAAAGCTCCTCACCAAGATCGACGAGGCCATTGCCAGAATCGAGGAAGGAAGTTACGGTGTTTGCGAGGATTGTGGGGAAGAGATCGGTCTGAAGCGTCTCGAAGCTCGTCCGGTAACGACGCTCTGCATCGATTGCAAGACTTTGCAGGAAACCAGAGAAAAGTCAGTAGGACAATAAGAGGCGCATGCCGGAACTTCGTAAAGATCCCATCCTCGGGCGATGGATAATCATTTCCCAGGAGAGAAGGAAACGACCCACCGACTTCCCTGTTGAGATCTCTACCGGAACGGGCGGGTTCTGCCCGCTCTGTCCAGGCAATGAATCGTTCACGCCCTTGGAAGTACTTGCCTACAGGGACGGCAATCAACCTCGCAATGGTTCAGGATGGCAGGTGCGGGTCGTGCCGAATAAGTTTCCGGCGCTGGTCATTGAAGGAGATCTGTCGAAGGAAGGGATCGGTCTCTATGATCGAATGAATGGCATTGGAGCCCATGAGGTTGTTATTGAAAGTCCCAGTCACGATCAAAGTTTTTCCGATTTCTCTGTAAATAAAAAGGCACTGGTATTCAAGGCTTATAAGGAAAGAATAATAGATCTTGAAAAGGATTTTCGCTTCAAATATGTCATGGTGTTTAAAAACCATGGCAGGGCGGCCGGAGCATCGCTGGAGCATTCCCATTCCCAGCTTATTGCTTTGCCGATACTTCCCCGGATGATTGTTTCCGAACTTGACGGAGCAAGATCTCATTACAAGTATAAGGAAAGATGTATATTTTGTGATATTATTCGCCAGGAAATACGGCAGAACGAGCGTGTAGTGTGTCAGAACGACCGGTTCATAGCCATTACTCCTTTTGCTCCGCGTACTCCCTTTGAAATGTGGATCCTGCCGAAACGTCATGCGTCGGCGTATTACTCTCTTGACGATAATGAATTATACGCCTTGGCTGAGATCTTCACCGAAACCCTGCTGAGGTTGAATACGTGCATCCCCAATGTGCCGTATAATTTTGTATTACATACCGATCCTCTGCGATCCGGGGGGCTGGAGTATTATCACTGGCACTTTGAAATAGTTCCCAAACTGACCTCAATTGCGGGTTTCGAATGGGGGACGGGGTTCTATATAAATCCTTTGCCACCGGAAGAGGCGGCTCTCTATTTACGCGAAGCCTTAGAGCATACATCGGAAGGAGCACAAAGTGAAAAAAGTACTCTTGGTTGATGATGAAGAATCCATTCAGATGCTTTATCGGGAAGAATTTGAGGATGATGGCTACGAAGTTATATCGGCTCTGGACGGCGAATCCGGGCTGCAGAAATTCAAGGAAGATACACCGGATATCGTCATTCTCGATATTCAGATGCCGGGTATGAACGGTGTTGAGGTTCTTCGTCAGATGAAAATGATCGATCCCTCCGTGCCGGTTATTCTCAGCAGCGCCTACCAGGAATTCAAACGCGATCTCGGCACCTGGGCATCTGACGAATACGTTGTGAAGTCGGGAAATCTTGAAGATCTGAAACAGACAGTTCGAAGATTGTTAAAAGAAGATTGAAGAATTCTCACCTCTGCCGATTTTTACGGTTATGACTGAGTTGGCTTCATTTTAAATAAAATCGCCGATCAATTCACTTCCAGCCGAATGAAAGACATACAAAGCCAACTGGACAGCCGGAGAATCAACATCAAGAAAGTCGGGGTAAAGACGATTTCCTACCCGATAACCGTTCGCGACAAGTCGCAGAAACGACAACATACCGTCGCTACGGTAAATATGTATGTCAATCTACCCCATAAGTTCAAAGGCACGCACATGAGCAGGTTCGTTGAGATTCTCAACGAATTTCATGGGGAAATAGACATAAAAAGTTTCCATGTCGTTCTCGACAAGATGAAGGACCGGCTGGAAGCCGAAGCATCTCACCTCGAGATCGATTTCCCCTATTTCCTGCATAAGGTCAGAAACGGCGAACCGGGGCATTTAGCGCATTATCGTTGTCAAATGCATGGTTCTCTCGAACTGGATACCGATTTGAAAATCAGCGTTGAGGTTCCGATCAGTCTGCCGATTGCCGAAAGGAATTCCCGCAGGCTGCCCGGTTCCCTCGGCAGATGGGGGAAGGTCGATGTCAGTGTCCGCTTCCGACAGTTTTTCTGGATTGAAGATATCATTCTCCTCATCGAAGAAGCGATAGAAGAAGAATTGAACAGTCTTTCCTCACGAGAGCGGAAGGAGCTTTCCGTCGAAACTCTCACACGTAGAGTGGCTGCGTGTCTCGAGAGGATTGCAGCCATCAGGTGGTTTGCTGTGACCATTCATAACTTCGGTGATGAGTGTGCTACTTTTGCGGCTATTGAATCGAATTAGCAACTAAACACATACGAGCGACGTATTTCTTTCTCATTTTCACTTAACCCCATACTCACAAGATATCCTTATGCGCGATCTATTATTTGAAATCGGAATGGAAGAGATTCCGGCAGGATTTCTTCAGCCTGCGTTGGCCCAGCTTCAGGATCTTTTCACCGCGAAGGCAGCTGAATTGAAGTTTAGCCATGGCCCGATCAAGGTGATGGGAACACCACGGCGACTTGCTCTTATGGTCAGAGATGTCGCGCAAATACAGGAAAATACCGTCGAGGAGCTGCTTGGGCCGTCGAAAATGGCTGCATTTGACAGTGAAGGAAAACCAACCAGGGCCGTTGAAGGTTTTGCCAGGTCAAAAGGAGTCGCAGTCGGCGACCTTCAAGTGGTCGAGACTTCGAAAGGCGAATATATGATGCTGGTGCGCGAGGTAAAAGGTGTGGAAACCTCGGTGCTGCTTCCCGGCGTTCTGCAAAGCCTGATTCTCGAACTGTCTTTTCCCAAATCGATGAGGTGGGGTCGTAATCTACAATCTTTCGCCAGACCTATCCAGTGGCTGGTCGCGCTCTTCGGCCGGGAAATCGTCCACTTCAGTCACGAGGGGATCGAATCTTCCAACAGGAGTTTCGGTCACCGGTTTCTCGATAAGAGAGAGATTGTCATACAGGATGCCGAGCAGTACGAGCAGCAACTGGGCGAACGATACGTTGTTGCCGATCCGGTCAAGAGAAGATCGCAGGTGGTGTCGGAAATCAAACGGGCTGTCGCCGAAGCTGTCGATTTACCGGGTGGAAATGTCGCCATCGATGAAGCGCTTGTCGATACGGTGACAAATCTTGTCGAGATGCCGTATGGCGTCTGCGGGATTTTCGACGAAAAATTCCTTCAACTGCCGGCAGAAGTACTCATCACTTCGATGCGCGAACATCAGAAATATTTCCCGGTGGTCGACGCATCGGGAAAACTGTTGCCGGGCTTTGTCGCGGTGAACAACACCAGGGTCAATGATACCAATATAACCCGCAAAGGGCACCAGCGGGTATTGCGGGCAAGGCTTGAAGACGCACTGTTCTTTTTCAACAGCGATCGGGAGAAACCGCTTGAAAGCCATATCGACAATCTGCATGGCATTATTTTTCAGGCGAAACTCGGCACCATGGCGGAAAAAAAGGACAGACTTGTCAAACTGGTTAAAATTTTAGCCGAAAAGATAGATCCGAGCCTCTCCGATGACAGTTGCCGGGCTGCTCTGCTTTGCAAAGCCGATCTTCTCTCCAACATGGTTGGCGAATTTCCGTCCCTGCAGGGGATAATGGGAGGCGCCTATGCACAGCATGACGGTGAAACCCCGAATGTTGCTACGGCAATTGTTGAGCACTACATGCCCAAAAGAGCAGGCGCCGAAATTCCTTCCACCGATGCCGGTGCAATACTCGCCCTTGCCGACCGATTCGATACTCTTGCCGGTTGTTTCGGAATAGGCCAGGTGCCGTCGGGGACGGCCGACCCTTTTGGACTGCGTCGGATTTCCCTGGCTATTCTGCATATTATCCAAGGAAAGAGGTACACGATTTCATTGCGTGAGTTAATCCATAAAGCGCTTGCCCTGTACGGCGTCAAGGTGGATGGCGGTAACGATACCGTTGAAGCAGTGATCAATTTCATCAAGGCAAGATTTGCCAACGACTGCATCACCCGAGGTCTTGAGACTGAGGCGGTTGAGGCTGCTGTGTCGGTAGATTTTGACGATGTCAATGATTGTCTTTCGAGGATCAATGCGATTGTCCAAATAAGAAAGGAACCGGCATTCAAGGTTCTTGCCGGATCTTATAAAAGAGTGCGCAACATTATCAAGGATAATCGGGATGTTGCCATTCAGACTGCATTGTTTGAGCACGAAGCCGAAATTAAGCTCTACAACTTGTTTCTCGATGTGCAGAACGAAATGGATAAACTCATTGCCGTCAAGGAGTACGCAAAAGCTCTTGAGGTAATGTTGAGAATGAAAGAACCAGTCGATCAATTTTTCGATACGGTAATGGTCATGGCGGAGGATATGGCGATACGACAGAATCGACTCAACCTGCTGACCGCCCTTGGCGACCTCATCCTGCAGATTGGCGATATTTCAAAATTCCAGGAAAATTAGATCATAAATCATCTTAAAAGCCAAAGGGGGATGTTCAGAAAACTGAACATCCCCCTTTGTGTTTCAATATGAAGAAAAAAGAGAATTACTTTTTGGGGTGACAGGCAGCACACTTGTCAATGTTCTTTGCTTTGAGAGCGGGATCTTCTTTTGCTTTTTCTTTGTGGCATTCCAGACAGTTGCCGTGGCCGGCGCCCTTCAGGGTATCGAGAGCCAGTTTATCCTTCATTTTACCGGCCAGAACGGTGGCGTTGTGGCAGCTTTCGCATTTCTTGATTTCTTGACCCTCGGCATAAGGAACTTGTGAACCATCGGCTGCCATTCCATGGTGGCAGTCCGCGCATTGAAACGCATCCTGATGCATTTTGTGCGGGAATACTGCGGGCTTTTTGCCACCTTCGCCCAAGGTAATTTCTGCAGGCCCCATGTCGGCTGCAGCAAAAGCAAAAAAGGCTGCACAACCCATCATAAACAGCGACATAACACTTCCGGCAAGAATTTTTTTCAGCATGTTTGCTCCCCTTTTTTTGAATAATTAACAGCTTGAAACTGCTCCACCATTGCCTGAATACGATTGTTATACAGTTTTTACGTACATTTGTCAAACATCTAAGACATTGTAAATGCAGCGTAATCACCACATAGTGGCATAGGCTGCCATCAGCCCGAACCGTAACTGTGCAATCCTGACAGAAGAAAATTTACTCCGTAATAGGTGAACAAAACTGAAACAAAGCCGAAAATTGCTAAGAATGCAATCCTCGTTCCCGCCCAGCCTCTCGTGTATCTGGCATGGAGGGTGATGGCATAAAAAAACCAGGTGATGAGCGACCATGTCTCTTTGGGGTCCCAGCTCCAGTACGTGCCCCAGGCGGAATTAGCCCAGATAGCACCGGTAATGATACCTGCGGTCAGCCAGATAAATCCGAAGACGATTGTCTTGTGAACTAAATCATCTATCACCGGTAGCGGAGGTAGCAGGTTGTCGTTGCTTCGATTCTTGATTACATACATTATGCCAAGGGCTGCAGCAACTGCAAAGGCTGCATACCCGATGAAGCATGTCACGACGTGGGCTATGAGCCAGTTGGATTGGAGCGCCGGCACCAGGGGACTTATGCTTTTGCTGATATCGCCGGAAAAAGATGCATAAGCCATGGCGAGAAAAGCGAAGGGTGTGGCAAACGCCCCGATTATCTTGATCTTGAACTTCCATTCGATCAGCAGGTAGAGTGCAATGATCGTCCAGGCAAAGAAGACAACGGATTCGTACATGTTGGTGAGGGGGGCGTGGCCGATACCCATTTCGTAAGATTCTACCCAGCGCAAGGCAATTCCACCGGTCTGGATAAGCCAGGCGATGGCGGTGAAAGCAGTGGCGAGAGAACCGATTTTCGGTGTCTTGAAAACCAGGATGGCGACGTAGAGCAATGTCGAAAAAAGATATGTAAAAGTTGTGATACCAAGTAGTTGCGAGCTATCCATTCCTTACTCCATTTGATGCTGTGACTGCAAAATAATTTGTTATGAAAAGGAAAAAATCAATACGACGATTGCCCTACTGTGTATTTGCACTATCGATAATATTTTCAAGTTGGTTGAAGAGCTTGGCAAAAGCCGGTTTATTCTTGTTGCTTGAACCACCCAGATTCAGCGTTGTCCCGTCGGCATCGACATGCTTGTACAGCCAGATTCGTTTGTGGGTCAAGAAAAAAGCCATGTATAATCCCAGCAGCATAAGTCCGCACCCGAGATAGACCACCCAGACGCCGGGATCCTTGGCTACCTGAAGTCCCGTTGCATACATTTGTTTGACTTTAAGGACGTATTCTTTACCTCCACTTGAGATGGAGGTGCTTGCGTTATCGTCAAGCCAATGGACAGTTGCCGGAGTGTCGCCTGTTTTAAACCAGACTTTGGATCTCACCACTCTTTGGCCTATTGCTTCCGCGTTAATGATCCCGAATTGCAGCTGTTTGTCGTCCCACGTCATCTGTTGCTGAAAAGGCAGAACAAACTGTTTAACCTCTCCTGTCGTAGTCTCGGTTATGTTGAAGATAAACTCCTTGTATGCTTCATAACTGGACTGATAAAAAGTGATTCCCCGGTAGGTGAGCGGGTCGTTCACCTCGATATCCTTTTGTTCAAGCACTTGGCCGTCGGCAAGAACCGTCAGGCTGCTTCGATAAACCTTAGGCATGCCGTTTTCATAAAACTCAATACCGAAGGAATCGTTGCGGACTTCAAAGCCCAGGGCAATGGGGGAAGAATCTTTGGCGGAATACGCTATCGCCGTACTGCGCAGCTCCGGAATCATCACGCTCCCCTTGAATCCGAGGAAGTGACCGATTATGGCGCCGATAAATATTACGAGGATGGATAAGTGGACAATGTACACCCCGAGTCTACTCCAACGGTTTTTCTGACTGAAATAGAGTTCGCTCCGGCCCTGTGTTCTGACATCGGCATTCCAGCCGCCCTTTTTTAGAAGAGCCGACAAATCGGCAAGATCGGGATGATCGGCTGAGAGCCGCCACTCGCGGCTATGCGCCATCTTTTTTATCCGGTCCGGAGAGACCGCCAGATTGTCGGCATTGATGATCCGTAAAACCGCGGGTATTCGGTCGAGACTGCAAATAATCAGGTTGGTACTGAGTATTCCGAGGAGTCCGAGGAACCACCAGGAGTAATACATTTCCGGGATATCGAGAATATGGAAGAACTGGGCGGTCTTGGCTCCATATTTTGTAACGTAAAAAGAATATGGTTCACCCTGGCGAATGACCGTTCCGATAATGGATGTGACGGCAAGAGAACAAAGTGTGAAAATGGCCAGCTTGACGGACGCAAAGAAGGCCCAGAGTTGATTGAACAGTTTCATCTGAAAATTAAATAAATTGAAATTAATAGGAAGTCATACGAATAAAGATCGTTGCAGGCAATCAGTGAGTGCTGCAGGATTATGAAAACTTCATTTCCGCCAACACTAACATATTCTTGGCAAGAACAAAAACTTTATAGGATATTTAAGAGCTGTTAAAGTAAAAGAATTTACTCAATAAGAACTTTTCGTCAGATCAAGGATCGCTTTGCGATATGGCTCCTTCCCGGAGGGAAAACACTTGCTTAATTTTTATAAAGAGGTTAAAGAGTCAAATTCTGATTATAATTTACACATAGAAATTCTATGCATCCCAGAAATGAACTCGCTCTTATGCGGGAAAGTCGGATAGAAGGAGAATATCATGGCAAAAGTATGTGAAATCTGTGGGAAAAAACCGATGGTTGGCAACAACGTTTCCCATGCTCACAACAAGACAAGACGGCGCTGGCTCCCCAATCTCAAAACGGTGCGGATGGCGGATACCGGCGGGAACAAGAAGAGAACCAGGGTCTGCACCCGTTGCATCAGGTCGGGCGCAGTAGTGAAAGCTGCCTGAAAACTCAGGCATTACAGTTCAGGAAGGCGAGAGGAATGATTTCCTGCTCGCCTTTTTGTGTTTAGTGTCTAACAGATTATTTCGTTTATTAAAAAACAAGAAAATAACCCGTGAAAGGCACTTATACCCCCTTGTGGGGTGTTAGTCCCGAAAGGGGTTTGAAAAACCTATTGTTACCATTATCGGAGAAGTCAAGGAATGAGCGCAGAAGAACCGAAATTCATCAGTTATCAAGAGGCAGTGAGACTTGTTGGAGCGATTCAGGAGGAAGAAGATATTGAGGATGCCGACAAGAGAATTCTGATGGTGTACGGCAAGGATGACAAAGAGCTATGCTGGTTTGATTTTGAGGAAGTTATGGCTGCTGTCGGTACGGTCGAGGCGGGCGAGAAAAAAGAAGAAGTGCAGAATTATATCCTCAATCGCATTCCCGATTGGGTTTTTGAACTGTAGGGGCCGTTATTCCGCGGAGTAAAGCCATTCTCGCAAATGGAGAGGATACAGATAACATCGTGACAGGGAAGAAATGCATCCGTGGTCGATTTTTTCACCTTTTTGAAAAATGGACACGGGGCGGTCCGAAGACACGACTACGACAATCGTCTCCGGATGCTGCGCGGTAAAGCGGAGAGCGGAATTGTATCTGGCGCCGCGGGCTCTGTTTTCATTCGGCACCCTGTGTCCATCCAACAGGCAGGCAAAGGCGTACAGTTGAAGGTTTGCCCTGATATGAAGGGCGCCATCGACTTTCGAAAGTGCTGCGGCAAGCTGCAGTTTGTTCGGTTGACGCAAATCGATCGGAGGGGTAAGCGCCTGACCGGCTGTCGGTGTAGGGGCCGGTGCCAGATCGATGACGAAAGTACAGCCGAATTTCTTTTCTTCCGCGTTATGCACCAGTGCGGCAATAATCTGGAACATATCGTTTCTGATCGATGGCTCCACAGCAAAATCGAGCAGGGCCTCCTCCACTTCAAATAACTTCGCCCGATGAGTATTGGAACTGTAGTTGCCATCGTGGAAACTGCAGATCACTTCCTTGCCTGCATAAAGAAATCCCACTTTGTCATTGAATACCGCAGTGATATGGAATTCCGAGATATTGCTTTCGGCTATGCCGATAATATGTTTTCCGTCGGTGACAAGCGTGCGATTCGAATGTTCAACTGCCTGCAGGAGCTTTCTTACATGTTTGTAGTTGCCAAGCGGCGGAAGTTCAGTCTTGTCGAATTTTGCGAGAAAGCGGATATCCTGAAGAAACCTCGGCTCGATGAAAGTCAGTGCGCCACACGGGCGAACCCCCTCTTCACTGGTCTTGGAAATGCCAAGGACGGCATCGAGGATCGGATAGATATGGATCTGCACGTCCAGTCCGAGGATACGTCCAGCTTTGTCGACAATGCAGTCATGGACCGCGTGGGTTGCGTATTCGCGGAGAAAGTTACCGGAAATACCGGTATAGAGACTGCTGTCGTTGGCAATATCGTGGGAAAATCTTAATACGGCATGTTCCAGCCAGCATTCCGTCGGGCCGAGAGAACATATGTTCGGATGATGTTCGGTAAACCACATCTGATAGTAGACCGGACCGGAACTTCCGCCAAGGGAGATCAGCCCGTCCAGATGGAGATTCTGCAGTGTCTCGATGTCGTTGTAGCGACATGAAGGTGGCGCTTCGATAATCGATTTACACCAATCATCGCTTTCGAGATAGAGCGCCTTCAATTTTGGTTCATACCCACGCAGCAGGTTATGCGGATCGCATATTATCAGTTCACTCTCCTGATTCAGAGCAAAGATAAGCGCTGCACGACTGTTGCCCGAAAATCGTGACAGCCCGTCACATAAACCGAGAAGCGTCTCGCTTATGCAGCGGTTAATAAATAAGCTGTTGTGCAAATGGCTCACCTGGACTGGAGATGGGTAATAGAGAGGTAAAAGTCATCACCTTTCCAATAATGATGTACCAATACGTCATCGATGTCAAATATGTTATGGACCCTGCAGGATCTGTCGTGCTTTGGCAATGAATTCTCTGGTAAAAATTTCAATTGTCTTCGATTTGAGATTCCAGCAATGGTAGTACAAATCGATTTCTATTTTACATGCCGGAGCGAGATCTACCAGAAGGCCCCTGCTGCAGAGCGGTTTGCTCTGCTGGCTGGGAATAACACCGTAACAGAGACTTTGCAGAATGCAGTCGACGAATTTTTCCGATGACGGAATATAGAAAGTCGGTAAGTGACCGGGCTCTCGTCCAAACAAACGGCTGAAGATGTTTTTATTGAGATTGTCCTGTCGATTGAAACGGATAGTCGGTGCCGCCTGGATGGACTGCAGGTCAAATCCTCCCTGAAACCATTTTTGCGCAAAAAGAGGTGTGCAAAAGAGGCCGTATTCAACGGCACCCAACCGTTCGACCCGGCATCCCTGCAATTGTCTACGATAGGTTGAAATACAAGCGCAGACCTGACCGTTCTGTAATAATTTCTGGGTCTGCTCCTGGTCGTCGACGTGGAGGTCAAGGATGAGACCGTGTTCTTTTGCAGTGTCTGCCACGGCCGGCAGAAACCAGGTGGCAAGACTGTCGGCATTGACTCCGATCGCAAGGGTCGTCGGGGTGAGTGCGGATACCTGGGAAATCTCAGGAACAAGATCGTCTTCCAGAAGTTTTACTTTGCGATAATGAGAAACCAGTTTCAGTCCGGCTTCGGTTGCCACCGGAGGAATCGTTCTGGTGACCAGGATTCGGCCCGCCCACTCCTCAATCATTTTAATCCGCTGCGATACAGCCGATTGGGTGAGGTGGAGCTTGGCCGCGGCTTTTTCAAATCCGCCTTCTTCGATGACCTGGGCAAGTGCTTCAATGAGTTTGTAGTCGATCATAGTATAAGTAACGCTGATACGATATGAATTACTTTAATTTTTCTTTTCGAGTCCGGTGTACTATATATCTTCTCCAGGCACAACTAAAAGCTAAAGGAGAAAGAGATGAACATATTTCTGCAGGGCATGGGAGTCGGGGCAGGTTTGATAATTGCCATCGGGGCGCAAAATACTTTTGTCTTGACCCAAGGGATCCGCCGGCAACATCATTGGCTTATTGCCGCTATCTGCAGCTGCAGCGATATGTTGCTCATTTTTATCGGAGCAGCCGGCTTAGGGAGCATTATTGCCGGAAATCCAACCTTCAGGACAGGAGCCGCATGGGCGGGCGCAGTCTTTCTGTTCTGGCTGGGAGTGAAAGCTTTCAAGGGAGCCTGGGCAGGAAAACAACTCTGTGAAAGAAAAGAAGTCGCCGTGGGACTGAGGACTGCGGTCCTTACGACCCTTGCCCTCACGTTTCTCAATCCTCACGTCTATATAGATACCATCTTGCTGATTGGCAGTATCGGCGGCCAATACCAGTCTATTGAGCGGCTGGCTTTCGCCCTGGGTGCTTCGGTGTCGTCGGTCCTCTGGTTTTTCACTCTTTCACTTGGCGGATCGTTACTGGCCCCTCTGTTTCAAAAGAGCATAGCCTGGAGGATACTCGATCTTGTAGTCTGCATGACGATGTGGACCATTGCCTGGCAGCTTGTGCCCTAGGCATCTTAAGACATGAAGACTTTGCCGGGGTCAATCGATAATTTCAAACGTTGCGGTGGCAGGATTCCACTTATACCCTGAGCCCAGCCAGATCTCTTCTATGAGGTCGATATCGAGCTCGATGTCTTTAATTTCACGGTATTGATCGTATACCGCCAGAATTTCGCTGTCGCTTATGATATTGTCTTTGTCGGTATCGGCCCAGTGATGCAGGCCGATTGATATTGTGCTATCACCGGCAATGGGCGGTGGAGACTCATCGGAATCACTGCCGAGAGCCGCCGTGCCGACAAAATTCACCACTTCTTCTTCTGTGCCGACCACACTGATGACGTAGGCGAAGGTCTCGGTTCCATTGATCTTTCGCAACCACTTGATGGTTTCGTTCTTCAGTCCGCCCGATGAAACGTCAGGGGAAATCTTGTGAATGGTAGAATTCGGTGGCTTGTGTTCCCTGATAATCAAAGCGGAGGATCTCTCGGGAGCGCCGTTAATCTTGATGATAACCGGAAACGGTTGACCGGAAATGCAGTGGCCGGGAAGAATACGCTCGGCTGAAAAAGCAACAGTTGTCGGAGAATGCAGGGAGTACAAGATAAATGCCATGGCCACGGAAAAGAGGCTCAGGGAAAGAATAATGAGGGGCCAGATTTTTTTAAAGCCGGTTTTCGGCAACGGTCCGATGGGGGATGGGGCGGAAGAATCTTCCGGTATCTTCTCTTCGTTGTCCGCCGCTTCTTCCTCTTCAAGGAGATCTTCAAGCTTGACATTCAAAGCTTCGGCCAATTTTATGCCGTTTTCTTTTTTTATGCTGGGGTACCGGCGGTTCTCCCATCTCGAAATGGTATCGGTGGTTACCTGAACGGCAGTTGCCAGGTAGAGCTGGGTGAGTCCCTGCTCCTCTCGTAGACGTTTAATTTTTGCCCCGTCTACTTTAATCATGCTGAATGGGCCCGGAATGGAGTTGTCTATCATCGCAGGTATGGGGGGTCGGATTTGACGAAGTGTGTTTTCATTTATATAGCAATTTCCTGTTATTCATAAAAGAAAATACTCCAGAAGACCGCAATGATCCAGTGGCAAGGTAGACATCGGCCTATTTCTCTCCCGATGTCTATGGTCTCGATATGAAGATTGTAGTATCTTATGAGAGGAAAGAGAACGAGGATGCATAATTTAGCAGGAGGTAAAAATGAAAAAAATGGCAAGGATACTCGTCTTGGTTTCTTGTATGGCTGTGCTGACGCTGCTTGGTGTAAACGATGTATCCGCTGCAACCGGCAAATGCGTCGTTACCGGTAAAGATGGAAACAAAATGGTCATAGAATGTACGGAAGAGACAAAAGGTTTTGAAAAGGGAGCGGAAATCAAAATAAAAACGGACAAGAAAAAGCCCGAGAAAGGCCGATAACTACCAGTCGAAGCGAACTAAACCGTCGAGAGGTTCCGATTTAACGATGCGGACCTTGACCATTTCACCGGGGGTGGTGTTTCTCACCCCGGGAGCAGGGAGATCGATATCCATCAGGATGTCGGTCAGGAGCAGATTCACCCGTTTAGGTCCGGACTGGATCACCATTGCATCAATATTTTGACCCTGCCGATCGGCAAGATATTTGAGCAGCCAGTATCGTTGTCTCTGCTGTCGAACATTATTGGCGGTGGCCAGTGTCCGGGTCAGGACAGAAGTGAAGTCCCTGCACATTTCCTCCGTGAAACAGGGTTCTTGTCTTCTGACTATGGAATTGAGCTGATGCTGCATGACGAGATCGAGCAGCCGGCGGATCGGAGAAGTAACTGTAGTGTAGTGAGAGACTCCAAGTCCGCTATGGGATTTGGCAGTAGTCGAGAGTTCTCCCCTTGGAATATGCTTTCGCTGCAAGGTATTCTGGAAAAGATCGTCATCTTCTCCGTACACGATTCTGTTCTGGAGAAGAGGCTGTGACCTGAACAGTCCGGGAACCATCCGGTCCGCCACATATTTTGCGGCTACGGTGTTGGCGAGAATCATCATCTCGGAAATGATGGTTCTCGCGGGAGTATCACTTTTTGACAGAGTGACATGAACCTTGGCCTGATGATCGATAAAGACATTGACATCGGGAAAAGGCAAAAGCAGAGCTCCATTTTCGAGACGCTGGGTGCGAAGTTTCCGCCGCAGCATGTTAAGGATCTTTATTTCGGGATCGCTCTCCAGCATCTTGTCTACTTCATCGTAGGTCAGCCGTCTCTTCACTCTGATGATCGACGGGAAAATCCTGACCTTCAGCACCTCCGCTTCCGGTGAAAGCAGGATCATGAAGCTGAAAGTCGCCCGGGTTTCGCCCTGAATCAGGCTGCAAATGCCCTGGGACAGATGGCGGGGCAGCATGGGGATCTGCCCCTCGGGGAAATAGATCGAGGTACCTCTGTTCATTGCCTCGGTAAATAACGCGTCGCCGGGACGGACATAGTAGGCTACGTCGGAGATATGAATGCCGACCAGATAATTACCGTCCTGTTCCTCAAGAGTGAGCGAATCGTCAAAATCTAGAGTGGTTGGACCGTCGATGGTGAGAGGGGCAAGATGAGTGAGGTCGACTCGTCCCGGATCTTTAAAGAGGTCATTCTGGCCCCGCTGCAGGATGTGTTCGGCCTGCTGCCTGGCAGGCAGGGAAAAATTTATGGGGAGTTGATTGCGCAACAGCGGGATATTTTCATTGGCTGACCATATACCGGCTTTTACCAGAAGATGGAAAGGATCGTGAGGTTTTTGGAGTCCGGCTGTCTGCAGAAGTTTCTGGGCGATTTCAAAACCCTCGGCGTCAGTGCCGAAAAGGTAAAAATCGCGGATAATGCCCAGGGGTTCCTCATGGACGGTGGTGAATTCATGGTCAATGCTGTCGGAGGTGAGAATCCTGGCAAGTATTTTAGCTCCGTGGTCGACCAGTTGTGCTCGCTTCTGTTCTTTTTGCAGCTGGAGCTTGAGTTGCTCCACCTTTTCCGGGCTGTTTGCTCGGATTTGCCCTTCTTTGTATTTGAAAAAGAGCTTGTCTTCAAATACGCAGCGAAGGAAGGCGGAGACTGTATCGTCATTGGCCTCCTCGCCAAAGGTCAATTCAGCAAGAAAATCGGGACTGAAATTACTCGCACCGTCTTCGGCGGCCAGTTCCCAGATTTCGGCCAGGTCGATGCGGCTCATCAGAACAAGGCGTCGCTCTGCCGTTTCACGCAGGTGTTTGATCAATGCTTCACGATCGATATTGACGGAATGCGTCTGATTGGAGCAATGAACAACCCGAGATACCGGAAGATTCACCTCGCGCCCGTTCTGATTGATGAGGCGGAGTCTTTTCGGTTGGCTTTCCATCACCAAAGCGCAAATAAATTTACCGTTATCAAGGTATTCTATGATTTTTCCAGTACCAATCATTCTGCCACAAATTTATCCTTATTGTCATTCCGATTAATTCTTTTGCGGATGACTTTGAAATGGTATAAGCATGAGCGCAAGGCGTATTATAATTGTAATCCTGCGTTTTTGTCCATGTTTAAAGGCAAAAGGTCAAACAGTATAGTGTGGATACAGATTTTGCCCACATTTATTCCTCCTCACTTTAAAGTATTCTTAAAAATTTATATCTTATGGACTTTTCAGGACAGGCAGTCAAATCAGGAATGGTAGCCATTGTTGGCCCGCCAAATGCCGGAAAATCGACTTTGATGAATCGTTTTCTCGGCCAGAAGATTTCAATCGTCACCCCTAAACCCCAGACAACCCGCAATCGGATCGCCGGTATCCTCAACGACGAACAGTATCAGATCGTCTTTCTAGATACCCCCGGCCTTCACCAATCCCGTGAATCGCTCAACATCGGGATGGTCAAGGTGGCGATGGAGAGCCTGACAGACGTTGATATTGTCCTTTTTCTGGTCGATGTGTCCCTGCCGCTCCCCGAGAAGATGAAGGAGGAAAAGCGAAAGGAGTTGACGGCGTATTTTCAGCAGATCAAGAGTCCGGCCATCATGGTTCTGAATAAGATCGATCAGATAGACAGAAAACTCATTCTTCCGATGATCGCCTCCTACTCCGGTTTGTTTCCCTTTAAGGCTGTAATTCCGGTTTCAGCCCTCGGCGGAGACGGCGTCGAGAGCCTCAAGAACGAAATTCTGGCATGGCTGCCGATGGGGCCGAGACTCTTCCCGGAGGACATTCCTACCGATGCCACTGAACGGTTTCTTTGCGGTGAAATAATAAGGGAAAAGGTTTTTCTCCTTACCGGCCAGGAAATTCCCTATTCCACCGCAGTACTCATCGAATCATTCAAGGAAGATGAGAACAGAAAACTGATTACTATCCATGCCACCATTGTCGTAGAAAGAAACTCCCAGAAGGGGATAGTGATAGGCAAAGGGGGAGAGAAGCTGAAAAGCATCGGGACGGCAGCCAGAAAAGACATGGAGCACCTTCTCGGTGAAAAGGTGCTCCTTAAACTCTGGGTCAAGGTTCATAAAGACTGGTCGCAGGATAAAAGGTTCCTTAAGGAACTCGGATTTTAATCGCCCTGCCAAAAAACCTTGTCGGTACGGTCCTACTCCTGGTCGATCTGGTTGTACTCGGAAAAGAGGGAGAGACTTTTGATAATGTTATAAGCCGATCGTAACTGATTGTCCTGCTGCAGGCGCTTTTCAAGTTCGTCTACCGCTTTGTCTGCATTTGTCTCATCTTCCTGAATTGTTAACGGGAGATGATTGGTGAGATCGGCTTCTTTGAGAATTTTTTTCTCTTTCCCGGCGTCCTCAGGCGTTATACCCGGAACAAACGGTACTTCAACGTCGGGAGTTATCCCCAGAGCCTGGATGGAACGATCATCGGGAGTGTAGTAGGTAGCTGTGGTCATCCGCAGGCCGGCACCATCGGGCAGCGGAATAATGGTCTGGACCGATCCTTTGCCGAAAGTTTGAGTTCCGACGATAATTCCCCTTTTGTGGGCCTGAATGGCGCCGGCTACTATCTCGGCAGCGCTTGCCGAACCTTCGTTCACCAGAACGACAATCGGGTATTGCCGTTTATCGACGTTTGCATGGGCGCTAAATACAGTATTCTGGTCGGCTCTTCGTCCCTTGGTGTAGACTATTTTTCCTTTATCGAGAAAAATATCGGCAACGCTCACCGCCTGATGCAGCAACCCTCCCGGATTGTTGCGCAGATCGAGAATCAGCCCGCTTATCTGGTGTTCACCTTTCATTTCCTGCAGTTTGTTTTTGAATTCGTTGGACGTGTGACTCTGAAATTTTGTGATTCTGCTATAGACGATGCCGGGAGAAAGAAACTCGGCCTTGATCGACTGAATGGGTATATCTTCTCTTTTAAGAGTCATTTTTTTAAGTTCGTCCCAACCCTCACGGTGGATTGAAATAGTCACTTCACTTCCTGCCGGTCCCCGCAATTTTTCAATCGCCTCGTAGGAGCCCATGTTTTTAGTTTTCTCGCCATTGATTTCTAGGATAATGTCGTTCGCCTTGAGCCCTGCTTTGTCCGCCGGTGTGTCGGCAATGGGACTTACAATGGTCAGGTAATCGTTTTTAATTGTCACCTCTATCCCGATTCCGGAGAAGGAACCTTTCGTCTCATCCTGGAGTTCCTTGAAGCTTTCCGGGGGAAGGTAGGAAGAATGAGGGTCCAGAGAAAAAAGAAGACCCCGGATCGCTCCATTGAGAGCGGCTTTGCTGTCAATTTCTTCAACGTAATTTTCCTGGAGTATGCTGAGAACGTTGGAGAAAATTTCCAGTTGCTTATACGTTGCCTCACTCTCTGCCTGGGAAATTTCGGCGCAAACGGGAGAATTGAAGAAAAGAGCGTAAACTACAAGAGGGTAGATCGGATTGATAAATCGTTTATTTTTGCGAGTGGACATAAAATTCCTCAGATCTGGGACGTATTATTGAACCGGACTGTCAACGCCTGGCAGTTCAGTCGAGTGTTCGTGTAAGGTAGAGAGTCTGTTGGGATTGAGCCAAATGAGTGGATCCATCGATTGCCGGCCATGACGAATCTCGAAATATATCCCCTCATCGAAAAGGACCGCGGTATCGCCCATAATTCCGATGGGTTTTTCTGCTTTGACTTTTTGGCCTTTCTTTACCAGGAGTTTTTCGATCCGTGACGTTACCGTATAATATTGTAACCCATGATGTATTATAATCGTATTTCCATAACCGCGCAAATACCCGGAGAAAATTACCTCACCTTCAGCAACGGCGACAATTTTTGTTCCATCCGGAGCCTTTAGTTCGATACCTTGAGATTTCCTGGACATCCCAAGCTTGTTGACTTTTTCCTGAAGGAACAAGGTGATGATAACGCCGTCAACAGGCGGAGGTAAACTTCCTTTATTGGTAAGGAATCCCTGCTCGGAAACCTGATGTTTCGTCTTTAGCGACACAATCGACCGGGAAAGATCTTCCGAAGCCTGCTGCATCTCATCGATTGCCTGCTGATGAAGTTTTGATTTCGTGCGGACATGGGTAAGCAACATTCGCTTTTCGTTCTTGGTTTGTTCCAGAATTTCGGTCTCTTCCACAATTTGTTTAATGAATTCCTGAAGAATGGATTTCTCCAGGTCGAGAGCGGTTTTTGTACGTTCGATTTCTTTCATAGTTTCCACATACACCTTGATTACATCCTGGTCATATTGAATCAGGGTATCGAAGGCATCGTGGAAAGTCAGCAGCTCAGGAAGAGTCTTGGTGGAAAAGGTGACATTCAAGAGACCGATGTCACCCATCGTGTAGTAGGCGGTAATTCTTTTTTTCAGATGGTTTTCAACAATGGCTTTTTCATCCCGAATGTTACCGAGGGCTATTTCTTCCCTGTCTATCTGGGCCTGTTGTTCCTGCATTTTTGCTTCGAGCTCCCTCAGCTTCTCCTGGTGCCTGACCAGCTTGCTATCGAGTATCTCCATTTCCTCCAGGATATTTCTTTCCTTATCTTCAGTCTCTTCAATCTGAGTCTCCTGATTGAGTATGCCCTGCTGCAGGCGACGGATCTTGATTCTGAAGCTTGAGACATCATTTTCTGCAGGTGTTGTTGTTCGAAGGGCGGCGGGATCGTTTTCACGGGCCGAAAGCTGCATGGGCTGCAGGCATTGGACGGCGGAAACCATGAAGAAAAAAATCAGGAAGAGTCGGGAAGATGCTGTTCCTCTTGCGAAAATGTGGTGGCTATAGCCGGTGGAGATGGATACATCACTCAATTTCATCGTTCCCGAACATAACAAAGGCAGTCAGATGCGCAGAAATTTCTGCATGGTGGAATAGCTTCCGAGGGTGCAGAGGAGGATCGAAACGAAAATAATGGTGATGCTGACCTCCGGCGAGAAAAAAGAGAATTCAAATAAATTAAGAAAGCTGGGGCCTGAAAACCTCAGCTTAATCCATTGGAAAAGGATATAGAGGGAGAAAATCCCCAAAAAAGATCCAAGGACACCTTGCAGCAACCCTTCCAGTAAAAATGGGGTCCTGATGTAGTTGTTGGTGGCGCCCACCAGTTTGAGGAGTTCAAGCTCTGCCTGCCTGCCGATTATAGTGAGGCGGATGGTATAGGCGACCATAAAAATGGTTGTCAGAATAAGCAGTATTCCGCTGAGAAGTACGATGATCGATAACAATTTAGTGAAATAATAAAACCTTTCGACCCAGTCTTGCCCATATTGAACCTTGAGTGTTCCGGGAAGACGGGATAAATATGTGGAAAAAAGTTTCACCTGATTGAGGCTTCTCAGATTTTTTAAGGGCACAACCTCGATTGAGGGCGGTAGAAAATCTTTCGGCATGTCGTTGAGGACATCCTGATTCTGGCCGAGCTGGCGGGCAAAACGTTCATAGGCATCGGCGCGTGAAATGAAACGAATTTGTTCGACTTCGTCGAAAGTGGTGATCTTTTTCGTCAGCTGCTGCTGAAGTTCCGGACCGGGTTCTTCCTCCAGATAGACAATAAGACTGAGGTCATCCCCGAGTTTGTTGCCAAAATTCAGCATGTTAGTATAAATCAGGTAGAAAAAGGCAAATATCAGTACCGAGAGACTGACCGTAAGCAGGGTCATGAGCTGGGAACCCCACGTCTGGCGCAGGTTACGCCCAACCTGTCTCAGGACGGTCAACCAGAAACTCATGAGAAATTTCCTTTTGTCATTCCATGAAACTGACCTTTGCGCAGTTCCATGACCCGGTGGGTAGTGTGGCGGTAAATAGAGTCGTCGTGGGTGGCAATGACGATGGTTGCTCCGGCTTTGTTGCAATTATGCAAAAGGGCCATGACTCTCTCGGTGGTGGCAGCGTCAAGATTGCCGGTGGGTTCATCGACCAGAATCATTGTCGGGGAGTTGGCGATGGCTCTTGCCAAAGTTACCCGCTGCTGTTCTCCGCGTGAAAGTTCTCCGGTGACGGTATCATGCTTGTCGGAGAGATCAAGCTGCTCGAGTAAATCCCGTACGCGTTTTCTGATGATTTGCGGCTTTTTGTAAGAAACTTCCATGGAGATGGCAATATTCTCGGCGGTGGTCCGATCGGTGAGGAGTTTGAAGTCCTGATAGGCAACTCCGATTTTCTGCCGCAATTTTGCGAGATGATGGCCTTTCAGTTGATTGATCGACTTCCCCGATATTTCGATGAGACCATTGCTCGGAGTCTCCATGCTGCAAAGCAGTTTCAGCAAGGTGGTCTTGCCTGCTCCACTCCGGCCGATGACGAAAAACATTTCGCCGGTGCCTATAGATACGGAAATATCCTTCAGTGCCACAACATCGGGGGGGTATTGTTTGGAAACCTTGATCAGCTCGATCATCGTTTCGGTGGGCTGGCTCTGGCTTGAATGTATCGTCATCGAAATAACTGCTCTGGAGATCTTGGATTATTGCTGTACGGTCTTTTATTCTGAACGAAAAAGATTTCTCGAAAAAGACTATCAAGTAATAATTTGTTGCAAAAAGCCCTGGCCCGTTTGCCAAATCAGGAAAAATATAAAGTATCCAAGCGAGAAACGCAATGCAACAGATAGTTGAAGGGCGATTTTAAGTTGTTGAACAATCTGAAATTTAAAAAGAGCGAGTAATTGGAGACCGAGAAATTACCCTTGCAACTTGGCTCTCAGTTGTTATTGTTGTAAGTTTCGCTGTTTTTATAGTAACTGTGACAGTAAATGTGTCGGTGTCTTTTCAGGCTGATGGAGGCGTGCATAGCTCGACGGGAGAATCTGAAGGAGAAGAACATGGATTACAGGGATACCCTTAATCTGCCCCAAACCGGTTTTAACATGAAGGCAAATCTTGCCCAAAAAGAACCCCTTACCCTCAAACTCTGGGAAAAGGAACAGCTCTATCGACGTATCCAGGAAACAGCGAAGGGTAAACCCCTGTTCGTCCTTCATGACGGTCCTCCATACGCCAACGGCAATATTCATCTGGGCACGGCGTTTAATAAGATTCTCAAAGACATCATCCTGCGGTCAAAGAGAATGGCGGGCTTCAATGCTCCGTATATACCCGGTTGGGATTGTCACGGTCTGCCGATCGAGCACAACGTGGACCTTGAACTCGGCGACAAGAAAAAGACGATCCCGAAACTGTCGAAGAGGAGCGCCTGTCGCAAGTATGCGCAAAAGTGGATCAAAATCCAAAAAGAACAGTTCAAGCGACTGGGCGTACTTGGTGACTGGGACAAACCATATCTGACAATTGACTTCCCTTACGAGGCGACCATTGCCCGGGAATTCAATAAGTTTCTGCTCTCGGATGCGGTGGTTCGTAACCGCAAGCCGGTATACTGGTGCTCGACCTGTACCACCGCCCTGGCCGAGGCGGAGGTGGAATATCACGATCACACTTCGCCTTCCATCTACGTCAAATTTGCCGCGGCAGAAGATTTCTCGGATATTCATCCATCGCTTGGCGGAGACCTGGTGTCGTTTGTCATCTGGACAACCACTCCGTGGACTCTGCCGGCCAATCTCGCGGTGGCGCTTAATCCCGAATTTGTCTATGCGGCCGTAGAGACCGATGGTGAAACATGGGTGCTTGCCCAGGAACTTGTCGAAAAGGTCATGACGGAAGCCGGCCGGGAAGGGTACACGATAAAGGGTACCTTCAGTGCCAAAGAATTTGAGCGCCGGAAGTGCCGACATCCCTTCATGGGGCGGGATTCTCTTCTGGTGCTGGCCGATTATGTGACTGCCGATACCGGTACCGGATGTGTTCATACCGCGCCCGGTCATGGCGCGGACGACTACCTCACCGGGTTGAAATACGGTCTGGACATTCTTTCCCCTGTCGATGGAGAGGGAGTATATACAGCCGAGGCGGGACCGTACAGCGGACAGAAGGTGCCGGCTGTCAACAAGGCTATCACTGCCGACATGGCTGCAAGCGGCGCCCTCATCAAAGAAACCGCCATCAGGCACAGTTATCCTCATTGCTGGCGATGCAAGAAGCCGGTCATGTACCGGGCCACTCCGCAGTGGTTTATTTCCATGCAAAACAACCAGCTGCGGCAAAAAGCCCTGGCTGCAATCGAACAAGTGAAATGGACCCCGGCATGGGGGATGCAGCGGATTTATTCGATGGTCGAAGGAAGACCGGACTGGTGTCTGTCCCGGCAGCGCAGCTGGGGTGTGCCACTCACTGTTGTCAGTTGTAAAGCCTGCGGCGAAATAATCAAAAGCGAAAAGCTTGCTCAAAAAATCGATGAGCTCTTTCTGAAAGAAGGTGCGGATGCCTGGTTCAGTCATGAAATACAGGATTTCATGGGTGAGGGGGCCACATGCCTGAAATGCGGCTCGGGCGAATTCGAGAAAGAGGAAGACATTCTCGATGTGTGGTTCGATTCCGGAGTGAGCCATGCGGCCGTCTGTGAAGAGCGCGACGAGCTTACCTCGCCTGCCGACCTGTATCTGGAAGGAAGCGACCAGCACAGGGGATGGTTTCAAAGTTCACTCCTCACTTCGACCGGAACCAGGGGCAGAGCACCCTTCAAGGGAGTGTTGACGCACGGCTACGTTGTCGACGGGCAGGGCAGGAAAATGTCCAAATCGGTCGGTAATGTCGTAGCGCCGAGCGAAGTCATCGAAAAATACGGCGCCGAGATCCTGCGCCTCTGGGTTGCCAGCGAAGATTATCGCGACGATATCAAGGTTTCCGACGAGATCCTTAAACAGATTTCCGACGCCTACCGGAAAATACGCAATACCATCAGGTATTTTCTCGGCAATCTCAGTGATTTTAAACCTGCAGATCACAATGTGCCGCATGAGGATTTACCGGAGCTTGACCGCTGGGCTCTGGCGAAATTCCATGAACTCAGAACCAAGGTGATCCAGTCGTACGAGAAGTATGAATTTCATGCTATATACCAGGGCTTGAATTATTTCTGCGGCACCACGATGAGTGCCTTTTATCTCGATATTCTGAAGGATCGGCTCTATACAGCGGGCACCGATTCGCATCTCAGGCGTTCGGCCCAGACAGTGCTCTATGAGATTCTCGACGGCATGCTCCGTTTGATGAATCCGATTCTCTGTTTTACCGCAGCAGAGGCCTGGAACGCATTGCATGGTCTGGAAGAAAATGAGTCGATAGAGCAGGGGATCCATTTCGCCATGTTTCCTCCGGAGAGTGTGATAGAATGCGATGAGCTGATGATGGAGAAGTGGGCGAAACTCATCAAGGTGCGCTCGGAGATAACCAAGGCTCTCGAAATCGCCCGCCGGGAAAAGGTCATAGGCCATCCGCTCGAGGCAGAGGTACTGCTCACGGCCGACGGGGAACTTGCCGACTTCATGCGGGGGGAGTGGGATACCATCAAGGAAATCTCGATTATCTCGGAAATGTCGGTTTTACAGGAAGATACTCCGGTAGCGGGAATACGTTTTACCAGCGAAGAAATAGTCGGGATGAGTATTCAGGTGCAGCCGGCCTCCGGAGAGAAATGTCTGAGGTGCTGGACCCGGTCGACTTCCGTCGGTGAAACTGCAGCCCATCCTGAAATTTGTCGGCGTTGTGCCGATGTTCTCGCTCAACTTGAATTATCCTCAGGAAAATAAACAGTGGTTTATCTGGCACTCATACTGGCGACCATCGCCATCGATCAGCTCACCAAGGCATGGATAATCGATTCATTTCAATTATATGAATCGATGGAGGTTATCCCCGGTTTCTTTAACCTTGTGTACGTTACCAACAGCGGTGCAGCCTTCAGCATCCTTGCCGACGTCGATTCACCATGGCGGCATTACTTTTTTCTCGGTGTCGGCACGGTGGCAATTATCGGCCTGACAGTGGCGTATTGGAAGTTGTGGAAAGTGAACTGGTACTATTGTCCGGCGCTTGCCTTGATAGCGGGAGGCGCCGCCGGCAATCTTGTCGACCGGATACGGTTTGGCTCGGTCATCGATTTTCTCGATGTGTATATCGGCAGATATCACTGGCCGGCCTTCAATGTAGCCGATTCGGCAATCTGCATAGGGGCGGGGTTGTGTCTCATTATCAATATCTTGGAAGTCAGAAATCAGGAAGTGAGGGAAAGACAATGAAAATAGCGGTTCTGTTTCCCGGGCAGGGGTCGCAGTATCTCGGGATGGGGCAGGAGTTTGTGAGTGAGGATCCCGAATGCGCTGCTCTTATGGCGATGGCCGAGGATGTCTGCAAACTGAATCTTGGCGCACTGTGCGCCGAAGGACCGATGGAAGAGTTGACCCGTGCAACGAATCTCCAGCCGGCCATCACCATTACCAATCTCATTTGCTGGCAGAGGTTTACAAAGGAGTTCGGCGATAATGGTGCAGTCAGTTGCTTTGCCGGGCACAGTCTGGGAGAATATTCGGCATTGTGCGCCGCCGGGGTAATCGGTCCGGAAGACACGATGCGTCTCGTCAGCATGCGCGGTACCCTGATGGAAAGAGAAGGGAAAAAAAATCCAGGCGGCATGCGGGCTGTCCTCGGTCTGAATATCGAGGGAATAGATGGCATAATCGGCGCCTACAAGGGCAGCGGCATCGTCACTGCCGCCAACCATAATACCCCGGAACAGATTGTCATTTCAGGGTCAATCGACGGACTCGACGGGGTTGGCAGGATCATCGAAGAAAGTGGCGGAAAAATAATTCCTCTGAATGTCAGTGTTGCCAATCATAGTCCTCTGGTGGCCGATGCAGTTCCCGATTTCTCCAGCTTCATGGCTGGAATTGAGTTCCGCCCACCTCGAATTCCCGTCTATTTCAATGTATCCGCCGCCAAAGAGACAGAGCCGCCGAGAATGAAGGAGATGATGGCCAATCAGATCGCTTCGAGAGTACGATGGTGTGAAATCATTGAAGCGATGCTGGCCGAAGGTGTAGATACCTTTGTGGAGATAGGGCCCAAGACGGTTTTGAAGGGAATGATCAAGAAAATTGCACCGAAGGGGAGCAAAGTCGCAAGTCTGCAATTGGATAATCCGGCAAGCCTGACGAAATGCCTGGAGGAACTCAGAGCCAGATAGAGTGTGTGCTCAGATGAATCGATCGAAGATGCAGGGAATTATCAGTGATAGAAGAAACTATTTTGCAGATTTTGTCGGGAAAAAATCTGCAGTTTGACGAAGCTTTTGAGCTGGCCAGAACGGCAGACCCGACGGAGTTATATCGGGCTGCCGATGAATTGCGGAAAAAACTGCACAATAACAGTCTTGATTTATGTTCCATCGTCAATGCCAAATCCGGAAAGTGCAGCGAGGATTGTAAATTTTGCGCGCAATCCGCCCACTATGATGTCGAAGTCGTCACCTATGATGTCGTCGATGTTGCCCAGGCCGTACAGCTCGCCAAAGAAAACGAGCAATACGGCGTGCAGCGGTTTTCCCTGGTAACCGCCGGGAGAACCGTATCGGAACGACACCTCGAAGAATTCAGAACACTTTATAAACAACTGAGCGAACAGACCGGCCTGTTGTTCTGTGCCTCCATGGGTCTTCTCTCCCGGGAGAAGGCCATGAAGCTGAAAGAAATGGGAGTAACCCGCTACCATTGCAACCTCGAGACGTCCAGAAGCTATTTCCCCAGCGTCTGTACCACCCATACCTGGGACGAAAAGGTTGCCACCATCAAGATTGCCCGTGACGCGGGCCTTGATGTCTGTTCAGGCGGTATTATCGGCATGGGAGAGAGCCTGGCGCAACGCCTGGAGCTGGCGTTCGAACTTCGGGAGCTGGACATCCTTTCCATTCCCTTAAATATTCTGACTCCGATCAAAGACACCCCCTTTGCCCATATGCAACCGCTCAGTGTCGGGGAAGTGTTGACCTGTGTGGCAATGTTCAGGCTTATCAACCCGCTGGCTGTAATACGACTTGCGGGAGGAAGAAATCTGCTCGGCGATGAACAGAGGAAATGCTTTACCGCCGGGGCCAACGGGGCTATTGTCGGCAATTATCTGACCACCGTCGGCAATACTCTCAGTGAAGACATTGAAATGTTCAGAGCTCTCGGTTTCGATCTCAAAATCAATCAAAGATAGCCTGGCATGGACTCGCGTGGATAAAGATACCGGCAAACTGCTGCAGTTCGATCGGCAACATATCTGGCACCCTTATACCTCTATCGACAATCCGCTTGAGGTTTTTCTGGTAGAGTCCGCGGATGGGGTAAGGATTCGCCTGGAGGACGGCAGGGAGCTGATCGATGGCATGGCTTCCTGGTGGTCGGTAATACACGGCTACAATAATCCGGAATTGACCCGGACGCTCCGGGAGCAGGCCGGCCGGCTGGCCCATGTCATGTTCGGCGGCCTCACCCACCGGCCGGCTATCGATCTGGCCCGGTTGCTCATTGAAATTGTGCCGCAGGGTTTGCGCCGGGTTTTCTTCTGCGACTCGGGATCGGTAGCTGTCGAGGTTGCCATGAAAATGGCTATCCAGTACTCTTATGCACAAGGAGATGCTGGGAAAAACAGGTTCCTGACCATCAGATCAGGCTATCATGGCGATACCTTCCATGCCATGTCGGTCTGTGATCCGACGACCGGCATGCATCAGATCTACCAGGGCGTACTGCCGCAGTATTTCTTTGCCGATACCCCAGCGTGCCGTTTTTCCGATGCATGGCGCGAAGAAGATATTCATTCATTTCGGCAACTGCTGACTGAGCATCATCATTCTATCTGCGCGGTGATCCTCGAACCGATCGTTCAGGGAGCCGGAGGGATGCGGTTTTATCATCCCGAATACCTGCGCCGGGTGCGTACATTATGCGACGAGTTTGCGGTGCTGCTGATTGCCGATGAGATCGCCACCGGTTTCGGTCGGAGCGGAAAGTTGTTCGGCTGCGATCATGCCGGGATATCGCCGGATATTCTTTGTCTTGGCAAGGCGTTGACCGGGGGCTATATGACGCTTGCCGCCGTGCTCGCGACTGAAAAAGTCGGCCATGTCATTTCGCAGGGGGAACCGGGGGTCTTCATGCACGGCCCGACCTTCATGGCCAATGCCCTGGCCTGCAGTGTTGCCGTCCGTTCCATTCAACTCCTGCTGGAATCGAACTGGCAGGAGAATATCGCCCGGATCGAATGCGGGTTGAGACAAGGTCTTGAGCCTTGCCGCACCTTGCCCGGCGTGATCGATGTCCGTGTTCTCGGGGCAATCGGCGTAGTCGAGCTGGCTGTGGCGGTGAATATGGCCAGGATCCAAAAGCTATTCATCGCTCACGGTGTCTGGATACGTCCTTTCGGGCGTCTGGTATATGTGATGCCTCCTTATGTCATTACCGATGAGGATCTCTCAACCCTGACCCGAGCCCTCTGCCGGGTGGTGGAAATGGAGTTCCCAAAATGAAAGGCAATTACCGGCAATCGCTTGACTCGCTTGAAAAAAGCGGGAGACTCAGAACTCTCAGGCCGCTCACGGGCCGGAACGGGTGTCGGATAGTCTACCGGGGAAGGGAGATGCTCAACCTCACTTCCAACGATTATCTCGGCCTTGCCGGCGACAAACTGGTACACCGGCGATTCTACGCCGGCATGGCCGAGGGCAATATCCTTGACGATTTCGGTCTGGGGGCGGCATCCTCGCGGTTGCTGACCGGTGACAGCGAGAACGCCCATATCCTGGAAGAGACCTTACGGCATGCATATAAAAAAGAAGCTTGCCTGTTGTACAATTCCGGGTATCACGCCAATATCGGCATCCTTCCGGCCCTGCTCGGCAAACACGATCTCATTCTGTCCGATAAGCTCAACCATGCCTCGATCATGGACGGCATGCGGCTCAGTCAGGCCCATCATAAACGGTATCGTCATCTCGATTACGGCCATCTTGCCGATCTGCTGCAAGGCTGCCGCGGTACATTCGAAAGGGTTGTTATCGTCAGTGAATCTGTTTTCAGTATGGACGGCGATGTGGCCGATCTCGCTGCACTTGCCGCACTGAAAAATCAGTATGACTGTTTACTGTATATTGACGAAGCGCACAGCATCGGGATGTACGGCCGAGAGGGATTGGGGAAGGCCGAAGAGCAGGGACAACTTCAGCATATCGATCTTCTGGTCGGGACCTTCGGCAAGGCTCTGGCTTCCGTCGGAGCTTTCCTGCTTTGCTCGGCGACAATCCGCAACTATCTGATCAACCACAGTCGTTCTCTTATCTTCACCACGGCTCTGCCGCCGGTTGTATTGTCCTGGAATCGTTATATTTTCGAGGAGATGCTCACCTGCCACGAACGGCGGAAAAAGCTGCGTGATCTTGCTGCGGCGTTGCGTCGCGAGCTTGTCGGGCATCGGCTGCAAACGGATGGATCGACAAATATTGTCCCGGTAATGATCGGCGATGACCGTCTGGCGGTTACCCTTGCCGCCGCCATGCAGGAGAGGGGATATCTTATTTTTCCGGTCAGGCCGCCGGCAGTTCCCGAAGGAACGGCCCGCTTCCGATTGTCGCTGACTGCCGATATGGAATGGACTGACATCGCACCCGTCGCATCCCATATTGCCGAACTCACAGAACAGTTATAGGTAGTGCATCGAAGAAATCAATGAAAGCGTCATGGCTGCATAAAAACGACAAAAAGGACCTCATACTCTTCTGCAATGGCTGGGGAATGGACGGCAATCCGTTTCGATCGCTGGTCAGTATTGAGTTCGACGTCTATATGCTTTATAATTACCGGGACTTATCCATGCCTCAGGAAGTCGGGCAGATTCTGCAGCGGTACCAAAACATCCATCTTATCAGTTGGTCGATGGGGGTATGGGTTGGGCAGAAGTTGTTTTCAGCTAAAAGGGAGCTCTTCAGTCGAACCTTGGCCGTAAACGGTACTCTCTGCCCGATAGATGACCGATACGGGATACCGAAAGAAATTTTCATGGAAACCCTGGCCGGCTTTGGCGATGCAGCCAGATACAAGTTTTATCGGCGGATGTGCCGTGAAAAATCGAATTTCCGATCATTTCTGGCAAAACAGCCTCAGCGGTCTCTTGACGATCAGCAGGAGGAACTGGCGGCATTGGCGGATATGGCCGATTGCATTGCCGTGGATGAAGCACTCTACCGGCAGATAATTATTGCCGAAAACGACTGGATTATTCCTTCGGAAAATCAAAGAAGATACTGGCAGGGCAAACCAGTGAGCCTGATTCCCGGATTCCATTATCTTTTCAACCTCTGGCAGAGCTGGGACCATTTACTGTCATTTACCGATCCGATCCCCCAGCAGGAATATTACACCGGTACTGCACTTTGAAAACAAACCACCCAGGACGTCTGGACAAAGACCGCGTGGCAAGCCGGTTTAAAGCCAGTGCAGCTACCTATGAACATACTGCCATTGTCCAAAAAGAGATCAGCCGGCAACTCATTGCGATGCTCGATCGTTTTACCATTGCAGCTGGTGCGCGAGTTCTTGAAATTGGCTGCTGTACCGGAGTTCTGACCGAACTGTTGTGCCGCAGGGAGCGCATCGACAGGTTGTTTGTCAATGATATTGTTCCCGAATTCTGCGCCCATACGGAAAAACGCACGGCGCCGCATGTCGGGCGGGTGGAAGGGATTGCCGGAGATATCGAAATGGCTAATTTACCGCAGTGCCTCGATCTCGTCATTTCTTCATCGACTTTCCAATGGATGACCGATCTGCCGACACTTCTCGAAAAATTAGCCGCGTCGCTCAACACCGGAGGCCATCTGGCATTTTCTATTTTTGGCCCTGGAACAATGGGGGAGATTGCGTCCCTCACCGGGCGAAGCCTCGACTATTATTCAGTCGATGCTCTTCACGCCATGGTCCGGGAACATTTCCACCTCGTAACCATCCATACGGAACAAAAATGTTTGTATTTTCCTTCCGTTCGAGCGGTATTGCGTCATATTCAAAAGACCGGGGTAGGGGGTCTAAAAGGAGATCGCTGGACTCAGGGAAAGCTGAAGGATTTTGAAAAGCAGTATATCGCCCGGTTTTCAACCGATGACGGTTTGCCCGTAACCTATGTGTCGACCTTCGTCATCGCTGAAAAAAGGGAAAAAAAGGAAATGCCATGACTCTTCCCCAGGTGTACTGTGTTACCGGAATAGATACCGATATCGGCAAAACGATAGCTGCAGGGCTTCTTGCGTATTCGTTTCGTCAAAACGGCATCAATGCGATTACCCAGAAAATCGTCCAGACCGGCTGTGTCGGAATGAGTGAAGATATTATCCGGCACCGTCAGCTCATGGAGATCGAATTGCTGCCGGCCGATCATCAAGGCCTCACGTGTCCGTATGTCTTTCCGGTGCCCTGTTCTCCCCATCTTGCAGCCGGATTGGCAGGAGAGGAAATCGATTGCCAAGTGATACGCAACAGCACAGCCGCCCTTCTTGTAAAGTTCGATCTTGTGCTGCTCGAAGGTGCCGGAGGGATGATGGTTCCCCTCAACAGCCGATGTACCTTGCTCGATTATATCGAGAGAGAAAAATATCCTCTTATCCTGGTGACCAGTTCCCGGCTGGGTTCGATCAATCATACCTTGAGTGCTCTTGAACTTGCCGGTCACCGGAAGATTGAGGTTGCGGCGATCATCTATAATTGTCTGACCGATACCGACCGGAGGATCGTTGAGGATTCCCGTGAAGTTTTCAGCAACCACATGAAAAAACATGGTTTTCCCGGGCCGGTAATCGATATGCTTCCTCTCGAAGCGTACGAACGGACCGGCCGCAAGCCTGATTTTCCCCAATTTTTCCTAAAAGACAGTAAAATCTCTGAACCCGACAGGTGAAAAATGAAAGGAATGAAAGATCGTTGTCTCAGCTGTAAATTTTTCCGCCTGCTTGATGCAGGGTCGGGCGTATGCCGAGTCGAGAAAATGGACGTTGCCGATTATCCGGTAAAACAAACGGATGAACAATGTTCCAGGTGGCGCGACTGTGGCCAGCAGTACTTCATCAGGATTGGCTGGATAAAGGCGCAAAAAGCCGAAGAAGCGAAATAACTCTCCGGCCCCTTTGAATACTCGTTTTACAAAAAGACAAAAGGCCGCTTGTATGAGGGTGTTCAGAATTCTGTGTCAGTTAACTTAAAGCTGATATAATCAGCCCGAAAAAGGAAACTGACATGACTGAAGAAAACCATGGATTTGATTTTGAAACAGCGCTGAGATCTATCCAGGAAGGAAAGCCGCTATTAGGTAAAGAAGGCATTCTCACCCCACTCATTAAAAATCTTACGGAAGCAGCTCTCGAAGGAGAATTGGACTCACATCTCGGCCAAGAAATCACGGCAAATCGACGTAATGGGAAGAGCCGGAAGACGATCAAATCGTTGAATGGCAATTTTGTCTTAACTACTCCTCGCGACCGGGATGGAACCTTTTCCCCCCAACTGGTGAAGAAGCATCAGACCAGTCTGAATGGTGAAATAGAGCAGAAAATACTGGCCCTCTATGGTCTGGGTATGAGCTACCATGATATCTCGGCCCATCTTCAGGAGATATATGGTCTCGAGGTTTCTACCGGCACCCTGAGCACGATAACTGATAAGATTATCCATACGGTCAAGGAATGGCAAGCCCGGCCCCTGGCCTCAATTTATCCCATTGTCTGGCTCGATGCCATTCATTACAAGGTTCGTGAAAACGGGAAGG
>LADS01000062.1 GCA_000961725.1 Desulfobulbaceae bacterium BRH_c16a
AACAAAAGCAGCCGATATTGTTGGGCTCTATCTGGCCCCGCCTGAGAGAGCTCTGGTGATCTCGGTGGATGAAAAACCAAGCATTCAGGCATTGGAGCGAGCTACTGGCTATGTCTGCACCAGCAACGGCAAAATTGTCCGCGGCCTCAAGAGTACCTATAAGCGGCACGGCACCTTGAATCTTTTTGCAGCGCTGAACGTAGCCACGGGTGCCATCCACACTCTGACCACGGAGTTTAAAAGGCGAGTAGAGTTTTTGGCGTTCATGGATCAGGTGCTCTTGGAGCTGCCCGGCAGTAATGAGAAAGAAATTCATGTTATTCTCGACAATTATTGTATTCACAAACGCAATGACGAATGGCTGGCGCGACATCCGAACGTCAAATTTCATTTTACACCGACTTCTGCAAGTTGGCTAAACCAAGTGGAGATATGGTTCGGAATCCTCTCCCGTAAAGCCCTGAAGAATGCAAGTTTTCAAAGCGTAAACGAACTATGTGCTGCCATCGAAGCCTTTGTCGAAGCTTATCAACTGAACGCCAAGCCTTTCGTGTGGCGCAAGCGAGAAGTCAAAGGCTCGCAACTGAGAAATACTATCTCAAATTTATGCAAGTAAACACTAGCGCTGCCTGCCAACATTTAGCGAGATGGTTATATGTCAGAGAATAATGTTGAAACCCAACTTCGCCTCACCAACACCGACCTAAGAGAACGAATTGCACTGCTGACGGCAACGCTGCAGGCAAGGGAGAGATCCACGGACGCTCTGCTGGATTCCGAAAAGCGCTACCGACGGCTCTTTGAATCAGCCAGGGACGGTATATTGATTCTCGATGCCGTTACGGGCAAGGTGGTTGATGTCAATCCTTTCCTGCAGAAATTACTCGGTTATTCCTACGACACAATATACGGACAATATATCTGGGAACTTGGCGTATTCAAAGACATTGCCGCCTCCAAAGAGGCTTTCAGGACCCTGCAGGATAACGAATACATCCGGTACGAAAATTTGCCTCTGAAAACTTGCGATGGGCGGCCTATCGCCGTGGAGTTTGTCAGCAATGTTTACCTGGTCGACAAGAGCAAGGTGATTCAGTGCAACATCCGTGATATCACCGCCCGGAAAACGGCCGAGGCCGAACGCAAGCAGTTGCTGGCGGCCATGGAGCAGGCCGGAGAGGTCATTGTCATGACCGATGCCCAAGGGATCATCCAGTTCGTCAATCCTGCCTTTGAGCGGACTACGGGCTACAGCCGAGAGGAAGCCATCGGCCAGACCCCTCGCATTCTCAAGAGTGGCACTCAGGACCATCAATTTTACCGCACGCTTTGGGAGACCATCTCCGACGGCAGAATCTGGATGGGGAGTATGGTCAACAAGCGTAAGGACGGGATCCTCTATACCGAAGAGTCGACAATTTCACCAATTTATAACGATTCTGGCAGGATCGTCAACTACGTCGCGGTCAAACGAGACATTACCGAGCAACTCCAACTGGCGGACCAGTTTCAACAGGCTCAGAAGATGGAAGCGGTGGGGTTGCTGGCTGGCGGCGTGGCCCACGATTACAACAATATGCTCAGCGTGATCCTTGGTTATACTGAACTGGCTCTCCTTAAAGTGGATCCGGTCCAGCCACTGCATGCCGACCTTGAGGAAATTTACAAGGCCGCCATACGTTCCACGGACATGACCCGGCAATTGCTTACTTTTGCCCGCAAGCAGACGATCAAACCTGTGGCGCTTGACCTGAACCAGAACGTGGCGAGTATGCTTAAGATGCTCAGGCGACTTATCGGTGAGGACATCGATCTCGCCTGGCTGCCCCAGGTGGGCTTGGACCCAATCAAGATAGACCCCGTCCAGGTCGATCAGATCCTGGTTAATCTTTGTGTCAATGCCAGGGACGCCATTGCCGGCGTCGGCAAGGTCACAATCGAAACGGAAAACGTGTATTTTGACGAGGCCTACTGTGCTTGTAATTTAGGTTTTGTGGTAGGAGAGTATGTGCTGCTGGCCATCAGCGATGATGGCCGCGGCATGGACAAGGAGGTCCTCGACCACATTTACGAACCGTTTTTCACCAGCAAGGAGTCAGGACAGGGAACCGGCCTGGGACTCTCTATGGTGTATGGCATCATCAAGCAGAACAACGGATTCATCAACGTCTACAGCGAAACGGGAAATGGCACAACCTTCCGAATCTACCTGCCCCGGTATGCGGGTCAAGCCGTAGATAGCCAGCGCGAAAAAGGTATGGAAATCCCTCTCGCCGGCGGCGAGACGGTGCTGGTGGTGGAGGACGAACCGGCGCTCCTGAAGATGACCAAAATCCTCCTGGAAAAATTAGGATATCGGGTGCTGACCGCAGGTACGCCGGGTGAGGCTATTGGGCTGGCCGAAAAATATGCGAGTGAGATACAACTTCTTATCACCGACGTCGTCATGCCGGAAATGAACGGCCGGGCTCTGGCAGAGCGATTGCAATCACTTTACCCGAGCATCAAAGTTCTTTTCATGTCCGGCTATACGGCCACCATAATTGCCCACCGGGGTGTGCTGGACGAAGGCGTGAACTTTATACAGAAGCCATTCTCTGTGAAGAATCTGGCCGTCAAGGTGCGGGATGCCATTATCGACTGCTGCCCATGACACCAAAAAAACCCAGCAGGGTTATATCTGACCACCGGTTAAATATGACCCCGTTTGCAAAATCAGTCGAACAACAAAGAAAGGAGAAAAACACCATGAAAAAAACAAGGTATCGCTTGGCATTGACGGTGACGATGGCTTCATTGTTTTTCATCAACGTCCCTCTATTCGCATCCGAGACGGATGACCGCATCGAATCATCCGCAAAAGAGTCGTATGTGTTCAAGACTTACCTCAAAGGCGATGACATTACCATCGAGTCCAAGGACGGTGTTGCCACATTGACCGGGACTGTTTCCGATGAATCCCATAGATCACTGGCACAGGAGACTGTTGCCAGCCTACCCGGAGTTGCAAGCGTGGAAAACAAGCTTGAAGAAAAAGGTGAAGCCCCTGCTGCGAAAACCGATGCATGGCTCGTGAGCAAAGTGCAGGCAGCACTTTTGTTCCATCGGGACGTGAACGCTACCGAAATTGATGTTTTGGCAAAAGATGGCAGTGTCACCTTGCGGGGTAAAGCCACCAGTATGGCCCAAAAAGACCTGACAACCGAATACGCCAAGGATGTAGATGGCGTCAAGGACGTTAACAATGAGATGACAGTGCCAACCGACGCAATGAAACCAGGTGAAAAAACTATGGGGCAGGCGATGGATACCATGGGCGAAAAGTTGGGCGCAATGGGCCATACGATAGGTGTCATGACCGAATCGATTGATGACGCGTCCATCACAGCCCTGGCCAAGACGACCTTGCTGTATCATCGCTCGACCAGCGCCATCAACACCACCGTCAAGACGGAGGATGGTGTGGTCACCTTGGACGGCAAAGCGATGAACGAGGCTGAAAAAGGCCTCGCTACCAAATTTGTGAGCGATGTTTATGGTGTAAAGATGGTGGTTAACAACATGACCGTCGAGTGAGTCGAGTGTTTTCACTCATTTAACCTTAAGGAGATCATGCGATATGGCAAAAACACCGGATAATTTCAAACAAATGAGCGAGGAAATGCAGCACATTATGGATCATGCCAAGGCGCTTGTGGACGCTACATCCGGAGAGGTGGATGAGCGGATCAAATCAGCCAGGGCCGCCCTGAAAGAACGTCTTGATTCGGCCAAGAGGGAATCCAGCGCGCTTGAAGACCGGCTCCTGGACCAGGTCAAGGTGGCTGATGAGTTCATTCACATAAAACCATACTATGCCATCGGCGGCACCTTCGTTGCCGGCCTGTTCCTGGGCTGGTTCATGTCCAGGAAATAGTATGGACAGACTTCCTCTCTTTTCCGGGTTAACCGGGACTGCCGGCAAGTTCGCTGGGATTGCCAGTCAAATCCTCCAGGATCGCCTGGAACTTCTGGCTTTGGAACTGCGCGAGACCAAGATCCGCTTTATTCAGGCAGTGCTCCTGGTCTGTATTGCTGTGGTCTTTTCCCTGCTCGGACTGTTGCTGCTGGTTCTGGCTGTACTCTACGTCCTGCCGCCAGAATGGAGGATTTACGGGCTGGCTGTTGCGGCAATGGCCAGCATGGTGGCAGGAGCGGCAGCTTTCATCGTCTTGTGCCGGCGCCTGGCAAGAAAACCGCTGGCCTTTGACCAGAGTCTGGCTGAACTGAAAAAGGACACGACATGTTTCTCGACCAAGAACTGAAAGACATCCAGGAAGCTAAAAACCGCCTTGCTGTATGTTCCGACCTGCGCCGTCAACTGGTCCATATCGAGGTCCGGAGCATTTGGGGTAAAGGCCACCGCGTGCTTTCGAATCTGACCTTGGGGTTGGTTGTTGCCGAACAGATTCTCGGTCTTCTGCGCGAGCGAAAACGAAAAAATTAAAATGAAAGGCAGGGCTCAATGAGAACAAACACACTAATTGGCATCATACTTATTGCGATAGGGATAGTGGCCTTTGGCTATCAAGGGATCACTTACAAGACCACTGAAAATGTCATCAATCTCGGTCCACTGAAAGTGACTGAAGAGAAAACCAGGACGTTCCCGTTGCCGCCGGTCGTTGGAGCTATTGCGCTCGTGGGCGGCGTCGTGCTGCTGGTTACGGGCAGAAGAAAATGACTAACCAAATAGGTTAACCAGATTAAAAGGGAAAGGCTCGAGATCAATGAATGAGACATCGAAAGATAACATGATGATCATAGTCAGGATATTCATGATCGCGCTACCGGAAAAACGGAAAGAGGTCCTGCAAACGCTCCTTTCATTGTTGGAAACACCGACTAAGGAGAAAGGATGTCTCAGCTATGGTATCTTCGCCGATATCGAGGACGAGAATTTCTTCAACGTAATATCGGAGTGGGAATCCCGCCAACATTTGGACCAACATATGCGGTCCGACAGATTCAGCGTTTTGATTGGAACAAAGAGCCTTTTATCTGAACCATTGAAGATTCAAATCTTTACGGTTGCAAATGCCGAAGGAATAGAGGCGGTAAATATCGCGAGAAAAAGAATCCGATAAAGATGCGATTCCTTTGCCGCCGCTGGCCTGTTCGGCGAGCCTTGCTGTTGGCGTGTCCGACATGCCAACAAGGTTAAAATCATTAACAAAAGTTTTTTCATCTCATCTTCCTCTATGATTTTTATTGTTTTGCAAACTGGTTTCAGTTTCGCCGGGTGTTGTTCTGGGAAAGCGAATTGTTTTGGAAGCATTGTGAAAAAATTGTCAGAATCGGTAATCGCACAATGCTTACATTTCCCTTGAGATGAATGATTCCATTTAAAAAATAATCAGAGGGGGATAGAGCACATGAAAACATTCTTTCGATGGGTGCTGATGGTGGGAATAGTTTTTCAGTTTTTATCTTCGCCCGCGTATGCATGGTGGAAAGCCAAGGTGGCCGTAAATGAAAGGATGGCTGCGGAATACATCAGCAGGCTCAAGGACGGCGTGGATCCCGGCAGCATAGAACGGCCGGCTATGCGATTTATCAGCCACTACCAGGCGAAACAGGAGCAAAAAAAATTTTTAAAGGCCATGGATGAGGCGGAAGCACTCGCCCGAGCCGGCAAACACGATCAGATACAAGAGCTTGAATCCGAGTATAGAAAACTTGAGTTTGAGGATATTTAAGCAAATGGGAGGGTAAGATTGAATTTAAATCCTCATTCAGTCCAATAAGGTTACTAGCAGTGCGCCCTTGCACGATCGCTTCATTCCCGCAGTTTGCGCCAGAGCGAATTTATGCTTATTCCCATCATTCTTGCGGCTTCTGCCTTATTGTCCCCGGTCTTCTTGAGTGCTTCGGCAATGATCTCCATTTGACGCTCGCGCAGTTGTTTTTTAAGAGAGTCCCGACACTCCACAACTTGTGAACGGGATTTCTCACCCGTCGATGAGGCTTCTTCGATCAGTTCATCAACGATCTCGAGCAGCAGGGCCTGGCTGCCGGCACTCGTGACGCCGGCCAGGGCAGCATAACGTTGAGCCAGGGAATCAAGCTCACGCACGTTACCTGGCCAGGAGTGCTCTGTCATGCGGGACAAGACGGTCGGAGAAAGCGGCAGGGGTGAGAGGCCTGTGGGAATGTAGTAGCGTCCGATCAGGGACTCCAGGAGCATGGCGATATCCTCTATCCGATCGCGCAGAGGTACGCTGTGGAGCTTGAGAGTTGCGATGCGGAAATAGAGATCGGCGCGAAACCGACCGGCCCTAGCCTCCTGGCCCAAATCCTTGTAGGTCGAGGTGATGATTCGCACGTTGACGGGGATGATCCTGTCTCCGCCCACGCGCATGATCTCCTTCTCCTCTAGTGCGCGTAACAGGCGTACCTGCAGGCTCGGGGGTATGTCGGCCAATTCGTCCAGAAAAAGTGTCCCATCTGCGGCAAGCTCGAACAAACCCTGCTTTCCGCCTCGCTTGGCACCGGTGAATGCACCCTCCTCGTAACCGAAAAGTTCGCTCTCAAGCAGGGATTCGGGAAGGGCCGAACAGTTCACGGCTACGAAAGGTCTGTCTCTTCTGGGGCTTGCCGCGTGCATTCCCTGAGCAAGGATTTCCTTGCCCGTGCCGGTCTCACCCTGAATGAGGGTGGCCGCGTCCGTGGCAGCATACTGAGCCGCTTTGTCCCGAAGCCTGGCTATGGCTTCGCAAGAGCCTCTAAGGTCGCCGAGAGTGTAGCGTGGCACAAATCCTTTAGCGCACAAACGTTCCTTCAGCTTACGGTCCAGGTCTTGGATGCGCGAGGCTCGTGTGAAAGTGGCCACCACTGCTCGAGTATCCTCAGACACATTGACCGGCATGGCGCTTATAATCATGTCTACACCGCCCACTCGCCGGAATTGGTCGGTTTCAGCCTCGCCACTTTCCAACACTTTGTCCAGGCCGGCACTGCGTACAGCTTCGGGTATGGGTTGATGCAGGACTTTTTCAGCATTCAGGCGCAACATTTCTGCGGCCATGGGGTTAATGAGATCGATTCTTCCGCTGGAGTCGATGCCAATGACCCCCTCTTTGACCGAGTGCAAAATGACCCGCAGTCTTTCGGCCTCTTCCCGGCTGCGGCGCTGGGTTGCAGCAAGGACGCGCGCTTCTTCGAGAGCCTGTTGGATAACCCGCTCCCCGGGCACCACCACGAAACCCTTGCCGCCTAGGGATTCGGCAATTTTTCGACAGATGCCCCCACCAACGATGCAGCGGTAACCATCCTTTACGGCTTTCGAGATGCCCGCTACGAGTTCGGGTGTGGTGCGGAACTCCACTAAACGGATATCCAAATCAAGGACTTCGGCCATGAGATTCGTCCCTGATGTTGTGCCGCCGAAGCTGGTCAGGCCTACTTTCCGGGTGCGTTGCCTGGCACGTAAAAGTGCACGAATCACATCCAGATCCCTGCGTGCGATAGTCACTACGGGTAACTTGAGCTGCTCGCGCAGGAGCCTACCCGTAGCTCCGCCGCCGAGAACGACTTCAACGCCTTCGGCTAAGCAGGACCTGGCCACGGGGAGAGCCTCTTCCATGCTCGCCAGGCGGATTTCGATACGTTCGATGGCTGGATTTTCGAAGGCTTTGACTGTCTGGGCGATTTGTTCCGAGTTGGAGACAAAAGCAAAGCGATAGAGTTGACGGTCTGGGAAAATAAATCCTCCTGTCCCGGGGGGTGTATCCGGGTTTTATGATTGTAACCATGCCCCATGAGGACTGCAAGTACTCCGTTAGCTGGACAGATTGCACTGACTCGTCGGTGTCCGGAAAGCAAGCTGGCCTCGAGTCGGTGCGATAAACAGGTGGGGTTAAGGCAGGGCCAACAGAGATTTGATCAGGATGAAGCCGCCAATGAGTATGCACACAATCGCAACGATAACGCGCAAATGTCTGGCGCCTGAGCCGTGGGCGATATGAGCACCAATGGCCACACCAACCAGTTCGACGATCGTCACCCAGGCCCCTGTGACAAAGTCGATGCCCCCGAACTCGATGTTACCGATGGTTCCGGAGACTGCAGCTACAATCTGAATGACCTGGCTGGTGGCAATGGCGGTTAGGGGCGAGAATCCAAGAATGACCATTATGGGCACGGAGAGAACCGGCCCGCCGACCCCCGTCAGGCCCGAGCCAAAGCCCACGGCAGCGCCGATGGAAAACAGAACCAGTCGCTTGCTTGCGAAGCTGCTGTTTGCCGCCATGATTCCTTTGCCTTTATACGGCCGGTAAGTGTAGATGCCTGCAAAGATAATGATGCAGGCCAAAGCTATGTTCAGGTAAACCGCATTCATGCCCGAGTTGACCATGGCTCCAAGGTACCCGAAGAACATCGCACCCAGACAGACGGGAATTGTGATGTTCCAGTCTATGCTGCCCTTGCGTTGATAGAGCCAGGTACCAATTATACCGGTAAAAATGAAGGTGAATAAGGCAGTGGCCATGGACACGTGCGTGGACAAGCCGGAAAAAGCAGCGAGTGCCGGAATGAGTAAAATACCACCCACCCCTACACAGCCGATGAGCGTGCCGACGAGGAGAGCGACGAGAGCAAGGATTAAAATGGACATGCGAAAATCTCACTAGTAATTATTGGCAGGCGCGGCGCGCCTGCCAATAGGTTAAGGTAGGGGACGGTTAGAGGCCGGGGGGGAGAAGATAGAAATCGGACTTGAGCACGGCGATAAAGAAAATGAAGTAGAGCGTAGACACGACCACTGAGATCACCCCGCCAATCATGCCGAAGACAAACATTCGCTTGAGATTCGCCCCAAAACCGGCGACGATACCCTGAGCACCGGTGGAAGATGCAACCGCATAACTCCAGCTGATGGCAGCGCCTACGGCCCAAATGAAGGGTACCGCACCGAATTCCATCCCCTTCCAGTTTTTAAAGGTCTCGATTACTATCGGGATCATAACACCAGCGGCGGCCGTGTCTGAGGTAACCTGTGACAAAGCATTGCCGCCGAGGCTGAAGGCTACGATGGCCGAAATGTCTCCGCCTGCGGCAAACATACTGCCTAACCACTGACCAACAACAGAGCTGGCGCCGGTCTGATCGAGGATGCGACCCAAGGCCACGGAGGCTGGCCAGATGAAGAGGATGGCCAATGGGAAATGCTTCTTCAGGGCATCGATAGAGACGATGTTCTCGCCGGCTGAGCGGCGGGAAGGCATGAAGAAGAGGGTAAGTGCCAAGATGAAGAACATGCGCCCCGGTTCCAGCCATTCAAAGAACGGGCCCCTGACCAAGTCGACGTACGCCGGTCTTAATAGGGCCAGGAGCACGATGAGCAGGAAACCATAGCAGGAAACCTTCTCTTCATAGCTGAAGGGACCCATATCTTCCAGCTCCTTGCGATAGAATTCACGGCCGCCCTTGAACGTCACGATCTCAGGCTTCATGAACAGGTACATGAAGACAACCATGGCCGCGATAACCAGCGCCGAAACCGGTATCATGCGCATGGACCAGTCAAGAAAAAAGATCTCATGGCCTACGTATTTTTGCAGCATGCCGAGGGTAACCACTGCCTGGCCGCCGCCCAAAGGCGTGGCCATGCCGCCCACTGATGCGCCCCAGGCGATGGCGATGAGTACATTTGAAGCGGCTTTGCTGTTCCAGCGCTTCTCAAAAGTGTCATAACCTGCATAAACTAGGGCAGCTACGGCTACAGGTGCGAAGATAGCTGCTACGGGCGTATTGCCCATGACGAAACTGATAAATCCCGTCAGTAAAAACCAGCCGATCATCTGCTTGCGGGTATCGTTACCGAAATGCAGCAGAAAGTGCAGCGACATGCGTTTGGCGAATCCCCATCGGGCCCATGCCACGGTTGCTATGCTCGCGCCCAGGATCAGGAAGAATTCTTTATGGGCGTAAGACTCCATGACCTTGACGATAGGCATGTACTCGTGGAAGGCCACGACAATGAGCGGCACCAGGCAGGTGATCTTAATGTCAACCGCCACTGTGACCCACCAATAGACCATCCAGAGCAGGATGCCGAAACCGATGCGGGCGGTCTGGGGACCAAGGAAAGGCATAAACTGCACAGCCAGAAAAATCGCGGGACCGAGCAGGAGATGGAGCCAGTTCCGGCCATTGCCGGATTGGCTTTCTGTTTGTTCTGCAATCATGAAATATTCTCCCGCAGCTTCGTTTGGGTCCAGGAGGCTGGCGCTGCGTCTCCGGCCTCCTGGTGGGGGGACTATAGTGCGAGCTTGCCGTTGTAATCGCGTTTGATGCTGAAATGGGTTTTCCATTTGCGCCAGGCGCGTTGACCCATGACAAGTTCTTCTTCGGGCGTGCCGAGAGGGTACACATTTAAAGGTGCATCGAGGTCTGTCCATAAACCTCGCCTTTTTCGTTCCTCACGCTGGTCCACGAGCCAATCGTTGTAGCTTTCGTAGACGATATGTCCTTCAAAGCCGTCCAGTGTGGCGGCGCGAATGCGGCCGTCCCATTCCTCAAATTTCTCTCTCATTTCAGCCGACGGCATTTCCGGTTCAACGTCGAGGTCGTAACCGGCCTCGAGCATTTCGCTGCCGGCAACAGCCGCGAAAATCCGCTGATCACGAAGGCTGAGCAGGTCTTTATAGATGCCGATGTATTTGTCGCTTACCGGGCTGCCGAGGGGTTTATGGTCTCGGGTTTTACCTCTGGCTACAGCAATGTCGCTCGTATGGAACTCCATCATCTGTTGGCTGTAATCCTCGCCTAAAAAAGCGCAGGTATCTCGCAGGATCTTTTCCGGTTCGCGAACCAGTTCCTCGTAGCGAATGTCGAACCATTGGTCCGCAGCGAGCTTTTCGCGCCATGGCTTGACGGCGTTCATGCACATTTTCCAGACCTTGGCTGCGCTGTAAATGTTTGTTGGGCCGAAAGAGGACTCGAGATAATCGGCCGAAGCATCGCGGCCGTCTCGAGTGATGTGAATAAACTGGGCATTGGGAAAATCCTTAAGAATTGAACCAACGAAAAACAAGTTGTAGGGTGTTTTTTCACCCCAGCGTGGTTTGTCGCCTGTTTCTTTGGCGTAGCGCTCGAACATAGCGCAGTATATGCCGGCGAAGCTCTGTTCGTGGGCACTGGCAACGATTTCGTCGACTATGGTTCTGGGGTTGACCGACATGCCCCAATAGGGTGTCTTGAGGCCATGGACCATCTCTGTGGCCAAAGTATACAGATTTTCTTTTTTAGACAGGTCGCCGTATGTATGTAAGTACGGACGAAATCTTGAATAATACCAAACAACCTCGGGCACCGCGATACGTGGATGATTGCCGAGCATCGCCATGACAAGTGTCGTTCCCGATCTTTCGGGGCCTATCATGATAATGGGTCTCTCTTTAAGCGATATAGCCATTTCGTCTCCTTATCTTTGCTGTTGTTCATGGTTTTTCATAAATTCTCGATTATTCGAGCTCGGCAAAGATGAGCAATTTGTGTGCCAGTTCGGGTATCGATTTATCTAACTGAAATAAAAGAATATTTGAAATGAGTTGTGAAATTGCTTCATGGAATACTATCATTTTTGGTGTTATGTCTTTTAGTTTTGGTGCGGTGGGTGGGTGCTTTCGAATCAGTTTTCTGCCGGACAATAGATGGGAGAGTAAGCGGATGAGAAGAAGTCGCTAAATGAGTGTGGCTTGTAGTCGCATTGAAATTCTAAAAGATTACATTCTTTTCCGCAGTTCCAGCCCCCGGTGCGAGGCAGTAAAGCCGAAATCCTTCAGGTCCTGGAGATATTCCGTGCGGATAGAGGGTGCACCATTCACCTTTTCAACAGCGATCATTTTCAGCGGGTTGAATTCCCGGGTCAGCAGCACCCGGCAGACCTCCAGGTATCGGCCAAGCAGGGGATGGCCGGGGGGCACGAAAATATCCAGTTCCCGGCCGTTTTTCCTGATGATGACAGGCAGTCGCGGACCGTGATAGACCAGATAGGTCGAGGGAATCCTCGGCGGCAGACCGGCACGAAGCGACTCCGGACCGATGCCGCAGAGGGAGGCGGGGTCGCAGGCGTTCAGCCAGAAAATGACCTCCTGGTCCAGCTCCTTGTGCAGCATCCGGTAGGCCTCGGGGGAGATGAACTGCGGGCCGTCGATCCCTTCGAAAAAGTATCCGGCGACGATCTCGCCGGAAAGTTCCATCAGCCGTACCGTCTTGTAGATGTTTCGCCACTGCAGCTCGGGTTGTTCTTTTGCGAGCAGGTCGCGAAAGATGATGCCGTAACGGCTGAGGAGCTGGCGCACCCGGTCTTTCATCGTTTCCTGCCGGCTCAGGCTGTCCGCTGGCCTTTCTTTATCCGACGTTGGCAGAAGAAAGAACGGCCCGGACAGGGGGCGGGACGATTCCCATCGAGAAAAGGCATGGCGCCGGGAATGCCTGCCGATCTCTTCGCCCACCCGCTGCGGTTTGAAATTGTTATCGATCCCCTTTCTCAAGACGGCATAGGAGTCGTTGCCGATATATCCCTGCCAGACGAGGGACCAGAGTTTTTCCGAAAGTGTGGCGCTGTCGATGCGGGAGTGGCCAAGGATATCGAAAAAGCTGTATCTGCCTTTTGGGTCGGGGAAAAGTATTGCGAGCTGTTCGTTTACATCCGGTGCTGTTTCCTTATTTCCGGCGAACAGTTCAAGGTCTTCGGCAAAGGCAAAGGTGATCTTTTTTTCGCCGCAGCCGTACCAGAGAAGGCCGGTCGCTTGCAGCAGGCTGTCGAGATGACTGGAGTAATAGGGATCAAGGCGGGCCGGCAGGATGTATTCCTCCCAGGCGGCGCAGGGGGCGGGGCAGCCGAAGAGGGTGTCGAGGCTGCGCTGCAGCGCCTGGTTCGTATTCGTCCGGTAGGTCAAACCCTGATGGAGAGCAAGAAAGAGCGGCAGCTGAGCGTTGTCGAGCGGCTCGAACTGCGCCTGGCGGGCGCGGCGCAGCATGCGCAGAAGAATTTCGAGGTTGCCGGTATCGCAGACCGCAAGCTCGTTGCTTTCAGAGGTGAAAGTATCGACCACAACCTGTTGACTTTCGGCAAGCTCGATAAGAGCGGCATCGAGTTGAGCTTCGGTGAGCCCCATGGTTTGACGGATACAAGTAAAAGTGACCGGGCCGCGGGTGGCCAGCCAGGCGGCAAGCAGCGTCTCCGGGCCGGCCGGGACATCATCCGGTTGCTGCATGGAAAGGGCATAGGCCCGGTCGATCAGCGGCAGAAGAGAGGCTGTGCCCGCAAGCGGGGCGACGGTTACATCCTCTCTTGCCAGGTTCAACGACTGGGCGATAAAAGGCAGTCTCTCGATGGTGCAGAAGGAGATGGTCCCGGCACCGGGCAAGTCGACCGACACCACCCTCTCGCATATGGCCTGCAGCAGGTCCTCTTCTATAAGTCCGCTGTCCCGGACGGTGGCCTGCAGCAGCTCCTGCCACTCGCCCTCCGGCAGCAGCAATCGTTCTTCGACCGTCTCGATGAGATCCAGGGCGTGCAGCGGCGCGTAGCCGACGCAGGTGCGCTGAATCTTGCCGAGGAAGACATCGATCAGCCCGGTTTCAAGTTTCGGGCGGAGATGGGAGGTGAAGACCAGTTCCCGGATCAGCGTGTCGGAAAGCGATGATTTTCCGCTGCCGTCCGGGGTGTCGTCTTCGTACATGTATTTGTTGGTCTGCTGCCAGATGACGCCGTCGGCAAAAGGCGTGGGCTGGTGGGTGACAACCTCGCTCACGGCAATGTGCCCGGCCTCCAGTTCGTCGAGCAGCATTTTCAGGTTCGCCAGGTCGAAATGATCGTGGAAGCATTCCCGCCAGGTTTCGAGGAGAATGGGGAAATCCTCGTAGCGCTGCACCGCCTCCAGCAGCTTTTTCGAGCGCAGCCGGTTGAGCCAGAGCGGCATCCGCCTCTTTGTCGAGCTTTTCGGCAGGAGCAGGGCTCGGCCGCAGTTCTCGCGAAAATGGGCGCCGAAGTAGCCGGATTCCTCAAGCTTTTTGCGGAGAAGCTGTTCGACGTTAACCGAGCTGACCAGGGTCAGCAGGTCACTCTCGCCAAAATCATGGGGCAGCATGAGGAGGATGCAGTCGTTGTCGGCAAAGACCTGCAGGGGATAACCGTGCTTTTCCTGCCAGGCTGCGGCCAGCGCCAGGGAAAACGGATAGTTGACCCGGCCGCCCCAGAGGGTGTGGATGATAACCTGCTTGCGGTCCGCGGTGTTCAGCGGATCGTCGTAATGCTCGATGAGCAGATGGTGACGGTGCGGCAGGTCGGCCCCGCTTGCCTGCCGCTGCAGCCGGAGGTAGGCCTGCAGATAGTCGGCTGCGGTTTTATCCATGGAAAATGCGGTCATCAGCCTGTCGCCAATATCGCCAATGTCGCCAAGGGCCGGATCGTCCAGCGCCTCGTTGCAGGTTTCCAGGAACAGGCCGATTCGCTCCGACAGGTGGAAGCCGCGGTGCATGGCCTCTCCCTTCCAGAAGGGAATGATATTGTGGCTGCCCGACACCGGCACCACCAGCACGTCGTTATGGGTGATGCTCTGGATCCGCCAGATCTGGGCGCCGAGGGCGAAGGTCTCACCGAGGCGGCGCTCCCAGACAAACTCTTCGTCAAGCTCGCCGAGCCGTGCTTTGGTCTCCTGGTGACGCATGACGTAGGCGCCCCGGTCGGGGATGGTCCCGCCGGAGGTGTAGAGAAGATAGGCTGTTCCGTCTTTTGTTTCAATAGTGCCCGCCAGCCGGTCGAGGTGAACCCGGCTGCGCAGTTCGCGGATTTTTGAATCGGCGTAGCGGCCGGCAAGCATCGCCAGGACCGGGTCGAACTGATGTCGGGTGAGGTTGCGGTAAGGAAAGCTGGTCCGGATGGTGTCGAACAGGTCGTCAATGACCCATTTCTCGGCGACGACCATGGCAAGAATCACCTGGGCCAGAACATCGAGCGGATTTTCGACCGGATGCACCTCCTCGATATCTTTTTCCCGCACTGCCCGGGCCAGCACCGCGGCATGGACGAAGTCCTTGCCGTGCAGGGGAAAGAGCAGGCCGTGGCTCTTGTCGCCGACCCCGTGGCCGGACCGGCCGATCCGCTGGATGGCGTGGGCGACGGAGGGCGGCGACTGGATCAGCACCACCCGGTCGAGATCGCCGATATCGATTCCCAGCTCAAGCGAGTTGGTGGCGACAATGGCCTTCAGCTCGCCGTTTTTCAGTTTTTGCTCAACCGCCAGGCGGAGCTCCCTGGCAAGCGATCCGTGGTGGGAGTAGGCCAACTCCTCCGGTTCATCCTCGTTGATCAGCCGGGTGACTTTTTCGGCATGCCGTCGGGAATTGGTGAAGAATAATGTCGAATTGTGGCTGGTAATGATATCCTTGAAAGCCTTGATCATCGCCGGCCACCAGGTGGCATCGGTGATGTTCGCCTGTGCCTCCGGCGGCAGAGTGACGGTCACATCCAGCTCTTTTACCATAGCGGAACGGATGATATCGACCGGCCTCTTTTCGTAACCTCCGCCGGCCAGAAGGATAGAGCCGCCGACAAAATCGGCGACCGTCTGCAGGGGCCTGACCGTCGCCGACAGGGCGATTCGCTGGAACTCCCCGGCAAGGAGCACCAGCCGGTCGACGGCGGTAATCAGATGGGTGCCCCGCTTGTCCGGCAGCACTGCATGGATCTCATCGAGGATGACCGCGGCAACACCTGTCAACAGCGCCCGGCCGCTTTTCGAGGTGACGAGGATATTCAGGCTCTCCGGGGTGGTGATAAAGATCTCGGGCGGCTTTCGGTACATCTTCCGGCGCTCGGAAGCAGGCGTATCGCCGCTGCGGCTCTGCACCCGGATCTCGGGGAAGGGTACGCCGGCTTTTTGGAAATACTCCTGTATTTCCCGGAGCGGCCGTTCAAGATTACGCCGCACGTCATTGTTCAGCGCCTTCATCGGTGAAACATACACTACTCTTACTGTACCGCAGGGCCAGGCACCGATTGCCAGCTGATTGATCGCCCACAGGAAAGCGGCCAGGGTTTTGCCGCTGCCGGTCGGGGCGGTGAGCAGCACATGCCGGCCTTGCCGGATCGCCCGCCAGGATAGTTCCTGGATATCGGTCGGGGTGCCGACCCGTTCGGTGAACCAGGTACGGATGAGGGGATGAAAGAAGCTGAGGGCGGAGGATGTCATGGGCAACGGGAGCCGATTGAAAAGAAATTGGTTGCCTTTAAGCCGTTGTCAAAAAATACCATGACCAAGGTAAATACCCGGAACGGTCTAAGGAGCCGTAACGAAATGGTTGAAAATGGCCTGGTTATTTCGTAACGGCTCCTAAACAGATACCATCATTTGCCGGCATCCGCAACTGCGGCGGAAACGGCACATACGTTGGCGGACTCAACAAGCAATGACTCCTTACCGGAAAAAAGAGCGTTAGACATTTCTTTGCTCATCGACATTGTGCTACTATATTGCTTAAGACGAACGACTGATTGTTATCTTTGTAGCGGGAGTATCGAACAGTCCAAGATAGGTTTTCTCTCAAGGCCTTTGTCATATGAATGAAATTGAAGCCATAAAATGGCATTTAGATCGGTATCGAGTGGTTCTTGTTCAACAGATAGACCGGCTCTACAATGCCCTGGAGGAACTGCAGCGCACTACGCTGTTGCTTCTGAGTCAGGATGCGGCTCCGGATGTCTCGATTGACGAGTGGCTGCAGGCAGAGGGATTTGCCGTGGATGAGGATGGCTTTTTTCAAAGCCTGCCCCTGCTTTCCGCCTTCAGAGAGGGCACTGCACCAGCCGATGCCGTGAGCTTTTCCTGGGGTCGGCAGCTGCAGACGGACCAAACGGCGCGACGCCATATGTACAGCCATCGGAATATCGGTCGCCACCTGAAGCATATCCATGACCGCCTGTGCGATGTGGGCTGGATATATTACCAGGATGCCGGCAATACCGCCCTGCAATACCCGTTTATCGATCAGCGCACCGCCATTTCCAGCGACTTTGACTGGTCGACCTATCATACCTTTCGTTCCGTGGCCCCGGACAGCAATCCTGGGCGACAGATTCAATGGACGCCGCCCACCATCGATTATGCCGGTGAAGGGCTGATCCTTTCGGTGTCCATCCCGGTCTGGCGTGGCGATGATTTTATCGGCCTGTGGAGCATCGATCTGCCGATTCGCTACATATATCGGGATTTTGCTTCTGCAAAAGCTTTTCCCGATCAGCTGCAGTTCATTGTCAACCAACAGGGGCTGCTGGTGTTGCACGAAAAACTGGACGAAATCGATCAGGCCCGGGGAAAGATTTTTCTTCATCCGCTGGCAGAACTCGGTGGCCAGTGGGAGCATCTCGATCTGGCGGCAATCGTCGCCAACGAGGCGGGGGAGCTGACAATTACCGACGCAGCGGGTACGGAATGGATATTCTGTCACAGCCGTGTGTCCGGCGTCGAATGGACCCTTTTCTGCGGTCTGCCGAAGGCGTCCATGGAAGAGGCCGCCGCCCAGAGGTTAAGCAAGGCATTTGAGGAGATTGCCGCCGGCAATTTTGCCCATCGCATTGAATCCTCGTCGACCTATGCCTTGCCCTCCCTGATCGATCAGTTCAATAAAATGAGCCTGCGTCTCAGTCAGTCGGAACAGCACCGGGAAGAAGTGGAAAACCAGCTTCGCCAGGCCCAGAAGATGGAGGCGGTCGGCAGGCTGGCCGGTGGAGTGGCTCACGATTACAATAACATGACCAGTGTGATCATGGGGTATGCCGATCTCGTCCTTGAAAGGATAGATCCCGATGATTCGCTGTATGCCGATCTTCAGGAAATTCGCGAGGCCGCCAGGAGGTCTATGGATCTCACCCGGCAATTGCTCGCTTTTGCCCGCTGCCAGTCCATTGCGCCCGTGATGCTCGATATCAATCAGGCGGTGAAAAGCATGCTGACAATGCTGCAACGGTTGATCGGCGAGGATATCGAACTTGTCTGGTATCCCGGCGAGCCGGTATGGCCGATAAAAATCGATCCCTCGCAAATCGACCAGATCCTCGCCAATCTCTGCGTCAATGCCAGGGATGCAATCAGCGGTGTGGGAAAAGTCATAATCGAGACCTCGAACACCGAGTTTGACGAGGATTTCTGCGCCCTGAACCGGGGGTTCGTTCCCGGCGAATTTGTCCAGTTGGCGATGAGTGATAACGGCGCAGGGATGGATGAGGCGACGATGAGCAAAATTTTTGAGCCTTTTTACAGCACTAAAGCCGTCGGCCGGGGTACCGGGCTCGGGCTTGCGACCGTCTATGGCATTGTCAAACAGAACAACGGTTTTATAAATGTCTACAGCGAGCAGGGCAGGGGAACCACCCTCAAGATTTATCTGCCTCGGATGGACGGAGAGGTTGTTGAAGCTGTCTCCTGGCCTGGGGTTGAAATAGCCCGAGGCAACAAAGAAACAGTGCTGCTGGTGGAAGATGAAATCGCCAATCTGAAGCTGGTGGAAAGAATGCTCAAAAAGCTCAATTATCGGGTTTTTGCGGCGAATTCACCGATGGAAGCCATTGTTTTGGCCGAAAATCATCCAAAACCGTTTGATTTGCTGCTGACCGATGTGATTATGCCGGAATTAAACGGGCACGATCTGGCAAATCGGCTGCGTGATCTTTTCCCCGGGCTCAGAGTGTTGTTCATGTCCGGGTATACCGCCAATATAATTGTTCACAGGGGGGTCCTGGACGATAATGTCTTCCTGCTTCAGAAACCGTTCAACAGCAGAGAACTTGCTGCAAAGGTCCGGGAGGTGCTGAGACATCCCGCATAGGGTTTCAGGTTCTTCGATTGATAAGCCTCTTAATGCATGAGTCTTTCACCCCACAAGGGGATGTGTGATGACTATCGAAATTGTGCAGCCGAAGAATAGCCATGATCGGGAGAAAATCTACCGATTTTTGTATGAAATATGGTCGGATGAATTCTGCCGGTCCATGGAAGGCATGGATCACAAATGCCGGTTTATGAAGGATGGGCTTGACGAGACCGCCGAACATCTCGTCGCAGTCGATCGGTCGGGACGGATAGCGGGGTGCGTACGAATCAACATCCTCGGCAGGACTGCGCTTCCCGGCACCTTTGAAAAGCATTTGAAATCGGCAGAATTAGTCGAATTGTTCGGCGGCGATGCAGTCTGCTATGCCTCGCATTTTGCCGTCGCCGCCGAGGCCAGAGGAAGGACGGTGGCATCGCTGCTCATTGCGGCACTCTATCGTCTCTGTTTGGGCGAAGGGGCCTCGGTCGGCATTTCCTACTGCGCCCTCCAGTTCGTATCATTCTATTCGCAGTTGGGATATCGACAGTATGCGGAAAATTTCAGACTGGACGCCGGGGTCCGGGTTCCGATCGTGCACTGCATCCGCGACTGGACCTATCTCGACGAGATTAAAAGTCCACTTGTCCGGTTATGCACAAAAGAGCATGATGATAAGGGGGCGGCGGCCCGGAAGCTTGCCGGACGATTCCCGTTGTTCAAGGCTCCGGGTTTTTCCCGAACCAAGGTGCATCATCTCTGGGCTCGCCTGGCCCACACCACGCCCGGCGACAAAGCAGCAGATTCTTTCTTTCACGGACTTTCGGAGGGAGAACAAAAAATTGTCGGCCGCCGGGTATCGGAAATCGACTTTTCCCAGGGTGAGTACGTATACCGCCGCGGAGAAACCGAACAGGGGATGGGCGTGCTGCTCTCGGGCAGTCTGGGGGTTGAGGTTTCCGTGGCCGGGGTTTCCAGGATCGTCAATGTCATTTTGCCGGGAGAACCGTTCGGTGAAATCAGCTGTCTGAGCGGAGGGCGGCGGACGGCTGACCTCGTTGCCCTTGAGAAATCCCAGGCTTTTCTCTTTCCCTCCGATTTTCTTGAGCGGGCCTGTCGTGCGGCTCCTGATCTCGGACTCAAGCTTACACAAAGACTGTTGAAACTCCTTGCCGCGCGCTTTGTCAATTTCACCGACGCGGCTGTCTGCGGTGCCGGTAGTGCCGGAGGGGCGCAGGGTAAACGGCCCTCCTTTTTCCAAGGTCCCGATACGGATGAAATCAAAAACCGGATCGAGTCCTACCGGTTCGACAGTCTCGGCGACCGGGAAAGCGAGTTCAAGCGTTTGCTAACCCAGGCAACTATCGGAGAGGATATCGAATTTGCCGTTTTGAACAGCATCGGACTCCGGGACGGGGCAAAGGTCCTCGATCTCGGTTCCGGACCGGGCGTAACCTCTTTCCTCGTGGCGAAACGTCTGCCGCAGGCTACGGTCATCGGGGTGGAGCCCGAGGATCTGCTGCGAAAAAAAGCGGAAACGCTCGTTGCCGATCAGGGCTTTGCCGAGCGCTGCCGTTTCCTGAAGGGGACCGGAGATCGGATCCCCCTTGACGACGGCACGGTGGACTTCAGCTATGCGCGGCTTCTCTTTCAGCACCTGCCCAATCCCCTCGAAGTTCTTGGAGAGATGCGGCGGGTCACCCGTCAAGGCGGCATTGTTGTCGTCCTTGATGTCGACGATCGTACCACTATTGTTCATCCCGCCCCGGCAGGGCTGGAGGATCTCGAAAATCGGATCGCTTCGGCCCAGGCGGCCGCCGGCGGCGACCGTCATGTCGGTCGTAAACTGCTAGGATATATGACCGAGGCCGGTCTGCAGGATATCGGCATTGAGACCATCCCGATTTCGGCATCGGCCCTCGGCCGGGAGGCCTTTTTTTCGATCGTCTTCAGCTTCAAGCGGCAGGTGCTCGAGCGCGCCGGTAAACTCGATGAACCGACAGCGGCACTCTTTTTTGCCCTGGAGGATCTTATCCGCAAGCCGACCACGTTTGCCATGACCATGGTTTATGTTGCCCATGGCGTTGTTTCCTGAGAATTTCAACCAGATATTACGTACCCAAAGAACCCCTCAGGGCTTCGGGATCGAAATCGCTATCGGGATCGAACCTTACCTTTCGATTTCGATAGCGATCCCGATTTCGATTTGGATGATTCAGTGCAAAGCTGCAACGGTATACCCAAGCTGTTGTTGAATAGTTAATTTCTTTTTTTCATTTCAGTTTTTTCTGATAGAGTGAACAGCAACCAGCAGGCTGTGGACATGCTCGATTATCTTGACCCCATACCGGACTCCTGGAGGGAGGATCATGACGAAGAGAGAAAAGATGTTGAAGTTGCAGGGTATGAGCCTCATCCTCCTGCTGTCGTCGGTACTTGCCGGGTGCACCGGCGAGCAGCCGCGGCTTGTCTGCAGCGATGCCATAGGCTGTGTGGAGATCGCGGCCGATGAACCGATCAGGATCGGGGTTATTCAGGCGCTTTCCGGCAAAGTCGCCGCTCTCGGCAAGGAGCAGATATACGGGCTTGAACTGGCCCTGGACGCGTGGCAGGGACAAATAGCGGGTCATGCCGTTGTACTGCAGACCGAAGATACCGGTTGCACCGGCGAAGGAGGGGCTAACGCCGCATTGAAAATTGTCGCCGATCCTCAGACCGTGGCTATTTTCGGCACCACCTGTTCAGGAGCGGCGGCAACCGCCGCAAAAGTCATGTCCGACGCAGGGCTGACTATGATTTCAGGCAATAACAGCGCCCCCTTCCTAACTTCCTTCGGTGGCAAGCGAGCTCCGGATTGGCAGGCCGGATACTTCAGGACTGCCGCCAATGAAGAAAATTCCGGCAAAGCGGCAGCCACCTATGCCTATACTGTGCTCGGTGTCCGGAAGGCAGCTGCCATCAATGATGGGGACATTTATACCAGAGGGCTTACCGACGGTTTCAAAAAGGCTTTTGTCGAGCTTGGCGGGGTTATCGTCTTCGAATCTTCCGTCAATAAAGGCGATCTTGAAATGCTGCCGGTTTTGACTGCTGTCGCCAATTTCGGGGCCGAACTGCTCTTTTTCCCGCTGTTTCAGCCCGAGGGCAATCACATGCTCCGGACCGCGAGAAAGATCGAAGCCCTCGGCAATACAATTCTGATGAGCGATGGAGCCCTGATTGAAAACTCCTTTATTGCCGATATGGGCGAGCTGGCGCGAGGCATGTACTTTGTCGGCCCGAGTGCGGTAGAATCGGAAGCAGGCAGGCAGCTTGCGGATCTCTACCGGGAAAAATACCAGACCGCCCCTTCGGCAAGCTATTACCAGAGTGCGTATGACGCGGCAAATATGCTGTTCAAGGCAATAGACAAGGTGGCTGTCAAAGGACCTGACGGCATCCTGTACATCGGCAGGCAGGCCCTGAGAACGGAGCTCTATGCCACAGTTGCCTTTGCGGGAGTGACGGGGGATTTGACCTGCGATCAGTTTGGCGATTGCGCTTCTCCGGTCTTTGATGTCCTGCGGTTGGATGATCCCGGCAAAGGAGTGGCCGCATTACAGAAAAATGTCCAGTTCACTTACTCTCCGGTTCACTTAAACCGGTAGTTATAATCCAGAAGTTGTAAGGATAATTTTTGACCATGGCATCCTGGCCACAATTCTGGAACAGACTCACCATTGCGGCAAAGCTCAACCTGAGCTTTGGCGTGCTTTTTCTTCTCCTGGTCATGATTGTGCTTACCTGGTTTTTTTCCCTGGAACTGGAAAGACGCAGCAAGACTGAGATCAATCTGTGCCGCGAGATTGAAAATATTGTCCTCGATATGGACCGCAAGATGGAGAAAGCCAGCCGGTTGCATCGAGACTTTTTCCTCTACCATGCCAGGATCGGTCTGGCCGAAGCGCATGTCCAGTATGCCCAGCCATCGGTCAGGCTGATTTCCCAGGCTGTGGCCATAAGTTCCGCGCTGAAAGTGAAAATTCAAGCATCCGGGGTCAGTCACACCCTCGGACAGCGCAAAGTCGACCTGAACCTCTACCTCTCTTCGGCTAAACGTTTTGCCGACACTTCAATCCAATCCGTCGAATTGATAACCAGGCTTGCCGCACCGGAGCACGGCCTCGAGGCGCGGTTTGAAAGTACCGCTGCCGCTTTGTTTGCCGAGGCGGCCGGTTCGCAGAAAACCAAGGACCGACTGCAGGAAGTAATGACCTTTTACCTGCAATACAAGGTGAGTCGCCAGAGACACGTCATGCAGTCCGCTTTCAATGTCATCTCCATTCTGCGGCAGGATGTCGGCATGGCGGGAGCCGGCGAACCGGCCGATTCCCAGGGAGCGGGAGAGATGCTGGCTTCGCTGAAGGAGCTTGGCGATGAAATTCTGGTCACGGATTATGCAATACAGCAATTGTTCAACGATTTTTCCCTGCAGGTGCAAAACATCACCCCCATTTCCCGGAATCTGATCGATATTGCCCGTGAAGAGGTGGAACGGGCCCAGCAAAAGGTCCTGCACACGCATCGCACAACCACCTTTCTTGTTGCCGCCTTAATCTGCCTGGCTTTTATTTTCGGAGTTGTGGTCGCCCGGATGATTCATCGCAGCGTCACCAGGAGAATAACCGATCTGACCGAGTCTGCCTCGCGGCTGCGCTGGGGCAATCTCGATATCTCGGTGGCGGAGGATTCGGCGGATGAGGTGGGACAACTGGGCAGAACCTTCAATATCATGGCTGGCCGGATACGAGAGCTGGTCGACGATCTCGAGTCGAAGGTTGAGCAGCGGACCTGCCAGCTGGCGGAAAGCGAACGGCTGGCCCGCAGGATTGCCGGCGAGCTGGCCGTCGGCCAAGCCTTTTACCGCAACCTGTTTGACCATACCGGCAGCGGTGTCGTGGTGTTTGAGGCGGTCGATGGCGGTGAAGATTTCATCATAAAGGATTGCAATAACTCTTTTGAGCGCATTGAAAAGATTTCCCGCGAGGATGCCGTCGAACATCGGCTGCGCGAACTCTTTCCCGGTCCTGTAACCGATCAGGCGCTTGTAATTTTACGTGAGGTGTGGCAAACCGGCAGCGCCCGGCATTTCGGCCCGCTCAATTCCATTTCCCAACACAGAAGCGGCTGGCGGCAGGGGCATTTTTACAGCATTCCAACGGGCCAGGTGGTTGCGGTGTACGACGATGTCACCAAGGAGCATGAGGCGGACCTGGAGCGAGCCGCCATGGAGGCCAGGCTGCAGCGGTCAAAAAAAATGGAGGCGATAGGTCTCCTGGCCGGCGGGGTGGCCCACGACCTGAATAATATCCTGTCGGGCATCACCGGTTATCCCGAACTGCTCATGCTCCAGCTTGAACCCGGCAGCAATCTCAGAAAACCGCTGGAGGCCATACACTCCTCCGGACTGCGGGCAGCGGCAGTGGTTGCCGACCTGCTGACGGTGGCCAGAGGGATCGCCAGCGAAAGACGGCTCTGCGCGATGAACGTCCTGGTCAGGGAATATCTCGATTCCCCCGAGTTTCAGAAACTTCATTCCCTTCATCCCGGGATCACCTGGACCACACGGTTGAGCGAAGATCTCCTGCAACTGGCCTGTTCACCGATCCACATCAAGAAAAGCCTGATGAATCTGGTGATCAATGCGGCCGAAGCGATAGACGGGGTGGGGAACATCGTCGTCGGCACCGGAAATGAGATGATCGCAGAAGAGCGGGCCGCTACGCTCGGGATCAAACCAGGCAGGTATGTGGTGATGGAGGTCACCGATTCAGGTAAGGGCATCGGCGACGACGACATCGATCATATTTTCGAGCCTTTTTATACCAGAAAGGTGATGGATCGGAGCGGGACCGGTCTGGGGTTGACGGTTGTCTGGAATACGGTTCAGGATCATGGCGGCGGAATTGCGGTTGAAAGCAATGCTTTCGGTACCAGCTTCACCCTCTATTTTCCGGCCTCTGCCGGCCAGTCCGAGGGAAACAAGGAGGACGATGCCGATGAATGCCGATTGTCCGCCGGCGAGACGGTCCTGGTGGTAGACGATGAAGAATTCCAACAGGATATTGCCTGCAGGATGCTTCGTCAATCGGGATATAAAGTCTTTGCGGTTTCCTCCGGAGAACAGGCGGTTCAATATCTGCAGCAGAACAGCGTCGATTTGCTGGTGCTCGATATGCTGATGGAGCCGGGCATGAACGGTCGCGAAACATACGAGAGGATTATCCGTCTGCATCCGGGGCAAAAGGCCCTGATTGTGAGTGGATTTTCGGAAGATGTCGAAGTCAGGAAGGCGAGAAGCCTTGGCGCCGGTGGTTTCCTGCAGAAACCGTACACCATGAAAGAACTGGCGAAAACCGTACGAAGAACCCTTACGGCTGAGCAGTCGGCCGGGTGACGGCTCAGGAAGGGGGCAGGAGCGCCAGATGCCGGGGGGATTCGAAGCTCATCCCGGCACCGCAGATCGGATCGCGGAACTCGATTCGCCGGGAGAGCAGCTGGAGAGGGCGTTGGTAATCGTCCTGGCTTTTCTGCCCGAGGTGCGGGTATAAGCGGTCGTGGACAATGGGGAAACCAAGGCTGCTCAGGTGCAGCCGAAGCTGGTGTTTCTTTCCGGTGAGCGGGAAGAGCTGAAAGCGGGCCCGGTTGCCCATGACCTCGACCAGCCGCAGCCTGGTGCGGGCATTGACCTTTCCCGCGCAGCTTTGCATCCGGAACCAGGGTTCCCCCGTCTCGATCCGATTTTCCACCAGCCATTCGGTCTGCCCGCTGCAGTCGACGAATTCCGAGACTGCTTCGTAGGTCTTGCGGACCCTTCCCGCTTCCATGAACATCTGCTGATATGCTCCCCGGGTCTTTTTGTTCGTCGACAGCAGCACGAGGCCTGCCGTTTCCCGGTCGATCCGGTTGATCGGCGAGAGGGAGGGGTTGCCGGTGCGCTCCTGCAGCCTGCCCAGGAGAGTTTCGCGGACATAGGGTCCGGAGGGAGTGACAGGGAGGAAATGGGGCTTGCAGGCTACCAGCAGGTGATCGTTTTGAAAGAGGATGGCCTCGGCAAAAGGCACTGAAGGCTCCTCCGCCACTTCACGGAAATAGAAGAGACGCCGGTCGGGCATATAGGCGGTGTCCGGGGTGACCGGTTGTCCTTCTTCGGTCAGCACTTTTCCCTCTGCGATGCGCCGGACCCAGGTTTCCATCGGGATTTTCGGGAATCGTTCGGCAAAAAATTCGAGAAGCGTCGGATACGGCCTGGCCGTGTCCGGCATATACACCACTGAAGAACCGTTTGAAATTCCCATCAATTTTTAAAAAACATAATCACGAATTTTCGGTGCCGCTTTCCCCGCCAGCCATCTTGCCGGACGAAGGGAATTCCTTGATATAAAGATCACGCTGGGGGAAGGGAATCGAGATGTTGTGTTTCCGAAACGCCCGGTCGATCTCATAGTTGATCTCGCTTTTAACGATTAACCGCCGGTCGATATTCAACAGATGACAGCGCAGTTCGAAATTCAGCGAGCTTTCTCCGAATTCAAGAAAGAGGACCTGGGCCTTTGGTGCCGAATCGTCGCTTACTACCTGCTCATTGGCCGTGGCAATATCCAGCAGGATTGTCCGCACCAGCTCGGTATCGCTGCCGTAGGCCACGCCGACCGGGATGATGAGGCGGCCCTGGTTGTCGTTCAGCGTCATGTTGGTAACCTGATTGGAGATCAACTCCGAGTTTGGGACAATCACATCGGCGCGGTCGAAGGTCTGGATCAGGGTGGAGCGGACGCTTATTTTCTGCACATAGCCTTCGGTGGTGCCGATGCTGATCCAGTCCCCCCGCTTCACCGGGCGCTCGAAGAGGATGATCAGGCCCGAGACGAAGTTGTTGACGATATTCTGCATGCCGAAACCGATTCCCACCGACAGGGCGCCGGCAATAACCGCCAGGTTTGAAAAACTGAAACCTGCCATGGAGAGACCGAAAATCACGGCCAGGGCGATGCCGCTGTAACCGGTCATGGTAATGAGGGTTTCTTTGGCGCTGAGAGAAAAAGAGGCATCCTCAAGCCATCGTTTTTCAAGTTGCATTTTAACCCACGAGACCAGCAGCCACCCGCAGGCGAAGATAAAAATTCCGAGCGTGAGCCGGGCAGGGGAGATAATCAGCTCGCCGATGCTGAAACCATCGACCATGGTGCTTTTGAACCTTGCCTGCTGTTTGTCCGAGAGTCCCCAGAGTTGTAAAAATAAAAAAAAGGCGATGGACCAGGCAAGGAGCTTGAAGATCAGTCTGATCAGGGTGATACCCACCATATTTTCCCTGGCCGGCGATCCTATTTTCCTATGCAGTCCTTGCTGCCAGCGATATTTTCCCGCAAGCAGGCCGCCGATAATCTCGTCGATGAAAAAGAGAGTGAAGCGAAGCAGGTAGGCAAGCAGCAAAGTGCCGAGAAGACCGACCAGCAGGAAGATCGAAAAATTGCCGTAGCCGGAAAGCTCGATAAACATCACGGTGGCGGAGAGCGCTGTCATGCCGGCCCGTAATGGTCTGGTAAATCTCACCATGCCGGCCGGCAGCCGTATAGACCAGACCAGCCACCAGCCGACGAGACAGATGGCGATGATGGTGAGGGACTTGGCAAGTCCCAGTCGAATGGCCAGGGCAGGGAAATCGGCAAGATCGAGATGGGTGAAAAAGAACAGCAGGACGCAGAGAAATACCAGGAACCCAAAGCGCAGAAACGGAATAACCGGCGCTTCGCCGGCGGCTTTCACCGATTCGAAATGGTTGCGAAGATGAAAAAGAAAGAGCGACAGATAATAGAGACCGATGGATAACAGCAACCAGGGGCCATAGACCGGGGGCGGAGTGTCCCCGGTAACGATGAGAAAATAGAAGCCGCTTGTCAGTGCCGCAAGGCTTGCCGGAAGTGTCAGCAGGCCTTTCTGCGGCGGCGAACGGTCGGGGGAGGATACGATGATCTTCTGCAGCAGCCGGAACATTTTGTATCCCGCCACCGCACCGCTTGCGGCAAGTATCAGGAGAATCAGGATCATTTGCGGGGTCAGCAGATGGAGCCCCGACTGCTCTGCGAGATATCGCCTCAGCTGGCCGGCAACATCGGTAGAGCTCGGCAGGAGAGTCGAGACGAACCGCCCGAAAAAGTTGTCGTGTTTTGAGAAGAAATTGGCATTCTGCAGCAGTTTGTCCTGATCGCTCAGTTCATTCTGCAATCTGACCGCCAGGGTAGCGATCAGGCGGCATTCCGACAGGGTTACCTGAACAGCTTGTTTTTTTTTGGAAAGATTTTTACGTTCCTTGACTATTTCAGCGGGTTCCTGATCCACGGCCGGACCCAGCGAGCCTATTTCCTGATCGAGACGGCTGATCTGATTTGTCGCGGTGTCGATACAGGTGGTGGCACCGGCGGCAAATGACTGTGCCTGCTGCTTGGCGTGGTCGAGCTGCTGGAGCGAAAGCGGCGTGCTTTTCAGCTTTCGCGAAAGTTCTTTTAACTGAGTCTGGGTCTTTTCAAAACTGAATGGCTCCGGCACGGCATCCGCACCGAGGGCATTTGTGGTCGAAACAATCATGGAAAGGAACAGAAAGAGCAAAATGACAAGGTTCTGCTTCTGCCGGGGGAGCCCGACTTCTGCAAATGTTGCCGGAGGCTGATGAATCAAGGATAAGATCATAGTTGTTTTATAGTCTCTTGTTTCTCACGAGATTGTTCATCCGTATCGATTTAATACCTTAGAAATTCCTACTTATACCCCGCAGGGGGGTACTGAAAAGAGTCCCCCCTTTTGGTGGGTTGGGTAAACCTTTGGCAGAATACTCCGTTGAACACAAGATACTCAAGACATTTCCTCTTCGCCTTTCCTGCCTTGGCTTCGTTTGGTCCAGATAAAGAGCGCGGCTCAGGTCGACTGGATGCAGCCTGTGGTAGCGCTCCGCGCAGTGATGTGATACTTTCTACCACCCAAAACGTTTCTATCGAGCGACTTTTGCTTGTCAACCCTTATGTTATGGAATAAATGGTAGGGGTTCGGGCGATTCGGCGGTTCGCCGCCGCCACAGAGGAAATACCTACGAGGAACAGAATGGAAAAAATAAAGGTGCAAAATCCCGTCGTCGAGCTCGACGGCGATGAAATGACTCGAATCATCTGGAAGTTTATCAAGGATAAGCTGATCCTGCCCTATCTCGATATCGATCTGAAGTATTACGATCTTTCGATCGAGTACCGGGACGAAACCGAGGATAAAGTAACGGTCGAGGCGGCGGAGGCGATCAACAAATATCGGGTCGGCGTCAAGTGTGCGACCATCACCCCGGACGAAGACAGAGTCAAGGAATTCAACCTGAAGGAAATGTGGCTCTCGCCAAACGGCACGATCCGCAACATCATCGGCGGCACGGTTTTTCGCCAGCCGATCATCTGTAAGAACATCCCCCGACTGGTGCCCGGCTGGATCAAACCGATCGTTATCGGTCGACATGCCTTTGGAGATCAATATAAAGCTACCGATTTTCTCGTCCCCGGCGCGGGCCGGTTGACCATGCGCTTCGAACCGGCGGACGGCGGCGAGCCTGTGGAGCATGAGGTCTTCAACTTCACCGGTCCCGGCTGTGCCATGGGCATGTACAACCTCGATGCTTCAATCCGCGGTTTTGCCAGGTCGTGCATGATCTACGGCCTCAACATGGGCTGGCCGGTTTATCTGTCGACCAAGAATACTATTTTGAAGAAATATGACGGCCGCTTCAAGGACATCTTTCAGGAGGTTTTCGAGGCCGAATTCGCCGAACGCTTCAAGGCGGCGGGCATCACCTACGAGCACCGGCTGATCGACGACATGGTCGCTTCCGCCCTGAAGTGGTCGGGCGCCTTTGTATGGGCGTGCAAAAACTATGACGGCGATGTCCAGTCGGATACGGTGGCGCAGGGTTTTGGCTCGCTCGGTCTGATGACCTCGGTGCTGATGACCGAAGACGGCGGTACGGTGGAAGCCGAAGCCGCGCACGGCACTGTCACCCGCCATTACCGCGAGCACCAGAAGGGGAAGGCAACCTCGACCAACCCCATAGCCTCGATCTTCGCCTGGACAAGGGGGTTGTGGTATCGCGGCAAGTTCGACAATACTCCTGACGTCATGCGCTTTGCCGAGACTCTGGAAAAGATCTGTGTCGATACCGTCGAATCGGGTTTCATGACCAAGGACCTGGCCATCCTCGTCGGCCCCGACCAGTCCTGGCTGACCACCGAAGAGTTCCTGGCCAAGCTGGACGAAAACCTCCGTATCGCCATGCAGTAACAGTAATCGTTTACCGGTACACATCAAAAAGATTGCATAACCCGGATCTGTAACCGTTCTCCAGTGCTCCAGGTTCGTTCAAGCAGCCGCCGAGCAGGTAAGCGACCATCGGAGACTCCGATAGTTGGCTATGTGAGGTGGCCTGATCGGACGAAAATGGGGTGCTGGTGAACGGTTACCAGTAACACTCGCAGCCGCCGGGAGGATGAAAGCTCCGGCGGCTTGAAAGCTGAAAATTTATTTTCAAGTGGATTTTTTCTGATATATTACTATAATATTTAGTTAGGCTTTCGTGCTGGACCGCTAGCTCAGCTGGTAGAGCAGGCGACTCTTAATCGTCAGGTCGTTGGTTCGATCCCAACGCGGTCCACCAGAAAAAATCAATTACTTACAGGTTATACAGAGACGGAACATCGCTCTTTTCATAATGATCATTGTTTAATTTTCGGCCAAGGCTTACCGCCACCACCATACGCGCCAGGTTATACTGCTTAACCGGCAGAGGATTTGAAACCTCTATCGACATGGAATGATCCGGACATGGAGTTGACGGCCATTTCCTGACAGGCGGGGGGCGAACCTCGGTGAAGCCGCTTGCGTATCGAGCAAAAACCTTTGAAATTTTTCCTTATCATATCCCTGCAGGGGCATCGACAACTGCTCTCACAGCAGCGGAGATCATCGCTCAGTTGACATCGGGGCCTGAGGAAGCCCCCACAGCAAACCTTTTGCAGTTCTATAGCCACTACATCTGCTTCGCATTCATGCTGATCCAGATCTGTCTGGTCTTGATTTTGAGAAAGCCAATCCACAAAGGAAACGGCCACAATGATAATGACGATGAGAAAGAGGCTTGTGATGATGCCGAGATGAACAAGGTTTGATACTGGATTTGCCAACATCGGCACTGCGGTTTCTGCGAAATTCATATCATCTGCTGTACCATCTTTATGACTATAGATCCTCCTCAAAGAGATTGAGAAATAAGGATCTTAAGAAAGTCAAAAAAGGAGAGGGCCAGCCGGGGGGTGCCTCTCCTTTCAAGGGGATGTCATTGCCTGTGTGACATACCAGCGAGATCAGGAGGTTTGATATGGCGTATCGGTTTTCCTTCTCTCTGCGAAATTCCTATAGCAGAGATGTTCAATAAATAAATAGGTGTAAATCTCATTTTCACATAGGTAGATATGCCTATGTGGTTGAATAATCGTTATCTTGTAATGTCTCTAGGGTAGACAAGAGGAAAATTTTCATCAAAAATATTTATAAACAGGAAAAGAAGAGACAACATTTTCAAAAAAGGGGGCCGTCCTCGGATTTTCTGAATTTCCATGAGGGTGGTGTGGTACGTTTGCAGGCATGTAGTATAGCTTCCGAACCGCAAGCGGCCAGCCGTGATCGTGATGACCACGAGGATACTGGAACATTCCACTTCATCAAGACCAGGATGCTCCTGCAACATTTACAATTGCTGCAAAAGTAGTTCGGGTAACCCAACGCGGTCCACCAGAACCTTCTTCATTTTGAACATGCTTCCGGTCAGTCCTACAGGCTGAACGATTGTGACTGGGCCACATCGAGTGCCAGTTGGGTCCGGGAATTGGCATCCTTGGGTAAGCCTTTTTGTGCACACCATTCCGGGAAGGTTTCCGGGTCGATATACACCTTCATCACCTGGTCGCCGGCAGCCTCGACCGCCGCTTTTTTCTCTTCGGCCCGGATCAGCCAGGCCTGATAGGTTGGCGGCAGGAGTTCGGCATCGTCGAAGATCGACAGCAGCTGCTCGTAATGCTCTTCTCTATACCAGACCATTACCCGGAGCATCGGCTCTTTTGCCGGTTCTTCCCTGGTCGCTTTCTTTTCTTTTAATTTCGCCACAGTCTTGCCTGAGCCGGCGAGCGCTTTCTTTTTTGTCATTGCCTCTTGTCCGTGATGTACATTGGGGGAATCGTTTCATGTCCGATTGATTAATTAAAAAAATATCGGAAGAAGATAAATCATCGATGAAGGGATGTAAAGCGGGCAAGCAGTTCCAGGAGTATTGTTCTTTAGGTCATAATGAAGAACGTGCTGCGCGTCACACCTTTTCATATTACCCATTTGAAAAATAGAATAAAAAGATGATAAAATCGAGACACGGATCAGCTAGCTCATTTTTTCGTTCGGCGTTCAATACGCGCACCACTTCAAGAGGCGGGTTTGGCAATGAAAAATACAATAACAGCTTGTGCAATAGGACTTGCAGTACTTGCAGTATTGTTGAATGGGGCAATAGGCCTTTCCGCCTCGGAAGATAACAGCACATTAAAAACCTTCAGCACTGCGGAGAAAGCAACAAGCATGAAAATTGGAGGTGGCAACAAACAGGGAATGGGCGCTGGAGATTCCGGCGTTGTAGTAATCCAGAATAAAGTGACATTCGGCAAAGCCGGCAAGGTGACCAACAACAGCAGGATAGATAATTCAACCGGCAAAGCAGGCGCCGGCAATACTGTGCACTTGGGTACAATCAGTATTAAAGATGTGATAATCGATGGCAAAGTCAGTAATGAAGCAAAAATCCGCAATTCTGAAAATATAGCCATCGGCGAGGATTCTGTTGCTACTATGGGTTCGGTCAGTATCACCGGCGGGGCCATCGGAAAATCAGGGATGGTATCCAATAAAACGACCATTGACAGTTCCCGCAACATGGCCATGGGCAAAAGTAATACGGCCGGCATGGGCGCAGTAATTATGAATACTGCAAAGGTAGACGGCAAGGTTGAAAACAGATCCCAGGTTGACACAGCCACCAATATTACCAAAGGCGAAAATAACACTGCAGGTGTCGGGACAACCACTCTGCACAACAGTAAGCTGGGCAAGGGAGGCACTCTCCTCAATACATCCGATACCAGGAAATCGGCAAATATCGGCATCGGCATAAACAATAAAACCCATGCCGGGGCCGTTCAGGTTGAATAATGTCGCAGTTTGCCTGACTCGATATTTTGCATGCCGTACCGAAAGAGGAAACAAGACTGCACTCGGCCGATGAATGATTATGTTTTGAACTTCAGGAAAGAAAAGACCTTCACCCCTGTCAGAATCGCGGGATATGAAGAATCTACTGGAGAACAAAAGGATCTTGAGCGAAATGCCCGAAAGGGAGCGGCCGCGGGTGCTTCTGGCCGACGACGACCCCGACATTCGCGATTACGTGCGACATCTGCTCGCGTCACGTTACACGGTCGAGGCGGTCGCCGACGGGCAGGCCGCCCTTGAAGAGGCGCGGCGTAATCGCCCTGACCTCGTACTGGCGGATGTAATGATGCCCCGGCTCGACGGCTTCGCCTTGCTCCAGGCGCTGCGGGCCGACCCTCGGCTCTCCACCGTCCCGGTCGTTCTGCTCTCTGCCCGGGCGGATGAGGAGTCCCGGGTGGAGGAACAGGCGGCAGAGGCCGACGACTATCTGATCAAGCCCTTTTCCGCCCGGGAACTTCTGGCACGGGTAACGGCGCACGTGGAGCTGGCAAGGCTCCGGGAAGAGGTGGAGCGGGCTGACGAACGCCGGACGGCGGAATCGCGGATTCGTCGTCTCGTGGAGGCAACATCATCGGCATCATCTTTGCCGATACAGCAGGTTCCGTTACGGAGGCCAACGACGCGTTTTTGCAGCTCGTCGGCTATGACCGGGAAGACCTGCTCGCCGGCCGGATCAATTGGAAGGACATTACGCCGTCCGAGTACCAGGCGGCCGACGAGCGGGCACTCGAGGAGATTCGACAGACGGGCAGCTGCAACCCGTTCGAGAAGGAATACTTCCGCCGCGACGGCAGCCGCGCACCGGTCCTTGTCGGCCGTGCGTTGTTGGATTCGAAGGAACAAGTGGTCGCCTTCGTACTCGACCTGACCGAGCATAAGCGGGCCGAGGAGGCATTGCGCTTCAGCGAAGAACGCTATCGGGCTCTGCATCGCGATAACCCGACCATGATTTTTACCCTCGATCCCGACGGGACGATACTGTCGGTCAATCCCTTCGGTGCGAGCGTATTGGGCTACACGATAGACGAACTGGAAGGTCAGCGTGTGCTGAAGGTAGTCCATAAAGACGACCGCCCTGCTGTCGCCGAACAGTTAAAGATGTGTCTGCGGAACCCCAGTCAAACGTATCGCTGGCAGTTTCGCAAGGTCCGCAAAGACGGGGGCTTACTTTGGGTGGAGGAACTGGCGCAGGCGGTATATGACCTGAACGGTATGCTCAACGCCTTGGTCGTGTGTCAGGATGTCACGGAACGCAAGCGGGCGGAGGAAGCCCTTCGAAAGGTGCATGAAGAGCTTGAACAGCGAGTCGCCGAACGGACCAGCGAGCTTTCCGAGGCAAATTTGAAGTTGCAGGAAATAGACCATCTCAAGTCAATGTTCATCGCGTCCATGAGCCATGAACTGAGGACCCCCTTGAACTCCGTAATCGGATTTTCCAGTGTCCTGCTGAATGAATGGGCGGGACCTCTCAATGGGGAGCAGAAGGAGAACCTTGCGGCAATTTTAAGATCCGGAAGACATCTCTTGGCATTGATAAACGATGTGATAGACGTATCCAAGATAGAGGCGGGCAAAATAGAACCCTCCATCGAGGAGTTCGATATCCATGACCTGATCGAGGAAGCGGCAGATCTGATGAGCGAGGACGCGAGGGGAAAAGGGCTTGAGCTGAAGGTGGGGGCAATCCGTCTGAAAATGAATACGGACAGGCGGAGGCTTTTGCAATGCGTGATAAATCTGTTGAGCAACGCGGTGAAGTTTACCGAAGAGGGATCCGTGCGCGTCGTTGTCCGACAGGTGGATGAAGTCGTAGAAATAGCAATCGAAGATACCGGCATAGGCATTCGGCAAGAAGATATACCGAAACTCTTCCAGCCCTTTGTCCGGCTTGTTACTCCGGATAAGGCTGTTATTCCCGGCACGGGGCTTGGTTTGTACCTGACCGGAAGACTCGTCAAGGAAGTGCTGAAGGGTGAAGTGATGTGTGAAAGCACCTACGGCAGGGGGACTGCCTTTACCCTGAGAATACCCGGGAAGATTGAGTTAACAGGTCAATCCGACCGGGTAAGATCCCGGTCGGATTGATTTTCGGCTATGGTACGGATCGTTCAATTTCCAGTCCATCGGCAGAAGAAATGAAACGTCTTTTGTAACCCGTTTGAGCTGGTTTATCGCGACCGGAGATGGGCAACAACACCGCCGCTGTCGATATATGCCCGAATAAACGGCGGCAGCGGCACGATCATGAATTTCCGGCCGGTAGTCAGGCTTCTCAGCCCATCGTGGTCGATCTCAAGTTGCTCGAGCGGCTTTATTTCCCCCGCCTCCGGACACTCGATCAGCGGGATGCCGAGATTGATCGCATTGCGAAAAAATATCCTGGCAAAACTTTGGGCGACAATGGCAGCTACCCCCCTTTCCTTTAATACGGCCGGCGCCTGCTCGCGGGACGAGCCGCAACCGAAGTTGTCGGCGCCGACGATGATGTCGCCCCTGGTGAAATCGCGCTTAAAAGGCGGGTAGTGCTCGAAAGCGTAGGGTGCCATCGCTTCGATGTTCGGCCGGGTCAGATGATGGGCGCCGATGATCTGGTCGGTATCGATATTGGCGCCGAATGTAATCGCTTTTCCAATAATCATTACAGTATCCTCCTGGGATCGGTGATGCAGCCGTTGAGGGCGGAGGCTGCTAAAACCGCCGGGCCGGCAAGATAAATTTCGCTGTCGGGGCTGCCGACCCGGCCTCTGAAGTTGCGGTTGGCGGTGGTCAGCAGCCTTTCGTTTTTGCCGAGGATGCCGGCCGTACCGCCGAAACAGGCGCTGCAGCCGGGAGTGCCGATCATTGCCCCGCTCTCGACAAGGGTCGTGATCACTCCGCTTGCCACCGCCCGGAGGTAGACGGCGTTGGAGGCCGGCGTGACTAAAAGCCGACTGCCGGCGGCAATCCTTTTCCCCTGCAGAATGGCGGCTGCGACCTCAAGGTCCTCATACCTGCCGTTGGTACATGCGCCAAGAAAAAATTCGTCGATCGCTATCCCTTCGGCAGCACCGATTGCCTTGACATTATCGACGCTGTGCGGAAAGGCGATCTGCGGTTCGAGAGAGCTGACATCATATTCCAGGGTCTTCCCGTATGTGGCGTCTGCATCGTCGGTAAAGACGGAATAATCAAGTCTTTTCAATTCTTTCATGAAGGCGGCGGTCTTTTCGTCCGGCTGGATATAAGAAAACTTGGCGCCGGCCTCAATGACCATATTGCAGAGGGTCATCCGTTGGGAAACCCCCAAAGCCCGGATCCCCGGACCAGAAAAGACGAGGGCCTTGTAGGTGGCGCCGCCTGTGGTGAGATCGCCGACGATTTTCAGGATAAGATCCTTGGCATCGATGCCGATAGGCCATGCCCCCGTCACGTTGATCCGGATCGATTCCGGGACCTTCATCCAGCTTCGCCCCGATTTCCAGGCTACCGCCACGTCGGTCGACCCCATGCCGGTGGCCAGCGCCCCCAATGCCCCGTAGGTGCAGGTGTGGGAGTCGGCGCCGATGATCAGCTGTCCGGGTCGCACGTGGCGTTCCATCATCAGTTGATGACACACGCCGATGCCGTCATAAACGTATTGCAGCTGCTGCTCCCTGGCAAAAGCCCGCATGGTGTTATGAGTATCTGCGGCATCGATCGAACAGCTCGGGGTATAATGATCCATGATCATGATGACCTTGGCCGGATCGTCGACTTTTTCCGCCTGCAGTTGATTCTTGAAGATATCGATGGCCAGACAGGCGGTGGCATCGTTTACCATGGTCAGGTCCGGGGCAATATCGACAATCATGCCGGGATGGACGTGGTCATGGCAGCAATGGGCGGCTAGAATTTTTTCGATGACGTTCATGTATTCCTCCTCTTGTGGGAAACGGTTTGTGAGGTCGATCATAGTTGCTTCGTCGGTGAAACCTCACTTCGTCATTGAAACTACCTGGAAATATGCTATAAATAAAATACATGTTTCTCATGTCATCAATAACCAGGGGTTATGCTATGATCGATGCCGGGCTGTACCGGGTGTTCTATACGGTGGCCATGTCGGGCACTGTTTCCGCCGCCGCCGTCACCTTGCACGTCAGTCAACCGGCGGTGAGCAAATCGGTAAAGAAGCTGGAAGAGCTGACCGGTTGTACGCTCTTTTTCCGCAGCGTCAAAGGAGTGAGTCTGACCACCGAAGGACACATTCTCTTCGAATACGTGAAAAACGCCTTTGCCCATCTGCAGAATGGCGAACGGATATTGAAGAGAATCAGAGAGAAAGGGGAAGGCCTGGTGAGGGTGGGGATCAGCAATACCCTTTGCCGGTATTATTTCATGCCGTGCCTTGCGGAATTCCATCGGCGGTATCCCGGCATAAAAATCACCATTGTCAATCGCACCTCGCCGGAGACCCTGCAACTGCTGGAACAGGGAAAGATCGATTTCGGCATTATCAGCATCCCGCGGGATACCTCGCGATTCTTCTTTCGGGAGCTGTTGACCATCGAGGATATTTTTGTCGCCGGCAGTCAGTATCCCGAACTGCGCAACTCGCAATCTCTTTCGTCTCTCGCCGGCTACCCCCTGATGATGCTGGAAAAAAATAATGTGACCCGGGAGTATGTCGACGCCTGTATGGCCGAACGGCAGGCGGTGCTCCAGCCGGAAATCGAAATAGGCAGCCTCGACTTTCTTGTTGAATTTGCCAGAATCGGTCTGGGTGTTGCCCTGGTGATCAAAAATTTCGTACTGGAAGAACTCCGTCGGGGACTTCTTTTTGAGATTCCTGTGCTTCCCCGCATCCCGCCGCGCAAGGTCGGTATCGTGACACCGAAAAATGTGCCCCTTTCCCTTGCCGCCGAGGCCTTTATTTCCTTGATCTGCGGAATGAGAGAAAACAATCCGGGAAAGGAGAGAGAAAAACAACTCATAACCTTGTGATTTTTGGTATGGAATGATTATCATAACATTTCTTGTTTGGAATATATTGACTCGGGAAGGCCGGGTACGGTAGTCTAACAGGTTTTATGAATAAAACTGCAGGCCGACAGGGGCCTGCCGTGAGCATTGTCAGGCAGATTGGCGCAGCCCCAGGTATTCAAACGGTGTGCGGCGTCATTCTTTTTCATTCAATTGCCGGAGAGCATCGTGAGTCCGGCCAAGATCCAAAGATGGTGAGTGTATTGTCCGATTTCGATATATTAGAGAGCTGGTCGGTTGAAAAGTCTTCCGAGTTGTACAGGGTAGCAGAATGGAGTGGCGGATATTTCCGTGTTTCGGATAAAGGCGACATGCTCGTTCAGGCCTCTCCGAATGGTACCGACCGGGCCGTCTCCATCCCCGAAATAGTTGAAGGGCTGAAAGAGCGCGGTCTCGACATGCCGGTGCTGCTGCGCATCGAAAACATCCTCGACGCGCAGATCTCGCAGTTGAATGAAACCTTTATCGCCGCGATGAAGAATCTCGGCTATCAAGGCAGTTTTCTTGGCGCCTATCCGATCAAGGTCAATCAGCAGAAGCAGGTCATCGACGCGATGGTCCATTACGGCGGCCGCTATCATCACGGCCTCGAGGCCGGCAGCAAGGCGGAGCTGATTGCCGCCATGGGGATGATGGTCGATAAAGAGGCTCCTCTCATCTGCAACGGCTATAAAGACGAGGAATTCGTCGATCTGGCGCTCACCGCGGTGAAACTCGGCTTTCGCTGCATCCTGGTAGTGGAGATGCCGAGCGAACTGCCGCTTATCATCGATCGCTCGCGGGTGCTGGGCGCGACTCCGGTACTCGGGGTGCGCATCAAGCTGGCCAGTCAGGCCGGCGGCCACTGGGCCGAGTCGGGAGGCGAACGGTCCATTTTCGGGTTGAATACCACCCAGCTCATCGACGCCGTGGATCTGCTCGCGGCGGAAGGAATGCTCGACTGCCTGCAGATGGTCCATTATCATCTCGGCTCCCAGATCAGCAATATCCGGGAGATCCGTACGGCGGTCAACGAAGCCTGCCGGGTCTACGCGGGTCTCGTGAAAGAAGGCGCGGCGATGAAATATCTCGATCTGGGCGGCGGCCTGGCGGTCGACTACGACGGTTCCCAGTCGAATTTTCTCAGCAGCCGTAACTATTCGCTGAACGAGTACTGCACGGATATCATCGAAGCGGTCATGACTACCCTTGACGAGCAGGAGATCGCCCATCCGATCATCATCACCGAAACCGGCCGCGCCCTCGTTGCCTACTATTCCGTGCTGCTGTTCAACGTTCTCGACAAGACGGTTTTCGAGCCGGAGCCTCTGCCGAGCGAACTGCCGGAAGATTGCCACCCGCAGCTCACCAATATGCTCGAATCCCTGAATGGGCTGTCGATCCGCAATATCCAGGAGACCCTCAACGATACCATCTACTATCGTGACGAGGTCCGGCAGCTTTTCAATCATGGCAAGATTACCCTGCGCGAGAGGTCGCTTGCGGAAAATCTCTTCTGGACCACCCTGAACAGGATTCTCCAGACCGCCAAACGGCTGAAAAACGCCCCCTCCGAGATATCGGAGATCGAGCGGCTGCTTTCAGACATCTACTACTGTAACTTCAGCCTGTTCCAGTCGCTGCCGGACAGCTGGGCCATAGACCAGCTTTTCCCGGTCATGCCCATCCACCGCTTGAACGAGAAGCCGACCCGCAACGCCATCCTCGCCGATATCACCTGCGACTGCGACGGCAAGATCGACAGCTTTGTCGACCGTTCCGGCGTCAAGCGCTTTTTGCCGCTGCATGAACTGAAGGAATCGGAAGAATACTATCTCGGCGTCTTCCTGGTCGGTGCCTATCAGGAGACGCTGGGCGATCTGCACAACCTGCTGGGCGACACCAACGTTGTCACCGTCAGCCTGCATCCGAACGGCAAGTTCGATTTCTCCGGGGAACTGGAAGGGGACACGGTGGCCGACATTCTCTCCTACGTCGAGTACGATCCGAAAAGGCTGCTGATGAAGTTCCGCAAAACTGCGGAAACGGCGGTCAAAGAGGGCTTGATTTCGCCTCTTGAGCGCAAGGCGGTGATGAGGATCTATGAAGAGGGAATGCGCGGCTACACCTATTTTGAACGATAATCTGAGGAGGTTGAGATGGCAAAAGTATTGATCATTGGCGCCGGCGGGGTTGCCGGGGTGACCGCCCACAAATGTGCATTTCTTGCGGACAGCTTTTCGGAAATCGTTCTTGCCAGCAGGACCCTGAGTAAATGCGAGGCAATCGCCGCGAGCATCAAGGAGCGCTGCGGCAGGACCATTGAGGTAAGGCAGCTCGATGCCGATAATGTCGCCGAAACGGTGGCTTTGATCAAAGAGGTGCAGCCCGATCTGCTGGTCAATCTGGCTCTGCCCTATCAGGATCTGCCGCTGATGGATGCCTGCCTTGAAACCGGCACCGATTACATGGATACCGCCAATTACGAGCCGCCGGACGAGGCTAAATTCGAATATAAATGGCAGTGGGCCTACCGTGAACGCTTTGAAAAGGCAGGCATCATGGCCCTGCTCGGGTCAGGCTTCGATCCGGGGGTGACCAACGTCTTCTGCGCCTGGGCTCAGAAGCATCACTTCGATGAGATCCATGAGCTGGATATCATCGACTGCAATGCCGGCGACCATGGCCAGGCTTTCGCCACCAATTTCAATCCGGAAATCAATATCCGCGAAATAACCCAGCGCGGCCGCTACTGGGAGCACGGCGAATGGGTCGAGACCGATCCGCTGTCCTGGTCGATGATGTACGATTTCCCCGACGGCATCGGGCCGAAAAAATGCTTTCTGATGTACCATGAGGAGCTTGAGTCGCTGGTCCGCCATCTGCGCGGTCTGAAGCGGGCCAGGTTCTGGATGACCTTTGGCGACCAGTACCTCACCCACCTGCGGGTGCTGGAAAATGTCGGCATGACCCGGATCGATCCGGTGGAATTCGGCGGTCAGCAGATCGTTCCCATCCAGTTTCTGAAAAAAGTGCTGCCGGAACCTTCCTCGCTCGGTCCGCTCACCAAGGGCAAGACCTGTATCGGCTGTGTCATGAAAGGGGTCAAGGACGGCAAGGAAAAGAAGATTTACATCTACAATATCTGCAGCCATGAAGAGTCGTATAAGGAGGTCGGGTCCCAGGCCATCAGCTACACCACCGGCGTCCCGGCGATGATCGGCGCTAAGCTGATCCTGGAAAAAACCTGGCACCGGCCCGGCGTCTGGCATATGGAGCAGTTCGATCCCGATCCGTTCATGGACGAGCTCAACCGTCACGGCCTGCCATGGGTGGTGGTCGAGCTGTGATGGACGGTTTTTCTCACTACCGTTTTGCCCCGGAGCGGGTGAATACGCCTTGTTATCTCGTCGATGTCGGCCTGCTTCGGCAGAACCTGGACATTCTCGCCGAGGTGAAAGCACGGACCGGCTGCAAGATTCTGCTCGCGTTGAAATGCTTTTCGATGTTCAAGGTGTTCCCGCTCATAGCAAGAACGCTCGACGGGGTCTGCGCCAGCTCGCCCAACGAAGCGCGGCTCGGCCATGAGGAGTTCGGCAAGGAAGTCCATACCTTCGGCGCCGCCTATTCGGATTCGGATATGGCTGAGTTGTGCCGGACGTCCGATCATATCCTGTTCAACTCGATGAGCCAGCTGGAACGGTTCCGGCAGGGGATTTCAGAACACGTTGCCCGGACCGGCAAGGCGATCGAACTTGGCATCCGGATCAATCCCGAACACAGCGAGGGTGCGGTAGAGATGTACGACCCCTGTGCCCCTGGTTCTCGTCTCGGCATCCGCCGCGAGCAACTGCGCGAGGAACTGCTGGACGGAGTTACCGGCCTGCACTGGCATAATCTCTGCGAGCAGGATGCCGACTGCCTGGAGCGGACGGTTGCGGCGGTCGAGGCGCGGTTCGGGGATCTTATCCCGAGGATGCGCTATGTCAACTTCGGCGGCGGCCACCATATCACCAGGCCGGGCTATGACCTCGAACGGCTGATCCGTTTAGTCAACGCCTTTCAGGAAAAATGGCGAGTGCAGGTCTATCTCGAACCGGGTGAGGCGGTGGCGCTGAACTGCGGCTATCTGGTCAGCACCGTGCTCGATATCGCCCGGGCCGACATGGATGTCGCCATCATCGACAGCTCGGTCCCGGCTCATATGCCCGATGTCCTGGAGATGCCGTATCGTCCGCATATTATCGGCTCCGGTAAGGAAGGGGAAAAAACTCACAATTACCGGATCGGCGGGTTGTCGTGTCTCGCCGGCGACGTTGCGGGCATCTATTCCTTCGATCAGCCCCTCAAAGTGGGAGCCCGGCTGGTTTTCAGCGATATGGCCATATACACCATGGTCAAGAACAACACCTTTAACGGCGTAGGTCTGCCGTCCATCTATCTCTACGAACCGGAAGACGACAATTGCCAATGTGTCCGTACTTTCGGCTACGAGGACTTCAAAAACAGATTGTCTTAAGGATCAGCCATTGCATACGAATATCAGTCCGGGATTTCTTGAATCGGAAATGGAAGAGTCTACCGGGCGGGAGCCTCTTTTTCAGGTGATCCCTGTCCCGCTGGAAGAGACCGTATCTTACGGCGGCGGCACCGGCCGCGGGCCGGCAGCAATTCTTGCAGCCAGCCAGCAGCTCGAACGCTGGGACGGATTTTCCGAGCCGCTTGCGGCAGGCATCGGCACCAGCCCGGCCATCGACTGCAGCGGAGAAATCGGGGTAATCTATAGCCGCATTGAAGAAGCCGTGCAAGCGGTTGTAGACCGTCAGGCCATCCCCATCGTGCTCGGCGGCGAACACAGTGTCAGCCTGGCACCGATCCGAGTCCTGGCGCGAACCTCCGCCGGGCCGATCGGCATCATCCAGATCGACGCCCATGCAGATCTGCGGGACAGCTTCGAAGGCTCGCCATACAGTCATGCCTGCGTCATGCGCCGGGCCCTGGAGGAGTGCGGCTGCGCTCTTCTCCAGTTCGGGGTGCGGGCGCTGTGCCGGGAGGAAGTCGACTATCGCCGGGATAAAAGGGTGGCTCATCTGGACGGCAGGGCCATTCACGGCATGAATCTGGCCACCTTCTCCCTGCCCGTCACCTTTCCCGAAAACATCTATCTCACCATCGACGTCGACGGCCTCGATCCTTCGGTCATCGGCGCAACCGGCACCCCGGTCCCGGGCGGGCCGGGCTGGTACGATACGTTAACGTTTATCGAACGGGTAGTGGCCGGGCGTAATGTCCTGGGGTTCGATCTTGTTGAACTCGCCCCGCGTCCAGGCGATCACGGCTCAGATTTTGCCGCCGCCCAGCTGGTCTACTCGGTGATGGGGATCATCACCCGCAACCTGGGAGCTGTCCGAGAAATGCCTTTCCCCGGGCTTACCGTAGAAACGAACAGCAATAATCTGTGAGTCCCGAAACCTTCAGGCTGAAGCTCGATTTCGCCGGTACCTCAAAAGACGATCCTGCCCGATAGGTTCGCCATTCACTTTCACCCTGCAGTTGAACCTGCAGGGTGCCGGAGAGTATTTCCATGAGCTCCCTGTCATCGGTGTTGAAGGTGTAGTCGCCGGGCTGCATGATGCCGAGGGTCTTCTTTGCCCCATCTGCAAAGGTAATGGTGCGACTGGTCACCTTGCCGTCAAAATAAATGTTGGCTTCTCTGGTAAGAGTAATATTTTCGAATTGCGACATAATTAATTTCCTTGGTACCTTAGAAATTCATTTCTTGTTTTTTAAGAATGAAGTTTCGTGAAGGTACTTATATCCCCTTGTGGGGTGTTAGTATTTGAGAGGCAGCTACGCTCTTTTCAGAAGTATTTCCCATTCGTGTAATCCGGGAATATAATCTTGCCATGCCTTCTTACACGAAAGTCGCAAAACTGTCCAGAGGAGCACAGCTTTTCGATCCCTTAAGGCGAGTATGAAAAAATTGAAAACAAGGAGCGGGTGTGCTAGGTTCTTCTCCGGATGGTTTTTGCAGGAAATTCTTCGCACGGTTCTCTTCTTCATCGCTGGTCGGAAGAAAAGAACGGATCATTTCCGCTCTCTGTAAAGGATTTCGACATGATGAGATTTTTCGCTGATGATCGGGCTTCTCTCGGACGAAGCGCCATCCGTCAGAAATATATCCTGAAGGCAGTCCTTGGCTATGCAGTCTTCTCGTTGATATGGATCTTTCTGTCGGACATGCTGCTGTCCGCATTTGTCGAAGTGCAGTCGATCCAGTGGCTTTCGACGGCAAAAGGGATCCTCTACGTGCTTGTTACCGCGCTCATGCTGTTTTTGATGATGCGGTCGATTCCGGACGAAGACACGGGGAAAGTCCCGACCACTCTTCTCGCCTCGGTTATTTATGAATCCGGCAAATTGCACCGGTTCATGTATGTTTTTGCAGTACTGGTCACCCTGGCAATGCTGCTGGTCCGCGAGCGGCTCGCAGTCCCGTTTGGTGAGCGCCCGCTCCTGATTCTCTTCATGTTTCCGATTATCTTAAGCGCAGTGGTCGGCGGACTCGGCCCGGGGCTGGTTGCCACCGCGGCCTCGGTTCTTGGACTGAGCTATTATGCCGTGCCGCCCCTCCAGAGCATCTTCGTCGAAAAACCACACGATCTCTTTCAATTGATATTTCTTGTCGGCAACGGCGTCCTGGTGAGCATCTTCAGTAACGTGCTGCATCGATTGCGTCGGCAAAGCGAAGAGGAAAAGCAGTTGCACCTGGTGACTCTGGAGAGTATCGGAGACGGGGTGATCGCCACGGATATCCGCAACCGGGTGACCTTCATTAACTCCGAAGCCCTGCGCATTACCGGGTGGAGCCGACCGGAGGCGCTCGGCCAGCCTCTTGCGAAGGTTTTCCCGGTGTACAACGAACATGCGCCGGCGGATGCGGACAACCGGATCGAAAGCGATGCCGCTGCCGGCAAACAGGCCGGGGACATTCGCCAGAGCCTGTTGCGGTCGCGCGACGGCAGAGACATTCCCATCACGGAAAGCAAGGCAAGCATCCGGCTCGAAGAGGGAACCCTTCTGGGAGAAGTGCTGGTGGTGCGGGATGACACCGCACGGCGGCAGGCAGAGGCGGTTCTGCAGGAAAGCGAGGAGCGGCGGCGGGTTTTGACCGACAGCTCCCGGGACGGCATCGTCATCATAGACCAGGAGTATCGGATTTTTGAAGCGAACCGTCGATTTATCGAGATGCTTGGATATTCCCCGGAAGAGGTTGTCGGTCTTTTTGCCTGGGATATTGACGCCCTTTTTTCCGAACAGCAGATCTGGGAGAACTTGTCCGATCTCACGTCGGCAGGAATGACTTTTGAAACCAGGCATCGCCGGAAAGAAGGCTCGACTTTTGCCGTCGAAGTCAGTGTCAGCGGCACCCGGTGGGCGGGACAGCAGCTGGTGTTCTGTGTCTGTCGCGACATCACCGAGCGTAAACAGGCGGAGGAAGAGAACAGGAAGCTGGAACTTCAGCTGGTTCAGGCCCAGAAGATGGAGGCCGTTGGCCGTCTAGCCGGCGGCGTGGCCCATGACTTCAATAACATGCTGAGTGTGATTTTAGGTCACGCGGAGATCGCCCTGACCCAGACCCGCCCGGATGACCCACGGTATGACGATCTTCAGGAGATCCTCAAAGCTGCCGCTCGCTCGGCCGGTCTCACCCGTCAGCTTCTGGCCTTTGCCAGGAGACAGACGGTCAGCCCCAAGGTCCTCGATCTGAACGAGACGGTGGCCGGCATGCTGAAGATGCTGAGGCGTTTGATCGGCGAAGATATCGACCTGCTCTGGCTGCCCGGCCGAGAGCTCTGGCATGTGAAGATAGATCCCTCCCAGATCGATCAGATGCTTGCCAATCTGGCAGTCAACGCCCGCGATGCCATCGGCGGGGTCGGCAAAGTCATCATTGCCACAGCCAATGTCACTCTCTCCGGGGAAGAATGCCGGGATCGGCAGAGCGTTGCTCCAGGAGATTATGTGGTCCTGACCGTCAGCGATACCGGCACCGGAATGAGCCGGGATGTTCTCAATCATATCTTCGAACCATTCTATACGACCAAGGAAATAGGCAAGGGAACCGGGCTTGGACTGTCGACGGTATTTGGCATCGTCAAACAGAATGACGGTTTTATCGAAGTTGACAGTGAAACCGGCACAGGCACGGTCTTCAGGATCTACCTGCCGAAGTGTCTGGCCGAGCCCGTTGATCCGCGGGCGGGAAATGAGCCGGAAAAACCACCGCAGGGCAATGAAACTGTGTTGATCGTCGAGGACGAGCCGGCAATCCTCAAGCTAGGCTCGACCATTCTCCAGCGGCAGGGGTATACTGTTCTCACGGCCGCTACACCGATCGAGGCGATGCAGGTAGTCTCGGACCATAAGGATGAAATTCAACTGCTCATAACAGATGTGGTAATGCCGGAAATGAACGGCAAGGATCTGGTCGAGCGGTTGCGTACCCGGAAACCGGACTTGAAGTGTTTGTATATGTCAGGGTATACCGCCGATACCATTGCCCATCACGGGGTTCTGGAAGAGGGGGTACGTTTTCTGCAGAAACCCTTCTCGGTCCTGGAGCTGGCCACCCAGGTGCGGCGGGCGATCGACGAGTTATAAGCAGGGCTCAGACAGAGAAAACCGGGCGGAATATTTTCCGCCCGGTTTGCGGAATTCAATGTCACAGCAGGAGAAATTCCTTGAATTCCCCGCGCATGCAGTGGTTGGATGCCATGGAGGAGGAGTAGGCGCCGGCATTTATCAATGTCAGGCATTGTCCTTCCGAGAGCGGCGGCATCGTGATATCGGCATACCAGACATCAAGGGCTTCGTTGATATTGCCGACGATGGTCACTTTTCTGTTGTTCCCCGTCTGGCGAAGGGCCGCGACCGGGTGAAACGGCAGACCGTACCCGGCCGGTTCGACGGCGATGTTGAAACCCGCATCGACCCCGACGAAAACGGTTTCCATCTTTTGTTCCACTGTATTGACGGTCAGCAGCAGGAGACCGGTATCCTTGGCAAGATAATCGCCGGGTTCGATCTCGATGGACTGCGGTCGATTGCGGAAGTGCCGAGCCAGGATGGAAGCCCAGCGGGTCAGGTCGAGGGGACTGTCCATGGCGGTGTGGGGAACCCCCAGGCCGCCGCCGACATTGACCACTTCGACTGAATCGAGCTGGTCGACGAACCATAAACAGCTCTCGACAATGGCATCCCATATCTCCAGCTGGGGGGTAAGATACCCGCAACCGGTATGAAAATGGATTTTATTGATGGTCAGGTCATAGTCCCGGGCAACCGCCAGGGCATCGCCGAATTGCTCGCGGTAGATGCCGAACTTGGTGGTGTTCACGCCGCTGTATTTGAGCTTTTCATTCTGCGCCCGACTGATCCCCATGGCCGGATTAACCCGAATACCGATAGAACGGCCGATTCCTAATTCTCCCCAGCGGCGGATTGTGCTGATGGAATCGCAATTCATCGACAATCCCCTGAGGCGTGTCAGTCGCTCGAGATCGCGGTTTGCAAGACTGGTGGCGGTAAAGGAGATGTCCTCGGCAGAAAATCCGCAACTTATGGCATGTTCCACCTCGCCCGGCGAGCAGGCGTCGATGCCCGTCAGGCCTGTTTTGCGCAAATGCGTCAAGAGCGGCATGAAGCGATTGGCTTTCATTGCATACTTGATGCGATACCGGTTTACCAGTCCGGCCTGATCGAGAGCCGACCGCAGCCGTTCAATGTTGGCGGTAAAGCGCCGGCCATCGTAAAAGAAGGCCGGCGTGCCAAACTGCCGGGCAAGATCATCGACCTGTCGACCGGCAAATATCAGGAACCCATCCCGGTACTGGAGACCTTCCCTTTCCCACCACTCCGTCATATGCTCTGGTACTCGTCAAAGTTATTCTCCGGCAGCCGGAAACCATTTGGCAGCACAGCATCGGCATACGGCAATTCTTTTCTGCCGGTAATCCAGCCACGGCAGTTTTCGGCACCGCAGCTGCAGGGAAACTGTTTGAAGAGGACATCCTCGGTCTGGGCGTAATCCATCAACAGATATTGCTCCGGGGTGATATCCCTGGTTGCGTACACCCGCAGGTTCTTCATGTCCAGTTCCACGTTGGGGGCGCATGAGTGGAGGAAATAACCGGAAAAATAGATATCGTACAAATGCACGCCGGGCTCGATCTGGAGACTGTGCTGGCGTATGTCGGTGATGATGTCTCCAGCCAAGGCGCAAATCAGATCACCCTTGGCAAAGGCCCTGTACGTCACTACGCCCATGCCGCTGACATGATTTTTCAACACAACCTGGAAGTCCTTTTTGTTGGGAAATAACGGATTATTCCCATAGTGAGGTGGATACATGCTGGTAATTTCCTATCGAATGAGAAGAGTGGGTGGACTGTTTGAGAATGACAATAAAAATTCAGAGCGAATTTTCGGGATGATTACACCTTTTCAGAAGGATTATCAATAAGTTTTTTGCAGGGAGGAAGCGCTGGTTCAAAAGGTGAAAATGAACTTTTAATCCTCATAGTTAGGGCAAAAAGTTAGCCTACAGACAGAGCAAATACATCCCAGGCTGCGGGTGAGTGTACAACTATTTTGCACCTTAAAAAAGATAGGCAGATGTCGTGAGGCGGTATTGGTTGTTTTGTCGACGGGAAACGATTGGTGCAACGCTCAGTTCAAGTCTGCCGGTTCCCAGCCGGTTTCAGTTTTGTTCAGCAGTTCCTGCTGATGCAGGGCTGCCTGGAAAAGCTCTGCCACCTGAGCCGTATTGCCTGCTTTTGCCTGAATTTCCATGTCGATCATTGTCTGGTGCAGCGCGTCGGCGCAGATATTGCCCGCGGTCCCCTTCATCTTATGGGCCTGGTGCTGGATGGCATGAAAATCTTTCTGTCGCACCGCTCGGGACAGGACGTCGATCTGGGCCGGCAGATCCAGTAAAAAAGCTGAAAAGATCTTTTGCGCCAGCAGCTCATCCCCCATCAGGCGAGCGAGGAAGGTCGGGAAGTCTACAGGAGGATGCGGAGGTCGGCGGGCGTTGCCCTCCGACAGCTCCTCCTTCGGCAGATCTTCCGGTCTATTTTCGGACAGTCTGGTATTGCCTGAAATCGACAGGAGCATCTCCAGACTCTGTTCAAGATGCAAGGGATCGATCGGTTTGGTGATATACCCGTTCATGCCGAAGGAGAGATATTGCTCTCTGTCGCCTTTCATGGCGTGGGCGGTGAGGGCGACGATCGGGATTGCGGGATCAAGTACTCCCGATTTTCCCGATCTGATCAACCTGGTTGCCTCGAGGCCATCGAGTTCCGGCATCTGGATGTCCATCAGAACGAGCTGGTACCGGACCTTCCGCAATGCGTCGATGGCCTCCCAGCCGTTGCCGACCACTTCGAGATGGTGAAACCCGAGTTTTTCCATGATCCCGACGACCACCTGTTGATTGATAATGTTGTCTTCGGCAAGGAGAATATGCTCGTGGCGCTTGACGCGGTCGGTGAAATCCCCTGCCGTCGAAAGAGGTGGTTTGGCATGGGTCGAGGATCCGCGAACAAGCGCATTGATGGTGCCAAGCAGATCGATATGCCTGAAGGGCTTTTTGAGGTTGGCGGTAAAGCCCGAGCAGCATGTTTTTGCTTCGATGTCCGAAAACGGCGTCATAAGGACCGTTTTGATAAGAGGATAGAATCGATCCGTCTGTAATTCCCCGGCAAGCATTGCGCTATCCATGTTGCCCATGGGCAGATCGATGAAGGCTATGTCGACGGAGCACTCGCCGCGCGAATATTCGCGCAGCACGGATAATGCCTGAGTACCGTCCGTGAACTGGGTAACCCGAGCCCCCCAATGTTCAAGCCAGCCGGCCAGAGTTTTGCGGCATGTCTCGTTGTCATCCACCACAAGCACTTGCAATCCCTCGAGGTCTTTGGTGAACTGCAATTCCATGTCGGGGTTTTCCTGTTTCCGGATTCGCGCCGTAAACCAGAAGAGAGAACCGTTCTCACCGTCGCTTTTCAGGCCGATTTCCCCGCCCATCAGCTCAGCCAGGGCCTTTGAAATGGCGAGTCCAAGTCCGGTGCCGCCGTATTTCCGAGTCGTGGTGCTGTCGGCCTGGGTGAAGCAGTCAAAGAGCATGCCCTGCTTCTCGAGGGGAATGCCGATGCCGGTATCTTCGACGGTAAAACGCAGAAGGACATCTCCGGCGGTCTCACTTTCGCAGGCAACGGAGATACATATTTCTCCCTGATGGGTAAATTTCAGGGCATTACCGACAAGATTGAGCAGGATCTGACGCAACCTTCCGGGGTCGCCGGACAGTTGGTTCGGGGTGGGCGGGGCGACTGCACAGATCAGCTCGAGATTTTTTTCATTTACATTGTGGGTCACCATGTCGATGATTCCGTCCAGGAGTCGGTGCAGGTCGAAGGAGACATTCTCGAGTTCCATTTTACCCACTTCGATTTTGGAAAAATCAAGAATGTCGTCGATTACGGCGAGAAGCGACCGGCTGCTGTTCTGCAGGATTTCAATATATTGTTTCTGGGTGTCGCTGAGCGGAGTATTGGCAAGGAGGGTGGAAACACCGATAACACCGTTCATCGGTGTACGGATTTCGTGGCTCATGTTGGCCAGAAAATCGCTTTTTGCTCTGCTGGCGCTTTCCGCCTGTTCTTTCGCCAGAGTGAGTTCCTCCGTTCGTTCATGGACCAGTTCCTCGAGGTTGTCCCTGTGCCTTTCCAGTTCCGACTGGTTTTTATGGAGATTGGTGGACATGTCGTTGAAAGCCTTGCCCATCTCGCCGATTTCATCGCCTTTCGGCAGCTTGACCACGGTGCCGAGGGAGCCGTTTTCGACCTTGCGCATGGCATTCCTGAGAATGGTCAGCGGTTTGATGATCGCGCAGAAGAGAAAAATATTCAGGAGAAGGAGAATGAATCCCGAAGTAGCCAGGATAGCGCAGACGAAAAATAAGAGTATTCGCTTGTTTTCGGCGAGAATTTTTTCGAGATCATAATACATTGCAACGTAACCGAGGTTTTCACCGATGACCTCTATACTGTTGACGTATAATCCGGTCAGCCTGCCATTCTGCTTAAATTGACTGAAATGGTATGCGCCATTTCGGGGTGAAGTTTTCTGCAGATCGAAAGAATGATCGTTGGCATCGCCGGAACAGTATCTGGTGTTTCCTTCGGCCGGATAAAGACATGCCCGGGTAATGTCTTCGACAGCTTCCTCCATATCCTCGAGGGAAGATCGCAGGGCACGCTCCTGACCGGCGAAAAGTTCATTTGCCAGATCGTCCCTCTTCTGCTTGAAAAGAGTGTCGAGGAGGAGTTCGATTCTCGCCGTCTGTCCTTTCAGCCTGTTTTGTTCGATAGGATATTGCATAACAATGCCGCCCAGGGCGACGAGCAGCACCGTGGCAACGGTAGCGAGGTTTATTTTAACGGCGAGGCTGTTGAGTTTCATGGTGATATATCCGGCATCAATTCTCGCTTCCTGTGCATTTTAGAAAATGAGGTACACCTTCGCGAATTTCTGCAATGCACGCCCGTTTTGCCGCGTTTCCCTGTCGATCAAAGGTGATATCTCCGGTAACACCCTTAAAGCCCTGCACCTTGCGGAGGCTGTCAAGGATCTTGTCTCGGTCCGGCTCTCCAGCCATCTCAATCGCTGCAGCCAGAACATGTACGGCATCGTAGGCGAGCGCCGTCGGTGCGAATAATTCAGCCTCTCCCGCATATTTTTCGACAAATGCCCGGGAACGGGGACTGGTGTCGGCCGGCAGCCAGTGATTGATGAAGTATCCCCTGGTAATTGTGTTGCCGCCCGAAGAAAAGAAACTTGCCGCGTCCCAGCCGTCGGTGCCGATGGGGACAGCCTTGCTGCCGGCCGCCTGCAGGCCTGCGGCAATGAAGCCGCTTTCATAGTAGCCGGAAAGGAAAACGATGTCGGCGGGGTGTCCAAGTGTTTCACGTATTGCTTCGCGGAAGTCGTCCTGTCCGCCTTTATATTCAATTTCCTTGAGTATCGTGCCGCCAAGCGAAACAAACGTCCGGCTGAACACTTTGGCGATGTACATGCTGAAATCGCTGGTAATATCGACAAAAATCACAGCACTCCTGGCATTCAGGTCGGTGAAGGCGAATCCGGCAAGGGTGCTGCCCTGGAAATCGTCGTTGTAGCAGATCCGAAAGATGGAGTCGCCGATGGCGGTAAGCGACGGAATGGTCGAGATCGGTGAGATCATCGGGATGCCGTATTTCTCGGCCACCTTGGCTACAGCCAGGGAATGCGAACTCCAGGACGAGCCGATAATACCTGAAACACCAGCTTTCACCGCCTGTTCGGCCGCCAGATGCGAGCCGATAGGAGTGCTTTTGTTGTCGAAGAGGAGCAGATCGATTCTTTTCCCGAGAAGCCCTCCCTGCCGGTTGATTTCCCTTACTGCCAGCTGGGTGCCGAGGATAGCTGTTCTGTTGGAATTGGCGGCTTTGCCGGTGCGGGCAAAAATCGCTGCGATCTTGATCGGTTTGGCAAAAGCCGACACGGAACCGAAAGTCAGCATGCAGATCAGGCAGATCAGGCAGAGACCGGGGAGCAGTTGACGAAGTATTCGGCAGAATTGTGTCATGATGGTTCGACCGACGTTTCGATCGGATGCTCCTTAAGGTTGTATCGTCTGCTTGAAAACGCGGTTTCCATCCTTGAACTCGATTATTATGATGGCCTTGTCGAGGGGGTCGCCGTTTTCGTCAAAGGTGATCGAGCCGGTTGCCCCTTGAAAATCCTTGGTCGCCGCCAGGGCGTCGCGGATTGCGATCCGGTCGGTTGTGCCGGCGCGGAGTATGGCATCGGCGAGGATCATTGCCGCATCATAGGCCAGCGGGCTGCTGTTGTTGGCTATCTCTTTTCCGTAGGCGGCCGTGAAAAACTTCTTCAACTCCCGGCTCGCCGGAAAAGGAACTTCGGGATGCCAGGCGGCGGACTGGAAACTGCCTTCGACGCTTTCTCCGGCATAGGTTTCGATTTCATCCCAGGCGTCCCCGCCAAGAAAGGTCGCCGTAATTCCCATTTTTCTCGCCTGTTTGATAAACAGTCCGCTGTCTCTGGTGTAACCGGGCAGGTAGACCACGTCGGGCCGGTGTTTTTCGATTACCCCGATGATTGCGGAAAAGTCGTTGGCACTGCCCCGGTAGCCGATTTCTTCGAGGATTCGGCCCCCCGATTTTTCGAAGGCCCGGCAGAAAAACTGGCCGAGCACGGTGCTGTAGTCCTCATCGATGTTGGTGGCGACGACTGCAGTCCTGGCACGCAGGTCGTCGTGGGCAAATTTAGCCATGGCCAGGCCCTGAAAAGAGTCGATGAAGCAGGCCCGGAAAATGTACTTTTTCCCTTTGGTCACCTCGGGATTGGTCGACCCGGGACTGATCATGGGAATGCCTGCCTTCTGGAGGATCGGCGCCATAGCCAGGGAATGGGAACTCCAGTGGGCGCCGATAACGGCAACGACGTTGTGCAGCGCACTTTTCTTTGCGGCAACCGCCGAACCTATCGGCGTGCTGAGATTGTCGAAGAGGGTGAGGTGCACCGGCCGACCCAGCAGTCCGCCCCGATCGTTGATTTTCTTGACCGCAAGCCTGGTCATTTCGATAAGTGGCTGGTTATGGGCGGCGGCGATTCCCGATTCGGCGAAAATTGCTCCTATCTCGATCGGTTCATCGCTTTTGGCGGGAGGAGTTCCAACAGCCATCGACGGCAGGAACACGGCGGACTGGAGCAGGCTAAGCAGAAGGAAAAGGATGGATCGCATGAAAAAAAAGCGGCGAGGAGGGTGGGGCCGGTAATTACTGTTTGCCATCGCTCAAATTCCTTATTTTATTTTACGGCATCCCGCCAGACAGCGACGGGGTTTAACGTATTTCATGATTCTATTTATCATTATGCATAGAATGATGAAAAAAGGAAAGAACTGCTTGTCCGGTGAAAAGAGATAACAAAAAAGGAGATCGCAAGATCACTCTCCCGATCGGCAGCAACCATGATTACACGTGTAGACGAAAGAGTTAGCAAAACCAATGGGCGAAAATGGCGAAAATTGAAATCGCGGTCTGAATTTTACGTCGGCATATCACTATCGTGAAGGGATGCACACACTTATATGAGTGGTTGAGCGCTTTTATGCTCGCCCTGCTGCTGCATCTGACGGCAATGATGGCGCCTTTCCTGCCGCCGGGCAGATCCTTCTTCGATTATACGGCCGGATCCGAGGGCATTTCCCAAAAGGGGACGGTCACGCCAATCGAGGCGAAGAAGAGCGGCAACGTTTTTTCGGATACACAACCGGATATCCGCTCGGCGACGATGCCATATCGTCTTCCCGGCCGTATTGCCGGCACCGGCCGCGAGTATCTCGATCCTCCCTCACTTCTGGCAATGCCGGTGAGGCTGCCCGCAGTCGACAGCCCGGATTTCCATGCGCTGTCGCGCAGGACGGCTGGCGCAAAGCTGTTGCCGCCGCTCTTTTCCGATGCCACCATTCCCCGAAAACCGGCTAAGAATATGGGTCAAATGGTTGAAGAGAGCGAAGAAGCCTATCTCCTGGGCGATGTGTTCCGGGATGCGGTGCCGGCGGTATCTTCAGGAGAAGATCCATTGAGCGGGGAAGCCGCATTTCTTGCAGATCTGCGGCAGGATATCCTGGACGGCAGGCTGGATATGCCTTTTGCCTCTTTTATTATTGCGGCCGAGTACTACCAGCTGAGCCGGGCGCTTCTGGAAAAGAACCTGCAGCCGGCTTTTTCCCTGGCCGAGGCGTTCGACCGCTATCGCCTGCGCCTTGACCGGATAGGAGCAGGAGTACCGAAGGAGATTGACGGTTTTACCGCAGTGACGATCCTGCAGCGCTATGCCGAGAATAAATTCTATCCCGGCAACGGCAGCGGGATGCTGCTCGATTCGCTTTTTCATAATCTGAACGACTGCGAAGGGGGCACCAAGGAAGTGCTGGCCTACCTCGATGCGCTGTATCCCGATCTCGTTCTCGGCTCGAACCGGGGGATGCTGCAGACCACGACCGGCGAGTCGATCGGCCATATGCAGGTGTATCTCGGGCCGGACCCGGCCACCCGCAAGATCATTGAAAATGACCGGGGCGTGGTTCTCGAGACTACCAGGGTGAGCCGTGAGTCGATTTTGCCCTATGTTTCCGGGGAAGTCTTTCCGCCGGAGGATTTCGTCGTCAGATATTATCCGGAGATCGTCGCCGGAACGCCGCTTGCCGACAGCCTGCGCGAACGGCTGGAACCGGTCACGGGGCATCGGCAAAACATTGTCGGGACCAGCGATCATCCCTTGAAGATGAGCTATGGCGGCATTGATACGCTGCTTTCCGCGCAGTTTTACGATCTCGCCAATATCCGGACCCGGAAGATCGAAAACGAGTTCCTGCGCAGCAATCTGCCGAGCTGCGATCCGCGGATCGATCCAACGAGGATCGACAGGGCCAATCTGTTCAGCAATTTCGTGACCATCGACCGGACCTTGCGCAAGAGTCTCATCGATCACTATCTCGCCGATCTGGAGTACTGGGACAATAAGCCGATGCCGCATTGGCAGGCGCCGGCATTTGTCGCGACCTATGCCGATCTGGCCGGAAGTCTGCTGGGGGAGAAAGAAGAGGAGGACGGCTTTATCCAGGTTGACGCCGAAAATACCGTGTCCTCACGGAGTCTCTTGAGTCATAAGCGTTTTCTCCTTTCTCTGCGTGATGCGGCAGCGCAGGCGCCGGATAAATATATCGGCACCGGTCGGCAGGAATGCCGGGCCAGGACCGTTCTGGACAGCCGCCTGTTGGCTTTTCTCTTCGAGATGCCGAAAGGACCCGGCTTCTATTTTCTGCCGATGCCGGCTGAAGACTTTTCCTGGCAACATGTACTCGAGGGTACAGTAAACGATTGTCTGGCAGTGCCGGTCGAAGGCCTTGAGCGCAGCCACGTTGCGGCGCTTGAGGAGGAGGCTGCCCTGCTGCAGACTTCTTTTCGCAGGGAACTCTACCGCAGGGCCATGACCCGCGGGTTGGCTTCATCGCCGCACGATTCCCCCCTTGAAGAGAGCACTGCGGCCCTGGTCGCGATTTTTACCGGCCTGACCGGCAACGAAGATCCTGTGGCGATGCTGGCGGAGCGGCAATCGGCCGAGAGCACTCCGGAGGAGCCGAGTATCCGGGAGACAGCGGGTGAGGTCGGCAGAACAGGGATAAACAGCGGGCTTATCTGGGATGCCTTTGATTTTCTCGGCGGGGAAAAGACCCGCGGTCTGATTCTGGCATATGCCGACAGAGACGATCTTGTCCTTTCCGTCCGCCGCGCAGCCGAGTTTATGCAGAGTGTGGTGACAATCCTGAGCGGACAGCAGGCCGATCCCAAGGTGACTGAGACATTTCTTGCCCACTTCGGCGGGGAAGGTGTCGACCGGACCTTGGCCCTCGCCGCGGCCATCAATCTGGCCCGGTTGCAGAACCTTGCCCCGTCGGAGGTTTCCGCCATCGCCGTGCGTTATCTGCAGCAGCGGCAGTCCTACCGGGCTGAGACCCTGCTTGACCTCTTGAGTTACGGGTTGCAGAAGGAGGATGCCGTTTCCTTCGTACACCGGCGGATCGAGGCGAGGATTGCCCTGCTGCCGTCGTCCGATGGCTCCGGCGCTGCAGGCCAGGAAGTCTTTATCGAGCTGGTCGAGCTGATCCGGACAGTCAATGCCCTGACGGATCCGAAGGGCCGGCAGGCCTTGGCGGAAGGGCTGCTGCGCAGCCTGAACCATGATTTCAGCCATGGTTCGGCGGAAGGAAACCCACTGCGGCCGGAGGCCGATTTTGGCGTGATCTTCAATAAGCTTGCCGTGCTGGCCTTGCTTCGGGAGACTGACGGCGGGCAGGGGACAGAGGTTTTCACGGCGGATGCCTGGTTGGAAAACTATATCCGTTTTGCCGGGCTGCAGCCGGTCGGCAAGCTCATGATCGAACTGGTCGACAAAATCCATACACCTGAGGCGTACGCCACCGCCTTGGCCGGTGTCGTTGGCGGACAGTTTGCCGAGCTGGCTCGGATAGAGGCTGGATTGCCGGCGCAGGCAGATAAAGACAATGAGGCAAAATCAGCCGGAGCGTTGCGGGCTGCCGGTACCATCCTGGGCGACGCCAATGTTCTGGTTCAGATACTGCTCCAGGCCGATGTGCATGTGGCGGCAAGCGCCGTTGGGCTGCCCTCGGAGCAATCGAGCGGCAGAAAAAAGTCGCCGGCCGCCTTCTACCTTGAGCGGGTGCACCGGGGCGTTGCCGAGATCGTTGCCGAGGTTCGTCCCGGTGCTTTCTACCCTGCGGAATTTTATCTCGACGACCGGGTACGGGAATCGTTCGCCATGCTGGCCTATGTGCAGGACAAGGGCAACGGCGAGGGGCGGATAAAATTCAGGAAGATACAGGATATCCGCACTATAAAGGATCCGTCGAAAATCCGGGTCATCGAGGCGGAAAGAAAGATTACCCGTCAGGATATGTCCCTTCTCACCCTGGCTCTGAATGAGGACAACAGTCCGCCGGCGATCCGCCGGGCATGGGACGACACGCTGGCGGTGGCCGATATGCATCTCGGCCTGAACCCCTTCGGGCCGCTGAAGGAGTATCTTTTTGCCTCTCATTTTCCCTATCTGCTTGAAGACGATCTGGGGTTCTTCTTTTCCCCCGAAACCGTTGAGGATTTCCACAATGCCGAGCAGTGGGGAGGAAGAAACGATATTCTGCTCAGCAGCTATCTCCATTTTCGCAACCTGCCGGAACATCTGCCCGACTGGCTGTTGCGTACGGCCATGGCGCGCAGCCGGTTCGAGCAGCAGATTGTCAAGAAGTTTGAGCAGCAGAGCTTTCTGCCGATGATTCTCGAATGTACTAGCGATTATGAAACCCTGCCGGACAGCCTTTTCCGGGCGCAATGGGCTATTCGAAAACCATTTGGCGAGGATATATTCCCGGGAACGCTCCTCCTGCTGCGGCTGGGCTACATGACGATAAACTCCGACGGGGAGATCGTCTTGACACCTAAGTATACGGGATAAATAGCGTATCTAAGTGTTGCGATTTGATTGCCGAAGGTTGCCTGTTCTGCTACTCTCCTTACAGTGTCGGCAAAGAATCGCGATTTTGACGAAGCTCCGACCAAGTGTATCGTTTCCTTTCACCTCAGCAGGCAGAAAATGACATTCCAGCCGGTAACATTGCAGCAGCGGAACTTGTTTTTTATTCTTGTACCGACATTTCTTCTGCTGGTAGGTCTCTCCATCAGCGGGTTTATAGTAGTGCGCGGCATTCTCCTCAATCAGTGGGGTGAAACGGCAATTGCCACGCTGCAGCGAACCGCCCATGAGATCGATATGCGGTTGAGCCGGCCCAAGGATCTGCTCCTGCTTCTGGAGGAGGATGGCGACCCTGAACTCAATCGCCAGGTTTTCGCCTCGGTGCAAAGAAGAATAGCCGAGCTCGAGAGCGTCGTCGACGTTTCCCTGGAATGGATTAAGGAGGAGGAAAAAAGGACAACAGGCTCGGAAACGCAGCCGGGGATGATGGCGGGGATGCATCATGCCCATGGGAATCGGTTTTTCATTACCACTCCGGAATACAACAGGGATTTGAATAATCGCACCATATCGGTGGTGTATGAATTCGGCAACGGCGGCAAGGGTGATGTGGGACGGGTGGAGGTGAGCTTTACCTTCGATGTGCTGATCGAGGAGGTCATTCGCGCGCCCTGGTGGAAGAGCAATAAAGCATATCTGGTCGATGACGCAGGCAACGTACTGGCGAGCACTGCCCTTGAAGCCGGTCTGGAGGATTTTTTTCCCATGCGTGCCTTTGGCACCATCAATACTCTCGAGAAAAAAACCCTGGAGGCGATGCGGACCAAAAACCACGGGACGGTGTTCGGTCCCGGGTCTCCCCCTGAGGAGGTCAGCGGCTTTTATCATCTTTCCGAAGCACCCTGGACGATGGTTATCATGGCCCCCGGGGAAAAAATCATGCAGCCGATAATCAAATTCAGGAACTATTATATCTTTTCTTTTTCCGCTTCCATCCTCCTTATCCTTTTATTGATCAGAACGACCACCAGCCGGTTGACCGCCAGGATCAAGGGGATTTCCGCCGCCGCGGACGACCTGGCCAAAGGCCGGTTCGGCCCCCCTCTGCCTGTTACGACCCGGGATGAAGTAGGGGAGCTGGCCGGCAGTTTCAATAAGATGACCCGGCAATTAAGACAACGCCTGGTTATGAAAAAAGCAATCGACATCGCCCGGGAAGTGCAGCAGAATCTCCTGCCGCAGGCCGGCTTCAAAGCACCGGGACTTTCGGCCGCGGGCCTCAGCCTCTACTGCGACGAGACCGGCGGGGACTATTACGATATCATCAGGTTTGCGGAAAACGACCGGAAGATCGGCGTGGCGGTGGGGGACGTGGTAGGACACGGCATCGGCGCCGCCCTGCTGATGACCACCGTTCGCGCCCTGCTCAGGTGCCGCATTGCTCACGCCGGCGGCCCGGATGAAATAATCGGCGACGTAAACCGGCTGCTTTGCCAGGATACCGCTGTCTCCGGCAGTTTTGTGACGCTCTTTTATCTGGAGGTCGATCGGCGGCAGAATACTGTCGGCTGGGTTCGGGCAGGACATGAACCGGCGATTGTCTACCGGCCTGCAACCCGCCGGTTTTCCGAAATGAAAGGACAGGGAGTGGCATTAGGAGTTGATGCCAATCTCACTTTTCTGTATAACGAGTTGCCGGTGCCGGAAGAAGAGCAGATCATTCTCATCGGCAGCGATGGGGCCTGGGAAGTGGAAAACGATGCCGGCGAACAATTCGGCAGGGAACGGCTTAAAGATATTCTCGTTGCCACCAGCGATCTGCAATCGGCTGAAATATTGCAGACCATGGCTCGGGAAATAGCCCAGTTCAGGGGGAAGAAACCGCAACCTGACGATATCACCCTGGTTGTGGTCAAAACATGGTGAAGTATGACTGTTGCCCTTGGGGGGAGGCATGACGAAAAAACTCATCATTGCCGGCTGCCTGCTGATCGTCGCCGGACTGCTGTGGCCGTTTCTGGAGAAGCTGAATCTCGGCCGGCTGCCGGGTGACATTATAATCAAGCGCGATGGGTTCCGGTTCTATTTTCCCATTACCACCAGTCTGCTGATCAGCATCGTGCTGACGCTGCTCTACTGGTTTTTCAAGAAGTGGTGACTTGAAAAAAATACAAACATCTTTAGTCGGCCAGATCGTCGCGGTAATGTTTTTCCGGCTGCTGCTCAACACCGGGCGACGCTTTATCTATCCCTTTGCCCCTGCCCTCAGCAGAGGGCTGGAGGTGCCCCTGGCGGCCATTACCCCGATCATTGCCGCATGTCAGGCGACTTCTCTGCTCGGACTCTTCAGCGGACCGCTGGCCGACCGGCTCGGTTATAGACGGATGATGCGGGCGGGGCTCGCCATGCTTGCCGCAGGCATGCTGCTGTGCGGGCTGCTGCCCGGCTACTGGCCGATCTTTGTCGGTCTGGTTGTCGCAAGTTTCGGGAAGACCATCTTCGATCCTTCCATCCAGGCCTTTATAGGCCGTCATGTACCTTACGCGCGGCGTGCCCGGGTGATCGGCGCGGTCGAAACAGCCTGGGCCGGTTCGACGCTTATCGGTATTCCCGCCCTTGGCCTTATCATCGAACATATCGGCTTGAACAGCGCTTTCCTGCTGCTGGCTTTTTTGGGTGCGATTGGCTGGCTGGTTATCGCCCGGGTCATTCCGGACGATACTCCGGATCCTGCCGGAGAGAGCCGCAAAGTCAATATCTTTGCCGCCCTGCCGCAACTCCTGCGGGTTCGTCCCGCCGCAGGCATGCTGGCATTCGGCTTCTGGATCAGTATCGCCAACGACAGTCTGTTTGTCGTCTACGGTGCCTGGTTCGAGCAGTCCTTCCTGGTGAGTATCGCCACCCTCGGTTTCAGCACAGTGGCCATCGGCGCGGCTGAACTGCTCGGCGAATCGATGACGGCGGTATTTTCCGACCGGCTGGGGCTGAAAAAGGCAACCGTTCTGGGATTGTGCCTGGCGATGCTTGCCTATCTGCTGCTCCCCTTCATCGGCCGCTCCCTGCCTCTGGCAATGACCGGCATGTTCTGGATTTTCCTTGCTTTCGAATTCACTATAGTCACCAGTTTTTCCCTCTGCACCGAGCTGATGCCGAAGGCCAGGGCGACGATGATGGCCGGGTTCTATGCCACCGGCGGCCTGGGACGGATGATTGGCGTTCTTCTTGGCGGCGGGTTGTGGCAGGTCGGCGGGATCGCCGCCGTCGCCTGGTCTTCGGCCTTTTTTACCGGCATCGGCCTGCTGTCGCTGCTCTGGGGCTTGCATGGCTGGAAACCGGGAAAAGGCTGATCTCAAGGAGGAGCTATGAAATTTGTTTGGATTCTAGTGTATGGCGCCGTTCTCATCTGGTCCGGGATTAATCCCAAAGATCAGTTCACCTGGTTTCTCGAGGTTGTCCCGGCGGTCATCGGAGCGATCGTTCTCGCCGCGACCTACCGGTCATTTCGGCTGACTCCCTTGCTCTATTTGCTGATCCTTGCGCATTGCATCGTGCTGATGGTCGGCGGTCACTACACCTATGCCGAAGTCCCGCTGTTCGAGCATATGAAGACGATATTCGGATTCGAACGCAACAACTACGACAAGGTCGGTCATTTTTTCCAGGGCTTTGTGCCGGCTTTGATCGCAAGAGAAATAATGATCCGTAAAAACGTGATAAACGGCAGGGGATGGCTGAATTTTTTCATCGTCTGCTTTTGTCTCGCCCTGAGTGCCTTTTATGAACTCATCGAGTGGTGGGTGGCTGTAGCCACCGGAGAAGGAGCCGAGGCGTTTCTGGGAACGCAAGGCTATGTTTGGGACACGCAGTCGGACATGGCCATTGCTCTGCTGGGAGCCGTTATGGCCCTGTTGATGCTTTCAAAATTGCACGATTCGCAGATGGGGAGGATTCAGGACCTGTAAGATGACTCTTCATCATACCGCATCTTGAGAGTTCTTTCGTGACAGTTTCCGAAAAAAGCACGCCACAGATCCTGTGGTATTCTCTTGTGTTGATGTTCTTGTTCAGTTAATATCCTGAAAATTCGGGCGATTCCGGCAGATCCGAGAGCTTGAGCATGCCGATCCACGGTCGTGCCATGGGGCAAGAAGAAGGTGAGCACCGTAAAGTGGAAGGTGAAAGAGAGAAAACGCGAGGGTAATATGAATTCTGACGACAGAAAATGGAAAATGATCCAGCGGCACTTAGGGTACAATGACCAGGAAATGATTGTCTTTAAAGATGATCCGAGAAACGAGGAGGTGTTGAACAAAGGTGGCGATCTGGCAAACAAGACCATCATCCTCGAGGTCGTCGAATCTCACGGATGCAACAGTAAACACAAGATAGGCGACAAATTCTTTTTTGATGCGTTCGGCAACCTGTTGACCGAACTGTGCCCGAAAAAAGTCTGTGGCTACTCCCTGAACGCGGCGTTGATGATGGTGTTTACGGCCAATGAAATGCTCTTTGCCGGAATAGACCCGAATACAATTCGATTCAAACGGGCCGGCTGTTTCGATGTCGGTCTGGAATGTGGCGGCTGGGGACGAATTGTCCTGGAGTTACGGGTTGTTGAGAAGAGCAATAGCAACCTCTGAAAATGGCGCGGCGTGGTTGGCGGCAATAGCGGGCAGATGGTGGAATTTGGCTCGACAGTGGTCGTGGTAACCTGCAATGGACCGATATAAAGACGACTGCTTTAAAAAAAATGTCTATGGTCTGGCGTTTGTCGAGTTTCTCTGGGGACTGGGGTTTCCCATTGTGCTGGAGTCTACCTTTCTCCAGCTGTTCCTGAAAAGCCTCGGCGCTTCGAGTTTTGCCATCGGCATCGTGCCTTCTCTATTTATCTTCGGCATCTCGACTTTTCCTCTCTTTTCGAGCTACATCTCGAGAAACAGGCGGTTCAAGAGGCCTCTGGTGGCGATACTTCATATCGTGTCGGGCCTTTCGATCTTTCTCTTCGGCGGGATTTTGTATTTCATTGACGATCCGGCAAAAGTCCTGCCGCTCTTTTTTGCATCCTACACGGTTTTTTCCTTGTGCATGGGCCTTACCATCCCGGTGTGGCTCAATTATCTGGTGCGGATCTTTTCCGAATCCAAGGCGGTTTCCGGTCTGGGGTATATGATGCTGGCCCAGAATATCGGCAAGGTCGTGTCGAGTTTTTTTATTCTCAAGATCGTCGACAACTATGCATTTTCCCTGGAATCCTCAGCCTGGGTCTTCATGGGAACCGGGTTGCTGTTCGTCCTCGGCTCCTTCTGCTTTTTCCTCACCACGGAAGTGGCCGACCCGCATGACCCGGAACGGGACAACCTGTCGTTTCTGCGACATACCGGCCAGGCGTTTGCCGAGATTCTCAGGAACCGCAGATTCCTGGTCTTCCTCGCAGCCGATCTCGATATCTACGTGATTCTTACGGTCATGTCGTTCTACGCCACGTATGCGACCGGATTTTTCGGGGTGTCGGCCCCGGTGGCGGCCGGTACTTTTGTCGCCTGCATCTATGCCGGCTCGATTACCGTGAACATCTTCCTTGGCGCAATGAACCTTCTCGGACTGAAACAGAAGCTGGTGCTGTCGAAGTTCATAACGTTGTTCCTGCTGATTCTTCTCACCTTCATGCCCGGCTATTATACCTTCTTCCTGATCAGCTATCTGCTTGGTTTCGGCCGGGCCATCCGGAATATGATTTATGCCCCGTCGGTGAAAAAATTCGCCGGTAAAACCGATGCCACCTCGTATTTCGCTCTGGCGCCGATTCTCACCATCCCGGTCGGTTCCGGTTTCCCGCTCCTCTTCGGCAAAGCCCTCGATCTGCTCTCGTTCATGCAGGAGGATGCCTATCGGGTGCTCTTCATCGCTTCCGCCGCATTCATAGTAATGACGCTCTACTTCAGCATCAGGACGGATTACCGGGGTGCTGCCGGTTCGGAGAACTGATCAGCCGGGCAGCTGCGGTGTCTTCATGGCTTTTTGTCTGGCAAAGGTGCCGGCTGCCATCGCCAGGATGAGCAGGATGACCAGGAAGTGGGAGTGGAGAAAAACGATGACGAAAAAAAGCCCCAGCAGAAAAGCGACCGTTCGCTGCAGACGTTCGGGAAAAAGTTTGCCGGCGGCTGCAATACCGATCAAGGCATTGGCGATAAAAAAGCCGTTGGCAAAGGCAACCAGAGTTTCAGTGTCGATCAGGCCGCAGGAGGCGGCAGCGAGTACAGCCAGATGTACCGTCGTGAGTGCGCCGATAGCCCCGACCGGCGCGTCGCTCCGGTTGGTTGTGCCAAGAAACCGCGGCAAAAATTTCTCCCGCGCCAGAACTCCGATCAACCGTGCCACGCCACCGACAAAAAGCAGATAGGTGGCGGTGCACAGCGACAGGGTCAGGAGGGCCATCACGGGGCGGCTATACCCGGCAAAGAGCGGGGTGATGAGAGCTGTAACCTGCAGCTTTCCCCCGCCGGTCAGCGCCGGATCGATATACTGGATGGCGGCGCCGACCACCATGCTGACTGCGGTGATAACTGCGGCGGAAAAACCCACGGCGATGGTGATCGTCCTTTTCGGGTTGCGCACTTCGCCGCTGTAATTGCCGACTACCTCCCAACCGACGATGGTCCAGAACAGCAGAAGCAGGGTGTAGCCAAAATCCCCGGCAGCAAAGGGTGTCATGGGTATCGCCGGTTTCTGGTGCAGGAGAAGGACAGTTGCCCCGCCCATCAGGAGAATCGCTGCAGCCAGGGAGGACATGATCAGCGATATCCGACCGATGCTGGCGATTTTTCGCTGCAGCAGGCAGGAGCAGACCAGGAGCATCGGCAGGGCGAGCAGCGGGGCAGCAGGACTGTCAGGGAAAAGATAGTCGGCCGCGGTCAGCATGACGGCAACCGGGCCAAAGAGTACCGCGCCGATCAGGTACAGTGAGGTGAGCTGTTTGGCCCCAGTGCCGAAGGCCGCCGCAACGGCTGTGGTAACACCGCCGCTGCCGGGGTAGAGAATGCTCAGTCTGGCAAAGGTGAAAGCAAAGAAAAAACCGGCCATCGCCATCAGCACCCATGCAAATATTGCCCAGTCGCCCGCCACGCCGTAGGCAAGCGGAGGCAAAATAATTATGCCGGAACCGAGAATGGGGCCGATCATCAGCCCGCTGAGGAGTAGAGGGCCAAGGGTCTTTGGAGTGTCTGATTTCATTTGTCGCTCAGAGTAGCGAGCTGTCCGGCAACGGAAATCACCTGCATAATTTTGTTCCTTTTCGGTTATGATTGAGGAGCGAGGGTTTGCTGTTTGTCCGTAAATGGATATAATACCCCGTAATCAAAAGAATCCTATCGCATTAAATAAAACAGAGTGTTCGATAAAACAGAACGGACCATGGAAATCTATCAATTGAAATCATTTGTGAAGATCGCCGACACCGGCAATCTCAGGAAGGCAGCGGAACGCCTCCACATCAGTCAGTCGGCGCTGTCCAGCCAGATCAAGTTCCTCGAGACCAGGCTCGAACTGAAGCTTTTCGATCGCTCGGCAAAGGGAATGGAGCTCACCGAAAATGGCAGAATTCTGTACTCCCATGCACTGGCCGTGCTGAGCAGCGCCGAAACTTTCCAGGTAAAAGCGCGGGAACTTACCGGCCGGAAAGGCCAGCGGATAAAAATCGGCATCAACACCGATGGCAGCTTTTTAAAGGTCGGCAAACTCAGCCGAATGCTCACCAGTTATTTTCCAAATGTCGGCTTTTTCTTTGTCTCCAGTCAGACGGTGCGGACCCCGGAGATGCTGCGGGAGGAGCTGATCGATATCGGCTTCTTCTTCGGCGAGAGCCGGGAAAACGACATCCTGGCCGAGACAATCAATCACTTTGATATCCGCATTGTCATTCCGGCAAGGTTTGTATCCGGAGAAGAGCCACTCACCTGGGAATTTCTCGCCCGGCTGCCGTGGGTCTGGTCGGTCTGCGACTGCCCGTTTTACCAATTGGTACAGGCAAGGATGGAAGGTCTCGGTCTCTCACCCAATCGTTTTATCGATGCGATGGATGAAAGTGTCGTGCGGGAACTGGTGATCGACAACCAGGGAGTCGGCATTTTGCGGGAAGACGATGCCCGTTACGCCGCCGGCCTTTCCGGCTGTCGCATCTGGGAGACGGAAAAATTCTCGGTGCCGCTTCGCCTTGGTATCCTCGAGAAAAATCGCCTGAATCCAATGTATGACGAAATTATTCGTCTGATCGGAGATCTGTGGAGCGGCAACTGATCATGTGTTTTTCCATTTGTTTCTTTTTTAGGGGAGGAGAAGAATTACCGGTTTACTGAAAGTATCGCATAAAGTAATGATCTGAAATCCAATTATGAACTTCTGTATGGACAGGATTTTAGCCTGCACCTGTCGGGGATCGATGGGCAGATTGAGAGTGGACATGGTCAAACTTATTTCTATCGGAGTGGTGTCGGGGCTGTTTTTCAGCACCACCTTTGTTCTCAATCGGCTGATGAGTCTGGAAGGCGGTCATTGGGTCTGGACCGCCAGTCTGCGCTACCTGTTTATGTTGGTCCTGCTGTTCTGCTGGTTTCTTTCGTCCGGGAATCTCAGGCTGTTGCGGGAGCTGCTGCAGCTCTACTGCCGGCACTGGCTGTTCTGGACCGTCGCCGGCACCATCGGTTTTGGTTTTTTTTATGCGCTCATCAGTTACAGCGCCTCGTTTTCCCCGGGTTGGGTCATTGCCACCACCTGGCAGACCACCATCATCGCAACGCCCATCGTCTTGCTGGGCTTCAGGAGGAAGGTGCCCGGCAGGGCGCTGTTTTTCTCGCTGCTGATTTTCGCCGGGGTGGTGCTGGTCAACGTCAGTCAGGCGCAAACCGCCCCGCTCAGGGATGTACTTATGGGCGGAATTCCCGTGCTGATTGCCGCTTTCTGCTACCCCTTTGGCAACCAGCTGGTATGGGAGGTCCAGAATCGCGGACATCGCCTACTGCCAAGCATCGACAGTCCAGCCTTGAACCGGCCTTTTGCCAAGGTGCTGCTGCTGACAGTCGGATCGATTCCGTTCTGGCTGCTGGTCGTTCTGGTGTGTCAGCCGCCGCCGCCCGCCGCAAGCCAGGTAATGCAGACGGCGATGGTCGCACTGTTCTCGGGAATCGTCGCGACGAGCCTGTTTTTATATGCCCGGCAGCTGGCAAAGGATCCCTATGAGCTGTCGGCAGTCGACGCAACCCAGGCCAGCGAGGTGATCTTTGCGCTGGCCGGGGAAATTTTCTTTCTTCATGCCGCTATGCCGGATGTGTACGGCATAACAGGTATTATTATAACCATCCTGGGCCTCTGTCTGTATATCAGGGCGCAGGCCCGGTGAAGGTGCCGGAAAGGGGAATTATGTTTGAACTCGAGTGGTCGGTGTCGCTTGTCTTGCTCATGTTTCTGGTCGGCCTGCTGGCCGGATGGGTCGATACCCTGGCCGGCGGCGGCGGGCTGATCACCCTGCCGGCCTTGCTGCTGGCAGGGATCCCCCCGCTTGCCGCCCTTGCCACCAACAAGGCCCAGGGGTTTGTCGGAACGATGACCGCGACGCTGATGCTGGTCGTGAAGGGGCATCTGAAAATCATCCGTCTTTTACCCCTGGTGTTTACTGCCGCCATCGGCTCGATACTCGGGACCTGGTTGATTCAAAGGGTCGATACCGGTTGGCTGCACTGGGGAATCCCTCTTCTTCTGATCGGCGTCGCCGGATATTTTTTCGCCTGCCCGCAGGTGGGCAAGATTGAAACCGCGGCCCGACAGTCCGAACGGGCGTACGGTCTCACCGCTGTTCCGCTCATCGGTTTTTACGATGGGGCGATCGGTCCGGGTGCCGGCTCTTTTTTTGCCGCAAGCGGTGTACTTCTCCGCGGGCAAACACTGCTGCAGGCAACCATTCGGGCCAAACTCTTCAATTTCATCACCAACATCTGCTCAATGGCCCTCTTTGCCGCCGCCGGCAAAATAGTCTGGATAGTGGCCCTGGCAATGATGGCCGGTCAGTTGTGCGGAGCGGTGCTCGCCAGTCACACCATGTTGAACGGCGGCGATAAACTGATCAGGCCTCTGGTCATCGTCATGTGTGTGTTGATGTCGTGCAGCCAGGTGTATAAACTTTTACTGCAGTAGAACGCTGGGAGACTGACCGAGAATGCCCTTTTCCCCTGCAAATAATTACTTGACTTTTTCATTTGGTTGTTTTACCAAATAAGCAAAGACAAAGAGAGGAGCGTTATGACAGACAGAGAAAAGGCTCTCATCGGAGCCAAGGCGAATGTGTTTAAGGCCCTCGGCCATCCCACCCGTTTATGGATGGCCGAGCAGCTGGCCGCGGGCGAGAAATGCGTATGCGAACTGGTGGAAGGTGTCGATGCGGATTTTTCCACAATCTCAAAGCACTTGACTATTCTCAAGCAGGCTGGGGTGGTGGTGGATGAAAAGCGGGGAAAACAGGTGTACTACCGCCTGAGGGTACCCTGTATTCTCAATATGATGCCCTGTGTCGAGGCGGTGATTCAGGCCAATCTCGATCATCATCTGCAGTTTTTGAAATAATTTATCGGGCTGCTACGTCTGGAGTTGCACGTATGAACTGGAAAATCGAATACAAAAATCTCCTGTTGATCCTGGCCGGCTTTCTGGCCTGCTATTTTCTGCCAATCGGCATTCCTCGTTTCGACAACGCCATACTTGAGGCGTTCCATCTGGTCAAATGGTATGCCGAAGAGCATGTCCTGCTCTGTCTTATTCCGGCCTTTTTCATCGCCGGCGCGATCGGAGTTTTCATCAGCCAGGCGGCGATCTTGAAATACCTCGGCCCACAGGCCAACAGGGTCCTGGCATACGGTGTCGCCTCGGTTTCCGGGACAATCCTCGCCGTCTGTTCCTGCACCATCCTGCCGCTTTTTGCCGGAATATACCGGATGGGAGCGGGTCTTGGTCCGGCGGCGGCTTTCCTCTATGCCGGTCCGGCCATCAATGTTCTGGCAATCATTCTCACCGCCCGCATTCTCGGTCCGGAGATGGGGATTGCCAGAGCGGTCGGGGCGGTGTTTTTCAGCGTGATCATCGGTCTCTTGATGGCTTTCTTTTTTCGCAATGAGGAAAAGACCGAAGCGGCGGCGCAGATGGTGATGCCGGAGGGAGAGGCGCCCCGGCCGCTTTGGCAGACCAGCGTCTATTTTGCGGCGATGATCGGCATCCTGGTTTTTGCCAACTGGGGCAAGCCCGCGGAAAGTACAGGGTTATGGGCCGCAGTTTTTCAGGCGAAATGGTGGATCACTTCCGGGTTTGCCCTGGCCTTCGGCGTGATGCTTGTCGCCTGGTTCGGGCTGAGGTTCTGGCAGGTGACGGTCACTGCCGTTGCCGTCGCCGGTCTGGCCCTGGCTTTCCCGGACAATCCGCTGATTCCCTTTACCGCCGGGTTTATCGGGCTGTCGCTCTTTACCAGCACCGACCAGGGGGAGGCGGGAGCGTGGTTTGCCTCGTCCTGGACTTTTGCCAAGCAGATTCTGCCTCTGTTACTCTTTGGCGTCCTGGTGGCCGGGCTGCTCCTCGGCCGGGTAGGTCATGAGGGGATCATCCCTTCCGAATGGGTGGCGTGGGCGGTCGGCGGCAACAGCCTGGCGGCGAACTTCTTTGCCTCTTTTGCCGGGGCCTTCATGTATTTTGCCACACTGACCGAGGTGCCCATTCTGCAAGGCTTGATAGACAACGGCATGGGGAAAGGCCCGGCACTTGCCCTGCTGCTCGCCGGGCCGGCTCTCAGCCTGCCGAGCATGCTGGTCATCAACAGTGTGATCGGCCTGAAGAAGACCGCGGTTTTTGTCGTTTTGGTGGTAGTTATGGCAACCTGCAGCGGAGTGCTGTACGGCATGCTTTTTGGCTAACCTTTTGTAGAAGGAAAAAACAATGAAGATTCATGTTCTCGGACCCGGGTGCGCCAAATGCACCCAGCTTGCCGAATCGGTGGCCGCGGTGGCGACGGAACTCGGCATCGACTACGAGTTGGAGAAAGTAACTGATTTCAACAAGATCATGGCCTTCGGGGTGATGATGACCCCAGGTCTCGTGGTTGACGACAAAGTGAAATGCGTAGGCAAAGTGCCCACGTCATCGGAGCTGAAGGAAATGCTGAAATAACAGATAAAACATGAAGAGGAGAAACACCATGAATCATCAGTCGGCAGCCGGTTGTGGCTGCGCCTGCAGTAAGGGGCCGAACTTGATTTTACCTGTCGCCAAGGGGATTTTCCGGGCCGGACTCTTTCTTCCCATGGTATGAGGTGCGGAAAATGAGACGTACATTCGGCACGAAAGTACAAAAAATTAAGGTTGTCGTGATGGCAGTTTCCCTCACCCTTTTCCTTCTTGCTCCGGCATTCGGCGGGGAGACGGGCATGGGCAAGGTTCCCGTGCCGGGCATGGTGACGATGGTCGATCTCGGGGCAAAGAAGTGCATTCCCTGCAAGATGATGGCGCCGATCCTCGAAGAGTTGGAGAAGGAGTATAAAGATCGGGCGGCCATCGTTTTTATCGATGTCTGGGAGAATCCCGCAGCGGGTTCGCGTTTCGGCATCAGAGTCATTCCCACCCAGATCTTTTACGATACGGAAGGCAGGGAGGTAAAGCGAAATGAGGGCTTTCTCGACAAAGCGTCCATCGTTGGTGAACTGCAGAAACTGGGGGTGCGTTAGCCGATGGACCAGATTTTTCTTGCGGTCAACTCTTGGATGGGGCAGGGGCTGCTGCTGGGAGGCATCGGCTGTTTTCTCTGGGGCATGATCAGCGTGCTGTTCAGTCCCTGCCACCTTGCCTCGATTCCGCTTATTGTCGGCTATGTCGGCGGCCAGAACACCTTGGTCGAAGGTCGTCGGGCGACGCTCTTTGCCGTGGTTTTTACCGCCGGCCTGTTTATTACCATTGCCGCCATCGGCTTGATCTGCTCCCTGCTCGGCCGGATGCTTGGCGATGTCGGTTCCTACTGGACCATTGCCGTCGGCCTGATCCTGATATGGGTAGCCCTTGATATGCTCGGTGTGGCCAAATGTTCCCTGCCGGGCGGCGGCATGATGACGAAATTCACGCTGAAGGGGCTGTCGGGGGCCTTCATACTCGGTTTGGCGTACGGAATTTTGTCGGGCTCCTGTACTTTCGGATTCATCGCGCCGATTCTGGCCATCATCTCCGTTCAGGAGACGTTTGTCGCCGGTCTTTTTTTTATTCTGCTCTTTGGCATCGGTCATTGCCTGCCCATTGCCGCAGCCGGCAGTTCCACCGCTCTGGTCAAGAGGCTGCTGACCAACAGCAGTTGGCAGCAGGGTGGCCGGATGGTAAGAAGATTGGCGGGGAGTATGATCGCTCTGCTAGGGATCTATTTTATAGCTCAACCTTTTGTGGAGTGATCTCTTTAAGAAACCACGGCCGGAATGAAAAAGCGAATATGCAGAAATATACAAATATGGGACTTTAATTGGCTCCTCGACGACCCGAGCAGATCTCTCATTCCGGGAATTTTGAGTGACGCCATCATTTGGTTATGGTAGTCTGTGTTTGATATATGATACGCCTGCCGACGGTGTTGTGGGCGTTTGGTGTGGCGCTCGACGTTTTCAAGAAAGATGATAAAGGAGACGATGAATGGAAAAATGGGTTTGTGCGATTTGCGGCTATGTTTATGACCCGGCTCAGGGAGATCCCGACAACGGAGTAGATCCCGGCACAGCGTGGGAAGATGTTCCAAGTGATTGGCTGTGCCCGGTTTGCGGGGCTTCAAAGGACGATTTTGAAAAAGAGTAAAGTGCGGCAGCCCCGGACTCCATTCTGTCCTCCTCATAAGGAAAGAGTCTGATAGGCTCGGACAACTAAGACGAGAGGTTCAATGGTCCTTTGTTCGGTTCAAGTTGAGGGCTCGTTCGTTTTTCCCATTCCGGTGGGGATCACCTTCAGTAGCAGCAGCTCTCCGTTAACTGATGGTTTCAAGGGCACTTCTAATTGCTTCTTCCCTTCTTCCCTTGTGTCCAAGTCAACAGGTTGAGGCTTATGCAGGTTCCCGCAAACCGCCTGACAGGGTGCATCCGTGTCAGGCGGTTTTTCTTCAGTAACTATCTAATAGTATGATTTAATTTTTATCATCAATGCTTAGAGTGACTTGCACTCTCTTGGTGCTTGTCATGACCATCATGTGCGCCTTCGCCTTTTGCATCCTGATGAAGCCGTTCAACATAATGAGTGAACAATACATAAGCTTCCACAAATTCTCTTCCCTGTGCAACACTCTCATCCTTGTGCTTGAATGTAGTAGCTGCATGTTCGTATCGCTGCTCTATTCCGGCAGCAATGTCATCGGTGATCAGTTTTACAAGCGCATTTGAGGAACCATTCAGGAGGGCCTTGTCTGCTTCGGCAACGGCTGGTTCAACTGTACCGGCGGGTTTCAGACCGGTAAATGGAGCACCTTCGCCATCGCGATGTATTTTGACTAGAGTTGCAAAGAAATCATGCTCAACTGCCTCAGGATTATTTGCATTTGCTGTAATCAACTGTTGGAAGGCGGACCGGACAGTACTTTCATCGTTCGGCTTGACCCATTTGAGAAGGGAGTATTCAAAATTCTGTGTCACGGTTCATAATTCTCAATCAACCACTGAAGGTAGCGGAAGCTGAAACCAGCTCCGAGAATGGGCCCTCAGATATGCTCGTCGGAGGAGCTGGTTTCAGCTGGAGCGGGTTTACGAGAACTATCTTTTTCATAAGACATCAACCTATCAGAGTTTCAATTCCTTATCCAGCCTTCCTTCAAAAAATATCGCCAACTGAGAAATTGTCAGGGACCAGTTATGGATCGGCATTGTCCATTTCTTGCTGGCATTCTGAATCCCCATATACAGTAGTTTCAACAGGCTGTCCTGATTCGGGAAAGCGCCTTTGGTCTTGGTCAATTTCCGAAATTGACGGTGAACCGCCTCAATGGTATTGGTCGTATAGATAATACGCCGAATATCATCAGGAAACTTGAAATACTGACTGAGTCGCTCCCAATTGTTTCGCCAGGATTTGATGACAATAGGGTATTTGTCATTCCATTTGTCCGCCAAAATATCAAGTTCAGATGCGGCTAAATCTTTAGTGCTGGCCTTGTATACCCGCTTGAGATCAACCATGAATTCTTTCTGGTTCTTTG
>LADS01000022.1 GCA_000961725.1 Desulfobulbaceae bacterium BRH_c16a
TTCCTGCGTCTTTCACTGTAATCTTCTGAAAACCATTGTTCCGGAATATAAAGCCGTTTATCGAAAAGAGCATAGCCATGGGAACTTGCATATGCGGCAAAAACACCGACCTGACAATTGTCCACTTTACCCACTGTGCCACAGTACTGTCTGGCTACACCGATCGAATCGCCACCCTTTTTTACGAAGCCGCTTTCATCGAAAATAATTGCACCATCAGGATGCCCAAGATCTTCGTTAATTAAACTACGATACTTGTACTCAATGTTTTCATCGTCCCATGGAGCATCGGATACAAAACGTTGCATTGCACGAATTTTTCCGCCCTCCATGGCGATGGCAATGGGTTCGATAGATTTACGCTCCAATTGACTGAATTGACCGGACATGTATAGGAAAAAATTTTCTCGAGACTCACTACGATGGAAGCAATCAGCGAAGTTCTCGTGAAACCCTTTGAGTTCTTCTGCAAAATCGACGATATCGTTCCGATCCAGTTCGAATTTTGGGACATTATACAGATAGTCGCTTTGGCGAATTTCCGGCAACATAGATTCCTCCCTCTGCTGTTTTTTGCAAAGAATAGCAGAGGTGTCTTTCAGATTCAAGGAATATGTTTTTCTATATTGCGTTGTAGGGTTAAGGATGGTCGAGATACTCTGCAGCGGGTTGTTGAATTCATGGGCAATGGAGGCGGAGAGCATCCCTATCGCCGCCAGCTTCTCCGCATGCTGATACTGTCTCTGAACCTGCAGCAGCTCGCGCGTGCGCAGCTCGACCTTCCCCTCCAATTCGACATTCATGTCCACAAGGAGCTCTTCCGCCTGCTTACGTTCGGTGATGTCGTTGAACACCATACGACATTCCGGTGCACCGGGTTGCTGGGTGATCGACATCTCCATTTGTATCCAACATGTCGTCTTATCCGGTTTCACCATCCGTAATTCGCAGGACTGCTTCTCCGCCGTCGAGAAAAGATGCCTGCGGTGGAGGTGATAGAGGTCCAGGTCTTCCTTCTGGATAAATCGGCTCAACGGCAATCCGGCCAGTGCTCCACGGGCTACGCCAAACATAGTGGCTGCGCTGAGATTTGCTTCCAGGATCATTCCCGCTTCGTTCATTGTCACATAGCACACCGGTGCCAGCTCGTACAGGTCGAAATATCGTTCCTGTAATGCTTCCAGTTCCGCATAGGCCCGCTGCAGTTCCTCGTTCTGCATCTCCAGCTCGATCTGGTGGATCTTCAGTTCCTGGACCAGTTGCTGCATTTCATGCGAAGATATCGGCGCATCTACTCCTTGCCTGTTTTGCAGCTGCTCTTCGGCACGTCGGCGAATTTCTATCGGATCGATTGTCCGGTTCGGTTTCATCGGGCTCCTCCCTTCAGATCCGCACGTGCTTGACACAGTTCAATCGTTTGGCCCTCAAAACGTTTCGCCAAGAGAGCATGCGCTTTTCCGAGCACGTTTTCCAGGTCCTTGGCCGCCTTGAGTTCAAACGACTGATCATCGAAGCGGGTTTGCAGGACGGACAAGGCTTCGGTCACCACCGTCTCCAGCGTTTTGCTGTCGCTGATGTCGACAAAAGTGATCACCGCGCCGTCAATCCGATTATCCCGTGTACGATAAGGCATGATACGAACTAAGAACCAGCGACCGTCGCGGGTTGAAATCTGCCGATGAGAGGAGACCAGCGCCCTCAGCACCTGCTGCACATCATCTGCGAAATCGGGATAGTCGAGTTCGTTGACCTGATCGGTGAAGGGACGGCCGACATCTCCAGGAATCAGTTTGATAATTTTGGTCATCTTGGGGGTAAACCGGCGAACTCTCAGCTCAGAGTCCAGAAAGAGAGTAGCAATGTCGGTACTGTTCAAGAGGTTTTCCATGTCATCCCCGATGTGAGTCAATTCATCAACCTTGCTCGTCAGTTCCTGGTTGATCGTCTGCAACTCTTCGTTCATGGACTGCATCTCTTCCTTGGATGTGGTCAGCTCCTCGTTGGTGCTCTGCAGTTCCTCGTTGGTGCTCTGCAACTCCTCATTGGTGGCTTTGAGCTCCTCCTGCGAAGCCTGCATCTCTTCGCGCGTACTATACACCTCCTCGCGGGATTGCTGCAGTTCCCGGGTCAGTTCAGCCAACCGGGCCTCGTCCGTGGCGTTACGTTTGGTTTTGCTCGGTGCTTTCGTTTTCTTGACAGATGCCTCGCCGATCTCTCGGAAGACAATCAACATCATCCCCTGCATCTCAGCCGGCGCGGACAGAGGCTGGACGACAACGTCCACGCTCAGCGCGCTGCCATTGGTTTGTATCTTCAAGTCTTTTAACGTGACGGTGACTTTCTCCCGGACCGCTCTGGCAAAGGCTTCATGCAATGGGCCGGCAAGCCCTTCACGGGCCATGGCGAAGATGTTCAGATTGGCTTTGCCGACGGTCGGCTCCAAGTATTTACCGGTTTTTGCGCTGAGATAGACGATGTCGCCCCGGGGAGTGGTCAGCACTGCCGCCGGTGTATAGTGTCGCAGCAGCAGTTCGTCCGTCAGTGCCGACAGGTTGGGAACGTTCGGCAATGGTTGTGGCGGAGCATGGTACCCGTCTCCGTTGCGCTGAGGATGGGTCACTGTTGGAGATAATACGGTTAAATTCGTTCCCATGGCGGTATCCGCACGCCGGTTAAGCCGCATCTTACCGGGCAGCGGAACGAAGAGTTCGCTGGATTGGCCGACGGTTTCCGACATCCCCAGCACGAGAACGCCGTCCGAATTGAGGCTGTAGTGAAACAGGGACAGCAGCTTCTTCTGCAAGCTGGGCTCAAGGTAGATCAAAAGATTCCGGCAGGTCAAAAGGTCGAGCTTGGTAAAAGGCGGGTCTGTGACCAGGTTCTGTGGCGCAAATATCACCATTTCACGGATTTCCTGGCTCACCCGGTAACCGTACTCTTCCCGAATGAAGAAGCGATGCAGGCGTTCCTCGGAAACATCGGTTGCGATGTTGGGCGGAAAGAAACCGCTTCGGGCCTTGTCAATGGCATCCTTATCTATGTCGGTGGCAAATATCTGCAGTCTCAGGTGGCGGCCTGGGGTCAACTCCTCCAGTGCCTCGCGGAAGACCATGGCGAGTGAATAGGCTTCTTCGCCGGTCGAGCAAGCTGTAACCCAGGCTCGCAGGGTTGCGTTCTCCGCGCGGGAGGTGAGCAATGCCGGGATAACCTTAACCTTGAGCTGTTCCCACATTGCCGGGTCGCGGAAGAAACTGGTAACGCCGATCAGCAGTTCCTTGAAAAGCAGGTCGATTTCCAGAGGGTTGCTGCGCAAGTAGCTCGCATAGTTCGCAATTTTATCCAGCTGGTGCAGCCCCATGCGCCGTTCGATGCGGCGGTACAGGGTATTCTTTTTGTAGAGCGAAAAATCGTGACCGGTCTTGGTACGCAGCAGCAGGATGATTTTTTCCAAGCCGCTCTGATTCTTTTCCAGGTGGCCAGGGGTTGCGGGGGTTGCGGGGTGTGGAACGTGTTGCAGGTAGGTGATTATCCTGCCGGCCAGTTCTTCCGCTGGGGCGACTATGTCGGCCAAACCGGCATCAATGGCGCTGCGCGGCATACCGGCGAACTTCGCCGAGGTTGGTGCCTGGACAAACACGGCACCGGACTTTTCCTTGAGGGCGCGCAGCCCCAGAGTGCCGTCCGACCCCATGCCGGAAAGAATCACACCGATTCCGCGCTCCTGCCGGTCGTCGGCCAGAGAGCGAAAAAAATGATCAATCGGCAGGCGCAGGCCGCTCGCAACTGGCTCGTGCAGGTGCAGCACACCGTGCAGCAGGGACAGATCCCGGTTGGGCGGAATAACATAGACATGATCCGGCTCGATCCGTATCCGGTCCTCGATCTGGGTAACCGGCATAGTCGTGTGGCGCTGGAGCAACTCCGCCATCATATCCTTGTGGGTAGGAGACAGGTGCGAGACTATGACGAAGGCCAGCCCGCAGGAGGGTGGTACATTTTTCAGAAACAGCTCCAGCGCCTCCAACCCCCCGGCCGAAGCTCCGATGCCGACTATCGGGAAATGATTGTCCTGTGGTTGGGATTTTTGGGATTCTTGTTTCTTGCCGCTCATTATTCTCGCCTCGTCCTTGCGCTACAGCCAAGGTTAATATTAATCGATTTAGTGGAATTTAAGCATTATCCGGCGATGTGGCAGGTACCCTCCCAACGGGCTGATGCTCCTTAATTACTGTAGAGGCGTTTTTTCTTTTCCCGCTTAGGGCTGATCGTCTCAGACTTCTTGAACGACTCTCTGACCTGCAGCTCTCTATCTTTTCCTTCGCAAGCTATCAATCCAAATTATCAGAACAAAGTCAAGTGAATACACAATACGCAGATCAGCCGGTACACTAAGGGAAATGCTCATCCCCCCACCTCTCACGGAATCGCTTTGCGGAGTACGGGTCCCTTTACCTTCAAATTCAATGCGGAAGGACAATTGAAGATATTGTGGCAGCTTGTAAGATTAACTGTTGCAATAATCAATAGAGTCGGCTATGGTGGGACGCGGAAGGCGGCTGGCCTTTTTGCAGCAAACCGCAGGGTATTTTAGAAGTGATGTGTTTAATCTAGTTTTGAATGCGTTTTTCCAACTCTGTTGGAACATTTTTGAAGTAGAATGTTTAGACTAGCACTGGATGTTTTTTCTCAGAAGTACGGCCAGCCGCCTTCTCCTCTCTTACTCTCGATTCTCTTGATCGCAGCTTCTTTTAGTCTACGCCTCTTTTCGGTCATTCTCCCGGAGTAAGTCCCATAACGGCATCTTTGCTGCTTTGCTTCGCGGTATCAATTTTTCAATTTCCCTCAAAAGCTCATCTCCATAGAGTGTCTTTTACAAAGGCAGAAAAACGCGGCTTAACATCGGCAAACCGAATCAAATCATTGCTAAGATACTGGAATTCAACATACCTTGACCTGCATCAAATCTTCACCTAATCAAGGGACCCGGTAAAGCAGGTGATTGCGCCACTAGCCACCGAGCTGCAGGGGATCTCGTCGTGACGGGGACCTTTGTCCACTGGGATACCGGAAATTGGCTCGTGGGGAAAAGTCACTCCGATACCTGTAATTTATAATCCTCAGCCAGTCGATTTATTGGCGATAGGATGTGTTTCAGCGCACAGCAGCACTTCCCCTCTTTTTTTAATAATAGGATGCTTTATAGTGATCTAAACGATAGGTTCGTTTTGGTTGTGTGTATTTATCTTTTAAGCTTTTTGGTATAATTCCAATAACCTCTAAGCATACGAGCTAATGAAACTTTCATCCTTTATCCGAGAAATCGGTCGCCGAGACGGTCGGAATCTCCGCCACGCATTGTAGTACGATCTGGCAGAAATATATTAAAGGCGGATTCGAGGCGATCAAACCCGGAATTCGAGGCCGGCGGCAGGGTGATAAACGGCGGTTGACATCGGAGCAGGAGGGGGCCGTTCAGATTATGTTGATCGACAGAGCTCCAACTCAATTCAAGCTGCCTTTTGCTCTGTGGACTCGGGATGCAGTTCATCTGGCGATCAAAAAAGAGTTCAGGATTACCCTGCCCATGCGTACCATCACCGATTATCTCAAACGATGGGGTTATACCCCTCAAAAACCGGTGAAACGGGCATACGAACAGGATCCCAAAAAAGTGCATGCCTGGCTGGATGAAGCGTATCCAGAAATTGCGGCTAAAGCCAAGAAAGAAAAGGCGGAAATCCACTGGGGCGACGAAACCGGTATCCAAAATAACGCTTATAATGCTAAAGGATTTGCCCCGAGAGGCGAACCACCGATCATTAACCTGAGTGCCAAGAAATGTCGAATCAACATGATGTCGACAATTACTAATACCAGCAAGGTTCGATTCATGTTGTATAGGGAGACTATGACTTCTGCAGTTCTCATCAGATTCATGTCCCGACTGATCCATGACGTCAAACAAAAGGTCATTCTTATTCTCGATAATCTCAGAGTTCACCATAGCAAGATCGTCAGGGCCTGGCTTGATGAGCACAAGAAGCAGATAGAAGTTTTCTTTTTGCCACCCTACAGTCCCGAACATAATCCCGATGAGTATCTCAACGGAGATTTGAAACGACAGATTCGCTCCGGTCTGCCGGCGAGAACCGAAAATGACCTCATGAAGAAGACCAGATTTTTTATGCGGATGCTCCAAAAGCGACCTACTAGGGTGAGTAATTATTTTAAACATCCGCTTATTGCGTATGCAGCGTAGTTTAGATGTTTATACACCAGGGCAATAATTCGATTTAATGAAGCTCTCGACCAACTGATCCATGAAGCTGTCGGGAGTTTTTCCGCTGAGAGTAACAGGCAACAACGGCTCTTTGACACGCTTCTCTCGTCAGATCACGGCTATATCCTGGACGTGGACGGTAGGTTTGTGTATGCAAACCAACCCATGCTCCAGGCCCTCGATATCTCTTTAGATGAATTGGTAGGAAAATCGCATTTCGACCTTCATTTCTCTTCAGCGCCTGAAATACAGAATAATGTGAAACACGTTGTACAAATGGCAGAAAAGCTCCGTAGTGAGGTGATGTATAGTTTTCCTTCGGGAGAGGTAAGGTACTTCGAATATGTATTCACTCCCGTTATCGGCAACGAAAAAAAGGTTGAATTTGTTGCCGCCACGGAACGCGATGTCACCGATCGCAAGCGGGCGACAGAGGAGCTACGGAAAAGCGAGGAAAAGCTTCTTGCCCTGAACGATGAACTCGAACGAAGAGTTGAGAGCCGTACCCGCGAGCTCCTGGAAACCCAGGCAAAATATCTGTACGTTGAGAAACTTTCGGCAATCGGTAAAATGTCCGCCGCTTTTGCGCATGAATTCAATAACCCTCTTCAGGCGGTGATGACCACACTCCATGGTTTCAAGAAATGGGGGAAACTGGAAGAAGAGGACAGGGTGTATCTGGATCTGGCGATCAGCGAAAGTTTCCGGATGAAAAATCTGATTCTCAGTCTCCAGGATTTCAATCGTCCGTCAGCCGGCAATAAAACACTCTTGGATGTGCACGCCTCCATCGACTACGTGTTATTGTTATGCAAGAGCGACTTTAAGCAGAAACGAATTACAACCGTACTGAACTACGCTGATCAGTTGCCCCATATCCTGGCGATTCCGGACCAGATCAAACAAGTCCTTCTCAACCTGTTGAACAATGCAGCGGAAGCGTGCGTCCCGAATGGCGGGGAGATCACGATAAGCACCTGGCGGGAGGAGCAAAGTGTCGCCATTGCAATTCAGGATACCGGTGTCGGTATAAATCCTGAAAATATGGATGTGCTTTTTCAGCCGTTTTATACGACAAAGCCAGAAGTCAAGGGAGTCGGACAGGGGTTAACGACCTGTCATGGTATCGTCCAAGCCCATCAAGGGGAAATTCGTGTTGAGAGCCAGCCAGGAAAAGGTTCAACCTTCACTGTCTTGCTACCTGTCAAAGGAGATTGATTTCGAGTAATTAGTGCCTGGCAGAAAACCCACAATTTTCAAAAACTCTTACCACCGCAGACATCTTTAATGTGTAAGGTTTTTTCTCCGGCAGCTAATTTTGAATTTTATAGGCTTCCGAAACAATAATAATTCCCATGTATTGTGATGAGTTGGCATAGCTCAGCCATCGACACCTTGCAGCAGGACCAACCCGCTTCTCTCAGGCTGCTTTCTTGTAAGATCCGCGTTTTCGTTGAACAGCCTCTTGTTCCTGCTGACGCAACACCGCACCCAAGCGCTGAATGTTACGTGCCACCACCGCCATGGCGATGTAGCGTTTAAATCCACGAAGACCGTGATCGGGACATTTATCTAGGCCGTGAACTTCAAGGGCGTTGATCGCCGATTCCACTGCCGAGTGTTGTTTGCGCAGCTTGACAAACTCAAGATCGTTTTCGCGATCTTTGTCAGCTTGAGAAAGCCTACCCTTTTTTGGCAGCACCACACATTCAAGACGCGGTTTCAGTACTTCCTGGTTTGCTGGGCTATAAAAACCTTTGTCCATGCTGACCGCACGTAACGTGGGGAACTTCTGCTTGGTTTCGCCCACCATGGCAAA
>LADS01000053.1 GCA_000961725.1 Desulfobulbaceae bacterium BRH_c16a
CTACCAACTAGCTAATGGTACGCAAGCTCATCTCAGCACAGTAGCATATTCAGAGGCCACCTTTCTTGATTACTCAACGTATCCGGTATTAGCACACCTTTCGGTGAGTTATTCCAGATGCCGAGGTAGATAACTTACGCGTTACTCACCCGTGCGCCACTCTACTCTCTTTCCGAAGAAAAATTTCGCGTTCGACTTGCATGTGTTAAGCACGCCGCCAGCGTTCGTTCTGAGCCAGGATCAAACTCTCCAGTTTATATCCTAGACCGTCTTTCGACGGTTACTTATATAGTGCTTAATTATATAAGAGCTCTCTTTGAATTACAAAGATGCCCTTGCGGTAATTAACACCGCGTGGGCCCGTTTGCTTGTTTGTTGTTATTCAGTTGTCAAGGATCGTTCAGGCTCTTTCATCCAGCAAAAAAGCCCCGCGGTGCAAAGCCGCAGAGAGCAGCGAAGATACTATGAACAAGTTGCTCTGTCAATATCTTTTTACTCTTTTTTTCTTTCCCTCAGTTTCGGCTTTTTGCCCGCCGACCTCGCAGTCGGCAGCTCATCGCCACATCGTCAGGAGGCGGCAAACTACTTGATTGCCCTGGATCAGTCAAGAGGAATTTTCATCGGTAAAAGTGACTTTTTATCTCAAAGTCAGTTGGAGCTTTTGCGCCTGGTTTTTATCTTATTGTTGTTTCGATGAATATTGTTTGCTGAGAACAAACCGATTGAAGAATTTATTCTTCTACTATCCATGATGAAAGAGTATCGATAATCTTTTTTGCCTGTTCGGGACTGGAGATGTTGAATTTGGATTTCGTAATATATTCCCCCTGGCGCTTTTGGTACCGGCGGATCGTGTACATGCTTTTGCCGAATTCGCCGGTACCTTTATCCAGGTTTTGAAATCGATAAAGAATTGTGGTCCAGGCTCCTTTGGAGAGAATTTCTTTGCCTGTCTCTTTTACTACCTGCACGCCATCTTCCTCGTAATTTACTGTAAGGTCTTCTATTGTTGAACTCATTTCTCCTGCCTGTCAGTGGGAGGTTAAACTGCTAAAGTGACCCCAGCCGATTTTCGCTACCCTCTTTTGCAAGCCAAGACCGGGGTCGATAAAGGTGTTCTGTATGTAATGCAAGTCGATACCTGTGTAAAGACAAAGGTATCCTGCTGTAAACCGATTCATTCATTTTTGACTGCAAAATCAAGACCACGCCCGGATCCTTCGACAATTATATGGTCGCCATCTCGAATTTCGCCTTCCAGCAGTTTGACGGCGAGAAGATCTTCCAGATTTCTCTGGATCGCCCGTTTCAATGGTCTTGCGCCATAGGATGGATCGTAGCCTGTTTCGACGAGAAAGTGTTTTGCACTTTCCCGAATGTGGAGAGTAATGTTCCTCTCGGCCAGACGTTTTGTCAGTTTCCTGAGCTGGATGTTCAGGATTTCCAGCATATCTTCACGTTTGAGGCGATCAAAGATAATTGTCTCATCTACTCTGTTCAGGAATTCGGGTTTGAACTGACGATGGAGCATCTCGTTGATTTGCAAAAGTATACTCTGCTTTTCATTTTCATCTTCCGTCATTGTCATTATGAGCTGGCTGCCGAGATTCGATGTCATAATGAGAATCGAATTTTTAAAATCGACAGTCCTGCCTTTGCCGTCGGTCATCCGGCCATCATCCAGCACCTGCAGCAGGATATTGAAAACATCGGGATGCGCTTTTTCAATTTCATCGAGAAGTATCACTGAATATGGCCTTCGACGAACGGATTCGGTGAGATATCCTCCTTCGTCATATCCGACATAACCGGGAGGGGCGCCGATGAGCCGTGATACCGAATGCTTTTCCATAAATTCCGACATATCGATACGAATCATCGCATGTTCGTCATCGAAGAGAAAATCGGCTAAAGTTCGAGCCAGCTCAGTCTTGCCGACACCGGTCGGGCCAAGGAAAATGAATGAAGCGAGAGGCCGATCCGGGTCCTGCAGGCCTGCTCTCGCCCGGCGAACCGCATTGGCTACTGCATGTATGGCCGGTTTCTGGCCAACAACTCGTTTGGCAAGGAGCTCTTCAGCCTTGACAAGTTTATCGCGTTCTCCCTCAAGTAAACGATCGACCGGGATCCCCGTCCATTTCGCAACAACAGCGGCAATGTCCTGGGCGTCGACCTCTTCTTTCAGCATCATCTGTGTAGCTTGTATTTCCTGGAGCTTGGCGTTTGCTTCGGCCAGTTCTTTTTCGAGCTGAACCTTTTGACCGTATCGTATTTCCGCCACACGACTGAGATTCCCTACTCGTTCAGCTTTTTGTTCTTCAATTTGCGCTTCGTCCAGCCGCCCTTTGATATCCCTGATACTCTGGATTGTGTCGCGTTCCATCGACCACTGCGCCTTCATTGACTTGAGAGTATCGTTATGATCGGCAAGTTTGGTCTTCACTTCATCCAGTCTGCTTTTCGAAACGCTGTCCTTTTCTTTTTTGAGAGCTTCCTGCTCTATTTCGAGCTTGAAGATCTGACGTTCGAGTTCGTCTATTTCGGTGGGCATCGAATCAATTTCAATGCGCAACATGGAGGCCGCCTCATCGATCAGGTCGATAGCCTTGTCCGGCAGGAATCGGTCGGTGATATAGCGGTTCGAGAGGGTTACAGCGGCGACGGTGGCATTATCCTGGATCCGGACACCATGGTGAATCTCATACTTTTCCTTGATTCCCCTGAGAATGGCGATGGTATCTTCAACCGAGGGTTCCTGCACCAGAACCGGCTGGAATCGTCGTTCCAGGGCACTGTCTTTTTCGATATATTTGCGATATTCATCAAGAGTAGTTGCTCCGACACAATGTAATTCTCCCCGCGCGAGGGCGGGTTTCAACATGTTGGAGGCATCCATCGAGCCTTCAGCCGCACCGGCTCCCACCAGAGTATGGATCTCATCGATAAAGAGCACGATTTCTCCGGCTTTTTCCTCAACCTCTTTGAGAACTGCCTTCAGGCGGTCTTCAAACTCTCCCCGATATTTCGCTCCGGCGATCAGGGATCCAAGATCAAGGGTTATAACTTGTTTATTCTCAAGGGTTGCGGGGATGTCGCCGTTCACTATGCGTTGCGCGAGACCTTCGACGATGGCGGTTTTGCCGACCCCGGGTTCACCGATAAGAACCGGATTATTCTTGGTTCGCCTCGAAAGGACCTGAATAATCCTTCGCACTTCTTCGTCCCGGCCTATAACCGGATCGAGTTTTCCCTGTCTGGCCAGTTGCGTCAGGTTCCTGCCGTATTTCTCCAGTGCCTGGTATTTTTCTTCAGGATACTGATCGGTTACCCGGTGGCTGCCACGCAAGGCGGAGAGGGCCTGAAGAAATTCATTTTCCTTGATTCCCCGGCTATTGAGAGCTTTACATACATCGATGCCCGGATTTTTGAGAATCGTCAGAAAAAGATGTTCCTGGCTGACATACTCATCCTGCATCTGTTTGGCTGTTGCAAACGACTCGTCAAGAATCTTCTTAAGATTTCGGGAGGCGTAACTCTGGCCCATCCCCTGGCCTGACACTTTTGGCGTTTTTTCGATGAGTTGATTGAGGTCCATCAACACCAGAGAGGGGTCAACCCCCATTTTCTTGAGGACAGGTACGACGATCCCGTCCGGTTGGGTGAGTATCGCTTTTGTCAGGTGAGCCACCTGGATTTCCTGGTGGTCGAGATCCTGGGCAAGCCGTTGGGCAGTTTGTATGGCTTCCTGCGACTTCAGCGTAAATTTATCGTATTGCATGATTCTCCTCGCATCTCTCCATTTTTTCGGTTCTCTTGGCACCGTCTGAATACAGCATTGAGAGAATAAGGATCGCGAATCGGTGCGTCAAGTTTTTGACCTTGGCGTTCGGGGCAAAAAAAAACGAGCCCTGAGAAAGGGCTCGTTTTGCTAATATCTGGAAAATATCTGCTACTTGAATATTAAAGCGAGCAAATATGTTTTATAAATTTACTCAGGCTGACTGGTCATGTCATCCGCAACTGCCTGAACCGCAAGAGCCGGAGCTGCATCCCCCACCCGAACTGATCGGTCTTTCGGAGGTGATGCCGAACCCGGAGCGGGGGCCTGCATCAACGTAGTCTACAGTAATACCACCACAGGTGTTCATGAGGCTTTCTTCAACCAAGAATTTCAGCGAATCATTCTCAAAAACTTTATCGTTAACTTTTGGCTCATCCAGAGCCAATCCCAGTGAGGGTCCTGCTCAGCCACCCTGCATAAGTGCAACACGCAAGGCGGAATCGATATTATTCGCCTGCATGTATTCTTTTAACTTTGCAACAGCTAAGCCTGTTACATTCAATTCGGACATGAAAAGCCTCCTTCAAGTTTTTTTCTTGTAAATCTTCTCCAGCCACTGCACACTTGCTTAGCTGAGAAGTACTGCATTTCCCAAAAACATAAGGTGAGATGTTGAATAGTCAATCATATACCTGTTCCAAGATAGTAGAAGATAAAAAAATATTCAAGCCGTTACTTAGATAGCGCATTAAAAGAGGATTCTATGACAATTATAAAACAGGCAAAGTTCAGGCTTGTTGTAATTCTATTGGATAATCAGTCGATTTTTTGATTATAGTTCAGGCAAGGGAAAGAGGTATAATGACAAGTCGCTTGTTTTGCCGAAATACAGGTTTGCAGGTTCTCCCGACACAGGCCGCAGAAAATTACATGTACATGTAACAACATAAGTAGAGGTTCCTTGATGATGAAGAAGATAGTCATTTCGACAGGTGGTGGTGATGCTCCGGGATTAAATGCAGTCATCTATTCCATAGTTCATATATGTTACCGCAAAGGCTGGGAAGTATATGGGAGCAGAAATGGATATGGCGGTTTTCTTGACATTGATGAGATGGTTCGTCTTTATCCGAAGGATGTGGATGGTATTTATTCGACCGGTGGAACAATCCTCGGCTCGACCAACAAGGGAAATCCATTTGCCAGACCGGTGGAAAACCTGGCGGGGGAAATTCAGATAGTTGATGTCTCAGATAAAATTATCCGAAATTTCAATAGAATGGGATTCGACTGCCACATTGCCATCGGGGGCGACGGAAGCCTGGATATAGCTCACAAGTTTGCCCTGAAGGGGATGCCGGTGATCGGTGTGCCCAAAACCATCGACAACGACCTTGAGGAGACCGACCGAACCTTCGGATTCGATACAGCGGTATCTACTGCCACTGAAGCCCTCGATAAACTCCACTCTACGGCAAAATCACATAATAGGGTGATGGTGGTCGAAGTAATGGGGCGCGACTCCGGGTGGATTGCCCTGTATTCCGGCATCTCAGGAGGGGCAGACGTGATTCTGATTCCTGAAATTCCGTTTGATATGGAATTGGTGTGCGAGAAGATTTCCGACAATGAATTGCACGATAAGCATTATTCCATTGTGGTGGTAGCTGAAGGAGCAATCACCAAAGACGGCAAGAGCTTCAACAGGGGAATGGGGGAACTCGGTCGTTCCGAGGTAATTCTCGGTGGAGTCGGCGAGTGGGTAGCCTCAGAAATCAGGAGGCGAACGGATAAGGACACCAGATCACTGGTTTTGGGACATCTGCAGCGCGGTGGATCGCCGACGACTTTCGATCGCCTGCTCGCCTTGCGGTTTGGCGCCGCCGCGGTTCGTCTTGCCGAACAAAAAATATTCGATCATATGGTGGCCTTGAAGAACTCGGAGATGGTTCCAGTGCCCATAGCTGAAGCGATCAAGCGACGAAAGAAAGTGGATTTTTCCAGCGACAAGATCAGAACGGCCCGAGATATCGGCATTTGTCTTGGCGACAAGGAACCGGGAGTTGAGTAAGATGGCGGGTGGGCAGGTAAGCAAAGAAAAGCTCAGCAGGTACCATGAGGTGTATCTCCTGCTCCATGAGCATTTCGGCAATCAGGGCTGGTGGCCTGGTGAAACTCCTTTTGAAACCATGATTGGAGCTGTGTTAGCCCAGAATACCAGCTGGTTGAATGTCACCAAAGCCATAATCAACTTGAAAACTGCCGGAATGCTCCAGTATGAAACGATTTGTCTTTGCAGCGTGGACGAAATCGCGCAGTATATAAGGCCGGCTGGGTACTATAACCTCAAGGCTCAGCGGCTGAGGAATCTGCTCGAGATGATAGAAGGGGATTATAACGGGAATGTAGAGCAGTTTCTTCATGATGATCTGGCGGTGGCTCGGGAGAGGCTTTTAAGCGTAAAGGGAATCGGACCGGAGACGGCCGATTCAATCTTACTGTATGCCTGCGGTCATCCGATATTCGTTGTAGACATGTACACCCATAGGGTTTTCAGCCGGCATAATCTGGTGGACGAGGAGATCGATTATCATACAATGCAGGCCGTATTCATGAATCATTTGCCCCATGACGCTGAGCTGTTCAACGAATTTCATGCATTAGTGGTTCGTGTTGCTGCTACCTATTGCAAAAAAACAAAACCCCTGTGCGGTCAATGTCCGCTGCAGGGGTTCAATCTGTAGACTTCCAAGGAGTCCCTCCCGCAGGAAGGGCTCTTACGACTTGATATTCAACAATGCTCCCGTCATCTCATTAACGGTTTCGACCGTCTTGAGATTTGCTTTATACATCGCGCTGCTTACGATCAACTCAGGTATTTCATATCCCAGTTCGACATTGGAGAGTTCAATCGGGTCGAGACCTTCGCTGGTCTCCCGATAGACTGTCGCGCCTGGAGTGTTGACCGTGTCAACCTGTGCTCTGACTCCCTGCGGGTCGACGTTGGTCATGGTCACCCTGCTTTTCTTGAAGCCATCGGTGTTGGCATTCGCAACATTATTACTGCTGGATTGGATTTTTGTTCCGAAGGCCTGCAGAGCGGAAAGTGACGATTGGTATGCTGATATCATGGAATACCCCCCAAATTTTGTTGACTGAAACAGTCATTGCAATTTCCAATCCATAAATGGAGAAGCAAGAATAAATACCTGATAAATATATCATTTCAAACACTTATGGTAGAGTCACAGGCTACTGCCCTACCCCCGAAAGTGACAGAATCGTAACACGAATTACCAAGGCTGCAGTCGTCGGACGATACTTCAAGACGTTGTCCTGATAATTTCCTCGATAAAACTATCGGCTTCTATCCCTGAATATCCGGCTTTCATCAAAGCTTTCCTGTACCGATCGAGGATCTCTCTTGCTTTGAGGAAGTTGTTGTTCAGGCAATGGAGACGGTAGAGGAGTATGGTCAGGTTCTCTTCAAGATAGTTGATCCGCAGAACGCGTTCAAGAATCGAAATTGCATCATCGAATCTTTGCGATTCCATAAGATTTCTTGCCCAGGTCGAACCGAGTTCGACGAGGATGCCTGTCAGTGTGTCGTTGAACGCCAGGGTCTGTTCACATTGGAAAGTGTCTTCGGGCATTACCCCCTTCCAGAGGGAGAGGGCAGTCTGAAAAGCGCTGTAGGCTTGCCACCAGTCACCGTTCTTGCAGTGCGACAAACCGGTTCTGGCCGTATCGAGAAAATCCAGGGCGTCGATTTCGTAGTTGGCCAAGCATAGAATACCCTTCTGGATAAAAAGGTAGTCCTTGATCGACGTCGGCAGGTGGGGAGCGATCAGCTTTCTGAGCCTGGTGAGGAGGGTGTCGAAACTCTTTCTGGCATTTTCCGGCGAGCTTTCCGGCCAGAGTTCCAGCTGAATTTTCTCCTGAGGAATGCGTTGTCCTTTCGCGGTAATCAACAGGCCCAGCATTTCCCGCTGAAAGTGGGTGAGATCTTTGGCCTGAAACAGTACCTTGCCCGACATGCTGATTTCAAAATTATCCATGAGGGAGAATTTCAGCAGGGGAATAGGTATGCCCTCATCGGAGAAATTTATATGCAGGCGTGTTCGGGCAAGGGATTGAGCAAAGCTTTTTTCAATGTCCCGGTTGACTGCAACGCCGAGAAGCCTGGTCATCATTACCGGTTCCCAACCCCAGAAGTGGTTATAACCATTTACTTTCATGAGGGCGAGCCCGGCTTCAAGAGCATCAATAGCGGCATCCGCACCTGCTGATTCATATTTGCAGAAGCTGAGGTTGAACAGGGCGCAGATAGTCAAATAGGTCGATGGGATTGTTTGTGCGAGAGCGAGACCTTTTTCCAGGCAACGATTTGCCTCGTCGAATTGTTTTGCCCGGGCATAGACGGCGCCGGCAATGATGGAGTGAAAGGCCAGGTAAAACGGCCCTCCGGCATTATCACGAAGGCGGCTCGATTCGCCAATTTTTCTAACAGCTTCATCGCTGTAACCGGTAAGGGCCAGGCCAAAGGCCTGCCATTGCAGGATCTGGCTGTGCATATGATCCGAGGCTGCGGTCGACGTTATTCCCAAGCTCTTTTCCAGCAGTTCCAGGGCTTGGTGTGGTTTTCCCTGGGAATAGAGATTGCTGCTGCCCCAGATAAAAAGATAGGGTGCCGCAACAGTTTGGTTGACAACTGTCTGGTCGATCGATTTCTGCAGGGCTAATTGCTGGGAATAGAAAATCTGATGATCGCCGGTCATTGAGAGATAGCAGAGATTCATAACCCTCATGGTCAACCTGTTCGACTCGCCAACGAGGGGATCGTTGAAAAGTGAGAAACAGATCTCTGCCTCTCGAAGGTACTTGGCCCGATTGCCGCTGAGTAGCTCGATGTATCCCTGAATGAATTTTGTCGAGGCGATGAAATTTCGAATATCGTGCCGGGTAGCAAGGGTGCTCGCTATCTGGATGTAGTTTCTGGCTTTTTCCATCTCGCCGTTGAAGAAGCAGTACCCCGACGCCAGGTTTCGAGCGGCCATGACAATTATAGGTATCGGCAGCGAATTCATGTTCTTGTCGAGGAGTATCTTGATCCTTGGGAGAAATTCGGATCCTTTTATATATTGGCCGGAAATTACGAAATGATAATAGATGATCTGCGAGAGAGCAATCAACTCTCCGATTTCCTCGCCTGTTTTGATGAATTGTTCCCGAACCCTGGTAAAAAACGGCAGGGTGGTTTGGGGGACAAAATCGACGCGCAGCAAGCCGGCAAAGAGCGTCAACCAGTTGTGCTGAAAAAGGGTTTCTTCGGGCAGTGCCTGCAGCAGAGTGAGAATAGTAATGGTCCTGTTTTTTGCGATGAGACCCATCCCTTTTTCCTTGAGGATGTTCTCCATCATTGTAAAATCGCCGGCGTTCTTGTAGCAGGTAAGAGCCTTTTCGGTGATATCGCGTTCCAGATAATACCGTGCTTCCAGGCGATAGATGTCGGCAATGTCGTTTGCCGAGAACCGGATGCGGGCACGCTGCTGGAGAAATTCCTGAAAAAAATGATGAAAACGAAAAACCTGCTGGCGATCATCAAGATTGTAAAGGAAATAATTCTCCCGGGTCATCTCGGAGAGGATCTGGCCGAAATTGTCGATTTCGGCAATTTCTACGGCCAGGTCGGCGGGGATTTCCTGAAGGAAAGAAAGCTTCAGAAAGGAAGCATGGAGCTTTTCAGGAATCTGGCCGAAAATTTCATCCTGAAAATAATCGAGCATGTGTCCACTCTGGGGAGAAGTGGAGAGGGCAGCGGTTGAGACTTCGAGCCAAAACCTGCTTCGACCGGAAATAGGGTGACTTGCCAGGATGATGCCCATGATCCAGCCATTGGTAATTCTTTGGATCTGTATCGCATCCTGTCTGCTGATTTCCCGCTTCAGCACGGTGTTGTACAGCGCTTCAACCTCTTGGTTGTCGAGAGCCAGATCGGCCGTGTTCAGATAACTTATGCCGGCGCCGTTTCGAATTGTTTTGCCCTTTATCTCGAGAGGCTGCCTGGTGAGGAAAATGAAGTGCACCGGCGGTGGCGAGGTATCCACCAGATGTTCCAGGAGGGTAATAGTGAGGGTGCCGAATTCGATAAGGTGAAGATCGTCGAATACCAGGTAGATATCTTCTTTGAGATGATTGTCGAGATCCCGCAGCAGAAGATTGGCGCAACGGGTCAGGTCAAGCGGGCCGACACTGCCTTCATTGAGGATACTGGCCAGCTGCGGGCAACTGAACCCCGGCAGAGTGGCGGTAAGGTTGATAAGCAAAGAGGAGAGCAGGAGCACCGGATCGGAATCTTCCGGCCCGACCTGGTACCAGATTGATTGAGCTTCGGAAAAATCAAGAAATTGGGAGACGAGGGTCGTCTTTCCCTGGCCCGCCTGGGCCTCTATTATTATGACTTTTTTATTATGGTTTTGGACCGGAAATTTAGCTTGCAGGAGATTCGTGCGAAAGAGTGACTGGGAATGATCGATATGGGGCGAATAAAACTTGTTGGAGGGGACGGCGTACTTGGCGAAGCTCTCATCATGTCTCATAGGTCACCATCGTTTTATGCTATCTGTTATGGGTCTTTTGATACAGAAGCAGCTTTTTGCACACGGTCCTGACGACATTGGCATCTTTCGAGGTGAGCATAATTCTGCTGAAGAAATGGCGAATATTGGTCATCCAGTAGGTCCGGTTTACTTCTTCCAGAAATTCAATGGAATGAAGCGATTCTTCCAGGTACGAATACATGCTTTCAAGTTCATGCGAAGTTGCCAGTTGGGGTGAGCGAACCATATCCTTTTGTGCATGAATTACGCCATAATAGAGTTCATAGCAATGTATTGCAACAGCCTGGGCAAGATTGATCGAAGAAAAATCGGCAGTGGGAATTGCCGAGGCGAAGTGGCAGTACTTCAGGTCGTCGTTGGTCAACCCGGTGTCTTCCGGACCGAAAAGGATCGCCACCTTATTGCTGGCAAGCAACGGCAAGAGGGTATCGACCAGCTCGCGAGGAGTTCTTTCGACGAATCGCTGTCGCCCGCGTCTTGCCGTTGTGCCGACTATCACGGAGAAATCGGCAAGGGCTTCATCCAGATTCCGGTAAATCTCCAGGCTGTCAATCAGATGCGCCGCTTTATGGGTGGCCATTTTTGCCATGGCTTCGCGTTCAGGGACGCTATCTTTAACGAGAATGAGACGGTTGATTCCCATATTCCAGGCGATTCTTGCCGCAGCGCCAATATTATCAGGATTTTTGGGGCGGATCAGAACGATGGCAATTTGGGCGAGGAGGGCTTTTGTGTTCATCAAATAATGTGTTGCCGTAAAAATACCGAAGGTTTCGGTGAATGATGAGCGAAATAGATTAATTAAATTAAGTTGAAACTGACAATGACTTTTATGCCATACAGTTGCACAAGTCAAGCAAAAGGAGGGGGTTGGCGGGTCTTCCCGCTCTGGTTGAAATTTATGCTGAGTCGGCAGCTATCTTGAAATTCAATCGCTTTCGATAGCTGTCGACATCATAGAGGGTTACCCGCAAACGGTCGCCAATCCTGTAGGTCTTGGCGGAAATCTCGCCGAACAAGCGATGGTTTTTTGCATCCAGCAGGTAATAATCATCCTTCAGTTGGTCTACGGCAATAGACCCGCTGATGCACATATCCTGAATTTCGATAAAAAGAGCCGCTTCGTTCACACCCGATATCACAGCGTCAAATGATTCACCGATGTGGTCTTTCATATACATGATTTTCAGCCGCTCGTGGATGTCCCGCTCTGCCGTGATAGCAGTTCGTTCTCTGGCGGAGAGAAATTCTCCGGCTTCTTTCAGGGGAATGTGCTCACGGGACTGGATTTTTCTCTCGCCGGAGAGTTGGCACAGCTTGACTACGGTCCTGTGGACCATGAGGTCCGGATATCGTCTGATGGGCGAAGTAAAGTGGGTGTAATCGCTTGAGGCAAGTCCGAAGTGACCTACGTTGCCGGAAGAATATTGTGCCTGTTTCATGCTGCGAAGCATGAGGTTATTGACAATATATTCGTATGGCGACTCCCGGCAGAGATTGAGGGCCTGGGCAAACCATGTCGAGTTGGGCTCGGCGGGCGGCAGATGAATGTCAAGGGTCCTGGCGAAGGTGACAAACTCGTCAATCTTCAATGGATCGGGAGGCTCATGCACCCGGTAAATAGCCGGCACGGCTTTTTCAGTAAACAAGGTTGCCACGGCCTCGTTGGCGGCAAGCATGAACTCTTCGATCAACTGGTGGGCAAAGTTTCTTTCAGCCCTGCCGATTGAAGCTATCCTGCCGGTGTCGGTAAGGGCAAATTCCGGTTCCGGCACGTTGAAATCGATGGAGCCGCGATCTCTTCGTCTCGCCTGCAAAGCCATGGCAAGTTCTTCTGCCCATTTCAGCTGAGTCAGGAAGGATTTATGTTCACTGCGGACGACAGGATCTTTGTCGACCAGGATTTTTCGAACTGTGGTGTAGGTGAAGCGGTTTCGACTGCAAATAACCGATCTGGTGAAGTGCTTTTTTTGCAGCATTCCCGATCGGTCGAAGTCTAAAATGGCCGTTACGGTAAACCGATCCTTGCCGGGAACCAGGCTGCAGAGGTCGTTCGACAGTTTTTCCGGCAGCATGGGAATGACCCTGCCGGGGAAATAAATCGACGTTCCCCTGGCATATGCATCACGGTCGATGGCCGAGCCAGGCGTTACATAATGGCTGACATCGGCAATCGAAACATAGAGGCGATATCCTTTCCGGGATTTCACCACGCATATGGCATCGTCAAAATCCTTGGCGGTTTCGCCATCGATGGTCACATGGTCGGTGGTCCGCAAATCTTCCCGGTCTGTCAATCGGGTAAAATTTTCCATAAGGTCCGCTGCTTCCTGCAGGGTTTCGGGGCTGAAATCATGGGGGAGCGTAAATTTTTCGACAACCAGCCGCATTTGGGTGTCGATATTATCAGGTGAGCCCAGCACTTCAAGAATTTTACCCGACAATATCCGGACTGGTCTGTGCTCTCGCGTGAATTGGACAAAAACGGCATCACCGTCCTGTGGCGTAAGATCGTTGTAATTGTCGATTCTGATGACGAAGGGAAATCTCGAATCATCCGGATAGACCAATGCCACCCTTGGCGCTTTTTTGATAAATGCCGGCTATTTTGTCGGTTCCGCGAGCAAGTATCCGGATGACTACCGCCTCCGGTCGATGATCCTTGCGGATTCGCAGCACTCTGACGAGAACCATGTCGCCGTGCTGGGCCGTTCCCATGAGGGCAGGTGAAATAAACGGATCTCGGGTAAGGGGTTCGCTGTTACCATATCGACTGGACGGACTGACAAAGCCGAACCCTTTCGGATGTTGAATCAGGATCCCTTCATAGAGCGGCGCGCTCTTGCCGAGTTTATATGAACGCTTGCCGTCTTTTTTGATCAACCCTTCCCGCAGCAAAGAATCGATCGTATCTTTAATCTCTTTTTTCTTGGCGCCCTCTTGCACCAGGGAAGCCTCTATTTCTGCAAGCGATGCGGGTCCATCGGCGGCATGGAGGTGAGCGAGCAGGATGTTTTCCCACATACTGTCCGGGAGCCGCCCGGTCCTCTCGTCGGAGAAGATCTTGGTGCGGTTTATTCTCGATTTTTCGTAGGATTTTCTTTTTTGAACCATGTTGTCTTTTTTGTTTTCTCCGGCAGGGGAATTTTGTTAAGCTGGCTTCTCCTGTTTTGTGGAATAATTGAAAATTTCAGGGAAGATTAGGATTTTCTTACAAGTGTGCTTATTCTAAGTCTCATATGATAGATGTCTATAGGTATTAGCTGTTTTAACAACATATTGGGGGTTCATGCGCCGTATTCCTTTTGATCTTGAGCTCTATCGCGACCAGATACGGGCGTTGATCGCAGACAAACCGGGAGAGGATATATTCTGGGAAGCGCTTGATTTTGCAATTGAAGCCCATGCCGATCAGTGGCGACGGTCAGGGGACGCCTACATTCTTCATCCCTGCTCCGTAGCAAAGATCCTTGCCGAGGAGATGGATATAACCCATCCTGAGATTCTCGCTGCCGCCCTTCTCCACGACACCGTCGAGGATGTCGAGGAAGTAACGGCAGAACTGGTGGGAAAAAAATTCGGCAATTACGTCCAGGCCATAGTCGAAGGATGTACAAAGGTCACCCATCTTTCCGGCGACCGCCAGGCGGACAGTCAGACCACCCATCGGAAGATCTTTACCGGAGCGGCCCTGCGGCCGGAAGTTATGCTGGTCAAACTTGCCGATCGGCTGCATAATCTTCGCACGCTTCGGGCCATGCCCAAGGCGAAACGACAGCGTATTGCCGATGAAACCATAGACATATATGCTCCACTGGCGACTGTCTTCGGTCTCTTCAATATGAAAAGGGAGATGTACAATCTTGCTCTTCTCTACAAATATCCGAAGCAGGGCGCGAAACTCAATCATCATATCAGGCAGCTGCAGAATTCTCCGATCGGCCAGATGATAGTCGGTGAAGTAAAGAAAAATGCCGACCTCAATAATTTCGATTGTCGAATCACGCTTCGCACCAAGAACTTATGGGCTTATTACGATGTCGCCAGCCGGATTCTGGTGAAGCGTATCGATACGCCCATGGAGATTCTTATTGTTGCCAACGACGTACAGTCCTGTTACAGCGCTTTAGGTATTGTCAATCAGACCTTCAGACCGATCCCCAGGACCATCCGGGATTTCATCGCCAATCCCAAACCTACCGGATATCAAGGGTTGCATGCCAGATCGATCATCCAGGGCCAGAAGTTCCTCTTTAAAATTCGCACCGACGAGATGGAGCGGAAGGCCCAGAAGGGGATCTTTCGAAACTGGAGTTCCAAGGCCGGTAAGCAGGGCAAGTTTATCAAGGAAATCCAGGAGATGTTCGATGTGCTCGGGTCTGAGGATTCGCTTTCGTATCGGGATGTTATAGCAGCCAGTGGAATTAAGGAGATCTATACCTATACCCCTCAGGGGGACCTCATTTGTCTGCCGGTAAATTCTACCGTATTGGACTTTGCCTTTCAGGTTCACACGGAAATTGGTGAAACATGTCTTGGCGCAATGATTCGCAACAAGCGATATCCGCCGGACCATGTGCTGAAGGATGGCGATATGGTGAGGATTATCAGGGCTGATCAGCCTATCCGGTTTGACCAGCACATGCTGTTGTTGTGCAAAACCCCGAGGTCGCGGGGGGAACTGGCGAGAGGTTTTAAAGTCAGGCGGAGGAAGGTGGCAAAGGAGGTCGGGGGATCCATGCTCCGCCAGGAGATGTTGCGATATGGTATTCCTTTTGATGTTCTGGCCGGAAGCGATGTGACTTTGCTTTTGAACCGTTATGCCCTGGTGACATTGGACGAGCTGTACATTCGTATCGGCGAGGGACGAATACATTTGAGGGAGGTGATAGAGAACATCAAGGATCTTCTCTATGGCGGCGTTTCCCCCCTTGTCACGCCGACAGGAGCTTTCAATAAAATAGAGCTTGCCACGCTCGACCCGGTTTCCGTCAAACTTTCATCCTGTTGCAAACCCAACCCGGTCGCCAAGGATAACTGCGCCCTGCTTACCCCCAAGGGGCTGTCGGTTCATAATAAGAATTGCGAGCGATTCCGTGAGATCAAGTTTCAGCGTGAAGAGGCGGTAAATATTACCTGGAACATCAGGCAGACCCATGTAAGAAAACAACAGATTATCCATATCCTCAGGGCCACCAGAAAGGCAATCATGGAAGTCGTCGGTGGCGCGCCGGAAGAAATGGAGATGCAGAGCCTCGAGATTTTATCCAGCTATTCTTCGATCAATCCCGCCTGGCAGCTGACCTTCAATGTGACCAACCTGTTCGCCCTGCAAAGAGTCCTGCGCCATTTTGACAAGTCGGGTATTCCTTACGAATTCTATCTCGAATGCTGAGAATCAGGTTGTTTTACGGGGTGGTGGCAGGGTCCCGGTCAAGATCCACAGGTTTTTTCTTGCTGTAATTAGCGAGTATCTTGCCCAGCATGGCAGGCAGATCGTCCGGCTGCCTGGAGCTTCGGTACAGCTGGGTGAGTGTTTTTTCGAGGGTAAGTCTCTCGCCCATAAAGATGTGTCTCAGGATCAGGGAAATGAGGCGTGTGATCGTCGTCAGATTGGAGATTCGCGACTGCAGGTGCTGGTCCCGGTCGAAGGCTGTCGATGCAAAGATCTCTACCGGATTGCCTTCAAGTTCGCTTACCGAGACATACCAGGTATTTCTGTCACTGTCGGATGTTCGGAAGCGGACGGCGTCGAGGACATCCGGCAGTTCCTGTTCTATTTGTTTGTTCGGCCTGTATGAAAAATCGGGACATCCCGCTATCTGTAAGAGTTTTTGCAGAGAGTCAGGGGACTTTCTCAGCTGCTCGACAATAGTCAGACAGTTTGAGCAAAGATGTTCCTCGGCTTGAGGAGTGAGTTTGGCAGCCGCCCCACAGGTGGAGCACTGTCTATTTTTCGATGATGTTGCTGCTCTTCCAGTTTTCATGGGGTTTAATATCTCTGATGTTTTCTTTAAGAAGGCTTTGAAATTCCTTGCCGCTGATTTCTCTTGCACCAAAACGTAATAAATGATTGGTGGTCATCTGGCAATCAATCAGTTTATAATTTTCGCTTTTCAGAAAATGAACCAACTCAATCAGGGCAAATTGCGAACCGCAGTGTATCCTTGAAAACATCGATTCACCAAAAAAGACACGGTCCAGAGCAATGCCGTAAAGCCCTCCGACCAGTTGGTTTTGATGCCAGCATTCAATGGAGTGGGCAAACCCGAGATCGTGCAATTCCATATAAGCAGCCTGCATCGCAGGAGTAATCCAAGTATTGTCGCCTGCTTCAGTCCGCACTGTTGCACAGCTCCGGATCACTTGCCTGAAAGCACAATCACGGGTTATCTGCACCTGAGAATTTCGCAGATAGCGCGCCAGGCGCTTGGATATCCTGAATTCATCGGGAAAAAGAATCAGTCTGGGTGAAGTGAACCACCAGAGTATGGGGTCTCCTTCGGCAAACCACGGGAATATTCCCCGACTGTAGGCGCTGAGAAGTCTTTCGGGGCTGAGATCTCCACCGATTGCCAGCAGACCGTTTTCTTCGGCTAATTCCGGATGGGGAAAGCGGACGTCCCTGGTAAGTTGAAAGATTGGCATTGTTTTTAAGGAAACGTTCAAGGTTCGGTTGTGACAATCGTCAGTGTACCACTGAAGATGAAAGAAAAAAAGATGGGAGCCGATACCTTGCGTAAAAGGCTCTTTCAGCAATGACTCGTAGATACTAATACTATTTTTATTTATTTAAGGAGTGGAGTATCATGTTGAATAACCGAGCCTGGTTTTGAAGGGTACGTAAGATCGGTTGGAAAGAATGAACGTGAAGACAACATATAACAAAGAACAAAGTACCTCGCCATGACAGAGATTCATAAAAATCCGGATACTACTCAGGATTCCCCTTTTCAGGACAAAATTGTCCTTGAGAATTTTTATCCAGGTGCCAATCGGGGAGAGGTGTTGTGTCTGATGACAGAGGCACTGGAGCGGGGAGTGGCTCTCATGGTGCTTTCGGGAGAAGAGGGGAGTGGTAAAACGATGCTGTGCCGCATGCTGGAAAGCAGTGCGTCCAGATTCTGTATTACCGTCTTTTTCCCCCACACTGTTGAATCCTTTGAGGATGTTGTGAAAGTAGTCGCCATGCGGATGGGGTTGAAGGCAGATGCCGCCGGCCAGGAGGGAAAAAGTATTGAGGCGATGCTGAACAGGATAACAGCCCAGCTCAAGCAGGAATCAACAGGACTCCTCATCATCTTTGACGAGGCGGAGAATATTTATCTTGCCACTCTGGAGCGGGTTCGCAAAATGCTGGATCGGGTGACCCATGCCGGAGCCCACATGTACATCGTTTTCTCAGGACGAAAAACATTTCTTGAGAATTGCAATCAGCTCTCTTTATGTGATTTTAAGACTTCCACAGAATTACTTTTCGATCTGGCGCCACTTTCAGAGCAGGAAACTGCCGAATATCTGCGTACGTGTTCGATGAAGCTGGAGGGTCCCGACAGGAAGAAAGTTTTCAACGATGAAGTTGTACGAAATATATTTTCCTTAGCCAAAGGAAATTTCAGGACGACGAACCTTCTTGCCGAGGAGTCGTTAAGTACACATGGTGACGACACCTCTTTCATGGTGCTGCTTGAGAGTGTAAAGGAGGAGGCCGAGTCAGAGGAGGGAGCGACGCCACAGAATACACTGCATCTGTTTAAACGTTACGCCCATTACGTGCCTTGGATCGGCGGTGTTGGATGTGTTTTGCTTCTTCTGTTTTTCCTGATGAGGCCAGGAGGAGGCGAACGCGTTGCCGCACAGCCAAACGTCGATTCTGAAAAGGGCAGTGCGGAAAATGTTCAGGTTGAGGTACGGGAACCTGCCGAAAGCACGACTATCGAAGAAAAAGCTATTGTCGTTAAGCCTTCGCTCGATTCCGAAGCATTGCCGCCAGGGCCGGACAATGTTCAGGAATCAACGCAGGAATTGCTGAGCGATAGCGGTGCTGTAGATAAAAACACTGGGTTTGAAGAAGCAACGCCGCCCGTGATCGATAGAGCGATATCCGTTGAAGTGGTGCAGCAGACAACCGAAGTTGAAGTGCAGCCAACTCCCCCGCCGGCGAAAGTGGTCATCCCTCCACCGTCGGTCGAGAAGGTTATTGTTCTCCGCCAGGACAAGCCCTTGAAAAGAAAGAAGGGGGTGGATTCCGACAGTAAGGGACCAGTGAGGCTTCAGTCACGCACGGAAGCTCAGACACAGCCAAACGCCCGTTTGTCGGTCAACCGGTTATTGCAGAAACGAGTATCGGCTGGAGTTGCCTGGGCGAAGGGAGTGAAAGAAGATGCATATACTATGCAGCTTATGGTCCTGACTGATAAAAATGCAGAAGGGAACCTTAAAAAAATGTTGGAGCAGCCTCGGTATCGTCAAGAGGCAGGAAACTTCTTCATCTTTAAAAAAGCCGCCGGTTCCGAAATTATTTTTGTGTTTTACGGGGAATATCCAAACTTGGCTAAGGCCCGTCTGGCCCAGAACAGTCTTCCGTCCTTTCTTCGCGACCACCAGCCATATGCCATTTCTATCAAAGGAGCAATGGCGAAAGTGACAAAATAATCCTGCTGGTTCTCAGTCGCCCTTTGAATGAGTAGCTGGAGGGTAATGAAATCGTCAGTAAATCGTACTAAAATAAAAAGGGGTTAACCCAGAATGAGCTAACCCCTTCGTATCTTGTGGTGGAGCTAGACGGGATCGAACCGACGACCTCTTGACTGCCAGTCAAGCGCTCTCCCAGCTGAGCTATAGCCCCACGATTTGTTTCATTTAAAAAACAGCGGTATGAATAACAGGGTTTGTGGGTGGTGTCAATAGAAAACAAGATATCTTTTTACGAAAATAGTATAGTTGTTGCCAACAAAAATGATGTTTGTTATGCTGGTCAGTTTGTGGGAAGTTCTCTTCTCACCCCTTAAGCAACTCTTCTTGCCATCAGCTCAACTTCTTGATCCGGATTTGGGCTACTACAATTTCAAGGCACGACCGGGTGTCTTTTTAAAGGAAAATATAAATGTATTCACCGTTTAATTTTTTGTTTGGCTGGTTGTCGAATGATCTCGCCATCGATCTTGGAACTGCAAATACCGTGCTCTATGTGAAAGGGAAAGGCATAGTTCTGAGGGAACCTTCAGTCGTTGCGGTCCGGCAGGACGGACGAATGAGCAGGGTTCTGGCTGTAGGCCAGGAAGCTAAGATGATGCTTGGAAAAACCCCGGGAAACATCACTGCAATCCGTCCTATAAAGGACGGCGTTATTGCTGATTTTGAAGTTACCGAAGCAATGCTCAGGTACTTCATCAACAAGGTCCATAATAGACGGACCCTGGTCCATCCTCGAATTATGATTTCTGTCCCGTCCGGGATTACTCAGGTGGAAAAGCGGGCAGTAAGAGAGTCCGCCGAATCAGCCGGGGCTCGGGAAGTGTATTTAATAGAGGAGCCTATGGCGGCAGCGATCGGGGCCGGTTTGCCTATCACTGAGCCCACTGCCAACATGATTATCGACATCGGTGGCGGTACGACGGAAGTAGCTGTGATCTCTTTGGCTGGAATTGTTTATGCCAAATCCGTAAGAGTGGCAGGCGATAAAATGGATGAAGCGATTTTGCAATATATCAAGCGCAAGCACAATCTCGCAATTGGTGAACGGACCGCCGAGCTGATTAAAACCACCATTGGCAATGTGATGCCGGAAGAACCCTACGAGACAATGGATATTAAAGGCCGGGATCTTGTCTCGGGGGTGCCTAAGACGCTCCAGATCAGCGCCGATGAGATCCAGTCGGCGATTGCCGAACAGGTGGATGTCATTGTCGAGGCCGTGCGGGTTGCTCTGGAAGTGACACCTCCCGAACTGGCCGCCGATATCGTGGATAACGGCATCGTTTTAACCGGTGGTGGCGCACTCCTGAAAAACCTTGACAAATGTCTCAAGGAGGCGACCGGAATGCCCATTATTGTCGCCGAAGACCCTCTGTCATCGGTTGTTCTAGGCTCTGGAAAGGCTCTCGACAACCTTGACATCCTGCGCGAGGTGACTATCGAATAGTCTCCAGGAAGAACTGCGATGGGATGTTTATGCCGGCCTGGTGTGCCGGCACTCAAAGTTTTGTTCTGAACGATCTGTGCGAAAGAAAACGAAAGCTATACAGGGGCACTCCATTTTTGCAACTATCAGGATTCTCATTCTGATAATGATCCTGCTTGTCATCGGTATGCTGCTCCTCGGCTCCATGCTGGGTGGCCGTTTCGGCACCCCACATCAACTTACCCTGGACTTCATCGGTCCCGTCCAAAGTACAGTGACGCGGTCCCTTGCCGGTATTACCGCCCTGAAAAACGATTACATTGCATTGTGGAATGTCCGGGAGGAAAACAAGCGACTGCAGGCCCTGGTCGATAAATACCTGACCGAGCTTGGAGAATACCGGGAAGGATATGCGACGTATCTCCATCTTCAGGAGCTTCTTGCCTTCAAAGAAAAATTGAATTTTGAACCGCTTGCAGCTCGGGTGGTCGGCAAGGAACCTGCTTATTGGTATCAGACCATTGTAGTTGACAGGGGGAAAAAGGACGATGTCCTGGAGGGAATGATCGCTTTGGCCCCGAATGGGGTTGTCGGTCAAGTTATTCATACGGCCGAGCATTATTCAAAAGTCCTGCTTGCCATTGCACCCAGCAGTGCAATAGATGCCATGATACAGAAAAACAGGGTAAGAGGCATCTTGAAGGGTGCAGGGGAAAAAGGCTATCTTCTCCAATACGTATTAAAGAATGCCGATGTCGAGGTTGGCGATCACATTGTCACTGCCGGCATCGGTGGGGTGTTTCCCGCCGGTATACCACTGGGAAAGGTGTCGAACATCATAAAAAAACAACGAGGAATGTTTCAGGAAATCGAAGTGCAGTCCCATATTGATTTTCAAAAGCTGGAATTTGTATTTATCGATCCGACAGATCGCAGATCGGTGTTGGGGTCGATGAATCTGTCAAATGAGAGGTAAGAAGCGAAAATGTTGGTCTTCGCATTTTGGCTGATGGGAATAGCCTTAATTGTTGCCCAAACCACTCTTTTGCAATATTTGCCTGCGTGGCTCGTACGTCCGGATTTCATCTTCATTCTGGTGGCCTTCATCGCCTATCGGTTCGCCTGGGTTCCTGGAATTCTGCTTGTTTTCACTTTGGGTTGGGTAATGGATGTCGTTGCCGGGATTCATCTCGGAATTTATCCACTGATCTGTCTCCTTGTTTTTTCAGCGTTGAAAGGTATTACCGATAAAAGCCCGATCAAGGAGTCTACCTACCAGTTACCGTTGGTTGGTCTCTGCTATTTTCTGGTACAGATATTTTTTTATTTTGTTTATTCGCTGCTGGTACCGGAAGAATTGCTGGAATGGTCATGGGTGGTTGCTCTCCAGCGCACGGCCTTGGTGGTTATTTCTTCAATTCCGCTGTTCATTCTGTTTAACAGTTTATATGAGTATATGCAAAAACGTCGACTGCGGAGTAAACCGACCCGGCGACGCCCTCCAAAACCCATCTGACACGAGGGCGAATTGAATCTTAAACCGGTTTTTAAAGAAATTGAGGATATCGAGGAAAAGGACGAAGGCGCCCTTAATCTGTTGAAGAAGAGGTTACTTGGCGCTGCTGTGGTTGTTCTTTTTTTCTTTGCCATCATCATCATGCGGCTCTGGATGCTGCAAATTTCAAACGGACCTGAATATGAAACGCGTGCTTACAGCAACCGGGTCAGGATTCGTCAGGTTGCCCCCCCCAGAGGTCACCTCCTGGATCGGCATGGTCGGGAGATAGTCACAAACAGGCCTTCCTTCAATGTTGTTCTGATTCAGGAAGATTCACCTGATGTCGGCGATGTCCTGAAGAGATTGGCCCCTGTTCTCAACATGGACATCTCCGAGTTGTGGGAAAAAATGCGGGATGCATCGGGCACACCTCGATATCTGCCGATTCGTCTGAAAGAAGATGTCGATTGGCAAACTCTCGCTTATCTGGAAAATCATAACCACGAGTTCTCCGGTATCCGGACAGAAGTCCAGCCTGTCCGGGTCTATCATTACCAAGATCTCGCTGCGAGTACCATCGGCTACCTCGGAACAGTATCCAAAAAGGATCTTGAGGAAGTAGACAAGGAGATCTATAACGGTCAGGACACTATTGGCAAGCGAGGGATAGAAAAGCTGCGGGAAGCCGATCTGCGCGGAGAGAAGGGGTATACGTATAGTGAGGTGGATGCCAAGGGGTTCGAGCAAAAGCAGCTGAAAACCGTTGAGCCACTTCCGGGGCGGGAAATCCGTTTGACTCTGGACCTCGATTTGCAGCAGATTGCCGAGAGCTATATGGCGGCCGGCGATAAATCGGGCGCAGTTGTGGTCATGGAAGTGAACACCGGCAGATTGCTGGCTGCCGTTTCAGCACCCACCATTCATATTGAGGAATTTGTCGGAGGAATTTCCAAGCAGCAATGGCAGGCCTTGCTGGACAATCCAAAACATCCGCTTCTCAATAAGGTAGTACAGGCTACCTACCCTCCCGGTTCAACCTATAAAATGGTTACCGCTCTGGCAGGTCTTGCCAAAGGAGTGATTGACGAAGACACCACTTTTTACTGTCCCGGTCAAATGAGGTATGGCAACCGGACGTACAGATGCTGGAAAAGGGGCGGGCACGGTACGGTCAACCTCAACAGAGCCATCGGCGAATCGTGTGACGTCTACTTCTATCAGGTAGGGGCTCGGGTCGGAGTGGATACTCTTGCAGAGTACGCCCAGAAACTTGGTCTCGGCAAGAAAACCGGGGCCGAGATGGAGTTCGAAAAGGAGGGGCTTACGCCAACCAAGAAATGGAAGGAAAAGTACCGCAAGGCAAAATGGCAGGATGGCGAAACACTTTCGGTTGCCATCGGCCAGGGTTTTAATATTGTGACTCCTCTGCAGATGTGTGTGATGACATCCGCACTTGCCAACGGCGGGAAAGTGTATCGTCCCAAAATTGTTGAACAGGTTGTCGATCCGCAAGGAAATGTCGTTGAGAATTTTGCCCCTGAACTGGTGAGTGAATTGCCTGGTGTCGAGCGGTATTTGCAAAGCATACGAAAAGGGATGGAAGAAGTTGTCCAGGGAAAACGTGGTACTGCCCGAAATGTCGCAATCGAAGGATTGAGGATCGGCGGAAAAACGGGAACAGCCCAGGTGGTGAGGCTTGCCGTGTATCGTGGTCTCAAGGAACAGGACATTCCGTACGAATTCCGGGATCATGCCTGGTTTACCTGTTATGCGCCGGCGGAAAACCCGGAAATAGCGGTGACGGTTCTGGTCGAACATGGACTGCATGGCGGTTCAGGCGCCGGTCCCATTGCCAGAGCGGTGCTCAATCAGTACTTTAGCGGTAAAATCAACACTGAGAGCGAGGAAAAAGCAATTCCGGCAGTGATTGACCAGCAAGAAGAGGGAGGAGAATGATTCGAATAGACAGGCGCTTGTTTGAGCACTTCGATATGGTAATGTTGCTGCTTATCTTTCTGGTATGCGCCATGGCCTTCTTTAATCTCTACAGTGCGTCTTTCCCGCCGAAAGAGGTGGGTATGGCTCCGTACGTAAGGCAGGGATACTTTTTTCTCATCTCCTTTGCTGCTTTCGTTTTTATTATCAGCTTTGACTACCAGGAACTGCACTTCTGGAATTACCCTTTTTTCGCCCTTATCATCATTCTGCTTTTGCTCGCTTTAGTGATCGGCAGCAAGGCCGGAGGGGCGCAGCGTTGGATCAACCTCGGATTTTTCAAACTGCAGCCATCCGAACCGGCAAAACTCATGCTGGTGATAACCCTTGCCAGTTATTATTCGAGAAAGGAGATTGTCGATGGGTATACGATCAAGGAACTTGTAGTTCCGATCGGCCTTACTGCAATACCCTTTGTCCTTATTCTCGTGCAGCCTGATCTGGGGACAGCTTTGATGCTAGGGATAATATTTGTGTCGATGACGCTGTTTGTGAAACTCAGAACATCAACATTGCTCACGTTAGGGAGTCTTGGTATAGGTCTTGCCCTGTTTGCCTGGGGAAGTATGTTGAAACCCTATCAAAAGCAGAGGATTCGGACTTTCCTGAATCCGGAAGGCGATCCCATGGGCAGCGGCTACCAGATTATGCAGTCAAAGATTGCGGTGGGCAGCGGCGGCAAGTTCGGGAAGGGATATCTGGAAGGGACCCAGGGGCATCTGCATTTCCTGCCGGAGCGTCATACTGACTTTGCTTTTTCGGTATGGGGAGAAGAGTGGGGCTTTGCCGGCAGTGCGGCCTTTATTTGTATTTATTTTTTCATGCTGATATGGGGCTTGAATGTGGCGATGCATGCCAGAGATCGCTTTGGAGTGCTGCTTGCTTTCGGGGTTGTAACCCTGATTTTCTGGCAGGCTGTGATTAACCTCCTGATGATTATGGGGTTACTGCCGGTTGTTGGCATTCCTTTACCGCTTGTTTCGTATGGAGGCTCTTCATTACTGACGACTATGCTCGCTCTGGGTGTTCTGATGAATGTGCGAATGCGACGATTTCAGACTTCAATGGCCAGGGATTAGTACCCTAGAAATTCATTTCTTGTTTTTCATCCCTCAAGGGGGCACTGAAAAGAGTACCCTTGTGGGGTGTTAGTACCTTATTCATAGGGCGACTGGTTCTGAAGCGGCGTTCTCCGGAACTGAGCACACTAGTTCACGTAATCCTTGGATGAAAGTGGGATGGGTATTAAGCGAGTCGCAGGCATGAAGATACATCCCCAATTGTTCTGCCCGTTCCTTGAAGAGGATGCTGATTTCGTACAGAGTCTCAATATGATCGGAGACAAAACTGATCGGCACCATGAGAATATTCCTGCAACCTGCCTCTGCAAGCCGCTCGATTGTTTCCTGAGTGGAAGGGGACAGCCACTCGACCGGCCCGCTTCGACTCTGGTAACACAGTTTTCCTTTCCTGCCGGTTAATTTCTCAATCGCCTCTATGGTTTCGGTAATGTGGTCGACATAGGGATCACCTTCCCTGATAAAAGATACGGGAAGGCTGTGGGCGCTGTATAGAATTGTAACTTCCCGATCTGCGAAGGTTTGCAGTCCCTTCGTGATATTTTCAGCCACAGCACGGATATAGGATGGCTGAGTTTGCCAGGAAGAGATGATGCTGATCGGCAAACCCGGCGCAAGCCTTTCAAGGCTTTCTCGAAAATGGTGAAGCGATGAACCGGTGGTGGCTTTTGAGTAGTGGGGATACAGGGGGAGCACGATTATTCGGTCGACACCTTGCCGAAGCAGTGCCTGCAGCGCTTGATCGGCAAAAGGATACCAGTAGCGCATGGCGATGGCGACAAGATGGTTGCCTTCAGTCGACAAAGCTTTCTGCAGTGCATCGGCTTGTTGAAGTGTTATTGATTTAAGGGGGGACCCGCCGCCGATTTTTGCATAAATGGCCCTGCTCTTCGGAGCTCTCCGGCGAGCAATGAGCCAGGCCAGAGGTCTTTGCATGAAAGCTGGGCCAAGTCGTATTATTTGTCGGTCACAAAATAGATTAAACAGAAACGGTCTGACATCTTCAAGGGTATCGGGACCACCCATGTTCAGCAGCACAACTCCTTTCTTACTGTCTTTCATCTGGATCTCCCGATTTTTTGTTCTTTTCTTCTCAAGGAACGTAAAAAGAGACAGCATTGTACTAAGAAATTTTCCACATGGCTAGAATTCTGAAGTACTAGTGTTAAAAATGTTAGTGGTACCTGAATTGTGAAAGGCAAATCAAGGCAGCATCCTTGCATCTGGGGCTGAGGAGAATATAATATAGCCATAAGCAGGTCGTTTTCGATCGGATGGTCAAGTTGTATTCCCTGCGCACTGTCCGACGCGATGACGACCTGCAAGGGATTGCATCTTGCGATGCATGAGTAGAACAATGGCATTGTCATTGTTTGAATCCGTGATGGAGGGATTATATGGAACTTAAGATCGAAGCCCGAAATGTTGAACTACGTAAAAGTTGGCAGACAAAAATCACTGAAGAACAGGAAAAGCTCATTCGCCACTATCCCAATTTCGTCCTTCATTTACGCATCAGCATTGAAGCCACCGCCCACTACAAAGAGGGAGGGTATGAGATCAAACTTGTAGCGTCGGTACCAAACGATACGGTCGTTGTCACCAGGAATGCAGAAACAGTGCGTGCCGCGCTTACCGAGTCTTTTGACGTGTTGGCTTTGCAGTTAAAGGAAATACAACGAAAAAAGAGGAAAAACATAAAGCAACCGGGTGTTGAAGAGTCGACAGACAAAGTTGGTGTGATCAGGAAGATTTCTCCACACGAGTCATATGGTTTCATCATGTCATCGGATAAGAGGGATATTTATTTTCATGAAAATGCCCTCAAAAATTTGATCATGGAGAATCTCAGCGAAGGTGACAGTGTCGTTTTCGGTGAGACCTACGGTGACAAGGGACCTCAAGCTTCATGGGTGAAAGCGGCCAGCTGATAAGCCATATAAATAGCAGGATGAGAAAGAGCCCCGGACAGATCTTCTGTTCGGGGCTCTTTTTTTGGGAAAGTCACTATACTTTCGTGAGCGTTGACGTTATAAGTGAGCTTCTGCTCTGGGGAGATACCAAAATGTTCATGATCCTACGTTTCGAATGGAGTTATATAAACTGTGAAAGAAATCTACATCATTGACGGAAGTTCCTATATTTATCGTGCCTATCATGCCATAGTGCCCCTTTCGAACAGCAAAGGATTTCCGACCCACGCGGTTCTTGGCTTTATCAACATGGTCAAGCGCCTTATACGAGAAAAAACACCTGAATATATTGCAATTGCCTTTGATAACCGCGGGCCGGTTTTCCGGCACGAAATTTATGAGGCATATAAGGCGAACCGGTCGGTAATGCCTGACGATCTACAACTTCAGATTCCATATATCAGAAAGTTTGTCGAAGCCTCCAACATTCTCATGCTGGAGGAACATGGCATGGAGGCGGATGATATCATTGCCTCTGTGGTGCGGACATTTACAGCCCTGGGCCATAGAATTGTTCTGGTCTCGGGAGACAAGGACCTTTTGCAGCTGGTCGGGGACAACGTGGTGATGTGGGATCCCATGCAGGATAAGGTGATGGACAGGGAGGCGGTATATCGCAAATATTGCGTGTATCCGGAGCAGCTCCTTGAGCTCTTTGCCCTGGTAGGGGATAGTTCCGATAATGTGCCGGGGGTTACCGGGATTGGTCCAAAGACAGCGGAAAAGCTGATCAACAGCTACGGCAGTCTGGATGGCCTGTATGAACGTATCGACAACTTGAAACAGTCGAAAATGAAGGAAAAGCTTATAGAACAGAAGGAACAGGCCTATCTCTCCAGGGAATTGATCAGTTTGAAGTCCGATGTATGCATTCCGGGCGAACTGTCTGCGTATGCCCTTCAGGCGGCCGATGACCAGCAGTTGTGCGCAATCTTCACCGAACTGGAATTTTCCAGTCTGCTGAAAGGAATCGATACAACGTTGCCCGTACCGGCAGAGGGTTTTACCCTTGTCCAGACTCACGAACAGCTCAAGGAAATGATTGAGATCCTGTCCCGGGGGCCAATCTTGTCAATCGATACCGAAACGACTTCACTGAATGCGAGAACTGCACGGATGGTAGGGATCTCTCTCTGTGCGGATCTTACACGGGCCTTTTACATTCCCGTCGGCCACTGCAACGCAGATGGGAGTCTTGCTTCCGGTCAGCTTCAACAACAAGAGGTTCTGACAGCTGTTCGTCCGCTGCTTTTATCCGAGGATTCTTTGAAGATCGGCCACAATCTCAAATACGATATTACCGTGCTCAAGCAGCAGTGGGGGATCGAACTCGGCGGACAAATGGCTGACACTTTGATAGCCGCATACCTCACCGAAAACGGCCGGTCATTAAAACTCGATGATCTTTGTCATCAGCGCGGCCTGAAAATGACGACCTATGCCGAGGTTACAGGGGGAGATAAGAGGAAAGACAGTTTCGCCTATGTGGATGTTGAAAGAGCGGGAATCTACAGTTGCGAAGACGTGTATGGAACACTCATGCTCTGGCGGGAGTTTGCACCTCTGCTCGAAGCAAAGGGGGTAATGGATCTGTTTTGGCGGGTTGAGATGCCAATTGTCACAATCCTTGCCGAGATGGAGATCGCAGGAATCACAGTGGACAGCAATGTTCTTTCCGGATTGTCGCGGGAGTTCGCCGAAAAACTCTGCATGTTGGAAGGGCAGATTTATGAGTTGGCGGGGCACGAATTCAACATCAATTCGCCCCGCCAGCTCGGACAGGTCCTTTTTGAGGAACAGGGGCTGGCGACCGGAAGAAAGAGCAAATCGGGTTTTTCAACCGATGTGGGAGTGTTGGAAAAACTGGCAAAGAAAAATGTCCTGCCGGAGCTGGTGTTGCGATATCGCACTGTAGCCAAACTGTTATCGACATATGTCGATAAGCTTGGCCAGTTACAGGACCCGGTAACGAAAAGGATACATACATCCTTCAATCAGGCAGTCACTGCTACCGGCCGATTATCGAGCAGCGACCCGAACCTGCAGAACATCCCGATCCGGACCGAAGAGGGGAGCCGAATCCGCGGAGCCTTTGTGCCCGGTGAGGGATTGGTCTTCCTGTCGGCGGACTATTCGCAGATCGATTTACGCGTCCTCGCTCATTATTCAGGTGACGTGGCGTTGGCCGGCGCCTTTAAGGCAGGTGACGATGTCCACACCAGAACTGCCGCCGAAATATTCGGTATCTCGCCTTTGTTTGTTACTTCGGAGATGCGCCGGGTAGCCAAATCAATCAACTTCGGAATTGTTTATGGCATGAGCAGCTTTGGTCTTGCTAACCAGCTGGATATCGGCAGGAAAGAGGCGCAGAGATTCATTGATCGATATTTTATGCTGTATACCGGGGTACAGCGTTTCATGGAGGAGATAGTGGCGAAGGCACGTACGCAAGGCTATGTTACCACTCTCTTGAAGCGGCGGCGCAGTGTTCCTGAAATTCATTCGAAAAATAAGGTGCAGCGGGAGTTTGCCGAACGAACCGCAATTAACACCCCGATCCAGGGGACAGCTGCCGACATCATCAAGCTGGCGATGATAGAATGTCGTCGTGCCTTGAAAGCCAAGAACCTGTCAGGAAAAATGCTTCTGCAGATCCATGATGAACTTGTCTTCGAAATGCCGGAAAACGAACTTGATATTGCCATACCTGCGATCAAGTCGGCAATGGAAAATGCGCTGAGGCTCGATGTTCCCTTGACAGTGAATATCGAAATAGGCAAGAGTCTTGCCAAATAGTTGCGTATCTGCATGCTTTGCATGCAGTACATTTTGACTTTTTCGCAGTGCATCTTTATTTTTAGTTTTATCCGGTTGTGAATCGCAAAAGAGCGGGGAGCAAACGAACAAAACGCGGTTGAACCGTATTTTCATGTTCATGGGAATTAATATGTCGGAAAGCAAACAACTGCAGCAACTGGTCGATGAAGTTAAAACGTATATGAAATATGCCGTGTCCGATGATCAGATCGAGCCGGCAGCTGCAGTGATACATAAATACCGTAATAGCCCGCAAGTTCTCTATCTGCTTCGGGAGTATTACCTGGCTCTGCCTGATGCACGGGAGGAGCCTGCTCTGCAGATAGCACAACTCGTGCATCATCAGGGGGTATCTCTGTTTGTTGTCTCCACTCCCTCTATCTCCTATCTTTATGTCTCGTCTGTCCATCAAGTTGTCTGGCTTGGTGAGTATAAAGATACGGAAGAGTTGGATCCCGAGGTGCTTAGCTATTTTGGTTTTGACAATCAGGAAGAGTTCTTGAAAAGTTGTCCGCCGGTTTCCGATCTCGAGGAATACGGCAGTAACCTGAACGGTGAACCGTCCGTTTGTCCGGCATGCGGTGTCAGTGAAGGAGAATATCATCTCCTTGGCTGTGCGGTAGAGGTCTGTCCCTGGTGTGAAGGACAACTCAGCAAGTGTAACTGCCGCTTCGAGCAGCTTGAAATTGATGTGATTGAAAAAGAGGAAGAACTGGAAGATTTTCTTGTACTGCTTACCGCCAAGGGGCGAATCCCATTCAAGCCGCAGCAGGTTCCTTTTTATCCGGGGACCAGTGACGGATTGGATCGTGACGAAAAAACGGGTTGACGGGTTGAACAGGCGAGCGAAGGAAGAATGTTTCTTTGCAGCAAGCCGCAGAAAAAAGGAGAGCTGAGGTTTTATCCCCAGCTCTCCTTTTTTAACGACTAAGAGAGTGCCCTCACGCCCCTCAAGGAGTCTAAGGTACTAATTAGGATTTACCAACTTGAGATACCGGTAGAGATCGGAGTCGGAAGAAAGAACGATAGAGGTATTCTCGCCGATGATTTCCTGATAGCTTTCAAGAGTTTTCTGGAAAGCGTAAAAGTCAGGATTCTTGGTGTACGCTTCGCCATAGATCCTGGTTGCCTCGGCATCCGCTTTACCTTTGACGGTCACGGCTTCTTTGTTGGCAGTGGATATTATTTCCTTAAGTTTTCGTTCAACCGTTCCCAGGATTTCGGCCTTCAGGCCTTCACCCGTAGAGCGTTTTTCCGCGGCGATACGTTTTCTTTCTGAGATCATCCTGTCATATACTTTGAGGCGGACGGAATCGATGTAATTTACCCTCTTGAACATTACATCGATCAGCTCGATCCCGTATTGCGGGGTAGTCTTTTTCGCTATCTCAACTACCTGCGCCGCTATCCGGTCACGGCCGTTCACAGGTTTCGTTCCGATATTGCTGGCTTCCGTGGTTTCCGACATGGTGGCGAGCGACCAGTCGGAACTGCGGATAATTTCGATAAGGTTGTTTTTATTTACCATGTCACGAACCGTACCGTTGATAATATCACTCAGCAAAGATTGTGCTCTTGCCTCGGTTTTCACAGCCTGCAGGAACTGCAGGGCATTCGTGATACGCCAGCGGGCGGTGACGTCGAGATAAACATAGGTTTTATCGTTGGTCGGGATCTGGTTCGCTTCACCGTCCCAGATCTGAATCTTCTTTTCAAAAACCTCGGTATGCTGAATAAACGGCATCTTGAAGTGAATACCGGCATCTATAACCGGGTCACCGACCGGTGCACCAAATTGGGTGATAACGACTTGTTTGCCTTCTTCAAGAATGAAGAAGCCGTCGTAAACTACGACAATCGCCAAAAGGACGAGACCTACAAGAAAGAATTGTGCTAGCTGTTTCATATGAGTTTCCTTTAAGGAGTAGCGCTCTTAGGCTGTATTGTCGACTGACCGCCCGGCGAAGAAATATTCAGGAGAGGAAGCGGAGACTGCTGATCCTTGTCTATGACATAGACCGACTTCACATTTGGCAGGGTTTCCTTCATCGTTTCGAGGTACATCCGGGTACGGGTCACATCCGGGGCATTGTTGTACTCGGCCAGGATATCGTTGAAGCGCTGGGTCTCGCCCTGTGCGTTATTGATTCGCTGCGCCTGATAACCGTAAGCCTCCTCGATCATCTTCTTTGCATCGCCGGATGCTTTTGGGATGACGCGATTATAGGTTTCCTGGGCTTCGTTGACCAGCCGCTTCATATCCTGATCTGCTTCATTGACCTCATTGAATGCCGGTTTGACCTGATCCGGCGGATTGATGTCCTGGAACTGCACGGTACCGATGGAAACCCCTGACATTCCTTTGGGGAATAAGCCGTCGAGTTGGGTCTGCAATTCTGCTTTCACCGAGGCTGCGAGAAGATCGCGGTTACTGAGGACATAATCAAAATCCATGTTGCCGACAATCCGCCTCGTGACGCTTTCAGAAATATCCCGGATAGCCTGACGCACGTCGGAAACCTTGAACAGAAACGCATAGGGGTCGGCTACCTTGTATTGGACAATCCAGGCGACATTGATAACGTTTGTATCAGCCGTAAGCATGAGAGATTCCATGTCGAAGCCACGAGTGTCGATTACCGCCCGCTGATCGGGTGTTCGGCTGCGGAACCCGAATTCCTCCTTCCGGATATTCTCCACATCGACCTTATACAATCTATCGATGTACGGAATCTTGAAATGCAAGCCCGGTGGCGTTGTCCGGGAGTATTGGCCAAGTCTCAGGATTACTCCGACTTCGCTCGGTGCAATCTTAAAAAAGGATGAATAGACACCCTGCAGAACGACGATAATAAGTATTACCGCCAGCAATTTGCCGATATTGGCGAATGGTGAGGATGGTGGACCGGCAGGTGCCCTGCCGTCCCCTGGGGGAGGAGGGGTCTTTTTGTCGGAAAAGAAATCCTGCAATTTGTTAATAAGCTGTGCCACAACTTCTTCCGGGGTCTGCGGCTTGTGCTTCTTTCCCCAGGGAGGCTGTTGATCTTGGTTGGACATAGAAAATCTCCTGGCCATAGTTTTCCGATAATCTAATTTCCGCAACACCGTTTCATTCACAATGAAGAGGCGGGAAAGAAGATGTCTCAATGTGCTTCAGTTTTAGCCACTAAAAGTAATAATAGATGGCACCGATTGCAATGTGAATCGTAGTGGAATGATTGGAAATATAATTATCAAAATAGAATTTATTGAAATACCGCAAACATCCAGCAACCCCATATGGCCAGAAACGCCGCGAGGCCGAGCATGCTTTGCACCTTAAACGATTCCCGAAGCAGAGAAAAAAGAGGCAAGCGCACAAGGTTGCCGGCAACGAGTCCGCATAACAGGCCGAAGAGGTGCCCGCCGAGGTCGGTTCTTTCCCCGGAGGAGCCAAGAAAAGCGAGAAGTGCCAGACCAGCCATGATCGGCATGAGAAAGTGCAGTCGGAATCGTGACGATTTCCCGACAAAGTTGATGGTGCAAAGCATTCCGATGATGCTGAAATTGGCGGTGGAATAGCCGACAAATAAATGTCCTGGCCCGTGAAGCATGACATTGAGAAAATTGGCGGTGGCAGCGGTAAGCAGCAAAGTTGTGAGGCCAATGCCGTTGCCGGTGAGTTGAAGGAAAAAGTGGAGGAGAAACACTCCGAGAATACAGTTGCTCAGGAGATGGACCAGGTCGGCGTGCAGGGTGAGCGGAGTAACCAATCTGTAGAATTCAAAATCTTCAAGGATAGCGCGGGAATCCCCTGCGCCCTTGACAAACCAATAGGAATCCGGCCGCCATTCGCCGGAAATTCCATACATTAGAACCAGGCCACCGATCAGAAGCGGCGCCATGGCCCTGAATGTAGGGGCAAAGGTTTTCTCAGATTTTTGCAGGATTTTGTTTTCATCCGCATATGCGGCAAGTTCATATAACGCTTTTTCCTGCATGGATGGAGCTACAAAAATCTCCATGTGTGTGCTGGAGTGCATTCGGATGCGGTGGGTGATATCCGCCGCTGAGAGCACCAGGGAATAAATGTTGAGGATCTCGGGATCGTTAATTTCGGCTATTCGAATTTCGCCCGGTTGAGCGGTGTTCTGTATGTCTTCTGGGTGGGTGGCGGGGTGATTTGGATCAATCCAGGACATGCTGAATAGCCGGAGATCTTGATGGCGGTGAGTGGAGTTTCATGACGGTGGAGGAATTGCTGCCCGGTTTGAATTGAGGGCCGGGCAGCAATCAGGACTGTGTTATATAAATTTGTCTGACGATACAATAGAACCGAATCGGTCTTTCAGTTGCAACAGCTGATTTTTTTGTTTTTCGTATATCTCGAAAAGCCTGACGGGAATGTCCGCTTCTTTACTGTAAGCATTGCGCTGTAAATCGATACGGTCGACAATTTTATCTATGTAAAGACTGAATTGTTGTTCATACAGTGACTTGGGGTATTCCTTGTCGATAGTCTTGAACAGTTTAACCAGGTCATCGTATTTGGGGAGATACCCGATCGGTGTTGAAATCCCTTCCACATCGCCGTTAGCAAAAAGCTCAAGCCATCCAAGCCAGACTTTGACATCCTTTTTCTCACCGAGCAGTTTATCGCCACTCCCCCCACGATTTCCGTGGGTGAGGAAATAATTTAAACCAGCCATGAAAGGACGAGTGGTGTCGGTGAATTTGCTCGAATTGAAAAGGATAAACTGCGCCTTCATATAATCGGCCAAGGCGCCGGGAATGAAGGGAGCGTTCGCCCACGGCTGCCTGTTCACACCGGTGGCGCCTACTTCGGTGGCAGTTGCTTTAGAGACGATTGAAGCGCCGATGACTACTCCCTCGTCAGGAGTTTTGGCAACCCAGACCGGCGGCATGGTATCGCTGTCTCTCCCTGAATACGTGATTACTTTGATCGGTGCCCCTTCCGGTGATTCCGCCAACTCTGTTGCATGATTGGCTATTGCCGAGGCAAGTAAGGTGCATCGAGAGTTTTTATGGGACATCGGGATGAGTTTTCCATTGGCATCGGTCTTTCCTTTAAACCATTCACCTTGGAAATTCACTCCTTTGTCCGGTGCTTCTTCGCCGTTGCCAACCCAGTAGGGGACTCCGTCGGCAATCAGGACATTGGACCAGATAACTTCGGTATTGTCTCCTCGCAGACATTCCATCAGATATGGATCGCCTTCTTTATTGACATCCTCTACGATGCCGAAGATCCCTTTTTCAGGATTGATAGCCCGAAGCACGCCATTTTTATCAATCCACATCTGAGCCAGATCATCGCCGATGAAATCACTCCCTACCATGGCAGTAGTGGTTTTCCCGCAACCCGACGGTGCAGCTCCGGCAAAAAATGTCTTCCGCCCCCCTGGTCCCGTCATGCCGGTAATAAACATGTGCTCCGAGAGCTGTTCTTCAAATTTATAATACGTTGCATAATCGACACTGAAGCGGTGGTTGCCTTTTTTCAGCAACAGAGTGTTGCCGGCGTAGGTGCAAAAGGTCGAGAACGTTGTCATCCAGCTTCGGTCCATGAAAATCCGGGCATTTGGCACATCTTCCGGAGTATTGTTTCCTTCGGCGTGAACATTGGTGAAAAAGAGTCCGGCGCGTTCGGCCTCCGCATCAAAATGTTCAAAACAATTCCGGTAAAGAAGTTCGGCCGAGTGGAGAACGTAGCCTGATGAAGACATTTCGATTGCAGGGATAGCCGCCTCTGCGCCGACAGGTCCCCGACTGTAAAATCCGACGATCATCGTCTTGCCGGCCATAATTCCCGGCATATATTTTTTGACGTAATCTAGCGCATCGCTGCGAAGAACGGATTTTGCCAGGGAGCTCATTTTTTCTCCCGGGTTGATAATGTAATAGGTCTGATTGACTAATCTAGCCTGATCTTGAGGGAGATCGAAATGGATGGTATGGCCTTTCTTGGCGAGCTTCTTTTCTTCACCTTTTTTCAGCGAATACTCTCTGATCCATTGGATGTCTTCCGGCGAGCCGGTGTTGATAAAAACGCTGTCGGGCCGGCCGAGAATTATGGCATTGGCAACTTTAATCAACGCTTCTTCATTCCTGATCAGCGACAGTTTCTGGAGGTTGACGTTGTCGAGCTTGTCGGCAAAAACGTTACGTGCCTCGGCAATAGTGGCGACACCACCAACAACCGCGAGAATATCCTCTCCTTTTTTCAGTTCAAGCATTCTTCACTCCTTCAATTATGCTAGGGTGGTTCACACCATTATAAAAACGTATTTGACTATCAAAAATACTCCAAACACAGGCATAATATGAGCATTTATATCTATCGTCAAGTTTTAGATGCGGTTGAAGGACAAAATTATGTCGGTAAATTATCCCTGATTTCATGAAGATCCCGCTCGCACTTACATGCGATAGATGAATGAGCCGCGCCACCTATTTCATGAAGGTTTGAGTTATGCATAAGGATTTGTGATGATAATAGCACGTTTCCTGACAGAGCAATCCGGGCAGCAGCAAGGGGGGAGAGTGATGATAAGGGACAGCCGGTATTTTTTTCAGTGATTGCAACTCTTGCTGAATCATGCTATACGGCACCCATCTTGACCATGGTTAGTCTTCTGAATTGGCAACCGTTCACCAGCACCCCATTTTCGTCCGATCAGGCCACCTCACATAGCCAACTATAGCTCAGCGACCTGCTTGAAAGAACCTGGAGCACTGGATGAACGGTTACATGTCGGGTTATGCAGTCTTTTGATGCGTACCGGTGAACGATTACCTGAATTGTCAGGACTTACAAAGAGATAAGAGTAAAAGGGTACGGCAGGATGGAAATGCAGAGTGCTGAAAAGCAAAAAGGGCTACAATCATGAAGATTGCAGCCCTTGAGCTATTTAACTGGTGCCGAAGAGAAGACTCGAACTTCCACGAGGATACCCCCACTAGACCCTGAACCTAGCGCGTCTACCAATTCCGCCACTTCGGCAACGCGCTTGAATATGCTTCCTGCGCGGTTTTTTGTCAAGACTTTCTTCGCAGGACAAAATAAAAAAAATAAACGATGCAGGCATTATGAAAATTTACACCAGTATTTCAGATATTTCTCAAAATTTCCCGAATGCCTGCGTCACTATCGGCAACTTTGACGGGGTGCACTGCGGTCATCAGCAACTGTTTAATACGGTTGTACGCAAGGCCCGTGCCGTAAAGGGGACAAGCGTTGCCATCACATTCGATCCGCATCCGCTGCAGGTTTTGCTGCCCGGCGGCATCAAGCTGATCTCGAACTGCGAACAGAAGATTGAGCTCATTGAAATGTCGGGGATCGATGTCCTGCTGATTATTCCCTTTACCAGAGAGTTTGCCAAGACTCCGGCCGATGAATTTGTTGCTTCCCTGCTGGTGCAACGTCTGGGGGTTAAGGAACTGGTGGTAGGGTATGATTATGCCTTCGGGAAAGGACGTAGCGGCAATATCGAATGCCTGAAGAAGCAGGGTGAAATGTACGGATTTCCGGTGACGGTGGTCGATGCCTTCTATATTCACGATCAGCTTGTCAGTTCCACCAGGATCCGTGAGTTTGTGCGCGAGGGGGACATGTCGTCAGCCAGGGAACTGCTTGGCCGCTTTTACCAGATACGTGGCACCGTGCAGATAGGCAAGCAGCGCGGAGGTCCGGTAATCGGTTTTCCCACGGCTAATTTGAAATTCAATGAAGAAGATCTGGTCCCCAGGCATGGGGTGTATGTGACCCAGGTCATATGTAACGGGAAATGCTACGGAGGGATTCTCAATATAGGGTATAATCCTACATTTGGGGAGGAGCAGCTGGTTGCTGAAACCCATATCTTTGATTTCTCAGAAGATATTTATGGGAAACCGATCAAGGTAAACCTGCTGAAATTTCTTCGCAGTGAAAGGAAATTTTCCGGTCCGGAAGAGCTTGCCGAGCAGATAGCAAAAGATGTTCTGGTGGCCAAGAAGGTCCTCGCCGAACAGCAGAAGGATCTTGCCCTCTCCTTTGCCGGACGGTTCAATACCTAGTTAAGAAAGAGGAAGTTAAAGGAGATTTTTGTTGTTGCAAGTGCGCTCAGGGTGTCTATAGTGTAGGCGCTCGTTGGTCCGCCCTGAAAACAGATCAGCCGGAGAACAAAAGAAAAGTGATTCGGGGCGCCGTCCGGACCGACATACATTGGGATTGTTATGATTGATGATATTAACCATATTGAGGAAAGTTATGTCTGAACAGTTGCAGGAAGATCTGCCTAAAGTGATCGAAGAGTTGGAAAAGAAATGCAAAGAGCATCCTAAGTCAATAATGGCATTTCATCATCTCGGACTCGTCTACATGAAAGCCGGGCGAATCGCCGAGGCTGTCAAGGCACTGGAAAAAGCGATTGAGCTTGATAATCTCAGCAGCGAAAGCATGATTAACCTCGGGGCCATACATTTTGGCCAGGGGGATCTGGATAAAGCCCAGCAATTAAATGAGCAGGCAATCGCAGTCAATCCCGAAAGCGCCCAGGCCCATGCCAATTTAGGCCTGATCTGGCAGCAGCGAAGCGAGTTTGAAAAGTCTATCGCCGCGTATGAAAAGGCTATCAAGCACGATCCGAAACTGGCGAGCGCCTGGATGAACCTGACGTCGGTTCTGACAATGAAAGGCGAAGACGAAAGGGCGGTAATAGCTGCCCGGAAGGGTCTGGAACTGGATCCCGAATCTCCTCTCGGGCACAACAATCTGGCCGTAGCACTCTATTTCAGCGGAAACTTTTCGGAGGCGAAGGTCCATATGGAGAAGGCCCGGGAACTGGGATATTCAGTGGATCATAATTTCGTGGCGAAACTTCAGGAAAAACTGGGGTAAAGCCCGAAATCTGCTTACAACGAGAGTGATTCATGCCTCAAGAAAAGATAAAAGTTCGTCCATGGTGTCCGTTCTGCGGCCAGAAAGTGGAGCGGGCGACGGATGCTCCCGCCCGAAAGATGAACGAATTCCCCGTTGGTCGCTGTCAATGCGGGGCAGTCTATACCTGCGATGCCACCGGCCATAACATTGGGGCGGCAATTGTCGAGACTTTGGTTTACGCCTGTGGCGACAATGCCGACTTTGCCTGGGAGCTTATGCCGGAAGATGATTATTTGACCGGCCGCATTGAAAATTACGATGAAACTGCCCATCAGGTTGTCGCAACAAAAAATATAGACGGTCGTGCGGTGCGGGGAGTTTTATATTTCGTCCGGCTGCATACCGATGCCCAGGAGATCGCCAGAAGGATTAAAGAGAAAAAAAGCGAAATCCTGGAGGGTACTGTGCCGGCTTTTCGCGATGCGCAACGTGTTGTTATTGAACCCGCACCGGACGCAAAACGTGTCCGCCGCAAGGCTGACAAGGTGTTGGTCAGGGAACTCGTGGACCTTGAGGATATCGACGCGCTGGTTGCCCTCTGCTTTGACGACAAAAAGACGTTCAGGCTGATGCAGAGACTGCTGTACGATCCGGCGGAGGCTAAACGCTGGCAGGTGGCTTGGACAATTGGCCGTGTTTCGTCCAGAACTTCCACCCGTGAACCGGGTCCGGTCTCCGAACTGCTGCACCGGCTTTATGAAGCCTGCTCCGATTCGGCTGCAACTCCTTGGGGAATGGTGGAGACGATAGGTTATGTGGTGGCACTGCGTCCCGATATCTTCGGCGCATTTACCCGCCACCTGCTGAACTATATCAATCAGCCGTCCACCCTGAATCAGTCCCTTTGGGCTCTTGCGGAAATTGCCGACAGGAGGCCCGATCTCATACGCAATACACCGTTCTACAATCTTTTTCATTTTCTGCAGCACCCCGAGGCTCAGATTCGCGGGCAGCTGGTAAGGCTCTTAGGGCGGATAGGAGCAACCGAAGCAGCCCTTCAACTGGCTGAGCTTTGTGATGATCATGAAGAATTTACGTACTGCCGGGAAGGCCGACTGGTGACTTTAACCGTCGCCGAGGCGGCAGCTGAAGCATTACGCGCGATACACGGAGGAAAATTCAATGAGTAAATCGGCATTACAATCCCTGGAGACAATCGTTCCTCTAAGCGATGGCGGGACGCAAGTATCAAAAAACCCTGTAATTAATGAATATGAACAGGGAAAACGCTTCCTCGAGCAGAGGGAGTACAGCCAGGCTGCAGTGGCACTCCACAATGCATTGGTCGGATATGAGGAAATAGGCGATGAGGCTGGAGTTGCCAATGCCAGCAATCAACTCGGTAACGTTTGTCTGGCCCGTCAGGAATTTGAAAATGCTCTGAAAAATTATGAGCGGGCACTGGCAATATGTGAGAAAGCAAATGATCGAATGAGTATTCTTGCGGTATCGAACAAGATTGTTGCTGCGCAGAAGGGGCTTAAGCAGTATGATAAGGCTATTGCCCGATGTCTGGAGATGCTCGATCATTATCAGGATAACCGCGATCCTCAGGGAACGGTAACAACTCTCGAGGAGATGGCGGGAATATATGTGAGCAGCGGGCGACGGGAAAAGGCTGCCGATACATACCGAACTATTGCCTCTATTCATAAGAACTTCGGGCACAAAAATATTGCTGCCGGATATTTGGAAAAAGCGGCTGAACTGGCTGCCAATACCTGATTTCAACGGGCCGTTCTGTTATGTTCACAGGGATTATAGAAGGGATGGGCAAGATTGTCGGAAGGCGCACTGGAGGTGGAGGTATAATCCTTGACCTTCATGCCGGTTTTGAGCTGACCGACCCTGAGGAAGGCGAATCGATCGCTATAAACGGTGTCTGTTTGACTGCCTACAACATCAGCGGGCGAAGGTTTTGCGCCGATGTCTCTCCCGAGACACTCTCGCGGACGAAGCTTGGCGCACTTGGCCCTGGAGAGCAGGTCAACCTCGAGCGTGCTCTTAAGCTTTCCGATCGTCTCGGCGGCCATCTTGTTTCCGGTCATGTCGACTGTATGGCCACAGTTTCAAGCCGGAAGGAAACAGGTCAATACACTCTTTTTTCGTTTTCAGTCCCAGGAGAGGTCGAACGTTATATTATTGAAAAGGGATCGATTGCCATCGACGGGGTGAGTCTGACCGTCAACAGTTGCGGATCGGGCTCTTTCGCCGTTTCCATTATTCCGCACACTTTGAAGGTTACAACCCTGGGAGCTTTGAAGGTTGGAAGCAAGGTCAATATCGAGGTTGATCTTATCGGAAAATATGTTGAGAAACTGTTGTCGCCAAGGACACAGTCGGAATCCCAAGACAGAGGCGAAGGTATCGATCCTGGCTTTCTGGCAAGGAACGGTTTTATGTAATCGTGTTCCTTACTGGGTGAGGTTAATACAAAATTTAATGCATGTGAGTTAGATTATGGCTGTCAGTTCTATTGAAGAGGTTGTTGAGGATATCAAAGCCGGAAAAATGATCATCCTGGTGGACGATGAGGATCGTGAAAATGAAGGCGACCTTTACATGGCAGCCGAGATGGTTACTGGCGAAGCCATCAATTTTATGGCCATGTATGGGAGAGGCCTGATCTGTCTGACGCTCAGCGGTGAGTTGGTCGACCGGCTTGGCCTGCCAATGATGGTCAATAATAATACATCTCCCTTCGGCACCGGTTTTACCGTCAGTATTGAAGCCAGATCCGGAGTTTCCACGGGTATTTCCGCCGCAGACAGGGCGCGGACGGTTCAGGTGGCGGTCGACCCGAATGCCAAACCCTCCGACCTGGTGAGTCCTGGTCATATCTTTCCTCTTCGGGCAAAAGACGGTGGTGTTCTTGTCCGTACCGGACAGACCGAAGGATCCGTTGATCTTTCCCGGCTGGCCGGGCTGCGGCCGGCAGGCGTCATCTGCGAGATCATGAACGATGACGGGACAATGGCTCGAATGGAGCATCTGGAAAAATTTGCCGCCAAACATGATTTGAAAATAGCCACCATAGCCGATCTTGTCGCTTACAGATTGCGTGAGGACACATTAGTTAAAAGAGAGGTCGAGGCTCGCGTGCCAACGGAACATGCCGGCGAGTTTAAGGCGGTGGTTTACTCCAATTCAGTAGATAATCTCGAGCATATTGCTCTTGTCAAAGGCGATATCGGTAAAGCCGAGAGGGTACTTGTCAGGGTCCATTCCGAATGCCTTACCGGTGATGTTTTCGGTTCTTCGCGATGCGACTGTGGGCTGCAGCTGCACGCGGCCATGCAGATGATCGAACAGGAGGGGGCTGGGGTTGTCCTCTATATGCGACAGGAAGGTCGAGGCATTGGTCTTGTCAACAAACTTAAGGCGTATTGTCTGCAGGACGAGGAAGGTGTGGATACCGTCGAGGCGAACCACCGGCTGGGGTTTAAAAGCGACCTGCGCGACTATGGTATAGGTGCCCAGATTCTTCGGGATCTTGGTGTGAAAAAGATGGCAATTCTGACCAACAATCCAAAAAAGATCGTCGGCCTGGAAGGCTACGGTATTGAAGTTGTCGCAAGATTTCCCCTGGAAATGCCCGCAAGCAAGGAAAACAAGGAATACCTTATGTGCAAGCGAGACCGGATGGGGCATCTTATTGAGGTTGACGATTCACCCGGCCCGGTAAGCGGCGTGACTATTTAAATCATTCTAGGTGTGAGGGTATGGCTAATTTTATTGAAGGTAATCTTAAGGCGGATGGTAAGAAGTTCGCAATCGTTGTTTCAAGGTTCAATTCATTTCTGAGTGAAAAGCTCCTGGAAGGAGCGCTTGACAGCCTGCTTCGTTCGGGAGCCCTCGGCGACGATATCGATGTTGTCAGGGTCCCGGGAGCATTTGAGATTCCTCTTGTCGCTAAAAGTCTCGCAGGTTCGCAAAAGTATAATGCGGTAATCGTTTTGGGCGTGGTAATTCGTGGAGCAACGCCTCATTTTGACGTGGTGGTCAGCGAAGTGTCAAAGGGGACCGCCCAGGCAGGGCTTGAAACAGGAGTCCCTGTGCTCTTCGGAGTCTTGACAACGGAAACCATTGAACAGGCCATCGAGCGAAGTGGCACCAAGGCTGGAAACAAAGGCGCCGAGGTGGCCGTTGCCGCTATAGAGATGGCGAACCTGATGGCATCCCTTCAGTAGCAGATCGCTGTCACCCGATGTCTCTCTTATGCCTTACTTCTTCTGTTTTTGCGGCAAGAAGTAAGGTCTTTTTTTATGTTGGAATCAAATTCTGCTGGTAATTCATGGGTACGCGCCGAAATTCAAGGGAGGTAGCTCTCCAGTTCCTTTATCAGGAGGATTTTACTCTTGGGCCTGATCAACAATATGGGTATGACCTTGCCGAGCGCTTCGATCATTTCTGTTCGCTCTTTCAGGTAAACAAGAAGGCACGGTCATACGCTTTAGAGCTTTTGCAGGGCGTTTCCTCGGAGATTCTGCAACTGGACCGGCTGATAAGCGAGGCGGCCACCAACTGGCGCCTGGAACGTATCGCCCCGACCGAAAGAAATCTTCTGCGCATAGCCGTCTATGAAATGCTCGAGAGACAGGATGTTCCCTCTCAGGTCGCCATTAACGAGGCTGTTGAGATAGCTAAACGATTTGCCGGCGAAGATTCTCCAAAATTTATTAATGGAATCCTCGATTCCGTTAAAGGAAAACTGGAGCATTCCTGATCGGCATGTGACGGCCACTCCTTGCATTTCCATTGAATTCCATGTAGATATTGTGACTGGAATATCATTGTCTTTGCAAAAAACAGGAGTGGCGGAAGCATCATGGTACAAAAATTGGAAAACCCGCGACCAGGGTTGAAGCAGGAGGCTCTGGCCGTTTTCGGGATATTCGTTTCTCTGTTTCTCTTTCTCAGTCTTATTTCGGTAGATCTGAAAATCACAGGAAACTGGTGTGGTGAGATTGGCCAGCTGATGGCCAGGGCATTGTTTGGTTTTACCGGTATGGGCGCCTATCTCCTGCCTTCTCTCCTCTTGCTTTTATCCTTCCTTTTTTTTGGCCCGAAAATGTCCTTTGCCCGGTTACCCCAGGTCATTGCCGGTTTAACCGGGGCCATTATCTCCTTTTGCGGATTGCTTTCATCGCTTGTAATTAAAGATCCAACATATTTTGATACCGGCGGATTTCTCGGGAAGACAGGATTTTCGCTGTTGAATTCCATCGTGGGGAATGGCGGGGCGATCTTATTCCTCATTCTGATCTTTTTGATTTCACTGATGATCTCAACTCAATTTTCACCATATCGGCTGATGGTATTGGTATGGCAAGTGACTGGGCAATGGCGGCGGCTTCTGCCGGTCGTTTCCGACCGTAAGGCAAAAGGAAATATTGGCGGTGGAGAGAACTTCAAATATATCAAAAATGAAAGAGGCACCGAGGTATCGGAAAAGATGCCGTTCGAACCCCAGGTTCTGCTCGCTGTTCCTGTTGTCAAAGAACCGGCTGCAGTTGCAAAAGAAACCGCCGCCGATCTGGAGTTCGCTGCCAAACCTGTGGCCAGAGGCGATTGGCGGCTGCCGCCGCTGACCCTTTTAAACAAAGGGAGCCAGGTTCAGAAAAAATTAGATAATGAGGTCTATTATAAGGTCTCGAAACAGCTGGAACAGAAGCTGAAAAATTTTGGGGTTTCCGGCAAGGTAGTCGGGATTTCTCCTGGCCCCGTGGTGACCACCTACGAATATTCGCCTGCCCCGGGAGTCAAAATCAATAAAATTGTCGGCCTTGCCGACGACCTTGCCCTGGGGTTGAAGGCTCAGTCCGTGCGGGTGGTTGGATCGGTGCCCGGGAAAGCAGCTCTCGGTATCGAAATTCCAAATGAGGTGCGACAGATAGTGTATATTCGAGAGCTTATCGCGGCTGAGACCTACCGTGAACACTCCCATAAGCTCTCCATTGCTCTTGGGCTCGATGTAGTAGGAAATCTGGCAATGGCCAACCTTGCAAAAATGCCGCATCTGTTGATCGCCGGAGCCACCGGGGCCGGTAAAAGTGTAGGCATCAATACCATCATTGCCTCGATACTCTATAATGCCACTCCCGAAGAAGTGCGATTCCTTATGGTCGATCCCAAGAGGATCGAGTTGAGCGGCTATGAGGGCATTCCGCACCTCCTGCATCCTGTCGTAGTGGATCCAAAACTCGCATCCAGGGCTCTTAACTGGGCTGTTCGGGAAATGGAGCGTCGCTACCGGTTGCTTGAGGAAGCCCGGGTGAAGAGCTTTGATTCCTACAATGAAGTGAATGATGAAAAACTGCCTTACATCGTGGTAATAGTCGATGAACTCGCAGATCTGATGATGGTTGCTTCAAAGGAAGTTGAAACTGCCATTGCCCGACTTGCCCAGATGGCGAGAGCGGCAGGGATCCACTTGATATTGGCAACCCAGAGGCCCTCCGTCGATGTCTTGACCGGGCTCATCAAGGCGAATTTCCCGACGAGGATCTCCTTCAAGGTCTCCTCAAAAATCGACTCCCGGACCATCCTCGATACTTCAGGGGCCGAGCATCTCCTGGGCGCTGGGGACATGCTCCTTCTCGCTCCGGGCACTGCCCATATCAAGCGCATTCATGGGGCCTACATTTCTGAAAAGGAAACTTCCGATATTGTGGAATTTTGGAAGAATCAAGGGAATTCATCTTATGACGATGCCATGATGCAGGAAATAGAAAAAGAAGAGGATTCCAGTGGCTCAGGCGAGGAAGAGGAGTCGGATGAACGCTATGATGAGGCGGTAGCCCTGGTGACCCAGAGCGGGCAAGCTTCGATCTCGATGGTTCAGAGGAGATTGCGGGTAGGGTACAACAGGGCTGCCAGGATGATCGAAATGATGGAAAAAGAAGGGGTGGTGGGGCCGGCTGACGGGGCCAGGCCGCGAGAGGTTATTGTGCGCAATGACTACACTTAGGCCGACCCTCCATTGATGAATTATCTTGACAATTATTGGCCAACCAATTAAAAGAAACTTCTAAGAAAAATGAGTAGTCATTCAGTCTTATGGGTTAATGGCTTGACGGATAATTTTATGTTTTTTGTAGTATTACTTGATTGTCCGTGCTTTTTGGAGCGAAGACGAACAAGTGTTTTTTGCTGTAAATAGTTTAAGTGGATCCTGTCTGTTCAGGATCACAACAGTTAATACAAAACTGAGGAGGTAGTTGAATGCCAAGTTATGTAGATCCTTCCAAGTGTGATGGTTGCAAGGGTGGAGACAAAACCGCATGCATGTACATCTGTCCCAACGATTTGATGGTTTTGAACGTTGAGGAGATGAAGGCTTACAATCAAGAGCCGGATGCATGCTGGGAGTGTTATTCCTGCGTTAAGATCTGCCCGCAAGGCGCAATATTTGTCCGTGGATACGACGACTTTGTTCCGATGGGCGGCCAGGTTCACCCTATGAGATCTTCTGACTCCATTATGTGGACCGTCAAATTCCGTAATGGTAACATGAAACGTTTCAAGTTCCCCATTCGTACCACTGCTGAGGGTGCTGCCAATGCTTATGTCGGCCAGAAGGGAGCCAATCTTGATGACGAGTGTCTGCTGCTCGAAAAAGATCTTCCTACCCCCAAATAAGCTGAGTTAGAAACTTTTAACTTAAAAAAATCTTTTCTTTAAGGAGATTTGAAAATGGCATTACCAAATAAACCAAAAGGTGAGCTGAAAGCCGTCGTGAACCCAGAGGTTGTCGAGCATGACGTGGACATCCTCATAATCGGTGGTGGAATGGCTGCTTGTGGAACCGCTTTCGAAATTAAGAAATGGGCTCCAGAAGGCATGAAGATAGTTCTTGTTGACAAAGCATCGCTTGAGCGTTCAGGTGCTGTTGCTCAGGGACTCTCCGCTATCAACACCTATATCGGCGAGAACCCGATCGAGAGCTATGTAAAAATGGTTCGTAACGACCTGATGGGCGTTGTTCGTGAAGATCTTATTTACGACTGCGGCCGTCACGTGGACGAGTCCGTTAAGCTCTTCGAGGAATGGGGGCTCCCCATCTGGAAGAAAGACAAGGATGGCGAGAACCTTGACGGCGCCAAGCCTGCACCGAGCCTCCGTGAAGGCGGTCAACCGGTACGTACCGGTAAATGGCAGATCATGATCAACGGTGAGTCTTACAAGTGTATCGTAGCCGAGCCCGCAGCTACCGCTCTCGGTGCCGAGAACATCATGGAGCGTATTTTCATTGTCAAACTGCTCCTCGACAAGAACAAGCCGAACCAGATCGCCGGTGCAGCCGGATTCTCCACCCGTGAGAATAAAGTACACATCTTCCGTTGCAAGGCAGCCATGGTTGCCTGCGGTGGCGCTGTAAATATTTTCCGCCCCCGTTCTACCGGTGAAGGCAAAGGCCGTGCCTGGTATCCTGTCTGGAATGCCGGTTCTACCTACACCATGTGTGCTCAGGTTGGCGCGACTCTGACCATGATGGAAAACCGCTTCACCCCCGCCCGTTTCAAAGATGGTTACGGTCCGGTTGGTGCATGGTTCCTCCTGTTCAAAGCAAAAGTACAGAACGGCCTTGGCGAGTTCTATGCCAATTCCGATTCAGTCAAGGACGAGCTCGAGAAATTCATGCCTTATGGTGCGTCTCCCGTTACTCCTACCTGTCTGCGAAACCACTTGATGATCAACGAACTGAAAGCTGGCCGCGGTCCGATCTACATGGCGACCGATGTTGCTCTCAATGCTTTCCTTGATGATCGTAAAGCCAAAGGAATGGATGACAAGTCTTTGAAGAAATTCTGGAAACACCTTGAGTCAGAGGCGTGGGAAGATTTCCTCGATATGTCTGTCGGCCAGGCAGGACTTTGGGCTGGCGCCAATGTTGAGCCGGAAAAAATTGGCTCCGAGATCATGCCGACCGAACCGTACATGCTCGGTTCGCATTCAGGATGTTGCGGTATCTGGACCTCCGGCCCGGACGAAGCTTGGGTTCCTGAAGTTGCTAATGAGTCCCGCGCTCATAAGTACAAGTGGGGCTACAATCGTATGACTACTGTTGACGGCCTGTTCACAGCTGGCGACGGTGTTGGTGCTTCCGGTCATAAGTTCTCATCCGGTTCTCACGCAGAAGGACGTATTGCCGCCAAGCAGATGGTTAAATTCTGCCGCGACAACGCAAGCTTCAAGCCGGAACTGAAGCAGACCGCTCAGGAAATAGCCGACGAAATCTACGCACCTGTTAAACTGTATGAGGAGTTTAAAGGCGCCTCTACTGCTGCAGATGTTAATCCTAACTACTGCAAGCCTGCAGGTCTCATGATGCGTCTCATGAAAGCTACCGATGAGTATGGTGGTGGTGTTGCGACCTATTACATGACTTCCGGCAAGCTGCTCAACATTTGTCTGGATCTTCTCCGTCTCCTCCGTGAAGATGCTGCCAAAATGGCTGCCGGCGATCTGCATGAGCTTCTCCGTTGCTGGGAGAACTACCATCGTATCTGGTGTGTCGAGACTCATATTCGTCACATCGAGTTCCGTAAAGAATCCCGTTACCCAGGTTTCTATTACCGGTCTGACTTCCCGACCTGTGATGATGAAAACTGGAAATGCTTCGTCAACTCTACTTTCAGCCCTGAGACTCAGGAGTGGAAGTGTGAGAAGGTCGAATGTATTAATATCTTCCCCACCGATCCTTGGCTGTAATCGCTGGAATGATATTGATCTGATGTGAAAAAAATCTCCAGGAGTCACTGACTCCTGGAGATTTTTTAGTATGTAGGGTTTTTAGTACCTTACAGATTGTTTTCTTGCTTTTTTGCAAGAAAACAATCTGTCTCAAGGTACTTATACCCCCTTGTGGGGTGTTAGCTTATGTAGCCAAGAGAATATTGCATCTCTTGGCTACATAAGCTAAAACATTTTCTGACATTTTTAGCTTCGGTTGGTCAAGGCGCGTTTAATAGTTGACGAGTCCGGTGTTTTGCTGCAAAAGCAAAGGAACGGACTTGTCAATAGGACAATATTTTAAGAGCAATTATGGAGGTTGAGGTATGACTGACGAGCAAGGCACCTCGGGTGCAGTATTGGTCGTAGGCGGGGGCATCAGTGGATTGACTGCTGCTCTGGAAACCGCTGAAGTCGGCAATGATGTGTTTCTTATTGAGAAAAGCCCTTCTTTTGGGGGGCGTGTTGCACAGTTGAATGAGTATTTCCCGAAACTGTGCCCACCTAGCTGTGGGTTGGAAATCAACTTTCGCAGGGTGAAGGACAATCGCAAAATTAGAACCTACACAATGACGACAGTAAAATCGGTAAGTGGAGTACCAGGCAAATATGAGGTGACCCTGGAAACTGCTCCGCGGTATGTTAACAGTAACTGCACTGCCTGTGGGGATTGTACTGCCGCATGTCCTGATGAGATCGCCAACGATTTCAATTTCGGCATGAATAAGTCGAAAGCAGCCTATCTTCCTCATGAGATGGCTTTTCCCCGGCGATATGTTATCAAGAAAGAAGCCTTGAGTTCCGCCGGTGCTGAAGCGGTAAAGGCTGCCTGTAAATATGACGCAGTCGATCTGGACATGAAAACGGAAACTTTCACCATCAATGTGGCGTCGATTATCTGGGCCACAGGTTGGGTTCCTTATGAGCCTGCCAAAATGGAGAATCTGAAGTTTGGTCAGTCAAATGCCATTGTCACCAACATGATGATCGAGCGTATGGCAGCGCCGAATGGACCGACTGGTGGAAAGATTGTTCGACCGGGCGACGGCAAGGCAATTGATTCAATCGCCTTTGTTCAGTGTGCCGGTTCGCGCGATGAAAATCATCTCGAATATTGTTCCCATATCTGTTGCATGGCCACATTCAAGCAGATGTCGTACGTTCGGGAGCAGTACCCGGATGCTAAAATATACGTTTTTTACATCGACCTGAGAACTCCAGGGAAATATGAGAAATTCCGCGAAGTAAGAATGGCGGACAAAAATGCATCTTTCATAAAAGGTAAAGTCGCAGACATCATCCTGGAAGCGGATGGTGGCGTGACCGTGGTAGCCGAGAATGCGCTTACTGCTGAGAAACTTTCACAGAAAGTTGATATGGCTGTCCTGGCAACCGGCATGCAACCTTCTCTTGGCCTGCAAGGCGCACCCGTTGCTCTCAACATGGATACCTCCGGGTTTATCATCTCTGATTATGATAAAGCCATGATATCAGCTGGTTGTGCTAAAAAAGCCGCGGATGTCGTAACTTGTACTCAATCTTCAACTGCAGCTGCCTTAAAGGCAATTCAAGTTTCCAGGAGGTAAGAATCAATGGATAAAAAATATTGCGCCTATATTTGTGCTGGTTGTGGCATTGGGGACGCTCTCGATATGGAGGCACTTGCCGAGGTTGTTTCCGGTGAGATGTCGATGGAGTGCAAGACACATCCATATCTCTGTGGAGCAGAGGGTCGTGCGCTGATCGAGAAAGATGTCGCCGGCGGAGTAAACACTGTAGTAGTCGGGGCATGTTCGCCACGTGTCATGGCCCGTGAGTTTGATTTCGGCAAAGACAAGATCACTGTTCGTGCCAATCTTCGCGAGCAAGTTGTATGGACTGAAGTCAAGCCGGAAGAAGGCAAGGAACCGCATAGTGAAGCGGCCGCATTTTTACAGGAATCGGCTTCCGACTATATGCGCATGGCTTGTACCAGAGCAAAAAAGACCCTGCTCCCCGAACCCTTCAAACTTGAAGAAACCAATAAGACGATTTTGGTTATGGGCGGTGGTATTGCCGGACTTACTGCGGCGAAAGAGGCTGCCGCTGCTGGCTATGATGTTATTGTCGTTGAAAAAGACGGTAAAATCGGGGGAAAGGCTGCCGGATGGAGAAAAAGCTTTCCTACTCAGGCGCCGTGGACCGATTTGGAAGAAAATCCCTCAAACGGTTTGATTGCAAGTGTTGAGGCCAGCCCGAAAATCACCATAAAAACTGCGACCGAGGTTGCGCGTATTTCCGGTGCTCCAGGTAATTTTGGTGTTACCTTCAAAGCTGCCGGAACACGGTCTGAGTGGGATGCTCCGAGCAAGGTCACCGTCGATCAGGCGGATTTGATCGAAAAGGGGACCATGGAAGATCCAAATAAAGGTCTCAAGAAATATACCGATCTCAACCCAGACGCGATAAAGGTAGGTGCGGTTGTGCTGGCCACCGGCTGGAAACCCGCGGATGTGTCGCAATACGAACATCTCGGATATGGTAAGGTGAAGAATGTCGTTACCAATGCCGAGTTCGAACGGCTGGCAAAAGAAGGAAAAGTACCCGCTAATGTTGCTTTTGTTCAGAGTCCGGGTGGCAAAGAACACGACAAAGACTTTCCCTATTGTAACTCGGTCACCTCGATGGTTGCCCTCAAGCAGGCCCAGTATGTATGTCAGGACAATTCCGATGGGAAGGCATATATCCTCTATCAGCATATGAGAACCCCAGGGCACATGGAACTCTTTTACAAGAGCGCTCAGAACAATGACGGCATCTTTCTTACCAAAGGTAATGTCATGAAGGTCGAAGAGAGTGGCAATGGGCTCACCGTTGCAGTCGAAAATACCTTGCTTGGTGAAGACATTTCTCTCGACGTTGATATGGTTGTCCTGGCTGCCGGCATGGAGCCGACGACTCTGAGTGAAAATTCAATTAATCTGGCGTATCGACAAGGACCGGCCTTTGCCGACCTCGGTCTATTCGACGGATATGCCGATTCCCACTTTATCTGCTTTCCTTATGAGACAAGGCGGACCGGTATTTACGCATGTGGTGGTGTCCGGAAGGCCGAGACGATGGAAGAAGCGGTTGACGATGCAACCGGAGCTGCCTTGAAGGCAATCCAGTGCATAGAGTCCACCGACAGGGGGGTAGCTGTCCATCCGCGTTCTGGGGATGCCACCTATCCTGAGTTTTTCATGCAGAGATGTACCCAGTGCAAGCGTTGCACTGAGGAATGTCCGTTCGGTGCACTCGATGATGATGAGAAAGGTACTCCACTGCCTAACCCGACTCGATGCCGTCGTTGTGGAACATGTATGGGTGCTTGTCCGGAAAGGATTATCGGATTCAAGGATTACAATATCGACTTGATCGGCTCCATGATCAAAGCGATAGAAGTTCCTGAAGATGATGAAGATAGGTTGCGGATTCTTGTGCTGGTATGCGAAAACGATGCCTATCCCGCCATTGACATGGCAGGAATGAAGCGTCTTGGTATGAGTCACATGGTTCGCTTTATTCCCGTCAGATGTCTTGGTTCGGTGAACATGGCATGGATCAGAGATGCGCTTTCCGCAGGTTTGGATGGCGCTATGTTGCTCGGCTGTACCTACGGTGACGATTACCAGTGTCATTTTGTCAAGGGTTCGGAGATTGCCAACAAGCGGATGGAGAACATCGGCGATACTCTGTCCACTCTTGGACTTGAGTCGGAGAGATGCGCAACCAACCAGGTTGCCATTACCGATTATGATAAAATTCCCCAGATCATTAATGATTTTGTCGATCAGATCGTTGAGATGGGACCAAATCCTTTTAAAGGCTACTAATATATCGATATCATATCCTGCAGCAGCCACTGTCCCGCTGTTGCAGGGTATTGTATAAACGGAAAAATTTCAGCCTCACATATCACATTTGATATTGCAGGAGAGAAAAATGAATGTTCAACCCGATTTAGAGTTTATTAAATCCTTGAAGGAGGCCGGTGGAGACACTTTGAAAAAGTGTTTTCAGTGCGCTACCTGCTCGGTTATGTGCCCTCTGTCAAAAGAAGGGAAACCATTTCCCAGAAAAGAGATGATCTGGGCTCAGTGGGGAATGAAAGACAAACTGGTTACCGATCCCGATGTATTTCTTTGTCATCAGTGCGGCGATTGTACTACCAATTGCCCGCGGGGAGCAAAACCAGGTGATGTACTTGGTGCTATTCGAGCCTATGCATATACTTTTTATGGATGGCCGGCGCCCCTTGCCAAACTTGCTTCCAGTGCCAAAGGATTACCGGTGTTGATCGGTATTCCCATGGTCGTCATCTTCATTATGTGGCTGCTTTCGGGCGCCATGCACTTCCCCACTCAAGAAGAATTCGCCAGCCATGGTTATCAGCGATTTTTTGGCACCTGGGATTTCTATTGGTATGCCAAGAATATCTTTTTTATTGTTTTGATCATGGTGCCAGCTTTGGGGCTTGGTTTGTTTTCAGGATATCTAGGCATCAGTAAGATGTGGAAAACAATGAGCGAGGATGCCGGACTCAATAATGAATACCGACCCTCGGTTGTTCAGTTCGTAAAAGACTTTTTCTGGCCATCGCTTGTTGAGATTGTAAAGCACTCGCGTTTTCGCGAATGTACTACGAACATCGACAGGGTGAGAGGACACCTTCCGTTAATGCTTGCATTTATCGGATTGTTTATCGTTACGTGCTGGTCCCTTTTGAAAAACGATGTTCTCGGACTCATCTGGCCATCGCTTCATGGACCCTTGCCCATGACAGATCCCTTTAAAATTCTTGCCAACGTTTCTGCCATAGCTTTACTTTTTGGAATCGGAGTACTCTGGGTAAACAGGAAGAAGGCAGAGACTGAATTGAATACACAGCCGACCTTCTACGACTGGTTCCTGATTTGGGAAATTACCGCGGTCGGCGTCACCGGCCTTGGCGCTGAGCTTCTGCGCTGGGCCGGCATGCCGGTGCTAGGGTATATCGTGTACTTCCTGCATCTGGTTTCTGTCATGATGCTGTTCCTCTATCTGCCCTACACAAAACTCGCACATTTACTTTATAGAACAACTGCTTACTCATTTGAAAAATATCGTCAGAGTGCTTTTGGCAAGGTGAGCTAACACGTTGTAAAAGAAATTTGTGGACGTGATATTCACGTCCAATGTTGTAAGTAAGAGAAAGGCCGGGTTCAGTTGAACTCGGCCTTCTTTTTTGCCTCAAGAGAAAAATCTGACACTTTGTTTGGTTGACAAAAATTCCGATTCAAATTACTAAAGGATAATATTCGTATATATCAAGAATATTTGGCTTTTTTCCACTGGCTGAGAGAAAAACTCGATTGAGCTAAATAAAGTGTTGAATTAAGATTCTTAAGTGAGTATATTCTTCCGTCTTGTAAGCTGGCGTAGCTCAATGGTAGAGCTCCTCACTTGTAATGAGGAGGTTGTGGGTTCAAGTCCTATCGCCAGCTCCAATAAAAATAAAACTTTACAAAGTAGAAAGAAGAGTTTAAAGAATGTCTGTCTTGTTCAGGCGTTCTCCATGGAGGGGTTCCCGAGCGGCCAAAGGGAACAGACTGTAAATCTGTCGGCTCAGCCTTCGGAGGTTCGAATCCTCCCCCCTCCACCAAGCTTTTCAGTTTTGCAAAGAAAGATACATCGAGAGAGCGGGAATAGCTCAATTGGTAGAGCATCAGCCTTCCAAGCTGAGGGTTGCGAGTTCGAGTCTCGTTTCCCGCTCCATCAGCATTATCTTGTGTTGCAGGAGGTTGCCCACGTAGCTCAGTTGGTAGAGCGCATCCTTGGTAAGGATGAGGTCACCGGTTCGACTCCGGTCGTGGGCTCCATGTGGACACTGGTAGCAATCTTCGAAATAACTATTCAATGGCCTGAGGAGACAAGAAAATGTCAAAGAAAAAATTTGAAAGGACAAAACCGCATGTCAATGTAGGTACTGTAGGACACATTGATCATGGCAAGACCACCTTGACCGCTGCAATTACTCGTGTCTTATCCTTGAAAGGTCAGGCTACGTTTACCGACTTCTCCGAGATCGACAAGGCGCCGGAAGAGAAGGAGCGTGGGATTACAATTGCTACAGCACATGTCGAGTACGAGACCGTAAATCGTCACTATGCTCACGTGGATTGTCCCGGTCATGCCGACTATATCAAGAATATGATCACCGGTGCAGCGCAGATGGATGGAGCGATTCTCGTCGTTGCTGCAACAGATGGCGCTATGCCGCAAACCAGAGAACACATTCTTCTTGCGCGTCAGGTAGGTGTGCCTGCCATGGTAGTTTTCCTGAACAAATGCGACATGGTCGACGACGAAGAGCTTATCGAGCTGGTAGAGATGGAGCTTCGTGAGCTGCTTGACAAGTACGAGTTCCCGGGCGACGATGTACCGTTCGTGAAAGGATCGGCGCTGCTGGCCCTTGAGAATCCGGAAGATCCGGCTCATGCGAAGTGCATATGGGACCTGATGGAAGCTATCGATTCCTATATCCCCGAGCCGAAGCGTGATGTCGACCAGCCGTTTTTGATGCCGGTCGAGGACGTCTTCTCGATTTCCGGTCGTGGCACTGTGGCGACCGGCCGTATCGAGCGCGGTGTGGTCCATGTTGGCGACGAGATTGAGATTGTTGGTATCAGGCCTACCGCCAAAACCACCTGTACCGGTGTCGAGATGTTCCGCAAGCTTCTTGATGAAGGCCAGGCGGGAGATAACATTGGTGCGCTTCTTCGCGGCATCAAGCGAGAGGAGATCGAGCGCGGTCAAGTACTTGCCGCACCGAAATCGATCACTCCGCATACTAAGTTCAAATCCGAGTGTTACATCCTCAGCAAAGAAGAGGGTGGTCGTCATACCCCGTTCTTCAACGGCTACCGCCCGCAGTTTTACTTCAGGACAACTGACGTAACCGGCGTAGTGAGCCTTGAGGAAGGTGTTGAGATGGTAATGCCCGGGGACAATATAACGGCAGCGGTTGAATTGATCACACCGATTGCTGCGGATGTTGGCCTTCGCTTCGCCATCCGTGAAGGCGGACGTACCGTCGGTGCCGGCGTTGTGAGTGAAATCATCGCCTAATATAGTGCGAAAAATGAAATTGCCCTACCCCTCCAATAGTGGAGGTAGGGCAATTTTTCATATGGGAAAAGTCAATGAGAGATATAGTGACCCTTGCATGTGGGACATCCAAACGACGTAATTATACGACTACCAAGAATAAGAAGAATACTCCTAATAAAATGGAGTTCAGCAAATTCTGTCCATTTTGCAGAGTGCATACACCACACAAAGAGACCAAATAAGATTAACATATTCGTTTCTCTTGCAGGCCAGTAGCTCTAATGGTAGAGCGCCGGACTCCAAATCCGGATGTTGGGGGTTCGAATCCCTCCTGGCCTGCCATATTCGTTTGGGATTCGCATCGATCGAACTCTCATGCGCAGTTGTGTAACGGGTTAATGGCACGGAGGTAGTTGTGGCTATGGCTGCTAGTATAAAATCGAAAAAGACAAACTCTTTGAAAACAGAAGAGCCTTCACCGTTTTCGCCAGCTGAGATAAAAAAGTTCGTTGAAGAGGTGAAAGCCGAATTCTTGAAAATTGTCTGGCCGGATAAGAAAATGACACTCGGCCTTACCGGCATTGTAGTAGTTCTCACTGTTGTTTTGTCTCTCTATCTCGGCTCCGTCGACCTTCTTCTTGGGAAGCTGCTTGGTTTATTTTTGCGATAGGAAGGTTATGCTTGTGCAGCAGAGGCTCTAGAAGCTATTAACTGTATCCTCTATCTAACACTTTACATATACAGGTCATATGGCTAGACAATGGTACATACTTCAGGTTCACTCCGGATTTGAAGAAAAAGTGAAAGCGACTCTTGAGGAACGGATTAAGAAGGAAGGTCTGGAAGAACAATTCGGGGAGATCCTTGTGCCCACTGAACAGGTGGTTGAGATGATCAAAGGTTCTCGAAAGACTTCTTCCCGTAGATTTTTTCCTGGTTATATGCTCGTGAGCATGGACCTCAACGATCAGACATGGCATACGATTCACGACAATATGCCGAGAGTTGTAGGTTTTGTCGGTGATGACCGGGATCCGATGCCTTTATCTGATGCCGATGCTGCAAAAATTATCGGCAGAATTCAAGATGGATCGGAAAGACCTCGGCCCAAGGTGGTCTTTGATATAGGAGAGGTGGTGCGAGTGATTGATGGTCCTTTCGCCAATTTCCAGGGAGTCGTTGACGAGGTTTTTCCGGAAAAAGGTCGAGTAAGAGTAATGGTATCGATATTTGGTAGAGAAACACCGGTGGAACTGGAATTTGTTCAAGTATCAAACACCTGATAGTTCGAAGGATTGCTCCGGAAGGACGGCGAGCGAACCATATAACGAGACCGTCAGAACTGAGCTTTGTCACTCCCGGAAAAGTTGACTGCTTCGAACCGGGAGTATGGTAATAAAAGTCATTTGGAGTAGACACAATGGCCAAAAAAGAAACAGCATATATCAAATTGCAGATTCCTGCCGGAAAAGCCAATCCGTCTCCGCCTGTAGGTCCCGCACTCGGACAGCACGGCGTTAACATAATGGAATTTTGTAAGAATTTTAATGCAAGAACCCAGACTATGGGAGACACGATCATTCCGGTTGTCATAACCGTTTATCAGGATAGATCGTTCAGTTTTATTACAAAAACCCCTCCTGCTTCAATACTGTTGCTCAAAGCTGCCGGATTAAAGAAAGGTTCCAGCAACCCAAAGATCGAGCGTGTTGCGGAGATTGGAAGGGATAAAATCAGGGAAATTGCCGAATTGAAGATGCCTGATTTGAATGCTTATGACGTAGAGAGTGCAATGCGCATTATTGAAGGTACCGCTCGCAGCGCCGGAATTACTATCATCGGATAGGAAATCTTTTTGGTTACTGCTGTTAGGGATTTTTTAACCTAAACAAGTAGGAGGCAGACATGCCGAAACACGGAAAAAATTATAGAAATAAAACGTCTGGTGTGGATCGAACAATCCTGCATGGTGTAGAAGATGGCATCGAAGCAGTGCTCGCATCCTCATATGCAAAATTTGATGAGACTTTTGATATAGCTATGAAACTTGGGGTCGATCCCCGCCATGCCGATCAGATGATCCGATCTTCGGTATCCTTGCCCCACGGAACCGGCAAAGTAACCAGGGTTCTCGTCTTTGCCAAAGGACCAAAGGAAGCAGAGGCTCTGGAAGCCGGTGCAGACTATGTCGGCGGAGATGATCTTGTTGAAAAAATCAAAGAAGGCTGGCTTGAATTCGATAAAACCGTAGCTACACCGGATATGATGGGAGTTGTCGGGAAAATTGGCAGGATTCTAGGTCCACGTAACCTTATGCCGAATGCCAAGTTGGGTACGGTCACCTTTGACGTTGGCAATATTGTAAGAGAGATCAAAGGCGGTAAAGTAGATTTCAGGGTTGATAAGGGCGGAATCATTCACAGCGGGATTGGCAAAACTTCGTTCGGCAAAGAGAAACTCGCTGAAAATCTTATTGCTTTTGTACAGAAAATACTCCAGCTCAAGCCATCGACAAGCAAAGGGATATATCTGCGCTCTATTATTATTTCTTCTACCATGGGACCAGGGGTTAAACTGGACCCGATCGCGGTAAGATCGCTCATTAGTTAAAGTATATTGTTTGAATAACGGGATATTCAAAATGATGCTCCCGTTGGTGTGTAAGTCGAAGACAGCAGGTACAGTTCAGTTTAATCGTGTATGCACGACCTGCCGAGACGGAAAAGGCAAATCATGATCGAGATAAAATTATCGACTATTTACAGACCTGCCTTGAATGTGGTTGTAACTGCTGTTTCGAAATCCTTTAAAATTAACCTAGGAGGAGTGCTTTGAATCGTGATGAAAAAGTGACAATTGTCTCGGATTTGAATGATTCGTTCACCCGAGCAAAACTGGCAATTGTCGCTGACTATTGTGGTTTAAAGGTTTCTGAGTTTCGAAAAATTCGAATTGAATTGAGAAACTGTGACTCGGAAATCCGCGTAGCCAAAAATACTCTCCTGAAAAGAGCAGTTACGGACACCGGCAATGACGCATTGAGCGCCGACTTCAGCGGTACTACCGCGGTTGTGATGGCCTATGCAGACCCAGTTGCACCTGCCAAAGTTGTGACTAAATTTGCTGACGAAAACAGTAAGTTTAAGATCCGTTCTGCAGTCTTGGATGGCGAAATAATCGGAGTGGACAGGCTTATAGCGCTTTCGAAACTCCCGAGCAAGGAAGTATTGCTTGGACAACTTCTGTCTACCTGGCAGAACGTACCGACAGGTCTCGTTCAGGTTCTCAGTGGAGTTCCTCGTACATTTGCCTATGCACTACAGGCTATCAAAGACCAGAAAGAAGCGGCAGAGAATTAACAGGGCATCTGTTAAAATTAAAATACCAAATTATGAGGAAATAAGTCATGGCTGTAACCAAAGAAGAAGTAATCGATTTCATTGCTAATATGTCCGTTCTTGAGCTTTCTGAGCTCATTAAGGAATTCGAAGAGAAATTTGGCGTTTCCGCTGCTGCTCCGGTAGCAGTTGCAGCTGCCGGTCCTGCCGCCGCAGCTCCGGTTGAGGAAAAAACTGAATTTGACGTAATCTTGGCAACCGTAGGCAGCGAAAAGATTAAAGTTATTAAAGAAGTCCGTGCGGTTACCGGTCTTGGTCTGAAAGAAGCAAAAGAACTGGTTGAATCAGCACCGGCTCCTTTGAAAGAAGCAACCACCAAAGAGGACGCTGCCGAGATCAAGGCAAAGATCGAAGCCGTCGGTGCAACAGTAGAGATCAAGTAGTTGATCGTATGTAAGTTGTTGGTGTTCTGGACAACAGCAGCTTGAAAATGACACGCTACGAGCTTTGTTCGTGGCGTGTTGTGCTTTATGGATACGCGAATTATTCCAGGAAAACATCAAGACATCAGGTGGTTCTGCAGTAGGTACGGGATGGAGTTACAGTTTTTATAAAATATCAATGAGGAATACTACCATGCTCGAAAACAATGCTTATGTTTTTCCTGATTCAACTCTCTGCATCGCTATTCATCCTTTATCAGTATACTCCACTTGCTGCGGCAAGTTGTTCAACCCACCGGTTTAATTTTCTGATTTCAGAAGAACGCTTCGTCTGATCTTTCAGTTAAAACTATAGTACGATTCAAAGGCAATTTCGAGGAAAATTATGGAAAGAGTGAGAAAGAATTTTGCCACGGCAGAAGCTATCCTGGAGCCGCCGCACCTTATATCTATGCAACGGCTTTCTTATGAGAAATTCCTGCAGATGGATCGTGACCCTGATGAACGAGAGGATTATGGTCTTCAAGCTATCCTGAAAAATGTATTTCCGATCAACGATTTCAATGGACTGTGTTCCCTTGAATTCGTCAAGTATAAGTTCGGAGAACCGAAATACACAGTCCATGAATGTCTCCAGCGAGGGATGACGTATGAGATTCCCCTCAAGATTGTGGTTCGTCTTATTACTTTTGATGTAGATGAAGAGACTGGTGTTCAGTCGATTCGCGATATCAAGGAACAAGAGGTGTTTCTCGGTTCTCTTCCCTTGATGACCGGCGATGGTGTTTTTGTCGTCAATGGCACCGAACGTGTAATTGTTTCGCAGTTGCAGCGTTCCCCCGGACTTTTTTACACCCATGACAATGGAAAAAGCCATTCCAGCGGTAAGCTCCTCTATTCAGCAAGAATAATTCCGGTGAGAGGATCGTGGATTGATCTTGAATTTGATATTAAAGACTATCTCCACGTTCGTATTGACCGGAGAAGAAAATTTCCGGTAACCACACTTTTAAAAGCGCTTGGTAATACCTCGGAGGAATTGCTCGGTGAATTCTACCCGACGAGCCTCGTTATTAAAGATGGTGAAAACTACAAGATCGGTTTCGATGCGGAGTTGGTCAAAGGTCAGAGGCTCGAGTTCGACATAGTCAATCCAGCCGATGGCGAGGTATTGGCGAGGAAAGGAAAAAAAGTATCCAAAGTACTCTGCAAGAAGTTGGAGTCAGTCGGTATTCATTACCTTCCGCTTGCGCCCGAATCAGTTGTGGGTGAAATTCTTGCACGGACGATTATCAGTGAGCAAAGTGGCGAAATTATAGCCACATGTAATACCGAGATCACCGAGTCGCTTCTGGAAACGCTTGATTCACACGGGATAAGCGAGTTCAGTATCCTTCATATCGATGGTGTCAAGTTCTCGGATTCTTTCAGCAGGACCCTCGCCCTCGATAAGGCAAAAACATCCGAGGAAGCGCTTATTGAAATCTACCGGAGACTCAGACCGTCCAGCCCCCCAACTGCAGAAGTTGCAGAATCATTTTTCCATAACCTCTTTTTTAATCAGGACTTGTATGACCTGTCAGAGGTGGGGCGCTATAAAATAAATGCAAAGCTTGGTCTGAGCATCGATATTTCACACCGTGCTCTGACTAAGGAAGATATTATTCACGCTGTACGACATCTCGTCCGACTCAAAGATACCCAGGGCGGGGTGGATGATATCGATCATCTTGGTAACAGAAGGGTTCGCACCGTGGGCGAACTGGTGGAGAATCAATATCGCATGGGGCTTGTCCGCATGGAAAGGGCAATCAAAGAAAGGATGACCCTGCAGGATGTTGAAACTCTGATGCCTCATGATCTTGTCAATCCCAAACCTATTTCTGCGGCGATCAAGGAATTTTTCGGCACCAGTCAGTTGTCCCAGTTTATGGACCAGACCAATCCTCTTTCCGAGGTTACCCATAAGCGCCGGTTAAGTGCTCTTGGACCCGGAGGGTTGTCAAGAGAAAGAGCAGGTTTTGAGGTTCGTGACGTACATCCGACCCACTACGGTCGAATTTGTCCGGTTGAAACGCCTGAAGGTCCGAATATCGGGTTGATTGTTTCACTGGCAACCTATGCGCGCATCAATCCGTACGGTTTTATCGAGACACCTTATCGGAAAGTAAATGATAGGATTGTCATGTCGGACGTGAAGTATCTCAGCGCTTTGCAGGAGCAGCATCAGTTTATTGCTCCCGCGCTGACCAAGGTCGACAATAACGCCCGGATACTCAACGACAATCTTATTGTTCGAGAAGACGGGGAAGTTCTCACCGCGGTTGCCGAAAACGTCACCTACATGGACATCGCACCAAATCAGATGATCAGTATTGCCGCATCGCTCGTTCCCTTCCTCGAAAATGACGACGCCAACCGGGCGCTCATGGGATCGAACATGCAGCGTCAGGCAGTACCTTTGATGATAACTGCGGCGCCGCTCGTCGGCACCGGTATGGAGCGTTATGTCGCAAGGGACTCAGGGGCATGTCTTTTATCGGCTGGAGATGGCGTTGTCGAAGAATCGGACGCTAATCGTATCGTCGTAAGGTACGATGAACCCGGTACTGACGGTTATGATACAGGAGTAGCGGTATACCGTCTCGAGAAATACAAGAAATCCAATCAGAATACCTGCTTCAACCAAAGGCCGATTGTATTGCCTGGAACCAGGGTCAGTAAAGGTGTGGTGCTCGCCGACGGACCGTCCTGTGAGGCCGGTGAACTGGCTATCGGTAAGAATGTGACAATCGCTTTCATGCCATGGCGGGGCTTCAATTTCGAAGATTCGATTCTGATCAACGAGAAGTTGCTGAAGGAAGATACCTTTACCTCGGTGCACATTGAGGTTTTTGAGACCATGGCCCGGGACACCAAGCTCGGCAAAGAAGAAATTACCAGAGATATTCCCAATGTCAGTGAAGAAACCTTAAGAAATCTTGACGATTCCGGCATTGTTCGAATCGGGGCGGAAGTGAAGGCGGGCGACACTCTGGTGGGGAAAGTTACTCCAAAGGGTGAGACTGTACTGTCTCCCGAGGAGAAGCTGCTGCGCGCAATCTTTGGCGAGAAGGCGCAGGATGTGAAGGATTCCTCACTTCGCGTGCCACCCGGCATCAGCGGAGTGGTTATTGATGCCAAGGTTTTTTCCAGAAAAGGTGTCGACAAGGACGAACGTTCACTCCTTATTGAAGATCTTGAGATAGAAAAACTCAATCAGGACAAGATCGATGAGTTGCGCAGTCTGAAAAGAGGTGTTTGCCGGGAAATCGGCAAGATCCTCGAAGGGCGAACCGCCAAATCAGATATAGTCGACAAGCACGGCGAAGTCCTTGTCAAGCTTGGCAAGAAGATCAGTGGCGATCAGGTCGAATTGATGGGATTTGACAAGATAAGAGATATTGATTTTTCCGAAAAAGCGAAATTTATCGACCTGATTGACGCTGTGTATGAGCGTTATGGCAAACAGGCACGTCTCATAACCGAACGCTACGACGGTATCATCGATCGAATGAGAAAAGGAGACGATCTCCCTCCTGGTGTCGTGAAGATGGTCAAGGTGTATGTAGCAACCAAAAGGAAGCTTTCGGTAGGAGATAAAATGGCAGGGCGGCATGGCAACAAGGGTGTCGTTTCACGTCTGCTGCCCGAGGAGGATATGCCATATTTCGCTGATGGCACCACGGTTGACATTGTCCTCAATCCTCTTGGTGTGCCGTCGCGTATGAATGTCGGACAGGTTCTTGAAGTGCATCTGGGCTTTGCCGCCAAAAAATTAGGAGAACAACTTGAGGCATTAGCGTACAGGGAGGCGGTTACAGAGATCAGGAATAAAATGCAGAAAGTGTATTCAGAGAAGGAGTTCTCCGAGCTCACCAGTGGAAAAACCGATCAGGAAATTATCGCCTGGGCACGTCACCACAAAAAAGGGCTGCACATGACCACTCCGGTGTTTGACGGCGCCCCTGAAGAATCGATAAGAAGATTTCTCGTTGAGGCGGGGGTTGATGAAGTAGGTCAGGTTCAGCTTTACGATGGATTTACCGGAGAACCGTTTGCCAACATGGTAACTGTCGGGGTCATGTATATGCTGAAACTGCATCATTTGGTCGATAACAAAATCCATGCCCGTTCTACCGGGCCTTACTCCCTTGTTACCCAGCAACCTTTGGGAGGCAAGGCGCAGTTTGGTGGACAGAGGCTCGGTGAAATGGAGGTCTGGGCAATGGAGGCTTATGGCGCTGCATATACTCTCAAGGAATTTTTGACGGCAAAATCGGATGATGTGGAAGGCCGTACCGCAATGTATGAGCGCATTGTAAAAGGCAATAATTTTTTGACAACTGGTCTGCCTGAATCGTTTAATGTTCTCGTTAAGGAACTGCAGGCTCTTTGTTTGAATATGGAACTCATTGAAGAATAAGGAAGGGGAGTTCTGCTGAAAATGTGGATTCCTTGTTCCGGTAGTTCGACTCTTGCCATTGCCTGATATGGACTTGCCATTGTTGATCTGATGCCGGGAAAATCCTTTAATATAAGGGAGAGGTGATTTCGTGGAAGAATTATTTAATTTTTTTCAAAAACCGAAAGCTCCAATAAAGTTTAAAAGCGTAAAAATATCTCTGGCTTCTCCTGAGAAGATCATGGATTGGTCTCACGGTGAGGTTAAAAAGCCTGAGACAATAAATTACCGGACCTTTAAACCTGAACGGGATGGGCTTTTCTGTGCCAAAATATTTGGACCGGTAAAGGATTTCGAGTGCAATTGCGGCAAATATAAACGCATGAAGCATCGTGGAGTTGTCTGCGAAAAATGCGGCGTTGAAGTAATCCAGTCCAAGGTCCGTCGCGAGCGTCTGGGGCACATTAAACTTGCCGCGCCGGTGGCGCATATCTGGTTCCTGAAAAGCCTGCCCAGCAAAATTGGTGCGGTTCTCGACATGACCCTCAAACAGCTCGAAAAGATTCTTTATTTTGAGCAATATGCAATCGTGGCCTCTGAAACCGACGCTTTACCTGTGGGCACTCTCCTTACCGAGGAAAAGTATCGTCAGTCACTGGAGGAATATCCAAATAAATTTCGGGTCGGCATCGGGGCAGAGGCAATTCGTGAACTTCTTGCGAGTCAGGATCTTGTTACGCTCTCCGTGCAGCTGCGCGAAGAGATGTTGGCAACAAATTCCCAGACCAAGCGACAGAAACTCGGAAAGCGTCTGTTTGTTATCGAAGCATTCCGTGATTCCGGAAATAAACCGGAGTGGATGATTCTTGAGGTTATCCCAGTTCTGCCACCTGACCTTCGCCCTCTGGTTCCACTTGAAGGCGGAAGATTTGCAACTTCCGATCTCAATGATCTTTACCGAAGGGTGATTAATAGAAATAACAGGCTGAAACGGCTTCTGGAGCTTGACGCTCCCGACATCATCATCAGAAATGAGAAGAGAATGTTGCAGGAGGCCGTCGATGTCCTCTTTGATAATGGTCGCCGGGGACGGGTAATTACCGGTGGCAATAAACGGCCGCTCAAGTCGCTCTCCGACATGCTCAAAGGCAAGCAAGGGCGGTTCCGGCAGAACCTTCTTGGTAAACGGGTCGATTATTCAGGCCGTTCGGTAATTGTCGTAGGTCCTCATCTTCGTTTGCACCAATGTGGTATTCCTAAGAAGATGGCGCTCGAACTGTTTAAGCCGTTCATCTACAACAAGCTGGAAAGCAAAGGCTATGTTACCACCATCAAGAGTGCCAGGAAGATGGTCGAAAAAGAGGTTAAAGAGGTGTGGGACGTCCTGGAAGAGGTGGTGACCGAGTACCCGGTCATCCTCAACCGAGCGCCGACCCTTCACCGGCTCGGCATGCAGGCTTTTGAAGCGATGCTGATCGAAGGAAAAGCAATTCAGCTCCATCCTCTCGTCTGCATGGCCTTTAACGCGGATTTCGACGGTGACCAGATGGCGGTTCACGTGCCCCTCTCCGTCGAGGCGCAGGTCGAGGCCAGGGTACTGATGATGTCGACCAATAATATCCTTTCTCCCGCAAACGGTGAGCCGGTTATTATTCCATCCCAGGATATTGTCCTTGGCCTGTATTATATGAGCCGGGAAAGGATCAATGTTCCTGGCGAGGGAAAGGTTTTCAGCGGTATTGAAGAGGCTATTATAGCTTACGACTACGGTGAAGTGCACCTCCAGGCCAAAGTCAAGGTAAGAAAGAACGGTGAGTTGGTCGAGACCACAATGGGACGGATCCTCCTTGGGGAACTGTTACCTGCTTCAGTCAAGTTCGAGGAAGTGAACAAGGTTATGACCAAAAAAGCCTTGGCGAAACTTATCGATCACACGTATCGACACGCAGGAACCAAGGAAACTGTAATTCTTGCCGATCGGTTGAAGGATACCGGGTACGAATACGCTACCCGTGCCGGTATCTCTATTTGTATCAACGATATGAAAATTCCGCTCAGTAAAGAGCAATTTGTCGAAAAGGCGGAAACCGACGTACTCGACGTCGAGCAGCAGTACACCGACGGACTTATTACCTCGGGGGAAAAATATAACAAGGTCGTCGACATCTGGTCGAAGGTAACTGAAGATGTTGCCAATGCTATGATGGATGAGATCAAGGTAGATTATTTTCTCGATAAAGACGGTAAAAGGGTCGAGGGTCCGAGCTTTAATTCAATTTTCATCATGGCAGACTCAGGTGCCAGGGGCTCACGGGATCAGATCAGGCAGCTTGCCGGAATGCGTGGGTTGATGGCCAAGCCCAGTGGCGCGATCATCGAAACACCTATCAAGGCGAATTTCCGGGAGGGACTCGGCGTTCTTGAGTATTTCATCTCTACCCATGGTGCTCGAAAGGGTCTTGCCGATACCGCTCTGAAAACTGCAAACTCCGGGTATTTGACCAGGAGGTTGGTCGATGTCGCGCAGGAATCGACAATCGTTGATTCGGACTGTCTCACCCTTGACGGAATAATAGCCGAGCCGCTTATGGATGGCGGGGAAATTATTGTTCCTCTGGGGGATCGTATTCTCGGGAGAGTTGCACTCGAGGATGTGGAAGATCCTTTCACCGATGATGTCATTGTCGAAGCAGGCGGAGAAATCACCGAAGATATCGTCGAGAAGATAACCGCCGCCGGTATCGATCGGGTGGCAATCCGTTCGGTTCTCAGCTGTCGCGCCAAGCGCGGCGTCTGTGCCGCGTGTTATGGCCGTGATCTTGGTCGCGGGCATATGGTTAATACCGGTGAAGCTATCGGGGTAATTGCCGCGCAATCTATCGGTGAGCCCGGCACCCAGCTGACCATGCGTACCTTCCACGTCGGCGGTACGGCGAGTCGATCGGTTGAGCAGGCTGAACTGCGGACCAATATCGGCGGGACTGTCAGTTTTTCCAACCTGCACTCCGTTACAAATGCGGAGGGTACCAAGATCGTTATGAACCGTAATGCCGTAATAGCCGTTAAGGATGATTTGGGTCGTGAACGTGAACGGTTCAAGGTGAACTACGGCGCGCAGCTCCTGGTAAAAGAAGGTGAGGTGATTGAACGGGATACTATCCTGGCCGACTGGGATGCCTATACGATACCCATCGTTGCCGAGGTTGGAGGTACGATCAAATATGGTGATATCATCGAAGGTGTCACCATGCAGGAGAAGGTTGATGCGGTTACCGGACGATCATCGCTGGTGATTATCCACACCGCTACCGGCGTTCAGTTGAATCCACGTATTTCCGTGAAAAACGAACGGGGAAAGACGGTAAAAATGCCGGACACCGAGAGTTATGCCCGGTATAGTCTGCCGGTTGGCTCGATTATCTCGGTGAGCGAAGGCGACTCCATTCAGCCCGGCACCATCGTCGGTAAAATTCCTCGTGAAACGACAAAGACCAAAGATATTACCGGTGGTCTTCCTCGAGTAGCCGAGTTGTTCGAGGTCCGTAAGCCGAAGGATCCTGCAATCATCTCCAAAATCGACGGGAAGGTTAGCTTTGGGAAGGAACTTAAAGGAAAACGAAGAGTCATCGTCACTCCTGAGTATGGTGAAGCGCAAGAATATTTGATTCCCAAATCGAAACATGTCATTGTCCATGAAGGGGATTACGTCCAGGCAGGTGAAGCACTTATGGAGGGTACCATTGTTCCCAATGACATCCTCTCTGTTCTCGGTGTCAAGGAACTTGCCAAGTTCCTGGTGAACGAGATTCAGGAAGTGTATCGATTGCAGGGTGTTAAAATCAATGATAAGCATATCGAGGTCATAGTCAGGCAGATGTTAAAGCGGGTTATGATAACCACTTCCGGTGACTCGAAGTTTATGATTGGGGAACAGGTAGAGTGGTGGAAATTCGAGGAGGAGAGGGATCGCCTTATCGCAGAGGGTAAGCGGCCGGCAGTTGCCGAACCTTTGCTTCTCGGGGTTACCAAGGCATCGCTCTCGACTGAAAGCTTTATCTCTGCAGCATCATTCCAGGAAACGACGAAGGTCCTGACTAATGCCGCGGTTGCCGGGCGAATCGACGAACTGGCAGGGCTGAAAGAAAACGTCATCATGGGCCGTCTCATATCCGCCGGAACTGGTCTGGCAGAGAACCATTAGGATGGCAATAAGAGCTGCAGACTGGATTTTTTCCTTGACACTATTGTGCCGTCAGGGTAAATATGCTCACTTTCGTGTTTAAATCGAGTGTGCAGCTCTGCAACTGAGATATTTGATTTCAATAAACGGGTTTGTAAACAGGAGCAGTTAACGCAATGCCAACTATTAACCAATTAGTAAGAATAGGGAGAAAGAAGTCTGTAAAGAAGACTACTACTCCTGCTTTGAAAGGGTCACCTCAGAAACGGGGTGTCTGTGTGAGAGTATATACCACGACACCTAAGAAGCCGAACTCAGCTCTCCGGAAGGTGGCAAGGGTGCGGTTGACAAATGGTATAGAGGTGACGTCCTATATTCCCGGTATTGGTCACAATCTTCAGGAGCACTCAGTGGTACTGATCCGTGGCGGCAGGGTAAAAGATCTTCCTGGCGTTCGCTATCATATCATTCGTGGTACACTGGATACGCTGGGTGTTTCAAATAGGCGTCAGGGTCGTTCAAAATATGGTGCAAAGAAATCCTCGTGAGAGGGTTCTGCTTGTTGAGAGGGTAAGAGATGTCACGTAGAAGAACTATTGAGAAGCGCCCTATTGATCCGGATCCTCGCTTTAATAGCGTGTTGGTGGCTAAATTCACCAACGGCCTGATGGAGAGAGGCAAGAAGACTGTTGCGCAGCGAATATTTTACGATGCGATGGATACCGTTCAGGACAGGGTTAAAGACGAAGATCCGCTTACGATCTTTGAAGGGGCTATGGAAAATGTCCGGCCGCGCGTCGAAGTGAAGTCTCGACGTGTAGGCGGTGCGACATACCAGGTTCCTATGGAAGTTCGGCAGACGCGGAGAAATGCTCTGGCAATTCGATGGATTATTAATTTTTCGAAATCACGATCCGGTAAATCGATGTCCGAGAAGCTTGCGGCAGAACTTATTGATGCATACAGTAATCGTGGCTCCGCGGTGAAGAAGAAGGATGACACTCATCGGATGGCCGAGGCTAACAAAGCTTTCGCTCATTACCGCTGGTAATCGATACGGTTCAAATTTCGAGATAGAGTCTCGGCTGATAGGGGCTGGCGAAGCGGTTTTTCACTTTATATAAAAAGGTTATGACAGCCCTTAAAGATTTATCTGAAGTGCGCAATATAGGCATAATGGCCCATATTGACGCAGGCAAAACGACAACAACCGAAAGGATACTCTTTTACACCGGACGTTCTTACAAGTTGGGTGAAGTTCATAATGGAACAGCCGTTATGGACTGGATGGAGCAGGAACAGGAGAGGGGCATAACCATCACCTCGGCTGCGACGACCTGTTACTGGAAAGAGAAAAAGATAAATATCATCGATACTCCAGGTCACGTCGACTTTACAATTGAAGTCGAACGATCGCTGAGGGTGTTGGACGGAGCAATCGCTGTTTTCTGTGCCGTTGGCGGTGTAGAACCCCAGTCGGAAACAGTATGGCGGCAGGCGGATAAGTACCACATTCCGCGGATTGCTTTCATTAATAAGATGGACCGGAATGGAGCGAATTTTGATCGCTGCGTTTCGATGATCGCAAAAAGGCTGGGCGCAAATCCATTGCCCATCCAGTTGCCGGTCGGCAAAGAAGCGGAATTTGAGGGTATTATCGACCTCATAGAAGAAAAGATGCTTGTCTTCGACGAGCAGTCTTTCGGCCAGGAAATTATTGAAAAAGAAATTCCCGGCGACTACAAAGAAAAGTTCACGGCCGCACGTATGATGCTCCTGGAGAAGTTGGCCGACTTCGATGAGGGCATCATGGAAAAATACTTAGATGATACATCGGTATCTGCGCCTGAGATTTACAAAGCTCTCAGGAAGGCAACAATATCATTAAACATTGTGCCAGTCCTCTGTGGGAGCGCTTTTAAGAACAAGGGTGTGCAACCCCTGCTTGACAGTGTTGTCAATTTTCTTCCTTCGCCACTTGATGTGAAAGACATTGAAGGCGTAGGTCTTAATGGAGAAGTTATCAGCAGGAAGTCCGATCCAAGGGAAAAACTTGCCGGACTTGTCTTTAAGCTGATGAGTGACGCATTTGTTGAGAATCTCGCTTTTGTCAGGGTTTATTCCGGCAAAATCGCGCTGGGCGACAAGATATATAATCCTGTTAAACAAAAGCAGGAGAAAATATCTAAGATCATGAAGCTGCACGCGAATAAGCGAGAAGAAGTGCAGGAAATTTCGGCTGGGGATATTGGTGCAATCGCTGGATTGAAGTTCAGTACCACTGGCGATACACTGTGCGAAAAAGGCGATCACATCGTGTTGGAAAGTATGGATTTTCCAGAACCGGTGATCGGGGTAGCAATAGAGCCAAGAAGTAAGGCCGACGAGAAAAAATTGTCGGAAACTCTCGCTAAAATTGCTCTTGAGGACCCATCCTTTACAGTTTCTACCGATAAAGACTCAGGTCAGACGATTATTTCCGGAATGGGCGAGTTGCATCTCGAGATAATTATCGACCGGTTGCTGAATGATTTCAAGGTTTCCGCCAATGTGGGCAAACCCCAGGTTGCATATAAGGAAACAATTGAGTCAACGCATCGGACAGAGTCGAAATTCGACCAGATGACCGGCGCTAAAGGCCAGTACGGACATGTTGAAATAGAAGTGGAGCCTCTTGATCGTGGAGCTGGAATTGTTTTTGTGAATAACGTTGATAAAGAACGTATTCCTGAACAATTCCTGGGGGCGATCAGGAAGGGAGTTGTCGATACCCTCGATTCCGGACCTTTGATAGGGTATCCGGTGACGGATATTAAAGTCACCCTGGTTGGCGGTTCATATCATGAAGAAGAGTCGAGCGAGATGGCTTTTGGGATAGCTGCTGCAATGGCAATCAGAAGAGCTACATCGGAGGCTGGACCGAAGCTGCTCGAACCGGTTATGGATCTGGAGATCACCACTCCCGAGGAGTATATCGGAGAAGCAATTGCCGATATAAACGGGAAAAGAGGGAAAATAGTTGGAGTTTCGGCGGAATCGAACCTGCAGATAGTTAAGGCGCATGTACCGCTGGCAGAACTGTTCGGCTATTCAACTTCTCTCCGATCGGCAACACAGGGGAGAGCGAATTTCACCATGCATTTTTTACAGTATGATGTGGTACCTGCTTCACGGGCAGAGGCAATAGTTAAAAAAATTAGAGGGATTTAAGTCCAAAGCATATTGAGGAAGAATTATGTCAAAGAAAAAATTTGAAAGGACAAAACCGCATGTCAATGTAGGTACTGTAGGACACATTGATCATGGCAAGACCACCTTGACCGCTGCAATTACTCGTGTCTTATCCTTGAAAGGTCAGGCTACGTTTACCGACTTCTCCGAGATCGACAAGGCGCCGGAAGAGAAGGAGCGTGGGATTACAATTGCTACAGCACATGTCGAGTACGAGACCGTAAATCGTCACTATGCTCACGTGGATTGTCCCGGTCATGCCGACTATATCAAGAATATGATCACCGGTGCAGCGCAGATGGATGGAGCGATTCTCGTCGTTGCTGCAACAGATGGCGCTATGCCGCAAACCAGAGAACACATTCTTCTTGCGCGTCAGGTAGGTGTGCCTGCCATGGTAGTTTTCCTGAACAAATGCGACATGGTCGACGACGAAGAGCTTATCGAGCTGGTAGAGATGGAGCTTCGTGAGCTGCTTGACAAGTACGAGTTCCCGGGCGACGATGTACCGTTCGTGAAAGGATCGGCGCTGCTGGCCCTTGAGAATCCGGAAAATCCGGCTCATGCGAAGTGCATATGGGACCTGATGGAAGCTATCGATTCCTATATCCCCGAGCCGAAGCGTGATGTCGACCAGCCGTTTTTGATGCCGGTCGAGGACGTCTTCTCGATTTCCGGTCGTGGCACTGTGGCGACCGGCCGTATCGAGCGCGGTGTGGTCCATGTTGGCGACGAGATTGAGATTGTTGGTATCAGGCCTACCGCCAAAACCACCTGTACCGGTGTCGAGATGTTCCGCAAGCTTCTTGATGAAGGCCAGGCGGGAGATAACATTGGTGCGCTTCTTCGCGGCATCAAGCGAGAGGAGATCGAGCGCGGTCAAGTACTTGCCGCACCGAAATCGATCACTCCGCATACTAAGTTCAAATCCGAGTGTTACATCCTCAGCAAAGAAGAGGGTGGTCGTCATACCCCGTTCTTCAACGGCTACCGCCCGCAGTTTTACTTCAGGACAACTGACGTAACCGGCGTAGTGAGCCTTGAGGAAGGTGTTGAGATGGTAATGCCCGGGGACAATATAACGGCAGCGGTTGAATTGATCACACCAATTGCTGCGGATGTTGGCCTTCGCTTCGCCATCCGTGAAGGCGGACGTACCGTCGGTGCCGGCGTTGTTAGTGAAATTATTGCCTAAAGGTGCATTATGATACCTACAGAAAAAATCCGTATCCGTTTGAAAGCGTATGATCATAAGCTGCTTGATCAATCCACCACCGAGATAGTCGATACTGCGAGAAGAACCGGTTCGGCAGTGGCAGGACCAATTCCGTTGCCTACGACGATAAACAAATTTTGTGTTCTTCGTTCACCGCATGTAGATAAAAAGTCTCGTGAACATTTTGAAATGAGGACCCACCGTCGTTTATTGGACATTCTTGAGCCGACTCAGCAAACTATTGATTTGCTCATGAAACTGGAACTGTCTGCAGGCGTCGATGTCGAAATTAAGCTGCCATAACCGGCACTTACCTAAAAGTAAATTGAAGCGTTGGGTAAAGCTATGCCAAAGTCAATGGGTATATTAGGGAAGAAAATTGGAATGACCCGTGTTTACAGCGAGTTGGGTCAAGCAATTCCAGTTACAGTTATTGAAGCCGGTCCTTGTAAAGTTCTTCAGGTCAAAACTGAAGTTACAGATGGATATAGCGCTATCCAGGTTGGTTTTGCAGAGAAAAAAGCCTTCAGGATCAACAAGCCTATGGCCGGCCATTTCCATAAATCCGATTCAAAAGGGTTCTACTTTGTCCGTGAGTTTCGCGTGAATGATCCCTCTGTGTATACAGTTGGACAGGATATCGCTATTGACTCTGTGATAAAGATCGGAGACAAGGTCGATGTTCAGGGAACGAGCAAAGGTAGAGGATTCCAGGGTGTTATAAAGCGTCATGGTTTCAGTGGCGGTGGCTCGGGACACGGATCGATGTTTCACAGGGCGCCGGGATCTATCGGCTGCAGTGCATATCCATCGCGCGTTATCAAAGGGAAAAAGATGCCTGGACGAATGGGCAACGACAGTGTTCTGAGGAAGAATGTTGTGGTTGTCGATATTCGTAGCGAAGAAAACGTTGTTCTCTTGAAAGGACCACTGCCTGGAGCGAAAAACGGCCTGTTGAAGATTTACGCAAAACATTAAACTGGGGTCTAAAACAGGTTCGAGGAGATAATTATGTCTACTGTAAATATTGTTAACACCAAGAATGAGCGTGTTGGCGAAATCGAGTTGAACGATGACGTGTTCAATCGAGAAGTAAAGGAGCATATTCTGCATGAAGTCGTTCGCATGCAGCGTGCTGCCCGTCGATCTGGAAATGCCTGCACCAAAACCCGGGTTGAAGTCAGTGGCGGAGGAAGAAAGCCCTGGCGACAGAAGGGTACTGGCAGGGCCAGAGCCGGAAGTAGGACTTCTCCGCTTTGGCGAGGAGGCGGCGTAGTGTTTGGGCCAAAACCAAGAGATTATAGCTTCAAGTTGAATCGGAAGGTCAAACAGCAAGCCGTAGCCATGGCGCTCAGTGCCAGATTTCAGGAAGGTAACCTGATAGTCGTCGATGATTTCTCTCTTGAGAGGATCAAAACAAAGGACTTTATCGGTGTGATGAATATCCTTGATGTGGAGAATGGTCTCATCGTTGTTGATAACGCAACCGAGAATCTGACCAAGTCTTCCAGTAACGTCAACGGATATAAAGTGCTTTCTTCTGAGGGACTGAATGTGTATGACATACTTCTGCACAAAAAGTTGATCCTGGTCCAACCAGTTATTGAAAGCCTTGAACAGAGGTTAACGGCATGAAAAACATATACAGCGTATTACTGGGGCCCTGCCTCACCGAGAAAGCTGCCTTGATTCAGGAACAGGCCGAACAGGTTGTTTTTAGAGTTCATACCAAGGCTAATAAGATAGAAGTAAAGAAGGCGGTTGAAACCATGTTTAATGTAAAAGTTAAAGATGTCAAAACCGCTAAAATACACGGAAAGAAGAAGAGAGTTGGAAAAACGGTTGGCTTTACCAGTGATTGGAAAAAGGCCTATGTTACCTTGTCAGAAGGGAAAATCAATTTCGCAGACGAACTGTAAATGACATTTCTCGAGAATATAAAATTGATTAATCTTCTAACTGAATGATTCTATCTAACTAACATTGATGGAGCGATTGGGAAATCATGGCTATTAAAGTATACAAACCAACATCAGCTGGAAAGCGACAACACGTGTCGTCTAAAAGTCCAGATCTGGCGAAGAAGCAACCTGAAAAAAGTCTTGTCTGCAGTCTGACAAAAAGTGGCGGCAGAAACAATTACGGACGAATAACTGCCCGGCACATAGGCGGTGGGCATAAACGCAAATACAGAATTATCGATTTCAAACGAAATAAAACTGATATTGGTGCGAAAGTTATTTCAATCGAGTACGATCCTAATCGCTCTGCGAATATTGCCTTGCTGAGCTATGTGGATGGTGAAAAGAGATATATCCTTTCTCCTGATGGAATAGCGGTAGGCGATACTGTTGTTGCAGGTGACAATGTTGACATTCAACCTGGCAACTGTCTTCCACTGATAAATATTCCTCTTGGTACAGTTATCCATAACATCGAGATGAAAATCGGCAAAGGTGCTCAACTTGTGCGCAGTGCCGGTGTCGGTGCCCAGCTTATGGCAAAAGAAGGGGGATACGTCCTTGTTCGTCTGCCATCCGGTGAGGTGAGGAAATTCAACAGCAATTGCCGCGCCTGTATCGGTCAGGTAGGGAACCGCGAGCACGAGAGCCAGAAACTCGGCAAAGCCGGAAGAAACAGATGGAAAGGCAATCGTCCTCATGTTCGAGGCGTGGCAATGAACCCTGTCGACCACCCGATGGGCGGAGGTGAAGGTAAGAGTTCTGGCGGTAGGCATCCATGCAGCCCTTGGGGTATTCCTTCAAAAGGCTACAAGACCAGGAAAAAGAAGACTTCTGACAACATGATTGTCAAGAAGAGATCATAAGGCACAAGGAGTAATGTATGGCACGCTCAGTTAAAAAAGGCCCTTTCATTGATGAACATCTTCATAAGAAAGTGATAGATGCTGCAGAAAGCGGTTCGAGAAAGGTCATCAAGACTTGGTCAAGACGCTCCGATATCAGCCCTGAAATGGTGGGGCTTACCTTTGCCGTGCACAACGGTAAAAAATTTATACCGGTTTTTGTTACAGAAAATATGGTTGGTCATAAGCTCGGAGAGTTTTCTCCGACCAGGACTTACTATGGCCACTCTGCTGATAAAAAAGGCAAAAAATAATTAGAAACCGCAGGTTTCTGGCAGGACACTCACCAGGAGTACAGACTATGGAAGCAAGAGCCGTAGGAAAATATATTAGGATTTCAGCGCAGAAAGCGAGACTCGTTGCCGATGTGGTAAGGGGAATGGGAGTTGATCAGGCTATAACCACCCTTCGCTTTATGCCGAAAAAAGGCGCTGGATTAATAAAGAAAGTTATCGAATCTGCGGTCGCCAACGCTACGCAGGATGACAAGGCAGATGTTGATAAGCTCTATGTAAAGAAGATATTTATTGATGGTGGACCTTCCCTTAAAAGGATCAGTCCAAGAGCACAGGGCAGAGCTACAGGAATCATTAAAAGGTCAAGCCATATTACTGTTGTTCTTGATGAGAATTAAGCAGTAATAGCTTTCTTGTAAATGACACTGTACTTACTTTTAACACTTAATTGAACAATGTATTTGTTGGAGGACTGTTTTGGGGCAGAAGGTTAATCCACAAGGACTGAGACTGAATATTACCCGGACGTGGGATTCGATCTGGTATGCAGATAAGGAATACTCTACCTATCTGATAGAAGATCAAAAAATTAAAAAATTTCTTAAAAAACGTCTCCAGCATGCCGGACTGTCAAAAGTAAATATTGAACGTACTGGGGAACAGGTACGGATCAAGCTTTTCACGGCAAGACCTGGAATCGTTATCGGCAAGAAGGGAGCTGAAATCGAGGTTCTCAAAAAAGAGATAGAAAGCTTTATATCTCGCAAGGTAACTCTCGACATTCAAGAGGTGAGAAGGCCGGAAGCTGATGCTCAGCTCGTTGCAGAAAATATCGCGCAGCAATTGGTTCGCCGTGTCGCATTTCGACGTGCCATGAAAAAAGCGGTGAGCTCGGCATTACGTTTCGGTGTCCAGGGGATAAAAATATCCTGTTCGGGGCGCTTAGGCGGTGCTGAAATGTCTCGTTGCGAATGGGTTCGCGAGGGAAGGGTTCCACTACATACTTTACGAGCCGATGTGGACTATGCACTCGCTGAAGCTCTCACCACATACGGAATCATAGGCGTCAAAGTCTGGATTTTCAATGGTGAGGTTCTGAGCGGTAAGGATGGCGGCGCAGTACAGTAAAAATGCAAGGAAAATCCTTTTTAATTTTGGAGTAGAAGATGTTAAGTCCGAAAAAGGTTAAACATAGAAAAGTATTTAAGGGCAATTCGAGAGGTGTCGCCAGCGTTGGATCCTCGCTCGCTTTTGGTGATTTTGCGCTTAAGGCAACTGTTTGTGGAAAAATGAGCGCGCAGCAGATTGAAGCTGCACGTATCACTATCAATCGAACAATGAAACGTGGCGGAAAGGTCTGGATCAGAGTATTTCCTGACAAACCTCTGACAAAAAAGGCCGCAGAAACCCGTATGGGCAAAGGAAAGGGTAGTCCGGAATCCTGGGTGGCGGTTATCCAGCCTGGGAGGATTCTGTACGAAATATCGGGTGTAAGCGAGGATGTCGCCATCAAGGCCTTGGAACTTGCTGGAAACAAGCTGCCATTCTCGACCAAAGTTGTGAGCAAGGAGAACACGTTATGAAACCTGAAGAGCTCCGCAAATTGTCTGTTGAAGATCTTGCGAAGAATCTAAAGGATCTGCGCGAGGAGCTGGGAAATCTTTCTTTCCAGCATCGTATCAGACCTCTCGAAGACACATCCAGACTGAAGAAAATTAAAAAAGAAATTGCTAGAATCGAGACCATAAAAAAGCAATCCCTCAACTGATGACTGGTTTTGAAAATTGAACATGATGGTCGGGTTCTAAAAAAAAATTACTAATTGACTAAACTATGAGTGAATTAAACAAATCAAGAAAGACAAGAACTGGTTCTGTTGTCAGCAACAGAATGGAAAAAAGTGTTGTCGTTCGGGTTGAGCGCAAGGTTCGCCACAAGCTCTATGGCAAATTCATGAAAACCAGCGTTAAGTATCTGGCCGATGATCCAGAAAATAGCTGCAATATCGGTGACATTGTTCTTATTGAAGAGTGTCGCCCGTTGAGCAAGAGGAAAAGATGGCGTGTCAAAACTATACTGGAACAGGCAGTGTGATACTGACAGTAGCTGGAAGGTCGGTCCGAACGACCTGTTTCAGATGAGATATCAGGTGAAATTATGATTCAGACAGAGACAGTACTCAACGTTGCCGACAACTCAGGAGCAAAGAAGGTGCTCTGCATAAGAGTTCTCGGCGGTACCGGTAAACGTTACGCAACAATCGGCGATGTTATTGTCGTAACGGTAAAAGAGGCCATCCCCAACGCTAAGGTGAAAAAGGGTGACGTCATGAAAGCCGTTATCGTACGAACGAAGCACGAAATGAAAAGGATGGACGATACCTGGGTAAAGTTCGATGATAACGCTGCAGTTATGCTGGCGTCATCCGGTGAACCGGTCGGTACACGTATTTTTGGTCCGGTCGCCCGCGAGTTAAGGAATCAAGGGTTTATGAAAATTATTTCTCTGGCCCCAGAAGCACTTTAACGACCCGTGTCTGCATGGGGTATAGATACACTGATTGAATAAAGGTACAACAATGAGACAGGGTAAAACATACCTGAAAAAGAATGATCAGGTTGAAGTAATTGCCGGCAAAGATAAGGGCAGGGTTGGAAAAGTCCTCCGAGTCCTTAGAGATAAGGACAAGGCAGTGGTTGAGCGAATAAACATGATCAAGCGACATACCAAGCCCAGAGAGATGAACCAGCAGGGTCAGATAGTAGAAAAAGAATCTCCGATCCATGTTTCCAATCTTCAGCTTATCTGTCCTGAGTGCACCAAAACCGGTCGCATAGGAAAGAAGGTTCTCGACGATGGCAAAAAAATCCGCTACTGCAAAAGTTGCGGTGAGTCCATTGAGAGCAAAGCATAGTTATCAAATAGGATGAGCTAGGAGTAATACATGGGTGCGCTGAAAGATATGTACAATAACGAGTGTGTTCCTGCACTCAGGGAGGAATTCGGTTACAAGAACGTAATGGAAATCCCCCAAATAAAAAAAATTGTTTTGAATATGGGCCTCGGTGAGGCAGTGCAGAATCCCAAGATAGTCGAAGGAGCTGCAGATGAATTGACCAGGATCGCCGGTCAGAAAGCAGTAATTACCAAAGCAAAAAAATCGATAGCTACATTTAAGTTACGCGCCGGGATGCCGATCGGCTGTTGCGTTACCCTCCGCGGGGACAAAATGTATGATTTTTTCAGTAAGTTGGTAAATATTGCGTTACCTCGTGTACGTGACTTCCGTGGATTATCGCCAAAGGGGTTCGACGGCAGAGGAAATTATTCAATGGGTATTCAAGAAGAGATTATATTTCCTGAAATTGATTACGACAAAATTGATAAAATCAAAGGATTGAATATTACTATTGTAACAACCGCGAAAACTGATGCAGAGAGTGCCTCTTTGCTCAGGATGCTCGGTTTGCCTTTTAAGAAATAATTAGATTCGTTCATCGAATATCCTAAAAAGTGAGTACTTGGAGGTCGGTTTGGCTAAGAAATCCATAATTGCAAAAGCACAACGCAAAGCAAAATTTTCCGCGCGAAAATACAACAGATGCCCCCTTTGCGGTCGTCCAAGGGCATTCATAAGGAAATTCGGCGTTTGTAGAATTTGCTTCCGGAAACTTGCGTCCAGCGGTGAAATAACTGGTGTCACCAAATCCAGTTGGTAGAAAAAGATTTTCTATCTCTGTTTGATTTAGTACCTTAGAAATTTATTTCTGATTTTTTAAGATAGAATTTCGTGAAGGTACTTATCCCTTCCTTGTGGGGGGTTAGGTAACAAATTTGAAAAATAAGGAGTGTTCGCTATGTCTATGAGCGATCCCCTGGCAGACATGCTGACCAGGTTAAGAAACGCAGTAATGGTAAAATTCGATTCTGTCCAAATGCCTTCATCCACTGTAAAGGTTGGAATCGCGAAGGTGCTGAAGGAAGAGGGATATATTCGTGATTATCACGTAGTAAGTGATAAGGTTCAGGATATTCTGAAAATCGATCTGAAATATGGGCCAGACAGAGAGACGGTAATCACCGGGCTGAAAAGAATCAGCAAACCGGGCTTACGTAAATACACCAAGGTAACTGACATACCGAAGGTGTTGAATGGGTTCGGGATCGCAATTATATCCACTTCCAAGGGCGTTGTGACAGATAAAACAGCTAGAGCTCTTAATTCTGGTGGGGAGATAATTTGCGAGGTCTGGTAGGCCCGCGAATAACGGAGGAAATATATGTCTCGTATTGGTAAGCAACCGATTCCTGTACCTGGTGGGGTAAATGTCGATCTTCAGGGTCAACTGATAACCGTTACCGGTAAGAAAGGAACTTTACAGCGCAATATTATCTCGGATATAGAGATTCTTATCCAAGATAACGTAATCAATGTAAATAACAGAGTTGAGAGTACAAGGATTAATGCATTTCGCGGTCTCACAAGAACTTTGATCAATAACATGATCATAGGAGTTGCCGAGGGTTTCAAGAAAGTGCTTGTTATTGAGGGTGTAGGTTATAAAGCCAGTGTCAGCGGTTCGACGCTAACTCTTAATGTTGGGTATTCAAATCCTAAGGAGTATATGCTGCCTAAGGATGTTTCTGCCGCTGTTGAAGGAAACACAAAAATTGTTCTTGAATCTATTGATAAAGAATTGCTTGGTCTTACTGCATCCAAAATTCGTCAGATCAGGAAACCTGAGCCATATAAAGGCAAAGGCATCCGGTATGAAAATGAGCATATTGTCAAGAAAGTTGGAAAGTCAGGAACTAAATAAGATTGAGACCGATGCGGTCGTTAAATTACTACATGGTACAAAGCAATGGCTAAGACAAACCCCAAGACCACAGCGAGGGCCAAACGAATTCAGCGGATCAGAAAAAAAATTTCTGGTACGAGCGAAAGGCCGAGACTGAGAGTCTTTAAAAGCAATAAACATATCTATGCGCAGCTAATCGACGATGTCGCTGGACACACCTTGATCGCAATGTCAACTGTTGACAAAGAGTTCGAACTGGGTGAAGAAAAGGGAAAAACTGCTGCTGCGAAAAAGGTTGGTCAGGTACTCGCTACACGAGCTAAAGCATCAGGCATAAATAAAATTACGTTTGATCGTGGCGGTGCGGTGTATCACGGCAGGGTGAAATCTCTTTCCGAGGGTGCTCGGGAAGGTGGCCTTGAATTTTAATTATTAATATTACGGGGGTGTCCCTTGTCTGATTTCAAACGTTCCAAAAGTGTGGCTACTGAGGAGCTGATAGAGAAGATTGTTTTCATTAACCGGGTAGCAAAAGTTGTGAAGGGCGGTCGTCGGTTTAGCTTTAGTGCCATTGTTGTAGTTGGTGATGGCAAGGGAAAAGTCGGTTACGGTCTTGGCAAGGCGAACCAGGTTCCAGAGGCAATTCGAAAAGGTGTTGAGCAAGCACGTAAAAGCATGTGTTCCATCGCTTTGACCGAGACATCGATTCCTCATCAGATCGTTGGTAAATTTGGAGCCGGTAAGGTGTTATTGAAGCCCGCGTCGGCAGGTACCGGTCTTATTGCCGGCGGTCCGGTCAGAGCGGTGCTCGAGGCAGCTGGTGTTTCCAATATTCTCACCAAGTGTCTCGGTTCGCACAATCCGCATAATATGGTCAAGGCAACTATGGCAGGATTGAGAGAACTTCGTACTGCTCGCAGTATTGCTGACTTACGCGGCAAAACATTAGAAGAACTTACTGCATAATTACAGCCTGAGTGATTTTCGAAACAAGAAAACACTTTCAGGTTAATATTTGATTAAAGAAGGTAGTCAAATGTCTGAGACAATTACTGTAACTCTGGTGAAGAGCGGCATCGGCAGCACCAAAAGAGTCAATGCTACTTTGATAGGGTTGGGACTCACCAAATTGAATAAGACAGTGACAAGAACAGATACGCCCGAAATCAGAGGAATGATCAGGAAAGTATCGCATCTTGTACATATAGAGGAGAAATAACATGATAACCTTAGCAAATCTCGCACCTCAGCCTGGTTCTACCAAACAGCGCAAGCGTGTAGGTAGAGGACCTGGAAGTGGACATGGCAAAACTGCGGGCCGCGGTCATAAAGGTTTTAAAGCTCGCTCGGGTTCAGGTGTCAAGCCTGGATTTGAGGGTGGACAGATGCCCTTGCAAAGGCGTATTCCCAAGCGCGGTTTCACCAATATTTTCAAGAAAGAATACGCTTTAGTTTCACTTTCCCAACTTGATTCCATCGTCGATGCAGATGTTATAACCGTCGAAACGCTGGTTGCTTCCGGAGTAGTTAAAAAAGGTATGGCCGTAAAGGTGTTAGCCAACGGCGAGATAACTAAAGCGATAAAAATTCAAGTAGAAAAAATAAGTGCTTCTGCTAAATCTAAAATTGAAGCGGCAGGCGGTTCAGTAGTAATCGATAATCCGAAAGAAGCGTAATGCACTTTTTTCGGAACATCTCCGGAAAATGAAAATCTAGTCGAATCGCATATAGGTACCAGAAATGAGCGGATTGCAGAGTGCTGCAAATATACCAGAGTTGCGTAGGCGTGTATTGTTCACGCTTATCATGCTCGCAGTCTACAGGATAGGGGTTCAGATTCCGACTCCTGGAATTAATGGCGAAGCTTTATCGGCATTCTTCAACCAAAATGCCAGCACTCTGTTCGGCATGTTTAACATGTTTTCCGGAGGTGCTCTCGAAAATTTCTCGATTTTTGCCTTGGGGATAATGCCGTATATCAGTGCTTCGATCATCATCCAGCTGTTGACCGTGGTAATTCCCCAACTCGAGGCTTTGAAGAAAGAGGGACAAGCAGGGCAACGAAAAATCACACAATATACGCGGTATGGAACGGTTTTCCTCAGTGTTATCCAGGGGACTTTCATTGCTGTCGGATTGCAGGGTATGACTGGGCCGGGAGGCGAGGCTATTGTTCTGAACCCCGGACTCCAGTTCAATTTGATGACCATGTTGACGCTTACCTCCGGCACAGCCTTTATCATGTGGCTCGGTGAACAGATGACGGAGAGGGGCATCGGCAACGGCATTTCATTGATTATCTTTGCCGGAATCGTTGCTAGGGGACCAGCCGCCATTGTTAACTCAATCCAGTTGATTAAGGCTGGAGAGATTGCAATGTTCTTCGTGCCCTTTCTAGTACTGTTCATGTTTATCGTTATCGGCACAATTGTTTTCTTTGAGACGTCGCAACGCCGGATTCCGATACAGTATGCCAAAAGAGTGGTCGGCAGAAGAGTGTATGGTGGCCAAAGCTCACATCTGCCGCTCAAGATTAATATCTCTGGCGTTATTCCACCAATCTTTGCTTCATCGATAATGATGTTTCCTGCGACAATCGGTAGTTTTATCCAGATTGACTGGGTACAGAAAGCATCGGCGGCGATGAATCCCGGTACCGTTTACTACTACATCTGTTATGTGATAATGATTGTCTTTTTCTGTTTTTTTTACACAGCAGTTACTTTTAAGCCGGATGATGTTGCCGAAAATCTAAAAAAACATGGTGGTTTTATACCGGGGATCAGACCAGGTAAAAAAACCGCCGAATTTATCGATAAGGTTTTGACCAGATTGACGGTTGTCGGTGCTATTTACCTCAGTACCGTATGTGTCCTGCCGACTATACTCATATCGGAATTTAACATTCCGTTTTATTTCGGTGGAACAGCTTTGCTTATCGTGGTCGGAGTGGGCATAGATACCATCGCGCAGATAGAGTCGCATCTGCACATGAGGAACTATGAAGGGTTTATGAAACAGGGCCGGATTAAAGGTCGCAGGTGATTGTGACAGCTTCAGCAGCCGATACAGGCGGTAATAAAAATATCGTCATAAAAACTGCCGATGAAATTCTTCTGATGAAGGAGGCCAATCAAATTGTGGCAGCGTCATTGGCAATGTTACGGACGCTCGTTGATGTCGGAGTGACGACCTGGGATCTCGATAAAGCTGCAGAAGATCTTTGTATCAAAATGAAGGCAAAACCGGCCTTCAAAGGGTATAGAGGATTTCCGGGAAGTCTCTGTGTATCGATTAATGAAGAAGTTGTTCATGGTATACCCTCCCGAAAGAAAAAGTTAAGGAAGGGGGATATTATATCAATAGATTTTGGTGTACTTTTCCGCGGGTTTTATGGTGATTCAGCCATCACTCTTCCTGTGGGAAATGTAAAAGAGGATGTCGCAAGGTTACTTGTTGTGACCGAGGAATCCTTGGAAAAGGGGATAGAGCAGGTAGTTGTTGGCAACAGGGTTTCAGACATCTCCAAGGCAATTCAGGCCCATGTCGAAGGATCCGGTTTTTCCGTAGTCAGACAATTTGTCGGTCACGGAATCGGATCTGCTCTGCATGAAGCTCCGGAAATTCCGAATTTTTTCCAAGGTGAGAGGACTGCCCGGTTGGTGCCAGGAATGGTTCTGGCGATTGAGCCTATGGTGAACATGGGTACATATAAAGTTAAAGTGCTGAGAGATGGTTGGACTGTCATTACAGATGACAAAAAACCGTCGGCTCACTTCGAACATTCGGTTGCAGTAACCGAGAAGGGGCCGCTTGTGTTAAGCTCTCGTGAAATTTAGCGGTATTGAAAAAACATCTTCTCTTTTGCGGGAAGTTGTACTATACTGTTCCGTTTTTAACTGAAACTTTGATTTTTCAGGATACTCCATGTCAAAAGAAGAAGCCATTGAAGTCGAAGGCACCATTATCGAACCGTTACCCAATGCAATGTTTCGGGTAGAGCTTGATAACGGGCATAAGGTGCTGGCCCACATCTCAGGGAAAATGCGTATGCATTTCATTAAGATACTACCTGGGGACAGGGTTACTATTGAACTCTCCCCGTACGATTTAAACAGGGGAAGAGTTACGTTTCGGGCAAAAAACGCCAAAAAGAAAAAATAGAGAGTTCGTTCATCATGAAAGTACGCGCATCGATAAAGAAAATATGCAGTGATTGTAAAATATTTAAACGCAACGGTATTGTTCGCGTATCCTGTAAAGTTAAGAAACATAAACAGAGGCAGGGATAATTAGATTTTGCCATTTATAATTACCTACTTCTTTTAAGGAGATAGACCTTGGCACGCATAGCAGGAATTGACCTTCCAAAAAACAAGCATATGGATCGGGCGTTAACGTACATACACGGTATTGGGTTAACATCGTCACGTAAGATTCTCGATAAAGTGGATCTTCCATATACAATGAATAGCGATGACCTGGATGGCGATGATGTAAACCGCATCCGTAAAATCATCGAGGATGAGTATGTTGTTGAAGGAGATCGCAGAAGAGAAGTCTCGATGGACATCAAGAGACTTACCGATCTCGGGTGTTATCGAGGGAGACGTCACCGTATGGGGTTGCCGTGTCGCGGACAGAATACCAAGACAAATGCACGTACACGAAAAGGACCTCGAAAAGGTGCCGCCCGTCGGAAATAATTGAACTCAACACAGGTGTAAGTTATGGCTGTTGTAAAAAAGAGAAAGGTAAAAAAGAATATTCCAGAAGGTATAGTCTTTATCTATTCCACCTTTAATAATACTATTGTTACTATTTCCGACAGGCAAGGGAACGTGGTCAGTTGGTGCAGTGCCGGAGTCCTTGGATTCAAAGGATCGCGTAAATCCACTCCGTTTGCTGCCCAGAATGCTCTTACCGATGCTGCAAAAAAAGCGACCGACATCGGTATGCGTAAAGTCGAGGTGAAGGTAAAGGGACCTGGACCCGGAAGAGAAGCTGCGTTGCGTGCTTTGATTAATACAGGGTTGGAGGTTAGTCGCATCTACGATGTCACACCAGTTCCGCACAATGGATGTAAACCTCCAAAGCGCCGTCGTGTATAACGGCTGAAATATAGACTGACTACAAATTATTTGAATGGAGGCCGAAATTGGCTAGAAATATTGGTGCTACATGCCGTAGTTGCAGAAGAGAAGGCTTGAAGCTGTATCACAAAGGTGACCGTTGTTTTTCAGACAAATGTTCCTTTGAGAGACGGGCATTTGCTCCGGGGCAACATGGCCAGGCAAGATTTAAGAAGCAGTCTGACTACGCAATGCAGTTGCGTGAAAAACAGAAAGTAAAGAGCATGTATGGCATGCTTGAAAAACAGTTCCGGCTCTTTTTTGAAAAGGCAGAGCAGCAGAAGGGTGTAACTGGCGAGAATCTGCTGGTCATGCTCGAGAGGCGTTTGGATAATACTGTTTTTCGTATTGGATTCGCTTCCTCAAGGAATCAGGCACGACAGCTCGTTAGACATAATCATATCCAGGTCAATGGGCGCAAGGTAAACATCCCTTCATTTTTAGTTTCTGTTGGAGATGTGATTTCCTTGAAAGAAAAGAGTCGGGCCAACGCGTTGATCAACGAGAATTTCGAAGCTGTAATCAGGCGCGGAATGCCGACTTGGATCGAATTGGATAAGGACAACTATAAGGCAACTATAAAAGCTCTCCCGAACCGGGAAGAGGTAACTATGCCTATTCAAGAAAGACTGATCGTCGAACTTTATTCGAAGTAATGGGTTGGGCAAGGGAGGAAATTTATTTTCCTCATTGTCTGCACCTCAGCTTTAGGCGACAGTTTTTCATATTGTAGAACGGTGTACAAAGCGCACTAACTACAAAGTTAGTAGAATCGCAGAGAAGGAAAATATGACTCAAGCTGCTGACGAAAAAATACCATTTCACCGCAACTGGAACGAGCTGATCAAGCCGGAAAAGTTGGAGATTGATAAAGAGAAGCACTCCGATACCTACGGTAAGTTTATCTGCCAGCCTCTTGAGAGAGGTTATGCCACAACTATCGGTAACTCATTACGAAGAATTCTTCTCTCTTCCATCCAGGGTGCAGCTATAACTACCGTCAAAATTGACGGCGCACTGCACGAGTTCACTTCAATGAAGGATATATTGGAGGATGTAAGTGAGATAATTCTCAACCTCAAGCTGGTGCGGCTCAAGCTTTATGCACCCGAACCGCAGAAAGTTGTAATCGATAAGGTCGGCCCGGGAATTGTAACAGCAGGGGATATCGCTGAATCGGCATATGTGGAAGTGATGAACAAGGATCAAGTCATCTGTACTCTGACCGGACCAATTAACTTTCATGCTGAGATGACGGTCGAATGGGGAAAAGGCTACCAGCCGGCAGAGAAGATGGATAAAGAAAATCTTACCATCGGCCAGATTCCGATCGATGCAATCTTTACACCGATTAAAAAGATTCAGTATGTCATTTCTCAAGCCCGTGTCGGTCAGCAAACAGATTATGATAAACTGACCCTCGAGATAGAAACGGATGGAAGCCTGAGACCTGAGAACGCCCTGGCGTACGCCGCAAAAATTCTCAAAGAACAGATGACCATATTCATCAACTTTGACGAAGAAGATGCTGAGCCTGAAATTCTCACCGATTCCATTAAGGATTCAGAGCCACTCAACCCATTTCTTGACAAACCGGTTGAAGACCTTGAATTGTCGGTTCGATCTGCAAATTGTTTAAAGAATGCCGATATCAATTTCATTGGTGACCTGGCGCAAAAAACAGATCAGGAGATGCTTAAAACCAAAAATTTCGGGCGTAAGTCGCTCAATGAGATAAAAGCACTTCTTTCTGAAATGGATCTTACGCTTGGAATGAAATTTGAAAACTGGATTCCACCAAATTTACGCGGTGACAAGGACGACAATAAGGCATAAGATCGTATCCATTGAAAATAACAAATAAATTACCATTCTGATATACTGTCTAGAAGCTGAGGGTTAGAAATGAGACATAGAAAAGCCGGTAAAAGATTAGGACGCACCAGTTCTCACAGAATAGCGATGTTCAGGAATATGGTCACTTCCCTTTTCGAGCATGAGCGAATTGTAACTACTACTGAAAAAGCTAAAGAAGTACGGCCAATAGCTGAAAAACTGATTACTCTTGCCAAACGAGGCGATCTTCACGCCAGACGGCAGGCCCTGTCGTTTATCCGCAGTAAAGACGTCGTTGAAAAACTGTTCACAGTTATTAAAGATAAATTCATCGAGCGCAACGGAGGATACACCAGAATCCTTCAGACCGGTATTCGTAAAGGTGATGCAGCTGGGATGGCCATTATCGAACTCGTCGGCTACGAAGAAGTTATCCAGGCACCTCAAGCTGAAAGTTAGCATGGCAGATACAAGAAAATCGAGCTGGCTGGAACTCTGTTCCAGCCAGCTTTTTTTTTGTGAAATGATTTCTTCATTAAAGGAGTCTGTATAAAAATGAAGGAGAAAGAATTTCCAGAAAATATGGTACCGATCGGGAACGGGGAGTTTCAGTTCGAGTGCCATCCGGGGGTCGAATGCTTTACGTTGTGTTGTCGAAATGTCGATCTCATCCTTTATCCTTATGATATAATTCGACTCAAAAACAGTGTGAGTATGGATTCCGAAGAATTTCTTCGGCGGCATACTACCCTCTGCCAGGGCGATAATCCCTTTTTCCCTACGGTTAAGCTCAAACTGAAGGATGAAGGGAAAGAATGTCCATTTCTAGAAACAAGCGGATGCACGGTGTATCATGACCGGCCCTCCGCCTGTCGTACATATCCTCTCGAGCGCGCAGTTGATAGAACAAATCTCCATGGAATTCCGGAGGAATACTATTTTTTGACAGATCATGTATATTGTCTCGGGCACAAAGAGGAAAAACGCTTTAATGTAAAAAGCTGGACAAGAAATCAAAAAGTATTCGAATTTAATGTGCTGAATGATTACTGGGCGGAAATTGACACTCTTTTTGCAACCAACCCTTGGAAAGGGGAGGGTGCGGCCGGAGAAAAGCAGCAACTCTCCTTTCTCGTTTGCTATAATATAAATGGTTTCAGGCGCTTTGCAGAACAACACAAGCTTCTGAAACAATTTTCAATCGATAAAGCGGTACGGAGAAGGATGGATACCGACGACAGTGAACTGCTTAAGTTCGGGTTTGAATGGCTGAAGTTGGTCCTTGCCGGAAAGAGTTCGTTGGTGAGAAAATGATCAATAATTGTGTGAAGTCCTTATCCATGACTTGCAATGTGGTGAAACTCATGGTATGAAAACATGTTGTTCTTTTTGTATGTTAGACCAAGAGGTCCTTTTTAAAAACACACATCTTCGCTTGCAACTGGTGTCGGACAACATAGTTTCGAGATGTTGGACGATCTAAGAAGATGGAGGCTTAACCAGAAATGGAGAGATTATTATGACGACTGTTACGGTAAAAGACATGCTGCAGGCCGGCGTTCATTTCGGCCATCAGACAAGACGCTGGAATCCCAAAATGAAGTCCTATATTTATGGACCACGCAATGGGATATACATTATAAACTTAGACATTACCAAAAGGCTTTTTGAGAAGGCTTGTGAGTTTATAACTGAAGAAGTGAAACGTGGTGGAACGATCCTCTTCGTAGGCACTAAGCGTCAGGCTCAGGATATCATTAAAGAAGAAGCAAGACGCTGTGGCATGTATTACGTCGACCACCGCTGGCTCGGCGGGATGCTTACCAATTTCCAGACGATTAAAAACAGTATCGATAGACTGAAGTTGATTGAATCGATGCAGGCGGACGGATCGATAAACAGATTTCCGAAAAAGGAAATTCTGTTGATGGAGAAAGAGCGGATCAAGCTCGAACGGAATGTCGGCGGGATTAAAGACATGCGCAACCTTCCTACGGTTATTTTCGTAGTCGATCCGCGCAAGGAAGATATCGCTGTAAGTGAAGCAGTAAAACTTGGCGTTCCGGTTGTCGCGATTACCGATACAAACTGTGATCCGGATGGCATCGATTTCCTCATCCCTGGAAATGATGACGCAATCAGGTCGATTCGTCTTATCAGCTTCCATGTCGCTGAAGCAGTTCTCGCCGGTCAGGCTATGCGTGACGGTGAGGAAGCTTCCGAAGAAGCTGTCGCTGCAGCTATGGGTGATGCCGGAAGTGAAATGGACAGTGAAGCGGCTGAAACCGATGCTTAATATATCCAGGGCTATGCTTGTTTAGCTCCGGAATAAGGTCATGTATTAAGAAAGAAGGGGCTGTCGCTAGACCGCCCCTTTTTTCATATCTAAAACAAAGAGTGTTTTTCAAAGCTGTTTTACCTCTTGAGGTAAAAACCTAAAAATAGAATAATAAAGGAGATTTACCATGGCTATTACAACGAAGATGGTAAAAGATCTGAGGGATAAAACGCAAGCTGGGATGATGGATTGCAAAAAAGCCCTTGAAAGTACCGAAGGTGATATGGAAAAGGCCGTTGACCTCCTCAGGCAGAAAGGTCTAGCGGTTGCCGCCAAAAGGGCCAATCGTGCGACTAGTGAAGGCGTCATAGCAACCTATATCCATGCCGGCGGTAAGCTGGGTGTCATGGTCGAGTTGGGCTGCGAAACTGATTTCGTTGCCAAGAACGACGATTTCAAGGAATTTGCCCGTGACATAGCAATGCATATTGCTGCAGCTAATCCTATTTCCATCAGCAGAGATGAAGTGCCGGCTCATGTGATTGCCCGTGAGAAGGATATCTTTGTTCAACAGGCTTTGGAATCAGGAAAACCGGAAGCAATCGTCGAGAAAATGGTGAGCGGTAAAATAGAAAAGTTCTTGGCCGAGGTTGCTTTGCTAGAACAGAAGTTTGTTAAGAATCCCGATCTTTCGATCCAGGATCTGTTAAATGCATTGGTCGGCAAGATGGGCGAAAATATTTCTGTAAAGAAATTTGCCAGGTTCCAGGTTGGCACAGAGTAATCGACTGCCCCGAACAGGTGATCAAAATACTGGATTTATGATCTATGCAGGTAACCTGAATCTTTATTACTTTCTGTTGAGGATACGACAATGACTGAAAAGTTAAAGTACAAGAGGATGGTTCTGAAACTCAGCGGTGAAGCGCTTATGGGCGATGATTCCTATGGGATAAACACCAAAGTCCTCGAGTTTGTTGCGACAGAAGTAAAGGAAGTAGTTGCGGTTGGTGCAGAATTAGGGCTCGTCATAGGAGCCGGCAATATTTTCAGGGGAGTTGCCGGGGCCAGCAAAGGGATGGACAGGACAACGGCCGATAACATGGGCATGCTCGCCACTGTCATGAACAGTCTCGCCATGCAGGATGCTTTGGAACGCATAGGTGTTATCACCCGGGTTATGTCTGCTATTCCCATGCAATCGGTTTCCGAGCCTTACATTCGCCGGAGAGCGACTCGGCACCTGGAAAAAGGCCGAGTCGTTATTTTTGCTGCCGGTACAGGCAATCCTTATTTTACAACTGATTCCGCCGGCGTCCTGAGAGCTTTGGAGATCGACGCAGATGTCGTTATTAAGGCAACGAGGGTTGATGGCGTATACGACCGAGACCCCCTGCTCGATAAAGAAGCGATAAAATTTGACTATCTCACCTACGATGATGTCCTGCAAAAGGGTTTACGGGTGATGGACGCCGCCGGCATTGCTCTGGCGAGAGAGGATCATCTTCCCATTATGGTTCTTGATATGGGAGTTTCCGGCAATATCAAACGGGCTGCATTAGGAGAGAAGGTGGGCACACTCATTGCCGACTAAGGATGAGATTGAGTAAATATTTCGAGTAGAGGAATGATACCATGAGCGAAGTGATTTTAGAGATGGCTGAGAAGATGGAGAAAAGCGTCGAATCGTTTAAGAAGGAATTGTCAAAAGTCCGGACGGGCAGGGCTTCCTTGGCTATTCTCGATGGAATAAACGTCAATGCCTATGGCAGTACCATGCCTCTCAATCAAGTCGGATCACTGACGATTCCCGAGAGCAGGCTCATAGCTATTCAACCTTGGGATCCTCAAATGCTTCCGGCAATTGAGAAGGCTATACTCAAGTCGGATATCGGTCTCAATCCCATCAGTGACGGCAAGACCATTCGTCTGAACATTCCCCAGTTGACTGAGGAGCGCCGTAAAGAACTGGTGAAATCAGTGAAAAAAGTCAGTGAAGAATTTCGCGTTGCTATTCGCAATATTCGGCGGGATGCGATTGAGATCCTGAAGAAACAGAAAAAGGACAAAGAGATTTCAGAAGACGAATTATTCAAGTATCAGGAGGAGGCGCAGAGTGAGACCGATTTGTATATTAAAAAAATCGATGAAGCAACTGCCTCCAAAGAGAAGGAAGTAATGGAAGTGTAATGTGCTGTCGAAACTCATTCATTCCTGCTTCATTGCCTTTATCCAGCTTCTGATCTTCTGAATTCCCACGGAATACTATATGTCTGGTGCCAATATCGATGTATCGCGTCTCCCTCGTCATGTTGCCATTATCATGGATGGTAATGGCAGGTGGGCCCAGAGTAGAAAAAAACCGCGATTATATGGACATAAAGTCGGGGCTGATTCAGTTCGGGAGATTGTCGAAGCTTGTCGGGAAATTGGTATCAAGTATCTTACATTATACGCGTTTTCTTCGGAAAACTGGCAAAGGCCGGCTCAGGAAGTGAGTGGTCTTATGTCGATCTTGAAACGGTATCTCGAGGGCGAACTTCCCAGAATGCAGAAGAATGACATCAGGTTGATGTCAATCGGTGATCGTCAGCGATTACCGCAAGCGGTGCGTGATGTTCTCATAAACGCAATTGAGGAAACATCGTCCAATACCCAACTCACTCTGAATCTGGCTCTCAGCTATGGCGGTCGGGATGAGTTGGTCAGGGCTGTAAGAAAAATAGGTAGACTGTGCCTTGAAAATAAGCTCGATGTAGACGAGGTATCCGATACTACCATCGCAGAACACCTTGACACGTGTGGAATTCCCGACCCCGATCTTCTCATCAGGACCGGGGGGGAAGCAAGATTATCTAATTTCCTGCTCTGGCAATTATCCTATGCAGAGATTTACTTTACGGAAACTATGTGGCCGGACTTTCGTAAAGAAATATTTTTACAGGCTCTCACGGAGTACCAGGCGCGGGAGAGACGCTTTGGTCGCACCGGAGATCAACTGCATTCAGAGTAGATAATGAAACGTGTTGTTCCCGGGGTACTGATTGCTGGCTTCTGGTTCCTGCTCCTGCTGGAAGGGTCTGCGCGGCTCTTCTGCCTGGTCGCAGTAGTGATCGTATTGGTGGCCGCAGATGAATATCTGAAGATGGCCGATGTTCGGAGGCTTTCGTTCTTTGAGCGGTGGATACTCAGCATAAGTCTTGCGGCACCGGTAGCTTTTGCCTGCATATATCCTCAGCTAGCTGTTTTGCCTCCCGCCCTGCTCTTCTCGTTTCTCGCTCTGACCTGTTACTTTCTTTACCGCTACCGAAATATACCTGACAGCTATGCCCTCTTTTGTCGCCTGGTGTTCGGATTATTTTATATCGGATTCCTTGGCGCCCATTTGGTCCTGCTGCGGTTTGTCCCGGATGGGGGCAGTTGGCTGATCATCGGCACCGCTATCACCGCATGTTCCGACACCGGGGCGTATTTCGTCGGCCGCAGCGTTGGAAAGAATAAGTTATGCCCCAATATCAGCCCAAACAAAACGATCGAGGGAGCGATCGGCGGAATTGTCGCCGGTGTTATGGCAGCCGCCGGATTTGCGCTGATTTTGCATCCTCCCTTCACCTGGACATTTCTCTTGATTGCCGCTGTCTTCTTGTCGCTTGTTGGAATAATCGGCGATCTGACCGAATCGATTATCAAACGCGGCACGGGGACCAAGGATTCCGGCACGCTTCTGGCCGGCCATGGCGGTATCCTCGACCGTGCCGATTCACTTCTGTTCGTGGGACCGGTTCTCTACTATCTTCTCCTCCTGCCTGTTCTGCTATGAAGTACATTGCCTTACTTGGTTCCACCGGTTCCATTGGCGTGAACGTTCTTGAGGTTGTCAGACAGTTTCCTGAGCGCTATAAGATTGTCGCAATGGCCGCCGGCACAAATATGCACAGCCTCTCTCGTCAGGTCAGGGAATTTCAGCCCGATCTTGTATCGGTACTGGACGAACAGCGGGCCAAAGAACTGGCGCTCTTACTCCCGGATGGCTACCGCACGAAAATCGTTTCCGGCGTTGAGGGCAACAAATCGGTGGCATCCTTTCCGACTGCAGAGATAACGATCTCGGCGGTGGTCGGGGCCGCGGGGTTGTTGCCGACTCTTGCCGCAATCGATGCAGGCAAGGATATTGGTCTTGCCAACAAGGAAACTCTGGTGATGGCGGGGAAAATCGTTATGTCCGCCGTACGGGATAAAGGCGTTCGCTTATTGCCGGTCGATTCGGAACATTCGGCAATTTTTCAAGCGCTGGAAGCTGGACGAAAGAAAGATCTCAAAAAAATCATCCTCACCGCCTCCGGTGGGCCATTTCGTGGCATGACTGTGGATCAGCTCAGGCTGGTTACCAAAGAACAGGCCCTCAAACATCCCAACTGGAGCATGGGGCCGAAAATTTCCATCGACTCGGCGACTCTCATGAACAAGGGACTGGAGGTTATTGAGGCAAGATGGCTTTTCGATGTTGCCCCCGATGCCATTGAAGTGGTTGTCCACCCTCAGTCGATTGTCCACTCCCTGGTAGAGTATCAGGATGGTTCGGTGCTGGCGCAATTGGGGATTCCCGACATGCGTATTCCGATAGCCTATGCCCTGTCGTATCCGGAACGGCTCCCCCTGCAGCTGCGACCTCTGCAGCTCTCCCAGTGTGCCAGTCTTGAATTCCTCGAGCCCGACTACCAATGCTTTCCGGCATTGCAGCTTGCTTTTGAAGCTCTGAGCCGGGGAGGGGTCATTCCGGCAGTCCTGAATGCAGCGAACGAAGTTGCTGTAGCCGCTTTTCTTGAGTCGCGCATCGGTTTTCCGCAAATTGCTGAGACAGTTTCCCGAACAATGGATATTGTAGAGCAAGGAAGTGAAGAAAGTCTCGAAGATATCCTGCATGCCGATGCTGCTGCCCGAAAGGCAGCGAGCGCCTTTATTCTGAAAGGGCTGCGGTAAGATTAATTTAACTGCGTGATGGAGATTCGCCTTCTCCACCTGTGTTTTTCCACTATGACTACACTCTTTTCGTTCATACTCGTTCTTGGCATGCTTATTTTCGTCCATGAACTCGGCCATTTTCTCTTCGCCAAACTCTTTGGCGTCCGGGTCCTGAAATTTTCGCTGGGTTTTGGACCAAAGCTTGTCGGCAGATTTTACGGGGAAACCGAATATGTCATTTCCGCCTTTCCGCTTGGCGGCTTCGTCAAGATGTTCGGCGAAAATCCCGATGAACAGCAGATCAGCGATGCAGACAAGAAGGTGTCGTTTGCCCACAAGCCGGTATGGCAACGTTTTTTTATTGTTCTTGCCGGGCCCCTTTTCAACCTGTTGTTTGCAGTGCTGCTGTTTTTTCTGGTTTTTTCCTTTGTTGGTATTCCCACCCCGGTCGATACCACCCGTATCGGCAAAGTAAATGAGAATTCTCCGGCGGCGCAGGCGGGCTTGCAAAATGACGATGAAATCCTGCGGATCAATGGCCGGGAAACGCAGAGTTGGCAAGATGTCCTCGAAGGTGTCAAAAGCAGCGCCGGCTCTCCCCTGTCGATTGTCGTTCAGCGTGGGGAAGAGAGTCTTACTTTTGAAGTTGTTCCGGCTATTGACGCCGTGAAAAATGTGTTCGGCGAAGAAGTCGAACAACGTTACATGATAGGGATCATGAAGGCTGATGAACTTATCTGGGAATCGAGCAGCTTCATCGCTTCCCTTGAAAATGCCTGCCTGCAGACCTGGATGTATATCAGTCTCACGGCCATGGGTTTTTGGAAGATCATTCAGCAGGTGGTCCCTGCCTCGGAAATCGGCGGACCTATTCTTATTGCCCAGATCGCCGGCGAGCAGATGAAGGCCGGATGGTTAAATCTGATCTATTTCATGTCGCTGCTCAGTGTTAACCTCGGGATTCTCAATCTTCTGCCGATCCCGGTACTCGATGGCGGCCATCTGGTCTTTCTCACCATTGAAGGGCTACGGCGCAAACCTCTGAACGAGAAAGCCCAGATAGTCGCTCAGCAGGTGGGGATCGGTCTTCTTGCAACTCTTATGATCTTCGTCTTTTACAATGATATAGTCAGGCTGTTGCATTGATGGATCGAAAGACCCCGCTCATTTTATCGCTCGATACGGCAACACCCTGCAGTTCCGTGGCCCTCACCGCCGGGACCCGGCAAGAAGGAAAGGTCGTCGCGGCATTCAGTCTTACAGGCAAAGTGACCCACTCAAGAAGACTGCTGTCGATCATCGATCTTTTGATGAGTGAGACCGTAACTTCCTGGCAGGCAATCGACGGCATCGCGATATCCATCGGTCCGGGCAGTTTCACCGGTCTTCGGATCGGGCTGGCAACCGCCAAGGGTCTAGCGGCTGCAGCCGGAAAACCTCTCGTAGGCATTTCCACGCTGGACGCCCTTGCTTGTAAATGCATTACGGATAAGCTTGTCTGTGCGGTGCTCGATGCCCGGAAAAAGGAAGTCTACACCGCCTTTTACCAAGGCAGCAATAAAGGGTTAGTCGAAAGGGTCAGTGACATGGCTGTCCTTTATCCGGAAGATCTGGCGGCACTTGTGACCGAACCGGTTGTCATGGTGGGTGATGGGGCTATGGTCTATAATGAGGTCTTCCGGTCTCTCCTCGGCGAGCTGTTGACGATTGTTCCGGCGCAACTCCATGAGCCTTCGGCGGCCTCGCTGGGCCTGCTTGCCGGAGAGAAGCTGGTCAGGGGGGAGGTACTTGATCTGGCAGACGGTGTCCCGGTATACATCAGAAGTTCTGATGCCGAACTCAATTTAGTGAAGAAAAAAAATCCGATCACGGTTCAGGGGCAGGAAATACACAAATGATTGTCAGGCGTGCAACGCGGCAGATCGCTGTCGGCAAGGTTACGATAGGCGGCGACAGTCCCATATCGGTCCAGTCAATGACCAATACCGATACCAGGGATGTAGCGCAAACCGTCGCCCAGATTCACCGGCTCGAGGCGGCAGGGTGCGAAATTGTCCGTGTTGCGGTACTGGATAATGAAGCAGCTGAAGCGATCCGGAAGATTCAGGAACAAATCACCATTCCGCTGATTGGCGATATTCATTTCGATCACCGGCTAGCCATCGCTGCCATGGAAAACGGTGTCGATGGCATTCGGATCAACCCCGGCAATCTTGGCGGCAAGGAGAAGATCGCCCAGGTCGTAGCTGCGGCAAAACTTCATCGGGTGCCGATTCGGGTCGGCGTCAACAGCGGCTCGATTGAAAAGGATCTGCTGAAAACCTATGGATACCCCACAGCCGAAAATACCGAAGCCTTGACCGAGAGTGCCATGCGCAATGTCAGACTACTTGAAAATCATGGTTTCCACGAGATCAAAATCTCGATCAAGTCGTCTGACGTGCTGACCACTATACACGGTTACCGGAAGCTTTCGGCGATTACCGATTATCCTTTACACCTCGGGGTGACGGAGGCAGGCGGGTTGATTGCCGGAACGGTCAAGTCGAGTGTTGCCTTAGGCATCCTGCTGGGCCAGGGCATCGGCGATACTTTTCGTATCTCCCTGACCCGGGATCCGGTGGAAGAGGTCAGGGTCGGTTTCGAACTCCTGCGGTCTCTTAAAATTCGTGAGCGCGGGCCGGAGCTTATTTCCTGTCCGACCTGCGGCCGAACCCGGATTGACCTGTTTGGTCTCGCGGAAGAGGTCGAACGGTATGTGCAGACTATGGTAAGCCCCTTGAAGGTAGCGGTCATGGGCTGTGTCGTCAACGGTCCCGGTGAAGCCAGGCAGGCCGATATCGGTGTGGCCGGTGGAAATGGAGTGGGCATCATCTTCAAGAAAGGTGAAATCTGGAAAAAAGTCAAAGAAGAAGAGCTCATGGAAGTTTTTATGGCAGAGCTGAAAAAGATGGAAGAAGAGGGGCAAAAAAGGCAGAATTCTGCTAAAAAGTAACCAGTATCCTCCTTTAAGCCCCGGCCGTGTGAAAGAAGTTGTAATTTAAGATCAATCGAAAACGGAAAAGAACACTATGCGTTATTCTCAGATACTGTTGCCGACTCTCAAGGAAAGCCCTGCCGAAGCCGAAGTTGTAAGTCATGTGCTCATGCTGCGAGCCGGATTCATGCGCAAGCTTACCGCCGGCATTTATACATATCTTCCCTTTGGTCTCGCCGCCATACGCAAAGTCGAGAATATCGTCCGGGAGGAGATGAACCGGGCCGGTGCCCAGGAATTGCTGATGCCCATGGTGCAGCCTGCCGATCTGTGGAGAGAGACCGGACGATATGAAAAATATGGTCCGGAACTGCTCCGTTTTCACGATCGGCATGAGCGGGAGTCGTGCCTGGGGCCGACCCATGAGGAGGTCATTACCGACATAGCCCGCAAGGAACTCCATTCCTATCGGAACCTGCCGGTCAATCTCTATCAGATTCAGACCAAATTCCGCGACGAAATCCGGCCTCGATTCGGTCTCATGCGGGGTCGGGAATTCATCATGAAAGACGCCTATTCTTTCGACGTCAGTGACGAGGCGGCGGGAATTTCCTACATGAAAATGTATGACGCCTATAAGCGGATATTCACCCGCTGCGGCCTCGAATTCCGTGCCGTGCAGGCTGACTCAGGGGCGATCGGCGGCAGCTTTTCCCATGAATTCATGGTCCTTGCCAAAACCGGCGAAGATACCATTGTTATCTGTAAGGATTGCGAATATGCCGCCAATATGGAAAAAGCGGTAGTGAAACTGGTGGCATCGGCAACGACGGAAGCCCCGGCAGATCTTGAAAAAGTCGAGACTCCCGGCAAACGCAAGGTGGATGCGGTCTGTGACTTTCTCGGCATAGAGTCTTCCCGGCTGGTCAAGACGCTGGTCTTCAAAGCGGACGGAAACCCTGTTGCGGTGCTGGTCCGTGGCGATCATGAGGTGGAAGAGGTTAAACTGAAGAATCTTCTTGGTGTCGCCGATGTGGAAATGGCCGATGACCTTGAGGTATTCAACGCCACAGGGGTACCAACCGGGTACCTTGGGCCGGTTGGCATTTCTATTCGAGTTGTTGCCGATCAGGAAGTGGCGGAGATGCGCAATTTTTACGTCGGCGGCAACGAGAAAAATTATCATTTGAAGAATGTCAACTTCGGCCGTGACTTTCAGGTTGAGGCGGTTGCCGATCTGCGGCAGATTACCGCCGAAGATCCTTGCCCGGAATGTGGCGGCAGGCTTGAGATGACTCAAGGAATCGAAGTGGGACATGTTTTCAAGCTGGGCACAGGCTACTCGCAATCGATGAATGCCTCATTCCAGGACAGTGACGGCCAGGAAAAGCATTTTGTCATGGGTTGCTACGGCATAGGAGTGAGCCGGGTGGTAGCCGCGGCGATTGAGCAGAACCATGACGAGAACGGCATCGTCTTCCCGATGCCGCTTGCCCCCTATACGGTTATTGTTTTGAATCTCGGAATAAAAGATGAGGCCCTTACAGCCGTTGCAGAAAAAGTATATCGGGAACTGCAGGCTGCAGGACTGGAAGTCATTATCGATGACCGGGATGAACGGCCGGGCCTGAAATTCAAGGATGCCGACCTCCTGGGCATTCCTTACCGGCTGACGGTCGGCAACAGCTTCTTGAAAAGCGGAAAAATCGAGATACGCCGGCGCAGCGACGGGATAACCGAGGAAATGACACCGGACCAGGCAGTTGCATCCTTGCATGCAAGAATTTCTGCTGAACTCAAACAGCAGTAGCACCGACATTCCAGTCAATGGCAAACGAAACGACCATCAACACGAACGGACTGAAAATCCTGACGTCCAATTATCTGCAGGGCGTCGATCTGTCCCGTATTGACGAGGCTTGGGAGATCATCACCCGGGTGCATAAGGGGCAGCGGCATTTTTCCGGCGAACTGTATATCATCCATCTGCTGGAGGTGGCCTCGACGCTGGCCTCCATGCACCTTGATCTTGACACGATTCTTGCCGGTTTGCTGCACGGCGTTCTGAAAGAAGGGGTAAGCGTCGAGGAACTGGAGGAAAAATTCGGCAGGGATGTCGCGGTGATTGTCGAAGGGTCTACCCGGATCACGCAGGTTCAGTACAACAGCAAGCTGGCGAGTCAGGCCGAAAACCTTCGGAAAATGCTGCTGGCCATCGCCTCCGATATTCGAGTATTGCTGGTCAAGCTGGTCGACAGGCTGCTCGATATGTTCCTGCTTGATATGGTCGATAGGGAAAAGCAGCTTGATGTTGCCAGGGAAACCATGGATGTCTATGCCCCTTTGGCGAGCCGTCTCGGTATCGACTGGTTGAAGAGGGAACTGGAAGATCACTCGTTCAAGTTCATCCATCCCGAAGAGCACTACGAGCTGACCCATAAGATGGAGAGTTCGCTCGATGAACGCCAGAAATATGTCGATGAAGTCATAAAGATTCTTTACGAGAAACTGGCAGAGAGTGGCATCAAGCCGATGCGCATCATCGGCCGGCCGAAACACCTCTACTCCATCTATAAGAAACTGATCGCCCAGAATATTCCCCTCGAACGGGTATACGATAAAGTAGCCTTCCGGATTATTGTCGGGACGGTGAACGAGTGCTATGAAGCGCTCGGCACGATCCACGGCGACTGGTCTCCGGTTCCCGGCCGGATCAAGGATTTTATCTCCGTTCCCAAGGCCAACAACTACCAGTCGATGCATACTACAGTCATCGGGCCTCGAGATCATTTTATTGAGATCCAGATTCGTACCGATGAAATGGATCGGGTCGCGCAGGAAGGCGTTGCGGCTCATTGGGCCTATAAAGAAGGTCAAAAAGTAAATAAGAACGATGCCAAGCTGTTTCGGGAGATGAAAAAGCTTGTCGCATCACTCCAGGAGGTTGAAGATCCTCGCGAATTCCTTGATAGCCTCATTGGCGAGCTGTACGATCCGGAGGTATATGCCCTTACTCCTACCGGCGAGGTGAAAGAGTTTCCTCTCGGCAGTTGCCCCATAGATTTTGCCTACTCCATTCATACCGAAGTGGGGGATCGCTGTGTCGGGGCAAAAGTCAATGGTCGGCAGGTGCCGCTTAAATATCAATTGCAGACCGGCGATATTGTCGAGATAGTTACCTCTCCCAGCCAGGTCCCGCGACGGGGCTGGCTTGATCTGGTGAAGACCAGCCGGGCACGGACCAGGATACGATCCTGGCTGAGACGCGAAGGAAAGGAAAAGGCGCTCAAGCTCGGTCGGGAAATCTGCGAAAGAGAGATCCGCAAGTATGACACCTCTCTGAAGAAGATCATAAAAAGCGGCCACATCCGGTTGTTGCTCAAGCAATTGCGGTGCAATTCCCTTGAAGATCTGCTGGTCAAGGTCGGCAGCGGGGTGATCACCCTGCAGCAGCTGACAAAGGGACTTGAGCCGGCCGAACTGCGCAAAGATCATGAGCAGAATATCGATCTGCCGCCCGAAGAACTGGCCAGCCTCATGGTCAGCCAGCACAGCAGCGAGGAAGAAGGGCACGGCAAGGCCGGCATCAAGATTGACGGCATCGACGGCATGCTGGTCAAAATCAGTCAGTGCTGCCAGCCTCTGCCGGGAGACCCGATTGTCGGTTTCATTACGATGGGCCGCGGTGTTTCCGTGCATAAGGCCGATTGTGCCAACCTGCTCAGTTCCGACCCTAAACGCTGGCTGGATGTCTCCTGGACCGGTATAGCGGAGAAGTCGTATAAGGTTGGGATCCACATCAGTGCGGAAAACAAACGTGGTATTTTTGCCGAGATCAGTGGGGCCATCAGTCTCGACAATGCCAATATTGTCGATATTTCCGCTCATACCACCCCGACGGACCTGGCTGAAATGACTCTTTCGCTCGAAGTGGGGCATCTCGAACATCTGAACACTCTGATGCAGCATTTGCGGCAACTCCCTGCTGTCATTACCGTCAGGAGACTGTAGCCTCGCGCTGGCGAAAAGGTGAAACATGATGACCATATGTCATGTCTGCGGGAATGAACGGGAAGCCGTTTCAGGGAGCTGTCCGTATTGTGGAAATACTCAGCCGGAGACAGAAAATAAACCGGAGAAACCGTTTGTCCATAAATCCGTCAATCTTGAAGCGGGGCGGCCGGTCCTCGACGTTGCCCTGCATCGGTTGACCGAGGTAATCGATGATGCGATACTCAATAAAGTCGCAGTTCTTACCATCATCCACGGCTATGGCTCGAGCGGCAAGGGTGGTGTTATCAGGTCGGAGTGCAGAAAGACGCTCGATCATATGAAAAACAGCAGATTGATCAGGGACTATATCGCCGGTGAGAATTATCATAAAAGATCGGGACAGGTCAAATCATTGTTGCAGCGTTTTCCGCGGCTTGGTTCGGACGCAAATCTAAACAGAAACAACAAGGGAATCACCTTGGTGATTGTATCGTAAGGTTGTAAGGATGTCTTTTGCTTTCCTGGCATTACTTTGAACGCGACTTAGGTCGTAAACGCCGTATTCTCATTAACCTGAAATAGGAGCTCATGATGAAAAATTATTTTATGCCGGCAGTCTTGGGAATTTGCCTGGTCATGCCGGGTTTGTCCTTGTCCGCCCCCCCTGTGTCTTTTGAAGACAAGCTCAGCTACAGCATGGGCTATGAGGTTGGAAACTACTTTAAGGAAGCGGGGGGGGATATCCAGAAAGAATTTCTGATCATTGGTATCGAAGATGCCTTCAAAGGGACGGAGCCGGTTCTGACTCCCGAGGAAATGCTCACAGTGAAAAAAGAGTTTGCGGCAAAGATGCAGGCTCTGCAGATGGCCAAAATGGAAGAGATGAAGTCCAAAAACAAGGCGGCCGGAGAGGCGTTTCTTGCCGAGAATAAAAAGAAAGAAGGTGTCATTGTCACCGAAAGCGGACTGCAGTATGAAGTCGTCAAGCAGGGAGAAGGCAAAAAGCCTTCGCCGGGAGATACAGTCAAAGTTGAGTATGTCGGCAAGCTGGTCGATGGCACCGTTTTCGACAGTACCGAAAAACATGGCGAACCCGCTCAGTTTCAGGTGGATCAGGTGATCAAGGGGTGGAGCGAAGCCCTGCAGCTTATGAACGTAGGGTCCAAACTGCATATTGTCATTCCTCCGGAATTAGCCTACGGAGAGAATGGAGCGGCTCCTATGATCGAGCCGAACTCAGTACTCATTTTTGATGTGGAGTTGCTTTCCATCGCCGAATAATTTATTTTTGCAGAACTGATAATTGCCGGAAATATGAGGCCGCATGGCGAGAGATCTCGCCATGCGGCCTTTTTTGCTCGCTCCTAGCGATCGTTTTTGATGAGAAGGATCAGACCCATTATTGAGAAAATAATGTGAATGCTTGCGGCTGCAGCGAAAGGAGAGACATATCCCGCTTTAGCCAAGGACTGCAGCGCACCCCACATTCCCCAGGCGACAAAAGCGAGACCGCAGCTTGCAGGAATTGCAACAGAAAGATCCCTTCCCCATTTACGGTAGGAGTAGAGCAGGATGGGGAGGCCTAGCAGCAGAAGGGGGATGCCCAGAAGAATGTAGGAAATTCGCATGAGAAAACTGGTCAATGCTGCCTGGGTCTCGTGGGCTACTTCTGTTCGGCCGATCTCCCGATACAGGTCTGTCAGCGATTGTTCCGCCGACTTGTTGACAGGAACAAGAAAATCCTCCGGTCGCTCCGGCAGGTGGATCTCCTTTACATCAAAATTTGTGATTGAGTACTGTAGAGAACCCTCTTGCTGTTGAATCTGGCCGTTTTTCAGGATCCAGCTGTCGTTCTCTTCATTCCAGTCGGCGAAGTTGGCCGTTATCAATGACTCGATATTGTAGTTTTCATCCCAGCGCGAATACGAAAAATCCTTAAAGATGTAGTATTGCGGGCTTGGCCAGCCGAAGGAATAAAAACCGTCCGCTCCTTTATAGTAATACCTGTTGTTCCGCAATATTCCCAAAGGAACCTTGCCTTTCAGCTGTTCGTACCAGATGCTGTTGGTTTGAGCAATGGTAACTGGTAAGAGCAACTGGGCCGATACCACAAAGAGTCCTGTGAAGATTATCGAACCGATAAGAATGGGTCGAATAATAAATCGCAGGGGCACACCACCTGCTTTGAGTGCGGTAAGTTCGTTGGAATGCGTCAGTATCCCCAGGGTTATCACTCCGGCAAGAAGGATAAAGACGGGCCCCAGCTGATCCACTATAAAAGGAATAGTGAGGAAAAAATATTCGAGTGCAAGCCTGACCGGCTTGCCGGCATTCATGAAGTCGTCATATTTCTCAAAGAAATCAACGAGCAGATACATTGCAACAAAGCCGCAGTTGACCGTGAAGAAATATTTGACAAACTGGCTGAGCAGATAACGATTGAGTAGAATCAAACAAGACCTCTTAAACGAAACATTCCGACGATTAATACTCGAGGAATGCTTAATAGTATATATGCATGATCGTAAGCTACGGATCCTCGATTATGCAGGAACTGCAGGGTCTTCGGAAAGAAGGAAAAAGGGTGTAAAGCTCTGCAGATCAATTTTTATAAAAAGATTTTCTCCATATTCATTGCTGCCTCGCGAAACGGAGTTCAACTGTAGGTAACATTATCGGTCTCAGCCGTCAAGACTGGCCTCGCCGTAACCTGATGAATTTTACAAGGTCTTGCAATCTTTGTAATCTATGTGGTATATTCGGAATTTACTGTGGCGTTTCAAGGGCCGTTTCCAAGGCTTTTTAAAACGCTGGACCGTTCTGTTTTAGAGAGTTATCCGAGGGGTTGAGCAGAACCTATTTTTACTGGAGGTGGCTGGTTTTCAGGGATGTAATCGACAGCGTTCGATTTTCTGGAAGGTTCTTCAGATTTGACAAGTTGACTGGTTGCAACGGGAGCACACTGATATGAAGTATATGGCGAGAGTAGTCCGGTTGGACGGCCGGAGATCAGTCCCAGTTCTTTCCCCTCTACCACTGTTACCATTTATGGCGCACAAGCAAAAGAAAAAAGATCCTCTTCTTCCCTGTAGTCAACCTCTTAAGAATACAGCAAAAAATAGGTTGCTTGCCTTCTGGAGCATTTTTGAGAAGGAAGATTCGGTTCTGGTTATAATCAATGCCGATCCCGATGCCTTGGCAACTGCGATGGCGGTCAAAAGGCTTCTGCGATACAAGGTGAAAAGCGTTACAATTGCCCATCCCAATGAGATCAGGCGGCTCAATAATATGGCGATGGTCGAACGACTGAAAATTCCTCTTGTCCGGCTGAAAGACGTCAAGCTGGAGAACTACGGTAAAAGGGTGATGGTCGATTCACAGCCCGATCATCTGGTCTGTTTTGAGAAAATTAAGATTCACGCGATTATCGATCACCATCCGTTGGGAAACATCTCCAACGTGGAATTTGTCGATATCAGGCCGGAATACGGTGCCACTTCGACCATGGCAGTCGAGTATCTGCGGGCTGCCGGAATGAAACCTTCCGTCGCTCTGGCGACCGCTCTTTTTTACGGGATTAAAGTCGATACCCAGGATTTTGAGCAGAAATCGGTTCTGGCCGACGGCATCTCCTTTCGGTATCTCTTCAATATTGCAAACCGGGATCTGGTCAGAAAGTTTGAGCTCACCGACCTGCGGCAATCGGAATTGAAGTACTTCGCCACTGCCCTGGCGGAACTGAAATACTCCAAGGGACGGTATTATGCCCATCTGGGTCGGGTGAGAAGCCCCGATGTCCTTGTGATTGTCGCAGATTTTCTCAATCATGTGGGTGAAATAGACTGGGTGTTCGTGTCCGGAATCCATGGAGAGAAACTGGTGGTTATCTTTCGGTGTGACGGGTATCGAAAAAGCGCCGGAAAACTGGCAGAGCGGATTTTTGGTTCACTGGGATCTGCCGGCGGCCATAAAGGTGCAGCACGGGCTGAAATACCTCTAAAGAATCTGCAGTTGGGCGAGAAGGAATTTACCTCGGAAACCCTCAAGAAATTCGTTATGCACCATTTTTGATTTTTTTGGATTTTTTTCCTCTGCATGGTTGCGCATAGGTCCGATATCCTTTACCATATGAAAAGGATATCGGGAGAGAATGTTTTAAGATCAGAGTCTTAGAGCATTCTTGAGTCAGCCTTCTCTTTATGAGGAAAACCTATGCTGAAACCAACTACGCTGGCAATGATCCTTGCGGGCGGTCGGGTCGATGAGCTTAATGTCCTGACGTATTACCGCCCTAAATCGGCAGTTCCGTTCGGCGGTGTTGGCCGGGTCATCGATTTCTCGCTGAGCAACCTGATGAATTCAGGTATCGAGCAGGTAGCCATTCTCAGCCAATACCGGAGTTACTCCCTCATCAATCATATTGGTAACGGGGCTGCCTGGGATATGATCGGGCGATATCGCCATATATCCGTGCTGCCGCCTTTTCTCGGTTCCGAAGCGACTGCCGACTGGTATCGCGGCCCGGCAGATGCCATCTACAAAAATCTTGATTATGTCCAATATTACAGCCCGGAAGAAATTCTGATCCTGTCCGGCGACCATATCTATAAAATGGATTATCAGGATATGATCGCCTATCACACGGAAAAAAATGCCGACCTTACCGTGGCTTTTACCCGCGTCCCCTTAAATGAGGCTTCCAGATTCGGAGTCGCGGCTCTTGACAATGAAGACGGCGAACGCGGGGGGAGATTGGTCAACTACTGGGAAAAACCTAAGAAGGCTGAGTCGGAGTGGGCCTCGATGACCATTCTCTGCTTCAAACCCGAGGTGCTGTACCAGGCCCTGGAGAACAACCAGAAGGGCGATTCCTATCATTTCGGTAAAGATATCATCCCTATGATGCTCAAACAGAACTGTCGGGTGTATGGATATAAATTCTCAGGTTACTGGGGCTATACCAGGACAATCAATGAATATTGGCAGTCCAACATGGATCTTCTTGGATCGGAGCCAAAGATAGATCTCGAAAAATGGGTATTTCGCACCAACCTTGACCACCGGAATATAAGGGACAATGAACCGGCTCTCATGGGAGACAATGCCGTAGTCCACAACAGTCTGGTGTACAATGGCTGTAAGATCGGCGGCACGGTGCTGAATTCGATCCTGTTTCCTGGTGTCCATGTCAAAAAAGGAGCAGTGGTCGAGAATTCAATACTTTTTTTCAGCAACGTTGTCGGGGAGAACTGCCGACTCAATAAAGTTGTCGCCGATGTGAATAATTCCTTCGGCAGGAATGCCAGAGTCGGGCCTGAAGTCTGCGACGAAAAGACCAATGTTACGGTTGTCGGCTGGAACAATACGATCCCGGAAAATACAGTCATCGGTGAAGGGGCGACAATTTATCCCCGGCTGGCCGATACCAGTTGGCCTGCCTGTGTCAAAAAAGGGGAGGTGCTGCGATGAAGAGAACAAAAGAGGCGCTGGTGCTCATTCTGGCCGGCGGCGTCGGCAGCCGGCTCAATATTCTGGTGCAAAAGCGTGCCAAGCCGGCTGTTCCTTTTGGTGGAATTTATCGGATAATTGACTTCAGTCTCAGTAACGTGATGAATTCCGGACTGAAAAAGGTTGGAGTGCTGACCCAATACAAACCGCTGTCCCTCATGAGTCACTTGGGGATGGGCGAGGCCTGGGATTTCACCGGGAGAAGCCGGGGGGTGAGCATTCTTCCGCCGCGAACGGGTGAAAAGGAATCGGACTGGTATCGTGGCACCGCCGATGCGGTCCGAAGAAATATCGATTATATCGAGGCTCATCCGGCAGAGGAGGTTGTCATTCTCTCCGGCGATCATATTTACCATATGGATTTCGATGCCATGATCGAGTACCATCGCTCGAAAAAAGCCGATATAACCGTGGCGATGATGATTGTGCCGAAAAGCGAAATGCACCAGTTTGGTGCCGGCATAGTCGACAAGAATGATAGAATTATCGGCTGGGAGGAAAAGCCGAAGAAGCCAAAAACGAACCTGGCGTCGATGGGCATTTATGTCTTTTCTTATGACTACTTGCTCAACACACTGTCCCGTGATCGGGACGAAAATGATTTTGGCATTGATATCCTGCCACGGGCCATTGTCGAGGACGATGTCTTTGCCTATCCATTTTATGGGTATTGGCGTGACGTCGGGACAATCCCGGCCTACTGGGAAGCCAATATGGATGTCTTGAAGAAGGACAGTGGAATTTCCCCCCAGAATTGGCAGATCAGAACCAATATCGAAGCTGGTGGCCGGCCCGCCGACCGGGCACCGGCACGTTTTGAGCTCGGCTGCCACTTGAAAAACTGCATGGTTTCCGCCGGCAGCATTATTAAGGGCACGGTCATCAATTCCTTGCTCGCCCCGGGGGTCATTGTCGAAGAAGGCGCCGTAGTGAAGGATTCCATTCTTTTTCAGGATTGCATTGTCAAGAAGGGCGCGACGGTCGATCTGGCAATTCTCGACAAACGGGTGGCAGTAGGTGAAAAAGCAGTGGTCGGCTATGGTGAAAATCACACTGTCGCCAATCGACTTACACCGACTCACCTTTATACCGGGATCACACTTATCGGCAAGGAAGCAAAAGTGCCAGCCGAACAGAGAATAGGCCGAAATTGTGTAATCGACAGCGGTATGACCGAAGAACTGTATCCAGGAAATACGATAGAAGATGGAGAATCATTATTAAGTAGCGATCAATCGTAGCAATTTATGACCAAGATAAGATGAACCGACCGGATTCCACGCCGGCGGAATGAATAGTGATTGCGCTTTGGAAAAACTTGGTTATTATTGCGCGTTATCAAAACAATTCATATTGCCCTCGTAGCTCAGGGGATAGAGCACAGGATTCCTAATCCTGGTGTCGCGCGTTCGATTCGCGCCGAGGGTACCAGTAAAATAAGGGGTTATCCAGAGATAATAACTGGTTAGCCCCTTTTCTTTTGTGAATTACTCCACTTGCTTTTGCTGTTTCCTGCTTTATTCTGCTATCAATTGATATTGAATTGGAGTAAAAATGGAGTAAAAGTGGAGTAAAGAATTCCTCAAAAAAGATTGGGAGTCCAATGCGATGGCACGTATCCAAACTTACAAAGGGAAAACACGGACAACCTATACAGCCACAGTACGAGTAAAAGGGTTTCCCACTTTGGCCAGAACTTTTGATACCAAGGGAGAGGCAAGAACCTGGGCTGCCGACACAGAAAAAGAAATACGGATGGGGCGCTACCAAGATGTGCGGCCAGCAGAAAATCTCACATTCGCGGATGCTTTGAGCCAATATCTGGCTCGTGTCTCAACGACCAAACGGCCAAATTCCGAGAGTCGTGATAAGATATCGGCAAAGGCGCTCCTTGAAGGGTTCGGTTCGGAGATGTCCCTGGCGGCCATAAATCCTCAACGTCTGGCAGAATACCGTGACAAGCGTATACAAACTGTTTCTCCGTCGACTATTCAAAAAGAGTTCGCCCTTGTCTCACATTTGTTCAGTGTGGCACGGCGCGAGTGGGGCTTGCCGGTGGAAAATCCGGTTCCACAAGTACGACGACCAAAAGTAGATAATAACCGCACACGCTTTCTCACCAAGGAAGAAGCCCAGAGATTGCTTGATGCCGCCAAAACCAGCCGAAACACAAAGCTCTATCCGTACCTACTTCTTCTCATGCATACCGGCATGCGGCCAAGTGAAGCAGCAGGCTTGCAATGGGGGGATGTCGATTTGGATGGACGCCTTGTCAAACTTCAAGTCACCAAAACCGACATGCGGTATGTGCCGCTCACCGAAATGGCGGAAAATGTTCTTCGATCAATCAGGCCGAATGAAGCGCAGGTGGATATGTATGTTTTTCTTCCCCAGAGTAGTAAAGAGGCTAGGAAAGTCCTTGATATTCCATGCAACCACTTCAAACGTTCCTTTGGAACAGTAAGAAAAAAAGCCGGACTTGATGATCTCCATCTCCATGATCTTCGCCATACTGCTGCCAGTCATCTCCTAATGGCAGGTGTAGATATCCGAACACTCGCGGAGATACTTGGGCATAAGACAATGCAGATGGTGCAGAGGTATACCCATCTCCTTAATGATCATAAGTTGAGAGCAGTTGATCGGATCAATTCTTTGGGGTTGGAATAGGAGCATCTATTATCGTCAAAGGCTTCAGATACCATACAAGATTCAGGAAGAAGCTCAGTTTTGACCTCTAAAGACAGAGGCAAAGATGTTCATGGATTAGGTTAAATATGAAATTGCTTTTTTGTTGTTAGGATTTAGGGGCAGCGTAACTTCCATCTCACGGACAGATGTTGTAGCTGTACTGCTTGGATCTTTTAAGGCATCCGTATGCGTAAAGAGTCACTATAGCCAGTGTCGACGCCTGTGAATAAACATTTGCTGTCTTATCTTAACCAAAACATTTGACAAAAAGATTATGCAAAAATATGGTAGAAAAAAAATTTATGCCATTGCGTCTAACATTTCTGTTATTGACTCTGGACATCCAAGAAAACTAATTATCTATGAGGCCAGCGAAATAGCCACTCATGAAGAGCACCGCAACAAAGTAAGGATATCAAATAGACTGTAATGCAGGAACTCTTAACCGGCAAAACGAGGGGCATGACCGCAGTGGCCTCAACCCTTCAAAAAGGGATTATATCTGTCCGCCAGCTCCTGGCTGATTCCAACCTTGCCATCCCCCAGTACCAGCGCCCCTACAAATGGACCAGCCGCCACGTCGGCCAGCTCTTCTCGGATATCGCCGCTTTCAGAAGCAAGACCTCCTACCGCTTAGGCACTATCGTCTTTCATCTCGATGACCGCCAGAAGAACATCGTGGATGGCCAACAACGCACTATCACGCTGATGCTGGCGGTTCACGCTCTGATCCGATTGCGCCGCGACAGACTGGAACGAAACGATCTGAAAGAGCAATTGGATGAGCTTAAACGAAAGATGGTCATTCCTCGCTTTGAGAGCGACATTTCCAGGGTGAACATTCGCGCCAATTACCTTGAAATCGCCCGCATCATAGGCCGTGCGGATTTTGATGAAGAGAAGATCAACTTCCTACTTAATCGCTGTGAGGTCGTCACCTTCACCCTCACTGATATCTCCGTGGCCTTCCAGTTCTTCGATTCGCAGAACGCCCGAGGCAAGGATCTGGAACCCCACGATTTGCTCAAGGCCTTCCACCTGCGCGAGTTCAGCGCCCACGAGGACCATCTGAAGAAAGACACAGTATCAAAATGGGAGAAAAGCGAGACCGCGGAACTATCGACACTCTTCGCTCAATACCTGTACCGTATCCGCAATTGGACCAAGGGGGAGCCTGCTCGATACTTCGGAAAGGAAGATTCAGACCTTTTCAAGGGCGTCAACATCGAGACCATTTCAAACTACCCCTATATCGAACATCTCCGATTGGCCCATCACTTCGTTGACCACTACAACGGCGGCTATGAGCGGAAGATAGATGGTCACACGATGTCCTTCCCTTTTTACCTCGACCAAATCATCATTAACGGTCGCCGTTTTTTCGAGATGACGGATCACTATCTTGGCGAGGTCGGTTGGGCCGTTGATATCGGTTCATTGAAGAAGCGTATCGGGAAGACAAACCTCAACGGATTCTCCTTAAAAGTTTTTAAGGCAATCACCACCTACGAGGGAAGGAACCGTACTGGTGACCGGTATGTCCGGGTCATGTTCGACTGCCTGCTCATCTATTACATTGACAAGTTTGGGTTTGCCGAAATTTTCCGGGCAATCGAGAAGATTTTTATTTGGTCCTACAGCCTGCGTTTGCAGATGCAGGTTCTCCAACTTGCCAGTATGGACAACTATGTATTGGAAAACAATCTGTTTAAAAGGCTTAAGGATACTACGCATCCAAGTGACTTTTTGGGGTACAGCCTGCCGGTTGTCACCCAGATCCGTTCCAGCAAAACCGAGAAGATTGAGGAGCTGTTCAAGGAGATGAGGTACTATGAACAATCACATTGAACAGCTCTCGGTCCGTCGCTTGCTCGAAGGCGATGTGCTCTACCGAATCCCAATGTATCAGCGCAACTATGCATGGGATGAGGGGGAGATCACCCAACTTATTCAGGATGTCATTGACTACAGCAACAGAGAACAACATTACTATATCGGAACTTTGGTGGTCTTTGAACGTCCTGCCGCCCATGGTGCCACCGTATATGAGACCATAGACGGCCAGCAACGACTCACGACTCTGTCTCTGCTCGTATCGTTTCTGAAAAATGAGGCGAAACACAATGCTTTATGGTATCGCCGTCTGGCGCTGGACTTCGAGTGCCGGGAGCATTCTCAGCGGACCTTTTCGGCAATATTCAGCAATCACACCGATACATTGCCGTCCGGAGACATCAACTCTGCAATTCTCAACGGGTATCGAATTATCCAGAAGGTGCTGCCGCAGAAGCTTACAGAGCATAGGGTTTCAGAAGCTGTCTTTTCGGAGTATCTCTTTGAGAAGGTCCAGATCATGCGGGTCACTGTACCCCATGATACAGACTTGAACCATTACTTCGAGATCATGAACAACAGAGGAGAGCAACTGGAAAAGCACGAGGTCCTCAAGTCGCGTCTTCTGGAGGTACTGAACCGGATCCCGGACAACGAGGACCGAACACGAAGCAAGGACTGTTTTCATCTTATTTGGGAGGCCTGCGCCAATATGGAGAAGTACGTCCAGGCGGGGTTTACTCCGGAACAGCGGCACGAGTTGTTTGGGCTAAAGAATTGGGGCCTGTTTTTGCCGAAGACTTTTGATGATGTCCAGAATGCTGTCTCCAACGGCTTACAAAGAGGAGAAGGAGACGTGGGTTCCATGACGCTCACGGACATTTTTTCCCATGTTGGCCTGGCGACAGGGGAATCGCAGGGTGATGACGAGGTTTCCGAAAGGTTCAATTCCGTTATCAACTTCCCGAACTTTCTCCTGCATGTTCTGCGAGTTTCCACAGGGAAGGACATCCCTCTCGACGACAAACGCCTCATCATCATATTTGAGGACGAATTGATCAGAAGGGACGATCCGACCCGTGTGAAGAGCTTCGGTTTTGCTCTGCTGAAATGTAAGTACCTGTACGACAACTATATTCTCAAAAGGGAATTTATCAGGGGAAAGGATGGATGGAGCCTGAAGCGCTATAAGTGGACCGAAGGCGGGCAAAAGAGGCGTTCCGAAAGAGGTTACTACGTTAACACATTCGGGGAAGAAAATGGCCAGGATACTATCAACCGCAACATTCTTATGCTTTTGGCCGCATTTCACGTATCGTTCCCGACACTGGTTTACAAACACTGGCTCAACGCCGCATTGTTCTGGTTGTATAGACAGGACAATAAAAATTCCAAGCTGTATATGGGAGACGAATTGTCTCCTCGTCAATATCTAGGATATTTAAGAAGGGTGGCGAGGGCGTTTGTGTTTGATCGGTTCCTCGGGGGACATGGTGAGCCGGACTATTATCAGATTATTTATGAAAGTAAGCCGAATGAAGAGTGTAAGTCAGAGTTAACAGTATTGGCAGGTGCTAAAGACCGGCTGTCATTCGGGAAAATAGAGAACAACCTCGTGTTTAACTATCTCGACTATTTGCTTTGGTTGAATCACAAGGATTCTGATTCCATCATCAAAGCCTATGAATTCACGTTCCGTAGTTCTGTGGAGCATTATTACCCCCAGAAGCCGCTTACTGGACAAGATATACTGCCTGTTACTATTCTCAACTCCTTCGGCAACCTCTGCCTGATCAGCCACAGCAAGAACTCCCGTTTGAGCAATTTCATGCCGCAGGCGAAGAAGGAATACTACAGAAAGAACACCATTGACAGTATCAAACAGTATTTAATGATGAAAAACGATCCTTGGGATGAGCAGGCCATTGACCAGCATTACCAAGAGATGAAGGATATTTTTCGTAAAGACCTGGATGTTGAAGTGAAAAGACGAGACAAAAGAGGAAGCAATATAGACGCCTGAGAAATATCAATCTGACGGCAACTTAATGTGATCCCCTTAGCAGCAGTCCGGATCAATCCTATGCGCCGAGGTTATTGGCGTTCAGATGATGAATGCATGTTGTTGACTGACTTGGCTCTATCTTTTTTTAACAAAATAAGATCGTAAACAACGGTTGGAATGGGCAATATAAACCACCGTAAGAGCCGAAGGATTAAATAATTCCTGATAGGGTAGGAATGATCGAGGCTCCAATCTCGTCCGCTTATCAAGCTGTCCATCTCAGGAATTAAGCTCAATCTGCAAATCTTCTTAATTCTTGAAATTGCCGCGGGCTAGGAAGCCTAGCCGTACAGAGTGTCAAGAATGCCTTGAAATGCCGATCCTTTGGCGTTTTTTCTCAGCTATATCAGGATCTTATTTTTCAATTACCAGCTCCCTATTGTTTCGAAACCTGCAAGAGCGCTTCGATCTTCTCTATCGTTCGGGGGGCAGATCCCTGGTAATGATTGTTGACGTTTATGAAGACCTGATGTTCCCGCTTGAGGAGATCTTTCACCATACCTATCAGTTGTGATAGTTCATCATCTCTGGGCTCAACAATCTTGTCCCAAACGTCATTCGTCCGCTCTTCCATGCCCTGACGGTCAGGTCCATGAAGCCTGATGACCACCGGATCACTCAGTTGGTCTTTGAACTTCTCGTACAGTTCGAAGATCGATGGCATGTAATAACCCTGCAGAAAAACCGGCCCCAGGTGATGTTCTGCCAGAAATACGAAATATTCGCTCTTCAAGTAATTCGGGTTACGAATCTCGATGCAATACTGATAACCGTCTGGCAGGCCCTGGAGGAATACTGCAAACATCTCCATGAAATGGTCGAGACTGGCCATCTTGATCTTGTTCAGGTATTCGAATTGAAACATCAATGGACCGATATGATCACCAAGCGGTTCCAGGGTTCGCAGAAATTTCTCCATCAGTTCCGTCGATAGGAAATGTGGATTGGGAATCAGGGGTGCGCTCTTGGTTTTCTGGTAATGGTGGGTCAAGGTAATGCTGTTTGGTATCTTAATGCTGAAAACAAATCCCGGTGGTACTGATCGAGCATACTCCTCGACAACCACTGCTTTGGGCAATACCGCAGTATTCCCTTTAAACAACGACCAGAACCACTGATCAACTTCGACCGTTGCAAAATGCCGGCTATATTCCTGCAGGTAATTTACTTCATTGCCCTTAGGGTAAACAATCCCTTGCCAGGAGTCGTATTTCCAACTGCAGGTGCCTATGTGTAGGTTGTCACTGCTCATGCACTATAATGTAAGAAAACAGACCAGATTTCAAATCCTCCAACCGACAATCCATCTGTTCCAGAAAAAGTCGGACATTTATCGCTGCAAGGACCGCGATGTTCTTGGCCGTTGAGATTTTTGTAGGATGCCTGATGTAACATCGAACAGTCAGTTGCAAGCGGCTCTGCTTACTGGCACAGATGATTAAAATGTTTCTGCCACCAACGGTGACAATCACCTGAAAGAAAAACCAAGATTTATCTGGAATAGGTATTACGATGACTTCAGCACAACGACAGGATCTCTTCGTCGAATGGGATTTGTACGAATTACGACAACAACGGGCCATACTCGCAGAATACCTATTGAAGAAACCTGGTAATAATTCGAAGTCCGATTTCCTTGAGTTTCTTGCTGATAAGCTGGAAATAAGAGGATATTGGGCCAAGGTTGGATTAGCTTGACGGGAGAGCGCCCTCTCATTTTCTTCTGGCCCCGCCGTTAACATCCCTCAGCGACTTTATTGATTTGTGGCATCGATCAATTTTGCACCGGCTTTGAATTTCACAACCTTCCTGGCTGCTATCTGGATACTATGCCCTGTCTGCGGATTACGGCCCTGACGAGCGGCCTGATCGCTCACCGAAAAGGTGCCGAAACCGATCAGAGTAACTTTGTCACCTGTTGCGACTGTTTCGGCAATAGTACTCAGTATGCTATTCAATACCTTTTCAGCATCTGCTTTGCTCATGGCGGAATCTTTTGCTACTTTCTCTATCAGTTCGCCTTTGTTCATATTTTTCCCTTGTTGTTTGCTCTCATGATTGAGTTATAAGATGGTGTCCTGATTCACATAGCAAAGCACTTCCAGTCTTGCAAGATTATTCCGATTCTTCGACCTGATGATCGGTTTTCATAAATGCATCGATTTCACGGGGAGTGTAGTAGCGAAAGCGGATTCTTTTGCTCAATCTCGCCGTATAGTCTGAGAAAGCCATAACAATTTCTCGCCCTTCAGCCATCAGTTCTTCTCCTTCTTGGTGTGAAATGCCATTCATTTCCCCTAGTCTGGCCTTGAAGTGTGCATACGCCATGTCAAATTGTCGTAGGATATCGAACATGGTTGAGCCAAGAGGAGAATTCACTTTCAACACCCGGGAGCCGCGCTCCTTGGCCATACTGATTTTTTTCTCCTGGATTTCTTGCCAGGACGGTTTCGCTTCACTTTTTTCTGCCATGTATGCCTCCTGCGGTTAAGCTGAAATGATCTTTTTATTCTTTTTAACTCGATACCTATGCCATAAATCCAGAAAGTACACCGAGCCGTACGGGAAAATTGCAGCTACAACCATAATGATCGCAGTTTCAGTAGCCACGGGTAGCAGATGAGGTTTTACCTCAAAGAACCCAGTATAGATATTCTGAGCCCTGGCCCCGAACTGCTGGGCAAGTTTCCAGATATTCTCCGGTGTGCTTATCCGGTAGAGTACGAGATACACAACGTACAAAAGGAAGGCCTTGAGCAGCAGGGACATGGCCCTTCCCACGAGTAGAGAATTGATTGCCTTCCTGGTGATATTACCGACATAATAGCGGCTGATATAGCAGCACATGGCTGTATTGACGAGCAATACGAGGTAAGGAATGCTGCCGAAGATGAAGTGACTAAATAGATCGAGTTGCTTGAAGACAAAAGGGAACAGATAAAAATGAAATACTGGAAAGAGCAACACCAGCGCGAACCCTTCATGGAATCCACTTTTTAATCCTATCTTGAAAAAATCGAGAGTCCGCTCCAGTGTAAGAAATTCAGCCGGTATGTTTTGGCCCTTACTTTCAATCACAAAAAATTGTTGAACTTCGGAAATGGCATTCAGGAGATTTTTTGGTCTATAAATCCTGCCACTATCCGTGGTGATAATCTGGGCATTGGTATCATTTTGCCCCTTGTTCTCCCATTCTCTGGCCATTAGTTTTCGTGTTCCAGGTCGTTGCTGTCGAGATATGGGCTGACTTTTATGATATCACGCAACATCTGTGGTTTGGTCTGTTCCATCTCGGCAATAGATCCAAATGGCTCGGCATGAAACGGCGTGTAGTAACCTTTGATTGATTTGCCGATTTTTCGGGTCACGTTGAAGTATCCTCCGAAAAATGTGTCTTTGATCAGACCCCTGTCAATAACGTCATGCTCAGCTCGGAGATGGTGGACTATGGTGAATAAGACACTTCGCATGGATTCGTCCTTTTGTGCCATGGTGGCAATGTCCATACACCCGGCTTTTTCCGCCATCTTACGCGCTACTTCTTCGAGTACCTTGGCCTGAAAATAGACATGGCCATCGGACATGGAGAAAGCGAGAAACCTACGGCCAAACATTTTGTTTATATAGGGTTTCAATTCATCCAGGAACTGGGAGCCATTAAACCAGGTTGAAATATCGACCAATTGTGGTGAGGTTCCTGGCGTTTTCAGGTTGGTATTGGTGTCTTCGTTGTAGATGTCTGCTTGGGCCTGCCATGCGGCATCGTTTCTGGTGTTCTGGGTAATGGGTTGTGAAGATGCAGGCGCTTTGTCCCCGGTATCCGCAAAATCATTTTGCAGGGTGTTACTGTCCAGTTCCTTTTGTCTTGCTTTCTGATCTGCTTTTTTTAGTGTTTTTCCGAGCAAACCCCGGGGCATTTTATGATGGAGTTTTATCGCCTGGAGAATTTCATCTTTCTTCGGCAGATTTTCGAATTCGGAAATTCGGCCAAGTGGGCGTCCGGCAGCCAACGGATGTTCTCCCAAAGAATAGAGATAGCCTCGCATCGATTCAAGCTTACCCAGGTCGTGGGCCAGGGCGGCGATCATGGTGTCTGGGATGACGTGCCAGGCTTTACTCTCAGAGAGCTGCGAAACAACCTCTTCCGCGACATTGAGAGAATGATCGAGTAGGCTCGTTTGGGCGAGAATCCGGTAAGTGTTTTCATCCCATCCACTTTCAACATCGCCATGAATGTCAACTACCGAAGGGCACTGACCCTGCTGGTCGAGCACCAACAAGAGCTGAGTACAAACTGCTTTTTGTTGCGGAAACTTTTTAAACCAGACATTTTCTATAAATTTTTCCATAAATGCTGTTGCCCGGGGATGTTGAAATTGGATTGTTTTGTTGTCCTCAGAGGGAGACTGCTCATCACGCCATAATGGAGAAAGCTCTGAAATATGGATTTCTCTGGTACCTTCCTTCGTCCAAAGTTCCGATAATTCGCTTAAATGAATAACCTTCTGAACGACGGTTTCCTCCTTTCTTCTAAAGGCTAAAACCACAATAATGGTAAAAATCAATACGAGAGCCAGCAGCAGAAAGCACCCATTCCATCCAATTACCCTGCACCAGCCGGCGACACTCTGTATACCTCCGTCATCCATCACGGCGTGCTGTCGCCACTGTCGCTCCAGCTAGATCCGGAAAAGTAACTTTGAGTGTACTATCAGCTACTGTGGCCGTCTTTCCTTTATAGGTACCGGAGTAGGTGTTCAGGAATATTTCCCGGGCAGCCATGTTCAGAACTTCGGTATGTTTGATGCGGACTTCTTCGGTCTCCCGGATCGATAGTCCGCCACCGACTGAAATAATAGGTGAGAATCGCTTTTCTTCACCAAGATGCCTGGAAACATAGCTTGCCGTGTTGGCATCCGGTACCCGCATAAAAAGCTTGGTATTGCAGTTATCCAGGATGGTGTTGGCGCGGTCTTCACCGACTTCTGCATAGAGTTGGCTGATTGATTGGCAATAGCCGTGGATATACACGCCTGCGCCACCTGCTTTGGCAAAAAGGTCTTCGATACCATTATAAAGCACTGATTGTGCCTCATCTATATGGAGCACAAGGGGAGGGGTGATGTTTTTGCCGCTGGAGTAGACCCGACCGACAAAGGCCTGGATCATGGAGATGATTACCTTGCCGGCAGTATAGGCTGCTCTTTTGGTAAGGAGCGATCCCAGTTGCACTACCAGTATAATCCCTTTGCCCTGTTCCAACCGTTTGATGAAACGGTTTTCATCAGCTTTACCGATGATCTGGCCCACGTTGCCAGATGTTAACTCGGTCAGGGCTACGCGGAGTGAACTCGCCACCTTGGAATAGTAATCTGCCGGAGTAGAAAGTATCTTCTGCATATCCCTGGAAAGCTGTTCTGCCTCAGGAGTGTTGATGTAATCAAGTTGCTCCTTCAGTCGTTCGAGATCCTGGTGGCTGATATGATTTTTGATGTCGTTGAGATTAAATGAGGGCGCTGTCCCATTCACTTTGGCCAGCATGATCAGTGCCTGGACCACCACCAGGCTCACTTCATAGGCTACTCCAAAAAAATATGGTTCCCGGCCGACTGCAACCCCTGCCGTGATATGGGCGACCAGTTCCTCCGGCATGTAATATGAGGAAAGTGGATCAAGAATGGCGCTGTATTGTGGAAATATTGGGGTAATCAACATCAGGTCATGCAGGCGTCCGATAGCATCGGCCAATTGGGTAATCTTTGAAAAGAGATCGATATCCCCCTTGGGGTCAATAGCAACCACTGAATAGCCCTTGCTGATGTCTTGCTCGATGATGTGTTCCATCAATCTGGTTTTCCCGATCCGGGTCGTACCGAAACACCAGAAGTGCCCTTTGCGGAAATTGTCTGGAAAGCCCAACTCTACAATTGTCTCTGGATGATCAAGGTGAACTCCGGTGCCGATATGCGTCCAATGTTCCTGTGGTTTCTTGTGCTTTCTGGCCATTACGTATTTTTCAGGAACCTGACCTCCATCTTTTCACCAAGCTCTCGGGTTACGGCAAGAATTGCTGATTTGGGAAGTTTCTTGGAAGAAAGGACAAAACTCTTGTGTCCCACATATCGTTTCGTGCAGCGTATTGTCAGTTTTTCTGCAATCGGGCCGAGATGATCTTCCAGCAGGGTTTCGACCAAAGTCTTGGAGACCCGATCGACAACTATTTTAAGCCTTGGCGTACCGTTCAGCATGATCGACTCGATCCGGCGGAGGTGAAAAGCCCGTTTCATGCCAATAGAGAAGTTTCTTGTGTTTCGTTCGTGGAGACCGATACGGTTTAGTGGACACACGGCAAGAATCTTTTCACCGGGAATGATTTCAGTCTCTACGTGAAAATTGTTCTCGGAATCGCGTGCTGCGATTTCACCCCAACGAAGTTCTTTTTCGTAATATTTGTAACGGGTAGTCTGTTTAATGAGGGCGGCTTTGCCCAAGCCATCTTCAAGGTGTTTTTTCAACGTATTCAAGCCCCTCATTTTCGTGAAATCAATCAACTGCTGTCTGACTACACCGCCTATCTCATTGTATACAACGGCTTCCAACTGCAGGTCATCCCGGAAATGCACCATCACGTCAAGGCCATACCACTTAGAGAGCATTGAAGAAAATGTTCTTTCAATCTCTGTCATAACTTCAGTCATTGTCATCCTGTGTTTCTGAGCAAATGAAGCTATGATTTCCTGCATGAGCGTTATATCCTTTCGGTCTTTGTAGGAGAGGGAGCCAACGGATGCCAGTCTTATAACCTTTTTTCAGGCGGGATGACTGTTTGCAGAAAACAGAAGCAATACTTCCAAGGATATATTTGATTTGTTTGCAAATTAAAGGAACAGTGATAGGATGGACATAGCTTGACGACAGCGCACAAATGGCAAAGAGGAAACGCTTGATATAAAATTGAAGTACTCAAGATAAGCGATGAAGAATCAAAACCCTTCTTTAGGAAAGCCCAGTTTTATAGAGGTGGCAGTCAAATATCGAGTTGAGGATCTTCGTGGTGCCTCGATCCCTGGAAGTCGCATGACCAAGATACTGGAGCAGTTGGAATCAGGTCAGTTGCTTTCCAATTTCACTTTAGAATATTTGCACCAGAAAGGCTTTCTTGCACTATACCGTTATGCCCAAAAGGAAATTTCCTTTACCGATTATCTGAAAGCGGCCGAACCTGAAAAAACTAAACGTTTTTCTGCTGCTGAAATCAAGGCCATTATAGAAGAGACCGAGCAAAACGCAAAACGAGAGGCGCTGCAGGCGACGGCAAAGAGGGAACAAGAGCGTGCGGCCGCAAAAAAGCGTGCCTTTGACAATGATCCCAAGAACATTGCCAGGGCCAAGCAGTTTGAATTAAGGGAGAAATACGATCTTTCTGATTTTATTGAGAAAGCCAATTTTCCAATAGTCATGGACATCCTTCGTCGAGTTGATAACGGCATTCGGCTATCTGAGGAGGACATTGTTTGGCTGACAACCAAAGGTGGTGAGTATTACACCATTGAATTGAGAGAAGAGTACCACAGGACAGAAGCCGAGTTTTATGCCGGTGAATTTCAGAAGAGCAAAGATCCCTGGTCTGCTGTCAACGCAAGCAGTCACTATCGCAAGTGTGGAAGAGCGAAATCAGCTGATTCGATGCTCATCACGGTTGATGTAACAAAGTTAAAAAATCCCAAATTGAAATCGGCGATCTGCACAACGCACGGTGGAGTAAAACGTGATTTGAGAAAATTTGAAGATGCTCTCGGCCTTGGAGAACAAGCACATCTGCTAACACCAAAGGACTTCCGTCCTTGCACGTTATTGGGGGCGGTGAATATTGAAATCGGCCATTACGATCTGGGACAAGCCTGGTATAAAAAAGCTGTTGAACGAGGCGCAAGCGAAAAAACAGTGGATGATGACCTGCGAAGCATTTTCATGCGTGCAGAAAAATCGAAGCAAGAAGATTTACGCGATCACTTACTCAAGATCGATCCTGTCCGTTATAGCTGGGTGAGAAAGAAGCTCGGTAAAAATCAAAGTAGGAACAATCACTAAAACCATGTTGTTTTGGAAAGCATGAGTGCCTTTTCAGTGTAAATGAAAAATTTCTCATATTATACTGCCGATAATCAGTTAGAGTGCAAATAGGATCAGTTGTGATCGATAGGAGATATCGTGACTATGGGAGCACGCACTGGTGCGGACCGTGGTCCACAAGCTGATCGGCGATTCTTTGGAAGATCGATTGTGGTGAGGGTTACCCATACAAGAGAACATTTTCAGAAAACTACAGTGGCAGCCAAATATGTGATACAGAAATCTGGCAAGCTTGGCCCCGGCTTTCCGGCCACTTGAAATCTCTTGCATGGCTTGAACAATAGATTGAGTATTCGGATGTTTCAAAATGGCTATTTGTCCTCAGGTCAACACTCTTTGCATCGTCAAGAACAGATGTAAGCCTTTTAAAAGAATGCTTAACCGTTGCATACCCGACCATCAGCGCATCTTGCATGGCCCAGGCGTAGTCACCGTTGACGAACCGGATGAGTCCTTTTTTGCAATAACATGGCCAAATCGCGTGTCTACTGTCAATCGGTTTGCACTCAACAAAAAGTCCATCTTGTTCGCTGAGAATCGAGTATTGATCCCTTTTTAGATCGAAGAAGATATCTGGCATCTTGTCGGGATGCTTTTTGTTGACGTTTGTTTTTTTCGGTTCACGGCTTACCATGCCAAATCGAACAAGGTCGAATCCATCAACTTCACCGCTTCTGCGCAGGCGGTTTTCAATGATTTCTACCAGCACTTGGGTAATGGTATCCTCATTTTCTGAATGCAAGGTAAAGCCGGAAAGAGGGTTTTCTGAGAGCAACTGCCATGCTCGTCTGATTACTGTGCACAGCAGCAAGATCGTACGTTGCGGGATGGGTGGATGAGGTAAGGTGAACTCAATACCCTTGGTGAAAAAACCTACAGCCATTAGCATTTCCTTAAGGGAAACATATCAAGATGATGGCGCAGAATATCCAAGGCGCACAGGCGAGCGCGACTTAACGTCCAGTATCGGTATTGACCGACAATCCCAACAAGAAGAATCTCATGCCCGTGGATAATTACTCTACTGCAACCTGTTTTATTGGCTTCCTCAGCAATTTTATAAACCAGTTTATTCTGAGCTGCCTGAGTAAGATTTACACAGGTAGAGGACGTTGAAATACTAAAAAAATGCCAGGGGGAAAGGATGTCTGGCCTCGTTATCGCAATCTCATCAACCGACACGCTTTCATTCGTAACAGCGAAAGATGGGGCAAGCATGCATTGAAGTTCGGCGTAAAACGCATCACGATCCTTTTTTGCCGGCGCGCTGTTGGCCTGATCTCGTGCATTCTTGTAGGGTGGAGCTATCGCAAGAGTGTCTTTTACGACCTGGCGGTCATATTTATCCAGACCATAGAGGTTAAAGATGAATTTGTTGATTTCTCTCCAAGGTTTGTTAGGGGCGGTTTCGAGTTGTTTTGACAGCTCAATTGCTTGTTGACGTTGACTCTTTGAAAATACTTCAATTGCCGGGAACGGGAATTTCTCAAGATTTTCCTTTAAAAATGTTCTTCGTTCTGCACCCATTCTGGAACTTGTCATCAATACATGGTATCTGAAAAGCTCCGAATGTGTTATCAGGTGAAGCAGAGAAATACATGAGAAATCAAGAGCTCCGTGTGCCACAAACCCATAATATGATTTGCTGAAAACAGTAGCTTCACGAAGCAGATATGATCTAGCAGAGGCAAAGGATGCACCTGGTGATTGTGGCACAATGAGTAGTGGTGGTGAATACAGCTCTGGCTCACGTGGTCTATGGGCAGTAGTGAAGCCGAATTTGAACAGCGAAGAGACATCGACTGAAAAACGACCTTCTTTAGGAGAAATAAAGTTGGGAAGATCAGTCATAAATCCGGCATTATCCTGCTTCTGCTTTGGTGAGAGATTGTACCCTTCTCCCGAGAATGGGGGTTGCCAATACGATTCAACTCTCGGCCAATCCAATTCATCAAGCTTGCGAAACACTTCTACATCAAGTGTAGTTCCTACAGACAGCGTTTTCAGAAGCCAAGAATCTTTAATGACTGCTGATGTAGCTACTGGCTGGGCGGATTGAAAATCAATACGGATGCGCCCCTTGTCGTTAAGTCGTTTCTCAAAATGAGGTGTAACAAAATGGAAATGGTGATTGGCGGCAGGTACTCGATTACGACCAAAGAAGAGCATGAAAGGTTGATTCATGTCCGGCCACACCTCGGTATCAGACAGGTTTGAGCCATTCAGAATTCCGGTAATCTCAAGCCCCCGTAGGATGGTATTAAATGCACGGGTACCGGAAGGTGTTTGTTTGAGAAATATCCTGCTGGGCAACGCCATGGCGATAATACCGTCTGGTTTTGCCCACTGCGTTGATTTCCATAGAAAAGGCAGATCTGGGTTGTTGTCAGGATTACGGTAGGTTCCTGCTATGTCTGAGACCCCACGATCAACCAGAATTCGACGAGTCAACGCAGAAAATGAGTCATTATGGGACTTATTCTCTTTTTTAGCATCTTCATTCTCCCCTTTCAGGCGACTCCATGGAGGATTGCCGATGACCAGATCAAACCGGCCATTGAACTCTTCGGCAAGATCGGTGCGCAAACTGCCAAGGACAAAACCTTTGGCATCTCGCTCATCTGGGCGTCTAAGGTTGTAGAGCACTGCACCCTGGAGTGGTTTTGGAAACTTTAGGCTTTTAGGTGGACGAGGCGAACCATTCAGTTCAATAGCGGTGATATAGAGGGATAAAGCCGCTAGACGCAGAGCTGACTCACTGACATCAAAACCACAGAGCTGCTTGTACAGGATAGACTGAATTGTCCTGGTATCCGGTCTCTTCCCATCGTCTTCCCAACGTGCGGCAACAAGTTTCCTGAATGCCAGGACAAGGAAAATGCCGGCACCACAACTCGGATCAAGTATTTGGGCATCCTTCTTCTTTGAGACACCTTCAAAGGCATCGTCCACCAGGTAGTGTGCAATGTTTTTTGGCGTATAGTAAACACTGGTATTTTCTGCCCGTTGCGCATCCCATACCCTGCTGAAACTTTCATATACCTGACTGAGTACACCAATAGGGATGTGAGCGAAGTCTAGATCGCCCCAATCTATCTGACGTTGAAAATGTTTTCCTGCAGGTTTCCACTTTTCAAGAATAGCTCGCAAATGATGAAACAATTTGCCGTCCGTTTGTGCATCGGCAAGCTCAAATACTTCCATGCGAGAGCTGGAGAACGGAAGTAAGTCTCCATTAAAGGTCTCATCAAGCCAGTAGCATGTCGCTACAGAGTTGATGACATTACTGAAGCAGTCACCAGGAACTGTTGCATGCGGACAGATTGCAGCAAGCTCATTCGGCTGGATTATCTTACGATCACAGAGAAAGCGAAAAAACAGTGCTCGGCCAAGAAGCGAAAGGACATCCAGTGGGTTAAGGCCATAGGTATCGATGAGGATTTTTGATGAGTGGCTTAGCAGATCGTGAATTGTATTAAATATATAGTCAGGGGCCCCAGGTTGGCCTTCCACAGTAAAAACACCACTCACGACACTCTGAAAGAATAGTGGAGCTTCCGGAGCATCTTGCTTAATGGTCTCTTTGTAGCCATTTCCCAATATGGAGCGGTTCAGGGTTATGGGATATACATTCAACTCTCCTGGACTTAAGATGCCGAGGTATGCGTGCTCCCCCCTATTGGCCAGCATGTGTTGCAAATCCATAATTTTTTCTCTGCTAACATTCCGTATCCGGTCTTCCGAGACGATGTAGAGCAGAGGCCTGGCCTGGAACTCGGCTATGGCGTCAACTTTGAGGTGTCCACCCCCTGAAGATCTTAGCAGATCAAGGTAATCCAAATGCCTGGGAGTCGGTTCTCCTGTGAGTGGCACAACATCATGGCATCCAAAAGCTTTGGCTGTGTTTAGGACATTCATGCACAACACCGATTACCCATGGTTCGAATAATTCCTTGGTATCTCCCGATGATTCTGACAAAATCATTCTTGTCTATGTCATACGTGAGATCTTCAAAAAAAGGATTTTCGGATTTAAGCACAAGAGATTTCGAAGACAAATAGACACGTTTCAGCGTGGCTTCTTGTTCGATCAGAACAGCAGCTATTTCACCATTCGCAACAAACTCAGACCTTTTTATGACAGCAATATCGCCGTCTTTGATTCCTGCTCCAGTCATACTGTCTCCAAGAACATGGAGCGCAAAAAGCTCTCCTCCGCCAAATAAGGCAGGCGGAACAGGCAAAGAACCTTCCAAATTCTGTTCTGCCCATATCGGAAGGCCAGCTGCGATAGTCCCCAGTATGGGGATTGAGTTTTCCTGCTGCCCGCTAAACGTTGGTGGTGACGATACCAGCTGGATTCCGCGGGCTTTTCCGCAATTCAGGTGGAGATAACCTTTTTTTTCTATCAATTGAAGATGACCACGAACAGCATTGAGGCTACTGAACCCAAAGTTGTCACGTATTTCCGCCTGGGTTGGAGGGTGCCCCATTTTTATCTGCCACTCGCCAATAAATTCAATAATCTCAGACTGTTTTTCGGTCAGACGCTTCATGGCAACCTCTTGTCAAACTGAAAATACTGCAATAATGAACACTGTTATAATATGCAGTACCAAGAAAGGCAATATATGATTTGTGAACAAGTTGTTGACTCTGGTGACGACCGGAGCCCTGGCCTGGCATCTGCAGGCATAACTCATTTTCACTCGTTATATTACTGTTCCGGTGACCTCTACATAGTTCAGCTTGGCAGCGAAAAGGTGTTGCCGGATGATGTTTTGCCGCATTCGAGCAAAACATCGCCTACCAAGTAAGCATTCCCCCGGCTATTTCGTCACCTACGGCGGTCAGTTTGAGGCACAGCAGCAGACCACACGCGTCATCGGCCTGCTCTCCATCACATCGTTCGTGCTGATGTATCGGATCCTGTTCAATTTGCTCCATGTGCACCGGTTGGAGATGTGCATTCTGATGAACATCCCGCTGACGATGATCAGGGCGGTGGCCGTGATCTGGTTCACCACAGGGACGATCAGCATCGCCAGCCTGATGGGCTTCATCACCCTTGCCGGCATCTCCCTGCGCAACGGCATAATAATGATCAACCACTATTTCCATCTGATGAAGTATGAAGGCGAGACATTCTCCAAGATAATGATGGTGCGGGGCTCGCTCGACCACTGCTCCCCGTGCTGATGGCGGCGACTTGCGCCGCTCTGGGGCTCTTGCCGATAGCGCTCTCCGCCAGCCAGCCGGGCAAGGAAGTTCTCCAGCCATGGCCATGGCAATGGTCATGCTGGCCAGCTGGTTTCCTCCATCTATCCGGTGCTCTTTTACACCCCGGCGTTCTTCTAGCACTGGTGCGGAGACTATTACACAATCGACTTCCAGGGGCATTTACACTTGAGATGAGTCAAGCAAAGAGGCGGCACCTTTTTTTCTCTGCTCGATATCACGACAATATCAACAGTTGGTCACAGGCAAATAGCAATTCAAGTAATGACCCTGTGGTAATGTTGACTTTAATAAAGTCGACCATCCAGAGATGTGAGTCAAGCAAAGCTTTCTAATTCTTCTGTAAAAATTGTCGAGATAATTGAGCCACATAAGTTATGTATAAGATTTACATCCTGTGATTTTCAACTGGAACAGCTGCTTGCTGCAAAGTGGTGTATAAGTCACCTATTTGTGACCTCTGTTGTCCTCTCCGCCCCCAGCGCTCATCTCGTACGTCTGAAAAGGTAAAGTACACATGGGCTTTGGCACGACTAAATGCAACAAAAAACCCTCTTTTCTCTTCATCTGACTGATTTGAAAATGCCCACCACTGAGAATCTTCTAAACCAAGAAAGATAACAGAGTGGAACTCCAATCCCTTACTTTTATGGATAGTCATCGCAGGGATGACATCAGTGCCCATAAAATCGTTCACTGCATCACATGGATTAGAGTAGTCTTCTGCAGAGTTTTGTAATGCATTAGTAAAGTTGTTGATAACATCAGCCAGGTATGTACCACTCCGGTACTGTCTGTAAACCGATTTAAAAGTGCCTTCACCTATCATTCCGATAAGCTCTGCAGGCAATGTTGCGATTGCATTCCCTGCCTGTAACGCAGCACGAGCATGTTTTAAAAGTCGTACACATTCTTGTTCAACTTTAATAGCATCGTCATGTTCATCTAAACCCAAGAGAATAATGACCTCATTCACTAGAATATTCCAGGCCTCAGCATCGCGCTGTCGTGTTGCAAGCCTAAGTATCACCAACATGAATCGAACTGCAGGTTCGGTCAGAAGATCTTGAAGTAATGTCTCATCTCGAAGGGGGATGCCGTATAATGCGAGTGCCTCTTTTAGTTGTAAAATCATATCTCCAGCTCGCTGGCGAACAAGAATACAAAAATCCCTTGGCTTCAAACTATCCTCACGAATTCGCCGCTCTATTAACTGGGCAAGATGTAAAGCCTCGTCCTCGGGGTTACTAAATTCCAAAATGACGCAACTACCAGAGGTGTCAATATTCACAGCGTTAACAATTGGTGTCCCAGTCTCAAGCGTCTGAGCAATAATTTGCTGCATTGCTACCAATTCCGGTGCGGACCTATAATTGCTCACCAAATCTTTTCTTTCTGCTCCAAAGTCATTTTGATAAGTCTCAAAAACTTTAGGCATTGCTCCTGCCCACACCATTATGCGCTGCTTGTTGTCTCCCACAGCAGTCATAATCGTATCTGATTCAAAAAATGCTGATCTTATAAGATCGTATTGGGCAGCCGTTGTATCTTGAAACTCATCAAGAAAAACATATTGATATGTTTCCTGTAGAGCCATAGTAATCTTTGGATTAGACCTGAGAAGATATGCAGCTAAACGATTTAACATTGGAAATGAAAGGCTCTGCGATCCCGCAGGCCGATTTAGCTGCTCTCTCCACCAACGGTGCCCCCAATATCGAATTCGGTCATCAATTTCTGATGAAGAGTAGGGCAGTTCACAACCATGAGCCATTTTGTCAAAAATACGGTTAATTTGATTAGGCTGCAGAGCCATAAATGTGATCGGTTGCTGTCCTTGCGGAACTCCAGCGCTATCAAGCCATAGCTGTTTTGCGTTCACATGTAAGCCTCCGGTTAACACTTCATACCCAATCGGCGGTCTCCACTCTTCAACCAAGGCTGGTAAAAAACGATCAACCAAACTTTTAGCAAAAGCATCAAGAGTATAGGAATCAAATCGTTGTGCTCCATCACCACAGCGTTCTTTGACACGTTCGCCAAGATTTTTTGCGGCGTCGCGTTTGAATGAAATAGCTAAAATACGATGAGGTGTGGGACAAGTTCCGGTATCAAGAAGGTAGCTAGCCCGCTGCGCCAGCAACTCTGTCTTTCCCGCACCAGGCCCAGCGACAACGAGTGTGTTCTGATTGGACCGTACGACGTGGTTAGCTGTAAACTCTAAAGAAGCGACACCTACGGGCAGCCATTGATCAGGAGCGATGTACAACATCACTCGACACTTTCTTGCTGGGCGAGCAATGCTTTGGCTCCCTCGATGAGCTGTTTCAATACAACTGGAGCCTCTGTGACAAGTGTTTCATTATTAATTGCTAACAAAGCACGCATATGCATAACTGGTTTTGAGCCGTCAACAAAAAGATATTTATACCAGGCGAAACTTTCCACCTGTTCCTGCGTATAACTATCTCCAAGTGTTGCTGGTGCTGTAGTTGCATCAGAGGCCAGTACTTGTCTCATTCGTTGTCTTATCACGCCTCGATATGTCGGAGATCCGGGTGCAGGCAAACGCGGACCGCCTCCTGCAGGCGCGAGTCCTTTGTATACGATTGGGAAAGCTTCCAACATAGCTAGATCAAGATCCAGTGGGGAAGAAAAGTATACTGCAAAATACGTTCTAAAATATGAAATCCAATTGTCCATTTGTGCAACATTGAGGTCTGATCCATCCTTTAAGGTATCAAACTGACTATCAGCGAGGTTAACTGTATTCCCCGTATCACTTGTGAAATTAAGCTTTTGATGACCAGCACCGTATAATTTAATAAGCTGATTACGAACATATTGTACTCTCCCCCAACCGGCACCTTCCTTCTCCCTATCAAGATCAAGAAGAGTAATAAAGGGAATCCCAAGGTCATGCAAAAGACGCCAAAAATGATTGACGTGACGCCCTCCCAGCGGGACAACTGAAATAAAGTGGGTGTCAACAGGCCTTCCACTTGCTTCCATTAACCGTCGGAGAACAATCTCTTCAGAGGCTCCTTCTCCAAGGATTACTAGCCTTGAAAAATATAATTCGGGATAACTGCGAACAGCTTCACGGACATATTTGAAAGACTCATTAGTCTCATTAGATGGTAGAGGAATGGGTTTAACACTTGTAGCAGAAGAATGCTCATGTCCAAAGAAATAGCGTACATTATCAGGAACAACCCTTCCAAGAATGGATGCAGAGTGACTCGATATGATAACTTGAGCCCGACTATCCTTTGAGATTGCGTCCAGTTCTGCAACAATTCGCCCCAAATAATGAGGCGATAAGTGGTTTTCAGGTTCTTCGACTGTAAAAACGGTTAGAAGAGGCAGTTCTTCTCGAACCTCAGCCTTGAATCCGGAAGTATTAGCCCTATTCCTCAGCAGCTCTTCGACTCGGAATAATCCTAAGGACAAAGATAAGGAAAAAAGCGACCGCATTCCATCGCTCAAATCCTCAACCGACATTGTACGCCCGTTCTCACCAGGATTGAAAGTTGGCACAAGAAGCTTGACTAAGGCAGTTGCCTCATTTTCCAAGGCTTGAAATGAAACTGTACGTGCAACTGGCCCATCGTATAATTTTTGCCAACTTCTCTGGACCCTCCTGTTCATGGTTTTTATTCCAGTCAATCCAGTAAGTTCAGCCTGTAACTCTGCCAGCTTTGTTTTAATGTTTTCTTCTACTCCACCCCACTCCAAAGCGTCAAGTAACCGGCCAAAACTAGTCGCGGTAGTGGCTTTAATCTGCTGTTTTGGGTCACGAGTAGCGGGAACATATATCACTCTTATCTTCCCACGATCTCCTGGTTGCACCCGCTTACGATTTCCATCCTGGATAATGGCTTCATCATCAGAGCTTGTTAGAATCCAAGAGATTGTTTGAGTGACATCTCCCTCCAGAGTGCCGTCATTACGCCAAATAGCCTCAAGACGTATGCGACAGTAAGGTGAACCACCAGGCTCATCTACAATCATTTGGTTAAATATTTCTGGTATAGAGTTGAGCGCTGCGCCAGGTTCATCAAGTTCCGAAAAGACCAATCGGCACTCAATTAGCAAAATACGCTGAGACTGCGATTTCAATTCCTCTCCTGAAGAAAGGTGAAAGTCATTTGATATAACTTGTCTCTGTGCGTTAGTTTCACCAAAGAGCCTCGTCAAAGCAATCATGGCAGCTGTTTTTCCTGAAGCATTCGGCCCTACGAAACATGACAAATCGTCGAGTTTTATGGTCTGCCCCTGGTCATCAAAACATCGGAAGCCACGAATTATGATGGAATCAATTTTCATTCAATCTTGCCTGTTAAGTATTGTTTCTTAGACCGCAACCGATCATATGAATCTGGTTATTTATTTACCTGTGAATTCATTAATCTCGCAAAACTATAGCAACTAAAAGGTCAATATATTTCGAAAAACTTTTGACCCTATCTCAGAATTACGATGAAGGGCCGAAAAATAAGCCTTAAATCCTTCTTCTAATGGACGCACAAAGGGCATTGCAAAATTTCCCTTGATTTTTTTATACCTGAATGTAACTATATAAGCAATATTCCACTTGTTTCACACAAGTAATCCCTCTTCGTAGGGAAATAGCTGGACGCTCTTGTTTGCAGTCACAGAAACGATGCATTTCGACAGATCGTCCTTGGAACACCCCAAACGCCTTATCTTCCTAGTAAAAGACAGTTTCATCGCACAGGCGAACTTCTCTGTTACAGTATGATATGGCGCATCCAACTGCAGATTTCTTGTTAGAATAACTGCTCTTTTTTATATCCAAACCTATGTCCGGCAAGTGCCCCTCACCACGATTATCGTGCGTGATTTTTTTGTAGTTGCCCGGCATGCAGTTTGTAACTCACCACACCCCATAAACGGGAGAGTAACACATACTCCCGACAGGGGACGTGTTGTCTCTCTCCCATATCAGAGGAGGAAACAACAATGTCCGAAGAAAAAAATCTTACAAAATTGGTTGCAGGGATCAATGCAGAGCTACGCGCTTTTGGCCGAGCGGCTGTGCAGGAAATCAAGATGATGAAGGATGGAAAGGTCGTTGGCCAGATTCGGTATGGGTACAAGCCTCAGTATGTCTTTGATGCTGTAAATAGTATCCTGCTGCCGGAAAACTGGCGCTACGAGGTTGTAAGCAAAGAAATTTTTGATAGTCAGGTCGTTGCTGAGGTCCGGCTCTTTATCCGAGTGAACGGTAATGAGTGGATCTGCAAAGGATCTCAGACAGGGCAGATGCAAATCGTGAAAGGCAATGTTGGCGACTCTTATAAAGGGGCAATCACAGATGCTATTCAGAAATGTCTGTCCCTGCTCTCAATTGGAACTGATGCATACAGAGGTTTGCTTCGTGACGTTTATCTCGCCGGCAAACGTCCTGCTACTGCATCACCTAAGCAACAACCAGAGCAACCCATCAAATCACCAATCAAATCGAATTCCGATCAAGATCAGGCTCGAAACAATACCGATTTGCCCAAAATAGCCGGTATCAATTATCAGCATAGGGATGGCATTGTTATAGCCGTCGGCAACTCGTTTGATAAGAAAGAACTGCTTAAGTCTGCAGGATTCAAATGGGATAAGTCGGATAAGAATTGGTACAAAGAGGTAGTAATGCATTAACGCTCAACCCATCTCGCATTTTCATCTCACCCAGTGAGGGAGGACATTGTTTCCCCTCATGGGATCCGTGTGTTCTCCCAATTTACTTTCCGGAGGAACAAACACATGGACATCAAAACCACATTACTGACAAGCCTGCGCAAGCTGGCAAAGCAACACACTGAAGAGACTCTTGGAGATCGTCGAGATTACCTTGGTGCATCCGACATCGGATATTGCCCAAGAAAGGTGATCCTTGAGAAAATCGATCCAACCGAGCATGACCTGGCCACTCTTCTCCGCTTCCAGCGGGGCCACATGGCTGAAGATATCATTGCCATGGCTTTTACTGCCGCCGGTTACACGAATTTTGAACGGCAGGTAGAAGTCGAAGTGGACAGCCAGGTTCCAATCAAGGCGCATATCGACTTTGTGTTCACCTCGGAAATTCATAAGATCAAATCTGTTCTGGAGACAAAGAGCACAAGTACCATCCCGGATGATCCCTATGGATCATGGGAGTCTCAGCTCTATCTTCAGATGGGCGCATTGGCCGAAAAATTCCCTGATTACACAATCAGAGGTGCGTTTATAGCACTCGACCTCGCAAATGGTGAAGCTGAATTTTTCAACGGCTACTCCCCCCAAAAAACCATCTTTAATGGCCTACTCAGAAAGGCGGAAGCGCTTTGGTCTGACTATCAGGCAATGCTTGACAGAAAAGAGATTGAACTCGATACAGATCCAGGTCCCCTCTGTGGATTTTGTAACCACCTGACAAGTTGCCCCAGGTTTGAGGCCGAAGAGGTCCCCCAACTGGCAGCGAGTGTCGATGAATTACAGGAACTGCAAATAAACGAGAAAAAATTCAAAGATAAAATTGGTCCATGCAAACAAAAGATTTTTGCCATTGTTCAAAAAAAGGGATCGATCAAATCAGCCGGTTTCGTTCTCAGAACAGCCACCAGAACAAGAAAACATCTCGTCACGAGTCGGCTTGATCAGTTTTTGAGAGATCATGGCAGTTCCATTGATGAATTTCAGGAAGACCGGTCGTTTTCCTTTCTGGAGATCAAAAAAATCAATGCTGCAGCAGCGTGAGCCAGACCAGAGAAACCCAATCCGGGGAAAGCATTTTCCCATGGTGGGAATCTAATCTTCCTCAGAACTTGTTTTTCATCACTATTTCCAACAAAGGAGAACACCATGAACAAGGCAATGATAATCGGCAACTTAGGCAATGACCCTGAAATGCATTACACCAAGAACAGTGCTGCTCCGGTGACAACCTTATCCATTGCAACAACCGAGCGATGGAAGGATGCTGACGGTAACAAACAGGAACAAACCGATTGGCATCGTGTTGTTGCCTGGGGAGGACTTGCCGTCGTGTGTAGTGAACATCTCAGTAAGGGCGATAAAGTCTATATTGAGGGAAAACTTCGCACACGGAAATGGGAAGATCACGACGGCAATATTCGCTACACTACCGAAATAATCGCCAGAGAAATGGAGATGCTTGGTGGTCATGGCGACAGGAATACTGGAAGTATTTCACCAAACAGTGATAGTGATAACCCACCCCTGCCGGAGGATGTCCCATTCTGATCGATAAATAGCAACCAAGGAAAATCCCGGCGGCGTACGCCATCACCTGAAGTCTTAGGGCCGGGATTTTTTCACTCTACCTGGAGACAAAACTATGGCAAGACTCGGATCCCAGGCAAAAGCCGGCTTTTATCCGACTCCGGAGAAAGTTTGCGACCTGCTGAAAACAAAAATATTATTTGAAGACGGTGCCAGATTGCTTGACCCATGTTGCGGAAAAGGGAACACCCTTTCCGGATTGACTCAGCAAAAAACGGCAATCACTACCTATGGAATAGAACTTGACCACCAGCGTGCACAACAGGCCAGAGCAAAATTGACCAAAGTGTTGTGGGGAGATGCCTTGACGGAAATGAAAATCTCACCGCACGCATTTGGGCTGCTCTACCTGAACCCGCCTTATGACAATGATGCAACAAACCAGGATGGTAAGTCGCAGCGTCTGGAAGCTCAGTTTTTGCGGCGCTATCTTGGTACATTGCAGCAAGGCGGCTATCTGGTTCTGGTCATTCCCTATTATGTTCTGAAACATTGTGCACAGACCCTTGCCAGATATTTCAAGGTTCAGGCGCTTGGTTTTCCGGATGATGAATTCCAACCATTCAAGCAGTGCATTGTGTTTGGCAGGAAAAAATTACTTGTTCCCAAAGAAGAAGCAATACAAGTGCAAACCCACCTTGATGAACTGGCGAAAATGGAACCGGACGAATTTATGGATGCTGTTTTTTCCCTGGAAGATATGGCTCCTGTTATCGTACCGGCAACATCAGGGCCGTTAACAAGTTTCATGGCAAATAAGACAGATCCTCTGGAAGCCATTCCTCTTGTACGCAAGGCCGGAATTCTAAAAAATCTCCTGGAGGAACTTACGCCAAGGAAAAACAATGAAATCCGTCCATTGACCCCGCTGGAAAACGGCCATCTGGCCCTGATGCTGGCTGGTGGTTATATGAACGGAGCGATTGAAAAAGACGGGCGGCAACTGGTGATTAAAGGCGTGGTCCATAAGTCTGAGAAAGTGATCAGTGTACATGAGAACGACTCAGGCGAAGGCTCTATTACCACCCGCGACCAGTATATCCCAACCGTCAAGGTTATTGACATGCAGGCGGCTGAACTGATCACTGTTCAGTAGTCTTATCCATCACGCGTACCCATCTGGGGGAGAATTCCCCATGTGGGGGTTATCTCTCCCTTTTTACAGGAGAGATACATGATCAAAAACAAAAAATATTTAACAGTGCAAACCGCTGGTTTTATCACCTACTGTGATGCCCTGATTGCAAGGCTCACCAGCGGTCAACTCCAAGCCTATCTTCTTAGCCTCATCGGCACACCATCCCATATCAAGGCATCGTCTGCTGTTCTATTTGGCGGAGAGACCTGCCGTATATCAAACCAGGAAGATCCGCCTCGGGATATAGGTTTTTCGGGAGCCATGCGAACCTGTCGGTCTCGCAAGATTGGTGAAACGGTTAACAAGATAATGGTGAGCGAAAATCACTTTCCTGAAACCTGTAGCCATTTCGCAACTTCAACAGTTGTCTTTGGTCCTGGTATATCCATGGTGCAAGAGCGTGCTTTTTTGCGGCTCGATGCAGCAACCAGTATTCCCTTGAAACCGGAATGGCGGGGTTGGCTTTGGGATGAAGTATTGCAGCCTGAGAAACTCTACTCCTTTGGAGGAGATGAGCTCCAGGAGACATTCCTTATCACGTGGCCTGCGGATGACATTCTTCAAGAACAAATCCTTGAAGGAGTGAGACAGCGATATTTAACGTAATAGAGAAAACCTATCCACAGGAGGGCGAACAAAGCCCCTCTGGGGAACATTGTTTGCCTTTTCGCCGATTACAAAAAAGGAAGGTGAACGATGGAAATCAATACTCTTACACCTCATTCGGAAGCGCAGATTCAGTGTGCTCCTGATCAGGTAAAGAAAAAAACAGTAAAGTTGGCTGATTTCTTGGGCGAATGGGGCAATATTCTCAAATCCCAGGTTATCAAGAATATGAACCCGGTCTATTCGACCAAGGTGGAAGATGACTGGGACATAGCGGCCAGAGAAAAACTACAACAACTGATTCGTCCTCCATTTGCGTCACAGACTAGGCGGGGGATTCTCCCTGTAGCCCGATCGTTTTACAGAGAAGATAACAAGGCAGCTTTCCTGGTTGGCGAGATGGGAGCCGGCAAGACCTTTATGGGGCTTGCGGTGGCGTATCTCATTCCAAAATCATCCAAGAGAATTCTGATCCAATGCCCGGGGCACCTGGTCAAAAAATGGATACGGGAAGCAGAGGAAACCATACCCGGTTGCATCTGTTTTAACCTGGGCGACAAAAATATGGAGCAGCTTCTCGCGCACAAACTGCATGTAGCCAGGCCTTTGGGAACGGAGATATGGGTTGTTGGCAAGGAGCGGGCAAAGCTGCATTTTCAACGTAAAAAACAGATCATTTTGCGACGTGGTGCTGAATGCTGCCCCGATTGTGGCAAATCGGTTGAAGTTTCGGAAACCGACAAGTCGCCGACCTGTGAATATTGCAGGGCCAGGATGTGGTCTGCAGACAGGGACAAGGTGCGGCGTTATGCCAAGGCCGAGTTTATAAAGAGGTTTTTGCCAAATAACTTCTTTGACCTGCTCATTCTTGATGAGGTTCACGAACTTAAAGGCGGCGGCACCGCCCAGGGCCAGGCAATGAGTTGTCTGATTGCAAAGTCCAAAAAGATACTGGCTCTCACCGGTACCTTGATGGGAGGCTACTCCAAAGACCTGTTTTATCTTCTTTGGCGAATGTTTCCAGGCCGGATGAAGGCAGCTGGTTTCGAGTATGGCCGCACCCTGCAGTTTGCCGAACGCTACGGTGTGGTTCAACGCACCTATGACAGTAAAGATGTAGCTGTGAATCTGAATATCGCCAGCATCGGCCGTAAAATTGGGAGATCGCGAGTCAAGGAGGCCCCGGGTATTTCACCGCTGCTCCTTCCTGATCTGCTCCTTGAACGGTCGGTTTTTGTACGGTTGGCAGATATCAGTGACGCATTACCGGATTACGATGAGATCATTGTGCCGGTGGCTATGAACGAGGAACAACAAGAAGAATATGACCAGTTGTCAGACAGTCTGATGACAGCGACCAGGCAGGCCCTTGCCTGCGGCGACATGCGGCTCTTAGGGAAAATGCTCCAGTCATTGCTGGCGTATCCTGATGGTTGCCGCGTCGAGGAACTGGTTACCCTTGAAAAAAACGGTATAGAAGAAATTGTCGGCCGTGCCCAGGCTCTGGATATTGACCTGCTTCCCAAGGAAGAGCGTCTGCTCGAGATTCTTGCATCGGAAAAGAAGCAGGGGCGTAAGGTGGCCATCTTTTTGGAGCATACCGGAACGCGAGACCTGCTTCCGACACTGAAAGAAAAACTCAGCTCAAACGGTTTTTCTCCCTTGATCATGAGAAGTCAGGTCGTAACGCCTGAGAATCGTGAAGAATGGCTGAGAGGCAATATGGCAACAGGCACGTATGACTGCCTGGTTTGTAATCCGAACCTGGTTAAAACCGGTCTGGATCTGCTGGATTTTCCAACCGTCGTTTTTTTTCAGTGTGGCTATTCCGTCTTTACCTTGCGTCAGGCCAGTCGTCGTTCATGGCGTATTGGTCAGGGTTTACCGGTACGGGTGTTTTATATGGCGTATGCCCAAACGATGCAGGAAAAAGCGCTCTCCCTGATGGCCCAGAAGATGGAAACATCACTGGCTGTCGAAGGTGAGTTGTCTGATCAGGGACTGGCCGCCTTGTCGGAATCCGATAACTCCATGATGTACGAACTGGCCAAGGCCTTGACCGGCAAGAAAACCGTGGGTTCGATGGATGATGCCTGGAGCAGATACAAACAGCGACAGATCGTTTCGTGCCTGTCTCTTGATGATAATCAGGATGTCCGGGAGACCACAACAACCACTATCAAAACCACCACAACCATGACAACGACCACCGGCTCCACTTCGATTACGCATGAATATATCGTGCGTGGCAGGGTGTATGTCCAAAATGACGGGGCAGTTGTCTATGTCGGTCGTAACCGATTTGAGCTTAAAGCCGGGGCCGTCTATTGGTCCGGAAGAAAGATCGGCTGGTATGATCGCAAAGGATGTGGCGAGATAAACGAAAAACCTATTCGTATTTATCGGCCGGAGGAGTCGCAAGGCTTTGTGCTGGCAGAAGTACGAAAGCGACAAGCAGTATAACACAAACAACCATTCACCTGACCAGGGGAATCAATTCCCTGGCATGGGGCATTGTTTCCCCTGGCCCAAAAGGAGGCAGCCAATGCTCTTTGTTAAAGATCAGGATGGTGAATATCGTCCTGCACCGAAAAAGCTGGTTCTCACTGAGGCAAATAAGCTCGTGGGTTACCAATTGCGACGTGGTGCCTTGATTCGCTCTTCAGAATGCGCGAAAGCGGTTATCGGTTGCAAGCTCCGCGACAAGCAGTGCGAAGTTTTCGCCTGTCTGTTTTTGGATTCCCGTCACCGGGTTCTCGCATTCAAAGAGATGTTCTCAGGTTCAATCAACCATACAACAGTCCACCCAAGAGAGATAGTCAAGGAGGCCCTGCAGCTTAATGCCGAGGCAATTATCCTGGCCCACAATCACCCTTCAGGTGGCAGTGAGCCGAGCACCCAGGATATTTCTCTGACTACCACCCTGGCAGCCATACTGAAAGTCATAGATGTGCGGATCCTCGACCACCTGGTAGTTGGTGATGAGGTTACCGCGTTTTCAGATCTGGGACTTTTAACGGAAAAATAATTCACATCCCATAAAAGGGGCAGACATGTCCCTTTAAGGGAGTGGCTTGCCCCATTGATAAACAAACAATCAAGGAGGCAGGTATGAACACACTCAAATCTTTAACCAACGACCACATAATTTCTCTTGCACCGGCAGCAGGATCTCTCACGCCCATTGATGGAGTTTCATCCCGGTATTCATTTGTGCCGACCTTAACGGCTGTTGATCTACTCCGTGATGCGGGATGGTTTCCAATCCACGCTGAGCAGAGCGCAGTGCGCAATACCGACCGGGAAGGGTACCAGCGGCACCTGATCCGTTTTGCCAAGAATGGTTTATCCTTTGCCGGCGAACGGGTGGACCTGGTTCTCTATAATTCCCATGACTGTGGCTGTGCCTTCAAATTGATAGCTTCTGTATGGAGACAGGTCTGCGGCAATGGTCTCATGGTTGCCTCGGAGTTTGCAAATTTCAGTCATAAACATATCGGCTTCAGCCCGGATGCTTTTGTACATTCGGCTGGTGAAATTGCCTCGGCTGCAGGAACTATTGCCGAGCGGGTCGAAGAGATGAAAATAATAGAGATGACTCCGGACGAACGGGGCGTTTTTGCCCAGGCAGCTCACGGCCTGATATACGATGAGCCCGAACAGGCCCCTGTGCATCCGAATCAGCTCCTCCATGAACGGCGCTATGATGATAAAGGCAAAGATTTGTGGACGACATTCAACGTGATCCAGGAAAATGTCATGCGCGGCGGTCTCAAAGGCTTAAGCAGAGCCGGTGATGGCCGATTCAGGAGGACAACCACTCGCCCTGTCAAGGCACTTGATCGAAACATTAAACTGAACCAGGCTCTCTGGTTTTTGACAGAAAAAATGGCTGAGCTGAAGCAGGTCGAGAGGGATCTTTCGACTATGCCGGCTTGAACTGTCATCTAACGCTAGCCGTCTCCTTCGGGGGACGGCTTTTTTTTGATGAAGATTTATATCTTTTGTGCTATACAAAAATATGGATAAATAGATAGTTCTTTCTATAGCTGTATCATTATATGAATATATCATAAAAAAAACTATACAAATAGTTCTTTGCTACGGGAAAACACGATGAAAATAATAATACTTAACCAAAAGGGTGGTGCGGGCAAATCAACGATTTCCACCAACATGGCATATTGTCTGGCGATGTCAGGAAAGAAGACGCTTCTCATCGACATGGATCCCCAGGCACATAGTTCTGTTATCTTTTGTTCGGACATTCCCAGGGATCAAACAGTCAATGAACTCCTCTCCAGCAAATCTTTCAAAATTGACAATGTTGTTCGTCAAGCGGTGATCGGTAGAGATGAAGAGGTTGTTGAAAATCTTTTTATTATCCCTTCCAATATCCACCTGGCCGTAACCGCCGAACAGATCGCAACAAAAATCCACAGGGAAAAGCTTCTCCATAATCATTTGAAGAAAATTGAAAAAGATTTCGATTTCATCGTCATCGACTGTCCGCCAACGGTTAACGTTCTTACGATCAATGCAATCTATACCTCCGACATGATTTTGATCCCCACCATTTACGGACGTTATTCTCTGGATGGTATTGCCGACCTTTTTCGGTCGATCGAGGATGTGAAAGAATCGAGCGATTTTAAATATATGATATTGAGAAATTGCCGTGATTCCCGCAACAAGCTCTCCAATGTGTTTGTCGAAGAACAATTGGAACCGTATAAAGAGCATCTATTAAAAACAGTGATCCGCAGAAACGAGGCCATCAATCAAGCGCAAATGAACAGTGAACCCGTAATGGTTTTCGACCCAAGATCTTGCGGTGCCGAAGATTTCAAAGAACTTACCGAGGAAATTCTCAGCTATGGCAACTAAAAAAATCACAGGCCAATCCAAGCTGGCTCAAACCGCTGAGTCAAAAACCGACACCAACGAACGTCTTGATTTGGTGACACCAAGAAAAAAACCATCGTTGAAGGCATACCGGCTCTATGATGACGATATTGCCAGGCTAAAAGAGATTACCGCGACGATGAATAAAGAGAGTCATCGATACATCAGTGAAACTGCTGCAATTCGTGCCCTGATTGTTCTGGGGACAAGTACAACTGGAGAAAAACTTCTAAAGGCCTTGCGAGAAACGATATAGCCAAAATAACAGGGCAAGGATGATAGTTGGGGCCGATTGCATAAAGTGGCACTTGATCATTGAGCGAGAAACCCACAGGAAAAATATGGATTTTCCATGATTTATTCAATTTGTTCGAGATTTAATTAATAGCAACGCCATAGACAAGAAACAAGAAAACACAAGAAAAGAAGAAACCGCGTATAATAAGAAACGAACAAACAAAGAAATCGGCAACATGCTGTCGCTTTTACATGTTCATTGAACATTCGTTGCGTATCTGCATTTTGGAAATCCAGAACATGCCATGAATTCGTTGCCTTTATTGGTTCCTTTCTTTGCAACCCTCAAGACCAGCATGCTTCCGCATTTGGGACACAAGTTACTACTTCTCTTACTTTCCAAGTTTGATTTGACATTTTTCACATGCTGACGGTGGGTTTCTAAAGAAGGTGTCAACCTGCCACCCTCAATTAGCCTGACAATCCTGGACACCTCATCATTAGTCAGCAGCACATTCCTTCTGGACTTGATGAAACGTACATAGCCACCGGCGTAAGTAACATTTTCAGGCATTTGTGTTTTGAAGGTACTATCACCGACAAAAACGATGAGTGAAAAAAATACAGCCTCGGATAATCCCAAGCAAGATTCCAATGTTTTTGTATGCTTGTAGTTCTGATGAAGAGGGTTCTGAAACTTATTGGTGTGTCTGTAAATTTTCTGTGTCCAGGTTTTTTGGCTGGGATTACCGAATATCCAGCCTTTCATGTTTTTTGTTTCAATGACAAAAATCCCATACCTGGACACAATGATATGGTCAATCTGAGTGCTTCCATCTTCTGTTGGAAGGGTGACATTTTTAATGAGGTGGTAGTCGTTTTTGTTCAGGAATAATTTTGCAGCCAGGTTCACCTGCGCTTCTCCAAAGACTCCTTTGAACCAGGGCGATTTGAAAAATGCTATGAGAATGATCAAGGGGATAAAATACCAGAATGAGGTCAGGAAGTTGATGAGTATCGGAGTGAAGTCCATTTAACACGTCACAAGGTGGAGATTGAAAAGTTGTTTAAATATCTCTAGAGTCTACAACGGTATTGGTACTAAATGCAAACACCTTTGGCTCATTTGAGCCTGTGCAATATGGTGGTAGAATAAAAGGCCTTCCACTCGGTTGAGCACCGGGCGATTTAAAAGATGTCGAGCTGAAAAGTCTGCTGCCGGTGCCGACAGGCACGTTACCCAAAAGGAAGTGTATGCGCTTTAAGCCACGAGACTGGTGCCATCTTGCGAAAATCATTTAATATATTTTTGAACCCGCACTTTCCAAGCCGTTGACCGCATCCGCAAGGGCAAGGTTTTTTATTCGCAATTCGTTTTTTGAGCCCTAGCAGCTGAAGAGTTTGAGCTAGTCGAAGATGGTCTTTTAATCCGAAAAGCCGTATGTAATCATCTGTAATTCCAGGATTACCATGATCCAATTCCCCAAACAAAAGGCCTCCACCGTTTCTGATTTTGTTTGATATTGCGTAGAGGTATGGCACAAGGCATTTATTAACAAAATTGTTTAGATTTGGGTTATCGTTAATCAGCTTGAGAAGTCTGAGGGGTGACCCCAAGCAGAGGCTGCCATCTGAAAATAGGTGGCCATTTGCAATCTCATCGGTGATTTTTCCATCAGTTTCCTTGACGCTGGGAAGATCATTTGGAAAGCTGACCGGAATGACGATCTCCAATCTATAGATGTCTTCAATTTCATCACCTCCCGGAACAGTAGCACGGAATTTGAATTTTCCACGCAAACACAAGCCGCCATCGATTAAGGGCATTACGGACATGCCGGGATAATTTTCCAGAAATTCTTCCAGCCCTTTCAATTTCTTCGTACCCATAAATTATTTACACCAAGGTTTTGCTAACTCTTTTCTGTCGATTGTGTGTACCTTTGGTGTGATGATGGTTGCTGTAGCTAAACTGATCCCCAGATGTCGTTTCAATTCTGATTTATTGACACGCAATGAGAATTTGTCTTCTAACTGCTCACTGATAAAATTTATATCTGTTGTAGATGTGATGTGTCGAAAATCATTTCTGGCTTGGAGAAGCCAGTTGCTGAAATTTTCCTCAAGTCGGAGATGTAGGCAATTCCTTCGATACCAGCGATCAGCAAAGTCTTCAGCTGGGTCAACTGGGTTTGGAACTTTGGGCTTGGTGGGTCTGATAAGACTACCCATTGTATCTAATACACTCCCCAGAGCGGCAACGATATCTGTTTCACCATTATATGCTCTGGCAGCAAGTGTCGTGATAATTATCGAAATTGGCTTGGATTCCGGATTATCTTTGCTCCAATTATCCCTATGTCGTTTTAATAGTTGAATAACACGTTGTAGTGGAGTCTTTCTCTTGAACAAAGGCACACTGTCAACCTGTGCCCTCTGCAGGAGGATGCCGGTTTGTAGCTGATTCATTCTATGTTCAAACCATTTGGCATAGCCTTCTGGATTGCTGATGTTCCAATCATTGCAAATGGTTTTAAAGCCAGCGTGGCGATCGTCAGTGATAGAAACGGTTGTTTGGGAAGCTGAGAAGGCCACTAAATCATCCAGACCGGAGCTTCGCAACGATTCCAAGATGACTTTTCTGCTAACTTCATCTGCAGGAATACACGGAACAATATCCATATGGAAGCTTAAGTGATCTTGGTATTCAAGCCGCCAACAGCGATGCTTTGACTCCAGCTCATTTTTGATTCCCCTTGCTGCACGATAGGCATCAAGCTCTATACCGACAATCTTCTTCAGGTACTCTTGAGTATGGCTGGTTTTACTTAATCCTCCCCGAAGCTTGCAGGCCAAATCAAGATCGTATTCCTCACTTTCGTCTAAAGGTCGAATAGCTGTACCAAGTCGAAACGATCCTTGCGGAAAAATATGTGGACTGTTGCCGGCCACTATAGAATCTTGCCGGTCAAACCATTCCCCTAAATCTTCATACCTCCATCGGGCTTTATCATAGGCAGAATCAGGAAGTTCCAGCATTTTTATCATGTTGTCGAGTATGATTTTCTTTTGTTCGTTAGTGATCATTTTTATTCTCCTATCTCAGTTGCTGAAATAAATTGCCTGATTGCCGCAGAATCGTGCGTGAAGTCGTGGTCAGCTTTGGTTATGAGATCGTCCATTTTAGAAAAATCATCCAAGGGTAAGGGTAGGTCAGATTCGAAATCAATTCGTTTTATCTGATCTGGGCGGAGCTGCAACTTAAGGTAGTTCATGGCACTTTGGCTCTGCAAAGAAAGTATAAAACTGATAAATTCCTTGTTCCTCCAGCCGTTTACTAATCCCCAATTCCTTGAATTGTCAGTGCCGTACATCGTTTTTGAATGTCCTGTACCTATGCTCAGCACTTGAATATCCGATTGGATAACTCCCAGTCGCTTCTGTGCATCTATCACGGCTGCCAGTGCAGGGTTGTTCGCCCAGAGGCCACCATCAGCTAGCAGATAATGGTCTATTTTGTGTGGATCGAAATAGGTAGGTGCAGAACAGGATGCAAGTACGGCATCTTTGACAAGGACGTTATTGTCTCGTGTAAAATCGGTTGAGTATCCGGATTTCAGTATATGAACACATCCATTGCCAATGTCTGTAGAAGGCAATAGCAGGGGTTTCTCTATCTCTCCCAACTGTTTTTCTTGAAATACATTTTTCAGTACACTTCCCAGGTAATCGGAATCATAAACGCTATTGAGCATTGGCTGAATCATGCTTCTCTGTTTTTTGTTGGGCCAAAGGAAGCGTTTTCTCTTGAAAATTCTTTCCCCATGCTCAATGTACATCTCGACAATTTCAGAAGCTGCCACACCTGTGGCTACTCCAGCAGCAATGATAGAACCAGTGCTTGTTCCGGCGATCATATCGAACGTCTCGAACAGATTTATTTGAAGACGTTCTTCAATGCAGCGAAGAACATGCGCGGGATATATCCCTCTAATCCCTCCGCCATCAATACTTAAAATTTTGAAAGGCTTACCCATGCTGCATCCTCACTTCTTATCTTTTGGAGGGCACGGGTCGTTTCCATAACTGTTACCAGCCCGTATTTTTCCGTCTTCTCCATGAATTTTGGTATCCGACTTCTGATTTCTAGCAATATTCTGTGCTACTTCAATTGCCTGCGCTTGTGTTTTGGTCACCTTGGTGGCTTTGCTGTTGCCGGCGCCTTTAACTGCCCAACCTTCAGGATGCTTTACGACATGCTGATTTTTGCCTTTTGTCATGGTCTTTCCCTCTTGTTAATTTTTGCGACATTCGGAATTGAATAATTATTCTTGCGTTTTCAACACCTGACAATGCAACACGCATTCCAGGTTAGAGGAAGCAGTATTTCTATGCACTTAATGACTAATTAGTGTACGACATTGTGGTTTAAATAAGATGGGCGCAATAAATTATATTGTACAATTACAAAATACTTTGTATTGACCATAATATGGAAAACCTACTGATATGTTGGATCGGGGCAACAGACCTGAAGGCGTCTGAGGCTGACGGAAAGCAAGGGCTTGGGCCAATAGCCAATGCCGTTATTGAACAAGAGTATAAAGAGATTGCTCTACTCAACGACTATCCTCAAGAAAGGGCAGAGCAATATGTTGAATGGCTCAAAAAGAAGACAGCTTCACCAATCTCACTAAGCTATGCAAAGCTTGATGATCCGACAGACTTTGAGGAAATTTATAAAGCGGCTATAGGACACATCCAGTCTAAACAAAAGCAATACGGTAACGACTTCCCACTCACCTTTCACATAAGCCCCGGCACACCCCAAATGAGCGCTGTCTGGATTATCCTTTCAGCCAGTAAATATCGCGCGAAGTTAATAAAATCCTCGCGTGAGCATGGTGTTCAGGTTGCAAACCTCCCTTTCGAAATCGCAGCAGATTACATACCCGACCTTCTCAGGCAGAGAGATAAGGAATTGGAAAAACTCGCTGCAGGGATTCCTTCTGAAGCACAAGAATTCAAGGATATCATCCACCGCAGCAAAGAAATGCAACGGGTTATACATAAGGCTCAAAGGGTCGCCATTCGTTCCATCCCTGTACTCATTGAAGGTGAAAGCGGTACCGGTAAGGAACTCTTGGCCCGTGCCATTCATCAGGCTAGCCCACGAAGAAATAACTCATTTATTGCTGTTAACTGCGGCGCCATATCACCAGAACTCATTGAATCAGAGTTGTTTGGGCATAAGAAAGGTGCCTTCACTGGCGCAACTGAGAGTAGAGTCGGACACTTCGAATCTGCCAATGGCGGCACACTGTTTCTTGATGAAATCGGCGAACTCCCTCTATTAGCACAGGTCAAGCTTCTGAGGGTACTGCAGGAAAGTGAGGTAACAAGACTTGGCACATCAACGCCAATAAAAATAGATACTCGGATCATTGCTGCCACGAACAAATCGCTTCTTGAGATGATAACGGAAGCCGGATTCCGGGAAGATCTGTTCTACCGTCTTGCGGTGGCAATCCTGAAACTCCCCCCTTTAAGAAAAAGAGAAGGTGATGTCAGTCTGCTGATCGACAAACTTCTTGAAGTAGTAAACATAGAGAATGAAGGGGATCCTGCATACGAGCACAAAGAAATTTCTGCTGGTGCAAAAAATCTTATGCTTCGGCACTCGTGGCCTGGCAATGTCAGAGAATTGCTTAACACTCTTCACAGGGCTGCGGTATGGTCTATTGGGTCGACAATAACAGAAGAGGATATGAAAGAAGCTGTTCTCGAACGTCCAAAGGGTAAAATGCCAGGTGATGGAATACTTGACAAAGAAATTGAGGCTGGAGTTGATCTGCAGAAGATAATATCTGACGTTGCCGTCCATTATCTAAAATTATCAATGAAAGTGACGCATAACAACAAGACGAAAGCTGCAGAGTTGCTCGGAATTTCCAACTATCAAACCCTGACCAATTGGCTCAAGAAATATGGCCTTGAATAAATATGGCACGGTCATTGCTTCATAGGCAATCAAATATCACTTTTGGATGGAACAATGAGTCGAAACGAAAAACAGACATGCAGGGAATTGATTGAACCTGCCCTCAACAGCGCTGGTTGGGAGTGGGATTCGCAAGTCGTTATTGGGCCAGGTCGCGTCAATATCACCGGCGAGGCTATGTACGATGAAACGCAGGCAATCATTGCTGATTATGTTTTGCGCTATCGCGGTATCCCTCTGGCTGTGCTTGAGGCCAAGGCCGAATCATCAAGTGCCGCCGATGCCATGCAGCAAGGATCCCGCTATGCCCAGCGACTGGATATCCGTTTTTCCATTGCCTCCAACGGTACTGACTGGATTCTTACTGATAACGATACCCAGACCTTTGAAACCATTGCAGCCGTCCCTACCCCCGAAGATATTCTCACCCGCCACGGCGTTACCATGGACTGGGATCGCTGGGGAAATACTTTCTCGGCTGGATACCATGTTGACCAGGTGAACCGCAAAAAGGTCCGTCCCTATCAGGATATGGCCATCCACAAAACCCTGTGGCAGTTCGCCCAGGGTGATGACCGGGTGCTCCTGCTCATGGCCACCGGCACCGGCAAGACCTTTACCGTTTTCCAGATGATCTGGAAGATGATGAACAGCGATGCCCTCAAGCGCCAGCATGTTCTTTTTCTGACTGACCGTAACTCCCTCAAGGATCAGGCTTACCGCGCTTTTGCAGCTTTTCCCGCCAACGAGCGGGTCACCGTTGACAAGGATACTGTTGCCAAGGGCCAGCACGAGGTTGGCAAGATCTTCTTTGCCAATTACCAGAGCCTGGATGAAGAACTAAACGGCAAAAAGGTCTTTGCCCATTACGATCCTGATTTTTTTGATCTGGTTATCATTGACGAGTGCCATCGCTCCGGCTTTGGCGACTGGTTCGGAGTGCTGGAGCATTTCAGTTCCGCCCTGCAGCTGGGCCTCACCGCCACTCCCCGTGAACTGGAAGAGGGCCGCCGAGTCTTATCCAACGAGGAAAAGCGCCGCGACACCTATGAATATTTTGGCGAGCCGGTCTATACCTACAGTCTCAAACAGGCCATCGAGGATGGCTTTCTGGTGCCCTATTTACTTGAAGAACGGATAACCAACCTCGATGAAGATGGCTATACCGGTGCAGACGGCAAGCACTACACCACCGCCAATTTCGAGCGTGACATCCGTATGCCGGACAGAACCCGCGCCATTGCCGAGGATCTCTGGTCTATCCTTGGGAAATACGGATTAAGGGATGAGAAAAGCATTGTCTTCTGTGTGGACGATACCCATGCGGCCTTCATGGCTGCCGAGCTGCGCCGCCTCTCCGGCGATAACGACTATGCCGGCCGCATTACCCGGGCTGAGCGGAATAGCCACCAACTGGAACGCAACTTTGCCATTGTCGGCCCGAGCAAACCGCGCATCGCCGTAACCGTCGATCTGTTGACCACTGGTTTTGACGCCCCGGATGTCAAAAACATCGTTTTTGTCCGGCCGCTCAAGAGCGCCATTCTCTATAAGCAGATGAAAGGACGCGGCACCCGTCTCTGCGACGATATCAATAAACGTTATTTCACTATTTTCGATTATTCCGGGGCTAGTCTGCTTGAGGATGCTGAGTTTGACGGCCATCCGGCCAACAAACAGAAAGGGGCGCAGACCAAGCCCAAGCCACGAAAGAAAACCGACGAGCCTGCCGTTAAGCCGGTGGGTGAAGGTATTTCGGTCATCATTTCCGGTACCAACCGGTATGTGTGCCTGGCGGATGGCCGCAAGATTCCCTTTGAGGAGTACACCGAACAGTCACGCGAGTTCATCCTTGATGTCTCAACCAAGTCCATTGACGAGCTGCTCGCCATCTGGATCGACAAGAATAGCCGCAAGGAGCTGCGTGAGGAACTGCGGGACCATGATATTTATCCATCCGCTTTCCGTCATTACCTCGAACTGCCGAAGACCGATGATGTGGATATCCTGGCCAAGATCGGCTTCAACTTGGTGCGGGTGCCATCCCGTGACGACCGCGCCACACGACTCTTGGTGGAAGACGAACTCTGGCTGCTCGATCAGCTTGGCGAAAAGGCCATTTCCCCTGAAGATCGGATCAAGTTGCATTTCTGGGATACGGCCCTTGACCATTACCGGCTGTTCGGTATCGACGATCTGGAGCAGGCTCGCACCTACGGAGCCCCGCAGTTTGTCGAGCAGTTCGGCAGCTTTCAGACCCTGACCAGCCGTTACGGCGGTCCGCAACTTTTGAAAAACGACCTGGAGGCGGTGAAACGCCACCTCTATGTACCCATGACCGCATAATTTAAGGAAATATCGTCCATGACAAATAAAACCGACCATCGCCGGCAGGAAGTCCAGCAGATTGTAAAAAATGCCTGCGACCAGCTCAATCAGGAGGGTGTTGACGCCCGCAACTATGTAGAACAGCTTGCCTGGCTCTTCTTCCTGAAGGCCTTTGACGAGGCTGAAACCCGGCGCGAGGAAGAGGCTGCCTTTGACGACAAGGAGTATGAACGCCGCCTCTCTGGCGAGTACGCCTGGTCGAGCTGGGCCAAGGACACCGACCACGCCGACCAGATGCTGGAGTTTGTCGATGGCAAGCTGTGGATCAAGCTCACCAGCCCTGATCCGAAAAAAGGCATGGGTGGTGACCCGCTGGCCCAGCGTTTCCGCCGGATTTTCGATAATGTCCGCAATTACTGCCGCAGAGGTACGACCTTTGCCAGGGTGGTGCAGCAGGTGGACAAGCTCCATTTCTCAAGCCAAACCGATGTCATCGTGCTCTCGGAAATCTATGAAGATCTGTTGAAACGGGTGGCCGCCGATTCGGCTGGCTATGCCGGGGAGTTTTATACCCAACGCCATATCATCCGCGCCATGGTCGAGGTGGTGCAACCAAAACCCGGTGATCGAGTCTATGATCCATGTTTCGGCACGGCTGGCTTCCTTGGAGAATCTGCCGATTACATCCGGCGCAACAGTACCTTGAGTGGTCAACAACTGGATGCACAGCAGTCCAAGACCTTTTTCGGCATGGAGGTCAAACCGCTCACCTATCTGCTTGGCACCATGAATATGATCCTACACGGCATCGAAGGGGCCAATCTGGAACTAACTAACACTCTGGAGGCGCACAACCAGAACGTCGGCGAAAAGTCCAAATATGCTGTGATCCTCTCCAATCCTCCTTACGGAGGCAAGATGGCCCAGGAGATGCAGACCAATTTTCGGGTACGCTCTGGTGCCACCGAGTGTCTCTTTGTCCAGCACATCATGGCCAACCTGGCCAAGGGCGGCCGGGCCGGGGTGGTCATCCCTGAAGGGGTGCTGTTCCGTGGTGGGCCTGACCAGAAGGTCAGAAAAGAACTGCTGGAACAGTTCAATGTCCACACCATCCTTTCCCTGCCTGCCGGTTGTTTCTTGCCCTATACCGGGGTCAAAACCAACGTCATTTTTTTCGACAGGCCCAAGGACGGAAGCGGCACGAAAAGCGTTTGGTTCTATGAACTGACCAACGACGGTTTTGAACTGAAGCAGACCAGAAAGCCCATGGAAGGCAACCAAATTCCCGACTTTCTTGCCAAGTGGAAAACGAGGGAAGAAAGCGATAACTCGTGGATCTTGACAATTGCTGAGATTATTGAGCGGGGCTATGACCTTTCAGCCAAGAATCCGAACCGAAATGATGACTATGAGCACCGCCCGGCTTTGGAGTTGGTGCAGTCCATCAAGGCCAAAGAAGAGCGGATCATGGATTTGCTAACTGAGCTGGAAGTGATTTTGGAGGCAGAATAATGGGAAAGTGGCCCACAAAACCAATTGGAGAATTATGCAACCTGATAAACGGGCGTGCATTCAAGCCAGCAGAATGGGAAAAGGAAGGTTTGCCGATTGTTCGTATTCAGAATTTGAACGACCACAGTAAACCTTTCAACAGGTTTTCTGGCTATTACACAGAAAAGCATTACATCGATGATGGAGAAATTCTTCTTTCGTGGTCAGGAACACCCGGCACTTCTTTTGGTTGTTTTCGTTGGCTGCGCGGCCCAGGCCTTTTGAATCAGCACATATTTAAGGTCATTGTTGCTGAAAACATTATGGATGGTGATTTTTTTATCCATGCTGTCAACAGCAGGCTTGGAGAAATGATTGGGCAAGCACATGGCGGTGTGGGACTTCGTCACATAACAAAATCTAAATTAGAAGCTATTTGCCTTCCCGTGCCCAAGATTGATGAACAGCGACGCATCGTCGCCCACATCAAGGAGTGCATGGAACGAGTGAAGGAGATTGAGGGGCTACGGACCGAGGCGATAGAGGAGGCGGCTTGTCTTGCCCCGTCCTTGTATGCTGCTATTGAAGATGATCAACAATGGCAAATGAGAACGGTAGGGGAAGTAATCTTAAAGTCGCGTAACGGAAAATCCATCAGGCAAGATAACGAAAACTCAACAGGTTATGTCCTCTCAATAAGCTCAGTTCATGATGTTACACTGAATATTGATAAACCCAAACCTATCGTTCTGCCAGATAATGTCGCTGCTCAATACTCAATCTCTGCCGGTGATGTCTTTGTGTCTCGCGCCAACACAAGGGATTTGGTTGGCTTAGCGTCAGTAGCGGTTAACTCCCCAAAGGATAGAATTATTTATCCCGATCTTTTAATTAAGCTGGAGGTTGATTCTCAACTTATCAACCCTCGTTTTTTGGCATATGCACTCAGAACACCTGAAAGTCGTCGCCAGATAAAGGACAAGGCGTTTGGCACCAGCCAAAGCATGGTAAAAATTTCAGGAGAGCGTTTAAAGGAAGTCAGCATTCCTGTCCCCCCCTTGGATGTGCAAACGAATTTGATAAATCGTTTCGATGAACTCCATGACCTTGCATATGGATTGGTATCAGAGTTGAAATCTCTCAACTCTGGAGCATTGAAGGAATCCATCCTCCGTAAGGCCTTTGCAGGAGAATTATGATGAGCCTTTTGCCAGACACCCTCAGCATGCAGGTGAGCATCCCGACCGATGATGACGGCTATCTGGACCGGGCCTGTCCCAATGAGGTATGCGAAGCGGAGTTCAAAATCCTGGCCGATGACTGGAAAGACAAGGTTCGCGACGAAGAGGTGTTCTGCCCGATCTGTGGCCACACGGCGACTTCCGATAATTGGTTCACAGTGGAACAGATGGAACATCTCAAGGCTGTGGCCATGGCGGAATTTATGCCCCTGCTCGACAACGAAATGAACCGGATGGCACGAGACTTCAACCGCAGTATGCCCAAGGGCGGGCTGATCAGCGTATCCATGAACTACAAACCATCACATCCTGTGGCCGTGATGCCACTGGCGGCAGCTGGCCTGATGCGGCAACGTTATGCCTGTGAGGAGTGCGGTTGCCAGTATGCCGCCATTGGAGCTGCCTTCTTCTGTCCGTCCTGCGGCCATAATTCAGCAAAAACTGCGTTCGTGGAAACTCTGGCAACAATCCGCAGACTACCGGAGGTCCGGGCAGCCCTGGCAGCCGGACTCGACCGCGATGCCGTTGAAAACGCCTTTCGACTGATGCTTGAAGAGAACATGGGCAAGTTAGTGGCATCCTTCCAGCGATTTGCGGAAGCAACTTTCGAGACTCTTCCAAATGCAGGTGATTTCAGCTCGCGACGCAACCTGTTTCAGAACCTGCCACAGTCAAGCGACCTGTGGGAACAGGCCATAGGTCTCCGCTATGAGTCCATGCTCACACCCAACGAGTGGAACCAGCTGCAACGCTTTTTCCAGCAGCGTCATATCCTGGCCCACAAGGATGGCATCGTGGACGAGGAGTACCGACAGAAAACCAGCGACCTCAAATATCAATCTGGACAACGCCTGGTCATCAGGGAATCGGAAATCGTGCGCTTTACCGACCTGGTGGAAAAGCTCACCACTACGCTCCAGAGGGCCTGCGCTGGCGAAAAAGACGATAAAAGGATCAATGAACACCGTGGCTGAGGAAACTTCACAATCCAGCCTCTGGCAGTTGCTCGACCAGATGCGTTCCATGCTGCCCGTCCATGAAATGGGTGTGGCGCTAGCCGCATTGCTCTATCTTCGCTGGGCCGATTTCCAGGAGGCGGAGCTTGAGGCCATCGCCGCCTTTGATGACACCGCTTATGAACCGGTGCTGCCCCCTTCGCTTCATTGGCGCACCTGGCATCAGCTGCCGCCGCAGGAGATTTCACGTGTCCTGGCCGAGCGACTTCCTGCGGCCGTGCACCAGTTCAGCAATTGCCGACATAACCCCCTGGCCACCCATCTGCACCGCCTGGCCGGATCAATGGACAAGCTGGCGGAACTTCCGGCCCAATCGCTCAAGGCCATAGTCGAATGGCTGGCCGCCCAGCCTTTTGAAACACCCACTGACCGCCGACAACTGCTTAATGTTTTTGATCGAAGCCTGCTTTTTTCCATCAAAGGGCAGGAAGGCGGCATCCGGCCTCACCTGACCCCGCAGAGCATTGCCCTTTTTATTGCGCTGCTCGCAGACCCGAAAGCAGGAAACCGGATATATGACCCCTGTTTTGGATCAGCAGGCCTGCTGACCGCTGCCTGTGACGCTGTTCTGAACAACGAAAAAGAAAAGAGCGCCCGCACCGGTGCGGCGGAGCTTGCCGTCTCCGGTGTTGAAATAAACTCTGCTGCATACATCGTGGGCCTGACTCGCCTCGCCCTGGCAGGCATTGATGATCCGCAGCTTGAGCTTGGCAACAGCCTGGAGCGCACCCAGCCCAACAACCCCCAGCAGGAAGGCTTTGACGTGGTGGTGGCCAATCCTCCCTTTGGCATGCGGGCAAATGCCGAGGTCATTGACTATTTTCCCGTGCAGACCAAGGATGCCACCGGCCTTTTTATCCAACATGCCCTTGCCCAGTTGCGGCCTGGCGGCCGGGCAGTCATTGTGGTGCCCCAGGGTATTCTTTTTCGGGGCGGCCCAGAGAAAAAACTCCGCCAGTTTCTTTTGGAGCAGCATACCGTTGAAACGGTGATATCTCTTCCAGTCACTACTTTTTTGCCCTTTTCTTCGGTGAAGTCCAACATCCTGATCCTGCGGCGCGGCGGTACCACCAGGCAGATCCGTATGGTGGATGCAGAACAATTCTTTGCCCAGGGTAAGGGACGGCAGCCGGCAACCATCTCCGAAGCCGGGGCGCGTGAACTGGTCGAAAAGATCAGGGAGCCTAAACCTTCGGAATGCTGCTGGGATATCGATGCGGCAACGCTTGCCGAAACCGAGTTTGACCTTACCCCGCGCCGCCGAGATCAGAGCGGCCTGGATGTTATCCTTGGAACAATCCAGTCTGAGGTGCCTCTGGTCCAGCTCAAGGAGTGTTGCCAGATCATGCCCGGCCGTTCGGTGCGCTCGGCAGACCTGGTTGATGAACAGTCCGACGTCTCCTCTCTTCCGGCCGGTCAACAAACTCTGTTTGACGAAATGAGGGAGAAGAGCAGGCAGCAGAACCTTTTTTCTGTTGTTGAGCCAATTCCTTTTATCCGGATCAAGGATATCAATAAAGGGCAGGCCACCCGTGGAAATTTCAGGATTTCTGCAGAGGCGGCCTTGGGCGTGAAAGGCAGTTGGAAGCTGCGGGCCGGAGATGTCCTGCTCTCGAAATCCGGCACCATCGGCAAGGTGGGGATTGTCCGTAACGGTGCGGTGGGCGCAGTTGCGGGAAGTGGGATGTATGTCTTGCGTGCGGATAATAATCGCCTTGATCCGCATTTTTTGACCGCATATCTCGACAGCAGCGAATGCCGGTCATGGCTCAAGGACCGGGCCTCCGGCGCTGTTATCAGCCATCTGACCAAACGCATTATCGAAGAGATCCCGGTGCCGCTGCCGCCCTTGCAGATACAGCAGCGTGTTGCTGTTGAGTGGCGGGAACATGGGGTGGAGGTTCTAGCCTATCTCGCTGAACTGCTCACCGATGGCGGAAAGGACCCCATTGCGGTGTGGGTTGAAAAAGAATTGAAAGACTTGCCGGCAGAGGTTGAAACAATATCCGACCCACTGGATTTAAGCCTGCTGGAAAGGCTGGCGGCACATGCGCGCCCCTTGCGCAACGAAGCGGCCCATGGGAGACATGGCGAGAGCGCGCTGGTTCCATGGCTGTTGGCCTTCAATGAGGCGGTTTCATCCCTGCGCGGGGTGAGTACCATGCCCCATGGGCCGAGCCTGCTCAGTGTTTTGCAGGAGTCCACGCAAGGGATTAAACTGGCCAGGGAAGCCATTAAGGGACATCTGCCCAACGAGGCCAAGGCCCGGACCTTGACCCAGCTTATTGAACAATGGCTGGCCGCAGGCAGCGCCGCCATGCTGAACAACGCCCAACTCATATTCAGCGCCGACACTGCCACCTTGCGCACAGGAGAGATGGCAGAGCTGTTTTTGAAGGTGAAGAACAGGAGCCCCCTGCCACTTCGTGAAATAGAAATGAACACATCCCCTGACTGGGGTCGGGGCGAGATCAGTTATCTGGCTGAAAATGGGGAAGCTGCTTTTGGTTTGCAGGGTATGGCGCCGAAGAGCGCCGGACCATTTACGATTGTGGTCCGCTGGTCGGCGCGAACCCTTGATGGTCGAACGGTTGAGGGAAAACTTGATGTCGCCTTCGATGTGCTGCCCGGTGAGGAAAAAGAGAAGGTTGATTTGGTCGACCTTGGCGGCAGCCCGTATGTCTGTGGCGATCCGATCCGTCCAGAGCGAAACGATGTGTTTTTTGGCCGCGAGGAGTTGCTTGAGCAGATACGCCGCCAGATCGTCCAGAGCGGCAATGTCGTATTGCTTGAGGGTAATCGCAGGGCAGGGAAATCTTCTATCCTGCGTCATCTGGAAGGGGTCGGGCCGGTGCCTGGCTGGCTGGGAGTTTATTGCAGCCTGCAGGCGCCTGATGGAGGTAAAGAAACTGGTGTTCCAACAGCTAACGTGTTTCGTGAGATCGCCTATGGGATTGCCAAGGGCATGGTTTCATTAGGTATTAGTGTACCCCTGCCAGATGGCAGTATTCTGCCACCAAAGAAAAGAATCGGCATCTCTGTGGCCTGTCGAAGGGGGATCAGTGAAGAAGCGCCCTTTGCCGATTTTCGTGATTACGCCGAAGTAGCTTTAGAAACAACAGCAGAGCATAACCTCGGTATTCTTTTGATGCTTGACGAGTTCGACAAGCTGCAAGAAGGAATCGACAATGGGGTGACATCTCCGCAGGTTCCTGAAAATATTCGTTATCTGGTGCAGACCTATCCGCAATTTTCTGCCATTCTGACCGGTGCTCAGCGATTTAAAAGGCTTCGAAAAGCATATTGGTCCGTGCTCTATGGACTAGGAACTCCGTTCAATGTGACCTCGCTATCTCCTGAAGCAGCTACAAAGTTGGTGAGAGAACCGGTCAAAGGCTTATTAACCTATTCTAAGGAAGCGGTGGAGAAGGTTATAAATCTTTGTAATGGCCAACCATTTCTTTTGCAATGTCTCTGTAACCGAATATTTGACATGGCGGCGCAGCTCAAGATCCGTTCTGTAACAATGGATCTTGTCGAACAAGCTGGAGATCAGCTTGTTCAAATCAACTCTCATTTTGATGATCTTTGGAATTACGCTGGTTCAGATCGTCGTCGTTTCATTCTAAGTCTTATTCATAAAGAAGCGGACAGGGAATGGCCTCTGCCTTTCGGAACTCTTCAGGAGATGCTTTCCATGAGTGGTGTAGAGGTAAGAGATGAAGATTTGATTGCCGATCTTGAATTTTTGCGGGATCTGGAGCTTGTCGAATGGGATGGGCAAAAAGGAAACGGCTATGTGCTGTCGATTCCCCTCATGGGCAGATGGATCGACAGACAGCATGATTTTGCCGTGTTGCAGAAAAAAGCTCGAATGGAAACGGAGGATTATAATGGCTGACGCGCCTTTCCCCATATTGGGGGCATCTATCCCGACCATGCTTGGGCGGGCCGGAATTATGCAGCGGCTATGGAATGACCTGACCAAGGCAACGCCAAGTCATCTTTCGATTGTAGGGCCACGCTACTCCGGCAAAACCGTTCTGATGCATGGTCTTGTCGAAAGGTTACTCCAGGGAGATTCGCCGTATGGTTTGGTTATCGTCTGGGACCTTGGTCACCAAACACCGGATTCCAACGACGCCTTTCTCAAGGCTTTGTGCCGGACATTGGGGGATGGGCTCAAAGCAAACGGCAACGAATATGGAGAGCACCTGCTGGCCGCAGATGACAACGAATATGGTGAATTGAGGGAGGTTCTCGAAACCTTGCATGGTGATGGCTTCAAGGTGTTGATGCTATGGGATGGTTTTGACAAGCCGCTCAGTACCGGCAAACTCACCCGGAATCTTTGGGACCAGCTGCGGGAGCTTGCCTCCAGCCCGAGTCTGCGGCTGGTTACGTCAACCCGCCGGCCGCTCCATGAGTTGATCCGTAGCGAGGAGTCGGTCACCAGCGATTTCTGGAACATTTTTGACATGACGCCGGTGCGGGTTGGTGTGTTCGATGAAAATGATCGAGCCGCTATTATGGAAAAAATTACAGACTTCACATTAAAGAGCGGGGCCAAGAGTGAACTGGAGAACTGGTCAACGGGATACCCGCCCCTTTATCTAGCACTGCTCAACCATATCATGGAAAGCGGCGCTACTGGCGAGATAGACAACCAGATGGTAAACGATGCCGCCGGTATCGCTCTTGATGGGGTCAGCAGCATTCTGCACTACCTGTGGAATGACTGCCCGGAGACGGCAAAAAATCTCTACCGGCACCTGGTTGAGCATAATGAAATAGCCGCATCAGACGTTGGCATTTCCGAACGTACACAGCTGGTGGAAAAGGGATTCATTAAAGTTGCCGGGGGCAGGGTGTCCAAAGGCTGCCGGTTCCTGGAACAGCACATCAAGAGCCTTGGCGAGGATGCCGGCAGCATGGTTCGGCTGTTCGGACCCTGGGAAGAATATCGAGGCAATATCCGTGGGCTGCTTGAACTGCGGCTGAATCAACTGACTTCCCTTGACGCTTCTTTGCGCAGATATCTTCAGCGTAGCATCGAAGATATTCCCGAACACCCCGAGGTTTGTCTTTCCAGCATGCGGGGGATCGTGGACAGGGCTCTTGATCTGATTTGGGATGCTGAATTGGGACCGGCAAGGGCAATTCCTGCAACATGGTTCACCGAATGGCAACATAACGGTGAAAGGGGAGCCGAGAGCTACTGGGATAATCAGTTCCCTGTCAAACGAGGTCACCAGCTACGCCTTTTGCAGCTTATGACTGGAACGCAGAATAGTGCATCAAAAGCAAGACGTGTTTCGAAAAATACTTGGGCGTTGGCCAGTTCTGCACATGGCTTCGGTGATTTTGGTCAACATATTGATGGGATAGAAATTCCAGTTGGTGTTGCAGTCTCAGCAGTAAATGTGTGCTTAGAGCTTGCTGCTTGCCTTGAAAAAGAATTGGTAAAGGAATGATACATCATAGAAACAATCCAATTTCGACGGAATTGAAGGTGCGAAATATAGATCATTAGAATTCATATCATTTGCCCCCAGAATGGTTGTCACAGGACATATTGGGACCGGAGGAAAGCAATGCAGTCAAATGGTTTACATAACTGGATTGAAAAATTCCTTTTTGCTCGTACTAGAAGCATCAAACCAGATGGACGCCCACTATACGCTTATAAATGCGGCTGTGCCGACTATGAGACTCTTAAATCTATCGTCCTCTCAGCACTCAATACATCGCTTTGGAATTGGCCCGCTCCCTCAGAAGCACGTTTTTGCCTATTCGCCGCTGAAACATGGCGAAGATGTCATAGCGGTGGTCCCTGGAAATGGGAAACCGTCTTTAGAGAGTTAGAATATTATGTCCCGGAACATTCCTGGCTGAGCAAGACCGTTGAAAATGGCTTGAGGTGGTGGAGACGACCGCTACTTAAAAATAGGGTTGGCCATCGAGAATTTCTGGTAACCATAGCCTGTGAAGGTGGATTGCCTCTCCTTTTGTTGCAAAAAGAAAATGTCCATCTATATCGCTACTTCCGTCAATTATTGACTGCCTATCATCTGGAAAGAAAGTCCCTGTCATGCGATGCTAGACAACTAGCTCAACGCTTGTCCTCTATCATTCCGCAATCCTTGCGTCATGATATCGTATTTTCTCTCAGTGGGGATTTAATCCAGAATATTGTTGACTTGCAAGAGCAGGTAGCAGATGCTCCCGATCCCATATCCGCCCTTGACCAGAAGGTTGGTGATTGGCGAAATCTGCTGCCCCTCCCGCTGGAAGATGACACGATTGAAAGACTGTTGAGAAATCTGGTCAATGAAGCCCGAACCTTGTCAATTACAGAACGCCAGAAAATCCGTTGGCGACGATTTCTTATACTTAAAGGCGAGGAATGGTCGATTGAACAGGTATTGGATTTACCGGACCGAGTTTCTGGATCCAGTCTTCAAGCGTGGCTGAATAGTACTAATATACCTTCTCGCTTACGAATATTTCTCTATACATCGAAAGGTCCCGAGCAGATTGCGTTACTCACGCGCCTGAAAGGGGAAGGAAGTAATGCTGTTTTTCGCTGCGAAGTCCTGAGACGTCAAGGAGTTAAACTATCCGGTGCGGAAATCTTGGATGGTGTACGCTTACGAATAAGTGATGGAATAAAAGACCATCATTTGTCCATAGAGGGAGACCAAGAATGGGGGCCTCTACCTTGGTCGTTTAGGACCGGAGAAGAAGATATGGAATTTCTCGGGGAGGGAACGATCAAAAGTAAAGTACCAAAAATCTTCGTACTTGCACCGCCAGATGGAAGTTTTGAAGGGGATGGTAGTTTCGAACCGGTCGGACTCTCTCTTGGCACGGATCGAATGCTTTTTGAAATCACCGGCAAGGGCGAATGGAGGCATCCGGAGCTTGGAATATGCCGGTACCAATGTGCAAGTGCCGAGGAAAGCACAGAAACATTCTTACTTGATGGGCCTCGCATAATGATGCAACTGGAGGAAAATTCTCCTTTCCAGGGTGCTCCTAAACTTTTTGTCATAAACAATAACGGGAATAGACACCGTATTGACAATGCTCGTTTGGAATGGCGTCCGGCCGGCTTAAGTGGTCTTGAGTGGCAAAAGGATATTGACGAATGCATGGGCGAAGTTTGGATTCGTTATTGCGATGATGAAGGCAGTCAGTTCTTGCTTCGAAAGGTTAGAGTAGTGCCACCTTCAATTCGGATCAGTATTGAAAAGATAGGTATCAAGCAAAATGAGGCAGGGTCAATTCGAATAGTGGGCCTAGGTTTATGTAAAGTTTGGTGTGAGAATATCCCAGGCTGTCACTTCGAAGCACAACCGATATCAGATGGCGTTGATATTTTATCATTTTCTACCCATGGTTCATCGATTACCCAGTTCTCATGCTCCATTTCGTGGAGTGGAGGTCGTTCCCTTATCCTACAGCTGCCATTTCCCAGACAAGGGGCGGCTTTTGTCATTGGTGGGAATTCAATACCGCCAGGAGGCAAGATAGCGGCGTCTAGATTGGCCGCAGTTCATGCAATTATCCAGGCTCCGGTTGGGGAAAAATACTTTCATTTGACCGCAGAAATCAAATCTCGAAATGCAGCGTATTATAGTTTTTCATTGAATGAATCCATCTATTTAGATGGGAGAGGACGAGGTCAGTTTGATCTCCACAGAATCCAGGAAAAACTTTCATCAATGTTGGCGCTGACCGGCGATCTGGATGCTGTCGCTGAATTGAAAATATTGGATATTATGGAAAGGTCGCTTGCTGCGATGGAGGTTGGGTTGTTTGAGTTAGTGTTTATTCCTGACTATGCCAGTAATTTACTGACATTGCCCATAAATTGCATTGAACAGCTTGAGAAGAGCTGGGAACAACAGCTTAATATTAAGATGATAAAGCTATGGCAACCAGAAGCTGAACCACTGTTGCTAAAACGGAGCGGAGCATCTGTAGCCTGGACTGTACCGGAAGAATTGGAGGCAGGACCATGGTTGGTGTTAGGGGAGGAAGGGGATTGGCCACGTTTCCGGCCTGTGTTGTGGCGAATTGATGGCGAGCTGGAACCCAGCACTAGCTTGTTGGTTCAGACTATTTGTGAACAAGACCGATTAACGCGACAAAACAAATTCCATGAATTTGTACAACAACTCGGTCAAAATCCAGATCACCCAGACTGGACTTTTTTTTCCGATTATTTGCAGCTGACTCGAAGATACCCGGCGAGTGCATTCGATTTATTTAGATACCTGATAAAAGAGCCTGAGGCGCTTGTGCTTGGCCTTCTTAGGAGTGACGATAAGGATTTCGACGCCATCTGGTCACTTGCCTATCAGCTACCGTTCTCGTGGCATCTTGTACCGGTCGCAATATGGGAATCAGCAGCTTCAAGATTTATTTTCTCGCTACGTGGCGCTCTTTCTTCATTAGAAGAAGGGGAGGAAATGGTATGGCAAACATTTCAGACCATACGGGAGCGGGTATCCATCCGTCAGCCATTTTTCCGGCAGATATGCGATTGGCTATCGTTGTCGTTGTTTCCAGGACGTCAGCTGGAAAACAGTGAACTTTGCTTGGCAAAACAGGCGCCGCAAATCATTTTTGATTTAATTGTGACGGAAGAGCAGAAACTTCAGGCCAGACATAATGCAAATGAGCATTACCCTGATGGCCCGCTGGTCATGGAATGCCTACATCATTCTGATTATAACTCGGAATTTAGCTATAAGAGGCTTGCCCGCCCGTACCGGCCAGTTCGTTGCGCTCCATTTGTCGCTGCCCAGATTGCGATAGCAGGAGAGTCTTATGGTGAATCTGTGCTTTTCGAGTTGCAGAAACTTCGAAATTTCGACAGAGAGTGGTTTGATTCAGCTTTTGCCTTTGCTCTCTGCCTTGGACTTGTCAAATTATCCGAGATTCCAATGGGAGTTAGTGTATGACGGACACACGTTTTTTTGCGTCTCTGGCTGAGCAGCTGAATCGTGGTGCGACACGTGCTGCACTTGGTATTCTGGGTTTCCGCAATGATGCATTACGGGAGCATTTGCGAGAACTGTTCCAACAGGTTCCGGGAATCGAGCATTCATTTCTGGCAGATGTGGTGTTCGAGGCCACATTCGGTTGGAAACCTGCCAAGGAAAACCTTGGTGAGTTATCCGGTCAACTGCTTCATCCTAAACTTGTGGCTGCTTTAAGTGATCCGCCCGAGTCTCTCCCCAAGGATTATATTTTCCATAGAGAACAATACCCATATCATCACCAGTTACAAGCATGGGAAGCACTCGTTTCAGATACGCCACCGCGATCTGTTTTGGTCACAAGCGGCACTGGATCCGGGAAGACAGAATGTTTCCTCATTCCTATCCTCAATGATTTGGCAAACGAGTTGGAAACAAGGACTGGTCCATTAGTCGGAGTGCATGCTTTATTTTTATATCCGCTTAATGCCCTAATCAAAAGCCAGCGGGACCGTCTTACCGCGTGGTCGGAACCATTCGGGGGACAAATACGATATTGTCTTTACAATGGAGACACTCCCAACGAAGCCAGAAAATCAGAATGGAAAAGTGAAGTGGTCGATAGGAAGTCTCTACGTGCTACGCCACCTCCAATTTTGGTCACTAATTCCACCATGCTTGAGTATATGCTGGTACGTAATGAAGACCGACCAATTTTAGCCCAATCTCAGGGAAAGCTGCGTTGGATAGTTATTGACGAAGCTCATAGTTATATTGGATCTCAGGCGGCAGAGCTGACATTGCTTCTGCGCCGCGTCCTACACGCCTTTGGGTGCCAATCTAATGATGTGCGGTTTGTCGCTACTTCTGCGACAATTGCTGGAGCTGGTGAAAACGCGAAGAAACAGTTACAGGGATTCCTTGCAGACATCGCCGGAGTGAGTCTTGATAGGGTTACCGTGGTTGAAGGCTCTAGGTTGTTGCCTGAAATATCTGAAATATCTAAGAAAAAATGGAAAGATGCAGATTGTAAAATTATGCGCGAATCGTCACCAGAAAAACGATTTGCCCTGTTGTCAGCAGACCCACGCATGCGTGAGTTGCGGAAATCCTTAGCCCAGAATGCCCAAACTGTTTCCCAATTAGCGATAAAGCTTCATAAAGACAAAAATCAAGAAACAATTCTTCGTACGCTAGAACTACTTGATCTGTGTACCAATGCATATGATGCCAGAAAAGAGGCTTTCCTTCCATTACGCGGGCATTTTTTTCAACGTACACTTAACGGCTTGTGGGCGTGTGCTAATCCAGCATGCACTGGACGAACCGCAACGCACCTTGACAAACCTGCTTGGCCATTTGGAAAAGTTTTCCTCGAAAGACATCTAATTTGTGATGCTTGTCGTTTCCCAGTTTTTGAAATCGTGCAATGTGGTGAGTGTGGGGGGGAACATCTTTCTGCGTTGGAGTTTAGTCAACAAGGAAATGACCGGTTGAATCCTCATATTTATTCGCACGATGAGGATGAATTTCAACAAGAATTGGAGCCATCGGATGAAGAAGACAGTCAGGATGAGGAAAGTCGACACGAACCTCTCGGGCCTGGTTTACCTCGATTGCTCGTTGCACCCCCCAATGGCAATCAAGTCGCTCTTTTACCAGATGGGCGGTTGGATTGGAACCGTCTCGAGGGCGATGGTATAGATGTCCATCTTCTGGGGCCAGGAGAAGATGACAACGTACGCTGCCCTTCTTGCCATGGTTCAAACCTTCGTGGCCAGCTTTTCAGGCCAATTCGACTGAGTGCGCCATTTTTATTGCAAACCGCTATACCGATCCTTCTACGGCATATTCAACCAACACAAACGAAAGAAGCACTGCCATATGATGGTCGTCGGATACTAAGTTTTACGGATAGCCGGCAGGGTACAGCAAGAATTGCGGTGAAATTGCAGATAGAAACTGAACGAGATTATGTCCGAAGTCTGCTTTATCATGCCGTTACCGACAGGATTCGCTCAGCTTCCCCCCAGGAAACAGGAAAAATTCGAGAGGAAATTGCCGAACTGGAAAAGGTGGTGTTGAATCACCCAGGATTGAGTGGGGTCCTTGAGCAGAAACGTCTGGAACTAAGCAAATTAGAGTCTCCGCCGGTTGGGCGGCTTTCGTGGAGGGATGCTCAAGATCGACTTTTGTCAGACGAAGGGTTCAAACGTTGGCTGCTGCCTCCATTGCAGGAGCAAAGTTTTGGTATGAACGATAGGCAACTCTCTGACCTTTGTCTCTGGAGAGAGTTCTTCCTCCGTCCCCGACGACAATGGTCTCTGGAATCCTTTGGGTTGCTTCAACTCAGCTATCCAGGAATAGAGAGGATCGACCGAGTACCGGCCGTTGCTGCTAAATTGCAAATTGGGCTTGATGATTGGCGAAATCTGGCGCAAGTGGTAATCGATTTTGTCATTCGGCTTAATAAAGCTGTTGCTATCCCGGAAGACACACTTCGCTGGATAGGTTATCCTGGTAAACCGACTCTAGCTCTCTCACCAGGGCAAGATAAATCAATTTACAATCAACGAACATGGCCTTCCACGAGGTCTGTGGTTCAACGTCGTTCACGTTTAGTGCGTTTATTGGCTTATGCATTCAAAAAAGATTTGGAACAACAGGAGGATCAAGAACTGCTCGAGGAATTGCTGATCGGTCTGTGGTGCGATATTCAGAGCATTTTATCCCGTACTGAGCATGGTTACCGCCTGGACATGAGTCAGCAAGTTGAAATAGTACAAGTAAGGGATGCCTGGCTTTGTCCTGTAACCCGCCGTGTGCTACCTGTGACCTTCTTGGGACTTACACCTTACTTGCCAGAGAACCCAGCTAAAGAATTTGCTGAATGTCAGAAGGTAAAAATGCCGGTATTACCGGACCCTTTCTGGTTGAATAGTTCTCCAGAGGAAGCAGAGGAATGGTTGGAGTCAAATGAACAGGTTCTGTGCCTTCGCAGCCATGGGGTGTGGATTAATGTGAACGACAGAATTGCCCGTTTTGCCAGATATTTTCGGAGCGCTGAACATTCTGCACAGCTTAGCGGCTCTACTCTCGTTCGCAGAGAGAATGATTTCAAGGCTGGCAAGATCAACCTGTTATCTTGTTCGACTACTATGGAGATGGGTGTTGATATAGGTGGTTTGTCAGCGGTAGCCATGCATAACGCACCGCCAAACCCAGCCAATTTTTTGCAGCGATCTGGTAGGGCCGGTCGCCGGGGTGAGTCGGTTTCAATCAGTTTCACGCTCTGCAAAAGTACCCCTCACGGCGAGGCTGTCTTTCACAATCCTTTATGGCCATTTACTACTGCATTGGCTACGCCGAGGGTGTCTTTACACAGTCCTCCAATTATTCAGCGTCATGTTAATTCCATGGTCCTATCGATCTTTCTGGCCCATCATGCTGCTGAGAATTTAAGGAAGTTGACTACAGGATGGTTTTTTGAGCCTTCACAGCCTGGGGGAAGTGCTCCTTGGGAAAATTTTCGCGCATGGTGTGAGACGGATGCTTTGACCAATGAAAATTTAAGGGAGGGGATAACGATACTTCTTCGACGTTCGATCATGGAAGGACGTAGTCTGATGAGTATCTTAGGGAATAGTTCCACGATGATCAACCAATGTGCTCGGGCCTGGCTGGAAGAGGCACGAGCTTTATTAGAAAGTCGCACTATCGTAAATACTTCGGAGGGAAACAGTGCGGCAGAAAAGGCGGTTGATTTTCAATTACAGAGACTCCGCAAGGAGTACTTACTCTCCGAATTAACCACGCGGGGGTTTTTACCTGGCTATGGTTTCCCTGGTGAAGTTGTACCTCTGGTCACGACAACGGCTGAAGAGTTTTCGCGCAGAACTACTCAAAGAGCTAATACTATCCGGGAGGATAATCCGACGATACGGGCGGGTTACCCAGCTAGAGATCTTTCCATAGCTATTCGTGATTATTCGCCAGGAACAGATACGGTATTAGATGGCCGAGTATATCGTAGCGGCGGCGTGACCCTAAACTGGCATATCCCTGCAGATCAGGATGGATCGCCGGAGTTACAATCCTTCCGTTGGATCTGGCGATGTGATAGCTGTGGGGCAAACGGGACTAAGCCTACAAGACCTTATTCCTGCCCCCAATGTGGTGAGCAGAATGAAAAAAGGATACTGTGCTATGAATATTTACAACCTTCAGGATTTGCCGTTGACATCAGGTGTCGTCCTCACAATGACATCAATATTCCTCAGTACATTCCTGTAAGGGATCCTCTTATCTCCATGGAAGGATCTGAGTGGGTCGCTTTGCCAGTTCCAGCGCTGGGACGCTATCGAGTGAACCCTGAAGCAAAAATAATCCATCGATCCGATGGACTCCATGACAATGGATATGCCCTGTGTCTCAGATGTGGAAGAGCTGATTCCATGACGTCGGACGATGAATTGCCGTATATTTTTATGGATAGTAAGGGAAACCCCGTTCCTCACAAACGACTCCGTGGAGGTAAAAATAATGATCGGGAAATAGAATGTCCGGGCAGTAATGAACCGTGGGCGATTAAACGTAATCTCCGATTAGGTATTGCGCGTCGGACAGAGGTGTTTGAATTGCAACTTCAGGAGGTTACGGGGAAACCACTCGACAGGGTAGCTGCTTATACAACCGGTGTAATATTGCGACGGGCTTTGGCTGAAAGGTTAGGTGTGGAAGAACGAGAAATCGGTGTCGCGATCAGTCCAACGCGTGATATTAACGGCCATTCAACTTTTTCTATTTTTTTGTTCGATACTGCTCAAGGCGGTGCTGGTTATGTATCACAGGCAGTTCAGTATCTGGCCTTGCTTTTTCACAAAGGGAAAGAGATACTCCAATGCTCGCGTAATTGTGATGTTGCTTGTCAAAGCTGCCTTCTTTCATATGATACTCAGCATCACATTCAGGATCTCGATAGAATGAGGGCACTGGCTCTGATTAATGCCCAATTTTTACAAGCTCTCCAGCTACCTGTCACGATGCAGGCTTTTGGCTCAAAAACGTTATTAGAAGTGGAACCGTTGGCTTTAGCTTTGCGGCGTGAACGTCAACGTATCAACCTCCTTGAAGTTAGAATTTTTCTCGGGGGAAGTGTCAAAGAATGGGAACCTCTTACATGGCGTCTGCGAAAAGAATTGCTTGTTATCCATGAGACAGGAGCAACAATTAAGTTGATATTGCCTGACTGTATATTTGAAGTACTCGAATCCTCGCAACGAGATGAATTGGCAGCATTGGCAGCACTCATTCATGCAGAAATTTATTGTCCGGGAAATAGTCCGGAAGTCGGAAATGGTGGACAAAATCTCCTTAGAATCATGGAATTGAGTGGCAATAGCACTTCAGTTCAATGGGCGGCTAACAACCAGGATGCGTTGGCTCCGACACCATCATGGGGCGGAAGTCCGAGAGGAGCTCAGTTTGTGCGGGTAGCAAAAGAAGGTCCGCTTGATGCAATACCAAAAAAATGGCGGAAAAGAGATGTTTCAAGTCTGAGAGCTCGAGAAGAAGATACTATTTCCATCTCTATAACAAATGAATTCGATGGTTCATCGAAACACTTTGGTGAACAGGCATGGCAGTTGTTGGGAAATCGAGTCCCGGACCTTAAAAGAAAATTGCTCTCCGAGCAAGCAATTGCGGCCATCGAATACAGTGATCGCTATCTTCGGTCACCACTTTCAATAATGCTGCTACAAAAGTTTATAAATGGGCTTGGCTCATATTCTGGAGGGGTAAACACTGCCACAAGATTAATGATTGTGACAAGCTATTTACAACGAAACGATTTTCAACAACCACGATTTCTTCATCATAACTGGCAAGACGCAGAACATCGGCGGGGGATTTTTACAACAATGTTTCGTCCATTTGGAGAATTTATCCTCATTGACGATAAGGTGAATTTGGCTCTTCCACATGCACGAGAACTTCAGCTTCGATGGGGCGATGGATCTGGGTTTAGCATCCGGTTAGATCAGGGGATCGGCTACTGGCGAACCGCTAATGGAATGAGGCCTTTTCCATTTGATCAGTCCTCCGAGCGGCAAACGGACTTTTTGAGGGATCTTGAATTAGAGGTAGAAGCGAGTAACTCTGAGTTCCCAACGCAGTGGTATATCTCAAATTTGGAGGAGCAAATGTAAAAGAAATAATTGGCCACTTGTAGTACACTAATGTGATGTTGAATAACGTTCGCTTTATTCTAGGGTACAGACTGAGGTATGATAACTTGACATCTTTGAGATTAATGGTAACGGGTATATTGCCTATCTGGAACATTTAGTGTTAGCCTGTTGCGAGTCGTTATGTAAGCACAAATAAGGAGAAAGAATGTCTCTTGGAACTATCAGTATACTGGCAGGGGTAATTCTCTTGGTCCTTCTCAAATTGTTCTTCAAAGATGCGGGCAGCTCTCAGCCCGAAGGATTTAATGGAGTCGAGCAAGATGATCTGTTCAAAGAAGATCTTGATTTCGATCCAAGTTGGGCTGTGCTTTCTTCAAATACTCATCATTCCGAAGACAACTGATACAACATTTCGGTAGTCCAATTGCCATTTACAGATAGGTATTACTTTTTCTCAAACACACTGCCTTTCCAAAATTCTTTATCGGTACCAGAGGGTGCGGAGTTGGCATCGCCATGGATGATTCTACCGGAAGGTAATACAATTCCACCCTCTTGTCGTTGCGGCTGCACTAAGCTTCCTTCATAGTAGAAAGAGTGGTTTCGGTAATAGTCATTGGTCGGACTTGGAGGGGCACCTTTGTTCAATCCTGTGATATCCTTCGCGAGTTCTCCTGGAGTTGTGTGAATGCCACCGCTACCAGATTCCTCAACGCGGTTTCTATTGCGAATATCTTGAGCTGGATCCGTTACTGATGCTGCGTTTGGATTGTCTAGCGGGGTACTTGATCGTGGCGTTGCCAGAGTATCATCCTTGATACCATATGTTTTTGCCCCAGCCACACTTGCGGCCATTCCAACATCGTGTTTAAAACCTTGGTCTTGGGCACGTTCTCTTGTGCCGGTGATGGTATTGGTCACCGCATTAGCTGTACTACCCCAACCGTATCCATTGCCACTGACAAAGCCAGTTACAATATTTTTCATATTGTCTACGCCCTGGCTTCCCTGTTGGGTCAAGAAATGGTTGAAGTCGATTATAGTTTTACGAATGTTTTCAGGTGAATCGTTCCCATAACGTTCAGTGGTATAATTTCTGACTAAGGCAGTAGTCAGATCCGCTCCGTATGATTCCGTTGAGCTTTGCATTTCCCTTGCATCGCGCAGATATGAGTAGGCTTCAGTGGCTCCGACCTGTTTTGCGAGCTTTGTCATGTAATCGAGGCTTTTAGAGTCCTGTAATGTCTGTTGAAGGGATTCTGAGCGTACTTGTGCTGCCGTATTTTCAAAAGCCCTGGCAGTATCTTCAGACACATTGAAACTGACCTTTTCATTGTTCTGACCAACCACTGTGAGCTGGCCGCCAGCACTAAAAATTCTTTTAAAACCTGCTCCGACAGTACTGGAAAATTGAGTCCTTACATTTTCCTCCATTGTATTTACAAAACTGGACTTATCGTTGATTGCTCGTTGCCAATTCTCACGCATGGAATTATCAAGCCTGCTGGTAAAACCATGAGCTTCACTGCTGGTCAGACTGGCCCTTTTCGCTGAATCCATAGCCAACTGCCAATTGTGGCTCTTCCCGAGGCTGTTGGAAGCAGCGACAATCTGTTGCTGTTGGGCCATGGCTCCAACGGTAACGGGATTCAGACCATTGACTGCTGCGTGAGTGGTGTGGTGATTTCCGGAACTGTCGACCGAGTAGGCAGCTCGACCTTCAGCCATGGTGTCAACTGCGACCCCATCGCCGCTTGCGCCGGTGGTTGTGACAGTGGTGGAGCCGTCCGGATTGACGGTTTCTGATTTTGTTCTGGTAGTGCTGCCGTCCGGAGCGGTTGAGACTTCGACAGGGCCTGAGCCTGTCCCTGCGCTCACCCTTGCAGAAGCCATCATGGTGGCCATTTCACTGTCTGATGTGCCCTGGGGAATCCGTCCAGATTCCTGCAGGGAATTTTTCGTGTTCATCGCAGCGCTATATCCACCAACTGAGCGGTGGGTACTCCAGGCTTGTGCCGCTGCCATGTTGGAAAACCGGTGCTCCGGCATACCGGCAAGCAGTCCGGCGGCACGTACCTGCTGGTTCATGGCTGCAGATGTTCCTTCCGGGGTGAGCAGTTGTCCGGCTTGAGCCCCGGCGGATTGCACTATTCTGCTGAGGTTGCCGGCAAGCATGGCCAGGGCATGGCCCCCAAAACGGATAAGCATCATGGAGAAAAAACTCGCCAGCATGATACCCGCTGAGCGAATCACGCCAAACATTGCCAGTAACTTGATGGAGATGGTCGGAAATGCAGCCATGGCATAAACACCCAGATTGGATTGGCGCATGTCCTCGAAAGCGTATGAGGCATAATCCATGGCCGCTCCGTGGATCACGGCATCGGTAATTCCCCAAGTGGTAAGAAAAACAAAAAAGCCAAACATTACCGATACAGCCTTACCGACAACAGGGGTAAAGAGAAAGAGGACCAGGAATGGAATAACACCGATGGCAATGGCGGTCATGACTGCCCGGATGATTGGGATCCATTCGTTCATGGTGAGGCCTATCCCTAAGCCAGTTGAGGTGATCTTGCGGTTACTCTCCATGAGAATGGATGTCTCGTAATCATCCTGGAAATAAAAGTTGTAGAGAATTTCGGAAATCTGGCGTTGCTGGATGATCTTTTCCGGGGTGGTCGCGGTACCGGTGGTAAAGTTCAGAGTGCTGGCGAGCAGTGTTTTGCAGGTGTTCAGTTCAACCGCATTGGATGGATCAAAATATGCCTTGCTGCAGACCTTCTTGATGGCTTCATCGTAATTGGTGGGATTGGCATAAATGGGTTGCAAGCTATTCCAGGCACTTGTGCAGGTGACATTTGTACCCTCCGGATGAACAGCATCATAATAGACGGTATAGACTGCCGGATTGACCGCTGCATTCAGGTCGCTCAGAAAATCAGAAGTATTGTTTCGTAGATCGTCAAGCGATAGCGTTGTGCCGGGGCGGAGTAGTTCAAAGGTCACACAATCCTTGACGTATCGGATCATGCTCGTTCTGGCATAATTGTTCTTGGGAGCTGATCCCTTGACCGATTCCAGTGCCTTGAAACCAATGCCACCGGCTGTTGAGGAATACTGGGCATCAGGAGCGGCGGCGGTATCGATGATATCCACCATGCCCCTTTCGATCTTGTTGAGAAAGCCGGCGGTAAATACCACTGCATCCGGAACCTGTCCGATGGTTTGAAATCTATTTAAGACGGGATCGTAAACAGTGATATTGCCCTTAGGCACAAACAGGGCCAGATAGAGGACGGCACCGAACAGCACCGGCACAGCCCACACCAAGGGGATGACTCGCGCTCCGGTGGCTGCTCGTGCCAGCCAGGCGCCAACACCGGCGATAAGTCCCAGCACCATGATAACAAAAAGCAAGCCCTGGTAACCTGAATCACTGAAAATGAGGGCAATCTTGGTGAATGCCTGGGTGATTGGATTAAAGCCGCCGTAGGTATAATATTCCATATCCAGGGCAAAAACCGGTCCCGCCGAAAGCAGGTACAGGCTGATGGATGCTGCCGTGATGATTGGGAGATTAATTCTCTTCATACTCTTTTTACATCTGCAGTCTTGCCGCGACATCTTTACCATATCGCCGGGTAATCTCAGCGGTTATCTGTTGCTCAACTTTCTGCATGTGCTCAAGGTAATCCATGATCGTGGACATCTCTTTTGCCGAGGCGACATAACTGGCACGGGCAGCATCTTGAAGTCGTCTGATTCGCGCCTGCATAAGAGATATATTCTGGTCGGCATGTTCGGCAAAGATGACCGCTGCACAATTCTCCGATGGTTGGCCTGTACTGGCCTCAGCTTGTTTCTCCAACATCTCTCTCGCCTTCCAGGCGATGGTTTCCGCCCGAACGTAGAGATCTGACAACATCTGCAGGGCGTAGGCATTGGCGGTGATATCGGCAAGTCCCGCTACGGCTGCCTCTTTCATGCCTGAGCCAACGGCGGTTTTAAGGATGGGAAGGGCGGAGAGGGGGCTTGCGGCCAGAAACGTCTCTTCGTTCCCGCTGAGTACGCCTTTGTTTTCTATTTTGTCAGCGATAGAGGTAAGAATATTTTGAACGTATTGCCGTAAGTCACGGTTGGTATCGGTAATCTGACTGCAGGTTCCACCAGAATTTTTTGCGAAAACATCCCCACTGGTAAATGCCTTGATATCATCAGGGTTGTTCTCTGAGCATGGTGGTTCATAGGATATCTTGTAGGCGTTGGCCGGGCCTTCGAGGTTGACGTCGCCAACCAGGCCGCGAATAAGACTGGTGTAATCGGATGGTAGACTGATTTTGCTACCGACATTGTCGAGCAAGGATCCACCTGAGAGGAAGGTAGATGTTATTTCACTGTTGCAGCCACTGGTAACCCTTGAGACATCCGCTGATTGCGGGACATTGTTGTTGGCCTTATCCTCGGTGGTAATTATATCCCACATCTCGGAGACACCCTGGCTCAGTTTGTTCTCCTTGATGGAAGTGCCAAGTTTTTCCTTCATCACTTCACTGGAGTGAAACCCGTTCTCATCCATAACCACCCCAACCAGCTCTTTTGCCGCCGCGCATTCATCGAGCTGCATGGAGTTGAGCTTATCGGACAGTGCTTCAAAGTTTTTGATTGTATTGGAACATTGTTCGCAGAGTGTTTTCAGCCCAAGATCAAAGGCTACCGCGGCTGCACCGGAAAGAATTCCCTGGAGCTTGTCAACGAGGTAATCGGTATTCATGAAGGAAAAGCCGCCCATGAACACATCGATCCCACCGCAACCGCTTTTGATTCGAGGCATTTCAACCGTTACCGGATAGGATGCACTGCTCGGCCACCTGGCGTTGAAGCTCCCCCCGGAATAATATCCTCGCTGTTGTCCGGAGAGATAATTGGGTGACGTGGTGGTTCTTTGATCCAGCCAGTCGTCGACCCAGGCAGATGTCGCAACAACGGGATGTAGCAAAAGCGGTATTGTCAGAGCAGCAGCAAGGAGGGCTAGTCGGAGCTTTTCCATGGCTGTTCTCCCTTGTTAAGGATTGATGTTGGATCGAACGCAGAGCCTTTTTGAAAATCGTACATCAGGAAAGTGTCTTCCCGGGTGTTACCCTGCAGCAGACGGATGGCCCGGTAGAGTTTTCTTTCCAGCTCTGTCATTGCTATGACGCCACTGGCGACGGGCATGTAGTTATTCTGTCCCTTTTTAATAAGAAGCAGGGTTGGGGTAATGGTGATGTTGAAGCGAGCCGCACTGTTGATATTTCTGCTGATATCCACGGTCTTGATCTGCCAGCCATATTTATCGACGAAATAGCTGAGTATCCCTGCCTGTTTCTCACAAAAGCCGCATCCGGGGCTGACGAAAAATATCAGGGCATGGTCATTGCCGGCGCGATTGATTGTCTGGACTATTTCATCATTCTGCATGCTGACTCTGGCGGTGACGCCTGGTCCGGCAGTAGGGTACACATGATTCACATTGAACAGTTCACCATATTTCTGGGTGACGTACATGGTGGCATTGGTATACGCGAGGGCTTTACGCCGGGCAATATCCTGCATGGTCAAATATTCCAGAATGCTTTGTTCGGATGGAGTCTGGACAGCTTTTTTCTGCAGGACATTCAGAAGTTCCTGAAAATCGTCCGGGTACATATTCCACAACTCATCGATGGAATATGAGTCAAGAGATGGAATTATCCGTGGTTCTTTTATGGGCGGCAATGGTGTGTTTGCCTGTTCTTCTTGTTCCAGTGGCGGATTTTCGTACCAGAACCAGCCATGCTTGGTGTCGTTGTAAAATCCGTACTGTTGCTCAGACGTTGCACCCAGATCAGCAGCTGTTACATCGCCGGCAACTATCAGAAAACAGACCGACAAGAGCCTGAATAGATCACCAAAGCGGCAAGGCTTTATAGAGAATGTCGTCTGCATGGACAAAACCGAAATATTTGGAATCAAAACTGCGTGGATTTGTTCCCACCATGAAATAGCTGTTCTCCGGCACCGGTCCGGAGAACTGAAACAGCGGCAGGGAACGACCTTTACTGTCTGTCTGCAGCGCAGCTCCCAACAATCGCTGGTCGCAAAAGTAGTTTCGTTTGAGATCGGTTGAAAGAATTTCCCCTGGCCGGCAACCGACCTTTTTGATCATACGGTCATTTGCCGGATCCAGCCCTTTCTGGACAAAACCTGAATCCTTATGTCTGAACACCAGGTAATCGCCAAGTTTGATCTCGCTATTCACCCTGGTGAGGAAAAATATCCGATGCTTCAGCGATGGAGTGGTGGAAACGATGATCCGCTCCGGCAGCCAGGCACCTACTAGAAGCGCCGCCAGAACGACAACAACCAGCGTCTTTTCCCGGTTGTTGAGCCTGAAAATCTTTGTTTTGCTCTTTAGCTCAAGCTGTTGGGTGCAATTACTTGATACGGATCTCGTCTCCATTTCTCAGCACCACATCTTTCAAAACGATGACCTGATTTGGGTGGCTCGCGGCCTCACTGTTTAAAATCTGTTCAACGGCATCAAGCTTCACTGTCCACTGCTGTTCGGTAATTTCGCCGGCTGCAAGGAGTGCTTTTTGGGTGCGCAGGTATCCTTTCAAATCCAGGACTCTGATATTTTGGGCAAACATTCTGTCATAGCCCATCACCATAGCAGCAGAAAGTATCAGGGCAAGAATGATCACCTCGAGGTAACCAGGTCCGGTGCTTGCCGGTTTTTCAGGTTGTGTGGTGTTCTCTTCGCTCAAAGTGCGCCCCGTATTTTTTTGATCAGCTTTGTTATACCGGTGCTCTTCACTTCCCGGTTGATTCGTTCCAGGAGAAAATCAAGTCCGGCATCTCCCTGGATTAAAAAGGCTTTGCCTTCATGTTCATAGACAACAGCTGGTACTCTGGTGATGCTGTATCTCACGAACAGCGATGGTTGCAGGTGGATCGGTACTTCATACCGCTCACATGGTGTTTCCGTTCGAGGGCAATCCAGCTCTTTTTTCAAAATCCTGCTGAAATACGATTGACCCTTCTTGGCCCTCGCAGAAGACATTCCTCCGACCATCCCACGCATTACCAGCAAAACATTGGGTTCAGCGGCTTTATCCAAACCTGCGATATAGGCATGCACGGTTTCATCCGGTACCGAGCTGGAGATAAAGAGAAGAACCTTTTCTCCAGCTGCGAGATTCCCCTGCGGGCCCGCCTGTTCCGCTGCCGTCTGTTGGCTCTTTCTTTTCCACGGAGCTGTATATTGACCAAAGACCTCTTTTTCCAACCGCTTCTGCTCACATTGGACACGTTCCTGAAACTCAGGAGAATGAAAGAGCCGTGACGTTTCCTCTGCTGCCTTCAACCCTTCCTCGCTATATTTGTTGACCGGCAGGGCCATTTTTTCTGCATCCTCCCTGGCTTTTTTCATGATCAAAGACACATCACTTTCGCTCAAATCCTGGGCATGGACTGGCCATGGAAATGAGCAAAGGATGAAACTTGCAAAAATCAGCTGTCGCAGCAGGTACAGCATCGTTGTTTCCTGTAGACTACCCAGAGAAATTCATCGTTTGAGCCTTTCGCTCCCTGGTAAGGCACGTTCAAGCCGGAGTCGTAAAATTTAGCAGCCTTGCCTACGGGATAGGCTGGAGATCGGTCGTCTGGTCTGACGACGTGCATCTTGTAATGGCTCTTGATCCAGACAGGCGTATAATTGCATCCACAGAGGTTATCTGCGGGATCACAGATCATGAAAAGCCTGTTGAGTTTATAGAGCAGTCGTGAGGCGACCGCGTTATTGGCCTGGACGATATTGTCATTGTCTACATGGCCGGTCATCGGGTAGGCGGATCCGCTGCTGCCGATACACCAGGGCATAAAGTCGAGTGGGTAACCAAGGTTGACAGCAGCGGCATCGGCCATGCACGCCATTTGCATAGCCTTGTTGGCATAGAGAGCTGCTTCAGGCGTTATGACAGCGGATAGTTCGTCATTCTGCCACATGGAGTCGTACTCGCTCCACCACATGCCGTAGTCCTTATGTTTGCAAAAGCCGTACATCATCGGGAAGAGATAGGCATGTCCCTGGGCAAAGGTGGATTCATTGGCTATATCCACTGAATCCGAGCTCTTGTTCTTGCCGCCGAGTTCATCTATGAGTGATGATCCTGTTTGTTTGCCCTGATAGGCGGAATAGTTGGCCATGGAAACGGTACCTTCCACCAGGAAAGGCTCCCAGTATTCCCATATTTCCCCTTCTTCATAGTAAATGGGCGGTGGTCTGGGGCAGATACAAATGCCCTCGAATCTCAGCTCGATTTCATCCCAATGGACGTCTGAGGCTATATTGAATGAATCACCGGACTTCGCTGCCCATGCAGAGAATGGGAACGAGAGCAACAGAAAGATGAGGACAATGGTTCTATCTGGTCGCATCGTTTTTCTCAGTAGTTCTTTCTTGAGGTACAAAAAATTCGCGTACCTGCAGCATGTTGTCTTTTTGTATGACCAGGGATGGTGCCGCTGCCAGCTGCAACCGCTCTGCAATTTCGTCGACCAGGTAAAACACCGAACGTTTGAGCTGTTCAGTGAGCTGGAAAGCATAGCCACCAGCGAGCAGCAGCCGAACCTGGTGATTGGTGGCATAAGGAGTTTGTTTAAACCACTTGATCTGGGAGGGATCATCACCGTCAATAACCAACAACCCTCCAGGGAATGAGACATAATCAAGGGGATTGAAGGTAAACCCCCTGGGGTAGATGACCTTGCCGTTGCCGCCGACCAAGTCCTGGTCAAGGGTATAGGTCATATCAACCAGAAAGGTTCTATCCTCTGTTGCCCGTGGAAGTGGATGAAGATCCTCAGGCTGATATGTTCTTACCCGATCGAGGAACTCATCCTCCTCAACATGATTCTTTGCGACGGCCTGTTGTTCCAGCTCTGTTGCAATATCCGGCTCGACTACCTGAAACAACTTGCCGGCAACACCGAGGTGCTTGGCCTCCCCAAAAGCCGGCCAAGCACCAAAAACAACGTAAATGGTAGAGAAGAGAATAGAGAGTTTACAATTCACCTTGCTGCCTCAGGTTAACCATTTCCTGGATTGCTTCATGGTAGGTTTTGCCATGAGCAACCATCTGCTCGATCCTGGCTATTTCACTGGCCTTGGAAGTGTAGATGAAATAGGCATAATCGTTGACCACCAGCCGGGCCACACCAACACCAAACGGGGTATCAAAAAAGAGTTCGGAGTATTTGGGTGGATTGGATTTGACGCTTTTCAAAAGCTTGAGAGTGAAGTTGTCATAATCGATTAACCCTTTCTTCTGCGCCTGGTCAAAGTCGGACGATTCCAGATAGATTTTGAACGCAGAATTGGAGTTGATGACGTTGCCGACTTCACCAAAGTTTTCCAGGTCGAGCAGGGATTGGGTGATGACCATGAAACTGCCGTTGTATTTCCGAGCCCGGCGGTAGCCCTCGTTTATGACCGGGGCGATCATGGCACCCTTGTCGAGAAACTGCCAGGCCTCGTCAAAGATGATGAGTCGTGGCCGGGAGCGGTCGGAAAGATAGAGATCCTGGGTAACGCCATTGATGATCAGGAGTGTTACGACCCGGTACAGGTCCGGCTGAACTTTCAGGTTCTCCAACTCAAGAACGACAAATTCATCTTGGCGGATGTCGAAGGTACTTGGTCCGACAAAGAACTTTCCGTGGAAACCGTGGCTGGTGAATTCGCGGATATTGAAGGCCATTTTTCTGGCAACTTCGATAAGTTTGCTGTTATCGGCCATTTCACCAAGATCGGAGCCCGGTGCATTGGGGAACTTCATGAGAAATTCATAGACGGTGTCAGCATCAGCTGCTTGCCCTTTTTGTTTCCAGGCCCAGCGGACTGCATTGCGGATCAGGTTCATCTCGGTGTCGTTGCACTTCTCCCGGTCAGAGTTGGAATAGGCCATCTGCGCAAAGACAGCGGCGACGCTTTTCAGCTCTTCATCGGGCTCCTTTATATGAGTAAAGGGATTGAGACAGATGTTGATATTGGGTCCAAAATCGAGGTATTTGGCACCAAGCATATTGGCGATTTTTTTGTACGAGCCGCCGATGTCGATGATCCGCACCAGGGCACCACAAGAATAGTAGTTGAAGGCAATGAAGTTGACCTGAAATGATTTGCCGGAGCCGGACGTGGCACAGCAGAAGACGTTTTGGTTGGTGGCGTGGGCATCAAAAAAATCAAGCGACACCAGCTGCCCTTTCCTGCCGGTGAAAATCAGCTTTGGCTCACCTCCGGAACCTGCGAAATCACCTTGGACCGGCAGAAGCGGAGTAATCGATGGAACTGGGGCGATAAAGTCTCGCTCCAGGTTTTCAATGTTTTTGCCGGTGGTATAGAGGCCAAACGGCAGAGAGGAGAGAAACAGGATCTTGAGGATCATGTTGTCCTGCTGCATGACATAGCCGTTATTTTCCCACAAGCGCCTTACCCGGGTGCAAGAGTCCTTGGCCTGTTCAAGATCATCACTCCAAACCCAGAATATGGGTAATATCTTGACGAACTTTTCTCCCCGTTCGAGATCGTCGGTCGCGGCGAGATACTCCTCCTGTTTGCGCCGAAGAGTAGGAGAAAGAGAACCAACGGCCTGCTGGTTGAGTGTCAGATTGCATTTGGCATGGAGCTTCATCTCGAGACCTGCCTCGAAGACAATATTAAAACCGTAAAGAAAATCGGTCTTGATCTGGTCGGCATCGGATATAACGCCCCATATTCCCCCAAAGAGCGAGTTGGTTTGCAGCGGATCGATATTGATAGGGATCACCTTCGGGGTTGTGCAGCAGAAATAGTGGTTGCCTATCTGCATATGATCTGACTCTTCCCGAATGATCGTATCGCTGTTGATGATTTGTTTGCGTATGGGAATGGTCGGATTGTAGGCATGGAGGTTCTGTTCCGGATACTCTTGCGGATAACTGTTGAACAGCCTGCGACTCCACTCCAGCAAGGCTCCCGGGTGCATATGGCGAGGGGAGAGGAGTGCAGCTTTTAAGGTTTCATGAATTTGTCGTTTGATATCTAATAGTGGGGCTGTTTTCTCTTTCTTTGCAAAATCTGTAGAGACTTTGAACTCCTGAGTGTCGCCAGGCATCTTGACAGCGACAAATAGCCTGAAGTTTCGAACAGGGATATTGGAGCAGGCTTTCAGACCTTTCTTTCCCTCTATGAGGAATGACACTACGGCATCGGTATTGGTGCTGACAATGGTCTTGGATCTGGTTCGGTTATCCTGGTACCGCGAAAGAATTGGCTCGATATGGGAATCGGCATGAAAGAGAAGCTGGATAACACTGTCTTTTGGTAAACCGGCACGAAACAACCCTTCAAGCGCGGTAATGGTCTTGGGACCGGCGTAGATCACCGGGGAGCACTCCCACAACAAGCCAAGGCTTCCGTCCTGGTTCAGGTATATTTCCAGCTCTGAATCGTATGCCAGGTAATTGAGATAGGAAGAAAACGGTGATCGGCTGGTCATCTTGGCCAGCTCGCCATGTTTCAAATATTCGCTTGGGCCAAGGAGCACCCTCTGCAAGAATTCGGAAAGCATAGGCTATTGCTCCTTGAGATCAGTCAGAACCCACTGGGAATCCTCGATTTTGAGATAGACATATCGGCTCATGAACAGTTCTTCGTCATCCCCTTTATAGGGGAGCAAGAGAACTCGGAGTATTTTGGGAGGCTGCAGGAGCGGCTTTGATTCTTCTTTAAGAAGCTCGCTGACTATTTTGTAACGGTTTTCTTGTAGCTCTTGCTGGGCTGTTTCTGCAGGATCTGGGGTAACCGCTGCTTCTGTCTTCGGATACCTGGCTTTCTGATAAGCAGTGGGTGTGTCGATGCATTCTCCAGCATCATCCTTTGCCCGACATTTGAAATCCTCATTGTAGGGATTGAGGACAGGACCGCAGCCTGCGAGGAGTAGCATAAAGAGGAGAAAGAGATGTCCGAGGATTTGGTTCAAATTGTTCACAGGTGCATTCCCAAGATTCGATTTATCGCACCAACGGAGTGTGCAAAGATAGTTTCTTTTTCTACTATCTATTTTCTCAGGGGATGACTTGTAAAGATAGATGAATAAATCGGATAATGCGGTGATAAGATCAGAGGGCTGGTTCTCAGTGGCAAAGAGCCGCTATGTTAAAGTTGATAGGTGAAAAGCGATTAAAATCAGAACGATATTGTAGAATTCAAATCGAGAAAGATGGTTTATTGAAAGGATGAGACAGCGTTTGTCATTAAGCAATTGCCTATAAGCCTTCCTTCTTTCTCTCCCTCCGATGAGGTGAAAACAGATGAATACAGCATTGTTAATTCTTCTTTGCTGTTTTTATTGATAGTTTTATGACTCATTCCTCTTCTCATAAATCAAATTCGCTCAAATACCTTTGGAGCATAAACATATACACCAGGTGTTAATTTAGTCTTTATAAATCAGATTCACAAAGTAAATAACCGTTTCCACAGGCAGATGTCTCAAACTGCAGGATCGCATGTTTGATATTGAACGTTTGCAGGAGTTCATGGCGAATTTGTCGGCCAAGATCTTCAGTCCGGCTTGTCATAATATCATCCACGACTACATGGCAGGAAAAACCAATTGTCGAGGAATTGATATTCCAGACGTGAAGATAATGAACCCCCTTTATCGGGCTAAAAGCTAAGATCTTCTCTTTGATTTCATTGAGGATAATTCCTGACGGCGTTGCATTCATTAAAATCCTGCTTGATTGACGAAGCAGGTCCCAGCAGTTTTTCAGGATGTAAGCTGTGATAACAAAGGAAAGCGCCGGATCGAGCCAATACCATGGTTTGTACAGGAGCAGGATACCGCTGACCAGAACCAAAACCGAGGTTAACAGGTCACCCATCATATGCAGAAATGCACCTCGGACATTGAGGTTGTGTCGAGAATCTTTCAGGAGTAACCAGGCTGAAAAACCGTTGCCGAGAATACCTACTCCAGCCAGCCAGATGATGATGTCGGCAGCAACTTCTTCAGGATGAATGAATCGTTCTATTGCTTTGAAAAGAATGAAGCCAGCCACCAGGGACAACAAAATGGCATTGATTTGAGCGGCAAGAATTTCAGCCCGCTTGTATCCGAAGGTATTGGTTTCAGATATGCCTCGCAAACTCAAGCGATGAGCAAAATACGAGATTAATAACGCGATGGAATCACTGAAATTGTGCATGGCATCGGAAATCAGGGCCATGCTATTGGCATAAACACCGCCAAAAATCTGTGCAGTGGGGATAGCAATGTTAAGGGCTAAGGTTGCCAGAAGCCTTTCGCCAATACGGTCTTTCTCTTTGTACATATGGTGATGATCATGTGTACAACTGTGATGCTCTTTAACATTGATTGTCATGATGATGTCGCCAATACCTGTATGTTCAGTTTGCGAGTCTCGGCCATGCCGGCAGAATCGAATTGGCCAGTTGCCTGAGAACTGGGTCATTGGATTTTTTGGCAAGAGACAAGTCCTTTACCTTTGAGGAGATACGCCCTCTGTCCATAATTGCAACTTCGTCACAAAAGCCGGCAACTATGCGGATATCATGGGAGATGAAGAGATAGGATACTCCTGTTTCCTGTTGCAGGTCGCGGAGCAGTTTCAATATCTGGGCCTGAATGAGCATATCAAGACTGCTGACCGCCTCATCCAGAACAATGAGTCGCGGCTGAACTGACAGCGCTCTGGCGATGCAGATACGCTGGAGTTGACCGCCGCTGAACTGATGGGGATATTTATCCACGTCAGACGGATCGAGCCCAACCATGTCCATCAGTGACAACACCCTTGGTAAAACATCATTCTTGGACCAGCGACTACTGTTACGAATGGGTTCAGCAATAATGTCCTGTATCTGCCAGCGGGGATTGACAGAGCCGAGGGAGTTTTGGAAAACAACCTGAACTTCACCCCGAAATTGTCGCCAATCCTGCCTGGAGAATTGACGAAGATCCTTGCCTCGATAGCGGATAGCGCCTTCGTTGGGGTGCTCCAGCCCCAGAATCAATCGCCCCAGAGTGCTCTTTCCTGCACCACTTCGGCCAATGACTCCGACACTGCCGCCCTCTCTAACTGTGAGGGAGATATCGGTGAGGGCCTTTACCTCTTCTCGCCTGCTGAACCAACCACCCCGATAGTATCTTCTGGTTGCCTTGTCAATTTCTAGAAGGTTCATAGAGTAATCTCCCAACCAATATTTTTGCCGTACAGGCTGAAATGCGCCGACAGCAGTGACCGCGTATAGTCTTTATCCGGCTGGGCGAAAATCTCGGTAACCGGGCCTGACTCGACAACCTTGCCCTCCTGCATTACCAGCACCTCATCAGCAAGCCGGGCGATGACACTCAGATCGTGGGTGACCAGCAACACACCGATGTTTTTCTCTTTTCTGAGACGATCGATAAGATCAAGAATCCTAGCCTGGACGATCACATCCAGATCGGTGGTTGGCTCGTCGGCGATCAGTAGTTCCGCTTCCAGGAGCAGGGCAAGACTGACCATGATCCTCTGCAGCATGCCACCCGACAATTGGAAAGGATACGCGGAAAGAATATCATCCGGCTGATCGAAACCGAGATCGGCCAAGGTCGCCCTAATCAGATCGGTATTTCGGCGAACCTCCATACCATGGGCGTGCAGGGTTTCAGTGATATGGTGGCCGATGGTAAAGATCGGATCGAAGCAGGTCATCGGATTTTGCATGATCATTGCCGCCTGTTTTCCGCGGAAGCAGCGCAAAGAAGATCTGGTCTCCTGTAGTGGTGTACCAGCCAGATTGATCTGGCCGTTGCTGCGCCTGAGAGTCTGCGGCAGAAGATCCATCACCGCCAGGCATGTGAGGGATTTACCGCTGCCCGATTCACCGATTAGACCGGTTACTTTTCCTCTGACCACATTCAGACTGATGTCGCTGACCAGATGACGGTCAGGACAGTTTTGGCGGCTTAACGAGACTTGCAGTCCGTCAATTGAGAGAATAGTTGTGGTGCAACTCATAGCGACTTTTCCTCCAGGGCAGGGTCAAGGGCGTCGCGGAGTGCGTCTCCCAAAAGGTTGAAGGACATGACTGTAATGAAAATCATCATTCCGGGATAAACGATCAGGCTCGGATTGGTCCACAGGAATTGACGGGCATCATTGATCATGACGCCCCATTCAGGTGTGGGCGGAGCCACTCCCAGCCCTAGAAAAGAAAGGCCGGAGATATGCAGTATCATATGACCGATGTCGAGAGTGGCCAGAATCACCAGCTGGGCAAACACCGGAGGGATAATATGCTGCAGGACAATCTTTGCCCTGGAAGCTCCCGATACCCGTGCGGCCAGAATATACTCCCGGTTTTTCAGTGACAGCACAAAACCCCTGATCAGACGGGCGTACCAGGCCCAGTGGGTGAGAACAATGGCTATTACCACGTTGGTCAGACCGGTGCCTAAAATGCCGATGAGAAACATGGCAAGAATGAAGGTGGGGAAGGTGAGGAAGACATCGCAGAGCCGCATCAGAAAAGCATCGATCTTACCACCGGCATAACCGGAAAAACAGCCGACAAGAAAACCCAGAGCCAGTATACAGACAATGATTGCCGATACAGTGCCCACCGATACCTGCGCGCCGTAAATGAGCCGGGAGAGGATATCTCTGCCGAGGTGATCGGTGCCAAGTAGGTGGGCGCCACTGGGTGGCTGCAGTTTCAGCTCCAACATGACATTGTTGGGATCATAGGGTGCGACCTGGGGGGCTAAGAGTGCTGCCAAGAGTATCATCCCGGCCATCAGCAATGCCAGCCGGGAGGTATTCCGTCGCAATAGTCGTTTGAGAACCCTCATATATTTTCCTCCCCTGCCAAACGAATTCGTGGATCAAGTGCCGCATAGCAGATGTCAACCAGCAAATTGCAGATAACGAAAATAACAACCATGAAGAGGAGGAAGCATTGCATAACCGGGTAGTCTCGATTGTAGATGGATGAGACGGCAAAACGGCCCACCCCCGGCCAGGAAAAAATGGACTCGACCACCACAGCTCCACCAAGGAGTTCACCCACGTGCATTCCGACGGCTGTGATTACCGGGATGAGCGAATTCTTAAAGACATGAACCCCTATTACCGTCCGTTCACGAAGCCCTCGCGCTCGGGCGTAGAGGACACTGCGGGCGTTCAGGTTCTCCAGCATGCTGGCCCTGATTAAACGAATATTGATGCAGGTTGACATCAGCGCCAGACTGATAGCCGGCATGATCATATGGGATAGGCCTCCCCGTCCCATCGGCGGCAGCCAGTGTAGCCAGAGAGAAAACACCGTTACCAAGAGAAATCCCAACCAGAAGTTAGGCATCGATACTCCGAAAAATGCCAGGCCGCGGGTGATATGATCCGGCCAGCGATCTTTGTTGAGCGCTGCCCACATCCCGAGTGGAATACTGATCAGCAGCGTCAACAACAAAGCGATACCGGCCAGTTTCAGAGTCGCCGGGAAATAGTACAGTATTTCCGGCAATACCGGCCGGCGTGTGACATAGGACAGGCCGAAATCGAGTCTCAGTGCCTTGCCTATCCAGTCAATATACTGGGTGAGCAAGGGTTTGTTCAGCCCGAGAAATTCTCTGGCCGTGGCAAGAGCCTCATCCGTCGGTGGAATCTGCGACAACCGCAGATAGGACATGGCCGGGTCATTCGGCCCCAAGCGCAGGATACAGAACACCACCACTGAAACTGCAAACATAATGGGTATGAGAAGCAACAAGCGTCGAACTATAAACCGCAGCATTATATAGGTTCTCCTTCTGAGTCTGGTGCAGGAAAATTAGTCCCTTTCAATCAACTCAAAAGGAATTTCCGCTTTGAGTTGGCCATATCGAACCCCTTTGAGATTCTTCTTGTGGACGATGACTCCCCGCACATAGGTGAGCGGTAGATACACCGCCTGCTCATGAAGGTTCGTGAGGATGTATTTGTAGAGTCCCTGTCGCTCTGTTTCATCTGTGGACAACAAGACTTGGCCGATCTTGGCATCGATCTCTGCTTTCATGGGCAAACCAATTTGTGCCTGATAGTCGGCATGTGAAGGTGCACGCATTGAACTGCAGAATGAATGGGGATCATACGGTGCGCCCCAGGTCTCGTTGAAGACCATGCCGAATTCACCTGTTTTCTGGCGATTCATGTTGGAATCCGGTTCTTCACCGATCATGTTGATTTTTATACCGATTTTCTTGAGATCTCCCTGAATGGCTTCGGCTATGGCCTTTTGCTGGGCATCATTGCCGACAAAACAAAAATCGATGGTGAGCTCCTGACCATTTTTCTGCCGGATTGCTCCTGCTGTGTCCTGTTTCCAGCCGGCCTCATCCAGGAGTTTTTCAGCCAGCTGTCGATCAAACACATACGGTTTCAGGCCGAGATCACAGTAGGGTGTATCTGCGGAATACAGGGTGTCGGCCTGCTGTTCGACCCCGTAAAAAATAGCTTTGACCAGAGCTCCCTTATCAACTGAGTGTTGAATGGCCTGGCGTACCGTTAAGTCGGCGGTCGGTCCACGTTTTGAGTTGATCGCCACCACACGACTGGCCAGAGGTTGGGAAATCTGCGTTACATAGTCGGGCATCGTGGTGAAACGTTCAAACGAATCGAGACTTATCTGACCACTGCCATGACCAGCAGCACCATGGATCAAATCAATCTCGCCTGTCTCCATGGCGACTGCCCTGGTGGTCGGATCGGAAATCACCTTGACCAGCAGGTTTTTAAACTTCGGTTTGATCCCCCAGTAATTGTCGTTGCGCTCAAACAGATCGAACTCACCCTTGCGGCTCTCAACCAACATCCAGGGCCCGGTGCCCACAGCCCTTTTTATCCCTTTTGAGGTATTGCCGTCTTCCGGCATGGCTGCAGGACTCATAAAGCGGAGAGGACGAATCAGGCAAAGTTCCTGCAAGGTCGGGTAGTATGCGTTTTTCATCGTCAAGCGAAAGGTAAACTCGTCGACAGCCTCTGCCTTGTCGATTTGGGCCACGAGTTCGAGCCACTTGTGCCGCGCACTGTTCATCATGACCGCTTCAAAATTTTTCTTTACCGCTTCAGCGTTAAGGGGGGTGCCGTCGGAAAATGTAACGTCCTTTCGCAGTGCAAATGTATAAACTTTGCCATCTGGCGAGATGGTCCACTTTTCAGCCAACCAAGGCAGCACCTTGTTGCCCTCGCCATATTTGACAAGCGACTCGTAGAGCAAAGCCTGGGCAAACATCTGATTTGGGGAATACATGTGTGGGTTCAGTTCCCCCACATTTGACGACCATGAATAGATCAGCGTGTCTTTATCGGCGAAAGCCTGAGGCACCGCCGCGAAAAGAATAATCAATAAACCAGACAGAAAGCGCAGGCAAAAACGTAACATCTGAAATTCCTCCTCAAATTTTGTTTTATAAAGCGAACTGAATTATCAATATTACTGTCCATTGACAGCTTCTCTACGCCGTCAGAAAACCATTCTTGCAAATGCATCCAGGGATGCATATAAATTTTGCTAAGTATCTGTAGTCCTAACAATCATGACAACAAAAGAGGTGAATTATGAGTGAAGGTAAGCACCACCACGAACACGTTCATACCCACGAGCATGACCATAAGCATGAGCATAGCCACAAACATGGCTCACAAGAGCATAGCCACATGCACCATCACCATCACAAACATCCCCATGCTTTTGAACACGAACATGATCATGTCCATCATGGTGATGATGCCGGCCATGGACATGAGCATCAGGCAGATAGCTCTTTTCCCCATGAACACGGGCATAAAGACCATGATCAAGAGGATCACAACCACAAACATTCATAAATGAAGGGGTAGGGGAGAGCTACCCCTTCTCAGCTGGAGGGAATCGATATGGCAGTCTGATGATTTTATCCAGCAAATTTGCATTCATACCTAATCGTGCTTTTGAAGAGCTTTACCTTTTTGTGACAGGAATCTTGCTAAAGTTGTGAATAGTGCACGATGGACATTCTCTTTACTGCAAGCCATGATGAATACATCCCGGTGTTTCCTTTTGAAAACAGGGCATGCACAATATCTTGTCACGGCGCTCGATACAGCGAGTTGCAAGAACCTGTTGACCGCATATCGCGCAAATCGTATAGAGACTCGTCGATTCCTGCGGTTGTTGCTGTGTACATTGAGTCGGCTCAAGGATGAAAAGTTCCTCTGGCGATGATGCAAATATTCGGCGAACGCGTTCGTCTATTAACTTTTGGAATGAGACAATGTCCTCCAGCAGGGCATTGTTGTTGATGATTTTCCCCTCTAGCCTGTAAAAGGCTTCTTCATCGCCGAAGTTCATAACTTTCATACTGAATATCCAACCTTTATCCTTATTCCGGCTATAAACGGAATAATTGTGTTTGCCGTAGTCCATGACCATGAGGCGCTGGTTACCGATGGTCACCCCCAGAAGAATCTGAATAGCATCAAGGGCGGAGGTGCTGTTTTCGGCAAGAACAGAAAAATTGTTGTCTTCGAGAATATTCTCGCCCAAAAGATGTTGGACAAATTCGCAGAACTTACTCCCAAGAGCAAGCTCTGGACAAACATGGCCGTGAAAGTCAACCACCCGCTTTAGTGCAATATTTGCTAACATCTTTCGATCCTCCAAAAACAATCGCATTAATTCCTGGTCTTGCAAAACCCTGAAGCAAAGCACCCAGATACTGGGATCAACAAGATCACTACCGTGATAGTCTTCCGGTTGATTGTATAGATAAAATACATTCCGGTCGCCAAGCTCCACCAGGTAACCATATCCTGAGTGATCTTCGGCAATTTTGCAGCGACAGAGAATCCTGTTTACCGGGAACATTTTCCCGGCAAAGGCGAAGCCAACCGGTAGTTGCCGGTCATCGTCGCAGACGACCTCGATTTTCTGTTGAATATAATCAAGTTGCTCTAGATCGATCGACCGAAGGACTTCAGTTCGATGCATCATATCTATCTATAATTTAGGCATATGTTTAGCTTCACAACTCAGTTAAACGCTGCAGCTAGTCGATCTGCACAGGTAATATATAATATTAAATCGTGTTATTAGTCCATCTGCCAGACAAATGTCAAGAAAAATAATACCAATTTTGAATTCGTGTTACTTTGTGGGTGTCAGTCATTACCTATTTTGTCGACCATCGGAATAACAATTTTGGTATGAATAGCACCGCCAGCATGATTATGTTATAGTTTTAGTATGTTGAATATAAATATGGTGTCCAAGCATAAAAGATAATCCCGTGATTGCCGGCATCAAAAAAGTACCGTCTTTGGCTATGTGCCTAGAGGTGGGGCTTCGGATTATTAAGGGATCAACTGACCGGGATGGGGTGAGCAGAATCTATCTCAACCCTAAAAAGAATTCTTGGCTTCTGTTTGTTGAATCAGGCGACTCTTGGTCACAGGCCTAGGCTGAAAAGAGGTTTTTCGACAACAACATTTCCCCGTACATGTTCTGAAATTAATGTTGTCACATCAAAGATATTACTTTTTGACCACATCTAGGATGAGGTTGGTGATTTTCAAAACGGTATCCCTTAACATTTGTTGAGGAGTGGGGGTAATTTACGTTTTTCTTAAATAGATAAGAAAGTCATTGAAACTATTCTCAGTTTGACTGTTCAGTGATAAAAAGCTTGGTTGTTCCGCAAAGTTATTTGCATGAATCGCTTTTTTATTTGATTTACTTACAGAGGTATACTCGAGGCAGGTAATGAATGCCAAGGAAGAGGCTCCACTAAAAAGAAGATACCTGGAACAATATGATATTGGACCAGGTATCTTCAACTTGGTAAGGAGTTTACTTGAGTGTTATCCCAGCGTCCTCGGCAGCATCAGCGGCATGATTGACAAAGATATCGGCGAAATTGTCATTTTCGCCAAGCCCTTCAGTTGCAACAATAACTTCAAATCCACTTTTCTCTAGAATAGATTTCCATGAATCATCTTCGGGGCCGGCCATGTCATTAATTGCATGATCACCGGCAACCACCATAAACGGTTTAAGGATCACCCTTTTGATCCCATACAGATTCAAGGTTTCAATAACATCTTCAATGGCAGGATATCCCTCCACATTTCCGATAGCGGTTACAACATCGGGATAAATTTTCCGCATCTTGGCCGCCAGCTCTAGATATATCCCTCCATTACCAGGAAAAAATTCATTACCATGCCCCATGTAAACCAGGCCTGCTTTTTCTTTGATCGCTAGCTTAGTATCCGGTGCCATTACTTCAGCAACCGTGTCAATATCTTCGGCATAAGGGCGTTCTGTACCATACGTTCCCAGTGCTGGTCTTCCTAGGGCTACTTTATAAAAAGGTTTATACTTAGCCTTTTTTAAGGTGCCCATGTTCATCAGTGCATCTACGTATGTGTGCAGGTCAAGAAATTCCTCTCCCATGGAAATATGTGTTGGCTGTATGACTATGGTGTCATAGCCATCGTTCTGTAAATCAGCAATCGTGGCAAGTGGCGTCTTTACGTGGAGGATATCTGCAGGTATTTCTGGGTGAGTTTTAATATATTCTGCATCTTCAGCCCGGTGCTGCCATTTTTTTCGGATAATATTTGAGGTAAATGCTATCCGCACTGTTGTGTCCGGATATTTGGTGATGATTTTAGAGCGGATATTGAGCAATCCTTGTAGCGCGGGCTCCACGGTGGTGCCAAACATTGCGAGAACAATGGCATTTTTATGTGTAACTTCGTAGGTACCGCTTGCTTGACAATGTGTTGTCACAGCCAGGAACATAACGACAACCGCGAAAAAAAATGACTTCAACTTCATAATAACCTCCTTCTTTTCACGGTCTGGAAAACAAAAATCCCAGACCAATTAAATAATTGATCCAGGATATCCCTATCGTCTCCCAGATTACACGTTGTCCGTTTCTTTTCCGTAGAACACGAACAGAAATCCAGGTAGGTCTTCTGACTCTCGGATCTTTCTCCTTCCACACCTTCCCATTCAAAAAAGAACAGTGGCTTTACCGTGGAATTCGTCCCCGATTACAGCGGCGGGCCCGTCCCGGATTTACACCGGGTTCCCTTTTCAGCTTGTTAGCAAGCACCTGAAAGTATCAGGAATATATACAAAGAGATAACGTAACGTCAACATGTTAATTGATCTCAAGCGTTAGGCTTCTGGCCCACGATTATTGACGAAAAGAACCGAAGAAGGGTTTTTGTGGATACAACCTTTTGTGTTGACACACGAATTTGAGTTTTGTAACATCAAAGTAACACTATTTTGAAGTTAGTGTTACTTTGATGTTTAGCTAATTTTTCTATAAGAAGAAGTATATCAAATCATGGTCACTTTATTATCAGGAGGGACAACCAAATGCATATGGCCGACGCACTTTTATCACCTGCAGTAGGTGGCACCATGTGGGTAGCAACAGCTGGAACAATTTTCTATTGCTCCAAAAAAGTCAAACAAGATCTTGATGACCGTAAAATTCCTCTAATGGGGGTTCTTGGTGCTTTCATCTTTGCTGCCCAGATGATTAATTTCACCATTCCTGCAACGGGTTCCTCCGGCCACTTGGGCGGAGGTTTGCTCCTCGCTATTTTACTTGGCCCGTATGCTGCATTTTTGACGATAGCTTCAGTACTGGTGGTGCAGGCATTGTTTTTTGCGGATGGTGGTTTGTTGGCGTTGGGCTGTAATATCTTCAACCTTGGTGTATTCCCATGTTTTATTGCATATCCATTTGTTTATAAACCGATTGCCGGAACAAATCCGACACCACTGAGAATTGGCATTGGGGCAACGCTTGGAGCAATCATTGGCCTGCAGCTAGGGGCGGCAGGAGTTGTTTTGCAGACGGTTGCTTCTGGTATTTCAGAACTGCCATTGAGTGCATTTATTTCTGTGATGCTTCCGATACATCTTGCAATTGGTCTTGTGGAGGGCCTTGTTACTGCCGCCGTGGTCTCTTTTATCTGGAAGTCGCGGCCCGAATTGCTTGAGCTGACGGCTGCCGCTCGACCTTTAGGAGACATATCGCTAACAAAAGTTATCGCCGCTCTTGGAGTAGTCACAGTTATCACAGGGGGGGCTCTTTCCTGGTTTGCATCTTCCTCTCCTGATGGGTTGGAATGGTCGATGTTTAAAGTTTCAGGCCATGAAGAACTGGAAGCACCGGAAAAAGGGATACATCATACCCTTGCTGTTTTGCAGGAGAAAACATCCTTCTTACCCGATTACAGCTTCAAAGCAGGTGAGCCTGAGGCCGAAGGCTTGGCGGAAACTGCGTCTTGGCCGGCCGTTGACAGTGGCACGACAACTTCCGGGCTGGTAGGAGGTTTGATGACTCTAGCCCTTGCCCTATCGATAGGTCTTCTCTTTAGAAAACGCAGCAAGACAGCTTGATATGCGCCTTTCAAATGGTAGGGGAGACGAATGACTCTCCTACCATTTTTTATGCATGAGATTGAAACAGAGAAAAACAGGCATGGCTAAAATTGATACCGCATTTTTTGATCTCAGCAAATTAGAGGAGATGGCGAACAATGACACGGTCATTCACCGAATTGATCCACGGATAAAAGTTTTAGTTGCCTCGATATTTGTTTTGTGCGTTGTTTCATTCCATAAATACACAATTTCCGCTATCTTACCTTTTGGTCTTTTTCTTATCATTGTGATGGGATTGGCAGAAATTCCGGCTTTTTTTCTGTTGAAAAAAATAGTACTGGTTTCACCTTTTGCTATCATGGTCGGAATCTTTAACCCCTTATTCGATCAGCAACCGATTATGGTTTTGGGAGCAATTACCATAACAGGTGGATGTGTTTCCTTTGTGTCTATCTTGTTGCGTTTTGGTCTCTGTGTCGGTGCAGTGTTCGTTTTGATAGCTTCTACAGGTTTTAATACAATCTGTTTGGCCATGGTTAAGCTCGGGATGCCAAAGATCTTTGCAGTACAATTGCTGATGCTTTACCGCTATATCTTTGTTTTGATCGAGGAAGGGCTGCGTATGTACCAGGCTATGACCCTCCGCACTTTTCATGGACGAGCTATAGCTATGAAAACCTATATGCATCTGGCTGGTCAGCTACTACTAAGAACTCTTGATAGAGCTCAACGGATTCACCTGGCTATGCTTTGCCGCGGATTTGATGGAAATATCAGGATTCGTCAGTCATTAGGAATGGCCAGGATAGACCTTTTTTTTCTTGCAGTATCTTTTGCAATTCTTCTACTTATGCGCTGCTATAATATCCCTGCGATGTTTGGGCGGTTGATTTCTGGAATAACATAATGAGCCATCACATCGTTGAAGTCCATAATCTCAGCTATACCTATGCAGATGGCACAAATGCTGTAGACGATATCTCATTTCGTATTCACCATGGTGAATCGGTAGCCGTCGTTGGGGCCAATGGTGCAGGGAAGTCGACCTTGCTATTGCACCTGAATGGATATCTGACTCCCCAGAACGGTAAGGTAAGAATAGGCGATTTTCCGCTGACTCAAAAAACAATTAAGGACATTCGAAAAACAGTGGGAATGGTTTTTCAAAATTCTGACGACCAGCTCTTTATGCCGACTGTCTACGATGATGTCGCCTTTGGCCCTCTGAATTTGGGGCTGCCAGCAGAAGAAGTAGAACAACGAGTTCTAGAAGCGCTTTCCAGAACAAATGCCGAACATCTCAAGGACCGTCCGCCATACAAGCTCTCTGGTGGAGAAAAACGAGCGGTAGCTATTGCAACTGTTCTTGCTATGAGTCCAGATATTCTTGTTATGGATGAACCAACCTCAAACCTCGACCCCAGAGCTCGCCGCTCTCTTATTGACCTTTTAGCTGGTTTTCATCATACCAAGATCATCGCTACTCATGATCTCGATATGGTCCTTGACCTCTGCGAGCGCACCATCGTTATCCTGGATGGTAAAATAATGGCCGATGGTCCAACCTTGGAAATTTTTCAGAACACGGACCTTTTGGTTACCTGCCACCTTGAAAAACCTCTCCGAATGCAGCCTTGTCCAGTATTAAAACCTAAAGTACTCAAATAAATCCGCGTGCCACAAAAAAGTATCTGGCTTTAACCTTCCTTTAATCCTGCCCTTGTTATTTTAAAATCAAAGATGGATCAAGGTTTGCGGATCTGAACATTGACTTTGCATCTACATTCTTTTGCTATTCTTTCTATTTTTTTGCATTGGCTTGAACTGGCTTTGATTTATTTTCCACCATCGGTGTCAGACTCATACTCGCCGGCAGGTTGTTATCTGCGCCAACCAAAAAAGTTATTGGGTACGAGACGAGAAGTCTAGAGAACGGGAGTGAGAAGTAGCATCATGACGATGATTAATGCCCTACCGAGGCAGAGAGGGGAAGTGCAGGAAATAAAAAGAATGTTTTTCGAAAGAGCGGCTCTTATTGTTAAATCTCTTGGAGGCGATTATGAAAACCTTAATGATGACTTTGGTAATGGGGCTGGTCCTTGGTTGTATGGCTTGGCCGGTATTCAGCAGCGAAGATGATTGCGAGAATGGCAGGCGCATAGTCGATGGTGAGCGTGATTCTGCAGGGTATCGGAGCAAGATCTACGGTACGGTGGAGAAACTTCCAGAGACCGGACTCGCTGGGATATGGATCGTTAATGGACGAGAATTTGTGGTAACAGAGCGAACCCGCCTGGAGCAAAAACATGGGCTAATTGAGCCCGGTGCCTATGTCGAAATCAAAGGTATAAAATTGGATAACACCTTTACTGCCGATAAAATAGAAGTCAAAAGAGCAAAAGCCGGTGCTTTCTACGGTGCAACCGAGCAAAAAATCACAGGTAAGGTAGAAAAAATACCAAAAGGGACCCTGGGCACCTGGGTTATAGGAGATAAAGAGGTTCTTGTCTTAAAAGACACTGTATTACAAGAAAAAAATGGCAAAGCTACACTTGGATCTCTTGTGGAAGTGGTTGGTATCAAATCGGGAGAGACCTTTCAGGCCGGCAGGATAGAGACACAACAAGCGATACAGTAAAAGGTGAGACGTTATGAGAATTCTGGTCATTGAAGATGAGAAAAGACTTGCCGCGATTCTAAAGAAGGGGCTTGAGGAGAGCGGTTTTGTCGTCGATGTGGCCCTTGACGGTGAAGATGGACTCTTTATGGCTAGAACCTATCCGTACGATGCTGTACTCCTCGATATACTTCTTCCAAAGGTCGATGGACTTACTGTTCTCAAGAAACTCAGGGCCGAAAAGATAGGGGTTCCGGTCCTGATGCTGACGGCAAAGGGTGAGCTTGAGGACAGAGTACGAGGCTTGAACCTCGGGGCTGATGATTATCTTGTAAAGCCATTTGATTTTTCAGAGCTGTTGGCACGCTTGAATACCGTTATACGAAGAAGCATGGGCAAGGCGTCTCCCATCATCATTATAGATGATCTGTCCCTAGATATGAGTGCCAAGACTGTCACTAGGTCGGGAAAAGAGATCAATCTTTCCGCCAAAGAATACAACCTCCTCGAGTATCTCGCATTGAACAGTGGCCGGGTGGTCGGCAGAACCGAACTGACCGAGCATCTGTATGACACGGAGTTCGACTTAGATAGTAATGTTATAGATGTTTACATTAATTACCTTAGAAATAAGATAGATAAGGGCTATGACAGGCAATTGATTGTGACGGTAAGGGGTGCTGGTTATGTCTTAAAGGGGGAGCAATGATCTGGTTGAAATCGATTAAGGGTAGACTTTTTGGGTGGTCTTTCTCCTTCATCGCTACCATGCTCCTAGCCATGGGGGTATTTTTGTATAATGAAGTTGAAGAGATAATACTGGAATCCGTCGACAAGGCTCTCCATTCAAAAGAACAACTCATCACTGGGCTTTTACACGAAGAGAACAACAACATTGAGATTGAGCTTTCGGAAATCATGCTCGGTGAATATTCCCTACCGAGATCCGGCCATTACTATAAAGTACTGATGAACGGCCTTCTCCTGGCTGCCTCTCCTTCCATAGTGGAGGATGATTTTGACCTGGCATCTGGGAGTATTGTTTCCTCGGATGCTGAGAAGAGCCAAGAAATCTATATGGCCACAGGGCCCGACAAAGAACCGATCAGAACTCTTCACCATAGTTTTAGGACCTACGGTCGGTCCTTTGACATATTTGTCGCCGAAAGTATCAGGGAACATGTTGGAATGATACATACCTTCCGGAACTTTTTGATGATAATTATCCCCGCAAGTATTCTGATCGTTTGCCTTGTGAACAGATGGATAATAACACGCTCCCTGCTGCCTCTGGATGTCTTTGCGGCATCAATCAGTAAGATCACTCACAGGAGCCTGGACAACAGACTAGGGGTAAAGACTGAAGTTCAGGAGTTGGATGGGCTTGCGGAGTCGTTCAACGATATGTTGAGCAGACTGCAGAGGGCGTTTGAATCGGAGAGGAGGCTGGTGTCCGATGCCTCCCATGAGCTCAAGACACCTGTGTCGGTTATCAAGGCCCATTGCGATGTGCTTCTTCTTAATGATCGCAGCAAAGAAGAGTACCGTGAAGCTCTAATGACGATCCAAGACGTCTCTGCCAATATGGGCAGGCTCATAAACGACTTGCTTTCGCTTGCACGACTCGATGCTGGGGCACTGTCAACGTCCACCTCGAGAGATGTCTCCTTGAAAACCTGTATACATAATGCTCTTAGGTTGGTTCAACCTCTCGCTGAGCAGAGGGCCGTCAGTGTCAGGGTATCTTCTTCGAATGATCTTTTACTGCAGGGTGACGGCGACAGGCTGACGGAAGCCTTGCTCAATCTGATCGAGAACGCGGTGAGGTATAACCAAGAGAACGGTGTGGTGGATGTCTCCTACATTCAAAAAAACGGAGCAGTGCATGTTATGGTTTCGGATACTGGAATTGGCATCGCCGAAGAAGACAGGAACCGAATATTCGACCGCTTTTACAGGTCTGACGCCGTCAGAAATAGCGACGGAACTGGTCTTGGCCTCAATATTGTCAAGTTAATAGTTGAAGGCCACCATGGAACGATCATGGTGGACAGTACAGTGGGTCAGGGCAGCCGTTTTTCGATTACCCTTCCTCTGTCGGCGTAGTGATAATCCTCTTGAGAGCGTTTATCCGAAAATTATTGATGTGTTGCCTTGCGATCGATTTCTGCTAGCCACCGACGGTTTGCTCGATACGGTTTCCTATAAAAAAATTGAGTCGACCAAAAGTGAAGAATCTCATCCTGAAGCGACAGCTAGCCGGCTGTTATCGACAGTAACGGATAGGGTGAACAAAACGACACAATATTATTTCTGGAGAAAGAAATGAACGAAAAAAAACAAATAGTCGTATGGGACTCTTTTGTACGAGTTTTTCACTGGTCATTATTGCTGCTCTTCTTTGCGGCATATCTGACGGGGGATGATAAAGGACCTCTTCATCGTTATGTTGGTTATGCAGTCCTGTTGCTTGTGATAGCCAGAATATGCTGGGGTTTTTGGGGTACAAAACATGCTCTTTTTAGTGATTTTATATGTTCTCCTGCAAAGGGTTTGAACTACCTGAAAGAACTTGTGACCGGCAAACCAACACACTATATCGGTCACAATCCCGCAGCTGCCTGGATGATTATTATGCTGCTTTCAAGCAGCATAATAATCTGTCTGACTGGTTATGCGGCGCACACGACCAAGAGAGGACTGAATTCAATAGGTTCCGGTAATACAATCTCGATTGTTGGAAACGCCTACGCCGATGACGACAAAAATGAGCGGCATGAAGATAAACATAAAGAACGTGAAAGGCATAACGGTGAAGAAAATGATGATGAGAGCGACAGCGTCTGGAGTGATATTCATGAAACGTTGGCACAATTCATGCTGATTTTGATTTGTTTACACATAGTTGGAGTTGCTGTCTCAAGTAAAGTGCATAACGAAAACCTTGTGAAAGGAATCATTACAGGGAAAAAAGACATAAAAACCGAATAGCTGTCCAACTAAAAATTTCATCAACCAAATATCACCTGGCACAAAAAGGAAGGGTAAATAAGTGAACCAATCAGAGTTACATAAAGCATTTAATAATTTTAAGGGCAATGATCAATTTAAGAGAAAGCTCAAAATATTTTTCACCATTGGTTGCCTCGGTATGGTGCTGGTGGGTGGTCTCATCCTTTGGGCAGGTGTTGCGACTGTTCAGCAGGTGGCAAAGATTGGAAGCAATGTAAACGTCCAGGAGCAGGTGGAAAATCTCAAAGGGGGCATTCCAAAAATTCCAGCCATTGTTAAGGTTAGTTGCTGGGAAAAAGTGCAGAGTCTGATGAGTATACAGGTTTGGCTTGAGACTCCTCTTGGTGAGAATATCACGACTTTACAGAATGCCTGCTTTGGAACGGATAGCAAATAAATACCCCATGAATATCAACACTAAACCAGATATGTCTTTGGGCCTCAGCGAAACTCAGGCCCAAGCAAAAATAGCCAGGGAAGGATTTAATGAACTCCCTTCTTCCAAGCCCAGGAATCTTTTTGCAATCGCCTTGGGAGTAGTTCGGGAACCTATGTTCCTGTTGCTGGTGGCCTGCGGAACACTTTATCTGATCCTTGGCGACGTGCAGGAAGGGTTGATGCTCTTGGGTTTTGTCTTCGTGATAATGGGAATTGAGCTCTACCAGGAAAAAAAGACAGAGAAGGCTTTAGATGCCTTGAAAGACCTGGCGAGCCCCCGAGCCCTCGTTATTCGCGATGGAAGCGAAAAGAGAATTGCCGGCAGGGGACGTGGTGACCGATGATATCATTGTTCTTCAGGAAGGAGACCGGGTACCGGCTGATGCCACAGTTCTGACATCCGTCAATCTCTTGGCAGATGAATCGTTACTTACCGGAGAATCGGTGCCGGTACGCAAAAACGAATGGGACTCGCATTTAGAAAAAGTGCATCCAGGTGGTGATGATCTCCCTTTTGTCTATTCAGGCTCCTTAATTGTACAGGGTAACGGGATGGCAAAGGTGACCGCTACCGGCATGAACACTGAAATCGGCAGCATCGGCAAGGCCCTGGAATCGGTAACGCCAGAGGACACCAAACTCAAACGTGAAATGGGCTCGCTGATCAAGAAGCTAGCGATTATTGGGATTTCTCTTTGTCTACTGGTGATCGCGGTCTATACCATGTCCCGAGGGGATTTACTCAAAGGCTTTCTTGCGGGTCTGACCCTCGCCATGGCCATGTTGCCCGAGGAATTTCCCGTTGTCCTTGCTGTGTTTATGGCACTTGGTGCCTGGCGTATGTCAAAGCAGAGAGTCTTGACCAGAAAACCTGCAGCTATTGAAACTCTTGGCTCCGCGACGGTCTTATGTTCAGACAAAACAGGGACCCTGACCCAAAATAAAATGACCGTTGCCTGGTTGTATAACGGTTCGGAGTTTCTCTCACTGTCTGACGACAAAAGCTTTCCGGGAAAATTCCATGAAATTTTCGAATACGGCATGCTTTCGAGCCAGACCAATCCCTTTGACCCTATGGAAAAAGCCATCTTAAAGATGAGTGAGTTGCATCTTAATGGAACCGACCATATCCATACCGACTGGGAGATGTTGAAAGAATATCCTCTTTCAAAGGATTTACTGGCCATGTCGAGAGTGTTTCGGCAGACGGGGAAAGACGAAAAAACCATTGCGGCAAAAGGTGCTCCTGAGGCAATTTTTGATCTATGTCACCTGGATGAGCAACAACAGCGGGAATTGGCGTCCGCCGTCGAACATCTCGCCGAGAAGGGGTTGCGGGTCCTTGGCGTTGGCAAGGCAAGAATCGAATCATCAGACTTACCTGATATTCAACATGATTTTGATTTTGAATTTGTGGGTCTGATCGGGTTATCCGATCCTATCCGGCCAAATGTGCCGGAAGCAGTCGCAGAATGTCACCGGGCAGGCATCAGGGTAATTATGATTACCGGGGATTATCCTATAACGGCAATGAATATTGCCAAAGAAATAGGCCTGCAAAACCACGAAGTCTGCATTACCGGTCAAGAACTGCAGGTGATGTCCGAGGCTGAGTTGTGCGAAAAAATTCAACATATTAATGTGTTTGCCAGGGTTGTACCAGAACAGAAACTGAAAATTGTTAACGCGCTCAAGAAAAACAATGAAATTGTCGCCATGACAGGAGATGGCGTCAATGATGCTCCCGCGCTAAAGGCTGCCAATATTGGCATTGCCATGGGAGAAAAAGGCACCGATGTCGCGCGGGAGGCCTCTTCCTTGGTGCTGATGGATGACAACTTCGCCTCTATCGTTGGTGCCGTAAGGATGGGACGGCGAATTTTCGATAATCTCCAGAAAGCACTGGGGTACATATTTGCAATCCATGTACCTATTGCCGGACTTTCACTTATCCCTATATTTTTTGCCGATTTACCATTGATCCTCTGGCCTGTTCATATTGTGTTCATGGAACTGATAATAGACCCTGCCTGTTCCATAATTTTTGAGGCGGAAAAGGAAGAGGCCAACGTCATGTCCAGGCCACCGGCAAAATTTGATGAACCCTTTTTCGGAGGACGGAAGATTCTTCTCAGCTGTCTGCAGGGGGTTGGTGTACTTATCATTGTCATGGCGATTTATGGACTTGGCTTGTCTCAGGGGTATTCAGAAAAAGAGGTCAGAACCTTCTGTTTCATCACCCTTATATCCTCGAACATTGCCGTAATATTGTCCAACCGGTCCTGGACGAGAAATATTTTCCAGATCCTGAATACTCCTAACCCAACCGTAAAATGGGTAGTCGGCGGCGCGATACTTTTCCTCGCACTGGTATTAAATATCCCATTTCTGACGGGAATATTCCTTTTTGAAAAGGTGGATTTGCTGGAGATCAGCATCTGCGCTGCAGCAGGTTTATTGAGTATTACGGGCTTTGAGATTTTTAAACTGGTAGCCAACCGTTCCAAAAGAGAGTTATGGTAAGCAATGAAATCAGCTACAGATTGGACGAATTTGTAATTATAGAGCACAGTAGCGTCGTACTGACCTGGGTAAAGCATATGCCATTTGGCGGCCAGCGCAGCGGGCAATGCCATCGCCTTGACAATATACTTGTAATGCTTCCCTGGGACCATGAAGGACCAGGTTACCTGAAATGGGAATTTCATGAATATTCTATGCAATTGCCCAGATGGACCAAGACACATTATTACTGTTTTGCTTCCTCTCTTTGTCAAGGAGGCATTGCCCAAGGTCTTTCTACCGAGGAAATAAGGCAGATAGCTGGTGGCGAAAGCAGTCATGAACTTGTCAAAGTGCCAGAGTCAGGTTCTTTCCAACTTGGTCGATACAAAATCACCATCCATAGAAGTAACTTCATTTCTTGGCTAACTATAGGAGGATTAAATAAAACGATAGGCGGAACATGTTTTATCGAATCCGATATTATTTTTTTAGGTCCTCAAGAAAATGAATCTGAAACAAAACAGAGGCGACTCTTTTTTGCCGAACTCAAGTTGCTTCCCTTGTGGGATAAAACTGTTGCATGGGGGCACGCTGGATCTCTTAAAATTTGTGAGAAGTTCAAAAATCAATCGCCTTCATATTCTGCTCCCTGGAATCCTGAACCTAAAAAGATCTCTATCAAGGACAATCTCATTTTTTTGCAGAGTGAAGGATCGAGCGAAGAAAAGTTCAGAGAAATCAAAGAATCAGGCATTGACTGGTTAAAAAATATATGGACTCGTGTTTACCGAGTAGTCTGGTGACCCAATGTTCGGAATCGGTCTGACCGTTATTTTAACTTTTCTCCTTGCCTATATTGTGTGGAGAATATCCTCAATCCAAAAACTCATTGAGGTTACTTCAAAAAAAGCTATCCTTTATAGTGGTATTGTTATCTGGATTATCCTTGTCAGCGGACGATTATTTGGCCATGGAAGCGGTTCGCTATGGGCCTCAACAGTCGAATTCGTAGGAATCACGATTACAGCCGTTCTTTTTCTTATTTTCTCCTGCCTTTTTCCGATAGATCTCACCACCGGATTTGGTCGTTTCTTTCCCCGCCTGGCTCCTCGTCTTCGGGGGTGGGCAGTGATAGGAGGTTGTCTACTTTCGGCGGTGGCGGTAATCCAAGGAATCCGTCCCCCTGTAGTATCTCATCACGAAGTGAAATTGAAAAATCTGGCCAAGGTGCTTGATGGCACCTCTCTGGTCGCTCTTTCCGATCTCCACCTGGGATCAACCCTTGGTCCTCGGTGGCTCGAGGCCCGCGTTTCCCAGGTCCAGGCACTGGAGCCGGACATTATCCTGTTGCTCGGGGATATCTTTGAAGGACACGGAGAAAATACTGAAGCCTTTTTACCAGCGTTCCGAAAATTCTCAGCGCCTCATGGTATCTGGTCTGTGGATGGAAATCACGAAAATCATGGGAGGACCAGAGAATCCGGATCATCTCTTGAAGGAACCCACATTCTCACCCTGCAAAACGAGTTGACACAACCCCTTCCTGGTTTGCTCCTGGCCGGCCGAAGTATTCCACGTGGGCATGACCAAGTACCGACAACTCCCCCCTGGAATCCTCCAGAAGATCGTCCGCCAGGTGGCCTCATCTTGCTTTCCCACATCCCCGAAGATTCTCAGGAAGCAGCAGACACAGGTGTCAATCTCATGTTGTCAGGACACACACATGGTGGCCAGATATGGCCTTTTAGTTTCCTTGTGGAGATGGTTCATCCCCGGTTCGGAGGGATTTACAATATAGATGATATGACCCTGCTGGTCTCACGTGGCACCGGCACCTGGGGCCCCAGAATGAGGCTATGGCGCACCAGTGAAATCCTTCATATCACTCTTCGGTCTGAGTAAAAAATCTACGGTTGCAAGGCAACAAAGATGGTTATAATGGAGGCGGCTAAACAAAGACAAAGCCTTAATGAAGTAACGAGTTTCGCAGCAGATACAGTTGACACGGCAAAGACTTGCGAAGATGCTAAGATTAGCAGAACAATCATACGATTGTATACCATAACCGTATTCCTCATCTTCAAGGATCAAGTTTTCCAGTGACAATATGTTGTTTCAACATCACAAAAAAGTCACTTCTACATACGCTTCATAAGAATGAAAGGTTTTACGATAATTGAGAGGAACAGAAGTTTTGAAGATCAACCTATATTAAACAGGAACCAACGATGATTGACATGAATAAACTCCTAGGTCAACTGCTAGGCAGCGGTGCGGCTGGTGGTTTTGCGGGAGGTTTGGCCGGTGGACTTGCGAGCAGCATGCTGACCAGTAAGAAAGGACGTAAGCTGGGTACAAAAGCGCTCAAACTGGGCGGGGTTGCTGCAGTAGGCGCGCTGGCTTACACTGCTTTCCAACGTTACAACCAGGGTGCCACGTCGACCCTGCCAGCCACAGCGGCAGATCTCACTCTGGCGCCACCCGGCACTGCATTCATGCCCAAGGAGAATGATGATGCGGCCAATGAAGCATTGGGACTTACGCTGGTACGAGCTATGATTGCTGTAGCACGAGCTGATGGACGGCTTGATACAGAGGAAAGCCAGTCTATTTTCCAAAAGATTCAATCCCTAGGGCTGGACAGTGAAAGTCAGGCTTTACTGGTGGAAGAAATGGGCCATCCTGTTGATATGGACGCTATTGTCAACAGCGCCACCAGCCCAGAGATTGCCGCAGAAATCTACACAGCATCACTACTGGCTGTCGATATCGACACCGCTGCTGAAAAAGGCTATCTCGCCATGCTGGCCGCACGTCTACGACTGCCTTCTGAGTTGGTCGTGGAGATTGAGCGACAAGTGGCAGCGCAAAAATCATTTGCTCAATAGATTGTTCTGCAATCTACCAGCGGCATGTCAATGCCGGTAGATTGCAGTATTGGAAGCTGGGTAACAAGTTTACGGCCACCACAGACAGCACACTTAGAAAATGAAGGCCTTTCTTACAACTGTTTAGCCACAGATAGAACACAATTATAAGATCGAAACATGGATTGAGTAGAAAGTTTATGTTCCTGATGAAATTGCGGCCCGATTTCATCGTTGTCATCTCAATGCAAGTCGCAATTCTCGATACGTTCGACTTATGACAGATTTGTTGCTTGTGTATATTTTTGATCTGTCTCGTTTTAAATGGGGGCGTGAAAGTCTTGTGCAGAGGCTGGTTAGTGCTGGGCGAACAATATAAGCGCACTTCTGGCAGCAGATGAAAACGACTAACGTCCATTACTTTAATTTCTGAGATTTTACCCCTTATAAGATCTCGCCCTCAGTCTCCCTGATTTCTAATTCCTTCCCTTCGGATACAACAACAGTGATCTTCTTTGAAGCACCTACTTCAATTACTGGAGTTGCCTGTTTGGCAAGACTCAGGTAAAAATCGTGCAAGCTTGCCGCCCCTTCTGATAAGCCCCCACCAATCGAATATTTTGCCACTTGACCGGAATCGATGGTCGTTGTTGTTCCGAGAGCTGAAGTTGATTGGGTCGTAGCCGATGTTTTAAGCATATCACCCATCCCACCAAAGAATCCGGCCACGATTGTTCTGGCAGTGGCTGCGCCCATTCTTGAGACTACTCGGCCGGACAAACCTACTTTGCTGTCGGAGTCTGTGACAAAACCTTTTACCTGGGTATCAATAATGGCTTTGCCCTCGTTACTGAGACAGGAAAGCGAGACGAGTCGCACATCTGCCCGCTCTTTGTCAAGCCTGCCCACTGCTTCGGCAATGACGAAGCATCCTGCCAAATTGGCCTTGATATCATTTGGAAGAACTGCTGGTGTCTGTATTCTGAGAAGAAGTGGCTCGGGATTGTTGGTTCCTTTACCTGAGGTAGAAGCATCGAAACCGGTCAGTAGCTTTGCCTCCATAAAGGAAGGGGGGAGGTAGACTGTCCTTCCTTTTTTTTTGTCGTTCCCCGAGTCTGGCTCTCCGGAAGTAATGGTCGGGTTCGACAATACACTGATCTCACCGATCATCTTTGGCTCAAGTTGAGAATGTGGCGGAAGGTTTGCGGGTATGGCTCTTCCATCAGGTGGCAATGGCCATGGCTGCTCATTGGGCAGAGGTTGTGGAAGCACTGTAGGTTGAGTCACCTCATCGGCAGAGGGGATTTTCGGGAGAGTTTTTTCGGTAAGGTGCTGCTCAGTTCTCTTCTGCTCCCGAGCTAATTTGTCTACCGTTTCCTGAAGAGATTCAAGTTGCCGTCTTTGTTCCCGGAGCATGGTTTTTTGGATCAAATCTGGTTCCAGCTGGATTTCGCGAGTTTTCTTTTGCCCGAAAAAACCTTTGGAAGTACCAGGACCGGAAGTGTTGTACCCGGTAGCAACCAGAATAATAAAAACGACACCGATCCCGGCCCAGATAACAATTTTCTTTTGTTTGGGACCAAGATCGTTGAATCTCTTTTTTAGGCTCATTTCACCCGCTCCTTCTGGTCCACTACGAACACCATGGTGGATTGGCTGAGCTCCAAGGTGTGATTGTCCACGGCGACTGCAAGAATTGAATTGCTGATGGAAGAGGAGAGGAAAAGGTGTTCACTCACATCAATCGAGCCCTCTGAGAGGGATGTCGCCTGATATTTTCTTAAACGAAGTCCAACGCCATCCACATCAACAACCTGCAATAATTGTATTTCCAGATCAGGAGAAAGAGATACCGTCCTGGTTGAATCGCTTATCCTATAACTTGCTGGGTAGTCACCGTGGTAGGCCTCTCTGATGAGTAGAAGTGCCTGTTTCTCCAAAGGCATTTTTTGATAGTGGTTAATGTTTTTCTTGAAAGTATCGCCGCTGGGGGATGCAAGGCGGAGTGTGACTGAAGGGATGTCCGCAGGTGTGACGAGCAGGGTGTATACCGCATTGTTGCAGACCACAAATAGTTCACTCTGGGTATCTGCGTATACATATTCAGATCCAGAATCCTCGATCTTGAATTTTATAAATCCATTATTGCCGGAAAAATGTCCTGTCATGGCCTTTTCCTGCGAGAAAATTAAATCTTTCATCGGCCCTGGGCAGACGATGCGATTGATATCCCTGTTGGAGAGTTTAACTGCCGTTGGGATCTCTGCCTGGATCACCTCACTTGCCAGGCAGCCACCGGCTACAGTGAGAATCAAGACAGCCGATGTGAGTAATATTCTAACCACGTTCTTGCTCCTGCCGTTGTGTCAGTTTTTCTTTGAACGATACGATGTAAAATCTGCCGTCTTGTAGGCGGTAGTCGATCAGATAGGTTTTGCTGGTATTCTCAAGCAATGTATCCCCGGCATACTGTTTGAAATTCCCAAAGACTTCTATGAACCCCTCAGTGACACTGATTTTCTCAAGATAGAAGACTGAGCTGACCTGTGATTCTTCAACTCTGCTGGCCAAGGAGTACCAGGAATTTGAAGCCTGCGGATATGCTTCTGGAGCAAAATAGGCGAGCAGTTCCTCAAACTGGCCCCGTGCCGTCGGTGGCGAGTAGGTGGATGCCAGATTAACAATCCTTCGGCTTATGTCTCTGATATAGCTATCATTAGGCTTTCCCTGAATAAATTCGACAGTCCCGGTCATCATCGGTGGGATCAGGACTACTCGTTGATATTTTACCGCTCGATAGACCATGGCTGAGTTGAACATGACGGTAAGCGCCAGTATGGTGATGGTGAACTTGAGCAACCTGTTTTGAGCAAAGAGGTTGCTTGTTTTCTGCAGGAAGATCTCAGCGTTCATTCATGAAACTCCCTCTGGAAATAATCGGGATAATTTTTCATCTGAATAAAACCGAACATATAGAGGACATGCCTGAGAAAACCTCTTGATTGTGATCTCTTGGTCCGGGTGTAGAAGTATTGGGTGATCAGAAACACCAGCCACATAATTTTGCCGTAAAGAAGGGCTAGGGTGAGGGTGAATACACAGAGGATCAACTCGTCAGTCTCGAACCAGAGTACCTGGATGGGTCTTGAAAGATACTGGGGGAATCTGTGGGTAAAATTGTTTTCGCTCAACGGATCTTTCTCCTCTGGATTCCACGGCTTTTAGCTGATAATTGCACCAATGGTCTGGACAACAGCATCAGCCTTGAGCAGAAAAGCTCCACCTAAAACGACACCTGCCGCAGGTAAAATCATTTGCCGGATGGCAAGTATTGCCGAAAACACCATGCAGGCAACGCCGGCCACAAAGCCGATAGGTCCCAGCAGGATCTGGTTCACCCCGATATCGTAAAGATCATAAGCAAAGGAACCTGCCGCCGGCACGGTCATGGCGATTGCATTGCTGGATATCAGGCAGAGCGTTGCAATAATGGCGAAGGTTGTAAGATTTCTACCCTGTTTCCCCTTGGCAGTTTGCGACAGGACTTTGTTGTTCATTCGTTCTCCTCCTCTTAGAGAAATATTTATCGTTCCAATACCATCTGTCTTGCGTCGGCTATTGTATCCTGATCTCAACCCGGCGATTTTTTAATAATTCTTCCGGGTTGGTGGTTATGGGATCCGCCTCTCCTTTGGCTTGTAGTGCGACCACAGAAAATCCTTGGCTTTCAAGAAAATTGACAACCGTAACTGCACGTTGCATAGAAAGCATGAGGTTGTATTGCTCGGAACCAAGTTCACAGGAATACCCGGTTATATACAGTGGAGTGTCACGCGTAACTCCATAACTCTGCATACTGTCGAGGAGTGTTTGCGCAGCTTTGGATGAAAGAGCTGCGCTCCCCAGTTCGAAATGAATCCTTGGAAGATGATAAATCTGCGTTGATGATCTCTTCATTTCTGGAGTATCTGTGAGCACAAAGGTGATGCACGTTACCTTCCGAGTAATATTCGATTGGAACTCGTACAATTCCTGACGAATCTCAATTGCCTTCAGCTCTACCGATGACAAAAGGAGGGCAATCAATGCAAAAATTATGATTTGGGTTTTGTTCTTCATCTCTGTCTTCTTTTTTCCGACCATGTGACCAAATTTATCTTTCCATCATTGTCCCGGTTGGAGGCGGATGAGTTTTAATCGGTAAAGGTAAGTGTCAATAAATGCTGTTTATTACTTATTTGTTTGTGCTAAGTAAGAGACGAACCAGGCTGTTTGTCTGCACGTTTTTTCTGCCGATGTTTTGCTACCTGAACTCGGTTGCGTATTTTATAGAGGCGGCTAATTTGCTGTCTGGTGAGCAGAAAACAGAAGGTTGTCTGGATTTCTTCGATGAGTGTGCTCATCTCAAGTTTTTGACCAGGTGCGAGATTGAAGTATCTGCTGGATGCATATCGTTCCCATTTCGTGGGCAGATCGGCTGTTCTCAGAAAACTGTGACGAGCCTTTAATGAAAGACGGCTCAACTGGGCACGTAACATTTCCTTGTTACCCCAGATTTTTTCCAGGAATTGCAGGCAGAGGTGGTCTTCTCGGCTGAGAGGATCAGCGATGATACCCTCGCGCTGTAGATAGCGGAGAATTCGCTTGGGTATTGAGGTTTCCTTCGCATATTCAGAAAGAGGAATCATCGAATTGCACCTTCAATCTTCTGGATACTTTCACTCACCACCCGACAGGCATGACGACGGCTGATATTGAATTCTCTGGCAATATCCGGGGTGCTGGCAGGGGTGGATTGCTGCAACAGCCAGCGGCAGATTTCACGTTGTCGTTTGCTGACAGCCTGTAAAGCCTGTTCGATTTCGATATTTTCAGGTTCGCTGGTTTCCTCGTTTGGTTCTTCTGGACAGAGAAGCAAATAATCCTCCAGGCAGTGAACGGTCTGGATACCGGAAGCCAACTTGATGCAGCTCGTTTTAAAAATGACCCGGAAGAACGGTATGAACCGTTCAGGGGATTCTTTTTTCCTGGAAGTGATCAAAGCCTTTACTGAGGCAATCGCTGCTTCTTGGTAGAGATCTTCATAATCACCAACCATAAACCTGATATAGGGTGAGGCGATCTGTCGAATGAGTCTCTTGTTTGATGAGACCCAGTGTAGTGCTGTGGACCACGTTTCCTGCTTAGACAGTTGCTGATCCGTTGGTAATGAACATGTCATTTTCCATTCCCTAAAAGATTAAAATAAGATTAGAAATGATTAGGCAATTGCGGCTACTCTCTTGAAACGCTCTGATTCCGATGGTTTCCGAAGATTTTGAAATTTCAAATTGCGACCGCTATGCCCCTTTGGCGCGACCGTTATGCCCCCGCCTTTACGACCACTATGCCCAACCTTACGACAGCTATGCCCCCTCAGTGCGATCGCTATGCCCCCACCTTACGACTGTTATGCCCCCCAGTTGCGACCACTATGCCCCCCTGTCATTCGTCCCGGGATATTTGCTGTCCCGTTTTTTTATATGAACTTTGTCTTGGAGGTCTATGTTCCAGGAATCGATGAGTTCAGCTTTGGTCAACTCCTCCAAGGCGCGACGGAGCTTTCCCCGAAAATCTGACAACCTGCCAATACTTGAACCGCATAAATGCTTCAAAGTAGCGACCTTTATTGGGTAGGGTTCCCTGTGGCTGGCATAGAATCCATGCAACCATTTGGCGAGGTCGGTCTTCAACTTGAGCCGCTGGTGCCACTGCAGTTGAGTCCAGCCTGCGTTAAAAAGTTTTCCAAGCTTTGGATTTATTTTGAGGAAGTAACCCTGGCTGGAGGTGTTGAAGATGAATTCATCAACCAGTGAACCTGTATAGGTATATGAGTCGGTCCAGTAGGTGTTTTTAATCTCCAGCGTGATCTCTACCGCAGATCCGGTGAGCCTTCTAAAGCAGTCTTTAAGCCATTCACGGCCTGATTTTCCTGCACTGCGACCGATTCCATGAAGAAAGCCCTTTCCTGTGAAACGTATATATTCACCGGCTGTTTGTTGAATGGAGAGCAAATGAAGAGCATGGATGAGCACATCAAAATCACCCTGGTCCAAACGCCAGCCGGTATATCGAATGTCAAGCCCCTTTACCGCCGCGATGAGTTCGCCTTTGACAGCTTTCCTGCGGCCTCGCTGGATGACACCAAAGAGAGCGGAGCGCAAACAGATATTTGGAATGCCTCTTGTTTGTGCAGGCCAGAGAGGTAAGGGGGAGGAATCTGCTTGTGAATTAATCCTTTCCTGAAGCTCGGGTGACAACCGATTCAATCCTTTGGCTGAAGGAGCATCTTCGGTTTCCAATGCGGATTACCAAAGGTGGATATCTTTTGATTTTCTCTTTCGGCCTGGTTGCTTTGGTGTTTCTTCCCCCGTGGCAGACGTACCCAGAAAAATATCAAGATCAGATTTTCGAAAAAGGAGTTTTCCCTTTTGGTGGCCTGAAGGTCGTGAAAATGGAATCGAACGCTGCTCAACAGCTAACCGTCTAAAATGGTCAGGAGAAAAACCGACATATTTGGCCGCCTCTCTTAATGTCATGATACCGGGCTCGGGTGGAGCTCTTTTCGCAAGCAAACGGAGAATTTTATTTTGAGTTTCCTCGATTGCCGCAAGTCTGCTATCTATGTCCATAATCTGCTCGATCTTGATATATGTAACCTTCAACAGCTTTCCTGATCTCTTCGGGAGATCCCCAAACCCAGGTGACTCGGCTGATCGCTGTTACTTCTTCCAACCTGGCAGCGACAGGAGGGGGGCAGGGACGCCTACCTCGAATAATATGACTCAGAAAATCAGGTCCGATATCGGCTAACCTTGCGATCTCTTTCTGGGTAATTTTCTTCTTGTTAGGTTTCATGGCCTGTTATGTTATATAAAATAGACCGTGAGTCAACAAAAAAGTAGACCATAATTGACCTAATGTGCTTTTTTTCTTCCATAAATTGAGCAGGTGGTCTATAGTTGACTTATGGATCAATTAATCTCCAATCAATTTCGAGCAGCTCTTACACATTTATTGGCTCAAGAGGGTCGTGGGGCACAGGCTCGTCTTGCGAAGCAGCAGGACATCGATCGCGGCTATCTCAATGCCATTGTCAAAGGCAGGAAATCCGGCTCTGAAAAGATACGGTCAAAAATAGCCAGCCATTTCGATATGGCCTATGAGGATGTGTTTGTTCTTGGGCGGCGTGTATTGCAGGATGAGAGTTCAGCTACAAATTATGAAAATCAAATGTTTGATGTTTTAACAACAGCAGAACCTACTCCCCAAAGTGCACACAGTGACGACGCTGTAGGTTTTAAGGTTCCGGCAAAAGAAGAGGCTGGGCCTTTAAGTATCCAGACCAGGATATTGAAAACGATTGAACTACTTGAATCTGGGACAAATTACGGCGATATTCTTGCCGGCTTGATCGATGTTTTTCACGATTCGCTCAACAAGAAAAGAGAAAAAGAGACGATACATTGACAAAAGAAAGGGCTTGAGGTACAAGCCCAAAAGGTTGAGCGAGATGTGGACAATGAGAAAGAATGAGGCTTATCCGGTCAAATGAGTATCCAGTCGCTAAACCCTTGCACTTTAGGCAATGAGCCTGTCACAAGCACCAAGTAATCTCTTTGCAAGGGCCAGTTCACTTCCCGGTGGGTTGCATGAGGCGGCACCTTTGTGCTTCTTCGTATGCTTGGGTGAAAAATTTTGTCAAGGGGCAACGGGATTCGAAGTTTTCATGCTCCCGAATCACATCACCATGGTCTCCATCGGCAAGATGCCTGTAAAAATGTAGCCATGCATACAGCTTTGGGGTAGTTTCTATAGGTAGACCTAATTGATTGGTTGCAAACTTCCTTGCCTTCTTTTCATCTGTCATAAATGCAATACTCCGAATTCGATAAGCTGCTGCGATACAAGACAGTTCGCCACTGCCTAATTTGCTGGGCGCTTGTTGAATGACAGCAACCAGATCTTCCAACTCACATTTCTGAACAGGAAATTTTTGTTGATCAAGAGCTTTTAGGAGACGGTTTTTTAACTTTTTTTGTTGAGGAGTCTCAGTTGATCGCGGCTTATGAAGACATTCGTAGAGCACCATTGGTGTGATGCAGAAGGATAGACCAGTGCTGAAAGCTGCATGATACAATTTGCGAGATGACAAAACGTTCCAGACTGAGCACGTATCCACAACGCTTGCTGGAGAGAATGATGTCGGGTCAAGCGTCATATTGAATAGCCCTCCCGAATAATATGGATATTTCTCGTGTTTCAGCATGATCTGCCAAAAAAGCCTCCCCCAATCTTCCTGCCGAAATAAGATCACGTTGATGTGCTTCGAAACACAGATTTACATAATAAGTTGATAATCCGCGCTTTAGTAATTCGAGCCGACGTACTTTCTGGCGGTCTGTCAAGGATTCTGGGGCCTCAGGGTCGATTTTCTCCGAGCTGTGAACTTTAACTGAACGAATAACCTGGGCGGTCCTTTTATCTATGAGTTTTGCTTCCATCAAAGCATAGGACAAGCTCTCAGTACTCACTCTGAATTGCTGTGCCCAATGGATCGCTTGGTCAGTTGTCCATGTCGACACACTCGGCAATTGGTCGGGTGGCATCAGATAGCATGAGGCAAAGCGATTGGCACGAATTTCCTTGAGATCAGCTTGTGAATATCGTCCTTCCCTATGGCGAAAACTGACAACAACCGAATCTGATGAATCAAATATGGCGTGTGCGGCTTCGTGGCCCACGGAAAATCGTTGTCTGTAAATATCTTCATCGTAATTGACAAGAAGACAATGCCCAGCAATTGGATGCTCAATATACAACCCCGAAATGTCAGAATTCTCTAGTCGACGTCGGAAAACATGACAACCAATCTTTCGGAAATCAGCAAATACATTACGCGGTATTTCGTTAGGAGCATATCCTAAAAAAGCTCGAAGTGCTCGGGCAGCATTTTCTCCGTGACCTTTGTAGTACTTTCCTTGAGGAAAAAAAGGAAATCTTAATTTCTCAATATCGAGGTCTGATTCGAGTTCTGATTCTATCTCGCAGAGATATAAAAATTCTTGGATAGATCGCCGATCATTTGGGCTGAAATCGTTGCCATGACGACGATAAAGCAGGTCAGTCTGTTCAAACGGAGCAGGACGTTTATCGTCTAAAAAATCGCGAAGATCATGGCGATAATAATTCGCGAGAATCAGAACCTCATCGCCGGATGGTCTAGCCTGACCGGCCTCGATAAAATGAATGCGGTCAACAGTTATGCCGGTTTCTTCACTTACAGTCTCGACCATTATCGACTGAAGTTCTCTTGCCTGTTTTAGCTTCTGAGCGATAGACTGGTAATTAATGGCCACAATAGCAGTTTCCTTTTGTAAGGGAATGATCTCCACAGATGGACCAGCGGTGCCACATACTACATTGATAAAACTCCTCTATCGTGCATCCGAGGATGAAAGATTCATTTTGTCAATGTTAAATGGTAGACTGAGTCATGCTTTCTTCATCTTGCTTGCCCTGAAAGGGGGAAAGATCCAAAACATAGCGGGTGCTTTTGAGCTGACCGGTTTTTGAAAAGATACCTTTGCTGACCAGATCTTGAAGATCTCTTGTCGCTGTTGCTGAGGGAGATTTTGTTATTGCTCGGTAATTTTTGGCACTCAATCCACCTTGAAAGCCTTTCGGACCTTCAAGGAGCATTCGGTTAATCACTTTTAATTGGCGAGGGTTGAGATTCTCTTTGTGAGTATCGAAAAACTTTGCTTTGGTAATTATGAAATCAATTTGTTTTATGGTTTGTTTTTGGGCATTGATAATGGTTTTCCCAAAATAAATAAGCCAGTTTGTCACGTCATTACCTGTACTCTGGGCTGCCAACTCCTCGTAATATTCTCTTTTTTTGTCGTCAATGGTTGAAGAAAGCGCAATGAGTGTCGGTTGACCCATATTTTGTGACAATGATTTTTCAACTATTCCCCGCCCGATCCGTCCGTTCCCGTCCTCGAAAGGATGGATTGAAACAAAATAGATATGAGCAATCCCTGCCCGAACCAATGGGGTCAAAGGACCTTTCCCGCCAGGGGCCGATTTGTTGAACCAAGTAATGAATTTCTCCATTTCCTTTGGAACATCGGCAGACGGGGGAGCTTCAAAATGGACTTTTGGTTTATCGTATCGTCCCGACACAACTTGCATTGGTTCTTTGTGGGTTCGATATTTTCCTATCTCTATGTTTCTTCTGCCGGACATCAACATTTCATGCCAAGTACAGAGAGTCTTTTCTGTCAATGGTGAGTCATAATTGGTGAATATATCTTTCATCATTTCAGCGATCCCTGCTTCCGCTGGTTTTATATTGCGATGATCAACTATTCCCAAGCCGAATTCTCTCCTTATGGAAGACTGTAGGCTTTCTCGGTCTAAAAATTCTCCTTCAATCTCAGATGTTTTAATGGCTTCATTACTGACAAGCTCAACTATCAGGTCATCTTGGTCTTCACGTGAAAGGTGTCTGGCAATGCCAAGCGAAAAACCGGATTGCCTCGAATATTCTCTTTCGAGTTTCTCGATTTCGCTGTTATCATAGGTAAAATTTCCCCAATCATCTTGTTGCCAATTCCATTTCTTTTGTGTCATGATCTATAAATCCTCCTTTTATAGATCATTGTACACGATATTGTGATCTATAAAATATATTTTTTTAGATCAAGAGGTACTATAAAAAGAAGTTGTGGGCTTGAGAGCAGCCAGCATCTGTCATCGACAGTTTTGCGGAAAATTTTTCCGGAGAGCAGAGGGGCAGATGATTAAAAAAAGAAATTGGAGTAAAAATGGAGTAAATTGCTTTTTAAATTTTAATATATTTAACAATAATAAATTGTTAATATGGTACACAAAAAGGATTCCTAATCCTGGTGTCGCGCGTTCGATTCGCGCCGAGGGTACCAATATAAACAAGGCGTTAACGGTTAATTTCCGTAGCGCCTTTTTTGTTGATTTTGTCCACATTTGTCCACATCCTGTTTCTGAATATTTATCTGGGTAATTGTGACGGGGGTTAAGATGTGAGCACCCAATGAAACCAAGGGAGAAAGAGTTAAAAGGTTTGAAAAAGGTTTGGGAAATATTGGGAATAAGTGGGAAAAAATGGGAATCGAGTTTTGAAATTTGCCAGTTTTGACAAGTGAGTCCGAAATCTGGAAATTGTGGGTTTTGGTAGATTATTTGCGCAAGGTTTGAAACCGAAGCCTATCTAAGTTTATAGATGTTGTCCTTCCTTTTTGTGTTCCGTCTTTCGTGGTTTTTCTGCAGGAATTTTTGTCCTTCTTCCGTTTGGTAAAACAGGTCCAACGATTCGAGGATCAGGGGCTTTGCTTCTTCGAACCGTCTGCGTGTCCGGCCAGGTAGTTGTCTCTTAGCGTTGCGTCCAATGCCGCACTGGTTAAGGCTTTGATGAGTTCGGGCAGTTCGCATGGAGGCAAGAGGATCTCGCCGTTCATATCTCTTGGGGTGGGGGTGTGCTTGATTTTTAAGAGGCAGCAATCACCTCTGTTTTCCCCTTCCTCTATAACGACTTTCAGGTTCTCTGATACGACATATTCCATATAGTTCTTTATCATTAAGCCGCTCCTAGGTCAGGTTTCTTGTTAATCAAACAAAAGTGTTAAGAGGTGCAGTAAGAGGTGCAGTGTCGAAAACTGCACCTCTTACTAGGTAACTATACGAAAATAAAAACGATACAAGACAAAATAAAAAAAAGTTAGGATCCCCTATGCGTGGCAGAAGCAAATCCTTAAATAGGGTGTGTTCAGTATCACTCTGTAGTATGGTAAATATACCCATATTTTTGCCTAGGAAAATGTGGTATCATGCCGCCCGCCGATCACCAGCCTTAGCTGTGGCTTGGTCACGTTTTTTTAACCACTCGTTAAAAAGAGGTAGCTTATCTTTTAACTCAATTTTCAGCCAGTTCTGTCTCTCGGGTTCTTCAGTACAAATTTCCTCAAGCCATGTTTGCAAATCAGCAAGAAAATCAAACTTGTGATTTTCACATTTCTGCAATGTATCTTTCTCTCCTGTTAGAAGCCAATTTATATCAACACTAAACTCTTCTCTAAGTTTCAGGAAAGAGTAGCAGTCAATTTGTCGCTCGTTTTTTTCAATTCTTGAAACAGCCGCCGGGTCTAAGTCTAGAGCTAATGCTATATCCTTTTGGGTAAGCTCTTTCTCTACCCGGAAGGACTTAAGCCTCACGTGAATGCCATTGTCACATTTACGACTTGCGGAATTATCATTTTTCTCTTGCATAAGATGCGATAATCACATAATACTGTCTTTATGGTTGTCATTAATAAGACTGTGTGAGTTCGCAAGATACCAAATGAGTGCAGGTTATACAACGTCCGTATGTCAGAAAAGAATGGACGGTAATTTTGGGAGGGTTCGGACGGTGAAAGCTTGGGCGGTGGTGATGATTCTTTGGCTGTTTCTCTGCTGCGTGGGCAAGATCGTCACGCCTGTATAAAAGAGATGAAGTGAGGAATCTTAAAGCTGCCGCCATGGATGCCGTGCTTGAAATTGTCCTGCTGGTCTTGGGAGTTTGGGTGTTGGTAAAAATATGAGCGAATACAGGACACCGGCTGAAATCTGGATAAAGCGTTTGCCGCAAAACGAGGGCAAAAAAGCACCCAGTTTTTGCACTACAAAGATTGAGATTTTCCCGGCTCATTATTGGGCTGAACATTGGGAGCCGGGGAGCAAGTTGTTTTCGCCGAAGCTGCCGTTGCAGAGTGAGGCGCGGAAGTACTACTGGGAGAATCAGTTTAGGGTTCGGGTTAATGGGAAGTGGATGGGCACCAGGGCAAAGTATGTGACCTATACTAAGGCACAAGTATTAGAGAGGTATTTCGGATGACTAGTTGGCCAGGACAACCACTGGCACCACCGAGGATATGTAAAGACAAAGAGCATCAGGCAAAGAGAGATCAACAGTTCGTCTACACGATCTCTGTTCTCAATGGCAATGAACCTCTTGGGTTTAAAGAATATCGTCTCTATTCAGATGGAAGGACTGAGGGCTTTGAGGGACCTGCGGCTGTTTACGTTCAAAAAGAGCCTAACTCTAATAATTACGGCAGACCACTCAACGGTTTGTCTCTCAATGATGCCGAACTTGACGACCTAATTTACGAGATTAACGGAGTGTGCTGCCGTTGTTGTGCTAAGGGTAGGATGCCTCAGTTCTCATTTGCACCAATTCGACAATTTGCACGGCGGATTCTGTCAGTATTTCAGGCTTAATATGAATATCACACCCACTCCAATATTTACGGGCAGATCGCTCCAGATGTACCAAAAGCATGTTCGACCACTGCCTGTCGGTATGTGTCATGCTCCCATGATGAATAAGTTTGCGTGTATCAATAATGCTGACTTTGTAAAGGTTAAAACTTTCTCTTTTAGCGTCTCGACGAAACTGCTCAGCATCTTCTCTGGTTGGGCTGAGGAATACACAGTCCAACCGGCTGGGTTTATCAGGAAAGCGTTTGATACGTTCAAGTTCGAACGTTTGCTCTCTCAGCAACCGCCAATACGTCCCTTTATCAAAGTCGGAATTATAACTTTCGAGTTCCTTACGCCAGTTTCCAGGCTCAATAATGTCACCTGGCTTAAGGAGACGGGGGTTCAAATAGTAGTACAGATTGTCCATTTTTTCTCTCCTTGTGTGAAATTGATGGTTGGTTGGTCCCGGCCTGACAGAGTAGCCCAGGGAGAGATTTTTTTGAAGGTAATTAACTGATGGTTAAGCAGCTCAGCCTTTTCAAACAGAGCAGTTTTAACATTACGCGTGAGCTGAAGGAGTGCATGGCCGGAGTGGTAGTGGGAAGTGGTTTATCGAGAGAAGAATTTCTCGATCGGATGAACGCGCTTGCCGACCGGTTTGGGGTGCGTCTGATGAAAGGGAACGGCCAGGGGTTGACCATGGCGACGTTTGAGAAGTGGCTAAACCCAGCGGATAAAGACCATATCCCCTCCCCTGTGGTGTTGCCGGTGTTTTGTGAGGTAGGCGGCTCGGCCGCTCCCCTGCAGGTGATGGCCGGACCGGTCGGGGCAATGGTGATCGGCGAACAAGACAGGGTGCTTTTGCAATGGGCCAGAGAATACCAGAAGGCAAAGGAGGCCAGGCGGATAATGAAACGGCTGGAGTCCGAGATATGAAGAAACGAAACACCAAGGAAATCAAGGTCTGGATGATCAGACGGAAGCTGCGGGAAATCGATATTGTGCAGGCCACCGAGGTTGAACAGACTTATGTGAATAAAACCATCAACGGCAGTCGCAATAATCGAGTTGTCCTCGAATTCTTGAGGGACAAAGGGTGTCCGGTAAAGTATCTGGCGCTGCCAAAAGACATGGAGAAAAAGGCATGACAGGGGAAAGAGAGATTGCTGAAAAAGCTCGGGCAGTACAGGACCAATGGTACAGGCAGAAGCGGGAGAGTCTCCGCAGTGTTGCTGCCGAGATTATGAAGAAAAAGAGCGAACCGGAAAAGGAACGAAAGTAATGAGCCATCCAGGAGATTTGGTTGTGATCGAGAAGCCGCTCAGTCAAAAAGAAGAGAAGCGGTTGGCCGAGCTTGAGACGGTTATCGATGAGAATATCAAGGGGTTTTATGCCGTCTGGTTTGCTTTGAAAGAGATCAGCGACAAGCGGCTTTATCGGACTGAAGAGAACCGGACATTTGTCGATTATTGTAATGAGGTGTGGGATTTAAGTAAGAGTAGGGCTTATCAATATATCGAAGCCGCCGAGGTGATTGAAAATGTCCGCCATGGTGCCCGTGCTGGAGAAATTGAAATGTCCCCAATTGGGGACATCTTGGATGGAGATAATGAAATGTCCACCATGGTGGACATTCTGCCATTCCCAACAAACGAACGTCAAGCCAGAGCCTTAGCAAAAATCCCAGCAGAACACCAGGCCACTGTATGGAAACTCGCCTGTGACGACGCCAAAGACGATGGCGTCAAGCTCTCCGCCAAACTCATCAGCAAGGCCGTCAAAGACTTCAAGATCCAGCAGTTCGGCAAGGCAGTAAAAGACCTTCAGCGCACGGCCATTCCTCCCCGTGAACCGAAAACGACTACACCCAACATTTCAGAACCGCTCCGCACCTGTTTCGCCAATATGCTGGAGATCATCCAGCATGAAGCAAGCAAGGGATGGCGGGGCAGCAACCAGGATGTCGTTGTCACCTGGTTGAGGACTCTCCTTACAGCTGCGGAAGAGGGAAGATAACTATGGGCGGCCAGCGGAAGAATACCGGAAAGAAGAGTGTTTCGCTTTTTGAGATAACCATCGCCACCGGCAAGGATAAGTCCTCGGTGAGACGCCGCCTGGCCGATCCTGCCAAATACCCTTATGTCTGGAAAAACGGCGGAAAAGGCAAAGAAAAACACTTCTATTTCGAACATCTGCCGGAAGATATCAGGGTCGCCCTGGTCCGTCATGAGGCGGCTCCCGTTCAGAGCTTACCGCTCGTCGGCACCGCCTCTGCCGGAGCCGCGGTTGCCGAAAAACTTCTCCGCGATGCCGCCGAAAAAGAGGAACGAATCAGGGACAACAAGGAACGCGGGCTGGCTCTCTTTGAGACGCTTACGGAAAAAAGGAAAAAGGAAGCCATTGCCCGACATGATTTTCTCATGGCCTGCGACGGTTTCGTCGCAAGGTCGGGACTGCCGATCCGCAAGGGAGCGAGCAGGTCGAAAGCCGGGGATATCCTCTTTATCGAAACCTACAACAAGGGGCTGATCGAACTCGACAGCTCCTTGATCGAGATAATCGGACCCACCAGCTCATACTCCACCCTCAGGCGGATCGCCGAGGCGTACGAGACGGAAGGCCTCTACGGCCTGGCGTTCAAACATCGCAATCCGAGCAAGGGAAGCACCTCTGTTCCCGAGCATATCAGGCGTTTTATCATCGGAGTCAAGTTTGATAAGCCGCATGCAAAGGTGAAATGGATCATGAAAATGATTCGGGCCGAATTCAACGGAGAAAAACTCCCCGGCTACTCCGCCGTGCGCCGCTTTGTCAACACCTGGGAAAGCGAGAACCGCAATTTGCTGCTCTCCATCACCAATCCGGATGAGTACAAAAACAAGATAATGTCAGCCATGGGCAACGCCTCTGAAAACATAGTCCGGCTGAACCAGGTCTGGGAACTGGATTCAACCCCAGGCGATGTCATGTTGACTGATGGTCGTCATAATATCGTCGGCATTGTCGAGGTCTTTTCAAGAAGATTCAGGCTGCTGGTCTCGCCCTCATCAAACGCCGAAGCGGTTGCCTCACTGATCCGCAGGTGCCTGCTTGAATGGGGTGTGCCGGAAGTGGCGACCATCGACAACGGAAAAGATTATGTCTCCGACCATGTCACCCGCGTTCTCACCGGCCTCGATATCTTCCCGAATGTATTGCCGCCCTTCTCGCCGGAGAAAAAGCCTCATGTCGAACGGGCTTTTCAGACTTTTTCCCACGGTATAGTCGAGTATCTGCCCGGCTATATCGGCCATAGCGTAGCCGAGCGCAAGGCCCTTGAGGCAAGAAAAAGTTTCTCGCAGCGGCTGTTCTCGAAAGGCGAGGTTATTCAGGTGGAACTTAGCTCAGCCGATCTGCAGGATATCTGCGACAGGTGGATCGACTCGATGTACCTGCACGAACCGCATGGCGGCCTGAACGGGGCAACGCCTATGGAGATTGTCCGGCGCTGGCCGGAGCCGGTGCGGGAGATCAAGGACGAACGTGCCCTTGACATGCTGCTGGCCCCTGCCCCTAAAGACGGCGGGATGCGAACCATTCAGAAGAAGGGCGTCAAGGTTGACAATGCCTGGTACACCGCCGCCCTGTTAATGGGGCATGAGCGGGAGGGCCGTCAGGTCAAAGTGTTGCTCGACCGGTTGGACCTGGGCGTTGTGTACGTCTATTTCGTCCGGGACACCCATCTCGAATTTCTCTGCAAGGCTTACTGTAAGGCGCGGGACGGCGTCAACCCGCAAGAGGTTGCGGCGGTTGGCCGGGCAATGCAGAACAAGTACTACAGCGAGAAGCGGGCCGAGGCGCGGAAGATGGCAAAAGAGGTCGGCAAGGCCGCGTCCGCCCAAGAGATCCTCCGGCAGCGCGAAGGCGAGCGCGGCACGATCTTTGAGTTTCCCAAGAAAAAAGAGGAATACAGCTCTCCTGGTCTGGAAGAGGCGGCGCGGGCGGCACGGGCACTCGATCCGATGCATGCGGCGATGGTGCCTGCCACCCTGAGCGAGGAGGAAGAGGCCATTGCCGCAGAAATGATCGGGCAACAAGAGCCAAGATTCGGCGGGCCTATAGTCGACGCCAGATCGAAATTTCAGGAGAAGAAACTCAAGGACGCCGGGGATTCAGGCTGGCAGGAACTGGACGGCTTTGAGCGTTATGAATTTATCATGGCTCTGCCGGCAATGACGGAGAGCATGACAAAGTGGGTGGCGTATTTCAAAACGACATCCGAATACGAGGCGTTGCGGGATATTTACGAAGTCTCATCAATGTAAAAAAAAGGGCCGTAGTGCGAATACGGCCCATCAACCAAAAACAACAAGGAGGAGAATAACAAATGCGAGCTGAAACGGCAATCACCAAGAGTATCAAAAAATACCTGGTGGCCATGGGTGCCCTTGAGGACAGGAATTCGAGGATTGAGAGGATGTGTCTGCTCTGGGGTTTATCGGGAGCGGGCAAGACCACGGCAACCGCCTATGTGGTCAATCAGGTGCATGGCGTCTTTATCCGGGCACAGAAGATCTGGACGATGACCAGCATGCTGGGGGCGATCTGCGAGAGGCTGGGCGGCAAGCCGGTGCGCTACAAGCAGCCGATGTTTGATTTCATCATCAAGCAGTTGAAGACTCAGCGCCGGTCGCTCTTTATCGATGAGGCGGATTACCTCAATGAGGATTTGGTCGAGGTGATTCGGGATATTCACGATATCAGCAAGCGGCCTATCGTCTTGATCGGCATGGATGAACTCAGGCATGGACTGCTGATCAATGAAAGGTTTATGCGGAGAATCACCCAGGAGATCGTCTTTGGACCTATTGACCTGCAGGATGCAAGGGAGGTCTGCGATAAGACCTGTGAGGCCAAGGTCGCCGATGATCTGCTTGAACGTCTCCACACCGAAGCAGACGGCAATGTCGGTCTGATCACCAACGGATTAAAGGCTATAGAGACGCTGGCGAAACGCAATCAAATGGAGGTTGTCGACCTGGAAGCTTGGGGCCCGCGAAATCTGTTCTTCGGAGAAAAAAAGAAATAACGATATGGCCGGTAAAAAGGGAATGAGGAGAAAGGTTGCAAGTCGCACGGCCAGGCAGCAGGCATGGCAGTCGATGCAAATTTTTATCAGTTTCACCACAGACGATATTCTCGCCACGGCAGACATAAAAAATTCCAATCTCAACAAATATCTGACACTGCTCAGGCGACACGGCTACGTCGATGAGACCGGGCAGATCGGAGAATCCGGGCAACTGCATTACCGGAAACTGTTTGAGCTGGTTAAAGATACCGGGCCGACCTGCCCGATTGCCTACCGTGAAAGCGGGTTGAGGGACTTGAATACCGGCGAAGTATTTGAGCCTGAGGAGGAGGAAGTATGAATTGGCAAACGATGCTTGCAAGAGCCGTCTCCGGCGAGGGTAGTCAGGCCGCTGTGGCCAGGGCGCTCGGCTACAGCGCGGCGACGATCAGTCAAGTGCTGTCCGGCTGTTATGGCGGCAATACGCGGAAGTTTGAGACCAAGGTGGTCGAGGTCTACGGTGAAAAATATGGGAATGAAACGGTGCCCTGTCCTCTCTTGGGGGTGATCCCCAGGGGGCGGTGTATCCGTGAGAGCAAAAAGGAATTCTCAACCGCCAGCCCTCTGGCGGTTGAGCTTTGGGATACTTGTCCGGATTGTGAATTTAATCAGATTACGGAGACTAAGCCATGAATGATGTGAACGAGACTGAGGCCGTTTTGCCGGTAACCTTGCGATGCCAGGTTTGCAGTGAGTTGAGGACAATGAATTTTGTAGAAGAAGATCTTGAAGACGAAGCCTTTGCCGAGATTTATCCATTACAGCCGTGGGCTGTACCGTGTGACGAATGTGAAAAGCTTATGTGGAGTGTATCAGATGATTTTGATGAATTCATCGGACTTCATGAAGCCTGTCTCGAGGAAGAGCGCTGGGCGATTGATTACGCTAGAGGCCTCATTCAAGATTCGTGAAATAGGGAGATAAAACCATGTTAGATGTGATGCTTGATTTGGAAACAATGGGAAACGGTCCCGATGCGGCGATTGTCGCGATCGGGGCCGTTGAGTTTGACCTGGAGGCGGGTGAGATTGGCGAGAAGTTTTATATGGTGGTCGATCTGGAATCTGCGATTCAGATGGGTGGAATTATGGATGCGTCGACTGTGCTGTGGTGGATGCAGCAAAGTGACGAGGCCAGGAATGTTTTTACCCGGCAGGGTGAGACTATAACCAAGTCTATGTTGATGTTTTCCCGCTGGCTGCGGGAGCGGGGGGACAGGTCGGACGTGCGGGTGTGGGGTAACGGCGTGGCTTTTGACAACGTTATCCTGGCCGGGTCTTACCGGCGCCACAACGTGACTCCGCCGTGGTCTGGGCGGAATAACCGGTGCTACAGGACAGTCATGAAACTCCATCCTCATGTGAAAATGCAGCGTGTCGGGGTGCATCATAACGCAGTGGATGACGCTGAGAACCAGGCTCGTCATCTCATTTCCATGATCGGCAGTAAGACCATTTAACAGGAGATTGAACCATGTTTGAAGTAGTCGAAACAGCCAAGAAAATGATCGTAAAGCTGAACGAAATCCAGCCTGCCGTCAGTGTTGCCGGGATGGATCAGGAGTCGGAAGCTATCAAGGGAATGAAGATGGATCTGGTGATGATGATCAGTAGTCTCACTCCCGACCATCCATGCATGCAGCGGGTTCTTGTTGCGCTGCGCGAGGATGTGGTGAGCAGTGGTGTTGCCCTACATGAGTTGCTCGGCGGGGAGCTTGATGATGCAGAGGAACTGAACGACGGACAGATCCATGTTGCCATGCTGGCGGCTGAGGCGTTTGTGCTTCGGGCTCAGGATTATCTGAATAGTAAACGGAAGGCTTTTGAACTGGGTGGAGGGAAATATGGAAGAGCGTAAGAAGCAGATCCCGGAAGGGTACATGGAAGACGCCAGGGGCCATCTGGTGCCGGAGTCGATGGTAAAGGATATCGACAAGATCAGGGATGAGTTGGTGAAGGGGTTGGTGGCCAAGGCGAAGGATGTCAAGGCTATGCTGCAGGTGTTTAAAAACGCGGCGTTTGAGGAGATCGAGCAGTTCATTGAGTTGTCAGCCTCGGAGTATGACACCAGCCTGGGCGGCAATAAAGGGAACGTGACGTTGATGAGCTTTGACGGCCGGTACCGGGTAATGCGGGCTGTCGCCGAGTCGTTTGTTTTTGACGAGCGGCTACAGGTCGCAAAGGATCTGATCGACCAATGCCTCAACGAGTGGACCGCGTCTTCCGGGCCTGAGTTGAAGGCCCTGGTGAATGATGCCTTCTCTGTCGATCGGGCGGGCAATGTCAACGCCAAGCGGATCCTCTCCTTACGGAAATTCAATATCGAGGATGAACGTTGGCTGCGGGCCATGGCCGCGATCAACGACAGTCTGACTGTGGCCGGGAGCCGGGAGTATGTGCGGATCTACGAGCGGGTGCAGGATACCGATCGCTGGGAGCAGATTCCTCTGGACGTCGCGGGGGTGTGATATGGAAACGACCGATGTCAAAGAGGCAGGCGTGCGGAGGGTTGCGGTTATCACGTCGATCTGCACGGTGGCGGATTGCCCGATTGAATGCGTGTGTGTGAGTTCGACCGATCCGGCGAAGAAGGTCACGTGTGGTCATTATCTGGGGGCGTATACGAATGGTAAAGGGTCGGCTGTTAACTGTGGGTATCTGGGGAGATAGGGGTATGTGGGGATTCACAATACACTGTGGCCATTGCGACACAACCAGCCCCTTCGAAAAATGGATTGAGCGGCCGTCCGGATATCGCCTGCCGGACGATTGTTTCCAGTGCCCTGTTTGTGCCGTGGCGATTAAGCGAGTGCTGCACAGGCCGACCATTAAGGCTGGGGCCCCAGTGCCCTGGTACTACGGTTCTTATATCACGCTGGAGAAGATCCCGGCGTGGTTGTGATAACTTCGAATATATAGGTGGGTGATGAGTATCTATCTGTGGTTCCTGGCTTTCGTATTAGCCTTTTTTTTCTTGGCGGGGATTTGGTGGGGCTTTGAATGCGATGTTGCGAGTCCTTTATTATTCACCGCTTGTGCAGCTATCGGAAGCCTGGGTTACGTCCTCGGGCTTGGGGTAAAGGTTATTAAAAATATCATTAACGGTAATTTCTTTTAAGCGAAACCCCGGACAGTCCGGGGTCATCGGCGGGTGGTTCCGCCGGTTTGAAAAGCAGCCTGAAACGGAGGGAGATATGCTGAAAATCAAAGAGCAACTGCACTACAAACGGGGCTACACCGACAGATGCTGCTCCGACTGCAATCATTATGTGGAAAGCTTCAAACTTACCGGCATAAACGGTGAGGATCTCGGGCATGGTCCGCGCTGCGGCATCATCGGGTTGAAACCTGGCAGGATGTACCGGATCAACCCGAAGAATATCTGCGACAAATTCGACAACAGCAAACTGTTGACCAGGCTGGGGGCAGATCGATGGAAATAGGCGCAAAGGTGGAATGGACATATGTTAGTCGAAAAGGAAGGGCGATTAAAATGACTCAGCGGTACGGAGTTGTCACTCGAGTTGAAGGTGAGATTGCAATCGTAAAACGGAAAGGTGGCCAATTCATACGGCTGTCTGTCGCCGATTTGCACATCACCGGAAGCGGTCCGAATCAATTGACCATGTTCGCGGAGAAGTTGATCGATGCCTACGAAAAATAAAGCCACTAAAACTGCGAATATCTGCACGACTATCTACGAGGGAGACTTCCAAATTAGCTTTGAATGCGTGGGAGTGGAAAAGTGCCGGTTTGCGCTCTGCCCCATAATGCCTCCCGATGGTAGTGAAGATTGTACTTATTCGGAATATTCCACATGTCTATGCCCGCAGGCGAAATATGCGGCGCTGGAATCACTCCGTAATAGGCTCACGAAAGAGCTGAAACATGCTTTCGTTCTGGCCAGTGAAGAACGACAAGACTAACAAAGCGAAACCCCGGCATGCCGGGGTCATCGGAGGGTGGTTCCGCCGATCTGATGAGCAGCCAATTCGGAGAAGACGATGAGCCAAAACGTTGACATACCATGCAAGATGCAGAGTGACTTGAAGATGTCCATTGAATGGTGCGACCTTGTGCAATACCAACAACTCTGCGCCGGTTGTATCCACAATGAAGGCCGGAAGAGAAGCAAGTATCAGCAGAAAAAAGACCGGCCTGAAACCGGCAGTCGGAGAAAGATCTAATGCCAAGAGAAGGAAAATGCCCGCGCTGTCTGTACAAAGCCTCGCTGATCAGCTTTATCGAAGCTGCCGGCGACGGCAAGCTTATCCCGGTATTCCAGAAGCTGCCTGCTGGTGTGCAGGCTTATTACCTGTCGTATATGTCTCTGTTCCGACCAAAATCAGGCAGTGCCATCCAGCTTGACAAGGTGGCGCGATTGACGGCCGACCTGGTCGAGCTGGTGACGCTGCCATATGTTCACGTCCAGGGACGTGTTGACCGACCGTGTACCTCAAAGACCTGGGCTATGGCCATGGAGCAGATGATAGAGCAGGCCCCAGGGCTGACACTCCCCATGAAAAACCACAACTATCTCAAGTCAATTGCCTGGGATGTGGCCGATAAGGCTGATCGGAATGCGGAAAAGACACACGATTCCAACGCCCAGCACAGACGACAGCAACCGGACCGGTCGGCGGCGGATCCGCTGCTTGATCCGATGGAAAAAGCGCGGCGGGAGTGGGATAAAAAGCACGGTGCTCCTTCTGCAACGATCGATTTAAAGGGGCTTTCAAAGGTCGTTAAGGGGATGGAGTGATGCGGATATTACATTTGACCCTCTACCGTAAGTGGTTTGACCTGATAGCGTCCGGCGAAAAAGTAGTCGAGTATCGAGAGGATAGTGATTACTGGCATAAGCGAATTTTCAATGACGACGGCTGGGATGAGATCCATTTTCGCAACGGATTCGGCAGTCATCGGCCATTGATGGTTGTCGAGTTCCTCTTTGCTTTTGTGACGCACTCCAGCCTCTGCGCCTGTGCCAACGGAGAGGAGTTGTCGGGCCGGGTTATCGTGATCACGCTTGGCAATAGAGTGAGATTTGAAAATTATGAAATTGATAAGCGGCGGATGTGTGGCGGATGCGGAGCACTGATCAACGAAGAGAATTCTCTCTGCGATGCCTGTGCCAAGAGGATCGATGCCGGTGTGGTGCCATGGAGTAAGGAGGTGCATGTATGACCTTAAGAGACATGGTTGTTAAGCTGTCGCGTGATGAGCTTATCGAACTGATCGATCGTAGATGTTTACTATGGCAGGTTACAAAAACAGACATAGTTCTTGCAAAAATAGCCTGCTTAGAGCGCCAGGCGAAGAAGGCATTTACCGATTGGTCGACGTTTAAAATGCCTGAAGTGTCTGCGGTAAGAAGGTCATACTTCTATCAGAAGGTAGAAGAAAAAGAAAAGATTTGGCAGAAATATGATCGGATAAGCAAAAGAATTTCAAGGTTGTTCGATTCTATAGATAGAACCAGGAGCAAAAATGCCACCGACAAAAGCTGATTACGCCAAGATCAATATAGCCTGCAAGGAACTGGGGCTCGACAAGAGCCAGCTTATTTCCGACCGGTATAAGGTCGAGTCCTCGAAGCAGCTCACCGTTTGGCAGCTGGCCGATCTGTATAAGCATTTCCGGAATCTCGGCTGGCGTGTGAAGCGAAGCCAGACGAGCAAGCTCTCGCCGAAATACGACGATGCCCAGCATCGGAAGATCGTTGCCATGTGGATCACCCTGCATAAGGCAGGCGTTATAAGAAACGGCTCCGATCGCGCCCTGCAGGCTTATGTCAAGCGGGTGGTGAAGATCGACAACCTGAAGTGGTGCGATGGGTCGGATTGCTACACCCTGATCGAGAGCCTGAAGTCCTGGGGCTTGCGTGAAGACGTTGATTTCGACCGATGATGGAGGTGCCAATGAGCTACAAGGTTGACGATCTGCCCGATGATTACCTGCCGAAGTTGGACGAACTGGCCGGCGATCTGCGGGTCCTGGCCGAAGTGGTGGGCGTGAGGATGGCTCTTCGAATCGCCGAATTATTCGGCGGCACTCCAGCCACCTTTTATGGCCATAAAAAATGGCTGATCAGATGGCGCGATGCGCTCATCAGGAAGGAATATGACCAGGGAAAAATCTCCGTGGTGGATCTGGCCAGGAAAAGCGGCATCTGCGAGCGGCATGCCTATAACATCCTCGGACAGCAGCCGGGTGAGGATAAGCAACTGAAACTGTTTTAAACATGAAACTGCTTGACATCTATGTGAGATAGGGTGAAGAACCATAACATCGGTTAATGTTAAATTCCAAAAAATCAGCGCAATGGAGGTTAGAATGTTTGGACTTGATGCACCTGTAGCAGTCATAATTTTGGTTATCCTTTGTGGTTTCATCCTGCCGTTTATTCTGAACGGATATCTTGCCAAAAGCAGGGGCAAAAGCGTAATCCTTATGCTCCTGTTGACGTGTATATTTTCTTGGATCGTTACACTGATCCTCGCGTTACTCCCGAAGGTCGAGCAAGCAAGATTACGGTAGTGCAAATCAAGGGGCGGTTTCCCGCCGCCCCCTCTCCCCCACCGCTAGTTTTCCTCCCCCTGCACTACCACACCTGAAATAAATCAGACTTACCCGCTTCTCTCTTCTTCCCTTATATCTACCACTGACATTCTGATCTCCGCCTGGTTGCCGGGGTGGTCCAATCCTGGACCGCTCCGGTTGCCTGGTTCACAGTTCAAGGACAATGGGGGAAGCGTGAAGGGACACACCTATACCAACATTTATGACCGCTACTTCCAGGTGTCTGCCCTGGAGTTCTTTTATGAAATCTTGCCATGGCAGTGGTTCAAGGCCCAGGGCATAGCCGAATCATCCCTTAATCCGGAAGCGGTCTCCCCGGTTGGGGCTTTCGGTATCATGCAGCTGATGCCGGGCACCGAGATGGACATGGCCAAAAAGCTCGGCACCGTTCCTTCCCCGCTGCCTCATACCAACATCCGGTTCGGCATCGCCTACGATCGGCAGTGCTGGAATATCTGGAAGAAGGAAAGCGGCATCGAGCGGATCCGCTTCATGCTCGGCAGCTATAACGCCGGGCCTGGTCATATCATCGAAGCGCAGAAGATTGCCGCGCTCGCCAACCTGCCCACCGACAAATGGCAGTCCATCACCATGGCCCTGCCGGAAGTGACCGGCCGTCATTCGAAGGAAACAATCGATTACGTAGCAAGAATCGAGCGGCTATACGAGCAGCTCACAACCAGGGAGAAGACAGCATGAAGGGATGGATCACATGGCTCGCCGCCGCGTGTACGGCCGGTCTTGGCGTGGTGAGTATCGTGAACGGCGACACCGAGGCGGGCTTGCAGCAGCTGGCGATTGCCGGCGGCATGATCGGCCTCGGCCGCAAGATTGAGAAAAACGGGAAATAGGATGGATCAGTTCGATCGAGCCCAGGAACTGGACGCCTACTATCGCGACCAGGCAATTGAACTGCACCGAAAGAGGATGGAGGTAGGTGGCGATAGTCTTACCCACTGCCTTGAGTGCGGGGGCGAGATCCCGGAAGCCCGGCGGACCATCCTCCCCGGGTGCACTCATTGTGTCGACTGCGTCGAAGAGTTTGAGAGAAAGAGGAAGCGATTGTGATTCAAGACTATACGGCATGGCGTTTTTGGTTCGACATCGCCCAGCTGGCCGTCACCCTTACCATCGGTGTTTATGTCTGGTGGGACAGGCGCAAGAAGGCCAACGAGGGACGACTTGTCGCCCTGGAGCAAGCAGTGGGTGGCCACTCCGCCTCGCTGCGGACAATTAATGAGGCAAAGGTGAAGCGTGAATCGAGTTGCGAGAAACATCAGCAACGCACCATCGATCTGGAAAGCAAACAGACCGAGCTGCAGTCCGATATCCGCCACTTGCCGAGCCGCCAGGATCTTACCGAACTCTCCAACAAGATCGGCCCACTGACGGAAAACCTGGGCAGGCTCGACGGCAGGCTCTCCGGAATCAATCGGGCGGTCGATCTGCTTAACCAACATCATTTGAGGACGGATTAATGGGGAATTTTGCCGAACTGATACAGGAGGCGGACAGGCGGCTGGTCGTCTTGCGCGTGCTGGCCGAGGATGCCGACTACAGCCACAACGAATATGTCCTGCGCTCGGCGCTGCGCTCTATGGGACACAACGTCAGCGTCGACCTGCTGCGCACTGAGCTGGCCTGGCTGGCCGAGCAGGGTCTGCTGGCCGTAGCCGACACGACGGGCGTCATGGTCGCCAAGCTGACGGCCAGGGGCCTCGACGTGGCTAATGGCGCCGTGGTGATTCCCGGCGTAAAACGACCGGAGCCGGAGCTGTAGCCGCCATGGGTAAGCCCTCCACCATAGACAGATTGCCGGCGGATATCCTGGATCGATTACAGGAGCTGCTGCGCGATCCGCGCATCAGCCAACTCGAGGCCACCGCCAGGATCAACGAGATCCTCGAAGAGGATGGCCATGCCGAACGGCTATCGAAATCGGCGGTCAACCGCTATGACCTGTCCATGCGCAAGGCCGGCGAGAAGCTGCAGCAAAGCCGGGAAGTGGCGAAGATGTGGATCGGCAAGCTCGGTGCCGCGCCCCAGGGGCAGGTAGGCAACCTGGTCAATGAGGTCTTGCGGACCCTGGCCTTCGATCTCTCCCTCAAATTGCAGGATGCGGAGCTGAGTGAAGAATCCATCCCGGGTGTGATCGGCAACCTCAAGGCCCTGGCCCTGGCGGTCCAGCGGCTTGAGGCGTCAAGCACCATGAACGTCAAGCGTGAGAAGGAGATCCGGGAGCAGGCTCTGCAGGATGCGGCAAAGGTAGTCGATCAGGTCGCAACGCAGCATGGTCTCAATGCCGAGCAGGCTGCATTCTGGCGGAAAGAAGTACTGGGGGTCAGGTAATGGGACGCCCTGGCGATGTAGTCCGTATCATCCCCATCGATTCCGATGAGCTGCCGGCATCGGTGAGGGAGATTCCTGCGGGGCTGGATCCGCTAGCCGAGGGTGTGCTGATGTTGCACCAGCGGCAGTGGATCAAGCAGATCCACAATGATGATTTAAACATTGCCGAGAAGGGGCGTCGGACAGGCATCACCTATGCCACCGCCCTGGATGACGCCATCACCGCATCCAGCCACAAGCTCGCCGGTGGAGACAACGTCTATTATGTCGGCGACACCAAAGAGAAAGGCCTGGAGTATATCGGCTATTGCGCCAAGATGGCCAAGGTTATGGCCATGGCCATGGCTGATGGCTGGGACGGCATAGAGGTCTTTCTGTTTGAGGATCAGCAGGATGACGGCACATCGAAGCAGATTACCAGTTATCGCATCCGGTTTTTGAGCGGGTTTCAGATTGTGGCGCTGTCAAGCAACCCGGCCAACATTCGCGGCCTGCAGGGGGTTGTCAATATCGATGAGGCTGCGTTTCACAAAAACGTCCAGGCGGTAATCGATGCCTGTACCGCGCTGCTGATCTGGGGTGGAAAGATCCGCATCATCAGCACGCACAACGGCGCGAAGAACCCATTCAATCAGCTGATCCGCGACAGCAGGGCCGGGCTCGCCTCCTTCAAGATATTCCATTGCACCTTTGACGATGCCGTTGCCAATGGACTTTTTGAAAGGGTTTGTCTGGTCAAGGGTTGGACGCCAACGGCCGAGGGCAAGAAGGCCTGGTACGACAAGGTACGTAAGGGCTACGGCACCAATACCGCAGCCATGCGCGAGGAGTTGGACGCCATCCCGCGCGAGGGCTCCGGGGTCGCCATTCCCGGAGTGCTCATCGAGCAGAGCATGAAAGAAGTCAGGCCGATTTTGCGCCTGGCGCTACCTGAGGATTTTGTGCCGAAATCGCTGTCGTATCGGGATTCATTTATATCCGAGTGGATCAGGATAAACCTTGACCCACTGTTGGACAGCCTGGATGCGGAGCGGCAACACGCCTTCGGAAGCGACTATGCGAGGCACGGCGACTTTGCCGTATTTGCTCCGCTTTCCATCGAGCAGGATCTGCGCCGGCGCTGTCCATTTATGATCGAGATGAAAAGCGTCCCGACCAGGCATCAGACACAGATCATCTGGCGTGTAATCCGCCGCCTGCCGCGATTCATCGGTGGGGCAATGGACGCCACCGGCAACGGTGCCACCCTGGCGGAGTATACCGCCGAGGAGTTTGGCTTGGACCGTATCCACCAGGTGATGCTTAACGACGCCTGGTACCGCTCCAATATGGTGCCATTCCAGCAGGCCTTTGAGGACCAAATGTTTGACCTGATGCGCGATGCCGACGTGCTCAACGATCTGCGCGCGCTGGAGATGATCGACGGTATTATCAAACTGCCGAAATTGCGGCAGGCGGATACTAAAAACGCTGAGTTCAAACGGCATGGCGACTCGGCTATCGCTCTGGCGCTCGGCTACTTTGCCACCCGCACCGACGGCAAGATCGAATACGCCTACCACCCCGTCAAAAAGCGGGAGATGACCGATGACCGGGACACTCGGTCGATCAAAACAACGGCGGGCTTTAGTGCCACCGAAGGGACATGGTGATGGTGACTATCTATGATCACCGGGGCAACCCGGTAAAAACGCAGGCCTTGACCCGTGAACTTTCGGCTCCGTCGCTTACCGGCATCCGAACCGTCTGGGATCAGACTGTTGCGGGCGGGTTGACGCCGGTGCGCCTGGCTGCTCTCCTCAGGGGCGCGGCGGAAGGCGATGCGAGAGACTATCTGACTCTTGCCGAAGAGATGGAAGAGAAAGATCTCCACTATCGCTGCGAGATCGGTAAGCGCAAGCTGGCCGCTGCGTCGCTGCCGATCATCGTCGAAGCGGCAACCGACAAGCCGGAAGACGTGAAGCTTGCCGATGAGGTCCGAGTGATGGTCAAGAGGCCCGGCTTTCGGGGGCTGCTGAAGGATCTGCTCGATGGACTCGGCAAGGGCTACTCGGTTGCCGAAATCATCTGGCAGCGTGGGACGAAATGGCAGCCGGCGCGTTACGAATGGCGCGACCCCAGGTTTTTCGTTTTCGACCGGGTGAGCAGGCGGACCATTCGCCTGCTCGATGAAGAGAACCTGGCGGAAGGCATCCCGCTTGCGCCGTATAAATTCATCGTGCATTTGCCGCACCTGAAAACCGGCATCCCGATTCGCGGCGGTATCGCCCGCGTCGCGGCCTGGGCCTGGATGTTCAAGAACTACACCATCAAGGACTGGATGGCATTTGCCGAGATCTTCGGCATGCCGCTTCGGGTGGGCAAGTATCAGTCCGGTGCGAGCAACGAGGATATCGCCATCCTCAAAATGGCGGTGGCCAATCTCGGCACCGATGCCGGAGCGGTCTTTCCCGACTCGATGAAGATCGAGTTCGCCGAGAGTTCCAAGTCGACCGGCGGCCACGAGCTGTTCAACAAGCTGGCGGATTATCTCGATGCCCAGGTGAGCCGGGGCATTCTCGGCCAGACCGCAACGACGGTAGGCACACCCGGCAAACTCGGCGGCGACGATGCCCAGGCCGAGGTGCGCACGGATATCCGGGATGACGATGCCTGTCAACTGGCCGAGACCCTTAACCTCGATCTGGTCAGGCCGTTCATCGACCTCAACTTCGGCCCCAGGGAGAGTTATCCGGAGCTGTTCCTGCGGGAGGCCCAGAAAGAGGATATCGCCGTCCTAGTCAACGCCCTGGAAAAACTCGTTCCCCAGGGCCTGAAGGTTGAGCAGTCAGTGGTTCGGGATAAACTCGGCCTGCCTGATCCGGCGAAAGGGGCGGATTGTTTACGGCCTCCCGGCGTTGCAGTGGCGCCGGAAGTAAAAGTGGAAACGGAGACGGCCCAGAACCGGCAGGGGCAGCAAGCCGAAGAAAAAAAGGATCCCCATCCGGTGGAGATCCTGAACGGCCTGCCCCGCGAGGCGGCACTCGATCCCCTGCTTGCCCCAATGCGGCAGCTGCTTGAAGAGGTGGGAAGCCTCGAAGAGTTCCGGGACCGGCTCATCGAGCTGTACCCGAAAATGGATGCCGCCGAATTCGGCAACCTGATGAGGCGGGGGCTGGTTCTGGCCGATCTTGCCGGGCGATTTGACGCAGGCGAAGAGGCGAAAAGATGAAAACGCGTAAAATGGCCTGTAATCGTTTTTCAGGCTTGTCCGCCCACACTTGCGGAGCAGGGGTGGCGCGTGCAGCACAGGAAAAATTAAACGGGTTTTAAATGGGGTTCCATAGATGACCGCACCGTCCGCCGAATATCTCAACCTGCCCTTCGATGAGGCGATCCGTTTCTTTAGGGATAAAGTGAATCTCCCGACCAAGAAATGGGACGATCTCTGGGGCGGAATGCACAGCCGGTCTTTCGTCGTCGCCGGGGCGACCAAGGCCGAGCTGCTCACGGATCTGCGGGATGCTGTCGACAAGGCGATCAGCCAGGGAACCACCTTAGCAGAGTTTAGAAAAGATTTCGACAAGGTCATCGAAAAAAACGGCTGGCAATACAAGGGTGGCCGCGACTGGCGATCGGCGGTCATTTTCGACACCAACCTCTCCAGTGCCTACAGCGCCGGCCACTACGCCGGGCGGACCGCTCCGGCGGTGCTCGCGGTGCGGCCCTGGTGGAAATACATGCCTTCCAGCTCGGTCAATCCACGCAAGGATCATATGCGGTGGTACAACATCGTGCTGCGCTACGATGACCCCTGGTGGCGGACTCACGAGCCGGCGAACGGCTGGGGCTGCAAGTGCGGTGTGACGACGATGAGCAACGCCGAATACCAGCGCAACAAACATAAATTGCGAACCGAGGCCCCGGATGACGGCACCTATGAGTACGTCAACAAAAAGACCGGCGAGGTCAGCCAGGTGCCGGTCGGTATCGACCCAGGCTGGGACTACAGCCCCGGTCGGGCGGCCTGGGGGCAGAAGCTCTCGAAGAATGCCATGGCGGAATACCAGGCGATGAAGGCGGACGCCTGGGAAAAGCTCACTCCCGGCGACTGGCTGACCTACGGTCTGGCCGAGCGGCTTGCTCCGGATCAGCCGCAAGCTGCCCTGGGGCCGAAGCTGACCAGCAAGGAGGCGACGGTGGCGGGCCTCGAGGAGATTATCGGCGGACAGGAGGCGGTCTTCAGCCTGGAAGCAAACGGCTTTCGCTACGACATCCTGGTCAACGCCGAGACCTTCGGCAGTCACCTTGCGGCCGAACGGACCCCATACCTGCCGTTTTTGCCGGAGGTGCTCACCGATCCACATGAAGTATGGCTGACCTTTGAGCGCCACAAGGGCACCGGCAAGATCATCCTCCGGCAGCGGATTATCAAGCTGCTCGATCTCGGCAAGGAGAAGCTCCTGTTGGTGGTGGCGGAAACGGGAGACGGCTGGCTGCAGGCGTGGACAATGATACCGACCAGCCAAAGAAGCTACATGAACAAGCAGAGGGCTGGACAGCTGGTTTACCGGAAGGATTGATGTGATGGACAGCGGACAGGTCACTGCGGCGACCCCGCGCTGTATGGCGATTATCGATCCGCAGCTCAATCGCCATAACTGTAATGAAAAGAATACCTCAGATTGACAGGAGTGACAAGTGGCCGGAACGACGATTCGCATAAAGATCCATGACGAGCAGATGACGGCAACGCTTGGGACCATCGCCAAGCGCTGCGGCAACCTGCTGCCCGCCATGCAGATCATCGGCGAGACGGTCAAGGCCTCGGTGGTCGAAAACTTCCAGGCGGGTGGTCGGCCAAACGGCTGGCAGCCGCTCTCGCCGGTAACGCTGGTTATGAAAAAAGGCGGCTCGATCCTCATCGGCAAGGGCCATGCCGGCGGCCTGATGGGCTCGATCCATTATGAGGCGGAGAACAACGCGGTCATGGTCGGCACCAATAAGATCTACGCTGCCATCCACCAGTTCGGCGGCGAGGCCGGGCGCGGCAAAAAAGTGAAGACCCCGGCGCGGCCCTTCCTCATGGTCCAGGATGAAAACTGGCCGGAGATCAAGGAGCAGCTCGAAGAATACATCATCGTAGGAGACTTGCTATGAAACTCGGCAGCATTGCCCTGAATACCATGGACCTCGTGGCCGCCCTGGGCGAGGCCCCGGAATGGAGGCAGCTTATCCCTGCCGGTACAGTCGAGGGCCGCGACGGACGATCCTGGCTCAACAGCCAGCCGGAGAAAATCCTGGTTGCCTTCAAAGAGCTTGGCCGCGATCTGCCGATCGACCTCGAGCACAGCAGCGAGTTGAAGGCCCGGCTTGGCGAGCCTGCCCCGGCGGTCGGCTGGATCAATGAGCTGGCGGTGCGGGACGGCGAGATATGGGGCATGGTCGAATGGAACGCTGAAGGTAAAAAACTTATCGGCGAACGGGCGTACCGGTACATGAGCCCGGTGATCGTCTACAACCGCGAAAGCGGCATCATCGTCGGACTCACCTCGGTCGGTTTAACCAACCAGCCGAACCTGGAGCTGCCGGCGCTTAATAGTCAACAGGGGGGTAACCCCGAAAACAAGGAGGATGAAATGCTTAAAGCAATTCTCGTGGCCCTGGGGCTGCCGGAAACCGCCACCGATGCGGACGCAGTGGCCAAAATCAAGGAGCTGAAAAACGAGGTCTCTACCGCCAACAATCGGGCGGAGACCCCGAGTCTCGATAAGTTCGTCCCGCGCTCCGACTACGATACGGCGGTCGCAAGAGCGACCAACGCCGAGAAGTCGCTCGGCGACGTAAAAAAAGAGCAGCTTGAGACGGCCGTAAACGCCGCCATCGACCAGGCCCTGAAAGACGGCAAGATCACCCCGGCGACCGCTGACTACCACAAGGCCCAGTGTCGGCAGGAAGGCGGGCTTGCTCTGTTCTCCGAGTTCTGCAAGGCTGCTCCGGTAGTCGGAGGCGAGTCGGGTCTTGCCGGTAAGACGGCAGGCGATACGCAAACGGCGCTCAACTCCGAGCAACAGAAGGTCGCCGAGATGTTCGGCAATTCGGCGGAAGATATCGCCAAGTACGGCAAGTAACCGTCCAGCTTCACGGCCGGCACAAAAAACATACAAACCAGGAGGCTATTATGGCTGACAGAATGACGGAAAGGAAAACAGGGTTGCTCTTGTCTCTGCTGGTGGCGGCTTCGACCGCTGTCGAAGGTGGCAAGATGGTCGGGGTCAATAGCTCCGGATATACGGTCGAAGCAGCTGATGCGGCCTCGATCAGGGTGTTCGGCGTCTCCGACCAGAACGTGGATAACTCGGCCGGGGCGGATGGTGCCAAACGGGTGCAGGTCTATTCCGGGGGGATGTTCAAGCTCAAGAATTCGGCGAGCAACGCTGTCGACCAGGCCGATGCCGGGCAGCTGTGCTTTGTCGAGGATGACGAGACGGTGGCCGATGCCCCAGGGACTAAAGGTATTGTCGCCGGGCGGGTTGTCGAAGTTGTTTCGGACGGTGTCTGGGTGCAGATCCCTGCCGGCATGCCGCAGGTGGCAGCGCAGGCGGATTCAGTGGCGGCTGACGTGGCCACCTTGAAAACCGATTTCAATGCCCTGCTCGCTAAACTCAGGGCGTCCGGGGTCATGTTCACGGCCTAATCGCTGATCGTCAGCGGCAAAGACTAAAGGATCAAGAGGAGAATTACCATGATAGTAAATGCTGCAACTCTCGCGGTTGTCTTCACCAACCTGAAGACAACCTTCAACAAGGCTTTCGAGGCCGCGCCCAGCAATTGGCAAAAGGTGGCGATGCTGGTGCCGTCGACCGGGAGTCAAAACGATTACAAATGGCTGTCCAGCTTTCCGAGAATGCGCAAGTGGATCGGTGAGAAGGCGGTAAAAGCTTTGTCCGCTTTCGGCTACACCGTTGTCAACGACGATTTTGAGGCAACCGTCGAGGTCGATCGCAACGATATCGAGGACGATCAGCTCGGGATCTACGCCCCGCAGGCGCAGGGCGCGGCGTTCTCGGCCAAGCAGCTGCCGGATGAGATCGTCGCCGATCTGGAGAATGGGGTCTTCACCACGCCCTGCTATGACGGTCAGTACATGTGCGATACCGATCATGTGGTAGCCGGAGTATCTGTGTCAAACAAGGGTGTGGTGGTTCTCAGTGCCGCAACCCAAGCGTTGGCAATCGCCTCGCTCGGTGCCGGCCGGACGGCGATGATGTCTTTCAAGGATGACGAGGGGCGGCCCCTGAACATCATCCCGAATATTTTGCTGGTTCCTCCGGCGCTGGAAGCTGTCGCCAACATCCTGGCCACCAACGAAAAGCTTGATGACGGCAAGCCCAACCCCTATAAAGGCACCGTCGAAGTTGTCGTCGAACCGAGGCTGACCAGCACTACCGCATGGTTCCTCCTCGATACCACCAAGCCGGTCAAGCCGTTCATTTACCAGGAGCGGAAGAAGCCGGTATTCGTTCAGCAGATCGATCCCCAGGCAGACGATGTCTTCATGCGCAAGAAGTTCAAGTTTGGCGCCGAAGCTCGGGGCGCAGGCGGCTATGGCTTCTGGCAATTGATCTGGGGCTCTACCGGTCTCGGCTGATAGGTAACGGCTGATCAACTGAAGGCCCGGCTGAGGCCCGGCCTTCTTCTTAATAATCGAAGAGGATTGAAACATGATCATCATCACCAGTAAGAAAGACGGCTTCCGGCGCTGCGGGGTCGCTCATCCGAGCAGACCGACCGAGCATGCCGACGACAAGTTCACCGAAGATGAACTGAAAAGCCTCCAGGAGGAGCCGATGCTGACGGTAGTCGTCTCGGAAGGCGAGCCGGCGGAGAAAGCCAAAACAACGTGGACGAAAGCCGAAATAAAAGCTGCAGCGATAAAAGCAGCACATAAATCAGCCAAAGCACCTGACATCCTGGACAGGGATAAATAACCATGTACGCCACTATCGCCGATCTGAATAAGCGCATCACCCAGGATGAATTGATCCGCCTCACCGACGAGGCGGACAGCGGCCAGGTGATAACGGCCACTATAGAGGCGGCGCTGGAAGCGGCGGGTGTCGAGATAGACAGCTACCTCGCCGTTGATGACCGCTATGAGCTGCCGCTCGCCGATCCGCAGCCGCTGCTCTCGACGCTCGCGGTCGACATCGCCATCTGGAACCTCTACTCGCTCGATGACAGTGGGGTGCCGGAGAACAGAAAAGATCGGTACAGGGAAGCGCTCAAGACCCTGGAACGGCTGTCGACCGGCAAGCAGACCCTGGGCGGCGAAGAAAAGGCCGCGGCAGGCAGCTCGGCGGCGGTCTTTACAGCGCCTGACCGGCTCTTTTCGAGAACGACTTTAAAGGACATTTAAATGCAGATCCTGCTCCCTGCCATTAAAAACGTCCTGCAGACCCTGCCCCAGCTGCCGAGGCGGAGCGACTGCTATATCACCCCGCATGTCAATTATATGCCGACCGGGACCCGGCAGCCGTGCCTCGGCATCAAGGACGGCGGAGTGACGCGGGAGGAACAGCCCGGTGAGATGGTCGAACTGACCATGAGAATTGAACTCGCCGCATTTGTCCGGATGACTACGGACGGCGGCGAGGCGGTTGTCGGATTGTACCGGTTCATGGACGATGCGAGTGACCTGCTCATGCACAACCATCTCGGGCTGACCGACATCGACCAGGTGCAGATCGGCCCGGACCGGCCGACGGAGATGTTTCAGGCCGAGAACAAACAATGGATAGTCAAGCTGGTCCGGACCATGAGCTATACCCTGGAACGGTCAAACATTTAAGGAGGATGTACCCAAATGGCGAATGAAATAACCGGGCGAGAAACGATCTGCGGTCTTGCCAAGGCTGGAGTCTGGCATACGCCGGTTGCCTGCGAAGCAGGAGACGGGGTGTTGATACTGGCCGATAATATCAAGGTCGGCATGGAGTTGGAGCTTGACGAATCCGCCGGCCAGGAGTGGGTGACCGAGGCGGACGCGGGCGTCGAGAACGTTGCCGGCAACATCGAGGCCTATATGAGGTACGAGGGCTTCGACGTCTGGCTGGCGCTGATCATGGGATCTGCCGGCGTGCCGGTGCAGCAGGAAGCGACTGCCGCCTACGCGGGTACCTATAACTTGACATCCAAGGTCGACGGCCTGTTCGGCACGCTGGCGCAGAAAAAGCTGGTCGACAAGATCTGGGAATACCCGTCGGTCAAACTGCACGGCTTCAAGCTTTCCGCAGAGATGAACAAGCCGGTGAAAATCAGCTTCGAGGCAATCTGCGATACTTTAAAACGCGATTCTACAACCAACACGGCCGTCACTATGGCCCTGGTCACGGCCCTGAAACAGAACCGTGTCATCATGAACAAGGACACGGTCTTCCGGATGAACAACCAGGAGGATGTGGCTCTTGCCGATTCGCACAAACTCTATCCGGCAAGCTTCGAGCTGACGTTTTCGCGGCCAATGGAATCCGATTATGTGGCCGGGCAAGACGGCCTGGAAGAGCCTGCCGACAACGGCTTCCCGGCCTGTACGCTAGCGCTCAAGTTCCCACGATACAACACCGCCAACGACGCCTATTTCGATGACTGGCAGAACACGGTCAGCAAGAAGATGGATATCACCTTCACCGGCAAGACCATCGAAGGCGCGCATAAGTACAAGCTGCGGATCCTGCTTTCCAACCTCAAGATCGACAGCCCGGAAGCGCCGGTATCCGGACCCGGCAAGATCCCCTATTCCATGAACTTGAAAGGGATCGGGGCAAGCACAGCGCCTGCAGGCATGACGGCTCTTACCGCACCGATGCGGATCGAGGTTGTCAATAAACGTACCACCAACCCTCTTGCTTAGTTTGTTGAGGACAGATCATGGATGAGTTGAAACTTGCCGACATCATCGACACCCGGGATGAACAGCCGCCGATCTGGGTGGCCTATCCCGGCTCGAAAACTTTCGAGATCCTGGCGCGGCCGATCGGCGGCAAACATCAGGAGTTTGTCCAGGCGGCAACGGAGCTGCAATGGGACCTGGCGTTGATGAAAAAGCGGCCGGTGCTCAATGGCGAAGCGTACCAGGAACTGTTCGGCGATTACGTGGTGGTCGACTGGAAGGGCCTGATGGTCGAGGATCTGCGGCGGCTTGTCCTGATTGCCGACGCGCAAAAGCTAAAAGGCTTCACGGGGGAGATCGCTTTCGACAAGACCTCGCGGCAACTCCTCATGACCTGGTCGCCCGGTTTTACCGCCTGGCTGAACAGGGTGGCCTTTGATATTGAGCGACACAACATCGAGCGGGAGGCCGAGGCCGAAAAAAAGTAATGGCGGCGCTGCAGTTCCAGCTCGATTACCCGAGTGTCAACTGCAAGCAATGCCGCAAAAACCTTGAGGAAGACGAGATCGAACCGGAATGCGACGGCCAGGGATGGCCTAGTGTCGCGGGTGCCAGGGATGGCACAGGAGCGACCGGGTGTCCGGTCAATGGCTGGGACATGCTGACCAGGCAACTGCTGGCCCTGCATGACCGGGTCTGCCCCTGGGGCGAGCTGATCATGTCGGCAGTGCCCCAGGCCATGGACGATCTGGAGATCGCCCCAGGTGATCGCCGTTTGGCAAGACGCTGTCTGGTAAGCATTCACCGGACGATAAAACATTATCATCAACAACGGCCTGCGACCGCGTAAAAGACCATGCTGCAATCAAATACCAAAGTTGCAATCGAGCTCTATGTCGACGACAAGGGGTCGGTGCGGGTCAAGGAATTCTCCGGCAAGTCGCAGGAAGAATTCCGCAAGGTCGAACAGTCCGGGGTCGGGTCGGCCTCGAAAATCGGCGCCGCCTGGGACAAGGTCAAAGGAGTCTGGGGCTGGATCGCAGCCGGTGCCACCGCAGCCGTTGCCGCTGTCTCCGCGCTGGTGATCACCTCCGCCAGGGAGGCCAAGGAGATGGAGAACCTGGCCCGGCTGGCGAAGATGGGCAGCGAGGAGTTCCGGGCATATGCTTTTGCCACAGAGTCCGTAGGGGTGTCCGCCGAGAAGCTCGCCGATATCAGCAAGGACGTGCAGGACAAGATCGGTGATTTTATTGCCACCGGCGGCGGTGAGTTCGCGGACTTCTTTGAAAACGTTGCACCCAAAGTCGGCTTGACCGCCCAGGAGCTGCAGAAGCTCTCCGGGCCGGATGTGTTGGTGGCGTTGAAAAAGGCCATGGATGATGCCAACATCAGCGCCGAGGAACAGGTCTTTTATCTGGAAGCCATCGGCAACGATGCGGCATTGCTGACGCCACTTCTTGAAGAGAACGGCAAGGCCTTGAAAGAGAAGGCCCAGCGGGCGAAAGAGCTGGGACTTGCCATCAGCGAAGTCGACAACAAAAAACTTGTGGACGCCGGCGTTGCCACCAACGAAGCCACCAGTGCTTTCGGGGGGCTGAAGAATGCCGTCGCCGCCGAATTTGCGCCGATCTTTACGGAGGTGATGAACTGGGCGACCGGCCTCATCGTCGGCTTTAAAGAAGAGGCAAGATCTATCGCCGGGACTTTTGTCAATATCGCTGAGTCCTTCAAAGGGTGGAAGGCTGTCTTCGATGGTCGACTGTCCTTCTTCGAATTCGCGAAGATGGACGCGAAAGAGTTTGACGGGTGGCTGGAGAAGAACCGGGTAAGCACGGCGGCATTGGCAGACGAAAGCGTCAAGGCACAGAGCAGCTATCGAACACAGATCGAGGGCACAACCAATGCCTTAAAGTATCAGGAGAAAGAGCGACAGAAAATTCTCGACAAGCACAAGAGCGAAGCCGAAGAGAAAGCGGCAGCCGAGCGGGAAATGTATGAAGAAGCCGGGTTCGGTGCTGAAAAATATTTCACCCAGGAAGCAAACGAACTGGTGAGAAAATCCATCCGCTGGAAAGAAGCCGGAGCCGATATTTATGAGGTTGAACAGTGGCTATACGATGAAATTGGCAAACTCGCTGCCGATGCCTATGAAGAAGGCGAATTGGCCGCAGGGGTGGCGATGACCAGGATGCAGGAACAGTCCGGTACCTTGGCAGAACAGTTTGCCAAAAAAACGGAAGAGATGAACAGTCAACTCATCGCCGTGGGCGTAGAAGCGGACGAACTGAACGGCAAGACAATCGGCCTCCAGGCCCACTTCGACGGCAGCGCGGTAGTCACCGGCATCGATGGCCTGATAGCCAAATTCGAGCAGCTGCAAAGGGCTGCGGCCGCCGCTCCCGCCGAGCCCACCTCCTCATCCTCTGCCCCATCCGGCAGCTACGAGAATACAGACGCCTCGATGTCCGCGTCGGAGGTGGCGGCGGCCGGAACTGCTCACAACGGCAAAAACGCCCAGGGCGGCGTCACCGTCAATATCAATCAGCAGGTGTCCCGCTCCGATGTGATATCCATTGTCAGTGAGCAACGCCGCCTGGAGGCCAGATCATGAACCCTCGTTTTGTGCTCGGCGCAAATAGTCTCCAGTTTACCCGAGGCATCCGTTATCCGGTTTCGCGGCCGGTGGAAAAGATCCAGGTGATCGACCGCACCGGCGGCGGCTCGCTGCAGGTTGAAGATCTGGGGACAACCATCAAGACCTTCCCGATCGTCTTCAGGGGCTTGCCGCTCGCCGATTATCAGGCCCTGAAAACCTGGCATAACACCATCTGTAATGGTGCCGCAAATCCATTTACCTATTACGACGAAGAGGGCAACGCCCATACGGTGCGGCTGTTGACCACCAAGATTGATTTCCCCGAGACCTCCTATCATCGGTTTGCCGGGGAACTGCTTCTCGAGGTGGTCGGATGAGAACCGATCTGACCGCAGCATTTATCAGCGCCAAGAACGCCTCTTTTAGGCGCCCTCGGCAGCTGCTGGTCTTTAAATTTCCGGATGCCGGCAACGTCTATCTCTCCGACCAAAAGCTGGGCGCGGCCGATGGCCTGAGCAACGAATACCTGCCCCTGGTGGAGAACTGGGGAGAGCTGCAGGATTCGGCTGGCGATGCCACGGCCAACGACAACGGCGAGATCAGGCAGATGACCATCACCCTGTGGAACGGCGGCGACCAGCCTTTCTCTGATTATTTTCTCGCCGAATACCCCGAAAACGTCGAGGTGGAGTTGTACCAGTGGTTTGCCGGGCTGGCTGAATCCTCCAAAGCCCTGGTCGACCGCTTTGTGGTGCAGGATCCTATCGAGTTTGACGAGGCGAGCAGGCTTTTGTCCCTGGATTTGGTCTCTTTATCTATCCGCTACGACCAGCCCTGCGGCGATCTGCTCACCCGCGAGGTTTGGCCTTATGCCGCAGACAGCGATATCGGCCGAAGTATTCCCGTAGCCTTCGGGAGTCCCGGCCGGATCCCGGCACTGAAAGCCAAAACGACGCAGCGCCTGCGTCTCAAAGGCTCGATCTTGGCGGGCACCATGGTTTTACCGGTTTACGAAAACCTGAACGATCTGCTCTTTCCCATCTCAGGTACCGTGTTGATCGAAGAGGAAAAAATCCGCTACAGCGGGCGGACTGCGTCGAGCCTGACGGTGATCCAGCGCGGCTATCTCAGTTCGGCGGTTGAGCATCTGGACAAGCGGGAGATCGTCTCGGTGATCGGCGACCATACCTTTGTCCTCTGCGCCGGTCCAGTGGCCTCCGTCGCCAATGTGATGATTGAGGGTTTTCCGGCACCGGCTGAGATCTACACCGTGCGCACGGATCTGAATCCTGCCCGGGTAATCTTCAGCGAAAAGCCCTGGGTAAAAAAATTCGGCGAATCGACCCGCTTTCTCGAAATGCAATTCGACGGCGTCACCGGCAGCAATACAGCCCTGCAGCCGTCCTATGCCTATGATGCCGCCGATTTGGCCACCGCAGCCTGCATCAAGTCCGGCAATAGTGTGCTGGGCCTCATTCAGGCCACGGTAAACCGCAATCGCGGCGAGATTTTGCGGGCCTATCTTGCGATTGAGCATTGGTCATCCGGCAAGATTTTAGCCGATTTTTGTGAGGTCTGGGTGTCGGGCGTCGGGGTTGTTGGCAGATTATCCCGACCGAATCCAAACGATGAGATCGCACTGGATGCCGACGTCGATGTCGATCATGGCCACAACCATGAAATCGGTGGCGAGCATATCCATAATTTCGATCAGCCTACGGTTGCCGTGGCCGATCCAACACACGGCCATGAGGCAACGGTGCAGGGTGCTGTGATTACCGACGGCAGTACTACAGGGATGCCGTTATCAATCGGAACATATGGCAGCGGATCGAAAACATTCTATTTTGCCGGGCACAGCGGAATTCTGTCCCAACGACTGCATGTACGATTCGACCCATTTGATGCCGGAACAGTTACCTTGAGCATCCCAGGGGTTAATCCTACATGGGTGCCTCATACCGGAGTTGTCGATCAATGGTTCAATATGTCCTCCTTTGTTACCTCGGTCATAATTTCCTGGACAGGTTCCGGCGTTGTTGGGGGAATAATAAGATTTTTCGAGGTCACCCTCGAGACAACAAAAAGTGGTGCGGTTACTCCAAAAGTAACAGGGATTACCGGATCAGCGCTTAACGGCAAAGTCAAAAATACCGGAGTGGTCAATGTTAAAAACTCCGACGATGTGAAGAGTTTGGCAACAGCCAACCGGGTTTTAAACATCAAGGCTCAGGATAATCCTTCGCGGACCGTGGTCAATTTGTTTGATCTGACCAGCCATGTTAATTTTAATTGGGGATGGTTCACCAACCGGGAGGTCAGGGTCATCTATGCCAACGCCGGCGACGCCAAGGCGGTCTACATCCTCCATGCTTTTTTCGATGTCGAATATGTGCCGACTGAGGTTGTTTATTCCGACGAAGTAACCGCCGAGGTAACCAGCCTGTCCGATTGCATCCGTCCGGACCTGGCAATTCAGAAGTTACTGACGACTAGAGCCGGAGTAGCTGCAGCCGATTTCGACAGCGCGTCCTTTGCTGCGATCGGCACCAAGTTTGCCGGGCGGGGCTATCGCCTGGACGGTCTGATCGAGGCCGATGTTACCGTGCGGGAGGCTATCAAGCGTATCTGCTATCAGACCCACAGCCGGTTTTTTACCTCCGGCGGCAAGCTGAAGATGGCCCTGCGGGAGGGGCACCCGGCGAGCAAGCCAGTATCCCGCCAGCTCACCGCCGATAACCTGCAGCTGCGCTCGATATCGGTATCCCGCCAGCCCTTGCGGGAGATCTCCAACCGGGTGCAGCTGTTTTTCAAACGCGATTGGACGGCAAGCGATTCATCGACAGCCGGCTTTCTCGATTCCGTGACCCGCGAAGACGCCGGATCGATCTCCCGGTTCGGTCTCAAGGCCAAGGCGGACAGCTATAATTTCGACTTGATCCGGGACGCCGGCATGGCTGCCAAGGTGGCCGATTTTTATCTGATGACCGATGCATGGCCTTCGACATTTTATACCTTCATGGCCTACCTCAATCAGTTCGACCTGGAGAAAGAGGATGTTATCGAGGTGTCCGCCGCCTTCAACCAGATGAACAAAGTGCCGATGGTGTTGCGGGCTATGGATCGAGTTTTCGGCTCTGGCAAATCCTCGTCCATCAACCTGGTGCGGATCGTCGCTGAAAACCTGTTCTACATCCTCACCCGAATAAGCAGGGATGATGCGGTGCTCATCATTATGGACACATTGTCGACAATGATTGTCCAGGCCGCTGAACATGCCGAGGCGATGCATGCTGTTGAGCAGCTGCTCACGCTCCTTGATTTGAATCGATCTGATGCGGCCATGGTTTCCGACGCGCTAATGAGCATATGGGAGATCAGGCTGCAGCTTGCCGAGGCCATTAACGTGGCGGTGACATTGAATACCGACCGCAGCATCAGTCGCAACGATACAGTTTCTATGGAGGATTTCCCTGAGTTTTGGCATGTGTACGGGGCTGGTAGCGGTGGTTTTGGTCAAGTGCCGTTTGGCGGCCTATCGGCATGGCGGCATAAATCCCCTGACGAGCTGTCAATTTTTGAGCAGTTGATTGTTGCCCTGAGCGCGTTGCGGACATCGTCCGTTGTGGTGTCCGACACTTTGCTATTCAGCAGCGGTTTCGGCGGCAAACTGAGCAGTGGTTTCGGCGTATCGCCGTTTGGAGGTTGATATGTTCGACAAGATTGCTGCGATATTAAATAGATCGAACTCTGCCGGGAAAATCCTGCCGAGCGATGAGTTGGATGTAACCGTGCAGGCTGCAACAAAAGTTTATTGTGTGCACTGCCGCCAGCACATTTACTACCTGAAAAAGGCAGATGGCGGTGTTGCTGCCAGCAATTTAGCACCACTGCAAGGCGGGCGAACTCCCGTTAATTTTGGTTGTCCGGCGTGTGGGCAGGATATCCGAGCATACGCTCCGGAGCCGACCCTTAAAACCGACAAAGGGTATTTGAACAAAGGGCGCTGACCGTCGCGATGACAGGACAGCGCTCCAACTACTGTCGTGAAGACAGAAGGGATGGGCAAAATGAGAACAAGGGTATTGGGATGGTGCGCGTTTTGGCTCCAGGCTGCGTGGCTGATCTGCTCGAGCTGGGCAAATGTCAAATCGGCGTTTGCCGGTATTTCGGAGGGAATTAGCCCGATTGGCCGGGTGCATTTTCTTTTCGTCAACGAAGAGACCGGCGCGATCCGTGATTGTGGTTGGAGTCCCAACCTGGTCGTAACCACCGGCAAAAACCACATCGCCGACCAGCTGGCGGGCAGGCAACAAGCGCAAATGTCGCACATGGCTATAGGCACCGGCACAACTACACCGGTTGCCGCTAACACGGCACTGGAAACCGAGCTGGACCGAAACGCCCTTGACTCCAGGACTCAAGGCACCGGGGCTGACGCCAACAAGGTCACGTACATATGCACGTGGCCAGCTGGGGACGGAACCGGAGCAATCACCGAAGCGGCGATCTTTAACAGCGCATCGGCCGGGCAAATGCTTTGCCGTTCTGTTTTCGCGGTCAAAAACAAAGAAGCGGGTGAATCTATGGTGCAAACCTGGATCCTCACCGTTTCGGCGTAAAGGGGGAGCCATGGCCAACACTTTTACTAATCGGCTCAAAAAACGGTTGCCTGCAGCGGGTGACCCTAACTGGGATGACGAATGGAACGACAACGGAATACTCGATGAGGTGGTCATGGGGGCTCTACTGGGTGGCGACCGCGTTATTTCCGGTGGAGAGGTTACCGACGGCGGCGGCCTGACTGCCAATTATGCGGCAATCGTGGGGCGCTTGAATGGGGCACCGCTGAGCGTCGATGCTGGCAGTCTGGCAATGTCGGGGGCGGCAGCTGGTACCGATGCTGCGGGCAATGTGCTGACAGTTGCGAACTGGATTTATGTCAACAGCTCAGGTGTGGCGGCAACATCGCTTACTCCGCCCTCCGGCGATTATATCCCGCTGGCTATGGTTGATGCCAGCAACACCGCAATATTGCGGATTGCTGATTTGCGGCCGATAGCTGAGGCGGTGGTATATTTTGATCCGCCTGTTGCGGTGGATATAGGCAAAGCCCTGACAGTCATGCCTGATTTGTCGCTTTCCTACCAGCCAGCGAACAGAGGTCGGAAAAACCACATCATAGATGGCAACTTTGATATCTGGTTGGAGGCTACGAGTCAGACTACCAGCGGTTATGGTAGCGACACAATGTGGTTGAATGAGCACTCAGGAACAACAAAGGTTCACTCCCGGCAAGCCTTCACGCCCGGCCAGACCCTTGTTCCGGGCAATCCGGAGTTTTTTTCTCGAACGGTAGTGACGAGTGTTGCGGGAGCATCTAATTACTGTCGGAAGTCGCAACGAATTGAGCGGGTCAAGACCAATGCCGGAAACAAGGCAACCTATTCCTTCTATTTTGACACCGACGTCTCAAAGAATATTGCAGTTGAGTTTGTCCAGAATTTCGGAACCGGTGGTAGCCCATCCACAGAAATCACGGCTATCGGGACACAGCTGGTCGCGGTAACGCCGGGATTTAAAAAATACTATGTGACGGTTAACCTGCCGAGCATGACGGGCAAGACGGTCGGCACGAACAATAACGACTATCTCGGCATGGTGTTTTGGTACGATGCCGGAACGTCGTTTAATACACGTGCGGCGAACCTTGGTCAACAATCAGGTACCTTTGATCTTGCACAGGTGCAACTTGAGGACGGCGAGGTTGCTACTGAGTATGAAGAGCAGATGCCTGGTGAGCCATTAAGGGATGTGAATAGATATTACGAAGCAGAAGCACCCATTGCCTATCTTACCACTCATTATGGCAACACTACAATTGGAGCGTATGCGTATGAAAGGTCTATATATATTGGTTTCAAGCAGACAAAGAGGGCCGCACCGGCAGTCACAACTGTATTGAATGTAGGGACCGCTGCCGCTGCGATAGGAAAAATTAGTGGCATTCTCGTAACAAGCACGTGGGCAACAGAAACTAATGTTGTGACCCTTAATTCTTGGACTGCGGACTCAAGGCTATAAAGGGAGAGATACAATGTATAAATTTGAAGACAAAGATCATGCCTCGGTAACCAATCTCACCACAAAACAGTCTGGGATAAACCCCGGAGTTTTCCTTTGGGAAGATTATCAGAAATGGCTGGCAGCAGGAAACACCACCGAGCCTTTCGACAATAGAACGCCTGAAGACATCCTCCAGGCAGAGAAGGCAGCAGCCTGGGAGCAAATCAAAACCGAACGAGATAAGCGCATGGATGGCGGCTTCAAGGTTGGTACCAAATGGTACCACTCAGACCAAAAATCCAGAGTTCAGCACCTTGGTCTCTTAATGGCCGGTGCCGCCGTTCCTCCCGTTCCTTGGAAAACCATGGACGGCACTTTCACGACAATGAGCCCTGCTTTAGCCGGGTCGATCTTTCAGGCCGCAATGGCGCTTGACAGTGGATTGTTCGCAGCTGCAGAACAGCACAAGGCGGCGATGGAAGCCAGTCCGGACCCGTCCTCCTATAATTTCTCTACTGGATGGCCGGAGAACTTCCTTGGATTATAAAACAGCACGACCCCTGATACAGTCAGGGGACATTATCGCCTTCACCCATAACGGATGGGGCTCACTGTCTGATATCGAATCCCAGATCGTCCGCATGGCTACCAGATCAGAATATTCCCATGTCGGGATTGCCTGGCCGGTTGCCGGTCGGGTCATGACTCTGGAGGCTGTCGTCCCCATGATCCGGATATTCCCTTTATCAAAACTTCTCCCGTTCTATTGGATCTCTCTGGATAAACCCCTGGTTCCAGAGGCAGAAGAATTCGCCCTCAGCCGTGTGGGAGAATCGTACAGCAAATGGGAGGCAATCAAGGGGTTTTTCGGAAAAACAAAAGACAACGAAAAATGGCAATGTGCGGAGTATGTAAACTCGGTCTTGCGTAAGACAGGCGGTGTATCCCGTAAAGATACGCCTTCAGCTGTGGTATTCGACGCCATCAGTAATGGGTCCACTCTAACATTGGTGACAAAATGAAAAAACTTTCCCGAACGCTTCTCCCGCTTCTCCTACTGGCCCTGCTTTTATCTTTTGGCTGTGCCAAAGACCAGCATACATATATCACCCCAGGCGGCCATGAGGTGAAAACTTCGGATATTGGCCTGCAGACAATGGCGATCCGCGATCAGAATATTGGCACCGAGGACAGCTACAACAAAGCCATAAAAGGGGCGTCCGACATTCAGGCGGTCGCTCTCATGGCCAACAAACTGACCAGCAGAGGCCAACAGATCGAGCGTGAAGCCACCGCAAGCGAAGAAGCCAGAGCATGGGCCGGGCTTTTCCTTCGTTACTTCGGTGGCGGTATTGACGTGATGAATAATCGAAAGACCGTTGCGAATACTCAGGTCTACAACATCAAGGGCAACAACAATAATATGTCCGGGGTCAACAACACCGCTCACAGCGAGCAGGGAGACGTGAATCAGTCCCTGTCGAGCCAATCGACGCCGTATGAGATGGAAGCAAATCAGACGTGGTCCCAGCAGGAAACCCAGGGCAGCGCGAATGGCGCGGCCGAAATTGCTGAGGCCGAACCCACGATTTAAAGGACGGGATAAAGGACGGGACGGGGATGTTCAAACCATCCCCCAACCACTCGACCGTGCGGAAACACGGAAGGGGGCGACAGGGTTCACCTGCTTAGTCCCGATGCTGGGTAAGCACGCGGGATGTTGTAGCAGATGAAGCTGTAAATTAAAAGGCAAAAAATGAAAGGAGTTATACCCTATTTCGGCGGCAAATCTCGACTGGCAAAAATCATCATCAGTAAGATCCCTGAGCATGCCTGCTATGTAGAGGTATTTGCCGGGGGAGCCTCAGTGTTCTTTGGCAAAGAACCATCACAAGCAGAAGTCCTGAATGATCTCGACAAGGACTTGGTCACCCTATATCGCGTTATCAAGCATCACCCAGAGGAACTTTACAAGCAGTATAAATTTAGTCTGGTTTCCCGCTCTGAATTTGACAGAGAACAACAGGTAAATCCCGAGACCTTGACCGACGTGCAACGAGCTGCAAGGTACCTCTTCTTGCAAAAATGCGCTTTCGGGGGCCATATCACCGGGCAGACGTTCGGAATGTCTACCACCGGCAAGCCTCGATTCAATCTGCTCACCCTGGAAACAACTATTGAGAAGGCATGGCAGCGTCTGATTAACGTTCAGATCGAGTGCAAAGACTTCCGGGATCTCATTCCGAGATACGACCGTCCGCATTCATTCTTCTTCCTTGATCCGCCTTATTGGAAGATCCCAGGCTATAAACACGATTTTCGAGAGCAGGACTTTCTTGAGCTGGCGGGGATCCTTCGCAAGATCAACGGCAGGTTTCTTATGACTATCAACGACACGAAGGAGGTAAGAGATATTTTCAAAGATTTCTACACCCATGAGACATCGCTCAAGTATTCGGTGAGCACATCAGCGAAATCCAGAGCGAAGCAATGCACTGAACTACTGATCTCCAATTATGGGAAGTCCGGGTTGTGTCCAGGCTGATACCAGGAGGTTTCTTTACAATGTATCATAAATCCGTGGTCGATCTTCATATTACAAATTACCACTTTTTGGGGGACATCATTACGAAAGATTTCTCCTTTGATGAAGCTGGTAGCAGTTGTTGCATCATCATGCAAAGAGACAACCACGGCCTTTATCTCCATTTCCGTGATCTTTTCAATGTTTCTCGTTATTTTATCTTTGATCTCGTCTTCGAGTTTTTCCTTTTGGACCCTGCCTAATGTATTGGTGTGCCATTCAAATACAATATCCATGTGACCTCCCCCTTTGTCGTTGGAGTTCCCAGAGAGTAAATCTTGGGCATAATGAAGATAGTAATCAGTCGCTGGAAGGATAGCGATTCGTGACTTCAAAAATACCTTTAAAGGGTGTTTATAGGGGGATAAGGCAGGCACAAAAAAGCGTTGCAAAAGTGGTTTCAAACCTCGCGAAAAAAGGTTTCAAACCTCGCGGCGCGCTACAGTAAAAGCAAAAAGCACCATGGGAGGTTCTGGTTAGCGATAGATAGAAATGCTTGTGGAGCAGGCACATCACCTCTTTGGCAAAACCTCGGTAATTGAAGATTCGATCTGTCGAATCGGCGGGAGGCGATCAGAACGCTCGTTAAATTTTATGGGCCTGCGGATGTGGGAAGGGGCGACCGATATCTTTTCATTTTTGACCAACTATAGATGCGCTTGAAACGAAGAACATTCTCGTAATCTATCACTCCCAAGGCGGCACCATGGAAACTATGGCAAGTCGATTCGCATTGGGAGCAGCAAAAGAGCAAGAAATCAACGTTGTTCTATAAAAGGCTGGCGATGCCAATAATGCTGATCTGCTTGTTTGAGGCAATCGCCATCGGCTCTCCTGAATATGTTTCGGCACTTTGGCTGGCATGATCAAAGATTTCTTTGATCGAACCTTTGAAGCTGCTCAGGAAAAAACAAAAGGCCTCCCCTTTGTTGTCTTCGTGTGCTGAAAAAAACTTTGGTTGCTGGAGTTGATTTTGGTATTTTCTAATACTTTCGCCAAGCGAATGCAATTGTCGGTGCCGGGGTCACTGGGGATTAGCTGATTTTCTCAGGTCAATGTTTTTCCAAATGGGTTGAGATGAGGTTGGCCAATCTTAACTTGATTCTAGGCGTGTCCCACCAACATTCCGGATTTGTTATAGACGGTAAGAAAAAAGGGTGCCATCAACGGCACCCTTTCCGGCAGATATGAATAAAACTGGCAACGCAATCGAAACACGCTACCTTTTCAGACAACTGGCTAACGGATTATAAGAAGCATAATCCGTTTTAAATATGTCGCTAATCCATTTTCTTGGAATTATCCCGCATTGCTGGAGAGCCTGTCTCCAGAGCAGGTGCGGGGGCAGGCACAGTATTTTGGGACTGGTCCATGTGAGATCCTCCTGTCTTGGTATCATCCCAGTCAGGCGCAATGCCGTAGTGGCTGGACAACTCACGTTGAAAATCCTGATCAGACTTATCGGCCTGAGTAGGAGCATTCTCGAGCATGGCCTCACTCACCGTCAGGGTAGCTCGTTCCTTCTCTCGATCAAGCTTGAATGCTCGTAGCGGAAGGGCAATGTCTTTGCCGCCTATACCAACAACACCTCCTTTGGTAAGAGTGACGAACTGGACCTCGCCGGACTGTTTGTCTGTCCTGACTTCCGTGATTTTTCCAATTTCTTCGCCGGCTTGAGAGTAAACCTCATAGCCCTTGATACCCTTGGCAGACTGGGACTGGCTAGCTCTCGGCTGCTGGCCAGGCGCGGACGGGCTAGTGCCGGCCCGCATGCCTTCCTGGTACTGGGTAGTGCCGGCCTTCGGTTGGTTGTCTGTATTCATTTTCTCTTCATCTCCTGCATAGAGCGGACTAACCAAGGCCAGCATCGCTAAACATGCAACAAACGTAGTAGTATTCTTTTTCATGTTGTTCCTCCTTGATTGTGTCCTGAATGGGACATTACATTCATTCTGCCTGAAGTTTGGATTTTCACAACCGTCCCGCCTTCAAGACGGGTTTGGCATAATGTTCTATGCCTTTGGAAGGTATGCGTCTGCTTTTTCTACAGGTTTCCCAGGGGTGATCTACAGTCACAATAGCAGCTGCCCTAACGTGTTATAAGTAGCGTCCGGGTCAGGTGCAGTCTCATAGTATGAATGGATATTTTTTCCACGATTCGTCTGCCATGTTGGGCCAATTGTCCTCATCAAACCCAGGCGCATCTTTTAGCGTGTCTTTGTCCACCTTAAGGACGAACCGTTTGTTCTGATCCAGAGTCAAAGCAGCCCACGGCACGGCAAAAAGTTTCTCCCCCATGCCAAGAAAGCCACCGAAGGACAAGACTGCATATGCCACTTTACCGCTACTCATGCCCAACATGATTTCCTTGATTTCACCCAAATCTTCATCATTGCGATCATACACATCGTTACCAATAAGGGTGTTTGCTCCCATCAAATGAGGTCCCGGGCACCTGCCGGTGCTGTTTTTGTAGATGCCCTAAGGGTCATTGTCTTGATAGTTTGTTCATCTCCTTCAATAAAAAGTTTGTGTAAAACGTAGGCTTCCCTGTCAAGAACAATTGAAAAATAAAGTTTCCAGCGTTCTTTGACAGATATTCCGCATGCGCAGATCCCGAGGAGTGGGAATCGGTGCGCGATGAAGACCATCACGAAACATCGGTTTGCAAATGAAATGCAATTATTATTCCGATTTTGTAGCGCAGATCGCCTTCGATACTCATTATTATGATATTACTGAAGATTTTATAAAAAAGAATACTGCGGAGCCAACATTGTAGAGAGGTGAAAATGGTCATATTTAACCTGTGGCTATATATGGCCGCTATCTTTGGCACAGTTTTTCCTCCGCTAGAATAGGAAACAGCTTGGGTAGCGCTAATTCTGATATCCTGTTGAGGCGATTGCTGTGGCTACTTTTTCTACGCTGCAGCTTTTGTTACTGAAGAAAAATTTTCATAAGTCCTAAATTGTTTACCAGTGCAGAACTCCCCTTTGTCGAATAGTTCGTTACGCACGTTCTATTGTCACCTATTTTGGGGCTGGATCGTTCCATCGCACAACCCTGGGTGTGAAACCTAAGGCCAAAATTGCAAGGAACAATCTGACTAGATTTTTCATGTTATCTCCCGTAGCACTAAATAGAAAAAGGAATGTAATAGCTGCCAAGAACACGAAAATACAATCTAATTCTTTTTTCCAAGTTCTAGAAAGAGGTTACTGATTGCATATGATGCTGAAAGAGGATAGGTTTCAACGGCATGGCGCTAAATTTCTTAGTCTCATCATGAATATCACTGAATGGTGAAATATGACAAGTTTACGATTTGCCAACAACGACCTCATGCCGGCTCTAGGTTTAGGGACTTGGAAATCAGACCCAGATAGAGTGTACAACGCCGTACTTGAAGCGCTGCGAATAGGTTACCGCCATATCGATTGTGCTCCCATTTATGGTAATGAAGCTGAAATTGGCAAGGCTCTACAGGAGTCGTTCCAAAGTAAAGTGATCAGCAGAAGTCAGGTATGGATCACATCAAAATTATGGAATAATTCTCATCGGCCGGAGGATGTCCAGCCAGCCTTGGAGAAAACCATCTCTGATTTGTGTTACCGGCGGCGTGAAAATGCAAAAAAGTGGCGGTTTTAAAATGCTGTTTTGTGCCGGGGAGTATTCTGCCGTACCGGACGTTTTCTTCCCGGTGCGGCAGAACAGTTTCTCGGCAAGTTTAGACCTCAACTTGCTCTTTCATGCGGTAGCTTTTACCTTCTATAACAATGGTGTCTGCGTGATGCAGAAGCCTGTCCAGGATGGCGGACGTAAGTGTCGCGTCATTGTTGAAAATCTCCGGCCAGTTTTTGTATGCCCGGTTTGAGGTAATGACTATAGATCCTTTTTCATATCGGCAGCTGATGACTTGGAAGAGCAGATCCGCACCATGCTTATCAATGGGCAAATAGCCGAGTTCGTCAAGAATGAGCAAAGATGGTCTGAGATAGGTTTTCAGGCCGTTTTTGAGTTGCCCTGCGGCCTGAGCGGCGGTCAGGGTGTTGATGACATCAACGGCGGTAGCAAACAGAACGCTGTAGCCCTTGAGACAAGCTTGATAGCCAAGGGCAGTTGCCAGATGGGTTTTGCCGAGACCGACACCGCCAAGAAAAACACCGTTGGCTTTTTGCTCGATAAAGTCGAGCAAAAAGAGTTGCTGCAACTGTTGTCGATTGATTTTCTTGGG
>LADS01000060.1 GCA_000961725.1 Desulfobulbaceae bacterium BRH_c16a
TCTCCTTCAGCCTGGTCGACAGCTCCGCCAGCGGAACCCTGGCCGGGATTAAATCCAACAATGAAAATATCACCTGGTCCAGCAACGGCTCGACCATCACCGCCGTAACGGCAGTCACCGGTACCACCGTCTTCGAAGTCCGCTTCGATGAAAGCGGCAACCTCATCTTCGATCTCGACGATCAGGTTGACCACTCCTTTGGCGCCGAAGGGACCGACGGCGAACTCCTCGCCAGCAAAATCGACGTCGGCCAGTTTGTCAAGGCAACCGACTTCGACGGCGATTCGGTCAACCTCGCCGGCCAGCTCCTCGTCGATGTCGAAAACGACGTGCCGGTTAAAGCCGATATCGACCCGATCGTCAAGACCGTTCAGGAAGACGCGCTCGGTAATTTCGAAGGTATCGAACAGGGTGACGAAGACAGTTCGACCGGCAACCTCGAAGATCCTCCGGGAGATGCCGATTACGCCGTCTTCACCGTCGCCGAACTGAAATCGGCGGTAAAAGCAGGTGCCGACGAGGAAATCTCCTTCAGCCTGGTCGACAGCTCCGCCAGCGGAACCCTGGCCGGGATTAAATCCAACAATGAAAATATCACCTGGTCCAGCAACGGCTCGACCATCACCGCCGTAACGGCAGTCACCGGTACCACCGTCTTCGAAGTCCGCTTCGATGAAAGCGGCAACCTCATCTTCGATCTCGACGATCAGGTTGACCACTCCTTTGGCGCCGAAGGGACCGACGGCGAACTCCTCGCCAGCAAAATCGACGTCGGCCAGTTTGTCAAGGCAACCGACTTCGACGGCGATTCGGTCAACCTCGCCGGCCAGCTCCTCGTCGATGTCGAAAACGACGTGCCGGTTAAAGCCGATATCGACCCGATCGTCAAGACCGTTCAGGAAGACGCGCTCGGTAATTTCGAAGGTATCGAACAGGGTGACGAAGACAGTTCGACCGGCAACCTCGAAGATCCTCCGGGGGATTCCGATTACGCCGTCTTCACCGTCGCCGAACTTAAATCGGCGGTAAAAGCCGGGGCCGACGAGGAAGTCTCCTTCAGTCTGGTCGACAGCTCCGCCAGCGGAACCCTGGCCGGAATTAAATCCAACAATGAAAATATCACCTGGTCCAGCAACGGCTCGACCATCACCGCCGTAACGGCAGTCACCGGTACCACCGTCTTCGAAGTCCGCTTTGATGAAAGCGGCAACCTCATCTTCGATCTCGACGATCAGGTTGACCACTCCTTTGGCGCCGAAGGGACCGACGGCGAACTCCTCGCCAGCAAAATCGACGTCGGCCAGTTTGTCAAGGCAACCGACTTCGACGGCGATTCGGTCAACCTCGCCGGCCAGCTCCTCGTCGATGTCGAAAACGACGTGCCGCAGGCAGCAGTGCAACCTGCTGCAATCATAGGTACGGTTCTGGAGGATGGTCTCAACTATGATGAAGGAGATTTGTCCGAAGGTAATCGTGAAAATGGCGAAACAGTTGACGACGATGAAGACGCTGGGTCTTCGAACCCTGCTGACACCTCAAACCTTTCCAACCTTTTTGAAAGTGGTGCGGACGAGTTTCTCACCTTCGGGATCACAACCGATCCGAATGTGCTGAGTGAACTTGATACCTTATATTCACAAGGCGATCAACTCCACTATTTGTCAAATGGAACGATCCTTGAAGCAAATACCGAGGCTGATGGTTCCGGCAGATCTGTTTTCACGCTGGAAGTCAGCACCGACGGCTCCTGGAAGTTTGATCTGAAAGATCAGCTTGACCATGTCGATGACGGCACTAATTCTGAAAACTGGGCGCTGGAGGGTAGCGGTGCTCCCGACGGTTCTATTGACTTCTCGTCTGTAATCACCGCAACGGATGCAGACGGAGACACTGTCACCGGCGCCGCCCCTCACTCTTTCAGGGTAGAGGTTCAGGATGATATTCCTGAAGCGGCCAGTACGTCGCAAGTTCCAGGAAACATGAATCTGGTCCTGATTCTTGATAATTCAGGGAGCATGTACACCAACAACATCTCGTTTGGAGGCAGTACAGTATCTCGGGCCGATGCCCTGCAGGCTTCAGTTGTAGCTTTGATCACCAGCCTGGCGACGGACAGCGATGCAGGATCAACTTACAAGATACACATTGTTGAGTACAACACCGACTCTGCCGCACTTGGCACTTTTACAATTATCGGCGGAGATATCAATTCTGCAAATGCGGCTATCGCCGCAATCAACGGCATGGTTCAACCTTCTTCCGGTGATGTATACACCAACTACGAAGCGGGCTATCAACAGGCACTTCAGTGGGTTACTAACGGCGATCCGCTGACTAACGCCGATGTTGACGGAACAATAGTCAATCAGGTCCTGTTCTTCTCCGATGGCGACCCAAATAGATGGAATGATCCGGATCTGGGCGAAGCGGGAGGTCCAATTGTCCAGGGAACCAATAGCACTACCGCTCTCCAGCAGGTAACCGGTGTCGACGGCACAAACGAAATCGCTCAGTTGGGCGCATGGGCAGACAGTGTCAGAGCGATTGGCATTAACGTAAGCGATGATGGCATTGATAACAATAATGACCAGGATGATCGTCTTGATACTCTCGATTTGACTGGGAATGCATTGAATATCACCTCCGGCGACCAACTGCTTGCAGTCCTGCCCGAATTGCTCAAGGTTCCGGCCCCTATAATCTCGGCAACAGTTGAGGAAGACGACCTCAATGTCGATGGTGATGCACTGACCGATCCGGACAGCAGTACAGGGATAAACGAGGACGGCTCAAGCAATGCGGATGAGGTTTTCGGCTCTACCGTGTCCACCGACGCCACCAACCTCTCCAACCTGTTTATAAGCGGAGCAGACGAGCTGTTGACTTACGGCTTGTCCTCCAATCTCGGTGCCCTGCCGACGCTCTATTCAGGCGGCACTCCACTGACTTACCAGGTCGTGGGCAACACACTTACCGCCTCGGCGGGAGTCGATACCATTTTCACCTTCACCGTTAATTCGGACGGTTCATGGAGTTTCGACCTCGATGGTCAGCTTGACCATGTCGCAGGAGATGGCGAGAACTTCGAGCTGCGAACCGGCGACGGTACCGAAGAGACAAGCGGCATCGACCTCAGTTCGGTTATAACGGCAACCGATGCCGATGGCGACGAAGCAATTGCCAACACAGGTGCTTTTGTTATCAATGTGCAGGATGACGTTCCGGATGTTGGCACACCTCAAGACAGTCTCCTGGCAATCGAGGAGGGCAACAGCCTTTCAGCCAGCCTCGACATTCTCGGTTCCGGCGCAGACAGTCCGCTCAGTATTAATCTGAAACTGACGGAAGGAGCCGAGGTCAAATCGATAGGCGGAACTCACCTCACCAGTGAGGGCGATAATCTTTACTGGCATGATAATGGCGACGGCAGCTGGTCGGCGGTAACCAAGGATGGTTCAGGAAACCTCGATCCGTCCGCAAGATCATTTACTCTCAGCGTGGATGAAACCGCTGGGACGTATTCAGTAGTTCAGGACGGCGTTCTGGATGGTGCCAGCTCCGTTAAAACCATCGATTTCAACTCTGCCCTGTCGGGTGGCAACACCTATGAAGCGGTTTTCGGCAGTGGCGGGACCAGCGCGACCGTGGGTGAGATCACCACCTATACCAATGGCGTCTTTGTCTGGACCAAAGCCTCCCAGGACCTTTCAGACCCTTTCGGATGGAATGGCAGCAATGATACATGGGTCAACGATACAACGACAGTCAACTATTCAGCCTCCGGGGTCGGTGTTGGCACTGGTGCCATGATTGACGGCACAGGAACAAGCGGGGCAACCCGAGACTCTGAAATTCTATCCATCAAATTCTTCTCCGATATCGAGGTGGATAACAGCGGAACAAATAAAGGATCAGTGCGAGTGAATGAAAGTAATTCGACGGCCCTTGATCTCACTGCTGTAACTCTGGTGCTGGATCACCTCGGTGCAGCGGAAACATCATTCTATACACTTTGGAATGATGGTGTTCAGGTAAGCCAGGAATACCAGATTTCGGGCCTCGATTCGGGCACAGGCTCGTCTGCCGACAGCAAGGATGACCTGCTCAATATTGACAGCAGCCAGCTCAATGTCGGAGAAACCGTGTTTGACGAAATTCGACTCGAATCCGGCAGCGGCGGCTCCAACGCCTATCGGATTGAAAGCGCTCAGATATCGATCTTCCAGGAAGGTGCCGATGAGACTATACTTATTCCGGTCGAAATTGAAGACGCCGACGGTGATGTCATCGAGACCGATTTCAGCGTCACCTTCGACGGCCAAGGCGATCTGGATGCCGCCAGTGCGGATGCAGCAGATGGGGATATTTCAACTTCCGGAATGGTAATTTCCGGCAGCAGTGGAAATGATACGATCATCGGTACGGATTATGATGATACTATTGACGGTGGTGCCGGAAACGATACCATCGACGGTGGCGCCGGCAATGACACGATCGAAGGTGGTACCGGCAATGATTACCTGGTAGGCAACATCGGCGATGACGATATCTTCGGCGACGAGGGTGACGACACCCTCTTAGGCGGTGCGGGTGAAGACCAGCTCATTGGCGGCACCGGCGAAGACACCCTGGATGGCGGAGAAGGCGACGATGTCCTGGTCGGCGACGATGTAGACTTCAGCGACCCGGACAATCCGATAATCGTCGAAGATGGCGAACCGGATGTCATTACAGGAGGAACCGGAATCGATATCGCAGGCGATCAACCGGCCGCTGACCCGATCAATGACGACACTATTTCCGCCGAAACCACGGTGCTCGATATTGACACCCTGGTTCCGCCACCGGACGACATCGTCTAACTCAACTCTAGCAAAACAGAAAAGCCGGCCGGGGAAATCCCCGGCCGGCTTATTTCGTTACCACTTCAATCAACTTCCGCAGTCCTGCTTACCCCTTCTTCATCAGCAGCGCCAGGCTGAGCCTGCCTTTGGTCCGGGTTTTAGTATAGATCGAACTGAGATGCGCTTTGACAGTCCGCTCGGTGATATCCAGCTGCGCGGCTATTTCGTTATTCTGCAGGCCTTCGGCCACCAGCCTTGCTACCTGGTATTCCCGGTTCGACAGCCCGTCAAGCAAGGGGTTGACAGGGGATGCCTCCTGTGATTCGGCACTGGCCAAGCCCTTGATCAGATGCTGCATGAGCGAAGTCCCGATCCAGACCAGTCCCGACTCGACAGCCTCCATCGCCGCCTTCATACGCAGCGGGGTAATATAGGTGTTGGCATAGCCTACACATCCCAACTGCAGACAGACAACACCTTCCTTGTCGTCGGGCCGGTCGGATAAAACAAACACCTTGCTGCCGCCATTCCTCCCACAGATCTCGCGGAGCTCACGCTCATCGATTGAGCCACGGTGCAGCAGGATTGTCTGTATCGGAAACCTCTTCAGCAGAATAAAAAGTTCCTTTGCCGAGGAAGCCTGATGAACCTGCCATTGCCCCTTCAACGCCATCGACCATTTGTTGCGTACCGTTTCGTTTCTGCTGCAAAGCAATATCGTCATAAATTTCACCTTTCTCGAAGAGCCTTTTCCCTCGCCCGGAGAACCGGTTTGAGCAAGTACGACAAGATTGTTTTCTTGCCGGTGATTATATCCACAGTGGTCACCATTCCAGGAATAATGGGAAGATTACCTTTCCTGCTCTCCAGATAATTTTTCTTTGTACGCACCCGCACCAGATAATAACTATTGCCCTTCTCATCAGTCATGGAATCAGCACTGATGAGTTCCAACTCCGCTTCCAGACCACCATATATGGTGTAATCGTACGCGGTAAATTTTACGATCGCCGGCTGCTGCGGCCGCAGGAAAGCGATATCGGACGGCTTGATCTGCGTCTCGACCAACAGCGAATCCTCAAGCGGCACAATGGCGATGAGGTCCATTCCGGGCTGAATGACCCCGCCCACGGTATTAACCAGCACCTGCTTGACAGTGCCATGCACGGGAGAACGTATGGACGTCCGATCAAGGCGGTCGGCAAGCGCCGTCGCCGAAGCCGAAAGTCCTTCAAGCTCGACCTGCACCTCGTTCAGTTCCTTTTTGGCCGCATTGGAGAAATTCTGTCTCTCTTCTTCAATGACTTTGCGCGACTCGTTGAGTTTCGATCTAATCCGGGGAATCGCAAGCCTCAGACCCGACATTTCCCCCTGCATGATGGAAGCCTCCCGCTCCAGCCGCAGGATTTCGACCTCGGAAACGGCACCCTGGGCAACAAGCGGCTTGGTCAGGTCGATTTCTCTCTTCAACAGCTTATAGGTCCGTTCCAGTTCCCGCGATTTGTCCTCCAGTTCGGCCAGTTCCTGTTTACGCTGAATCTCCTGTTCGCCAAGGATCGCCACCGTCGTGGCGAGCTTGTTCCGCCTGGAAACAAAGAGTTGCTGCTCGCGGGAGGCGATTTCGGCGCGCTCTTTGACCACTTCTTCCGGCACCAGCATCTCTGCCCCCTCGGTCTCGGCCTTCAGCCGCGCGGCTCTGGCCAGAAGCGACAGATATTTCAACCGGGACTCCTGAAAAGGCGCGGAAAAACGGGTTTCGTCGAGCCTCATCAGCAGTTGACCTTTTTCGACAATGTCCCCTGCGCGGACAAATGTTTCAGCGAGGATACCGCCTTCCAGATTCTGAACCACCTGCAGCTGGCTTGACGGAATTACCTTGCCGGTCCCCCGGGTGATCTCGTCGATTTCCGAGACATACATCCAGTAAACCAGCAAAACCATCAGCAGAAGGGTCATCCAGACGATCACCTGCCCACCCCGCGGTGACTGCACCAGGATGGTTGTCCGAATATCGGCGACCAGATTCACCTGCTCTGCATGCCGTGAATTATGCAGTTGGGACGAGAGGTTCTGTTCTTCTTTACTCGCTGCCACAGGCAGATTATTTCCGTTTTTCAGCACGCATGCTCCTCTACAAACCGTGATCTGCTCACTGGTTGGTTCTTGTCGATATCCTCTCAAACACTTATCTGACCGTTTTTCAATGCTTCCAGGATCTGCTTTTTCGGACCGTCGGCCCTGACGATGCCCTTGTCGAGCACGACGATTCTATCGACCATCGACAGAAGCGATGCCCGGTGGGTGATCAGCACCAGCGTCTTGCCCGGCATGATCTGGCTCAAACTGTTTCTCAGAAGAGTTTCCGTCCTGGCATCCATCGAACTGGTCGGCTCATCGAGGATCAGCACCGGCGGGTCAAGCAGCAGGGCTCTCGCCATCGCCACGATCTGCCGCTGCCCGCCCGAAAGCAGCCTGCCCTGCTCGCCGACCGGCATATCGAAACCTGAAGGGTGGTGCTTGATGATCTCCATCAAGCCCGACAGTTCAGCCGCACGAAGTATATCGGAATCTTTCGCGAGATCGCAGCCAAGCACGATATTGTCCCTGACACTGCCACGGAACAAGGTCACATCCTGGGGAACACAGCCTATAAAGCGGCGCAGCTCCGAAGGGTCTATCTGCCGGATATCGGTACCGTCTATTGCCACCATGCCGCTGTCCGGCTCGTACAGCCCAAGCATCATTTTGCCGAAGGTCGTCTTGCCGGACCCGATCGACCCGATAAATCCCACTTTCTCGCCCGGGGCAATCTTCAAGGAGATATCCTTCAAGGCCTTGAAGCTCTGCCCGGGATAATTGAAACTCATATCCTTGAATTCGATTTCACCTTTCAGGCCCACACGGTGCAGAAAAGTTTTGTTGAGAGGCCGCTCGACCGGCATGGCCATCACCTGGTTGAGAGTCTCCATCGCCGTCCGGGCCTGATGGTATCTGGTGGCCAGACCGACGACCTGGGCCATGGGTGAAATTACCTGCCTGGTGAGCATGACGATGGCGATCAACCCGCCCTGCGACATCTCGCCGTTGGAGATGATGTACACTCCGGCTATGATGACCGCTACCACGGTGACGCTCTGGACAAAATTGGCGAGATGACTGACCGAGGTCGAGAGGAATCGCGAACGGGCACTCCAGGTGGATATATGCCCTACCGCCTCCTCCCACGAGGTCTGCACCTTGCTCTCCGCTCCCAGCATTTTCAAGGTCTCAAGACCATTCAAACCTTCCACCAGCACGGCATTCTTCCTGGCCGAGGCATGGTAGGTCTGTTCGACCGAATTGCGCAGCGGTATCTGAATGAAAAGGGAATAGACCAGGAGGATGACAATGGCGGAAATATGGATAACCACCGTGGCTCCCGCAAGATACCAGATGGCCGCCAGACCGAGAAAAAGAAATGGCAGATCGACCAGGCCTGTTATCGACAGCGAAGTAATGAAATCCCGTATGTTGTCGAATTGCTGGATCTTGTTCGCGAACGAACCGATGGAATCGGGGCGGGATGCCATTTTCAGCCCCAGCACCTTTTCAAAGATTACCGACGACACTTCAAGACTGGCCTTTTTACCGGCTTCATCGATAAAATAGCCGCGCAAACCCCGCATGATTGTTGAAAACAGATAGATGACCCCGATGCCGATGGCAAGCACCCAGAGCGTTTCAAAGGCATTGTTGGGAATGACCCGGTCGTAGACATTCAGAATAAAAAACGGGGTCGTCAGCCCGAACACATTGATCAGAAACGACGCCAGCAACACATCCCGATAGATTCGCCAGGAAGAAAACAGCGTACTCCAGAACCAGTGCTTTTTGGTCCCTGCCATCTCCGAGACACTCTGTTGCTCGGGCCGGAACTCAGGGGAAGCAAAGAGGGTATATCCGACATACAGCGGACCAAGCTCTTCAAGCGAAATGGTATCCTGTCCGCCACCCGTCTCCGGCAGCAGGACGGTCGCACTTTTTTCCCCGGCATTGATACCGATCAAAACCACGGCCTTGTTTTCCTTCAGCAACAGAATGCACGGCAACTCAATGCTGGTGATCTTTGCCAAAGGCCGCCTCAGGACCCGGGAAGCAAGACCTGCCCGCTGAGCCGCCCGTGCCGCGACCTTCACCGTCAGACGATCGTCAACCAGCGGCAGCCCCGCCCGAAGAGTCGTCCGGGAAACCGCCCGACCGTGTAACCCGGCCAGGATGACCAGGCAGTCGGTCAATGGGTCGTCGATGACATCACTGTCATGACTGAGCCGCCAGGTATTAGGCATGTTCGGAAGGGTGATTTTGGCTTTCATATATCCCATACTTTCAGATTATTAAGTTGCGCACGAACCATAATACAATAATGACAATGTCGTAGCCAAGAAAATGATAATGCTTCTCAATTTAAGTAAATCATACAATGAAAAAGAAAAGCAACGTGGCGAAGAAAAAAACATCTTTACCATAGAGTGGCAGGTAATCGCTCTGCTCCAACATTTAATCATAGAATCATTCAAAATGAAAAATCGTTTTTTTCACTTAAGTACTAGGTATTATAATTAATAACATCCAATATAGGCATATATACCTAGCTCATTTCAGGTACTTTCCACAATTGACGCATGTTAGGCAGGCTGATATATTGGCCGCATTGTTCGTTTCATCATATTTACGCGGAAGTTTGGGCATAAACGAGAAACGGCCTGATACACTAATGGCGTCCGGAAAACATATGGCACGTACCCTCAGCGATATATTGACCTCGACACACGACAATGCCGAGATCGACAATGCAAGCCGGTTTTTCCCAAAACTCCCTGGGAGCTTGGCACAGACCGGGCTGCAGGAGATCTTTATTGAAAATCTGGTCTGCAAAATCCTCCTCCAGCATGGCTCGCTCTCAGGCCAGGAAATTGCTCAGACCCTGGGACTTCCGGCGAAAATCATCGGCGACCTGCTGTATGGCTTGAAGCAGCGGTTGATTCTTGCCTATCAGGCAACATCGGGAATAAACGATTTTCATTATATCTTAACCGAAACCGGCAGACAAAAAGCCCTGTTGGCACGGGAGCAATCTAATTATACCGGCACGGCACCGGTCACCTTCGCGGATTATCTGACCAGCATCGAAAAGCAGTCGATCGCCAACGAGCATCCCGGCCGTTTAGAACTGGAACATGCCCTTGCCGGGCTCGTTCTGGCCAAGGATTTTTATGAACTTCTTGGCCCAGCGGTCAATTCGGCACGGGGCATCTTTATCTATGGGGCGCCGGGCAACGGCAAGACAGAGGTCGCCACCCGAGTCGCCAAATGTTTTGCGGAGACAATATACATTCCCAAAACTCTCATTGTCGAGGGCCAACTGATTCAACTCTACGACCCGCAATGCCATACTTTGGTACCTGCCGGTCTCGATCCCCTGCAGGAAATCAGCGACCGCCGCTGGCTGAAGATAGAACGCCCGGCAGTAATTGTCGGCGGCGAGATGGATCTCGAATCCCTGGAGATCGGCCATAACGTCCAGACAAAAATATGCGAAGCCTCGCTTCAACTGAAAGGCAACAGCGGAATTTTCGTCATCGATGATTTCGGCCGTCAGCGGGTGGGCCCGGAAAAGCTGCTCAACCGGTGGATTTTACCTCTTGAGAAACGCATTGACTACCTGACATTGCCAAGCGGCAACAAGATCCTGGTGCCCTTCAATGCTCTTTTAGTCTTTTGTTCAAACATCGACCCGGCCTGGATTCTCGACGAGGCCTTCCTGCGAAGAATCCCTTACAAGATTTGCCTGGAAGATCCGGACGAAGAACAATTCACCGAGATATTTATTGCTGCCGCCAAACAGCTGGATGTCCCTTACGACAGCAGTTGTGTTGAATACCTGCTGGCAACATACTATCGCGGGATCAGGCCGATGCGTGGGTGTCATCCTAGGGATATTTTGCAGCAGTTGACAAATATCGCGATATATGAGAAGCGGGTGGCGCAGATGACGAGAACAGATTTGGACAGGGCAATAAGGCTTTATTTTACTGCCATAGAAAGCAAAGCGGACGCCTAGCCGGGTATCTTAGGAAAATCGGAATGCGATTTCTGTAAAACAGAACAAACAAACCCAGTCTAACTTTCAATAAAAATCGTCATAAAATATTAATTTTCACATAAATAATAAGATTTAAGATAAATAACAACTGGGCTCATATATTGCTAGGTATTATTGAATCGAAATTACATTTGGTATCCGATCACGATGTACAGCTATGATTGATACTGCTCCATCGATTTGATTGCGTACCGGTCTGAGCCTCTTACGGAATAATTCCATACGGGGTAACACAAACAATCTAAACTAGGAGATACACCATGAAAAAGCTTATGAACAAAATGAGTAATTTTCTGCGGGAAGAAGATGGCGCAACTGCACCTGAGTATGGGCTTATTGCTGCTCTTATCGCTGTAGTGATTATTGTTGCGGTTACGGCAACAGGAACAGCAGTTAGCGACGTGTTTGACCAAATATCAGCAGGTATGACTGGTATGACTGGCGTATAAATTCAAAAAGACCTCAACGTTCAATAAGAAAATCATTACGCTCACATCAGATAGTTCTGTATATTTTTAACATACAAGCTATCTGATGTACCGCCCAAAAGGAAATGCTCGACAGGAAGAGATATGAAAAACATTACAGAAAATAATGCAGACAGCAGCAATATAGTACTTCCACCGGCAGTAATATAAAGTGAGGCACTATTTTAATCAGATTTTCACCTCGTTCTTTTGTGACACACAAGTTACCATTATACATATAAGAAAGATACCGTGCAGCAAATCGAAACCAACATTTTATTAATATTCTTTCTCTACGGTGCGCTATCAATAACCCTGATCATCTGCGCCATTACTGATCTTCAGCAACGTCGTATCCCTAATATATTGACCTATCCTACGGTCTTAACAGCTCTACCGGCGTATTGGTTTATCGGAGGATGGGATGGTTTGGTATTTAGTCTTGGAGGGCTCGTTTTGGGCTTTTCGGTACTTTTTTTGCCCTATCTCCTAGGCGGTATGGGCGCTGGAGACGTCAAGCTGATGAGTGCAGTCGGTGCCGTTCTAGGCTTCCAACAGACGGCTGTTTCTTTCTTGTTTATTGTAGTTTGCGGCGGGATCATGGCTCTTGGATTCATGGCCTATCGTCGTTCTCTCAAAGACACACTGTCAAAGACCTTTCTCTCAATTTTGTATCTGGGGATGCATCGTGACACATCACTTCTCAAGGTCGATAAAAATAAAAATACCCAGGAAAGTATTCCCTACGGTGTTGCCATCACCAGTGGTGTCTTCCTGTTTTTTTTATATCTGATGCTTAACAATAAAACCTTACCTTCATTTTAATTCTTTAAACAAGATATTTACGCGAGATAAATTTCCAAACCGGGCGAGAGGGGAAAAATGAATAAATCTGCACGAATACTCTTTCTGGTCGTAGCCCTTACGGCAGCGGCTCTGGTCAGCTATGTCGTCTACCAGAAAACTGGTGTAGGACCCACGGCTTCGGCCACTGAAGTAAAACAGAATATCACTGAAATAGCCGTGGCGGCCCGCACGCTTGACAGGGGGGCTAAAATCACTGCGCAGGATGTGCGAATGGCTGCCTTTCTGAAGGACACTTTGCCGGCAGGTCATTTTATCGATCTCAGCAAAGCCATCGACAGGATAGTACTCAAGCCGATTCAGCCGAGCGAACCGGTATTCGAATCGTCACTTGCGCCCACCGATGTCACCAAGGGCGGCATGGCGGCGATTATCAACCCGCAGAAACGAGCCATGGCGGTCAAGGTCGATGAAGTTATCGGTGTTGCCGGCTTCCTGCAACCCGGCCATCTGGTTGACGTTCTCGTTTCAGTCCAGAAACCCGGGGAGCAAAAAGATCAGATAACCAAGACGGTACTGGAAAACATCCCGGTTCTCTCGATTGGAACCCAATCGGAGGACAACGCCGATAAGACGCCAAAAAAAGTGACTGTGGTCACCTTGGAGGTTGACCTTGAAGAAGGCGAAAAACTTGCCCTCGCAGTCAATGAAGGAAGGATTCAGCTCGCCCTGCGAGGTTATACCGATACCGAACAGATACTTACCAAAGGCATCAACATCGCATCCCTCCTGAAATCATATGCCACAGCGAGCAATGAACCGGTCGTCGTGAATAAAGAAAAAGATGCTCCCCGCCCTAAACAGCCGGTGGCGAAACCACAGTTTGTCGTCGAGGTAATGAACGGAAATAAGGTTAACAAAATAGCCCTGGGTTCCAACTAGAGAGGAAAGGAATGGAGAAGACCAATCGTAGAAGACAAAGACTTGCACTGATATTCATCGGATGCCTCTTTAGCATTGCTCTGGGGATTGTTCCTGTCCTGGCGGCGGAAAACATCAGGGCAGATGTCGTCATCGATACAGACCTTGGCAGGCAGATCAATCTGACAGTAAATAAACTCGCCAAGCTGAAATCTTCGCAGATGATTGCCAGAGCACTGGTGGTCAACCCTGAAATAGCAGAGATTTTTGCCTCGTCAACACAGTCGCCAAACTGGGTATTTGTCAGCGGCAAGTCGGTCGGCACCACCCAGCTGACACTCTGGGAAAAAAACAATGAACTTATAGGAACTTATGAAATTGTAGTAACCGCAGACCTGACTGAGCTAAAAAAAAGTATCCATGATATTTTCCCCGGAGAAAATATCGAGGTCAGATCTTCCGGCGAATATCTGACTCTGACAGGCACGGTAACCAGTGCGGAGAAGCTGCCCAAAGTCCTCAAACTCGCCCAGGCATATGCTCACACAAAGGACGATAAAGAGGAAAAGGTAATAAACCTGCTCCAGGTAGGCGGTATCCAGCAGGTGATGCTGGAGGTGCGTATAGCGGAGATCTCTAAATCGCTTGGCAGCGAACTTGGCGTGAACTTTGCCATAGCCGGAAACGATGCATTCGGCCTGAGCCTTCTGGACAACCTGACTGCCATCCCGGAAGAGGGTTGGCCCGGCAATCCCATCACAATCTCAAATTCCATCAACGCAGCACTCGGCTTTATATCCGGCGACACAGTTCTTGTGGCAATCGATGCCTTGCAGCAAGAAGGTATGCTGCAGGTACTTGCCCGGCCGACACTGATTGCACAAAGCGGGCAAAGCGCGAGTTTTCTCGCCGGAGGCGAGTTCCCCTACCCTGTCGCATCTTCCTTTGAACGATTTTCCATAGAATGGAAACCCTTTGGAATAGGCTTGACTTTTACCCCGACGGTGCTGGGCAATGATACCATCTCCCTGGTCGTCTCCCCGGAGGTATCGGATCTCGACTTCACCAAGACCGTCTCGTTTGCCGGCTATGTTGTGCCGGCTATCGATACCCGCCGTATGTCAACAGTAGTGGAGTTGAAAGACAATCAAAGTTTTGCCATTGCCGGATTGCTGAAAGATTATGTACGGGAATCGATAAGCAAATTCCCGATCCTGGGAGATATCCCCATTCTTGGTGCACTGTTCAGAAGCACGCGATACCAGAAAGACGAAACCGAGCTGCTCGTTATCGTCACCCCCCACCTGGTGAACCCTGTAGACGCAGCGACGCTGCCTTTACCAACCGATTCATTTGAAGACCCGACACCCTTTGAAATCTTGATGCTTGGCATGATGGAAAAATGGCACGATCCCCAACTGCAAGCCGGTAATTCTCCAAGCCAAACCGGGACTAAACCGGTGATGGAAGGTGACTTCGGATATATCGTTCCGGAGTAGTTCTCTCGTCAAATGTAAACTGTTGATCGCGATGCGCCTTGTGTGATGATTTCCGAATACTGGAGGAAGACAATGAAAAATCTATGTGGGTTCACCACCCTGATAATTATTTGGCTCGGTCTTGGCCTCGGTTGCACCAAACAACCTACCCGTGTCGACGCATTTTATGGCACGGCCTACGAACTGGCTAAAGTAACCCAGATAAGTAATTTGGACGCCGGTATCCATACCGGTCCGCCGACCGGACTTGAAGGGCCGGTTGCCGCAAAAGTGATTGATCGCTATCAAAAGGGTTTTGAGGCACCTGCCGCCAAGACCGAAAGCTATTCCATCACTGTAGGCGGCATGACTAAAAAATGATGCTTCGCAGAGAACACCACATTGGCATTTTCGTTCGGCGAGAGCCTTTTGTTCGACCAGCCGGCCCAGAACGACTGGATCAAAAGACACTGTTCCGGTTTACACCGGAATGACGTACCCCCTATTTGAGGTTGTTATGAGAACATCAAACATGATTACTAAATGGAGGGACTACGATGTTTAAATCTGAGAAAGGCGTTTCAGCCGTTGAGTTTGCCCTGATTGCCCCTCTTCTCTTTGTCCTCACTTTTGGCATCATTGAGTTCAGCATTCTGCTCTTTGACAAGGCCGTAGTGACGAATGCCTCAAGAGAAGGTGCCCGCGCTGCTATAGTTCGTGCTTATGACGGCACTGTATACGATCCATTAACTTTGGCTGAGATAACTGCGGTGGTGGACCAATATGTTGAGAATTATCTTATAAGCCTTGGCGGAACAAGTACAGCGGAAACAGATGTCGAACATATTGCACCTGACGGAACAGCAGCTGCAGCAATCGGGGGCGATGTCATCGTCACGGTAAACTATACCTACAATTTCCTGGTTTTCCAGTTTCTCATCAGCCTCCTCGGAGGGAGTGAATTTAACGATGGCATTCAACTGGCTGGAACAACAATAATGAGGATGGAATAGTCACATAGGGGGCTTGCGATGAAGACTTCCAGCAAAACATTAAATAACGAGAAAGGGGCAACGATTGTCTTTGTCGCCATCATCCTCGGGGTGCTTATGATGTTTGCCGCACTCACCATTGACGTCGGCCATCTGTACGGTGTCCGTAATGAGCTTCAAGATGCCGCCGATGCCGGAGCGCTTGCCGGTGCGAGTGTATTGTTTGATAGTGACAGCACATTAAACCGTGATGCTGCCCTTGCTGAAGGGCATCGGATTGCTCTAGCCAATAAAACGGGCAATCAGTTTGTTGTTGAAAAAACTGTAGAGACCGGACACTGGTCTTTTTCCTCAAAAACATTCACTGCCAATGATACCACAGAACAGGCTCCCTGGCATGGACGTTCCATGGCCCAGTTGGATATTGATAATAACTTTATCAATGCTGTCAGGGTACAGACAGACAGAAGCAACGCCCCATCCTTTTTTGCCCGAATTTTTGGATACGACGAGTTTTTAGTCAGTACCGACGCTGTCGCCTATATTGGTTTCGCCGGAACTATCAATCCAGAAGAAATTGATCGTCCTATAGCTATCTGCAGAGATGCCATCGTTAAAAATGATGCACTCGACTTTAAAGATGCTGAACTCGACTGCAACATGGGCAGGATGTTGAACAGTGGCGGCAATGCAAATACATCAATGACGGCGATGTGGACAAACTACACCCAGGATCCTTGTTCAACTGCAAGCAGCAGCAGCATGAATGCACTGACTGAGGATTGCAGCACAGGCAACCCGACTACACTCAACTATGGCGAAGGCATAGGAAGTCAGAACGGTGTGCAGGATAATATTCTCGACAATATTGTTGACTGTTGGATAGCCGCCGCCGATTCGGACAACGATGACATCCCCGACACCCTATGGCCGCTTCTCCTGCCGGTAGTTGAGTGCGGTGTATCCAACACCTGCGCTCCCCTGGTCGGCGCAGTTCAAATAGATGTAGTATGGATCATTCACCAGAATGATCCACAGATGAACGATGTACCGCTCAAGATGGATGACTGGGAATGCAGCACCACACCGGCCACACAAGATGAGCGGTTTACCTGTTGGAAAGAGTTTGTCGACCATTTCGACCTGCAGAATGTTACCGGTGCACCTGCCACCGATGCGGATTATGAGGAAATGTATCAAAAGAAAAATCTTTTTTTCCTTCCAAGCTGCGATCTTCACGAACCTACAGGGCACACTGGCGGCGAGAACTTTGGTGTTCTTGCCGAGATACCAGTCCTTGTTGAATAACCGACCGAGTCATTCCGTCAAGCGGAGAATGAGATCATGAATGCAAAGATAATTATGTCGGAAGGAACCAATATGAGCAATAAAGCAAATCTCTTGTCCGTTCAATTTGCCATTAAAACACCGGAGGTTCGCGACAGCTTGACCAGGATCGTGAAAGGCTTAAAGGGTTTTTCCCTGCAGGAAGACAAAAATACCCCTCGGGTCGATATCCTCGTCCTCGAGATCGGCGAAAGTCCGGAGTCCGAATTCGAAACCATCTCGGCCCTGCTCAAGGAAAATGTGGTTGAAACCCTGTTCCTTACTTCAGCCAGAATGACGCCGGATGTCCTCCTGCCGGCATTACGGGCCGGAGCAAAAGAATTTTTCCAGCAGCCGATTAATAAAGATGAGGTGGTCGAGGCATTCCAGAAAATTCTCCTCAAATCCCGGCGGAACGATCAGGTTGGCGAGGATACTACCAGACTGGGCAAAATTTTCAGCGTTCTCGGCGCAAAAGGCGGCGTCGGCACGACCACCTTTGCAGTCAATCTGGCTGCAAGCATCCAGGCAAGGGACAAGGAAAAACTTGTCGCCCTTGTAGACATGAATATTCTCCTTGGCGAAGTCCCCCTATTCCTCGATCTTGAGACGGACACCGACTGGGAAGAAATCGGCAAAAATTTCAGCAGACTTGATGCGGCCTATCTGCAAAGCGCAATGGCCAGACATTCGTCCGGTGTATATGTACTGCCGGCGCCTAGCAAACTGAATACAGAGACCCACCTGCCGTCCGGATTTCTCTTCCAACTCCTGCGATCGATGCGGCGATTTTTTGATTATATCGTTGTCGACAGCGGCATGTATATCGATGATGCCTCGTTCAAGATATTTGCTGAATCGGAAGCGGTCTATCTCGTTTCCATTCTCAGCCTGCCCTGCCTGATCAATGTCCGAAAACTGCAGGACTCAATCCTTACAACCGGAGGAGTCGCTAAAGATAAGATCCATATCGTTGCCAATCGTTTTGAAAGAAAGGCGCAGATCAGCCTGCCTGAAGCATCGAAAATCATTGGCGGCAACATCAACTTGACGATCCCCAACAACTATTCGGTCGCCATGTCGGCCATTAATAATGGCAAAACCATTCCCGATATTGCGGGAAGTTGCGATGTAGCAAAGGTTTACAAGAAGCTTGCCGCCTCAATCGTCGAACTGGCAATAGAACGACCGGGCGGTCTTTTCCGCTGGTTCAGATAGGCGTAAAGATCATATCTTGGCTAAGAATTATCAAACTTACATCTTTTTTGGGGTAAAAAATTGGATCTTCAAGAATTGCTCAAAAAGCTCGAACACCCAGCTCATGAAAAGGACAGCGCAAGCAGGTTTTTGCCATCCGACTCAAGAATCGACTCTTCTGACGAATACTTTCAGTTAAAGGCCGATATTCATGACAAATTGACCAAAATCATCGACCTGTCCCTGTTGGAGGATGTGGAAGAAAGTCGCCTTCGCCGAGAGATCAACAAGGCAACGATGACCGTTCTTGCCGACAAAACCCTGGTAACCATCCCACTTAACTCGAACGAGCAGGAGCGGCTGTTAAAGGAGATAGAAAGCGAGGTTATCGGTCTCGGGCCCCTTGAAGAGCTTATGCAGGACGCCACCGTATCGGATATTCTCGTCAACTCGTTCAATTCCGTGTATGTCGAGCGATACGGCAAGATTGAGAAGACAAGAGTGCGCTTCAAGGATGATGCCCACCTGATGCGAATCATCGAAAAAATTGTCTCCGCCGTGGGCAGAAGGATAGATGAAATTTCACCGATGGTCGACGCCCGTCTTGCAGACGGTTCCAGGGTAAATGTCATCATTCCGCCGCTCGCCCTTAATGGCCCCTGCCTCTCCATCAGAAGGTTCGCCATCGATCCGCTGACCTTGAAGGATCTTATCGTGCTGAAGACGATCACTCCGGTACTTGGCAATCTGCTGAAGTCGATTGTCAAGGCCCGTCTCAATGTTCTCATTTCCGGTGGAACCGGATCGGGAAAAACAACCTTGCTGAATGTCATGTCGCAGTTTATTTCGCCCGCGGAACGGATTGTGACAATTGAGGATTCAGCGGAACTGCAGCTCAAACAGGATCATGTTGTCCGGCTGGAAACCCGCCCGCCGAACCTGGAAGGACAAGGCCAGATCACCCAGAGAAACCTGGTGAGAAACAGCCTGCGTATGAGGCCGGACAGGATAATTATCGGTGAGGTACGCGGGGCGGAGGCCGTCGACATGCTCCAGGCCATGAACACAGGCCATGACGGATCGCTTACTACAGTCCATGCCAATACTCCCGTTGATGCGTTGATGCGTATCGAGACTATGGTCAATATGGCCGGCTTCAACCTGCCGAGCGATTATATCAAAAAATTTATCAGTTCGGCAATTGATGTCGTCATTCAGGCGGAACGACTGGTCGACGGATCAAGAAAAGTTGTCAGCCTCCAGGAAATAACCGGCATGGAAGGCAACGTGATCACCATGCAGGAAATTTACTCATACGAGCAGAAAGGTGTCGATAAAGATGGAGTAATTTCCGGCGGCTTCCGCACCCATGGGGTGCGACCGAAGTTCTTTGATCGATTCCAGAAAATGGGTGTTCCGATTCCGGAAAACCTCTTTGACACGAAATAATTCTTTCGCATTGAACAGGGTAAAAAATGAAAATCGCCTTTGCTGCTACACTCTTTTTGCTGACATTCATCGCGTTTGAGCTTGTTTATTCTCTGTTTAAGAAACCCGATGCCCGGGCAGTCAATAAAGCAGTGGAACGTTACGCAAGTAGTCAGCCCAAAGATGATGAGACCAACCTCCTGTATTACCGGAAGTTCAGTGATATCAATCTCTTAAATTCGATACTCGCAGCGATTCCCGCGGTTCGCAGGCTGGACGAGCTTATGCAGCAGGGCGGGGTAAAAACTCTTGCCGGGATATTTATTCTTTTTTCTCTTACGGCAGGAGCCCTGCTGTTCCTATGCTGTACATTGCTTCTGATGGCTCTGCCAATGTCCATTATGATCGCCTGCGTTGGTACGTTCCTCCCCTATCTTTATCTCTTATACAAACGCAATCAAAGAAAAATTCAGTTCGAGACGCTCTTCCCTGACGCCCTCGATCTTATGGGGTACGCCCTGAAGGCCGGTCATTCGATTATGGCAAGCTTTAAGATGGTAGCCGAGGAAATGGCGGACCCGATCGGGGAAGAATTCAATAGAGTTGTCGACGAAATCAATTTTGGAAGAGATCTCGACTCCACTTTACGAAATTTTTCCCGTCGCATCGATTCACCGGAACTGAAGTTTTTTGTCACTTCAGTCATCATCCAGCGTGAAACCGGCGGTAATCTTGTTGAGCTGCTTATTCGGATTTCTGAAGTAATTCGGAAAAAATTCCGTTTTCGGGAAAAAGTCAAAAGCTTGTCCAGTGAGGCAAAATTGTCGGCAATCATTCTACTAGCATTACCATTTGTTGCGGGAGCAGCCATTCTTTTCACTAATCCAAAGTATATCCGGGTGTTGGTTGACGACCCCATTGGCCTCTACGCCATTGCCATCGCTTTGATAATGATGAGTATCGGGTCCTTTATAATGTACAAACTTGTTCAATTAGATATGTGAGTAATTTATGGAAAATCCAGCTCTGTTCTTATCAATATCGACATTTGTTGTCTTCATACTCCTTTATTTGGCGCTCTCCTCGATCTTGTCCTCCCGGAGCAAAGAGCAGAATGTGCTGAAAAGAGCAATAAAATGGAGCGAACTGTCAAAAAATCCCGATGCTCCCGCTATACCTGAAAAAGGTGCAAAGCTAGTTCGAATATTCGGCCTGCCCGGTTTTCGCAAAAAATCAACCGAAGAAGCGAATAACAGCTACTACGCCGACACCCCTCTTTTCTACCAGCGAGCCGGCATTTATAATCGCAAATCCATTCGCTCATATCAGACTCTGCGAGTATTTCTCTTTTTGGGCCCGATTATAGGACTGATTCTCTCCCATTACCTGTATCACCGCGTTCTTGACCAAGTGACGCTTCTAGTTACTCTCCTCATTGTCTGTCTCGCCTATTATCTGCCGATTCTCTGGTTGAGAGTGGTTACTTACTACCGCAAGAAAGATTTATACAGAACCTTCCCCGACGCCATCGATCTGTTGATGGTATGTGTTGAGGCAGGAATGGGAGTTGATGCAGCGATTCGTAGGGTTTCAAGAGAAATCAATTTAACCAGCCCGGAACTGGCGAAAGAGTTCAAGATTCTGTCACTTGAGTTGAAAACGGGTAAATCGCGCAACGCATGTTTGAAGAACCTTGCCCTGCGAACCGATCTGGCTGACATCGACAGCCTGGTAAGCCTGATGATCCAGGCCGAAAAATATGGCACAGGAGTAGCGAATGCCCTGAGAATTCATGCGGAAGAAATGCGGCAGAAGAGATACGGCAGACTTGAGGAATTGGCTGCAAAACTCCCCATTAAGCTTGTCGTTCCTCTTATATTTTTTATTTTTCCGGCTTTTTTCGTCGTTATTATAGGACCTGCCGCCATCCAAGTGTTCCGAGTAATCTTACATAGGTGAAATTATGAAAAGAACAGCCAAAGGAGAAAAAATCCTTGGGTTTGCTAAGCTCTTGTATCCTCTTATGTTTTCCCTGCTTTTGAGCGGTTGTAGCTATTATGACAGGCAGTTTTCCTATTTTAATATGCTGGACGAGAAAAAAAGAACTCTGAGCAATAAACAAGCCGCCGAAAAATTCTGGGCAACTGTCAGACCTGTCTCCACCCTTTCCGACTCTCATTACAGACTTGGCCTGCATTACCAGCAAAAAGGCGAATACGATAAAGCCATCGGCGAATTCACCAAGGCCTTGCGCAATGACAACACCTATTGCAAGGCGTACAACGGTATAGCCATGTCCTATGACGTACTCAGGCGTTGCGAACCTGCGCATGATTCGTACGACAAGGCCCTGAAGTGTGCTCCCGATCAAGCGTATGTATACAATAACTATGCTTGTTCAAGCCTTCTCTGCGGGGACTACGGAAAAGGAGTCGAGTTATTGCTTAAGGCGGAACTGTTAGCAGACAATGATAACAGAATTAAGAATAATCTCAAGATCGCCCGGAATATAGTCATCCATGAGAACATATCGGATAATCTTCCTGTCGGGCAATCGCCAGAAGTGATCACAAAGTCAGGTTCAACATCCTTGCCGGAGCAAGAAAAACCGCAGATCCATCCTGTTTACGTCGTATCTGAGAACATCCTCAATACTACAGTAGTATCCAATAATAGAGAAATACATGATACCCCGACAGACAACATCCCGGCATCAACTCTCGGAACTGACACACCCATAGTTGCTGATCCAGTGAAATTTGTTGCCGAAAAAAGCAAAATAATCGTTTTACCCAACCCCATTCTCTCCTCGCTCAGTCCGGCAACAGTGGCGGTTGAAGTTTCCAATGGCAATGGAACGACCGGAATGGCGGGCCGAAGTGCTGGCTTCCTCCGAGGACATGGCTTCAAGATCCAGAGCATAACGAACGCCACGCACTACCGCTTCGAGGAGAGCATAATATTTTACAAAGAAGAATACCTCCAGGTGGCAAAAGATCTTGCCGCAATTATCCCAGGGGCACAAGTTCTCGAAAAGGTGGATACCATGGCAAAACCATTCATCGGGATCAGGGTTCTTCTTGGCAGGGACTTGGCGATGATGCGATTTCCAGAAGGTTTTGATGGAATTGCAGGTTATTCCGGCCCGACATCGAAGGTCTCTGTACTCAACAATGTGGTGCAAAATTGATGAACATAACACCTTACTCTTCAATGAAGACTCTGTTACTTTTTTCCATCATATGTACGCCTATATTTATCAGCAGCTGTTCTTCATCCGTTCAGAACAGCACAACCGACACTCTTGAAAAACAAATCGAACTCCAGCACATACGGCATGAACTGTGGACAGAACCTGCTCCGATGGAGCATAAAACAGCCGCAGAATTCGAGGATCTGGGCGACCAATATCTGCGAAAAGGTGATATCAACCGAGCCTATCTTCATTATGTAAGGGGGCTCGGTGTAGAATCGGATCGTGTATCTCTCCTCCATAAGCAGGGTATGTTGTTAATAAAGAAAAACAAATTTATTGAAGCAGAAAAAGTTTACGAAAAGCTCCTTACTCTTACAAACAAAGATCCGCGGATTCTTACAGGCCGCAGCATCGTATTCTTCGGACAGGGAAAATTCGAAGAGGCGGAACAGGGTTTTCTTGCTGCGCTTGTGATCAAGGCAGATGAATGGCAGGCGCATCAATACCTCGGCCTCATCTACAGTCAAAAACAGGAATACGATAAGGCTATTACATATTTTAAAGAAGCTCTCGCCTTCAAACCAAACAACGTGAGCATCACCAATAATCTTGCTGTAACCCACTACCTCAACGGCGATTTTAATGAAGCGGTTCGCCTGTTGAATGGACTTGCCACGACCACCAAAAACCCGAAAATCTATAACAACCTCGCCCTTGCCTATTTCCAGCTGGGCTACTACGAAAAAGCGCTGGATTCCTTCAAGAAAGGCTCGGGAAATGAAGCGGCTGCCTATAACAACATTGGACAGGAGTACCTTTCCGTCAGGAGATACAGCGAGGCAATTGAGGCCTTTGATAAGGCAATGGCTCTCAATCCCAAATTCTATACTTCGGCTCAGAAAAATCTCGATCAAGCAAGGCGGGAATTGTCGAGAACTCTCGCGAAAAATGGTAAATGAACATGCAGCAATCTATTGACACCTTCTTGGTAGTTTAATTCGCCTTTTTCCAAGAACTCAGTTGCCTGTCAATCTACTCTGTTGCGAATTTCTTCTGACAGCTTAAACAAAAATCCCACAAGAGTAGCAAATAATGATCAAGGACGAGTTCTTTGGAGATCTTAAAAGGCATCTAGATATCCTCGAGCAGGCAGTCTTATTGACGTTATACATCTGGTTTGTTTTGCGACTCTGGCCAGGCTCATTTACGGAAGTCACCATTCACGTGTCATTGCTGCTTGTATCAGAGAGTCTGATAGTTGCTCTCTTGTTAATCAGAAAACCTACGAAAAATATTTCGGCCCGTTTCAGTGATTGGCTTGTTGCATTTTCGGGCAGCTTTCTTCCTTTGTTGGTTCGCAGAGGCGAGGACCCCCTATTGTTGTATGTGGGTACATGGCTCATGATTTTCGGAATGATAACCCACATCGGTGCTAAACTCAGTCTGTTTCGCAGTTTTGGAATGGTGCCGGCCAATCGTGGTGTAAAAGTAAAAGGGCTTTATGCAATCGTACGCCATCCGATGTATGCCGGTTATTTTTTTACACATATTGGCTTTTTGCTAGCGACACCTTCTTTATGGAATTTTGCCGTATATACTTGCGCTTGGGGATTTATGTTTGCCCGAATCTTTGCGGAAGAAAAAATATTGCTAGAATCACCGGATTATCAAGACTATGTAAAACAGGTTCAGTATCGCCTTATTCCTGGCGTCTTTTGATTCTTCACTAACGCCCCCTGTAAATCGTACATCATCTATACTTCCTATAAATCCTGGCAAGGTCGAAAGTCGACTTAAGAGCCGCAGTAAAACTCAGTTTCGAACCTGGATAGTCGATCCATTCTAAAAGCGGCAACTCTAGGACCTCTTTAATACTTCTTGATCGCCCGAGGCGTGCGAAGAGTTCCACATCAAAAGACCAGCGTGAAAGAAAAGGTTCTCTGAAGAGTTCCGCTGCAACGTCTGATCGAAAGATTTTCGCACCGCATTGGGTGTCGTAAACTGGAATACCAAGGACAATGCTTGCGGCCGTCGCAAAAAAGCGTCCGCAGTAATGTCGCCAAGGATTGCGTACAATTACCGACCCAAGTCTCTGGACACGACACCCGCTGACCATGACAAACCGGGGATTTTTATCCATTGCTTTACTCATCCGCATGAGTTCATTAAACGGCGTTGCAAGATCCGCGTCCCAAAAGCCGCAACGAGAGTAGCATCCCTCTCTCAGGCTAGCTAAGATGCCCAGACGAACAGCTTCAGCCTTCCCAACATTTTCAGGAAGATGAATCAGTTCAGGCTCAGGGGTGATGGACCGAACCAAATGTTCCAAAGTCTTCCGTGTATTGTCGGTGCTTCCGTCATTAACGAACCACAGCCGAACCCCTGGACATTTGCCAGCCAGTTCCTGAAGCGCTTCGGTTTGAAATCTTCGAGCTTCATTGTAGCAGGGAATTATAATGCTTGTTCGCAACATTTGATTTAACCTGTCACTCCGGCCATAAGCAATTTCCTGAGGAACGGCAACAACCGAAAAAGCGAACCCTGAAAATTCGGATAGCCTTCCCAGTGATGTTAGGTTTTATTTCCATAATAACCCTTTGAACCACTGATATACGGATAAGCCTCATAACCAAATCCACAAGCTGAGAAATAAAAAATTGGATATTTTCGTGTAATAGAAAATATTACCAAAAATTAAGAGAAAAACAGGATTACATGATCCACCACAGAGGCATCGAAACGTTTTGGCTACGAGACCAGCCTAAGCGAAAAAAATAAATATAAACTCCCAACACAACGAGAAACAAAGGGCTGAATCCCAATAAATGAGCAAACACTTGTGTGAAACCTAATAGCCACAACATCGGAAACATTTTCGACCTTATTGTTTTATCATTTACAAGTAAAAGTATGGACAACACGCATAGGCTTACATCGTAATACATGACATGTTGGGGGATCAGAAGAACGGCAGGACAGGCAGCGGCCATGAGTTCATTGAGGCGCCTCTTTCTCTTGCCCTGATACCACAGCGCAGAAATAGAGATCACGACGAGGATAACCCCTATTCCTGCAAGACTCAATGATGCACTGCTGGCACCGCCTGAGAATGCCTCGACGAATCCCGACAAAGACACGGAATTGAGCTTGTTGACGATTGCGTCACGCTCTGAAAAGGCAAACGCAAATGCCAACCACTCAAGGAGATTGTGCTTTAGGAAATAAATTGTGCCGAAAGCAATGATAATCCAGGATAAAACGCCGGAAGCTGCAACGCGCCAATAACCGGCCAGGAAAAATAAACCTATAAACGGTATCGCAAATTGTGGTTTGTACATCAGCAGTCCCAGGCACAATCCTGCGCGCCACTCCCTGCCGGAATCCGCAAATTTCCAAACAATGAATAAGAGAAAAAGTGACAAAACGGAATTTTGTCCACCGAGAACACTCTTCAAGATAGGATAAAATGTCAGGCAAAATATCAAAGAAAAATAGAACATCAGGGAATCAATGTATTCCAGTGAGACTAAATCTTTCACGATATAGGCCAAAAGGAACACTAGAAAACAATAATGAAGGAGGAAGGCAAAATTATACGACATTGCACCGAACGGCGCGTAAAAATAAGCGAAATGCGGCGGATTGACAAAGGGCAGATAGCCGCCTGTCGGGATAATAAGTCGCTGCTCGGATAGAATTCGCTCAGGATCGTATATGCTGTGACTTTCTCCTTGTGTGACCATTTTACCAGCTACATAGAAAGCCGGGAAATCACCACCTAGTCGACCTGTGACGATGGCCCCATCACGTGCAGTCAAGACGGTAAACAACACCGCCACGAATAACCCCGCCAGAGCTGCAATGGGATAAACTTTCAGCCTCCAAGGCGTAATTAAGAATGAAATTCGATGCACAATTGCCCTCTCAACAACAATTGAATGCAGCATGGAAGAAAAGTGCCGATTTGATGGACAAAAAGCACTAATTAACTGTCCTTATGATTTTTCTTTTAAATCCACCAAACAGCTTCGGCAATATTTAATTGATAGTAAACTACCCTACCCAGTTCCTACATATTAGGCAAGTATTTTTGCTGCCGATTCCTAACTATTTCATTACGGCCGACAAAACATAATGCCACGTAATTTATATTATATTGTTATTTATTTGTAACGGGACCCACACATATAGGCTTTGTATATATTCTCATGTTGACAGTCACATAAATCCTGATGATTGTCTTCATTGGCTGTCAATCAGGGTCAATCAGGATTTCAATAAAAAATTATACGTTTTGCTAAACAACATGCCCCGCTCCCCTCAATCAACGCCCTACACTTTCCGGGAAGAACTCGCCCATGGCATCACCCACGGGATAGGGGCAGGTCTCTCCATCATCGGCTTGGTCTTTCTCCTTATTTTCGCCATTCGCAATGGTAACGCTTGGCACATCGTCAGTGCGTCGATCTATGGGAGTTCCCTGATTCTGTTGTATTTGTCATCTACTCTGTATCACCTGCTGTCCGCTCCCCGCCTCAAGAGGCTTTTCAAGCGACTCGATCATTTGATGATTTACATATTGATAGCCGGCACCTATACGCCGCTGACGTTGGTTTCGCTACGCGGCGGCTGGGGATGGACATTGTTTGGCCTTATCTGGGGGATGGCGCTCTGTGGATTGCTGCTGGAGCTTGTTTTTAAACGAAAAATCCACTGGATCTCCCTTGTCCTCTATCTGGGCATGGGGTGGTTGATCGTGATTGCGGCTCAGCCACTGCTGGCTTCCGTTGCTCCGGGCGGTATTGTTCTTCTCGTTGCCGGCGGCCTGCTGTATACGCTCGGGGTTATCTTCTACGTCTGGGAGAACCTCTCCTACCATCATGCTATCTGGCATCTTTTTGTAATGGCCGGAAGCACCGCACACTTTTTTTCCATCTTGCTGTACGTCATGGTTTCTGAAGCTTGACACTGCAAAGGTTGTGGCACAGAAACCCTGCCCCGTTTGTTTCACTCTCCATAAATCAAAGAAGCAAACCGGCATTAATACCGGCGATAATTTTATGTATTGTTTAAATATCTTATTGATATATAATAATTAATGTTTAATTGATTACCGGCAATAAATGTCACAAAAAAACTGGAATCGTTGCCTTTTTGCGAGAAAGATGAAGTGGAAAAAACGATGGGTAATAATGGTGCGTGGAACGTACCCATATAGTAGGTCCAGAAACACATAGCCGCGTAGGTTGGGCTGTGAAGCCCAACACCCAAAAAACGTTGGGCTTCACAGCCCAACCTACAAAGCTACCAACTCCCTTTTGCAAGCCTTGCCCAACCGGTCGTCGGAAAACGGTGATAATAATGGTGCGTGGAACGCACCCTACGTTTCCGGTTCGTTGGTATTTCCTGAACATCTGCATTGATCAGGTAGATTATATGGCTTCCCTGCTTGAGCCGGACAGCCTTCTCCGCCGCATACGTCTGCATATCGAAGATGAGGTGGCAGCGGGGCGTTTGCCAAAAAATTCTTTCCCACTCCTCCGGGAAGCCCTTCTGACGGGAGGGGTCCCCAGGGGCCACGCCGGAGAAATCACCGGTTACGGTGAGCGCATGGCGCGAACCATCGTCTCGGATCTCTTAAAAAAAGGATATCTGAAATGGGCAAGCTCTCGTAGTCCTCTTGTACTCGTCTTTCCGATCGACGCTGTTGAGCAATGGTTTCCAAGACTGTATTCGGCGGTTTAAACGAGGGAGGAAATGACACTTATCCTCATCCAATGTACGATTTCTCCAGGGCGGCATTGACCAAAAAACCACTGCGGGTTTGCCCGTGGGCCGCTGCGTATCTATCTATACGGGATAAAAATTCGACGAGGCATACTGATGTTGACTCGCTCGGAATTGTCATCAAGCAACGCCCCGTCAACTTCAACAACTGCCCACAACCAGCCTGAAAAGTCGGGATTTTTAAAATGGTCGGATAACCGGCCGGGAGCTGGTACTGTGCCATCGTCATCGAGAACGGTTTCTATCCAAAGGGAAATTGCCTCCTTGCTCTTCTCAACCGCTTCATCCAGGGTGTCACCGGCAGAAAAACAACCGGGGAAGATCGGGAACAACCACACCAAAAGCGTGGAGATCATCTCCCGGTTCAATGGCAATGGGGTATTGGGGATGTTGGGCTTCACAGCCCAACCTACGCGGCTGTATCCAGTGGTTTGAAAATTGGGGAAGAATATCGGCAAAGGCCTTCCCCTCCACTCCTGACTCTTTTTCCGTTTGACACACGATTATATCTTTTGTATTACAAGGGAGTGTTACGAATGCAAACGATGTATTACCACAGCGTGTAAAGAGACCTTGAATCTTTAGCCGGAGAAAGCACATCATGCATATGGCCGACGCCCTTCTTTCCCCCGCCGTTGGCGGAATCATGTGGGCCACCACCGCCTGCACCATCGCCTATTGCGCCAGGAAGGTCCAGCAGGATCTCGATGACCGGAAGATCCCCTTGATGGGGGTTCTCGGCGCCTTTATCTTTGCCGCCCAGATGATCAATTTTACCATTCCCGCCACCGGTTCGTCCGGCCATCTCGGCGGCGGCATGATCCTTGCCATCCTGCTTGGCCCCTATGCGGCCTTCTTGACCATTGCCTCGGTACTGACCGTCCAGGCGTTGTTCTTCGCCGACGGCGGGTTGCTGGCTCTTGGCTGCAATATCTTCAATCTTGGCGTGTTCCCATGCTTTATTGCCTATCCGCTCATCTATAAACCGATTGCCGGCAGAAGTCCGACGCCCCTGCGCATCAGTATCGGAGCGACGCTTGCAGCGATTATCGGCCTGCAGCTCGGCGCGCTGGGTGTGGTGTTCGAGACTGTGGCTTCAGGAATTTCGGAACTTCCCCTGAATGCCTTCCTCTCGGTGATGCTGCCCATCCATCTGGCCATCGGCCTGGTTGAAGGAATGGTTACCACCGCCGTGGTCACTTTCGTCTGGAAGGCCCGCCCCGAGATTCTCGAGCTCACCGCAGCGGCCAGGCCACTAGGAAAATTATCCATTGCCAGGGTCCTCACCGGCCTGGGAATTGCGGCAGTCATTACCGGCGGAGGACTGTCCTGGTTTGCCTCATCCTCTCCGGACGGGCTTGAATGGGCAATGTTCAAAGTGTCGGGCAGTGAAGAACTGCACGCGCCCGAACAGGGAATCCATCATGCTCTTGGGACAATTCAGGAAAAAACGTCATTTCTGCCCGACTACGGCTTCAAAGCGGGTGATTCCGAAGCATCCGAAGCTCACGGCGGCGAATCCTGGCCCTCGGTCAACAGCGGGACCAGCGCCTCCGGCCTGGTGGGCGGCGGACTGACGCTTGCCCTGGCCGTGGTGCTTGGTCTGATGTTCCGTCGGCGTTCTCAGTCGGCATAGCCGACAATTTCCCGACCCTGCTCTTGTCATAGACGGGCAGCGGTGGTATTGTGCCACCTCTGCCCGTTTTTACTGGATGATCCCGAGCAAAGGAAGAGTTTGAATGGCCAAAATCGAATCCGCTTTTTTTGATCTGAGCTACCTCGAAGCCCTGGCCGCCCGTAATACCGCCATCCATCGCACCGATCCGCGGATAAAGGTGCTGACGACCGCGCTCTTTGTGCTTTGCGTCGTCTCTTTCGATAAATATGTCATTTCCGCGATGCTGCCTTTTGCCCTCTTTCTCGTCATCTTGATGGGCCTGGCGACTATCCCTGCCGATTATCTCCTCAAAAAGCTCGTCATTGTCTCGCCTTTTGCGATTATGGTAGGCATTTTCAACCCATTGCTCGACCAGCAGCCGATGCTGCACTTAGGGGCCTTTACCCTTACCGGCGGCTGGCTGTCGTTTTTTTCCATTCTCCTGCGTTTCAGCCTTACCGTCGGCGCGGTGCTGCTCCTCATTGCCACAACCGGCTTCAACGCGGTGTGCATGGCCATGGTAAAACTGGGGATGCCGAAGATATTCGCGGTCCAGTTGCTGATGCTGTATCGCTATATCTTCGTCCTCATTGACGAGGGGTTGCGGATGCACCAGGCGAGGACCCTGCGATCCTTTCATAACCGGGCCATGGGTTTGAAGACATTCGGTCATCTGGTCGGCCAGCTCCTGCTCAGGACCCTGGACCGGGCTCAACGCATTCACCTAGCCATGCTTTGCCGGGGCTTCGACGGCACTATCCGCATCCGTCAATCCCTGCAGATCACCGCCCGGGACATCCTTTCTTTTGCCGGATGCTGCGCGGTGCTTCTGCTTTTCCGCTCTTACGATCTCCCCCACCTCCTCGGGAATCTGCTCACAGGATTGATACCATGAGTCATCATATTGTCCAGGTCCAGGACCTCAACCACACCTATCCGGACGGCACCAATGCCGTGAAGGGCATTTCCTTTCGCATTCATCACGGCGAATCGGTGGCGGTGGTCGGCGCCAACGGTGCCGGAAAGTCCACCCTGCTCCTGCACCTCAACGGCTATCTTACTCCGCAGAGCGGCACGGTACGCATCGGCGATTTTCCTCTGACCAAAGAGACGGTGAAAGACATCCGCAAGACTGTCGGCATGATTTTCCAGGATTCCGACGACCAGTTGTTCATGCCGACGGTATACGATGATGTCGCCTTCGGCCCTTTGAACCTCGGTCTGCCCCCGGAAGAAGTGGAACAGCGGGTGCAGGACGCTTTAGCCCGGACCAACGTGCAACATCTCCGCGACCGTCCGCCATACAAACTCTCAGGGGGTGAAAAGCGGGCCGTGGCCATCGCCACCGTCCTTGCGATGAGCCCCGATATCCTGGTCATGGACGAACCGACTTCAAATCTCGACCCGAAGGCCCGTCGGACCCTTATTGAACTGCTGGCCGGCTTTCATCACACCAAGATCATCGCGACCCATGATCTAGACATGGTGCTCGATCTTTGCGAGAGGACCATCGTCATTAAAGATGGCCAGGTGACGGCCGACGGCCCGACTTTATCCATCTTTCAGGACGTTGAACTGCTGGCCGCCAGCCACCTGGAAAAGCCTCTCCGGCTGCAGGCGTGTCCCATCTGCAGCGGGAAAGGTATTTTGCCCCCCAAGAGCGCATCGCATCAGTAGCCGATATTCACCTCAAACTCTTTCAGACGCTTGTGAATGGAGCGAAGCTCGGTGATGGTCGTCCAGTTGGAGATAAAGATGGAGAACGATTCCCGAACCTTACTGAAGGCATTGGAGACCTGTACCAGTACCCCCAGGGTGATCACGCCGGTGAACAATCCCGGACCCATGATCAGATAGGGCACGATGACCATCAGCTGTTCAAAGAAATTGACCCAGATATCGAAGTACCCGTAGTGCAGGAACAGACGGTTGTAGTTGTATTTCAGACCGACAAAGAGTTCGACAATGGTCTCGGTCCTGCCGAAGTTGATCTTATCGTCCTCGGCATACACCAGCTCCTTCCGAAAAGCCGCCTCCACCTTCTGGTTGTTATATTCAAGCCCGGGCAGCTTTATTCCGACAAACCAGGAAATAAGCAGGCCGCCGATGGAAACCAGCAAAGCCACCCAGACAAGGCTGCCCTCGATATCCTTGATATATTCAATATCGACACCCTTACTCAGAGTCCAGAGAATGGGCAGGAAGGCAATGAGGGTCATGCCCGCCCTGATCACCTGCAACCCCAGGCTTTCAAAAATCCGGGCAAATCGGTAAATATCCTCCTGGATACGCTGACTGGCGCCTTCCACCTCTTCGTCTACCTTTTGCCACTTCTCAACATAGGAAAAAGTCATGGCCTCCCGCCATTTGAAGGCGTAGATACGGGTAAAATAAGCGGTTATCGTGGCTAACAGGACATAGGGAAAGGCGATCTTGGCAAACTTCAGCATCTCAACCCAAAGTACTTGTACCTCGTACTCGGTGGCCTTTTGCAGGATATTATAAAATCCGCCATACCAGGCGTTGATGGCGACGGTCAGTTTCACTTGCACAAGCAGCGCCAAAATCAGGAACAGGCCGCCGCCGTATGCCCAGAGAAACCATTTGCGGCTTTTAAAAAACGATCGAAACATTCTTTTTTCCTTTAGATTTTTTGGATTTATCTTTGTGGATTTGTTGCAGAGATTTGCGGGTTGTAAATCAATGTCATTAACATAAGCTTGAGACTATCGGTCACATGCAGTTGATGGTGCATGAAATGCACCCTGCGAGCTCAACAATTTTGCCGAAATTTCCGGTAGAAGGGTGCATATCATGCACCTTTTACTTAAGTTAATGACATTGGGTTGTAAATGTAAACAATGAGGCTGGAATATTTTTAGACTGACCGTTCGCTTGTCGTGCGGTCAGTGATTTTTTTCCTGTTTGTTTTTTTCCTCCTTTTTCATTTCACCAAGAAGACTTCTGGCCATCGCAGCCAGAAGTCCAACGCCCAGAACAAGGACGGTCCACAGCAGCCATTTCTTCCAGGGCCTGACCGGAGGAGGCGGTGCGAGAGCCGGTTCGCCTCCGAGGGTTACTCTCTTGCCGAGTATTGCCCGCCCGGTTATCCGGTTGCCGGATTCCGTCTGCATTGTCTGAAAAATCATCTGATGGGTATCATTCGTCTGCTCTTGCGCAAGTCGGCCGCTGCCAAACGCCAGCAGAAAAGGCTGCGCCCCTCTGCCGAGAAAAATAAGCTCGCTCGGGCTCCAGCCGAGCTGCAGGGTCGGCATCCGGTTGCCGGTGCGCAAACCCGCCCCATCCTCTCTCACCACTGCACGCCACATCGGGTCCGAGGTGGGATGAAAGGTGCATGGTTCGTTCTGCAGGTCATTGCTTTCCAGGGTGAGACGGTAGAATACCTGTTCGCAGCGGGTAACCCAGGCTGCCTCGTCGCCGGCACGGGACTGCAGGACTAACCCCGCTATAGAGTTCGTGTCCGGAAAACGGAGCTGGGCACTGGCGGCAGGCAGGTTGTAGTCGGAATGGTACTGTATCGCCGTCCGGTCTTCTGCAACCTGCTTTATTCCGCTGTTGAGATCGATCCACCGGCGTTCCTGACGCGAGGCAATAACATCGGAATATCCGGCAACTGCGGTGAGTTCGAGCGGCGTTCCGCTTTCCTGCCAGGTCAGCTTCAGATATTTCATCGGCCTGTCCGGCAGTTGCACGGTTCTTCGCTCGACCTTCTGCCCGGCATACTGCAGATCGGCCAGAGTCGCCCGGTTCATCAGGGGATTCCACTGTTCGAGATCGTTGCTCTGCTGAAGGGAGACGGTAAATATGGAAGAATCCCCTGTCTTCCGCCAAAAAAATGCCAGCTCCCGCTTGGCGCGATGCACTTCGCTCAAGTCGAGAAGATACCCGGAGACAGGGCGAGTTGCAGAATCCGGGATCGGTGCCGATTCGATATTGACGATGGTTCCCGCAGTGTTCCGGGTGACATGAAGCGCCAGCTCCGATTGCTGTGCCGTCATGCTGTCGTACAGAGGGAAGAACGGCACATTTTCCTTCTGCCTGACAGCTTGCGGATCGGCTTCGACCGAACGCACGCTATGCGGCACAATTTCCCCATCACCGTTGAAGACCCGGATATCGCCAAGATCTGCCCGGCGGACGGTGCGATAGACATCCTCCGGCAGCTGCAGCCTGTACATCGGCCCGCCGTTTTCCGTCTCGAGGTAGTAGCCGGCGGCAAAATCATGAGTCATCAATTCCGCGGCGGATGCACCGGAAGAGGTCAACACGACAAGAAACAGAGCCAGGATACTTTTTTTTCTCATATCGCGTTTTCCCTGTTTTTGGGTGGGAGTGGCGAAAAATAGCCGATAATCAGCATGAGCACACCCACCACCAGGAAGGACACAATCCTGGCAATGGTCCCGGTTCCGGAGAGATCGACAAAAAACAGCTTGGCTACCACCATGCCGAGGAGGGCGGCGCCGATGGACCACACCAGCCTGCTGCCCTGCCTGGTGGCCCAGACGGTAATCGCCAAAGCGCCAAAACCCCATAATGCGGCAAGAGCCGCCTGAAAAATGACTGAATGGTACAATGATTCGGGAGTATAGGGGATACCGACAAAAAAGTGGACGGATCGGGCAACGACGCTGTTCAGCACCAGGAAAAGCAGGATGCCTAAAGTCCCGAAGAACAGGTCTTTCGGGAGAATACTGAGAGTATCGTTTCTCCGCCTGATGTTTAAGATCCAGAGGAAGAGGGTGAATATCGCAAAGATGGTGCTGACCTCCAGGGGGTTAAGCAGCGGAAGATACGGCAACGGCGCAGGATTCCCGGCCACTGAACAGGAATAGAGTACATAGATGACGAGCCAGATGGCCGGCAGCATGCCGCCTGCCCCCAGATAGGAAGAGCGGAATTTGTCGATGGGCCACGATCTGGCGCCTGTCATTCGGACCAGCAACAGAAGACCGCCGCTCGGGACTAGACCCCAGCAGATCGTCGACCATACCCTTGCAAGCCCGGTCACCTGATCGACCGCCCAGGCGGCCTCATGACTGACGACGAACAACAATAACCACATGGTACCGAGATGCCAGGCGACCTCGTTGCTTTTTGGCCAATATCCGCCAAACAGCGAGAGAATGCGATACTGAACAAAGAAGGCCAGAACCCAGGCGACAGCCCCCCACCCCGAAAGCAGATGGGATTGGCCGTCAAATCCGGCAAGGCCGACAAGAACGAGAAGGACCATTGCCGCCAGCTGCAGGAGCAGAGCAAGGGCTAGTCGTGTCCACTTCAGGTGTTTTACCGTCATGCCCATGAGGATCGAACTGGCGCAGCAGTACAGGAGAAAGCCGTTGACGGTCTGCCAATTCGGCATATGTCGACTCACTTCGCGCAGCCCGCCGATATACCACCAGACAAGTCCCCAGATAAGCAGCGGCAGGGCAAAATACTTCTCCCATGAACGTAGCTCATGGGTATGGCGATCGAGGAAATAGCCCGATGCCAGAGCCGCCAGGGATAAAAACACACACCCGAGAAAGTAGCGGTTGGCAAACGGCACGGCGTGGAAAGGATACCACACCGACTCGAGAAAGATAACGGCCGCCGCCAGCTGCAGCAGGATGCCGAAATGACGGGCAAGTACCCGGTTCTGTCTCACCCCGATCCAGACCATTCCGGCGCCTTCCATGGCCCAGATCGATGCCGACAGGTGTCCGTCCAGAGCAAGGGGGATGGCAAGACTGCCAAAGACCACCCCCATGGCCAGGAAGGCTTCACAGAGGAGGTGCATGGAACGTTCGAGTTTGGGCCATAAAAGCGTTGCCAGAGCCAGATACCACAGGCCCAGGCCCAACGCCGAGAACGCCATGCCATAGGCAAAGTCCCCGACCAGAAAATACTGCAGTCCGGAGACTATCAGGGGCAGGCCGAAGACCAGCGGGCCGTCGACATATCCGCGCAGATCGACCGGCTGGCGATGGGCAAAAAGGATGGAAATGAGTACATAAAAAACGAAAAAGAGGATCAGGAAAGGTTCCGTGGACGCAAAGTGTTCCGGCCGATACCCGCTGCTGCCCCAGAGCGTGCCGATGGCAAAGGTAAAGAAAAAACCGACCAGATTCAGCTCCCGCCATGATTTTGCCCAGGCGATGCCGAAAATACCGGCGTTCAGGAGAGCATAATAGGAAAAGAGCAGCACATGGCTGCCGCCGCCGGTCGACATCAACACCGGGGCGAGAAAACCGCCGACGATACCGGATACCGCAAGCGACCGGGAGTCCTGCAGCACGGCCAGCAGGCAGGATAAAGCGACCAGACCGACCATCACCGCCAGGGCCAGGACCATCGGCACCATGCCGTATATTCTGGCTGCGGCAAAAACAACCAGGTACAGGACACCCACCCCGCCTCCCTGCAGAATAAGGCCGTAGTTGAGTCTGGTAAAACGCAGCCGCCAGCCGAGCCCGAGCATCGCCATGCCGCCGAGAGCCACCCCGGCAAGACGCATCTCAACCGGGACCATATTGCGCTGGGCAGCGTATTTAAGGAGAAAGGCCACACCGAAAAAGAGGATAATGACGCCGATCTTTACGACGAGATTGCCGGTGGTGAAAAAATCCTTAAGCTTTACCGCAAGGTTGTCTGCGCCATTCCCCAGAGCGCCGAAAAACCGATCGACCACTGTATGCGGTTCCCGCACCTGGTTTTTTGTTTTTTTCGCCTGACCGACAATCACCTGCTCCCGACTTGCCTGGGGAACAGCAGTCGGCCGGGGAACAACATCCGCGCGCGGGGGAGCAAAGACAACCTCCTCCCCGGGCGACGCTTTGCTTTCCGGCTTTTTAACACCGGCTTTTTCAAGAACAGCAATCCTTGTGCGTAAACTCAGGATTTCCGCAGCCATGAGTCCGACCACGCCGCCCAGCATAAGGCCGCCCATGCCAAACGACACCGACCCGAGTACACCCATCAGCAAGCCCAGGATTACATGCATTTTCCCTCCCATTCGTTTCGTTACCGGATGAGTTCCGCCGCCTCGGCATCTCCGGGCAGGGCTCTTGCCTGCAAGTACGCCCGTATCTTCTCTTTATCCGCTGCCGATTTTTTTTGAGCCAGATTGGCTTTTGCCGAAAGAGACTCGACACGCACCGCCACTACGGCACAAAGAGCTACGGCCGGCGTTTCGGCGGTGATGTCGCTGAACTCGGCGACTTCATGACTGGCCATCAGGGCATTGAGGGCGGCGACTTTTTCGGCGATGTTTTCGACAATCTCGGCCCTGCCGCGCATGACCACACACTGGTAGAACTGCCCGACATCGCAGACCGGCATGTTTGTATCATACCCGGTGTCGAGATAGGCCAGAGGGATATCCACCTCGAAGCACACTTTTGCGTGGCGCCGGATATTGTCAAGCTTCTCGCCCCGCAGCGCACAGTGGAAATAGACGGCCTCCTGCCAGTACACATAGTTGACCGGCGTAATGTAAGGGTAGCCGTCCTCGCCAAGCGTTGCCAGCCGACCGATTCTCGCTCTCTTCAATATCGCTTCAATTGCCTGCCTGTCGGTTATCTCTTCAAGTTTTCGGCGCATCTTCCTTCCTGATATACTAATATTTTTATTGATCGAGTCCCGGCTCGGCGGGCAGGTCGAGCCCCACTACTTCCTTGACCGACTCCTTCCAGCGGACCTTGGCGATATCCCGCAGTTCCTCGTAAATACGCAAGATATGTCGATCGCTCTGGCCGGCTACGATCTTTTCAATCGCCATCCGCATGGTGTCGGAGTCCGCTTCCACCCGCTCGGCAATTCGATTCATTTTGCCAAGCCAGATCGAATGCGAAACATACGGCAGCAGTTCATGGACCATGACAACGACATCGGCGGTGTCAAGCATCGGTTCCACGCTGACCGAAGTGGCAAATCCTTCGGCAAAGGCATATTCCAGGCAGGTTTTTCTTTCGGCGTATCCGGGCGCCTGGGGTTCCCAGAGGTCAAGCAGCTTCCGATCTCTTGCCGTGATGGTGAAGCGGAAAAGGAGCGATTTTTTCGCATCCTGGAATTCGGAGCAGATATGGCGGATACAGTCGAAGTGGGGTTTGGACACCACCAGTACCCTGTTTCCTGCTGCCACCAGGTTTTTCAGTACCTGAGTGCAGGCGTCGAGATTCTCGGGGACGATATCATGGGCCGTAGGAAACATGACCTGTCCGGAAAAGCGGCGGTGCTTTTGAGCAACCTCTTCGGGAACTTGCCTGGATACAGGCCATTGTTCGGGAGTGACCCTGCCTTTTCGCAGGACGGCATCGAAGCGGGCATAACAGTATCGACATCCGTGGGGACATCCAAGACAGCAGTTAATTTCCGCAACCGCCCATTCCCGGGTGCCGCGAACGGGCTTTTTGCAAGCGGATTCTTTTTTCTGCGTCATCCTTCTTTCTGCCAGAGCTGAAAAAGCTCGTTGATTCCTTTCCTGGCAAGCTCGGTCATCGCCGCCATGGATTCATCGGCAAAAGGCGCATTCTCGGCCGTTGCCTGAACCTCGATCCAGCGCCCGTCACCGGCCATGACAAAGTTGGCATCGGTCTCGGCGGCGGAATCCTCTTTATAATCGAGATCGAGAAGCGGCCTGCCTTCGACGATTCCGGCAGATATCGCCGCCACCGGCAGAATATCCGGGAGCTGAGCCAGTTTGCCGTCCACGACCAGTTTTTTGAGCGCATCTCTTACTGCCAGGGCTCCGCCGGTTATCGCCGCGGTGCGGGTCCCGCCATCGGCATTGAGGACATCGCAGTCGACGCGCAGGGTTCTCTCGCCAAGGCCGGCAAGATCGATCATCATCCTGAGGCTCCTGCCGACCAATCGCTGGATCTCCATTGTCCGGCCCGACTGCCCGTCGATCTCGCGCCGATATCTGCTGTCGGTAGCACCGGGCAGGATCCCGTATTCGGCCGTTATCCATCCTCTACCGGTATTCTGCAGGAAGGGCGGCACTTTTTCCTCAATCGAAACAGCGCAGATCACGTGGGTATTGCCCATCCGGATGAGCACTGAAGCGTCCGCCTGGAACTGGATACCCCGCTCGAGGCTTAAGGGTCTGAGACTGTCCGGGGCTCTGTTGTCGCTTCTCATGGTTCTCCTGTTGTTATTTCCCTGACTGCTTCCGCGCGATCTTCCCATGGATTTACCGTACTCTGCCGGAATTGTCGGCCGATTTCCCTGCCCAGTTGTCGTATACTTTTGCGCTCTCCGCAACCTTTTTTCGCGATCGGAGGGCTCCAGGTTGGAAAACACCGCAACTTTGCAGGCGACAGGCCTCTTCGCTGCAGCCTCCAATTCGACCGCAACCTTGTTTTGCTTTATTAAATTCCGATAAAATCATATTTTCCTTACGATACTTCCGACTCTTGTCGATTTTAGCATATATCCAGAAGCGAAAGAGTTTGCTTCCTCCGAATCTTCATGGTATTAAAAGGACATTGTCGCGAAACCCAACCACTTCTCGGTGCCGTCCGGGGAGAGGGCAAAAGTTTGAACTCTTAGATTCCCAAAAAGGAGGCATCCCCATGAAAAAAATCCTGTTAGCCGTGCTGCTCCTCATGATCGGCCTGGCCGGCTCAGCTATGGCTGAAGAAAAGAAGAACCCGCTCGAGGCCTGGCAACCGAAATTTGATCCACGCGGCGCTGAGTATACATATATTCTTTCGAACGTTTCCCATCCGGCTATCGAAGGCGTCGGAGTCGGCTATAGAATCCGTGATAAAGTATGGGAAAAATCCGGCGGACGGTTATATGTCGATTATCGTCCCCTTTCCCAGATGGGCGGCGAAAAGGATGTTATCAGTAAATTGAAACTGGGCGCGGTCCAGGGGATGCTCAGTTCATCCGTTGCCGCCGCCAATGTCTCGGATATTCTCGGCATTGTCAATCTTCCTTACATTGTCGATACCTTCGATAAACTCGACGCCTTCAGACACACCCCCGAAACCTGGGATCCTTTCGCCAATGGCGCCATCCAGCAGGGTCTGATAGTGGCCGATGTAACCGGCTACGGTCCCTACGGCTGGGCGACCACAACCCCGGTAAGAACCGTTACCGACGCCAAAGGGGTCAATTTCCGGATTGCCGAGGCACCGGTCAACACCGACATCTATAAATCCTGGGCCATGAAATTTACCGTCATGCCCTGGCCGGATGTCCCCCAGGCCCTGCAGACCGGCGTTATTACCGGCCTCGACCATACACCTATCGTTTGCAACATCACCAAAAAATTTACCATCGCCAAAAATTTCACCGAACTGAACTACGCCCAGGGACTGTTTGTCCACCTCATCAATAAGCGCTGGCTTGATAAATTGCCTCAAGATCTTCAGGATATTCTGCTCACGGTGATTACCGAGGAAAGCGAAAATTCCCGGGCCCTCACCCGTCAGCAGCATGATGCACAGGTCGCCAAGGCAAAGGAAGATGGCGTCGAGTTCATCAGTCTTTCCGCCGATGACATCAAGCAACTCAAAACCATGGCCGAACCGGTATTGAATCAGTGGGGCAAAAAGATCGGCCCCGAATACCTCGAGCAGGTTCGCGCAAAATTAGGGAGTTGAAAAGTCCCTGTGGGAATTTCACTCTAAGGCTGGATCCGGCCGGGAAGGTCTCTCTTCCCGGCCTTTTTTGCGTCCCGCCGTTGTGCCGGTCACCCCAATCAATGCCAACCTGCCTGAAATGTCTTGACTATCGGGGCAAAGTGCGGGAAAAGCCAGGTTGTTTTATTTTTGCCCGGTTCACTTGCAGATACTGGTCGCACCGGGAATTGCTGAAAATCGGCTGTCCTTGCCGGCTTCTCTCGATATAATTCATATGCTGACGAGAACATTACAAGCTGTTGATCGTGTTTTGCGACACATTGAAGACTGGTCGCTCTTTGCCGCCGTCGCCATTGCCCTGCTCAGTGCCATGGCCAACGTCATCCTGCGTAAAATGACCAATGATGTCAGCCTCTACTGGTCGGACGAAGTAGTACGCAAAGTCATCTACTTCTCGACCTATATCGGCTGTGTCGCCGCTATCCGCAACCGCTCCCTGATTCGTATCGATGCCCTCCCCCAGATGTTGCCGGTTCTCAAAAGACCTCTCGCTCTATTCTCCCACTGCACCGTCCTGGTGTTCAGTGTGATCATGATCTATCTGGGAGTACAGATGACGATCATGATGTACAAGGATGAGTACGCCCGAACCGCCACCCTGCAGATTCCCGAATATTTCTTTTACGCCGTCCTGCCGGTTATGGCTGTCATGATGTTTTTACGGACCCTCATCGTCATGAGGGAAGACTGGCTGGGCAAAAGAGATATTACCGGAGAGAACTGACCATGGAAAACAGTTACTTCCTGATCTTCGCCATCCTGGTTGGCTGTCTCGCCTCGACGGTTCCGGTGTTCATGGCCCTGTTCTTCGCCGGAACAGTGGGACTGGTTTACACCGTCGGAATCGACCCGCAGATAGTTATCGAGGTCCTTTACCGGAGCATGGACAAGTTTGCCCTGGTCGTCGTCATGTTCTTTGTTCTCTGCGGCAATATCATGACCAAAGGAACGATCGTCGAAAAGCTCATCAAGACCGCCAATGTGCTGGTCGGCTTTCTCCCCGGCGGACTGGCTATGGCCGGAGTCCTTGCCTGCGGCTTTTTCGGCGCTATCTCCGGCTCGACCGTCGCCACGGTGGTTGCCATCGGCGGATTCATGATCCCGGCACTGATCGAAAATCAATACGATGAGAAATTTTCGGTCGGCATCATGACCGCTGCGCCCATCCTGGGTGTTGTCATTCCGCCGTCCATCGCCATGATCCTCTATGCAATGGTCACCAACGACCAGCTCGAGGCGCTTTTTCTTACCGGTTTTATTCCCGGCATTATAATTATGGCGGCGATGAGCCTCTATGCCTATATCTTCTGCAAAAAAAGCGGCATGCCTAAACGGCAGAAACCGTCTCTCAAAGAAGTGCTCGCAGTGATGCGGGAGAGCGTCTGGGCCCTTTTTCTCCCGGTCCTCATCTTCGGCGGTATCTATTCCGGCCTGTTCACTGCCAACGAGGCCGCAGTTGTCGCCTGCTTTTACGCTTTTTTCGTGGAGATCGTCATACACCGCGACATGAAACTCGGCGATGTCAAACGAGTCATCATATCATCGGCGGTCACCTCGTCCACCCTGCTTATCATTGTTGCCGGCGCTTCGGTGTTTGGCGAATATCTCACCTTCGAGCAGATCCCCGGTAAAATCGCCACGGTAGTTGTCGAAAACATCAGCTCCCCCTGGGTTTTTCTGCTTGCGGTGAACGTCCTGCTGCTGATTATCGGCATGTTCATGGATATTATCTCGGCAACCCTTATCCTCACTCCGATCTTTCTGCCGCTGCTCGCCAAATTTGGTGTCGACACCATGCACTTCGGTCTGATTATGACCATTAATCTCGGCATCGGCTATTGCACCCCCCCGCTGGGAGTCAGCCTGTACATTTCGGGGGCAACTGTGAATCGCGATATTGTCTATGTGACCCGCGCAGTCATGCCGTTCATCATTTTACAGACCGTCATTCTCTTGATATTAACTTTTTGGCCGGATCTCGTTTTGCTGCTTCCGCGCCTTGTCTATGGCTGATATACTTAAATAGAGTCTCTGCTTTTAAACAACGACCATAGAGAGGGTGCGATTATGATCCCGAAAATCCTTGTTCCCATAGACGATTCGCCGACGGCACAACGAACCATCACAGCCATAATTGAACAGAAAGATCGTTTTTCAAAAGAACTGACCCTGCTCCATGTGATCGACAACGAGAAGCTGTCGTATCTGATGATCCCTGATTTTCAGATCGACATGGTCAAGCAAAACGCGGCAAAAGCCGGAAAACACATCCTTGATCGGGCCGATGCCAGACTGCGGGAGGCAGGCTTTACCAATACGCTTGTCCTGGAATTCGGCGAGCCCAGGCGGGCGATTGCCCACATCGCCAACGAGCAACACTTTCAGCTGGTAGTGATTGGCCGCCATGAAGGCGGTGGCGAGATCCGCGACGTCCTGTTCGGTTCGGTGGCCAATCATGTGCTGCACAATGTCCGATGCCCGGTTTTGTTATTTTAGTGCCTTAGAAATTCTTTTCTTGTTCTTATGAATATAACAACGGCCATTTCCCTCAGAGGGATATGGCCGTTGTTGCTTCAGCTCATGATGTGAGCATTGACGTTCAGAACTACGCACTCGTCGCCAGATAGAGTTCGTTGACCTTTTCCCAGTTGATAACATGGAAAAATGCCGAGATATAATCCGGCCTGCGGTTCTGGTAGAGAAGATAATAGGCATGTTCCCACACATCAAGTCCGAGGAGAGGTGTCTGCCCGTTGCCGAGAGGGCTGTCCTGATTGGCTGTTGTGACGATCTCGAGCTTGCCGTTGCTGAAAACCAGCCACGCCCATCCGCTGCCGAACAGTAAAGCGGCAGTGTTGGAAAATCCCTCTTTGAACTGTTCGAAACTGCCAAACCGGCTGGCGATTGCGTCAACGACCGGGCCTTTGGCATCGACGTTCTTTTTCAGTGTCGGCCAGAAAAAGCTATGGTTTGCATGACCGCCTCCGTGGTTGCGTACCGCGGTGCGGATATCTTCCGGAATCTCGTTAAGATTGCCGACCAACTGCTCCACGCTGTAATCTGCCAGCGATGCATTTCCCTTAATCGCCGCATTGAGTTTATCGACATAGGTTTGATGATGTTTGGTATGATGGATCTCCATGGTTTTAACATCGATATATGGTTCAAGCGCATCATACGCATAGGGTACTTCAGGCAGAATGTGATTCATATGTTTTCCTCCATCTCAAGAAAACTGCTACAGACAGTGATCCGACATTCACACATTGATCACCGCGATCTTGCAATGCTCCGGAACGCATCAAACCCGGAGTATACATTATACCTTGGGATGAGATGGCCTTTTGTCAATGCCGTCAGGTATCAGTTATTTTGACATGAAGGATTGAACAGGTTAAAATTAATTTTCCAAGGTTTTAAAGTATTCTCCCACAAAGTCCATATCTTCCACAACATCCTTCAGCAGAGCGATCAAAATATCATGACTCATCTTTTCACCTACGGTTCACTGATGTGCGCCGATATCATGCACCGGGTTACCGGTTGCCAGGCTCAATCGACGGAAGCCGTTCTGACGAACTTCCATCGCTCAAAGATTTTCGGAGAGGATTATCCGGGCATAGTTCCTCGTCCGGGGTCCACGGTAGAGGGCGTGCTCTATTTGAGCCTTTCGGAAGAGGCTCTACGGCGGCTGGACATTTTCGAGGGTGAACTCTACGAGCGCCGGGAAGTTGAAGTCGTATCGAAAGAACATGGCCGATGTCTCGCCATGACCTATGTCATCAAGCCGATGTACAGGGATCGGCTCAGCAACGAGGAGTGGAGTTACTCACATTTTCTTGCAGCAGGCAAGGCGCGATTCGAGAGGACCTATCTCGGTTTTGAACGATCCGATTGCGGCGGAAAAAAATGAGTTAAAAATTGATTTTTACGAGTTTCATTATTTAGTTGTTGTCATTTATTGTACAAAATACGCTATACTATTTTTCGTACATGAGGGACAAACGAACACCGTCGACAGATTTAAAACCGCAGGAGAAAGCATGAAGAACATGAAACTGGCAATGAAAATCGGCATTGGATTCGGCATCATCATCCTCTTCATGATGACCGTATCCCTCTTCTCCTGGCGTGGATTGAGTACGTTGGATGAGGGTGTTTCCGGCTTTCGCCGCATCGCTCAGAACACCAATCTCATCGGACGAATTCAGACCAATATGTTGATGGCTCAAGTGAGCGTCAAAGACTTCCTCATTACCGGCAGCGAAAACGACACCAGACGGTATAAGGATTTCCTGGAAAAGAGCAAAGGTTTCATGGCAACGGCCCACACGTCCGTCAAGAACCCGGAAAGATCGCAAAAGCTCTCTCTTGCTGATGAAAAGATAGGCACGTACGACACCTCTTTCGGCAAAGTCATCGCCTTCAAGACTGAACGCGACAAGATGGTCGTACATCTTGATAAACTCGGTTTACAAATGGAACAAACCCTTACCGATCTCATGGATAAAGCGGCCAAGACCGGGGCGACAAGCACCGGATATAAAGCCGGGCTTGCCATACGTCGGCTGCTCCTTGGCAGGCTGGGGGTGAGTACTTTTCTCAGCACCAGCAATCCGGCCGAAGCCGAACAGGTTCTCAAGGAGCTTACTGAACTGGAACCGGCGCTGAGCGATCTTAAAGGTTCTCTGCTGCGGGTTGAGTGGCAATCGCTGGTTGACGACATCAACAAGAGCCTGGAAGAATACCGAACCACTTTCTCCACGCTGGTCGCCAAAACCAATGAGCGCAACCTTCTTGTTGCCGGCACCCTCGATAAACTTGGGCCCGAGATTGCCGAACTCACCGACAACATCAACTTGAGTTATCTTCTGAATCAGGATGAAATGGGCCCGACACTTGCTTCGGCAAGCCGCTCCGCCCTCGTTACCATGCTGATTGTCTCCGCTCTTGCAATAGTTTTTGGTGTGATAGTCGGGATCTTCCTCACCAGGGCCATCACCAGTCCGGTCCGTAAAACCGCCGCCTTTGCCGAAACCATGGCGAATGGCGATTTCACCAAAACTCTCGATATCAAACAGTCGGACGAGATCGGCATCATGGCTGCCTCGCTGAATACCATGGTCAGCCAACTGGGAGCAATGGTGAAAGAAATCGTCGCAGGAGTCAATACCTTAACCGGCTCGGCCGGCGAACTGACAACCATTTCCAGCGAATTGAATTCCGCCGCCCGGGAAACATCGGCTAAATCCAATGCAGTTGCCGCAGCCGCAGAGGAAATGAATACCAATATCCAGTCGGTTTCGGCAGCCATGGAACAAAGTTCCAGTAATGTCGGGATCGTCGCCTCCTCAACGGAAGAGATGACCGCCACAGTCCACGAAATTGCCAAAAATGCGGAAAAAGCCAGAGCAATCACCGAATCGGCAGTCGATCAGTCCCGGCTTACATCGCAAAAAATGGCCTCCCTTGGTGAATCGGCTAACAAGATCGGCAGGGTAACCGAAACAATAACGGAAATCAGCGAACAAACCAATCTCCTGGCGCTCAATGCAACCATTGAAGCGGCGAGGGCCGGCGAGGCGGGCAAAGGGTTTGCAGTCGTCGCCAACGAGATTAAAGAATTGGCCAAGCAGACCGCAATGGCCACGGTGGATATTAAAAATCAGATTACCGACATGCAGTCAACCACCTCCTCGACAATCACGGACATTGAGAAGACTTCGAAGATTATCGAGGAAATAAACGAAATGATTAACACCATTGCCACGGCAGTGGAGGAACAATCGGCAGCCACGGCGGAAATCGCAGGCAACATTACCCAGGCTTCCCAGGGAATCGCCGAAGTCAATGAAAACGTAGCTCAGAGCACCATGGTGATTACCGAGATCACCCGGGAAATCGCCGATATCAATGTCCAGTCGACCCAGGTCGAAAACAACAGTAATCAGGTTCAGCGAAGTGCGGCAGCCCTTTCCGAACTTTCAACACAGCTTAAAGCTCTGGTTAACCGGTTTAAGGTGAGTTGATGAAGGAATGTGGTTCATCGGGATCGAAATCGGGATCGGGCGAACGTTGGGCTTAACAGCCCAACCTACACGACTTCCGTATTCGATTTCGATGGCTATTTCGATTATTTATCCGGTGATGCGTCCCGATGCACTTTATCGCGGCTGAAGGCGGGAATACAGACGGCAAAATACTCGGCCCCCTCATCCGAGGGGGTACTGTATTGCACCCACTCTCCTGCAGAAACGATGAGAGCCTGGCCGGCATGGACCTGAAAAATCTGCTTGGCCGTCTTCACCTGCAGCATTCCCTGCAAAACGACGATGTACTCTCCAAATTCGGGTGTCTGCCCCGGCTCGAGCCAGCCGCCGGGACTCCGCATTCTGGCGATACTCACCTCTTTGGTTTCCGAATTCACCCCCCCGATGAACTCTTCAATGAATTTCGGTTTATTGTCGGCAGCTTCTATCATCATCGGTTGTTCGATAAATCTGGTCATTGCTTCCAGTCTCCTTCTGTTACGTCCTTGAAACACTTCAGATCTAGCTGTTCGACGAGCTCGCCAACAGCACCCCGAACCCAAGAAAGACTGAACCGCTTGCCCGGTTTACCAGAGTCTTTCTGCCCGCACTTTGCAGCCAAGCCCTGGCCTGGTGAGCCAGCAGCGCGTACAGCATCAGGAAAGAAAACGAAAATAACATCAATGTCACAATAAGCTGAAAGAACTGGGGGACAAGTGGAATATCGATCTGTAGAAATTGGGGGAACAAGGCGGTAAGAAAAACGATTGCCTTGGGATTGCTCAGCGCGACACCAAAAGCCTGGCAATACACCTTCCAAGGGGAAATACCGATGCGAACACCCGCCGCCCCCTGAACGTCATGACCATCCAGTTCCTTGCGCAGGAGGAGTCTGATCCCCAGGTAAACCAGATACATGGCACCGGCGTACTTAAAGCAGCTGAAAACGAAGACCGATGTTTTCAAGATCGTCCCCAGGCTGGTTACCGCAATGATTCCGAGGCAGAACAAGCCGCTGATATTGCCGAGGGCTGCGTGGATTGCCGCTCGCCAGCCATAACCTGTCGAGACACTGACAGCAAACAGAACTGCGGGACCGGGCGTTGCAGTCGCCACAGTCACCAGCAGCAGGTACATGAGCCAGCTTTCGAAGGTCATTCGTCGATCCTTGCCGAAAATCCGCTTACATTTTATTGGCTATTGCCATTACAGCTGTCGTTTGTCGATCACCCGTGCGCCTTTGCCGTTGAATCGTTCGAGAGATCGTTCTTCGACAAGCTTTATCTCCACCCCTACTCCCAACTCGGAGGCGAGGCGTTTTTTAATATTTTCAATCAAAGCTTTCTGCTTTTTCATCTCGTCAAAGAAGATTGACTCGACAACCTCCACCATAACCGTCAGTTTATCCTCATTATTCTCCCTTTCGACAATCAGGCGGTAATGGGGTTCGGTGCCTTCAATTTCAAAGAGCACCGCCTCGATCTGCGTCGGGAAGACATTTACTCCCTTGATGATCAGCATGTCGTCGGAGCGCCCCAGCATCCTGTTCATCCGCACAAAGGTTCGGCCGCAGGGACACGGTTCGGGGATCAGCCTGGTCAGGTCGCGGGTACGGTAACGGATAACCGGAAACGCCTCTTTGGTGAGGGTGGTGATAACCAGCTCCCCAACCTCGCCGGGTGCTACCGGTTCGAGGGTGTCCGGATCGAGTATTTCAATGAAGAAGTGATCCTCATTGATATGCAGCCCCTTGCATTCCTGGCATTCTCCGGCAACCCCCGGGCCCATCACCTCGGACAGGCCATAGTTGTCGGTGGCTTTAATGCCGAGCCGGTCGTTGATTTCAAGCCGCATCGCCTCGGACCAGGGTTCGGCGCCGAAGAGTCCGTAACGCAGGGACAAGCCATTGGGATTGACACCCATATCCATCATCACATCGGCCATCTTCAGGGCATAGGAAGGAGTACAGACCAGCGCGGTGGTCTTGAAATCCTGCATGATCTGGATCTGCCGCTTGGTGTTGCCGGCAGAGATCGGGATGACTGAGGCCCCCAGCCGCTCAGCCCCGTAATGCAGGCCGAAACCGCCGGTAAAGAGGCCGTAGCCGAAGGCGATCTGGATGACATCGTCGGGGGTGACTCCGGCACCGCACAGGATTCTCGCCACCATATCCGACCAGGTGCTGATATCGTTGCGACTGTATCCGACTACGGTGGCAATGCCGGTAGTTCCCGAAGAGGAATGGATCCGCACCACATCCCTGAGCGGTACGGCAAAAAGTCCGTAGGGATAGTTGTCGCGCAGATCCTGTTTGGTGGTGAAAGGATAACTCCTCAACTCTTCGAGGGAAGTCATCTTCTCCGGTTTAAGCTTCAGTTCGGTGAATTTATTCCGGTAAAACGGTACATTGTTGGCCACCCTGCCGAGGGTGTGCTTCAGCCGTTCAAGTTGCAGCTTTTCCAGTTCGGGGCGCGGCAGACACTCTTGATCCTTTTGCCAGTACATTGCGGTCGGGTCCGATAACGGTTAATGGTGAATTATTTTTTTACAGGCTGCAGATCTGTTCACGGGTCAAAATGGTAAATCCATCCTTTATGAGAGTCTCGATCGCCTGTTCCATCTTCTCAAACCGGAAAATCAGCACTGCATTTTCCCCGGTTTTATTGACAAAAGCATACATATATTCAACATTGATCCCGGCGTTCTTGATGCTTTGCAGGACACTTGCCAGCCCTCCGGTCTTGTCTTCGACTTCGACTGCAATAACCTGGGTCTTGCCGACAGTGAAGCCATTTTCACGCAGCACCGTCTTGGCCTTTTCGACCTTGTCGACAATCAGCCGCAGAATTCCAAAGTCGGCGGTATCGGCAACCGACAGGGCGCGGATATTGATGTCGTTAGCAGCCAGGATGGCAGTGATCTCCGCCAGGCGTCCCGATTTATTTTCCAAGAATACGGCAATTTGTTCTACCAGCATGATGCCCTCCTGTGAACGGTTACTCAGATTTTACGCTTGTCGATAACCCGCTGCGCTTTGCCTTCACTGCGTTGAATAGTACGCGGTTCAACCAGTTTGACACGGCAGGTCACCCCGAGCAAGTCTTTAATCTCTTTCTGGATCTGTTTGCTGAGATTTTCGAGCACCCTGATCTCATCGGAAAAAATCCCCTCGCTGACTTCCACCTGAACCTGCATGGTGTCGAGGTTGCCTTCCCGTTCGACCACTATCAGATAGTGGGGTTCGACGCCTTCAATGCCCATGAGGACATGCTCCACCTGGGACGGAAAGACATTGACCCCGCGGATGATCAGCATGTCGTCGGTGCGGCCCGTCACCTTTTCCATGCGCACCAGGGTCCGGCCGCAGGCACAGGGTTCATAGTAGAGCCTTGAGATATCCTTGGTGCGATAGCGGATGATGGGAAACGCTTCTTTGGTGAGGGTGGTAAACACCAGCTCGCCCTTCTCGCCCGGAGGCAGCACCTCGCCGGTATCAGGATCGATAATTTCCGGCAGGAAATGATCCTCCATGATATGCATGCCACGCTCGGTCAAAAGACACTCCTGGGCGACGCCCGGCCCCATGACCTCGGAGAGTCCGTAAATGTCGGTTGCCTTGAGGTTCAGCTTGCGCTCCACCTCTTCCCGCATGTTTTCGCTCCACGGCTCGGCGCCGAAGATTCCCACCCGCAGAGAGAGCGACTTGGGATCGACCTGCATGGCGTCCATGGCATCGGCGAGATTCAGCGCATAGGACGGGGTCGAGAGCAAAACGGTAGAGCCGAAGTCCCGCATGATGTTGATCTGCCGTTTGGAATTGCCGCCCGATACTGGAATGGCCGTGGCCCCCAGCCGCTCGATACCGTAATGCGCGCCGAGACCGCCGGTGAACAGGCCATAGCCGTAGGCGTTATGGATCATATCGCCCTTGGAGGCGCCGGCACAGACCAGGGCTCTGGCCATGACGTTCGACCAGGTCTCGATATCTTTTGCGGTATAGCCGACGACGGTCGGCTTGCCGGTTGTCCCGGACGAGGCATGGACCCTAACCACCTGCTCCAGGGGGACGGTGAAAAGTCCGAACGGATAGTTGTCGCGAAGATCGTCCTTGACCGTGAATGGCAATTTCGCCAGGTCGGCCAGTGTTTTGATATCCTCGGGCTTCAGGCCCACCGCCTCCATCTTGCGGCGATAGGGCTCAACCGTCCGGTACACCCGGGCCACCAGATGCTGCAGGCGCCGCAGTTGGATGGACTCGAGCCCCACCCGCGGCAGTGTCTCCATTTCTTCTTCCCAATACTGTACCGACATTTCTTCTCTCCCCTGCTTGCTTATTGACTGACTTTTCGCCCCGCGGCAAAAGCCTTCAGGTTGACCTCTCTGAATCGCTCCGGTACCCTGGTTCGGATCACCTCTTCACAGACAGCCGGATCGATGGGCAGAAAGGCGGAAAGCGCCCCCACCATGACCACATTGGCGGTCCTTACTTCGCCGACTTCACGGGCCAGTTCAAAAGCATCTACCGGCACCACCACAATCCCCCGCTCGGTGAGACGATCCAGGACATTCTCCGGATAGAGAGCCTTGCCGGTCGCAACCGAGGGCGGCAGGATCCTCTGGGTATTGACCACCACCTTGCTGCCTTTGTGCAGAAAGGGCAGATAACGAACCGCCTCCATCATCTCGAAAGCCACCTGGATATCGGCACAGCCCGGTTCGATAAGCGGTGAATAGACCTTCTTGCCATAGCGGAGTTGCGCCGTGACCGACCCGCCGCGCTGGGCCATCCCGTGCACCTCGCTCTTCTTTGCATCGTACCCCGCCGCAAGCAGGCTGTAGACGGTTATTTCACTGGCGAGCAGAATGCCCTGCCCCCCCACTCCCGAAAAAAGGATATTGCCGTTCTCTTTCATTTTTTCCCCTCTCCCCGGGTAATACAATTGAATTTACAGAGTGAAGCGCACTGGCCGCAATCGTTGCAGAGGATTTCATCGATCTTCGAGACCCCCTTTTGACTGCTCCGGTAGCCACCGGCCTCTGCCTCGCCTTCGGCAAATGAAGTCCAGCTGATCGCCGGACAGCCAAGGCGGATGCAGGACATGCAGCCGACGCAGTTTTCCTGATTGGTGAAATAGGAAACCGGTTTGCGCGCCTTCATCTCCGGCAGCAGCACACAGGGCGCCTCGGCGATGACAACCGAGGGCTCGGTCAGTTCCACAGCCTCCTTCAGCACCTTGCGCGTTTCGACCACATCATGGGGATTGACTTTATAGACATGCTTGACCCCGACGGCGCGGCAGAGGGCTTCGAGATCGATGCTGCTCGCCGCTTCGCCTTTGATCGAATAGCCGCTCACCGGGTTATGCTGCTGGCCGGTCATGGCGGTAATCCGGTTGTCGAGGATGATCAGAGTCGAGGCGGAATTGTTGTATACCGTGTTGATTAGGCCGGTGATGCCCGAATGGATGAAGGTTGAATCACCGATCACCGAAACCACCTTGTTGTGGCCTCCTTCGCCGAGCGCTTTAGCCATACCGTGGGCGATAGGCACCGAAGCGCCCATGCACACACAGGAATCCATGGCCGAAAGCGGCGGCAGGAAACCCAGGGTATAGCAGCCGATGTCACCGGAGACGAAGACTTTCATCCGCGAAAGGTTATAGAAGATTCCCCGGTGCGGACACCCGGCGCACATGTTCGGCGGCCGGTTGGGCAGTTCGACCGGCTGGAAAAGTTCCGGCCCGGAACCGGGAACGATCGCCTCGCGGACGATGGCGGTGTTCAACTCGCCCTGATTCGGAATGTATTCCTTGCCGCGACAGGCAATCCCCATGGCTTTGATGTGGGTTTCGAGAAACGGGTCGAGTTCTTCGACAATGAAAAGCTCATCGACCATGGCGGCGAACTCGCGGATCTTCTGCTCCGGCAGCGGCCAGCACATGCCAAGCTTCAGCACCGCCGCTTCCGGAAAGGCTTCTTTGACATAGAGGTAGGAGACCCCGGCGGTAATAAACCCCCTTTTGGTGTCGCCTTTTTCGATGCGGTTAAAAATTTCGGTCTCGGCCAGTTCCCGGCACTTCTGCATGCGCGCCTCGACGACCACACGCCGCTGTCTGGCGATGGCCGGCAGCATAACCAGCTTGCCCGGAATCTTGTTGATGCCGCAGGCGGCATGACTGGTCAGCTTTTCACCTTTTTCGACGACTCCTTTGACATGGGACACCCGGGTGGTGATGCGCAGCATGACCGGAGTGTCGAGATCTTCACTCAGTTCAAAGGCGAGTTTGACCATCTCCTTGGCCTCGCTCGGCTCCGATGGCTCGAGCATCGGCAGCTTGGCGGCAAAGGCATAGTTCCGGTTATCCTGCTCGTTCTGGGAGGAGTGCATTTCCGGATCGTCGGCGGTGACCACCACCAGTCCACCGCAGACACCGGTGTAGGAAGCGGTAAATAGCGGGTCGGCGGCGACATTGACCCCGACGTGTTTCATCGTCGCAAGCGCCCTGGCTCCGGCAAACGAAGCGCCGATGGCCACTTCCAGACCGACCTTCTCATTGGGCGCCCATTCGGTGTATACCCCTTCGTAAGCGGAGAGGTTTTCCATAATCTCGGTGGAAGGCGTTCCGGGATAGCCGGAGGCAACCTTCACTCCGGCCTCGTAGGCACCGAGAGCGATGGCCTCATTACCGGACATCCACAGCGCGTTATCTTTTATTGTACTCACATGTTCTCCTGATTAATTAGTACCTTACATATTGTTTTTTTCTGTCTCAAGGTACTTATCCCCCACAAGGGGGACTGAAAAGAGTACCCCTTGTGGGGTGTAGACATCTAAAGCTGAAGGACTGGCACGCCAGGCGGCTCTCCCCTTGAAATAACTGAGCAAGCTACTCTGAAATACTGTGTGCAGGCAAGTTTTTTTTCACCCGGAAAGGAAACCACACTCAGCCCGCCACGTCAACATTTTGCAGCCTTGCCGCTTCTTTTGCCCCGGCATCCCGGCAGGGCCATACCTCTGCTTTACTTTGACAACTCGGGAGAGCATCCTATAATAGGGAAATAATAGAATAACTGTGTATAAATAATCCCTGACCTTTCACCTTCGGAGAAAACCGCCATGTATATAGACAGCATCATGCACACCGATTTAATCACCGTATCACCCGAGACAACCCTTGTTCAGGCGCGGGAATTGATCGAGGAAAAACAGATAGACCATCTCCTCGTCATCAACGGCAAGAAAAAGCTCGTGGGCATTGTCTCGGACCGCGACCTGAAACAATACTGGGCATCGCCGGCCACCTCGCTCAGCACCCATGAGCTCAACTACCTCCTGCAGAAGGTCCTGGTATCGATGATCATGGTCAAGACGGTGGTCACCGTGCCTACCAGCACCACAATTGAAAGGGCCGCGTATATCATGCAGCAGAACCGGATCAGCGCCCTGCCGGTTATGGAAGATGGGGACCTGGCCGGTATCGTAACCAGTACCGACGTCATGGCGGTCCTGCTCCAGGCTATCGGTATCAGTGACGAAAGTGTCCGCCTCAGCATCTATGTCAAAGACAGCATCGGCAAGCTGGCTGAAGTGGCGGAAGCGCTGCGGGCCCAGGATATCAATATCCAGAGCCTTTTCTGCTGGCCGGAAAGCAGGCACCCGGGCATCACCCAGATGGTCCTCCGCGTTGCCGGCCAGGACGGTGACAAAGCCACTGCTACTTTAAACGCCAGGGGTTTCAAGGTCAAAAAACACTATGAAAAAGATATTACCCCTTACCTGCCGAAAGAATAACCGACAGGTTAAATAAGGTATAGAAATTGAAGTGTCGCTTCATCCGGAAAGAGGATGAAGCGACACCCGGCATCATTTCAAGCCCCGCGCTCCGAAGACCAGCTTGCCGCCGAGATATCCGGCAAGTCCGGCCACCCCGAGCGTCGCCCCGGCTATTCCCAGGTAAATCAGCCGAGAAGAAGATTCGGCCGACATTACACCAGGGTCGAGAATACGCCAGAAGACCAGCACATTCACGGCGGCAAGGACGACGAGTCCACAGACTATCTTGGTGAAGAAAATCGCAGTCTTAAGCCCTTTATACCGTTTCTGCCACTCGATAAACCCAGTCAGCAGGACAAACGGCAAAATCACCAGGACAAAGATCAGGTTGTAAAAGGCGGCGGCCTCCAGGGAAACGGTATTGAAGACTGCATAGAGACAGAGAAACACTACGACAACAGGCAGCACACCGTTGGGAAAATGGACCGATATATGATGCAGGTGCTGCTTTAATACCAGATCGCCCAACCTGTCGAAGAAAGATGGTGCAGTTTTCCCGTTCTTTTCGCCAGGCGGTACTGCGATTTCTTCGATTTCCACCGACGCCGGTTCGCCTAAGGCCTTGCCTTCTCTGTCGATTTCCACGAACATGTTTTTAGGGGCAGCACAAACCGGACATTTTTCCGGCGGTTCATCGCCGGTATGGATATACCCGCAGACAGTGCACCGCCACCGTTTGCCCTGTGCGGTTTCAGTTTCACCGCTGTCCTTTTGCTCCCCGGTCATGAGAGTAAACATTTTGGCAGGCGAGTCACAGACCGGGCATTTTTCCGGTGGATCGTCTCCCTTATGGACAAAACCGCATACATCACACTCCCATTTCCTCATATAGTGCACCTCGATAGTTCAAATGATGACCACAGCAACAGGATTTCATCGGGATCGAATCCTGCCTTCCGTATGGTTCGATCCCGATAGCGATTTGGATTATTCAGCCTCGATACGATCCTCTTTCTTTAAGGGATTATTCAAGATAGTTCAAGGGCAGAATGTCTTTGTTCTGTCAGGCGAAAAAAACTCGCATCTTCATCGACAAGACTCAAGGCTCTTGAAAGGCTTTGATAAACCTGCGATCAATCCAATCTTTGATTGTGAAAGCAAGTCTTCCTGAAAAGGTTATGGACCATTTGGAGAGCACTCCTTCCCCATCGCCAAGGTTATAAATTAACAGATAATCCTTCCCCCCGGGGGAAAATTTTGCAAGCGGCCGGCCTTCAAGGCACGCCATCAGATTGCCGTACAGCACCGGGTTCTGCCGCACCGCGTAGACACCTACCTTGTCGAGCGGCTCCGCCTGAAAATAAATACAGTCCCCTCCGCCGAAGATGTTGTGATAACGTATCGACTGCAGGAATTCATTCACCTGCAAGCCGCCGTCAGGCCCTGTCGGCAGGCCTGAGCGGGCAAAAATCGGCGACGGCCTGACGCCTACTGCCGGAAAGATAATATCGGCTTTGTACTCCTGCCCATGTTCAAGCCGTATACGATTATTTTCGATTTGCTGGACATAGCCGGCTTCAATGATCTCCACCCCCTTTTTTTCCAGCAGATTCCTGGTCAGGCGGCGAACTTTCGGCGGCCGGCCGGACATGAAATTACGCCCGCCAAAGAGTTGTATCTTCGGCATCGTCACCGCCTGCTGCGCGCATAACTGATGGACGTTGCCGGCAATTTCGATTGCCGAGGGGCCGCTGCCGACGATCGCCACCGTGATCTTGCCGGTGCCTGCCAGCGACACTATTTTTTCGCGGGCGAGCAGCAGTTCCTCAATAGGTTTGGAGGTAAAAATGCCGGTGGATTCTCCATGAAGAGACTCCCGCGGCACATATGAACCGGCATTGCAGGATAAAACATCGTAAGGAATCTCTTCTTCGGTGCCTTCCAAAAAGACCACCTGCCTATGGGGGTCTATCCTATAGGCTTTTCCGAGGATAAAGCGGCCGCCCTTTTGTTCAACCATTTTCCGTGTGGCAAAACGGATATCGTCCGGCTGATAGGTTCCGCCGAGCATGCCGGGCCCCATACCGCTGTAGTAATGATATTCGGACGGCTGGATGACAGTCACGCCGAAACCTTTATCGACAAAAGTCTGCAGGTTGGCAAGAGTGACCATATGGGCGTGACCGCCGCCGATGAGAAGAAGTTGCTTTTTCATGCCGCTTCCTGTCTGTTATCGATAAAGTGACTCAAGCTGGCAATATGACTCCGCTCCTCGCCGGCGATCTGCAGAAGGACTTTTTTCGCTTCCGAGTTGTCGCTGTCAGCCGCCGCCCGCATATAGAGATCGAGCGCCTGTGCCTCGATAGCCATGGCCAGTCCCAACACCTCCAGCTCCGAATCGAGATCGGTATGATAACGCTGAAGATACTCCTCGGTGGTCAACCCTCCTTCCATGGCCGGTTTGACAATTTTTGCAGAAAACTCCGACATGGTTATCTGCCGGCCGGTAAACTCGGAGTACAGTTGCACCAGTCTCTCCTGATGGAGGATTTCGATATCGGCAAGCTTGGCAAAAAGGGCTTTTGTTTCCTCTCCGGCAACCTTCTCCTGCATCGAGATATAAAAATCCCGCAGCCCCATTTCCAGACCGAACCCGGTTACCATCGCGTCCTCGGCGTTTCCCGACCGAACGAAGAGATGCATCCCGCTGTCCTCGGGCCCGATCGCCACCTCTTTTCCCCAGGACTTGATGCCACCGGTCAAATTGTAGATTTTGGTAAAGCCCCTCCCCGCCAGCATCTGCGCAGCTACCCGGCTGCGCCCGCCGATCGCTCAGTAAATGACCGTCGGTTTATCCCGGGCCAGCTCCTCCAGACGATTGTCAAGCTCGCCAAGCGGCAGCAGTTTCGCCCCCGGCAAGTGACCATTCGCATACTCTCTCGGTTGTCGAACATCGAGGAAGACAACCTCACCGTCAGGATTTTCGGTAACGAGGTTATTTGCCTCATCCCAGGTGATCGAAGAAACCGGGGTGAAAAACTGCATCCATTTCATGGTGGCCCCCATGGTGCTAATGATTATACTTGTTACCGGATTGGCCGGAATCGAAGCAAACCGGCAGCTTGGCAATAATGACGGAAAACCATGCGTTCGGGATACATCTTACACTGTTAGTCAGGCTCTTGTCCAATGGATCGTCGGCTTTTTCTTCATTTGCAGCCTTATTCAAGGGACATCGATCTGTCTCTCGCATTCAAAAAACCAAAAAGCACAAGCGATGAAAGCATGATTGCATTAGATTGTGCATATGCTACAATGAAGATTTCACTCTATATTTCCTCAATTCGACAAGGCTGACAAAGATATGGCTGAAGATACGGTGACAATGAAAATCGTCGTGGATAATGAGGCAGGTCCCGGGTTTGTCGCGGAACATGGCTTTTCTTTATGGGTTGAGGCCTACGGCCTCAAGATTCTTTTCGATACCGGCCAGGGCAACTCAGCTCCATAATGCCACGGCGCTGAACATTGTCCCGCGCGAAGCCGATGTGCTGAGAACGAGAGGAAAAATATGACCGGACAGACGCAGCGTAATATATATCTGGACAAAAACTTCGACAGGTTTGTCGCACAACTGAGCGAGTGGCTGGCCATTCCGAGCATCAGCACCCTTTCCGAGAATCGTGAAGATGTCCGGAGAGCTGCTGAATGGGTCGAAAAACGACTTTTGGAAATTGGCTTCGCGGAACCTCGAATCGTCCCCACCGCCGGACATCCGCTGGTTTATGCCGAATGGCATATCGACGACCGCCAGCCGACCCTTTTACTCTACGGTCACTACGATGTTCAGCCGGTCGACCCGCTGGCGGAATGGTTGTCGCCACCCTTCGAGCCAACCGTCCGTGACGGCAACATCTACTGCCGCGGGGCCTGCGACGACAAAGGCCAGGTCATGATAGTCCTGGCGGCTCTCGAGGCGTGGGTTAAAACGGAAGGCACGCTGCCGGTCAATGTCAAAATCCTCCTCGAAGGTGAAGAGGAAGCCGGCGGCGACTCCATTGCCGAGTATGTCCGGAAGAATCCGAACCTGCTCAAGGCAGATGCGGTGCTCATCTGCGACACTCATATGGTAAGCCCCGAGCAACCGTCACTGGTTACCGGACTGCGCGGAATCCTGTACACTGAAATCACTGTAACAGGAGCCAAAACAGATCTACATTCCGGAAGTTACGGAGGAGTCGCACCCAACCCGCTGCATGCAATCTGTGTCTTGATCAGCCGCCTGAAAGGCGAGGACGGTGTGATTGCAATTCCGGAGCTTGCCGCGAATATTCCGATACCTTCGGCAACTGAAAAGCAATTCTGGCTGCGTGATTCCCTGCATATCGAAGCCGCCCTCCATGCCGAAATGGGGGTTGAACACTGCGTCGGAGAAAAAAATTATCCGGCCTTGGAACGGATCGGCCTGCGGCCGACCCTTGAAGTCCACGGCATAAAGGGCGGCTTCACCGGCGAAGGAGCGAAAACCGTTATCCCGGCCCAGGCGACGGCAAAAGTCAGCATGCGCCTTCCGGCAAATCTCGACCCTCATACAGTATTCGGCTGGCTGGAGAAAGCGGTCTCCACCGATATGCCGAACGGCTACCGCGTGCGCATCACCAACCTCCATGCCGGTAAGGGTGTTGCAATAAATCCCGATAATCCTTTTATCCGTGCCGCAGCCGACGCTCTTGCCGCGGAATACGGCGTTCAACCGATCTTTATGCGGGAAGGCGGGTCGATCCCCATCGCTGCGCTTTTTGCTGAAGTCTTGCGCATTCCGCTGGTCCTTATGGGCTTTGGCCTGCCCGACGACACCGTCCATGCCCCCAATGAAAAATTCAGTCTGAGCCAATTCCGCAAAGGCATGAAGACGGTCGCCGATTATCTGGCGCGTATCAGAAATTCCGGCATCTGATCATTTCGCCTTAACCGATTGTGATGATAATGATATTCTCGTTTACATTTTCATTGACCGACGGTCGGTCGTTATGCTATACAGCTGCCGAATACATTGCTAAGCGATTAAGAAAAATAAGGATGAACACGATGGAAACGACAATTGCAGGTTCGGCAACGATACGACGAAAGATAATGGAGACGGCACGGTTTCTTTTCCGGCAGCAGGGTTTTGACCAGACCACTATCAGGGATATCACCGAGCAATTAGGCTTGAGCGAAACAGTCATCACCGGCTATTTTTCCTCAAAGGACGATCTGCTCGAGGCAGTATGGTCAGAGTAGTAAAGAAAGCCGAGGAGCGGCGTGAGGAAATAATCGAGGCGGCAAGTGAACTGTTTCTGGTCAAGGGGTATGACCGGACAACCATGAAGGACGTCATGGGACAGCTGCAGATCGCTAAAGGTACCATCTATCACTATTTCAAGTCCAAGGAAGAATTACTCGATGCGGTGCTCGATTCCCTTGTCGCTTCCCTGGTTCGGCAGATGCAGGAAATTCTTGACCGGTCACAGGGGAATGCCCTGGAAAGACTCAGGTATCTAATCCTGAACAGTGCTGCAGCAGATAGTCATGACCAGGAGATGCTCGACAATCTGCATCGCCCAGGCAATGCCGGCATGCATATCCGGCTGCTGGCGAAATTGATCAGCCTTCAGGCACCCCTCTACGGAAAATTGATCCGTCAAGGATGCGATGAAGGCATTTTTTCCACCAGATATCCCCTCGAAAGTGCCGAATTAATTCTCGCTGCCATTCAGTTTCTGACCGACATGGGTATTTACCCATGGACCGAAGAACAGCTGACCAGACGGATTATGGCCCTGCCGACATTGGTCGAAACTCAACTCAACGCCCCCGATGGCAGCTTCCGATTTCTGCTTGAGGTGCTCAAGTAACCCTTCCCTGCCACAACAAATAAAAAAGGAACTTAAAAAATGAAAAAATACTTTGTACTTGTTGGACTCATCCACCTCGCCTTCTGTCTGGAGGCGGCTGCCGCCCCTGAAAATGAAAAAAACAGTATCGAAGGCAGTGTCGGGATCGGAGCAATGATCATCAACCTCAGTGACAATCTTAATCCTGACGGTTCGGATAAACGGCTGGATAGCCTGAACTCCACAGCCGACAAGGAATTGACGGTTATCCCCTTTATTCTGCCTGAGTTTGTATACGACATCGGCGAACCGGACGGGACAAAGCTCTATCTCAACACTCGGCCTGCTCTTGAGGAAGTGGGCGGCTTTGCCATAAATATCGGCGGCTCACATCCTCTCGCCGATGTCGGGATGGTCGATGTCAGCGTCTTCCTCGCCCCCATCGAGAAAGTCTACAAAGACCCCTATCTCACCGACACAGCAAGAGAATCGACCTCAAGCACCAAATTCGGTACAAAAGTTGCCTTGAACAAAATTCTTGGAACCGAACTGGGCATGAGTGCGGTGTATATGAATAACGATGTCGACGACGATGTAATCGGCAAACTGCAGCCCGATCTGGCCCGCGATGGTGCTGTCTATGCCTTCACTGCCGAGTACAGCCTCTTCTCCTCGCCAACATTTGAACTGAAACCGCGTTTCACCGTCAGTAAAGGCGAGTATGACGGCGAGAGCAACTCCTTTTTCAAGAGCAAAATCGATTTCGAGGTCCGCTACACCATCGACAGATTGACATTTTTGCCGCAGGTTTCTTACAGCCACTCCACATACGATAAAATCGATCCGATTTTTGCCGAAACCCGCAAGAACGACGGCTACGGCGCCATGATGATAGTGAGCTATGCCACCCCGTTCAATCTCGAGGATTGGGCGCTGCAAGGCCTTATCGGCTACGGCAGGGGAGAAAGCAACATCGCTTTCTATGACAACGAATCGGTGAGTGGCGGAATCTTCATGACCTACCGGTTCTAACCGTTGTCGAAAATAGCTTGATCAGGGCAATGCTGGAATCTCTTGTCAGCAATTGCCCTTGACGCCATTTTCACGCCATCTTCCTACATTTTCGCAAGGCCGCCCGGGTATTTTTAACATTTTTGTCCATTTTTTACCGGCCGGCACTTCCCGCTTCCGAAAGAGTACGACTTTTGCTTAAATTCCCCTGGTAATCAGTAAATACCTCGCTGCATCAAGATATTACCACATATTATCCCTGACAAAAGGACGCCACTGTTCGGCGTTCTGCAGGAGCCCCATCGCCACATTGGCATATGTTTTGCTTTGGCAATCCTGTTCTTCGCACCCGCGAAAAACAGGCGAAGATTTTTCTTCAAGGAAGCCAAAAGGAAACTCGACACTATGGAAGAGAGAATGATCGACACATTCTGGGTAGTGATTGCCGCAACCCTGGTTTTTCTCATGCAACCCGGATTCATGTGCCTGGAATCGGGACTGACCAGATCAAAAAATTCCATCAACGTAGCAGTTAAAAATCTTGCGGATTTCATTCTCTCCGTCCTTCTCTTCTGGGCTCTGGGGTATGGATTGATGTTCGGTGCGTCGCATGCCGGGATAGTCGGAACCACCCATTTTTCCACCGACTTCGGCGAGGATTATCGACTGGCCACATTTTTCTTTTTTCAGATGATGTTCTGCGGTACCGCCACAACCATCTTTTCCGGGGCGGTGGCGGAGAGGATGAAGTTTTCTTCATACCTCATAGTCGTGCTGCTGCTTTCAACTGCGATCTATCCCCTGTTCGGGCATTGGGCCTGGAATGGTTTCGACCGTGGCACCCCCTCCGGGTGGCTGGGGAGCAACGGCTTCGTCGATTTTGCCGGTTCCACCGTGGTTCACAGCGTCGGCGGCTGGGTCGCTCTTGCCGTATTGCTGATTATCGGCCCACGAATGCACCGGTTCGGCAAGGATTGCAGTTTTTACGGCTTCAGCGGCAGCAACCTTCCCCTCTCGGTGCTAGGGACCCTTCTGCTGTGGATCGGCTGGATCGGGTTCAACGGCGGCAGCACCCTTGCCATGAACGGCAATGTCCCGCGAATAATCGCCTATACTACACTTGCGGGCGCGGCCGGGGCTCTCGCCAACCTGTCGATCGGCTATTTTATTAACAGAGTGCCGAGAGTTCCCTTTCTCATTAACGGCTCACTGGGCGGCCTCGTCGCCATCACCGCCGGCTGTCACTGTGTCGATGCGATGGGTGCGGTGACCATCGGGGCTGTGGCCGGGGTGATCTGCTTTGCCACCGAGATCCTCCTTATTCGGGTCAAAATTGACGACGCCGTCGGCGCAGTTCCGGTACACCTCGCCTGTGGCATCTGGGGTACCCTGGCCGTAGCCCTGTTCGGCGCCCCCGAACTTATCGGCACCGGGCTTTCTCTTCCAGACCAGATCTTTGCTCAACTTAAAGGCATCCTGGCCGCCTTTCTCATCGCCTTTCTCCTGCCATTTACCGTCTTTCGCCAAATAAACAGGTTCTTCCCTTTTCGGGTCTCTGCCGAAGACGAACATAATGGTTTAAACTATTCCGAACACGGGGCGACGACCGAACTCATCGAGCTCTGCCAGGCCATGGACAGGCAGGTGGAATCGCGCAACCTTTCGATGCGGATGCCGGTCGAACCTTTTACCGAAGTGGGGCTTATCGCCGCCCGCCACAACCAGATAATGGACTCCCTCGAAACAGCTTTGTCCCATACCGAGGCCGTAGTCAACCTGGCCAATGATGCAATCGTCACTTTTGTCCGGGACAGTCTGGAGATAATCAATATCAACCCAAGCGGCAGATTGATGTTCGGTTTTGCCGATGGTCGGCCCGGCGCCATGATCCGCCTGCCCGATCTCTTTGCGCGCTTCGATCACCGCAATGAGCAGATTCGGCTCTGGCGCGGCGAAACTATAGAAACCCTCGGCCGAAAGACGAGCGGTAATTCCTTTCCGATGCAGGCAGTCATCACCGAAGCCGGCAGAGGAGAACACACTTTTTGCATCGGCACCTTCAGGGATATCACCGAACTGCGGGAGAGGGAGCGGTCACTGCGGGAATCGGAGCTGAGATACCGTGACTTGTTTGAAAATATCGGGGTGGCTACCATCATGATCGAGGCCGATGCCACTCTGGCAATGGTCAACCACGAGGCCGAACTCCTCTCCGGATATTCCAAGCAGGAAATGGAACACACAATGACCTTTCCCGAGCTTCTGCCTGAGTCCGACACCGAACGGCTGCGCTATCACTCTTTGCGAAAAATACCTCCGCAAGGTGCGGCAAATTCATATGAGGGCAAGCTTCGAGACTGCAACGGCCGCATGATACCGGTGTATGTCAATGTCTCGGCAATACCCGGCACGGACCGGACGGTGGCGACAATCATCGATCTCTCCGAGCTTCGCCTCACCCAGAGTTCCCTGACCAGGCAACGGGCCTTTTTCCTCCAGCTCTTCGACGGTTCTTCGCAGGCCATCGTCGCCCTGGACAAGAATAGACAAATACTGCATGTCAATAAAGGATTCGAGCAACTGTTCGGCTACCGGGAGGATGAAATTCGAGGAATGGTTGTTGGCGATGTAGTCGTTCCCAGCGACCGGAGAGAAGAAGTCGAGGTCATCAGCAAGACCGTGCTGAGCGGAAATTTCGTAAAAAAGGAAACCCTGCGACAACGCAAGGACGGCAGTCTGATCCCGGTTTCGATGCTCGGCTTTCCGATCAAAGTCGACGACGCCCTGGAAGGAATCTTTTACATCTACGAGGATATCTCGGAGCGAAAGGCTTTCGAAGAGCAACTCTACAGGCAGGCATTTTTCGACGGACTTACCGATATTCCAAACAGAATCCTGTTCATGGAGCGTTTGAATCGAGCCCTTGAGCGAAGAAAAAGGCGGGATGACTTCAATTTTGCCGTGCTTCTCATCGATCTCGACCGATTCAAATGGATAAATGACAGCCTCGGCCATCTGACCGGTGACGATCTGCTGCAAAAGGTTTCCCAGCGATTTCTTTCGTGTGTCCGATCGGGTGATACGGTCGCCCGACTGGGCGGAGATGAATTTGCCATCCTGATCGAGGAATTTGAAAAATCTTCTCAGGTCATAGAAATAGCGAACCGCTTGCAAAAAGAAGCCCAGACTCCCTTTTTCATCGGCGCTACCGACGTTCATATCAGTGCGAGTATCGGCATTGTTCTGAATACCGCCGCCTATGACTCAACCGAAGCCATTCTTCGCGATGCAGACATCGCCATGTACCGGGCAAAAGAACTAGGCAAGGCGCGATTCCAGGTATTTAACCGGAAGCTTCATATGCAGGCGTCGGAGGCGCTGCAACTGGAAAACGATTTACGTGAGGCAATAACTGCCGGACACCTGCGTCTTGACTATCAACCGATTATTTCCATTCCCGAAAAAAAACTCATCGCCTTTGAGGCGCTGGTTCGCTGGCTTCATCCCGAGAAAGGTTTGATCGGCCCGGAGAAATTTATTCCGATAGCGGAAGAAACCGGACTGATCATTCCCCTGGGCGAGTGGGTACTGGCGGAAGCCTGCCGGCAACTGAAGAGCTGGCAGACGACTCTTCCGGGAGCAACCCATCTGAAAATCAATGTCAACATTTCCGCCAAACAATTCCTCCAGAACAACCTGGTGGCCACGGTGCTGCATCATCTCGAACAGACCGGACTCGACCCACGTTGCCTGAAACTCGAATTGACGGAAAGCACAATCATGGAGGGCGGGCGTCATTCGGTGGATCGATTCAATCGGCTGAAAGAAATCGGTGTGAAACTGGCAATCGATGATTTCGGTACGGGATACTCGTCTCTTTCCTCTTTGCAGCAACTGCCGATCGATGAATTGAAGATTGATCGATCCTTTATCGGCAGGCTTGAACAGAGTGACCAGAGCAAGGCCATCGTCCGGACGATCATCGCCCTTGCCCGGACGCTCGGCCTGGGGATTGTCGCCGAAGGCGTTGAGAAACTCGAGCAGCTCGCCTGTCTGGAATCGATGCAGTGCGATGCAGTGCAAGGCTACTTGTTTTCCCCGCCGGTCCAGGCCGAAAAGGTGTCGGCAAGAGTTGCCGACTATTTTCCCGGAGGATAACTCCTAGGATTTTTCTTTGAGAAACAGGCGCATCAACGGTGCGCTGGTGATGCTCGTCACGAGTGCCATGATAATGATAGCGACAAAAACCGCCTGATTGATCAGCCCGGCGTCATAGGCCAGAGTACCGAGGATCATTTCCATGGCCCCTCTGGCATTGAGACCGAAGCCGACGGCCAGGGATTTCCGCGAAGACATCCCGCCAAGGCGGGCTCCGATACCGGCGCCGGCCACCTTGCCGACGAATGCGATGAGCACGATCAGGGCTACCACTTTCAGATCGAAATGCTCGATGAAATTGACCTTCAAACCGATGGATACAAAAAAGAGCGGGGCAAAAAAGCTGGTGACAAACTGATGCATGATTTCACGGGCCTGTTCGCGAAGATACACCGAATCACCGATGGCAAGACCGGCGATAAAGGCTCCTAGGATAGCATGGACATGGATAAATTCGGTGAATGCGGCACAGAGCAGGCAGAGACTGAGGCTGAAGGCCAGGACACCGCCCGGCCAGCTCAGCCTGGTCTGAATCCAGGGCAGGATGCGATTCAAGGCAAATCGCCCGACAAAAAGCATGAAGACGGCAAAAGCGGCAATCGAGGCGAGACTTTGCACCACGCTGCCGCTGCCGTTGTTCTGGCCGACCAGGGACAGGATAAAGGAAAAAAAGATCCACCCGACAACATCGTTCAAGACGGCCGAAGCAATGATCACCGCGCCTATTTCGGTTTTCAGCAGCTTCATGTCGAGCAGAATCCTGGCGATTACCGGCAGAGCCGAGATCGCCATGGCTGTGCCTAGAAACAAAGCAAAGAGCGGATACTTCGAGTCGTTCCCCGTTACCGAAAACCATTCCGGAAAAAACCAGGCAATGCCGAATCCGGAGGCAAAAGGCAGGACCATGCTGCCGATCCCGGTAAAAATAACGGGCCTGCCATGACTCAGGAAAAGCGCAAAACGCAATTCCAGTCCGACAACAAAGAGGAGCAGGATCACCGACAACGAAAATATCGTATCGAGTGCCAAGGAAACATGGGCATTTTCAGCAAAAGGAAAGATTGTGCCGTACATGCCGGGAGCTATTGCGCCGAATACCGTGGGCCCGAGGGCGACTCCGACAAGCAGCTCTCCCATGACCGACGGCAGACCGATTTTTCTGCCCAGTTCCGAAGCGATTCGTGAGAAGATCAACATGATGCTGATCGCCAGCAAGATGATGACGAGATCGTTTTGGCCGAGTTTTACCATGGTCGATCAATCACATGTTGAGTCGAAAGCATCAGGGTCCGCCGGCCGGGCGGGAATGGACGATGAGGATATGACATGGCAGATGCTCAAGGATATATTCCATATCGTGGGTGAAGATCCGATCCATCAGGCCATACCTGCTGTCCGGCGAATTTATGACCAGAAGGTTAGCTCTGCGGTCTTCCGCAAATTTGCGGATCATGAATCCCGGGCGGCCAAAAAGAACCGAGTTCTGAATATGCATTCCCCTGGTATTGCAGGAGGCGATTTTCTCTTTTATGTTTTCTTCTGCTTCGATTACCAGCTGCTCCTTTACCAGATCTCGCTCCTGGGTCGTGTCACCCGATAGAGCCATTACCAGACCGGCCGGATCCACTTCCCCCACGACACAAATCTCGCCGGCTCCTGTTTGACTGCCGAAATAAAACGCCGTATCGAGGGTATGCAGTGTTTTAGGATGATCGACACAGTCGACCATGATGCGCTTGAAGGTGCTGCCCTCCCGCCTCGGCTCGGTGAGCAGCAGGAGCGAACATTTGGCTCGTCGACTCAATCCTCTTGCCACCGAGCCACGATAATAGCGGAACACCGTTTCCTGCGGCAAGGCCCCGAGAACCAGAAGATCGACTATATTTTCCTTACAGGTTTTGAGCAGGGCGGCAACCGGATCGCCATCTCGCCAGAGTATTCTTGCCTCACCGCCAATTCCCGCATTTTCACACATTGCAGCGAGCGCCGCTTCCTTGCCCGAGGTTTTTTTCCCGACGTGGATCAACAGCAGTTCCGCCTTGAATGATTGCGCCAGCTGCCGAGCCTCGCTCAGCAGTGCTTCAAGGCTCGGCGAAAAAGCGACCGCCACCGCTATGGTTTCGAACGGGGCAGGCAGTCGCCCTTTTAATCGGTTGTGGTCCATCTTGCTCACATTGACAATGGTTGTGAAGATTATCCCTTGCTGTCCGACTCGGCGGACTCCGTCATATACCGCGAGAGATAGAGAGCCTGGATAACGATAAACACCACGGTCAGACCGAGCATGCCGAAAAGCTTGAAATTGACCCAGGTGTCGTTGTCAAAGTGGCTCATGATATAGAGATTAGCCCCGCCCATTCCGAGAAAAAACAGTACCCAGCCAAGATTCAGCCGCCGCCATACCATTTGGGGCAGGGTCAGGTTGCCGGCCATTATCCGTTCGATGACCGTCCGACCGCCAAAAAACTGGCTGGCCAGGAATGCCGCCGCGAAGAGCCAGTTGATGACCGTGGGTTTCCACTTGATAAACTGCTCGTCCCGAAGAAAGAGGGTTAACCCGCCAAAGATGATAATGATTGCCAGGGTAACGAGTTGCATGGTCGCTACTTTGCGTGTGCCGTACCAGGAGATGGCTACCTGCAGAAAGGTGGCGGCGATAGCCACGCCGGTGGCGACATAGATATCGAAAAATTTGTAGGCGATGAAAAAAAATACGACCGGAAAAAATTCAAAGAGAAGTTTCATTGGCGTTGGGGAAAGTGGGATAGAAGAGGTTATTTTCACCGGGCATCGGCGAATACGAAAACGTCGGGCATCTGCCAATCTAAATCAAGCGCGTCTGAATCGCAAGCCTCTCAGGCAAGAAACAGACCTTCGCGTGCAGGTGCTGCATTTTTTTTGATCATCGAGAGGAAATGTTCTCCTCGAGCAGGGCCATTGCCGTATAACCGGTGAGGCGAAAGACATCTTGCATGATCGGGTTCTGTTCCATATATTTCCACCATTTTTTCTTGATCAGCCGATGGGCATAGCGAGTTGAATAGTCGGCGATCTTGATGAAATGCGGGTTGGCGATGCCATCGATGATGACCAGTCGGGCCGATCCCGGCAGATAATAATGGACGACCAGGTTATGAGGGGCCGGATCGCAGACGATGATGTTGTGCTCGAGAAGGTGTCGATACAAGGCGATCAGCTGCTCGACGATCTCGTTCGGCGACAGACACGGATCGGCCTTTCCGGCGACATGGCTGGAGAGGGTCTGCGAGCATCTCCCGTCATGATCGCGTACCAGGTCGAAGATGGCTCCGGAGCCAAGATTGGTATCGCACCAGCCATGAAACCTGGTCAGCCGTTCAAGCGGTTTCCCCTGCCGCTCGTACTTGAGCAGGTATCTGGTCTCGCGCCTGGCGGAGCGCTGCCGCTTCAGGTTGTGGATGATCTTGATGCATCGATCTTTATCGTGAGGGTGTCGGTACACATCGCGTACTCCGCCTCTGCCGATAAGCAGGCCGGGATCAAGATGGAGTATGGGTAGTTGCTGGAGCATAGAGCTTGCCGACCGTTTCTGCAGGGAAACTATGTATACTGCATATTGTAGAGATGTTCATATTCACCTTTTTGACCGATAAGCGTCTCGTGTGTTCCCTGCTCGACAATCTCGCCGTCTTTGATGACTATAATTCTCGAAGCATTTTTAATTGTTGAGAGTCGATGGGCGATAACGAAGGTCGTCCGGTCTTTCATCAGATTTTCCAGCGCCTTCTGGACCTCCCGCTCCGATTCGGTATCAAGGGCCGAAGTCGCTTCATCGAGAATCAGGATCGGCGCATTCTTCAGGATTGCCCTGGCGATGGAAATACGCTGGCTTTGACCGCCGGAAAGCCTGGCTCCCCCTTCACCGATAATGGTGTCGAAGCCGTCCGGCAAGGCCTGGATGAAATCGAAGGCGTGGGCGGCCCTGGCCGCATCGTGGATCGCCTGCAGGGGGGCCTGTTGGTCGCCATAGGCGATATTGTTGCGCACGGTATCGTTGAACAGGATGGTCTGCTGCGTCACCATGGCTATCTGGCTGCGCAGGGACGCCAGGGTGACGTCTTTGATGTCGGTTCCGTCGATCAGGATGCTCCCCTCCTTCAGGTCGAGAAAACGGGGAACAAGATTGGTGAGCGTGGTCTTCCCGCCGCCGCTGGGACCGACGATGGCCAAAGCCTCGCCGCTTGGCACGGTGAGATTGATATTCGACAGGACCGCCGCCTCGTCGTCGTAGCGATATGTCAGGTTCCTGAATTCAATCGATGTGGTGAACGGAGGCAGGACGGCTGCGTCCTTTTTGTCGCGGATTTCCGGTTCGATATCGAGGATGGCGTAAACCCGGGTGGCGGCAGCAAGCCCCCGTTGAATGGTGGAATTGATCCTGGTGACTCCTTTTACCGGTTCGTAGGCGGCGATAAGGGCAGTCAGAAAGGCAAAAAAAGTTCCGGGAGTCGCCGTCCCCCTTATTACCTCGTTGCCGCCGAACCAGATGATCAGGGCAATGGCGACGCCGCCGATAAATTCCATCAGCGGATGCTGCATGCAACGGTACTTGGCATCCTTCATCGTCAGCACAAAGAGTCTGGTCACCTGCCCGGAAAATCGCCGTCCCTCATATTCTTCTTTGGTGAAGGCCTTGACGATACGGTTGCCGGTGATCGTTTCATGGAGGATATTCGAGCAATGGGCGACTTCTTCCTGGGTCGAGGTGCTCAATTTCCTGAACAGCCGGCCGAATTTGACGATTGGATAGGCGGCGACCGGCAAGACGATAAAGGAGATCATGGCCAGCCGCCAGTTCATATAGAAAACCACGCCGAGCAGAATGACCACCTGGAAAAAATCCCGGACAACACCGACCAGCGCGTTTGATACCGCCTGCTGCAGCAGGGCCACATCGGAGATGATGCGGGACATGAGGGTGCCGGTCGGCATCTTGTTGAAAAAAGACAACGATTGGGTATGGATATGGTTGAAAATCTGCAGGCGGAAGTCACGGATCACCGACTGCCCGACCTTCTCAAGCAGGATTGTGTAGATATAGTACGCAACTCCTTTCAGGAAAAAGATGACAACGACAATAATGGGGAGAAGCTTCAGGAAAAAGGTGTCTTTTTCCATGAAAATCTTGTCGAGAAGGTCTTTGACCAGGTAGGCCTGGGCACCGGTGAAACCGGCTACGCAGATCATTGCCACCATCGCGATCAGAAGTTTTACCTTGTACGGAGAGATCACCTTGTACAATCGCGAACATATTTCTTTATTGGTCATTGGGCCTGCGTGGAGTGATATTGGGGAAGTCAGTCGGTTTCAGAATTTATAAGTTGAAAAATGTCACTCCTTATTACACCAGAGAGATTTAATACTGAAGGTTTATTTGAAAAACCGACAGATACATCTCTGCCAAAACTTAGTGCAGGCCTCCACCGGCTCAGTCTTATTCCGCGCACAGAATCTCACCTATTTTATATGCTAAGTCACCAATAGAATATGGTTTTTGAAGAAAATGAATTCCTTTGTCCAAGATGCCGTTATGGGCAATTACATTCGCCGTATACCCTGACATGAACAATACTTTTAAATCTGGATAACGCAACTGTATCAAAATCGCCAGTTCCTTACCGGTCATCTCCGGCATCACTACATCGGTAAAGAGCAGATCGATCCCACCCCTGTGATTTTCTGTAATACTCATGGCTTCACTGGGCCTGTTGGCAGCCAGGACATCATATCCGAGTAGCTCAAGCATCTTTTGAGCCATTTTCAACAACACGGGATCATCTTCTACCAGCAATATCGTCCCACCCCGGCTTTTCCTGTTCTCCGTTTTCGCTTGCTCTTCAGTCTCCGGCGGATCTTCTTCACAATAGGGAATATATACTTTGAAACTCGTTCCTTTGCCCAGTTCGCTGTAGACATTAATAAAGCCGTTATTCTGTTTTACTATGCCATATACAGTCGACAGACCGAGTCCTGTGCCACGCCCCAATTCCTTGGTTGAAAAGAACGGCTCGAAAATCTGTTTCTGAGTTTCCTTGTCAATGCCGCAACCGTTGTCACTTACCGTGAGTTTGACAAATTTTCCCGGTTGAAATCCAACATGACCGGCACAGAACACCTCATCTAAGACGATTATGGCAGTTTCGATGGTTATTTTTCCCGGACCATGGATAGCATCCTTTGCATTCACGCAAAGGTTTGCGAGAATCTGATCGATCTGGGTCGGGTCCATCTTGATCGGCAGGAAATCCGGTTCAGGTACCCAGGAAAGTTCGATATCCTCGCCAATAAGACGGTGGAGAATCTTGAGTATTCCCGCCACGGTTTTATTCAAGTCGAGAACCTGAGGGACTATAGTCTGCTTCCGGGAAAACGCCAGCAGCTGACTGACTATATTGGCAGAGCGTTGCGCGGCATCGAGTATTTTTTCCAAATCATGATACAGGGGATGCGTGGGGTCGACATCATCGAGGGCCATCTCGGTGTAGCCGATGATTACCGACAGGGTATTGTTGAAGTCGTGTGCCACGCCTCCGGTGAGACGGCCGACCGCCTCCATTTTTTGTGCCTGCTGTAGCTGGGCCTCGAGCAATATCTGCTCGGTGATGTCGCGTTTAACGGCCACATAATTGACAATTCGGCCCTTACGGTCGCAGATTGGTGAGATGGTTGCTTCCTCTGTGAAAAAGGCCCCGTCCTTGCGGCGGTTTACCATACGGCCCTTAAAGGTTTGGCCGCCGGCAATGATTTGCCAGAGATGCCGGTAAAACTGACTATTCTGTTCTCCACTTTTCAGCAGTCGCGGATTCTGGTTTATTACCTCGGCAAGAGAGTAACCGGTAATAGTTTCGAACGCTGGATTGACATACTGAATATTTGCATATTTATCGGTAATAACTATCGCGTCGCTGGTTTGTTCAATAGCGGCAATCAAACGGTCGCGTTCAGCCTCAGCCTTCTGACGCTGGGTGACATCGCGCATAATCCCAAGATTGCCGATCCATTTATTGTTTTTATCGTACAGTTTGACCCCGAATGTCTCCCCTGGAAAATCCTTGCCCGATTTATGCTTATATGCGGTGATGTAGACACGGTTTTGCTGCTCGGAATCCTGCATGAAGGATGCCTTGCCTCTCGAATGATAATTTCCACTGTCGGCATACAGGCTTTCCGTAGTTTTTCCGATCAGTTCTTCGGGAATATAACCGAAAGTATTTTCCATTCCCTTATTGGCTAAAAGAATTTTACGATGTGTGTCGGTGATGACTACACCGTCATCTATAGCGTTGAACATTGTCTCGAACAACAGCTTCTGTTCAAGAATTTCCTGCTCGATTCGTCGAATTCTGCTGATGTCGCGCGTGATCGAGATAATATGAGGGACATTATTGAGTATAATGACCCGTGCCGACATGAGTGCGGTAGTGATACTGCCATCTTTCCTGCGAAATTTGGCTTCAAGATTTTCGCAATAGCCCTTTTCTCTCAGATTTTGCACCAATCGCTGCCTATCGGCGGAATCATGCCAGATGTTAATTTCCACCGAGGTTCTTCCTGTGACATCATCCTTGGTAAATCCGGTGAGTTCTGTAAATCCGCCATTGACGTCTACATACATGCCGTCTTGAAGTCGATTGATATTTATTGCATCGGGACTGGAATTAAAAGCCAGCGCGAATTTTTCTTCGCTTTCCCTTAATTTCTTTTCCGCTTTTTTATGTTCGGAAACATCGTTAATAAGCGATAGCATCAACTCCTGGCCGTTCAGAGTGATCTTTTCTGCAGACCAGAATGCCGAACGGGTTTCACCGGATCGAGTTTTGAATGTAATCGGATAATCCTTGAAGGAGGATTTTGCAGACAGTTCCGCTGCCATATGGGCTCTTTCAAGAGGGTCTTCCCAGATACCGATCTCCGTTGAAGTTTTTCCTATGAGCTCTTCTCTTGAATACCCAAGCATCTCAATCCAGCGCTGGTTGACATGTATAAAAAGACCGGAATTGATTTCGGAGATGACCATTGGCGCTGGATTTGATTCAAAGGCTTTTGAAAAACGTTCATTACTTTCCTGCAGGATTTCTTCGGAATATATTTTCTGAGTGGGTTCGCCGACTTCGGAGAGGAATATTTCATCCAGATCCGACGAATGGTACAAGAGTGGTAACTTCTCGTAGAATTGTCGAAACCTTGACTCCTTGAGTCGTAATGAGTCGATCATGCGTTGCTTCATGTGAACCGCATTTTCCAACTCTTTGATCTTCGCTTCAAACTGCCTGCAGGACTGTTTTCCAGACATAGAACTCCAATTCCGAGAGTGTCGTGCCGTTCTCATTTTTCATTATTAACAACTTTTTCCAATTCAATTTTTGTAACCGTTCACCAGCACCCCATATTCGTCCGATCAGGCCACCTCACATAGCCAACTATAGCTCGGCGGCCTGCTTGAACGAACCTGAAGCACTGGATGAACGGTTACTGATCCGGGTTATGCGGTCTTTTGATGTGTACCGGTGAACGATTACCAATTTTTGTAATCGAAATGGGGTGCTGGCGAACGGTTACCAATTTTTGTATTTCACCAGCCATACAACAATATCAAAAGAAAAATATTATTGATACCACCAATTCTCAGATCATGTGCTTAGAATATGGATATTCAATTAGTCAGGATGAAGCTATGTTGATCCAGCATTTTTACCCTGTAGCTGCCTATAATATTATCGAAAAAGGATATGCCCACTTCACAAGACTACCACGCTGTAATACTTTAAATATGAAGGTTTCGTTCTTCCCCATAACTCTTCACGGAGGATATATGAATCCTAAGAAGGTGGCTTTAACATCTTTAACATGTATGGTAGTGATTTTAATGTTCGCAGTTGTCGCCGTCGCCCAGTATCAGGCAACCGCCAAGGCGGGAGATTACGACGTCGCGATGACCATCGACAGGAACCCGCCGGTCGTCGGCCAGAATATTGTCACTATCGCCGTAAAAGACGATAACGGCAAACCGGTCACCGATGCATCGGTGCGGCTGGAATTCGGCATGGCGGCCATGCCCGGCATGCCGGCCATAGATTATAAAAGCAATGCTGCACCCATTTACGAGGTGTATAAGGCGCCGATGACAATTTCCATAGCCGGTCCCTGGTATATTCATGTGAAGATTCTTCGGGATAATAAGATTTCGACTGCCGAATTCAATGTCGATGTTCAATAATCCCGATGGCTGCGTCTCGAAAAAACGCGGTCAGGCGAACCGACGTGTTGCGAACCGAGCTGTTCCTCTTCTTTACTTGAGATCCTCATCGATATAGCGCTGGATGTAGCGCTGACCGTTGATAGCAGAACTGGCAACCCAAACCGTCAGAAAAAGTGCAATGCTCAAGGTCACGGGCATTGCTTGCGGCAGCAACAAAACCAACGGCAGAAGGATTGTCATTCCCACCCCTATGTATTTCAGTGCGCGTTTCTTTGTCTGTCTGATGGCCTCCGTCGCCGCTTCCGGCGTATCGATGCAGCTCTTACGCATGGTATCGCGCATTAACTCATAGCCGGTCTGATGCCGATGCGCCAACCGGCCGAAGGGATCATTGAGTTTCATAAAAAAACCTCTCTGAAGAAGAATCTTGAAAGACGCTCTCCAGCCAAAGAACCATTTAAGGCCCCATGATGAAGGAGTACGGATCTCGCAGCGCCTGAAGTAATCAATTTGCCCCAAGTAGTAACATGAATATGGGAAAAATCAACAGTGACCATACAACGCCTGCGGTATCGACGACTGCTTGTCTCACCTTCTGAAACTGAGAACGTTCTGCCGGATTATTCGCTGCTGTTTCGCTCACCCCAGGGATTGATTTTTTCGAGCAGCTTGAAGGGTGAAGTGATGGTCCGTTCGGCCAGATCGTAAAGACTTGAGCCGATCGCAGAGGGGGACATGACCTCAACCCTGGGATCGTCCAGCGATCCGGTGATGCCTACCGGAATGGCGATCAGGCTGCCACCCAGGAGGTAGTTGACCCCGGGGATATGTTTTATTATGGTATCGACGGTCTTCAACGGCGCGGCCAGCAATTGGATATCAAGAGTCTGATCTTCCAGACGGATTTCACCGTTACCTACCAGACTGAGGGTTTCTCCATTCATAAAAAATTTATGGATGATCAGTTTGCCGTTTTGAAATTCACCATCGAGGGTCATGGTTGTGTAGGCGAAGCCGGTGGTGGCGAGATCCGGCAATCTGCCCTTGACGATCTCGGTGACATTGAGCACCTCCAGAATCCTCGACACCAATTTGTTCTGTGTGATCAGACCGTTGCTGAGCTTCATCTCCAGTGGACCTTCCAGGCGGTTGACCAGTCCGTCCATTTTCCCCCTGGCGGTGACCCTGCTGGAGAAGTCGAGGCTGCCGGTTGCCCTCGTCCGGCCCTCGGTCAGACAGGTGTAGCTGGTGGCCACGTCGAGGTCTCTGCCCAGCAGGGTCAGATCGAGAGAAAATTCATCCCCGGTGAGGGAAAACGAGCCGAGCGAGTTGATGTCGCATAATCCGGCTTTTTCAAGCCGGAGATCGACCCTGTTGCGAGCGAAGGAGACGGTACCCTCGACAGGCTCCCAGGTAAAGTTCTTCCAGGTCAGTTTCGTGATGTCGACTTGAACCTGTGCACCGTCTGCCTGCAGGGTGATCTGTTCAATGTTTATTTTCTCGCCCGATGGCAGGAGAACCGGCAGATTCTCGCCGGTCAGCTGCCCCGTGGCGGTGGCTTTGGATTGTCCGCTTTGCGGGACAGTGACGGCAATATCCCCTTCCAATTGGCCACTGTTGAATTGACCATCGACGAACATGCTCTGCAGGGTTTCATGCTGCAGTTTACCGGTAAACTTGAAGTCGTGTTGGTCCTTGTTGAAGTCAAAGACCATGTCGGCATCGGAATACCGATCCTTGAGGTGCAGCCGGTTGACCTGCAGCTGTCCCGGCCGGTAGTCGACATCGGCGATGATCGCAGGGCCTTTCTCTAGTGATACCTCACCCTTGAATGAGGCCGTAGAGTCGTCCGGCTGCCAGGCAACCTGCGCGTTGCCGATGCTGAGTGGCGCAATAATAGCATATGATTCCGGCACGTTGAGTATATTCGACAGCCATTCGACCGATTGTGGCCCCATGGATCCATCCAGCAAGAGTTCGATCCCTTGGAGCTGTTGCGGCCAGCCATTGATGCTGCCGGACAGGACGAGTGCTGCATCCTGACTCGAAACCTTGAGTTTTTCAAAGGTCACCTGCTGCGTAACGATTGTAAATCCGCCACCGGCGATGTTGATGATGTCGGGGAAGGCTTTCGTATCGACTGTGAGGTCTTGCACGGTGCCGGTCGAGGAGAACTGCCACGCAGACGGCCTGTCGACCTCGCCTTTCAACTCAAAGACCGACAATTCGACGCGGCCGCTCACTTGTTTGACCTCTTGCAGCGTATCACGCAATCCCTCCAGGGAGGCCAGCCAGGGATAGAGCTCCGCCATGTTCAAATCAAAGCGACCGGAACCGATGTCGAGGGAAAGATCCTTTTCCCAGTTGAACAGGATGGAGAGATCGGCAAACTGCGACTCTCCCAATGAGCCGCTGAATGAATCGAGATCGAGCCGATCATTGCTGAAAGCGAGCTGCCCCCCGGCGATTGTGATCGGCAACGGCACCCCCTGGTAGTCGGCAGACAGCGTCACCTCGCTGACTTCGATTCCGGCGTCGATGTCGTGCAGGCTGTCGCCGAGGCTCAGTTTTCCGTGGCCGGTGCCCTGCAGGCCGGTGATCTTCTGCAGCTCGGAAGCGATGGCCGGGTTACTGACTACACGTTGAAGGATCGCCTTGGTATCCGCCAGGTCGGCGCGTAACATCAGATCCAGCTGGAACAGGTCGTTCTTCTTGGTCAGACCTATCTTCAGCGAACCGTCCCGGCCGGCAGATTCATCCAGACGGGCCGAGAGCCCGGTGCCTTGCAGAACTCCCCTGCTGACGACCACATCGCCGAAGATCTCGGTCAGGTCGAGATCGATCTTCGGGATCGACACCTTGCCGTCCTGCAACCGACCCTTGATCAGGATGTTGTTCATATCGCCCAGTTCGGACAGGTCCTCTCCGCGAGAGGTGAAGCTGAGCTGCGGCACCCGGCCACCGCGCAGGTAGTCGAAGATTTTCTCGACCGGGGTGATGTCGCCTGCCAGGGCCAGAGCGGTTCTGCGGGTCGCCTCGACATCGATGTTGTTGCCGGACAGGTTCAGCGTAATTGCCGGCGTGGTCGGAGCCAGGGTCATGTCTCCGGTCAATTCAAGGGCCGGTTCGGCGAGAGCCAGTCGCTCGAGTTTGACGGTCGTCTTGTCGCCCGTCATTTGGGCGCTGCCGCTCAGGCTGAGGCCTTTTGTCGTCTCCTGGCGGCCGTTGCGATAAATATTCAGTGCAGCAATGTTCGCTTGCAGGTTGGCCCTGGCAGAATTGACACCGGCCATCGACACATCCGATTGCAGGCTCAGGCCTTCGAGTTCAACCTGCTTTTGTTTGCTCCGGGCGATAGCCAGCCGGCCGTTGTCGACCTGCAGTTCGAGGCCGGTGAACGTGAAAGGCTGAGCCGGGGTTTCTTTTGGTTTTGTGTCAGGAAGCTCCAGACTGAGCTGCGGCGTGTCCAGCTCGAGTCGGGCCAGGCGCAGATCACCGACCAGCAGGGGGAGGAATGCCGGTGAGGCACGCAGGGCTGCAACTGTGCCCTCTGCCAGATCGGGAATGGTCAGCTTGACCTGACGCAGTTCGATGGACGGCCGGGGAAAATAGGACAACTCGGCATTGTCATAGTCAATCTTCCCGCCGGTCTGTTCGGTCACCACAGCCTGGATTTTTTGTTTGACCGCGGCGAAACCGATGAGCCGCGGCACAAGCAGCACTGCCGCCGCCATCAGAAGCAACACTGCAACGATAGTCCCCAACAGCCAGGCACGGAGACGATGAGTGGTGCGCGCGGGGAAGTGATTTTTCTGTCGTTCGGTTTCTTTCATCGGGTACTTGCGCAGGGATGGCAGCTGGATGGAATCTGCAAATAGGTTATCATGATACTGATATATATTTTAAGCATGGTTTGCAATTTGACGCATGAGAATACCCCCCTGACACAATTGCTTTCATCCACGAGAATCGATCGGTGGTTAAAATGAACCTCATTTGCCAATTCCCGCACCGTGAACCTTTTCCCGCTTATCATCTCCACTGTCCTTTTGCTTACCATAAATGACCGGTTACAGGAAAGCAGTTGGTATCCTAAATAATACTCTATACCTTATCTGTAGTTAAACTTTCCGGACTTAACCTTCCGAGACAGATTCAAGGGCTGGGTACCTTTGTCTGTTCTCCTGAAACACCTTGCCGCTTGATACGATCGTGAGATTATCGATAGTCGGCAGAAGTGAAATCCAACTTTTTAAAAGGGAGAGTGCAAAATGAGCTATTTGGAAGGCCTTTCTTTTCAGGTGAAGACTTTTTTTCTGGTGATTGTTTTAGTGTCATTCACGGTCATTGCCGTTGCCAGGTATCATTTACTGGTGAATGAACTCACTGAGATGAGCATCGAACAGACCACCGGCATGATGCTTACCGGATATAAAAACGAGTTGAAAGATATTGTCGATGTGATGGCGGTGACGCTTTCGTCGTCGACGCAGGGCATACAGGACGAAGAGCAAACGTACACCATGTTTGCAAAGTTGATAAAACAAGCCAGATTTTTTCCCGATAAATCAGGCTACTACTTTATCTATAAAAAAGGCGGGACTGTGTTTGCTCATGCCGCGCAGCCCGATCTGGAGAAGAAAAATCTTATCAATATGAAGGACCCCAAAGGCAAAATGCTGATAAAAGAACTCGATGAGGTTTCCCAGGCCGGAGGAGGATTTGTCGAATACTGGTGGGAAAAGCCGAAGAGGGGACTGCAGCCCAAGCTTTCTTATGCCCGCATGATTCCCGGGGGGCAATACTGGATCGGTGCAGGCGTATATATTGATGATATTCAAGAGAAGAAGGAGACTATTCTGACCACCATCCAGACTCGGACAAATTCATTCCTGAAAGAACTGTATATCATGCTGGGATCGGCATTAGTCCTGTTTGCCATACCGCTCACCTGGTTTCTGATTGTCAGCATCGTTAAACCGATTCGTGAACTGACCATCGTTGCCGAACAGTTCAGCCGGGGAAGTCTTGATCTCGACATCCCCCACATCGGACGGGGCGATGAAATCGGCAAAATGGCCGAGGCTCTGGAACGACTGGGAATGAGCATTAAAGTGGCGATCGCCAGGCTGAAGCAGTGAGTGTTGCCGGGCGTCTGTCTCAACGATAGGCGCCTATCCCGGTTACCTTCCGGCCGATGATCTCAGCGTAGTGGTTCAAAAAGATATTCCAGGCCATTGACTTTTATCTCATAGACAATGGCCAGCATCTCCCCCAGTCTGCCCTTGGGGAAGCCCTTTTGGGAAAACCACACCACATAGGCTTCCGGCAGATCGATCAGCAGTCTGCCGCTGTACTTGCCGAAAGGCATTGTCATTTTAGCCAGCTCCAGGAGCTGGGCATGGTCATATTCCGGATTGTTCATTTTTCTCCATCACAGCGATCCGCTGTCGACGCCTGCCTCTTCAAAGGAGGCCATTTCCCGCATCATCCGGCAGGAAAGGTCGACGAGATTCATGGCAATTGCCGCCCCCGTCCCCTCGCCAAGCCGCAGCTTGAGGTCGAGCACGGGTTCGAGGCTCATCATCCCCAGAGCCGCCTGCTGACCGGCCTCAACCGATTTATGACCGGCAACCAGATAGTCTTTGACCGCAGGACAGAGCAGCCAGGCAAGAAGCCCGGCCGCGGTCGAGATGATGCCGTCGAGGACGACACAGCATCTTTCCGAGGCCGCCGCCAGGACCGCGCCGCAGATCCCGCCGAGTTCATAACCGCCGAGTCTGGCAAGAAGGTCAAGTGCGTCGTCCGGCACCGGCCGGTGCAGGGCAAGGGCTTTGTCGATCACTTCACGCTTGCGCGACAGCCCGCGGTCGTCGACTCCGGTGCCGCGACCGGCAACCTGTTCCGCAGAAAGCCCGGAAGCGCCGCAGATGATGGCGGTGGCACTGCTGCTGTTGCCGATCCCCATTTCTCCCATGCCGACCAGATCGCAACGTTTTTCGGCATTTTTTGCAAGAAACGTCCGTGCGCCGTTTTCGATGGCCCGGATCGCATCCTCCTTGCTCATCGCCGGCTGAACGGCAAAATTCTTCGTCCCCCGAGCCACCTTCATCTTGATAAGAAGAGGATGATCGGTAAAATCGCCGTTTACCCCCATGTCGACAACCGCCAGTTCAATCCCATACTGGCGACAGAAGGCATTTATCGCCGCGCCGCCGGCCAGAAAATTCTCGACCATCTGCACGGTCACCTTGGCGGGAAAGGCCGAGACACCCTCCTCGACCACTCCATGATCGCCGGCAAAGACGAACATACGTTTGCAGTCGACCGCCGGGTTGAGATTTTTCTGGATGGCACTCATCCGGACAGCGAGGTGTTCGATCTTCCCGAGAGCGCCGAGCGGCTTGGTCATGCGATCGACCTTGTGCTGCGCCCGATCCCGCACACCATCAGGCAGCGGCTCTATTGCAGCGATGATTCCGTCAAGAAAAGGCGACACATGTGTCCGACCGTGTCCCGGTGCCGCAACCGCCTCTCGATCCGGCCGAGTCGGCATCTGCCGGCGACCGACTCCGCTAAAATCGATAATGTATTTCAAGGCGTTCCCGGAGAGAATATGGGACAGGACCGACTCCACCTCGGCTGGACCGACAACCTTTTCAATGAGCCGGCCCAGGTTTTCCTGCTGCCTGCTGCAAAATGGAATCGCCTGCACCATATGCTCCCGCCTGGGTCCGTAGGCTCCGAACACCTCCAGTTCCTTATAGTGGATAAGGTTCAGAAGGCTGGTGTCTATTTCTTCGTTTTTCTCAAGGCCGCTGAAATAGCTGAGCCGCCCGCCTTTTCGTAATTTTGCAATACAGAGGCTGAAGGCGATGTGGCTGTCGCAGCAGTTTATCGCCAGATCGAAATCTGCGGCGTGGGTATCCTTCACGAGAATGATGTGGTTGCTGTCGCACAACCCGCGCAATCTCGCGATCTTTTCCTCGCTCTGCTCGATTACGGTGACTTGGCATTGGCGCTCGCGGCAGACCAGAGCAGCAATCATCCCGACCAGGCCGCCGCCGTAGATGACAACCCGCTCTTTGGCTGCGGGATGCAGCCGCGAGAGCCCGTTCAGCACGCAGCCCACCGGCTCGGCAAAAGTGGCAATCCGGGGATCCAGTCCGTCCGCCACCGGCACAAGACTTTCCTGCGGCACACTCACATATCGGGCAAACCCGCCGTCGGTATGGAAGCCGATGATGCGCATCTCTTCACAGAGGTTTTCCCGGCCGCCGAGACAATAGCGGCAGGTGCCGCATGCCTGACCGGGCCAGACGGTATAAAGCCTGCCGGTGGATGTATCGACACCGGCAATTTCGTGTCCCAGAACCCTTGGCAGCACCAGATCGCGGTGCCCCTGCCGCCACATCTTGGCATCGGTCCGACAGATGGCGCAGCAGGTAACCTCCAGAATCACCCGACCATTCTTTGCCTCGGGAAATGGCTGGCTCGCCAATTCCATGGTCCCGCATTGGGTAAGTGCCAGTTGCATCTTTTTTCACTCCATGTGCTCATAAGGTTCCTCGACCAGAATCAGCTTCATCAGCTTTGCCGAAACACCCGATTCCCGCAGACGGCGGCAACAGTCTTCTGCCTCATCGGCCTTATCCAGAGGAAAGACGCTGGCCTTGTTGAGCGGGCAGCGCTCGAAAAAACTTTGCCTTACCCGAAAATAATCCCCTCCGTCCTTGATGATCAGCAGCTCGGTCATCGCCCGGCCCTCGCCAGATCGGCAAGTTTTGCAAGCCCCGCCGAAGGATCGCCGTTCTGGACTTCGATCCACCGCCTGAGAGCGGCAAGTGCCTGTCCGGAGAGAAGGATTTCTCTTGCCATTTCAACTCCTTCCGAAAGAGTCACCACCATATTCCGGACAAAGAAGATGAGCGCGCTGTTCAAAATAACGGCCTCGCTCCGGGCTTTACTGCCCTTCCCCCCCAGCAGCTGGTACATCTTTATAGCAGCTGCATACCGGTCCGGATCGGGAGCTAGATCACCGGGGGCATGCCTGGTCAGGCCGCACTCCTCCGGTTCGAAGAAAAATTGATGCATAAACCCATTTTGCAAGCGCACCCCGGAAGTCGTCCCGCAAACCGAGGCTTCATCCATCCCCTTGTCGCTGCCGACAATCCCGCCATACACCACCAGCGCGTCGGTGTAGCCGATGGCCTTCATTACTTCCGCCACCGGCATGAGAAGCGACGGCGCATAGACGCCCCGCACCGCCACCTTCGGCAGGGCAGGATGGGCGAGCGACGCAGCGATATTCAGCGGCGAGCCGAAACAGATCCGGGAAAGAATGCGGCCGAGGGCCAGCGGATGGACCTGCGGGCTCATGCCGTTGAAGAGGCCTATCCCTGCCTCCTTTACGCTTTTTGCCACGAGATCGACATTGCACTCCACGTCAACACCTAATGCCTCCGCCATATCGACGGTGCCGCAGCTCGAAGTTATGGCCCGAGCTCCGTGGCGGGCGATGGTTACGCCGCCGGCGGCAGCGACCAGGGATGCGGCAGTGCTGATGTTAAAGGTCTTGAAACTGTCCATGCCGGTACCGCAGTTATCGACGATATCAAGATCCGTCAGGGCAACCTTATGGGTGTCGAGCTCGTATACCGCCTGCCAGCCGCCGGCGACCTCGTCGGCCGTCTCGCCCTTGGCGGTCAAAGCAGCGAGAAAGGCCCCCTGCTGCATGTCCGTGACTTCGTTTTTGAGAATCATCGAGAAGGCGTCGAAGGCTTCCTCCCGATTCAAATGTTCCCCGCCGATAAGCCTGGTGATCACTCTTCCCAGTTCTCTGTTTTTTTCGATTTCCACAAAATCCTCCCGAAATGAGACTCCATGTCATTGAACAGGATACGGAAAAGAGATCGAACGGCAAAAGACAGGTCTCCGTATCCGCAATACCGTACGGTCTGAGACGATCAGACAATACAATTTTCAGATACAGAGAACCCCAGTGGTTGACTCTGAAGGGGACGATAAAGTCCACGGTTGCAGGCAGGCTTTCTGACTTACGAATTATCCTGCACGGCGACCGTCTTCCCGGAAATCCCAGTGACGAATCCTGAACGTATCAGGATATGGGGCTCTGCCCCAGCCGCTGCAGCCTTCGGTTACAGCAAGGACTGGCTTGTGACGGAGTCGCACCGTCTTTCCTTTTTCCAACACATACATGCACCTGCAACAGCTTTATACCCGGCTTGAATGAAGATATCAAGACCGGCTCTGCTGAAAATGACTCCGGAAACTAGCCTTCATCTCTTTCAGAATTACGCATGCTCGCGACAATCCGGCCTATTTTGGCTTTCCCGGTGACTTTCAATATATCTCTGCGGGAATCCCTGGAAAGATAAACCACATACCCGGACATTTTTTTCTTCCTCGGCTCCTCGAGGGAACGGGTCTGAAGAACGATCTCCCAGACATCGCGCACCGTACCTTCGACCTCAAGAGCCGTTTCTCCCCGGCAGAACAATTGAAGTTCATATTGTTTATTGCCGGTAAAAATATCGAATACTTCGGTGGTTCCTGCTGCCCAATTGAGACTGCGGAGGAGAAATACGGTTGAAAAGGGATCAAGAACAAAACTCTCCGATGAAAATTCCTTTTCCGTCCGCTTGGGTTTTTTGCCTCGCCTGGTTTCAATCTGGACTGCTGTGACCCGGTCTGGCTCGGGAAACTCTATTAGAGTAATTTTGTGCTTCGATCCGGCCTGCTCCTCAACAACTGCTTGAGTCGGCTGAATCGGGTTTGCCGACATAGCCACCTTTCCCTTGTACGAATACAATTTGCTCAGATTGCTGCGGGCTCTTGCGGCAACTTTAAGCATAAAGTCGTCGCCCTCCTTTTCCACTTCAATGGTGGCCTTGCCGATGCGCAGACTGTTAAGGAATAGATCGTAATAGCTGGTTCCGGAAATATCGTCTTTTTTGTTCATATTCAGTTCGGCAGTGCTTTTGTTTCGCGCCGATTCGTTCTCCGGTTTCTCGACCCCTGTTCCGGCGGGCATGGAGAAGACAACCGATGCAGCAACAAAGGTTACCGAAATTAAACAACATATTGAAATTAAAAATCTACCTGGTACGTTCATGAGGATTCTCTTTCAGGAAGGTTAACAAATACATGGTGAAGCTCCCATCTTTTGACGAAAATGGTCGTATCGGATTGAACATGATATCCTAAAACAATTTCATTCCAGGTACAATAGATGTAATCGTTCACCGGTACACATCAAAAGATTGCATAACCCGGATGCCCTGGATTACTTGATGTCTCTTGGGGTTTGCGGTACACTTATTTACTAGGATTACCGGTGTCGAAGTCTTGGGAAAAATAGAGATGTAATGGCAATTTCAGGAGAATATGAAGACCATAACACCAATCGCAATACTTGCATTTTTTCTTCTGTCTTCCGAAGTGACTTCAGCCAGGAATCCCCCGGAGAACTGGGGGGCCGTACAGGGCGAAGATCTTCCGATTCTTGACGAAGAGCAGGAAAAATCGCTTGACGGTGCGCAGGTGCTTGCATCTGAAAAACTGCTTGGGGCGGCGGAATGGATCGACTCGTTTTTCGATGACGATCGCATATTCGTCGAAGAAAACACCACTCGAGCCACCCTGAGACTCACTCTGGGATACAGCAAAAACGACGACTTCGAGATCAAACCGAGGTTTGATCTGCGGCTGAGACTCCCTCGACTTTCGGAGCGGGCAAATCTTTTCATAGAAGCCGGAGACGACGAAGATTTCAATATCGAGGACGATCCACTTGGCGATCGTCTTGGCGACGAAGATGGTACCAGAAATGAGCTGAGCGCCGGCTTGAGGTATTTTTTCAGGCAGAGCAAAAAAATGAATATCTCTTTCGATGCCGGGTTCTCATGGGATTATCTCTTTGCCGGTGCGCGATATCGATCGATTCAGGACTTCGGCGAATGGCTGGGCAGGTTTACCAACCGGCTGCGATATTACACCGACGATGGTCTGGAGAACAGAACCTCCTATGACCTGGAGAAACGGTTGCATCCAAGCTGGCTGTTCCGGGCAACCTCCAGCATCAATCTGTATGAGGAAGAAGATGGTATCCCCCATTCCCAGTATTTCCGGTTCTACCAGGTATTGAGTTCGCATCAGGCAGTCTCGTACGAGTCGGCCCTGTATTTTGACACCGAACCTAGCTACAAAATGACTGACACCCGCTTCCTGGTCAGTTACCGTCAACGTTTTTTCCGGGATTGGCTGGTGCTTGAAGTTTCTCCGAGAGTAACCTTTCCCGAGGACCGTGACCGTGAGGCGAATCCGGGCATCATTATTAAACTTGAGGCCGCTCTCGGTTATAAAGCCGACGAGGAAGGATATCGCAAAATATTTCGCTAAGCTTGGGTATCAGCGAAGCCGGGTCAGGACTACAACCGCCGCAACAACCAGCCCAGCCCCGAGCGCCTGTACCGGTCCCAGTTTTTCCTCCAGAAAAAAATAGGCGAGCACCAGGGTTACCACCGGCTCCAGGGTAGAGAGGGTTGAAGCGTCGCTTGCTCCCAGCCGCCTCATTCCGGCAAAAAAGAAAACTATCGGCATTACAGTCGATACAACGGCGATAGCCGCGACCGCCAGCCACCCCTCCAACGCAGTAGGATAACCGGGGCCTTCGATGATCATGGCCGTTCCGAAGACCGCGGCGGCAGAGAGCATGATGACGCAACCGGCACTCACCGCCCCGGTTCGGCCGATAACTCCTTCACCAACCAGAATATAGACGGTATACACCAAGGCCGCCCCCAGCCCAAAGGCTATTCCTGTCGGCGACCCAGCCAGGCCGCCGGTCACTGTCAGCAAAATGCCGAACAGCGCAAGCAACGCAAGCATCATTTTTGCAATTGTCAATTTTCTTCGACCAAGTGCGGCCGAGCCGATAATGACCAAGGCCGGATAGAGATAAAGCAGGAGACCTGTCAAACCGGCGGTGGCATGTTGCAGGGCCGAGAAAAAACAGAAGGATTGTCCGGCATAGCCGAGGCTCCCCATAAGAATCAGAGTTCCCAGATCCCTCCCCCTTGGCCATGGTTGTTTCAGACTGACCATGAGCAATACCATAAGGGTGCCTGCGGCGAGAAAACGAAAAAACAGGACCGTCGCGGTGGAAGCCCCGGAACCAAAGACAATTTTACCGAAAATCGCCATTGCCCCGAAACCGATGGCGGAACCTGCGATGAAAAGTGCTCCGCCAAGTCGCTCTGAAATCATCTCTTTTTCTCCGCTGTTGTTGCCGTCATATGGTATTCTTTTCTATAAGATAACGTTCGGCTCATAAAGTTATCGCTCACATCTGTCCGATTCCTACTGGGCTGATCACATTATCATAATGTTTTAGTTATCGAAACTGCCATTTTCTGGATGTGCGGGACGGTGCCCTGCCCGCCGGAAACAAAAGAGGATTGGCTGAGCAACATGCGGGTTGTGTCCAGGCTTATTCAGATAGAGGCCGAGAGTCCGCCTTCCGACCACTTCATTAGTTAAAGGAGGAAACATGAAAGGATTCAATCGCTTGCTTTTTATCGCTATCATTTTTGCTATCTTCTATTATGTCGGCTGGAAAGACGACCATAAGAGCCCGCAGCAAAGCGGCAATCAGAGCCCGCCACAGCAGGCCGTTCATGTCGAACTGCCAGAGGTTCCTCCCGAACCTTCCGCCCCGGACTCCGTGGCCGAGCGCATGTTGCCGCCCTGGCCGCCTGTCATGGAAAGCGACGCGGCTGTAGTTCTTGCCGACTCGCTGACCAGAAAAAATTTCGTCCTCATTTTTGACGGGTCAGGCAGCATGGCCAGGCCGGGCTGTTCCGGGGACCGACCCAAGCATGAGGTAGCCCGGGAGGCAGTCATCGAGTGGACGACATCTGTCCCGGAGGATGCCAATCTGGGACTCATCGCCTTCGACCGCAACGGTTTCTCCACCCGCCTGCCGCTGGGTCTTGCCAATCGCCCGCAGTTCAAAAAGGAAATCGAGAAAGTCGTCCCGGATAACAATAAACCGCTCACCATGGCCCTCAACACCGCCTATGACATGCTGGCCGAGCAGGGCCGCAAACAATTGGGCTATGGGGAGTATACGGTGGTGATCATCACCGATGGGGCGGCGGACGATATCAACTCGCTGGCGCAAAGTGTCAACATGGTCCTGACAACGTCGCCGATCATGATCCATACCATCGGCTTCTGTATCTCCGGGGATCATCCCCTCAACCGGACGGGAAGAACCTCTTACCTGGCCGTCAATAACCCGGCGGAATTGCGGAAAGGGTTGCAGGAGGTGTTGGCCGAGGCAGAAACATTTGATATCGACGGCTTCAACGAACAGGGGTCGACCAAATGAACAATACCGGGTGTTGCGGTGGCGGAATCTCCTGCCCGCCGGGTGAGAAAAAAAATATCCTTGAGAAAAACGTAGGCGGACTGAAAGTTAGCGAATGGCTTACCCGCTGTCCGCTTCTGGGCGAAATCATGGCCTACCGGGAAGTCAGCTGGTTTACCCCGCAGGATATGCAGGATCAAGCCGCTGCCCCTCCTCAAGGGACGAGCCTCGGCACCAGGGATATCGAAGAGGCCGCCGACAGGCTCGACCGCTTCCGCCCGTTCATCGCCCACGCCTTCCCGGAAACAGCGGTCGATCGCGGTCTGATCGAATCGCCTCTGCGCCCGATTCCGCTCATGCAGGCGGCTCTTGCCGATCATTACGGGGTCCGGCTGCCCGGCAAACTGCTGCTGAAATGCGATAATCTCTTGCCCATTTCCGGTTCAATCAAGGCTCGCGGCGGCATCTATGAAGTGCTGAAACACGCGGAACGGGTCGCCCAGGCCAATAATCTCCTGCCGCCGGACAGCGACTATTCCGCCCTGTTGGGTGACTCCGCCCGAAAGATTTTTGCCGATCATGCAATCGCTGTCGGCTCGACCGGCAACCTGGGTCTTTCCATCGGCATCATCGGCGCCCGTTTCGGGTTTAAAGTGACCGTCCACATGTCCGCCGAGGCCCGCAAGTGGAAGAAGGATCTGCTCCGGCACCATGGCGTTGCAGTCATCGAACACCGGGGCGATTACAATCAGGCGGTGGCGGAGGGCCGCAGACAGGCGGAGGGCGACCCGCGATGCCATTTTATCGATGACGAGAACTCGGCAGATCTCTTTCTCGGTTATGCGGTGGCTGCCGGGAGGGTGCGGCAGCAACTGGCCGAGTTGGCCATTCCCGTCGATGCCGACCATCCGCTCTTTGTCTATCTGCCCTGCGGGGTCGGAGGCGGCCCCGGCGGCATCGCTTCCGGTCTGAAGCTCCTCTTCGGCAAAAACGTGCATTGCTTTTTCGCCGAACCGACCCATTCGCCCTGCATGCTCATCGGCCTCTACACCGGCCTGCATGACGGCGTTTCGGTGCGTGATTTCGGTCTTGACGGCAAAACCGCAGCGGATGGTCTGGCGGTCAGCCGCCCGTCCGGTTTCGTGGGCAAGATCATAGCCCCGGTGATCGACGGGATTTTTACCGTGGGTGACGCAGCCATGTTACGCCTGCTTGCTCTTCTGGCCGATACCGAAGGGATGAAAATGGAACCCTCGGCTCTTGCCGGAATGATTGGCCCACTCCGGATACTTGCGGCAGACGGTTATCAAATGAGTCGTGCCTTGAACTCGAAAATGACCGGTGCGACTCATCTCGTCTGGGGAACCGGCGGCGGGATGGTTCCGGATGAGGAGATGGCTGCCGATTATCTGAAGGGAAAGAGGGAAATGTAATGGAAACAACAATTGCCCGGCAGCCAATTTTCAATACCCACAAAAAGTTGTTCGCCTATGAGCTGCTCTATCGAGGACTGGAAGAACTGAGCCTGGCCCTGGTTGGCGGCGATCGCGCGACTTCCGCCCTGCTCACCAGCTCGTTTCTTACTGAAGGGCTGGAAAAAATCAGCAACAACAGGCCTTGTTTCGTTAATTTTACCGAAGAACTTTTAGTGCAGAACGTTGCCGCAAACTTTCCCTGCGATAAAATCGTCGTTGAAATTCTCGAGGACGTTCAACCGACACCGGCCGTTATCGCTGCATGTAAGCAGCTGAAAAAACAGGGTTATACGCTTGCCCTCGACGACTTCGTTTATGGTAGAAATCTTATCCCGTTGATCGAGCTGGCCGATATCATTAAATTCGATTTTCGCCTGACGCCGATCAAGGAGATTGGCAAGGCTCTGGGATCTCTCGCTCCCTATAACATCGAATTCCTGGCTGAAAAAGTTGAGACCTACGCAGAATTTCATCAGGCTCTCGGCCTCGGCTGCAAATATTTCCAGGGATACTTTTTTGCCAAACCGGAAGTGATGCAGATCAAGGAACTTGCTGCATCAACGATTACCCTGCTCGGCCTGGTAGCCGAAGTCAACCGCCCGTCGGTAGAGAAAAAGCGGCTGACGGAACTTATATCCGCCGACGTATCCCTCTCCTATAAGCTGTTGCGCTATATCAATTCCGCCTACTTTTCCCGGGTGAGTAAAATCGACTCCATCTCCCATGCAATTGCCTTTCTTGGCGAAAATGAAGTCAAACGCTTTATCACCATGCTGGTCATCTCGCAAATGGCCTCAAACAAACCGACAGAACTCGTCCATCTGGCCGCAATCCGGGCAAAATTCTGCGAAGGACTTGCAAAAGCAAGCCGGAAAGCTGCAAACCCGGAAGAACTTTTCATGCTCGGTTTATTCTCCCTGCTCCATGCCATGCTCGATGTCTCAATCGTCGAGGTCATCAACAAGATTCCGGTTTCAAATGACGTTTTCCTTGCCCTCACCCGGCAGGAGGGACCCTTAACCAAATTTCTGGAAACTGTCATCGCCTACGAAAAAAGAGCAGGGGATACCTGTTGCAAATCTTTGAATTCAATTGAAGTCCCCGAGGAGAAAGTAACCGGGATATATCTGGCAGCGGTCAGCTATGCCGATACTCTCACCAGTATGTAAATCGTTTTCACTCGTTCAAGGAGGGGCGGCGAAGTACCGCATGGGAATATGAACGTACAAATACCACCCCCTCGATCTTCTTCGTTTGTTTGTCTCCGGAGATGAAGTGCCTGTTCATGTCCGGCTACACCGCCAGTGTCATTGCCGACCGGGGGGTCCTGGACGAAGGAATCGACTTTATCCAGAAACCATTTTCGGCCGAGGAGTTGACGGCCAAAGTATGGGAGGTGCTGGCAGCCGGCAAATGACCGACCGCCTAATCCAGACTTAACTACTATATCTTGAACTTCTCGATAAGACTTTTCAACGACTGGGAAAGAAGCCGAAGTTCGTCGGCATTCCGCCGCACCTCGCCGGTACCTGTCGAGATCTCCTTCACCGCATAATTCACCTCGGAAATATCCACGGCAATCTGCTGCGAAACCGACGAACTCTGGGCAACATTCTCCGAGACTTCACTGATCCCTTCCCCTGCCTGGACTATGTTGGTGATCAGTTCGGTCATGGTGGCATTTTGTTCGTCAAGGGAAACTGCGATACCGGACACAATCGTATCGATTTCGGTTATAATATCGCTGATTTTTTTAATTCCGGTGACGGTGACGCCGGTCGAACTCTGGATCCCGTCGATGCGATCTTTGATCTCCCCGGTGGCAACCGCGGTCTGTTTCGCCAGATCCTTAATCTCATTTGCCACCACCGCGAAACCTTTGCCTGCTTCGCCGGCTCGAGCTGCTTCAATCGTCGCATTCAAGGCCAGCAGATTGGTCTGGGCCGAGATCTCGGCAATGGTTTCCGTTACCTTGCCGATATCCTCTGCGGCCCTGCCCAAGGCATCGACCTTTTTCGAGATGTCGGCAGCCTGGACAACCGCATCGCCGGTGATCGCCTTGGCATTCATGGTCGAACGCTGAATCTCTCCGACGCTGGAACTGATCTCCTCGGTGGCAGTAGTCATCACGTTGAGATTTGCCGCGGCCTCTTCGGTTGCCGCCGCCACAGAGGTCATGTTCGAACTCATCTCTTCGGTAGCCGCGGCAACCGAAGAGGCCCGCTGGGCCGAATCACCGGCTCCGGCATCAATGTTACCGGAAATTTCCGCCAGCTTTTGTGAGGACACGTTGAGGTTGGTGCTGTTGGTATTGACATCTTTGACAAGGGTCCGGACATTGGCGATGAATGAATGCATGTAGGCGCTCAGTTCGGCGAATTCATCGCGTATCGCAGAGCGGAAAATGCCGCATTCACTGCACGAACTGTATTCGCCGCTGAGGATTTTCGGACACTGAATGACAGACGCGGCAGAGCCGGCCTCCTCCCAGCAGTACCCTTCTTTGCCGTACATCGAGCAACCCTTGTTGTTGCATGCCATTTTCTCGGAGCAGTTTACCGTGTCGACTGCCGCCGTATCGACTTCCTGCGATAAATCGCCGCGGCTGGCAAACTCCAGCAGCCGAATGAATTTTTTTACCGGCCGGTCGATTAATTTGACAAAAAGAAAGTAGACAAAGAACTGGATGACCATCAGGGCCGCAAGGCCGATAAGAACCGATGCCAGAGCGCCCTTTTTCGCTGCCTGCAGTACTGCCCCGATGTCCTTCGGGATGGCCAGAATACCGACCGGCTTGCCGGAAAAATCCAGGAGAGCGGCATAGGCGGTCATCAGTTCCCGGCCGTCCTTATCCACCCGCTGAATGGTTATCTTCTCCGACTGCATCATTTCGCGGAGATAGGGATATCTTGATTCGGGGATAGTGAAATCATGGGTTTTGGCCTGGTATTTGAACCCATTGCCATCCGGGATAATGACCGAAACATCGAGATTGAGATTCGCCTTTATCTGTCCGAGAAGCTTATCGTTGAGTGGAACCCCGAACTCAACGGAGCCGGCATGCTTTTTATTTAAGTACCGGATCGGCACAACGGCGCGAATCGCCAGCCCCGCATCTCCATCCTCAAGACCTACTGTATCCTGTTGTTTTTCATTGACATAGACAACCGATTTCCGAAAACCGGCGAGATCGTCGCCAAACTTTTCCGGCTTCTGCAGCCTGAGAAAGGAGACTGCCGGTGCAACATGAAAATGGAAGACATTCAGATCCAGTAATTTCTGTAAATTCTGGTAAAGCGGCAGGGTCACGCCGAGGAGCGAATCCCGATCCTGAAACATCACATTGTCCTGAATAGACGGCATTCCCGCCACGGTGTGAGCCAGAAGCTTAAGCTGTTCAGGTTTTTCCACCGTCAGTTGATCCCTGACCTGAACTATGGCGGTGGTCAACTCTTCCTCAAGCCGGGAAACTGCGTTTTCGATTGTAGTGCGATAGGAGAAGAAGGATGGAATAGCAACCATCAGGGTTACGAGTAAACCAAGAGTCGTAAGCAGCTTGGTTTTTACTTTGGAGGGAACAATTTTTTTCATGAATGAAACCATGGACGTCTCCTGAAGTTGCAGATTTTATCTCACCACCCGGCTGGCTTTGTCCAATGCTATCACAATCTCAAGAGGATATGAATAGCTTTTTTCATATACAGCCATTCCCTCGATTTCTTGTAAAAAACATCCGGATGAGGTACGTATAACAAAAAGATTGGTATTATATCCAGTATTGCTAAGAGGATATCCTATGACCAAATTACGGACATTTCGGGTGGTAAACGGCAGGACACTATTCAAATGCCATTCGTGTAAAGGCAACAGGATGTTTACTATCCCACCGGGAGTTCGCACACGTTCCCTGCGCTGTTCCAAATGTGGGGAAATAACCCGCTGTATGTTCAATCGGAGGGTGGTGGAAAGAGAGCAGCAGACCGGCAAGGTCCTTGTTTTCACCGGCGAAGGCAGGGAAATAGAGGCAAATCTTTTCGATATCTCGCGGGATGGCGTGGGTTTTGATATTTCTTCACGGGACATAATGAAAATCAGCGTAGGAAAAAATCTGCTGTTCAAGTGCCCCTGGAATCCGCAGCTGCTCAGCCAGGGGAGCTATGTCGTCAGGTCGATCAAAGGCCAGCGGGTCGGCGTAGAACGACAGAAGTGATCGAGTCCTCTTAACGAAAATCTGGAGGAAAAGGCATTCTCGGACAGCCTCCTACTCTTTGGTACCGATCCGTTTATTAGTCGAGGTAAATCGTATGAAGGAAGGCAGGTTGCGCAAAAATCGCAGCCAGCTGTCCGGGGATTTCCACAGCATCGTAACATAGCTCCACATGACCCGGGGCCGCTGGAAATGGCTGCGGTAAAAATCGATAAACAGCTCCTCCATCCTCGCCGACTCTATGCCCTTGGGAATAAACTGGAACTGCATGCAGTCCATCTTCTCCCAGTCTTCATTGAAGGTCCCCATACTCTTGCCGCCTTCTTTAATCTGCCGGTACACGGGGGAACCGGGAAATGGCGTAAATTTGGCAAGGTTGAAATCGTCGATCGGCAGCGAATAGACATACTTCTGGCTCTTCCGTATGCTGGCCTCGGTCTCTCCCGGCAGCCCCATCATCAGCAAACCCTTCACGCGAATTCCCGCTTTCTTGATCAAGGCTATCTTCTCCCGCATCATCTCCAGGTCGGGATTCTGACGATGGGCAGCCAGCAGCTCCTCGTCTCCGGTTTCAATGCCCAGGCTGATCATCCAGCAGCCGGCCGACTTCATCAGCTCAAGGAGTTCAAAATCGAGGTGTTCCGCCCTGGCGGCACAGTTGAAGGTCATCCCCAGCGGCTCGGCGATGACCTTCCGGCAGAAATCCACCACCCGCTGACGATTGAAGGTGAACTGGTCGTCATAGAAGTTGAGATGCCGGATATCATAGGTCTCTCGCAGATAGCGGAGATGGCGGTAGAGGTAGTCGGCTGAATTGTAGCGGAAGCTCCTCTTGAATACCGATCTGTCGCAATAGCTGCAGGCGTACGGGCAGCCGCGGCTGGATAAGCAGCTGCCGTTGGGAGCTTTCGGATAGTTGAAGATAGGCAGAGTGTAGGCCTCCGGATACCCTGCCAGCTTGGCGTAATCGGGGAAAGGCAGAGTGTCGAGATCGAGCAGCTCTTTTCGCCTTCCGGTAAAAAAAGCCTTGCCGTCCGCATCGCGCAGTACCAGACCCGCAACGTTCCGCCGTTGATCTTCAGGCGTTGCGAGCAGCTCCCGGAGGGTTTCCTCGCCTTCGCCGACCACCACATAATCTATGCCGGGGTATACATCGAGAACCTGTTCCTGCATGGCGGAAACATGCACGCCGCCAAAGACCACCCGGATCTGCGGCAGTATGCTCTTTGCCAGTCCGGCCAGCCGTTCGCCATCGAAAAAGCTGGATGTTGTGCATGAAAAACCGATAAACGCCGGGTGATTTTCCTGGAGATAGGCAACGATCAGATCATCGGAATCCGGATGGGCATAGCAGTCGATTATATCGTTCTCATGGCCATGGCTGGTCAGGTACGCCGAGATCGAGGCGAGCCCGAGCGGCGGCATGATATTGGCTATCCGCGAGATATCCTGCCCCGCCGATTTGGCACTGTAGCCGAGCGGATGGACCAGCAGAATCGATTTTCCGGCCTGCTTCAGGTTACTGGCGACGCTGGTATTTTCGTGCAAAGACTTATCCTTCTTTTTATAAATGAAAAGCGACAATCCCGGTGGCTGCAACTTCCGCATCCTTCCGGGTCAGGCTGAACGTCCCGTGCCATCCGGTTTGGCCATCGGACAGATCGACGGCAACAACGAAACGGTCATTGGGGCGGACGATGCCCTTGAATTTAATCTTGTTATACTTTTGCGGGGACAGATCCCGGCCCAGGGCACGTTCACAGAGATAGCGGACTGCAGCCAGTTGGACGATCGCCGGCAATATCGGATTATCCGGGAAATGCCCCCGGAATCCGGCGTAGCCTTCGTCAAACAGAAAATCCGCCGAGGCCTGCAATTGCCGGTCTGTCTGAACATCGATCCGCCACTCCAGACAGCATGACGACAGCGCCCCATAGAGAGATTGTCGATCCTTCATGTCATTGCTCATTTTCCCGAAGCCACCCGCGCCAGTTGAATACGTACACCCAGCCATGGTTGATGGTAAACCACGGTATCGTGGTCTTGCCCTGAAGTCCCGCCGCCCGATACCTTCCATACCTTGAACGGCCCCTTCCGGCCATACTTGCGCCAGGCCTTGTCCTCACTTTCTTCGCGACAGAGCCGGTAGAACCAGGAACCGGCGCATGGCAATTGCTGCGGTTCCTGTAGATAGATTCTGGCCAGGGCGAGAGACAGAAACGGGGCGAGATCGGATCCTTTCAAAGGGCCTCCGCCCCGCAGCAGATTATGGCTGCCATCACCTGCCACCTCCACTTCAAGAAGTTTTACCCCGGTTGCATCCAGCAGGACATAATGCAGCCCATCCGCATTCTCCCGCACGCCGAGAAGACCGGAAAACCGCAGGATATCCCCTCTTTCTATGCGAATATTCAGCAATTTTGCGCTTTGTTTGTCATGATCGGCAAGACCGTCTGTCCGAACGTCCAGGGGCAGGCTGCACGAAGTCAGGAGAAGACAGATACAGCAGGAGAAAAACAATATGGCTTTCATCGTCACCCCTTTTTGCCGAAGACCAGAAGAGAAGGACTGACCAGTATCGCCGTCGGCCAGGCCAAACCGATGCCCACCAGTACCGTCACGCCGAGAGCATGCAGGGCGGGATGGCCGGCAAAGGCCAGGACCCCGAAGCCGATCAGTGAGCTGGCTGCACAGATGCTCACCGCCTGGCCGGATGTCGTCGCCTGGCCGGAAAGCTTTGCACAGACGATGAAGATGCCGTAATCGACACTGAGACCGATAACCATGATCCCCATGATAAGGTGCATCATGTTCAGTTCCCTGTCGGTCAAAAAACAGAATATCGACATGGCTGCCAGCGCCGAGATGACCGGTGCCAGTACCGCAGCCACTGCTCTGGCGTTGCGGAACTGCAGGATCACCAGGAAGGTGATGATCAATCCCGCGGCAAGCGACAAGGTGACGACATCGTGACGGAGCAGTCGCTCCACCTCCGCCCGCCATTTTTTATTGGCGAGGACGTTCACGCCGTCTTCCTGCTCATCAAACTCCAGGAGTTTAGAGAGGATCCGGTCGTCGATGGCAACAGTGGTCATGGCCAGATAGGAATTGTCGCCGGAAAGGGTATTATCCGGGGTCTTCAGCATCGAAGAAAACAGCGGCTGCAAGGGCCCGCCCAGGAATTTATCCGGCGACAGGGGTTGCGGCTCGCTGTCCAGCCAGTTAAAAAACGGGGTGAAGGCCTTTTCGGTAAAGCCCCGGGTAACAGCCGCGGTAAGAAAACGATCTTCGAACTGTACGCGATGTTCCGCCCAGAAGTGCTGCCATCCCTGCAGGTTACGATCCTGGGCGCCGGGACCGGGCAAGAGGGGCGCAAAAGATTGAAATTTTTTGACGTCGTGTTCCTGCAGGAAGCGATATACCAGATAATTTCTGTCGAGAACCTCATCAAGGCTCTCGCCTGTTGCGAGAATGAAGGCCTGCTCTTCTCCTCCTCCCCAGGTTTCGGCGAAATGCCGCTCGTCGCTCTTCACCTGTTTATCGGGAACGTCAAGTGCCCGCAGATCGCCGTTGTAGTGGAGCCGCGGCCAGGACATGACACCCAGGACCAGCAGGATCAGCCAGCCGAAGAGAATAAGACCGGGACGTTTCGGCGAAAAAAACGTCAACCAATGAGCCCTGGCGGTTTGCACAGGTTTCTGCCGGCGGAAAGCGGCAACCGCCGGAATAACCAGCCAGGCACAGGCCGAAGCAAGCATTATCCCGAAAAATGCCAGCAAGGCCATCTGTCTGTGGCTCGGAACCTGCGAGAAAAGCAGCACGAGAAAAACCGCAGCTGTCGTCAGGATTGCATACAGCAGCGGTTTTGCCACCCGCTTCATCGCCTCGCGCTGGTTTCCGTCGCAGGCCACGGCCAGATAGAGATGGATCGAGAAATCGACGGCAATCCCCAGCAGCACAATACCGAAGCCAAGGGCAAGGCCACTCAGTTTACCATGGATTAGACTGGTCAAGCCTATAGCGAGAGGTGCAGCCATGTAGGGGACACTCACCACCACCAGGGCGCGAATGTCCCACAAGGCAATGCCGAGCAATACAATCAGGAGAACCGTTGCCACCGGCAACAGCACCCGCAGATCGTTCTTGATGGCGCGACTGTTGGCAAGGGTATGGGGCAGACTGCCTATGACGCTGGCCTCGACCCCGGGACTGAAGGACTGGCGAAACGCATCGTCAAGGACTTTCTCTATCGCTCCGGCCTGGGCCGAATCGGTAAGCGATTTGTTGCTCTCGGCCACCAGAAGACAACTCATGCCGTCCCTGCTCATGAAAAAACCTTCGTCGATCTGCACCGAAAACTCGGACCGCATAAGCGAAAGTTTTTGCAGTGCCAACGAGATAAAACCTAAAGGATCGACCTGCACCTGGTTTTTCATGGCAATGCCGGCAGGACTGTTCAACTGGGCGAACGACTTCTGCAGGCCTTCCTTTATCCCCTCCGGCGAAGTCTTTTCGGCAAGGGTCTCGAGATCCCCTGAATCAAACAGCAGAGGCAGGGAGGGTTGAAGGCCGGCAAAGAGGGCAAACTCATACCCCTCGGGCAGACGTGACAACACATAGGAAAAATAGCCGCTCCCGGCCAGCAGGTCGCCAAGCTTTTTCGTGCTCTCCTGCAGGGCTTTCTTGCTGACCGGCGCAGGAATTCCATCTTTTTGACTGGCGGAAACGGTGATGAACAAACGATCGACAAGGCCCATCTGCTGCAGCATCCTGAGGTCGCCTCGAACGGCCTCGCCCGGCAACAGGTCGAACGCGTCGTCGCTCAGCCTGAGATCCCTGCAAAAAAACAGGCCGAGAACCAGGGCGAAGAGGACGATGAGCCAGCGCAGAATTACCGCAGTTCTACTCATCGGTGCCACAGAGGGTGAACAGTATGTCGGGGGTTTTGCTGTTCAGAACATAGGAATGGAAGCTGATGACCGTGGTGTCGCCCCCTGGTTCGGCGATTTCAACCTTCTCGGGTTGTCGGCTGGTCTTGTTGAAAGTGATGGTGACAGTGCCGATATATTCCGAAACCGCCTCGCTTTTCGGAGTTATCCGCAAGGAAGAAGGCCCAGATTTTTCAAGCAGATACAACAAATCCAGACGCGAATAGTCGCCGCCCAGCCACAGCCACAGCTGCTCGGCCACGGTTCGCATCACCGGATCGGAACCGAGATCGAAATGAACCGGCGGAGCTTTTTCGTTGCAGCGCATTCCCCGGTCACCGCTGAAGATCAGAACGGAGGGAATAGGCGAGGTAAACTCCCAGCGCAACCGGTCCGGCCGGACGACGGTCAGGGAGCCATGAAAAATCACCGGTTCGGCAAAGAGGGCCAGCCTCCTCTCCTGGACAAATTTACTGGAGAAGGAGCGGACCTGATCGGAGGCGGCTTGAATTTCTTTTAAAAAATCGGTTAATTCTTCCGACTCCGATGAAAATACCGGTTGCGGCGAATTGACGACCAGAAGTACACCCAGGCAAACCGGTACAAAAAGACGAACGAAACTGCTAAAAAAATTAAAGCACTGCATCCCGGCTGAGATCCTCCCACACCTTGATATCGCCTGCGGCAAGCAATTCCCGGCCGTCGTACACTTCGCCGTGAATCATCTTTATCGCTCCGAATTCAAATGTTTTTTCAGTTTCAATCCGCACAGCTCTTCCCGGCACGGCCCGGCCATAAAACGAGAAGGCATCTATGCCCACCAGCATGCCGTCACGAACCGGCCTGCCGAGACAAAAGGCATCGTAACCGCTCGCCAGGGCCGTGGCCTGGGCGATCAGCTCGATGACATATTCCGGCAGGAGCCGGTTGTTGTCCGATACGCAGATACCGGAAGCAGGCAACACCGCTTCGGCGGTTGATCTATTGCCATGACGCGCCACAAGGGTTTCGACGAACAGCATCGGCGGCCGATGGGGAAGCATCGCCGCTGCCGGTTGCGGCAAAGACATCATGGCCTGTACAACTCCATGGCGGTAACATATTGGCCGAAACCGAGCACAAGAATCGTATTCCTCCCTCCGCCGAGGATAATATCGCTTCCTCCTGCAAGGGCGCCGGGAACCACACCGATCTCCAGAAAAGAGGCGGCAAAAGCCGTCGCCACCGCCGAGGCCGAGGCGAACTCACCTGTAAATTTACGATAGGGTAAAACCGGCACGGTCAGTTGAGCAAGTGCCATAAACCGTTCGAGCTGCTTTTCTCCCTCCCCGGACATGGCCGCAGGGATCCCTGCCAGAACAAGGGCGCATCTGCGTTGCAATTCTTCAGTGCCGCCAAGAGAATCTCGCAACGCGGCAATGACTCCATCTGCCTCGCAGCTGCGATAGAATGGGATGGAAATGCAGCATTTGGCATTTTCACTCTTCCTGTCGAGACAAAAAGCCCCGCCGCCATCTGCTAGCGCCGCTCCGGGTGCAATCGAAGCATCAAAGAGAGGAGAGAAGGTGTCATGCCCCTCATCCGCAGCCATGAGGAGGGCCGGCAACGCCGAATCCTGCAAGGAAAGGTCTGCCGTCAGCAACGCCTGTTCAAAGGAATAATCCCCGCCACTGGCGGTAATATTTGGTCCCGTTGCCCCGAACATGATCGCCACCTGACTGGCAGGCGCGTTGTGGACGGAGCCGACAAAATCGGTGGGACTTGGAAACTGTTCGCTGGAGGCGGTGAGGCGGGTGAGGAAATCGTGGGTTTCGGAAAGAGCGCCCCAGCCTGTACCCATAAAAACAGCACCTGGTTTCCGGGACTCAATCCCTGCATCATTATGGGCCATTACCGCAAGGGCAAGCGTAATCCGCGGCAAACGTTTCAGCCGGCGGATCAACTGGGGCGGCAGGTTTTTCGAAATTGTCCCGGACTCTGCCATGCCGGCGGCAGACTCGCCCGCCTGTATCCGGGCCATGGTGGCAACGATGTCCCCTGCCCCGGTCAGGCAGGAATAGCCATGGATGGCCAACCCCGCGCGCTGCGGCGGGCAGGGTCGAGTAAAAAAAAATGTGCCGGGGGCTCCAAGCACCAGGGATCCATTATTGCCGCCGAAACCAAAGGAGTTGGAGAGAACCGCCCTTGCCGGATTTTGCGAAGACTCCACCGGCTGTACCAGCGGGGTCAGACCGAGCAGAGGATCGATATTCTGCAAGCCGGTATTGGCCGGTAACACATGGCGCGATACGGCGATCGCCGACACCACCGCCTCGATGGCCCCGGAGGCTGCCAGGCTGTGGCCGGAAGCACCTTTAATCGATGAAAGCGGCGGAAGCACAGAAAAAAGTCTACGCACGGCCTTCGACTCGGCAAGATCGTTTTCCGGGGTGCCGGTACCGTGCAGATTGATGTAACCGATATCTTCCGGGCGAAGTCCGGCGTCGGCCAGCGCCGCCGACATTGCCATGAAAGCACCCTGACCTTCGGGGTGCGGGGCGGCTGGATGATACGCATCGCAGGAAAGCCCGGCGCCAAGCAGCAGGGCGATGGGATTTTCCGGTTTGACCGTGGTAAGCAGGAGCATCCCTGCGCCTTCGGCCACGGCCATGCCCTGCCGATCCCGATCAAGAGGCTTGCAGCCGCTCCGGTCGACCAGCTGCAGCGAGTGGAAACCGAAATAGGTCAGACGGCTGAGGGAATCGACGCCTCCGACAAGCACCATTACCGCCCTGCCGCTGCGGAGCATTGCCACAGCCATGGCAATGGCGACGACCCCGGAAGAACAGGCGGTGGAAACGGTAAGTAAAGGCCCTGTACACTTCAGTTCTTCGGCAAGAGAGTGGGCAACCGTATGTAATCCGTGGTAGCGGTACGGCGCTTTATCATCTTCATGATCCCTCAGCAGCTGCTCGGTGGTTGCTATGCCGCCGGTGGTGGTGCCGATAATTATTGCGTCGGGAGGGTGGCTTGTCCCCGCCATAGCCTGTTCGGCGGCAAGGTGTGCCAGCCAATGTGTTCTCGGCAGAGACGACGGTCGATCCAGGCCAACTGCCTGGCCAACCGGCAAAGGACTGCCATGCAGCAGGGAGAACAGCTCCAGGGGCTTTATTGCCGAACGATTCTCACGTAAGGTCTTTTCCGTCGCTGCCAGACCGGAGCCCAGTGAACTGACGATCCCCGCTCCGCCGACATACACTGTTCCGTTCGTCAAGAAGATGCCTTGGTGGTGTTTTCTTTAATATATGCGGCAAGATCGGCAAGGGATGAAAACACCTTTTCGCCGACCTCCTGGTTGTTGATGATTATTCCGTAATCTTTTTCAACCATGACCACCATTTCCAGGACATCGATGGAGTCGATACCAAGCTCGCCACCGACCAATTGAGCATTTTCATCAAAATCTTCAGGCTTTACGTCCTGCAGGTTAAGAATATCTATAAGTTTGACTTTGAGCTCTTCTATAAGTTGTTGCATAAGAGTATTTTCACATTCTATGAAGTTAAGCGGGCGCGTGCATTCGCCGGCATAGGGCTCTGACACCCCACAAGGGGGGTATAAGTACCTTACAGATTGTTTTCTTGTAAAAAACAAGAAAACAATCTGTAAGGTACTAAATAATAATATTGGTGGATATTATATGGCGTATTCACTTGGCTATTTTCAAAAAGCACAAGAGGAGTCAGACGAAATCATCTTATAAAACCAGCAGGAATTTGTCATCTAATTTGGTGGCGAATTCGGAAATAATGAGGTATCAGTGTCGCATATCCATGAATACACTACCCCTCACCGATCTCAGCCTGGAAGACCTGCTCCCGCATCGTGACAACATGATACTGGTCAGCGAGGTTCTTGAGGTCGACTGCAAACATGCCCTGACGACCTGCCGGGTGGATCCGCTTTGGCCGATGGCCGATGAAAAAGGAGTGCCCTCTTTGATTTTAGTGGAGTTGGCGGCGCAGACCGCGGGAGTATGCAACGGCTGGGAAAGGATACAGACCAAGGGACGCGATTCGGATCCGACAGGATGGCTGGTAGGCATCAAAAAAGCCGATTTTTTTATCGAGTACCTGCCCTTCGGCGGCAGCATCGTATGCAGTGCGGAAAATATCAACAGTTTTGAGAATCTCCGGGAAGTGTTCTGTGAGCAACACCTGGACAATGCCCTGATCGGCAGAATCACTCTCCAGCTTTTCCAGGCATAACACATGACAGAAAACGAACAGAAAATTGCCATAGTTACCGGTGGCAGCAAGGGAATCGGCAGGGCGATCTGCGTCGAACTGGCGCAGCACGGATATTATCTGGTAATCAACTATAACAGTGATAAATCCGGGGCGGAACAGACCTTGGCCATGCTTCAACAAAACGGCGGCCGGGGCGAGGTGTATCAGTTCGATGTCAGGGACGGCAAAGCGACCGAAAAAGCGGTTGAGGACATTGCCGCACGATTCGGCCGGATCGACGCCCTGATCAATAACGCCGGAATTATCGCCGACGGGTTGTTCATGATGATGCCGCCGGACAAGTGGCAGTCGGTGATCGATACCACCCTCACCGGCTTTTACAACATGACCCGGCCGGTGATTGAGAAAATGGTGCGCAGGCGGAAAGGAGCCATCGTCTCCATATCATCCGCCAGCTCCATGATGGCCAACCGTGGCCAGGCCAACTATTCGGCCGCCAAGGCAGGTCTCAACGCCGCCAGCAGATCCGTTGCCTCGGAGGTCGCGCGGCTCGGCATCCGCATGAATGTCGTGGCACCCGGTCTGATTGACACCGACATGATTGAGGCAGCCCCGAAAGATCAGATCAAGGCGATGATTCCCATGGCCCGCATCGGCAGGCCGGATGAGGTTGCCAAGGTCGTTGGTTTTCTCTGCTCGGATGCAGCCTCGTATGTGACCGGTCAGGTAATTTCAGTAAATGGCGGGATGTTTTAGTACCTTACAGATTGTTTTCTTTACAAGAAAACAATCTGTCTCAAGGTACTTATACCCCCTTGTGGGGTGTTAACTCTAGAACTGGGCGACGCCCCCGGTCGAACAGATTGTCCCGCCCGCATCTTTTTTTAACAAGCAACACACATGAAATTTAAACTCATCTATCCCAAATGGACCAAGCTGGACAGGCAGACCGAGTTTCATCTGCCGCCCCATGGCCCGGTCGTCTTTGCCGCCACCCTCCCCGACTATGTCGACATCGATTTTGTCGATGAGAATCTGCAAGCCATCGATTTTGACGAGGCCGTAGATTTTGTCGGCATCTCGATGATGCTCACCATCCAGGTCAAAAGAGGCTGGGAGATCGCCGATATATATCGTAAAAAAGGCATAAAGGTCATCTTTGGCGGTATCGCCACCATGCTTCATGCCGAAGAGACCATGACCCATGCCGACGCGGTTTTTCTCGGTGAAGCCGAAGGCCGGATGGAACAGGTTCTCGCCGATTTCAGACAGAATAAGCTGAAGCCCTGCTACGATTTTATCGACAACCGCCCGGATATTGCCCTGGTCGGTCCGGCCCGCCGGGATATCCTCAACCGAAAACTCTACAACCATAAAGGCGTGCAGATGGTCGATCTGGTGCATGCTTCTCGTGGCTGCCGCTTCAATTGCTACCCTTGTGCCGTATCGTATCTGGGGGGCAGAGTGTTTCGCCCGCGACCCATCGATAAGGCGATAGCCGAGATGGCCGGGATCGACAATAACCGGCTGTTCATTGTCGATAATTCCCTGGCCCAGGATACCAAATGGGAAATGGAGCTGTTTCGGGAGATGATTCCGCTGAAAAAAAAGTGGTGTTCCCATCCCATTGAAGACAAGCCGGAGGTGCTCGACCTGGCCGCCCGGGCCGGGGCCTGGTATGTCTATCAGGCAATCTTCGACACCTCCGACTACATTAAGGAAAGGGTCAAACGCTACCATGACCATGGAATCGGCGTGGAAGGCACTATTCTGCTCGGCCTCGACGACCATACCGAAGATTTCATCAAGCGCCTCATCGATTTTTTGCTTGAGATAGAACTCGATCTTGCCGAATTTACCGTCCTTACGCCATTTCCCCATACCAAGGCCTATACCGACCTGAAAAAAGAAAACCGTATCCTCTCCAGTGACTGGAATGATTTTTCCGCCGACCAGGTGGTGTTTCAGCCGAAGAACATGAGCCCCGAGAAACTCCAGACACTGCTCGATTACGCCTGGAACACCTTTTATCACGATGAACCGCAACGGATAAAAATGGCCAAGCTGTTCAAGCAGGTGGTAAAAAAAGAAATGGCGGACGATACCTTCAAGCCGCGCGACAGAAGCCTTGTCGGACAATCATTCGGCAGGACGGCCACACGGGAAGATGATCGCTGATTTTTCGACAGACATGAAAAGAGCCATGGACGATCTGCTGCATGGACCAAAATTCCCGAACAAGGATTTTGTGCCCGGCGTCACCTTTGGCGAAGTCTATAGAATGGCAGCGTGGCTGCGTGCAGCCTTGGCCGAGGCGCCACCGGAAGCGGTTGTCTGCCTGGCTGCCGACAGCAAGGCGATCATGGCGGCGGCGCTTTTGGCCTCGCTTGCAGGCGGCCCGGCCCTTTTACTCCCCTATGCTTTTTCGGCAAAAGCCCTTCTGCAGCTGCAAGAGACCACCGGCTTCACCACCGCCATTGCCGATACCGCCAGAGATTTCCCTGACGGAACACAGGTTATTTGTCCGCAATCGGCCGGATCAGCCCAAATCCCGGTCGGCCCGGCGGCCCTCCCGCAAGCCGAATTGCTGAAGATTTTTACCGGCGGTTCCACCGGAACGCCGCAGCTCTGGTCGAAAACAGCGGAGAATATCTTCAGCGAAGGGTTTTTCCTGGCAAGGCGCTATGAAGTGACGGAGCGGGATTGCATTCTTGCCACCATTCCGCCCTACCATATCTATGGTTTTCTTTTCTCCGTTGTTCTGCCGCTTGTTTCTTCGGCGACCGTGATCAGCGAAACGCCATCCTTTCCAAACGAAATTGTCAGTGTGGCAAAAGATCGCGAGGTTACGCTTCTGGCCAGTGTTCCCGTGCATTACCGGGTGTTGCGGGATAAAAAAATGGCCCTTCGTCTGGCCTTTTCTTCCGCCGGCATGCTCGACCGGGAAGACAACGAAGAATTCTGCCGGCAAAATACGGCCGGCGTGGTGGAGGTCTACGGTTCCACAGAAACGGGCGGCATTGCGACGCGCAACAGATCGCTTGGCGAAGAGTATTTCACTCCCTTTCCGACGATCGACTGGAAGATCGTCGAAGAGCGCCTGGCCGTGCACTCACCCTATGTTTCGCCCGATCTACCCGTCGATGCAGCAGGTTTCTTTACTGCGGGCGACCGGGTGGAAGCCAGAGGGACCGGTCGATTTTCCCTCAAAGGCCGGGCTGATACCGTAACTAAAGTGGGCGGCAAGCGGGTCGATCTCGAAGAAATCAACCTTCTCATCAAAAATGATTCCGGGGTAACCGACTGTGTGGTCATGGCCCTTCCCGAAGCGGGAGGCCGCGGGCACCGGATCGGTGCGTTGATTCAGGGAGAAACGGTTGACACAACCACGATTCAAAAAATGCTGGCCGAGTCACTTGAACCATACGCCCTGCCCCGGCGGATCAAAAAAGTCGATCGGATTCCAGTGACCACAAACGGCAAATACGACTGGAGTGCCATAGTCCGGCTGCTTGAAAAATGAGCGATCTTCGCAACAGCTTTGCCACCGGCTATGCGTGCCTTGCAGCCTCGGCCGATCTTGTCGATCGGATCAACGTCTTTCCGGTGGCCGACGGGGATACCGGCACCAATCTGCGCATCAGCCTCGCTCCGCTGCGTAATCTTGAGGGAGACGGGGAGACCGCCCGCAAAGTGCTCGCACGCTGTGCCACCGGCAACTCCGGCAACATTGCCGCGGCTTTTTTCGGCGAATTCTGCCAGTCGGAAAATTTTGCCGATCTGGCAGAAACCGCAGCACGTGGCCGGAAAAAGGCCTGGCAGGCTATCGCCGGCCCGTGTGCGGGTACCATGCTCACGGTTTTTGACAGCCTTGCCTCGACTCTCGCGTCGCATGGCGAAGCGGCAACAGTATATTCCCCGCTGAGCCTCGAATTGCAAAAGGCGGTACGCGACACAATGCAGCTCCTGCCCGATCTTACAAGGGCAGGCGTTGTCGATTCCGGCGCTCTGGCCATGTATGTTTTTTTTGACGGGTTCTTCAGGCACCTCACCCGGCAAAACGACAAGCCCAGCTCCATCTTCGATCTTTTTGCCGGCAGTCTTGCCATCAGCAGTTCCTTCCGGCCTGAAGTCACCAACTCCTATTGTGTCGATGTTGTCATGCAAATGGCGGAAAAACCGGCTGCTTCAGACGGCGAACCGGACGAGCAACAGACCACAATCAGAGACCGCCTGGCCGAGCTGGGAGAAAGCGTGGTCGTAGTCCAAAACGATTCCTTGCTCAAGATTCACATCCATACTCCGGATCCCGGCCGACTGCGGGGCCAACTGGGCTCGTTTGGCGATATCGTCGGGTGGTCCGATGAGGCAATCGACCAGGGAGGTGTCCAGCCATTCTCCGTCTCACCTGAAAATTCACCTCTCCACATAGTGACCGATGCAGCCGGCTCGCTGACCAGGGAGATGGCCCGGCGCCACGGCATCACCCTGCTTGACAGCTACATCATAATCGGCGACGATTCCAGGCCCGAAAGTCTGTACACCTCGAAACAGATCTACCCTTTGATGCGCAAGGGTGGCAAGATAACAACCGCTCAGGCATCGTCCTTTGAGCGCCATCAGCACTATCAGAGTATATGTCGGCAGTTTGGCCCGACGCTCTATCTCTGCGTCGGCTCAGCCTTTACCGGCAATTACGATACCGCCATGGCCTGGAAGAAGGAAAACGACCGGGACGAGTCATTCACGGTTATCGATACCGGAGCGGCATCGGGACGGCTTGCCCTCATCGCCCTGCTTACGGCCCGGCAGGCAGAAAATGTCGGAACTGCGGCAGAGGTTATTGATTTTGCGCAAAATATTATCGCAGAGTGCGAGGAATTCGTCTTTATCAATGAACTGAAGTATCTGGTGGCCGGCGGCCGGGTATCGAAAGCAGGCGGATTCTTCGGCGACCTGCTGTACATGAAACCGGTCATCAGTCCAACAAGCGACGGAGTGAAAAAGATCGGCGTGGTCCACAGCGCAAAAGGTCAGCTGGCCTTTGCCATGGAAAAGCTGAGGGAGCGCTATGATTCATCTTCCGCGCCTGTGATAATGCTGCAGTATTCCGACAACCATGACTGGGTGGCAGGAGTCGTGCAACAGCAGGTGAGCGCGCTTCTGCCCGAAGCGGAAATCCTGCTCACCCCTCTGTCACTGACCTCCGGGGTCCACATGGGACCCGGCACATGGTCGATGGCCTTCGCATCTCCCGGACTTTGCCGATGAACATGAAACCTGCCGTCATTATTCCTGTCTACAACCACAGCCTGCAGATCGGCGAGGTTATCCGGCAGGCTCGGAAGCTTGGTCTGCCGGTTTTTGTCGTGGACGACGGTTCTACAGATTCCACCGGCGAGATCATCGGCACAATCGACGGAATTACCGTCCTGCGCCATAGCGAGAACACAGGCAAGGGCGCTGCCATTCTCACCGGTTTTGCCGCGGCAATTAAACATGATTGTAATTGGGCGATCACCCTGGACGGAGACGGTCAGCATAATCCCGAGGATTCAAGGGAACTGCTTAACGCCGTCGAAGACGGTGAGCGATGCATTGTCATCGGCAAACGTCAGGGCATGAACGATGTAAACGTGCCGTGGACCAGCAAATTCGGGCGGATGTTTTCCAACTTCTGGATATGGGTTGCCGGGGGACCTTTGGTTGAGGATTCCCAGTCGGGATTCAGACTCTATCCCCTTCCCGAAGCCCTGCAGCTTGCGACAAAGGCCAGGCGCTATCAGTTTGAAGTCGAAATACTGGTCAAAGCCCAACGGCAGGGAATCCCCACCAAGGAAGCGCCGGTTCGGGTGATCTACCAGGCCAAAGGGGAGCGAGTCAGCCACTTTCGCCCCTGGCTCGATTTCATGCGTAACTCGGTGACCTTCAACAGGCTCATCTGGGCTCGGCTGTTTTCAATGTTCCGCCCATGAACGGCTTCTGGTTCAAACTGCTTGTACGGGTCGCCAATCTGTGTGGCCCATGGTTGTTTGTCGTCGTCTCCCGGATTATCGCAACCGGATATTTTGTGTTTTCATGGCGCCGCGTGGCCGAGAGTTGTCTTTTCTATGCCGCCCTCTATCCGGAAAAGGGAAGACTCTTCAATCTCTGGTGCACCTTCAAGCAATACCAGAATTTTACCACCATCCATTTCGACAGATTCCTTGAGGCTCAGGCAAAATCGGCGAGCTACACAGCGGTTGGCTGGGAAAAGCTGGAAGAAGTCATTGGCGGGCAAGGCGGCATTCTTCTTATGTCCCACCTGGGAAACTGGGAAATGGCCGCGACCCTGCTGAAAAAAAAGCGGGAAGACCTTCAGCTTCTGCTCTATATGGGAGTAAAGGAGAAAGAAGGGGTCGAACGAATGCAGAAGGATGATCTGCGCCGCTCCGGAGTAACCATCATCGGTATCGACAAGGAAAACAACTCACCCTTTTCCGCAGTCGCCGGAATCAACTTCTTACGCTCGGGAGGTTTGGTATCGATGGCCGGAGATATAGTCTGGCGAAGCAATCAACGCAAGGTACGTGTCACCTTCCTGGGTTATGATGCCTATCTCCCCGAAGCCCCCTTTGTTTTCAGCCTCGTATCCGGCGCGCCGCTGTTTGTCTTTTTCGCCTTCCGCACCGGCAGAAACACCTACCATTTCACCCTCTCCGACCCCATCCCCATCCAGCCCAAATCCCGCAGCGACAGGGCCGCCGCCATCTCCCAAGCAGCGCAGCAATATGCAGGTCTGCTGGAGGAATCACTACGGCAACATCCTTCTGAATGGTATCATTTCGACCGCTTCATCCATTGACGACTTACATTTTTCCAGATCTTTCCGCACGACAACTCTCTTCCTCCCCTCCTTCCCCTTAGAAATCTCACAAAAACCTCACAGCACAACTATTGAAGATCACAACTATAATCAGAGAAGATTTGTTATTTCTGACTTATTGCTCCATCCGTCTAACAGTCGATATTCCCGAAAAGCGGCAAAATCACAGCTATAAAATCCATTTTAAAGATGATTTTTCCAATTGAAAATAAGTAATCTCTCCTGTTATACGGCAGCATGTTAACATGCCTATTAGCCCAAAAAGCCGCATAGCTCACCCCTAACTGTTTTTGCTTGTAAGAAGTGGAATTCTCACTTAGTATGAGCATAACATCTTACATTCCTAGTACATATGGATTACAGATGAGCAGACGCAAAGAAAAAATGAACATGAATGCAGGAAGAAAATGACTATCGCAGATGGGAATTTGTATCAAAATTGAGTATTTTCTTCCTGAAATGGTGATGCAGGCTAATAATAGTTCGGCATAAAAACATGAAGAAAAAACGAAATAAATTTCCTAAAAATAAAATATCTGAGGCATTCCTTCAATATTCTATGCCATTGATTGATTCTTTGGGTGAAAGCCCAACGCAAAACCAGATCGAAAAAATTCTTCAACTCACTTATAGTGTTTGGAATTCGACGGTTTTAGACGAAGTCAGGAATAATAGCAGTAATATTGATATGCTTAAGAAATTGTTAAATAATGATTTTGAAGGTCTGGCCATATTAGAAGAACTGATTTCAAGGAAAAGAACATTGTTTTCAAATGATTTAAGGTTAATAGGCGAATACAGTCTCAGAAAAGAAGATGAAGAATGGCGAATTAGAGTAGAAGCGAGAGACCCATTCACAATATAAATGAATTGTAGCCGAACAAAACGTTCCTGCTGAAGCCGCAAAGAGCGCGACTCCAGCAGAACTTCAACGTTAACTTTATATATGCCTGATGGCATATCAGCGATATAAAATGTGCATGGAGATGTTTTAATGACACCACTGATTGAAAATATTTTCGCTGCAACAACCGAAATTCGTTATGTCGCAACTTACCTTGATGGAATTCATTCTTCTGCCCAACGCTCTGGACTTGAGAGCGCGAGCAGTTCTGAATCAGATAAATATGAAGAACTGATCGTAAATCCAACTCTGTTAAAGTTGGTTACCCAGCGTGGAAATATCGATTGTGGCGGCGCAAACTGGGTCATAATTCGCTATGGCAACTTTTACGAACTTGTCATTCCGGTGCCCTCCGGACATGTATCCGTTGGAATTGAATTAACAGGCAATCCATTTTTTATATCTGAGATAGTGCTCAATATTATCAAACAGACTTTCTCGTGAAGTTCGAAAACAGCATAAAAAACAGATAAAAGAAATGATTTAAGTTAACAAAACGTTTCTGCGGAACCCGCGAAAGGCGCGGGTCTCGCAGAACTTAACGTTCTCGGCGGCTGCGCCGCCGAGAATCGCGGAGCTTGACCAGACACCGCGCACTACACAACCAAGCTACGCTTGCTTGCGCAGCACACGGCGCTGGTCAGCTCCGCGATTACATGTTAAAAACAAAAAGAAATAAATTACAGCAAATCCCGTTTTGGCCAGATAGTTGTGTTTTGGAATTTTACATTCGACCTTCTAACCGATAATGACAGTCAATATTTTGCTTTTCCTTCAGTGACAAAATTTTTCAGCTTCCTTTTCAGCTTATTGCCTTGCGAAAAGGTAGTTTTCGTCATTTTTGGGACGTAGTAGTCCATTCACCCTGTATATCCAGTTTTTCCAGGGTACGATCTTTGACAACACGGAGCGATCTCCGGTTACGTCCGGCAGACCTCCTTAAGTTCCCGACGTTCATATCCATGGGCTATTGCGCGTAAAATGGTTTCCATGGAATCAACCCGGTAATTGTGGAAAAATGCACGGATGCTCTCCCACAAATAGCGTTTTGATTCCGCCTGTTGTAATGCCTCCTGGAAAAGCCAACAGCTTAATTGCTGAACCTGATCGATGAGAAAGGCAAGCATCATGAGAATGGTAAATACCGCACTCAGGTTTTTCTTACCAAGACCATAATTGTGCTCGAGATTGTACCCCTGGTTCTTGAGGGTGTTAAAAGTTTCATTCTCAACTTTCCACCGGGCACGGCCAGCCCGCATAAGCTCGAACACGTTTTCTTCGGTGATCGTTATATCAGTGACCCAGCTGAATTTCGTG
>LADS01000052.1 GCA_000961725.1 Desulfobulbaceae bacterium BRH_c16a
GTGTATTATGGAAGACCAGGATCGCTTCATTCTGCATCACCGAGTGATGGTAAAGAGCACCGATGACCGGGTAGCATTTGCCATGGTGGGCGAAACCAAGCAGAAGTTCCCCACGTTACGTGCGGTCAGCATGGACAAAGGTTTTTATAGCCCAGCCAACCAGGAAGTACTGAAACCGCGTCTTGAATGTGTGGTGCTGCCAAAAAAGGGTAGGCTTTCTCAAGCTGACAAAGATCGCGAAAACGATCTTGAGTTTGTCAAGCTGCGCAAACAACACTCGGCAGTGGAATCGGCGATCAACGCCCTTGAAGTTCACGGCCTAGATAAATGTCCCGATCACGGTCTTCGTGGATTTAAACGCTACATCGCCATGGCGGTGGTGGCACGTAACATTCAGCGCTTGGGTGCGGTGTTGCGTCAGCAGGAACAAGAGGCTGCTCAACGAAAACGCGGATCTTACAAGAAAGCAGCCTGAGAGAAGCGGGTTGGTCCTGCTGCAAGGTGTCGATGGCTGAGCTATGCCAACTCATCACAATACATGAGAATTATTATTGTTTTGGAAGCCTATAAAATTCAAAATTAGCTGCCGGAGAAAAAACCTTACACATTAAAGATGTCTGCGGTGGTAAGAGTTTTTGAAAATTGTGGGTTTTCTGCCAGGCACTAATTAAAAGGTCTGCAGAGCTAGAGAGCAAGTTATTAATTTTTCTAGCTTTAAGGCCGTATTTCGATACAGAAAGAATAGCCTCGAGCAGAATCATGTGCAGCATTGCTTTTGAGCATGCAGAAAGCGCAAAAATGTTAATTGCCACCGGAAATTTTACGTCAGCAACCGCATTAGTTCGTCTCCAGTACGAAGCTCTTGTTCGAGCAATGTGGCTTTTTTTTTCAGCAACTGACCAAGCTGTATCCAAGTTAATGTGTGAACTTACCTCCGAATCGGCAAGCAAGGCAAACAATCTTCCAATGCTCAGCGAAATGCTTACAAAGCTTGAAGGAAACGCGCCAAAAGAAGCCCTTGATATGTTGCTTGAATTTAAAGAGTATTCTTGGAAACCTTTGAGCTCATTCATCCACGGTGGAATCCACGCAATCAATAGACATAGCAAAGGCTATCCACCTCCTCTGCTTTTCCAATTACTAAAAATTTCCAATGGAGTTTCTACAATGGTAGGAATGTTATTGGTTATATTGGCTCAAGACTTCAGGCAACAAGGTAAGATTCCAACAATTCAAAGAGAATTTTCAGATTGTTTACCAGAACATAAAATAATAACTGCATAACCACTGCCTGCACACGGCCCCCGCAAACAGCGCGGGAGCGACACAAGAGCATTGAGAAGAATAAAATGTCCAAGTTGTTCGCAACCCACGATTTCAATATGGGGAAAGATAACTCTCTTGGTGCGTTGGTCAGTGTTCCGTGGTTACTTTCTTTACTTGTTTCTTAATTGACGTCTATTGGAATGACTGCTGGGGCCATTCTGTCGGTAGTAATCCTTACAAAGCACACAAATATTGATTCAATATTTATAAAAATATTACTTAATTCAATAATCGGGGGAATAATCCCTTGCTATTTATACATTCGATACGTTCCTTTAATTTTAAAATTACGCTAAACATGTTATTCCACCGGTAACCTTTTCCGCTGCACTCCAAATGTTCGGTGAAATTTACGTTGGGCGTCATTAGCTCAACTTAATAATCCATCAGAGGTTCTACTAAAGATGTATACCGAAGAAGATATTGACTCTGCCATAGCGGCGGGAGTGATTACTGACGATATGGCAGCTGCTTTTCGAACTCACGTAGCGAAACTCAGGAGGGGGCCAGCAGTGGACGAAGAACACTTTCGACTCGTCACGGGTTTCAATGATATTTTTGTCGTGATTGCATGCCTGCTATTGCTGGCCTCAGTAGCATGGATCGGTGCTGCGTCGGAGAGATGGTTTGGCGCTGCAGCAGTTTCAGTTGCGGCATGGGGGCTCGCCGAATTCTTTACTCGAAAACGCCGCATGGCATTACCTGCGATCATCCTGCTATTAGCTTTCATAGGCGGTGTTCTCGCGACTGGACTTCTCCTCCTGGAAAAGACACCCCAAACCTTAGTTGCGGCAAGTGCCTTTGCTGCGGTCGCTGCTTGGCTACATTGGTTGCGCTTTCATGTTCCGATTACCGTAGCAGCTGGCGCGGCCTCTATTGTCGGCTCTATCGTTGCCCTGCTCATTTTTGCAGTTCCCGAGGCAAAGAATTGGACAACTGCAATTCCGCTCACGGCCGGATTCGCTGTATTTGCCCTGGCAATGGGGTGGGATACCTCGGACACAGCTCGCCAGACCCGCCGATCAGATGTGGCGTTTTGGCTCCACCTTCTGGCTGCGCCGCTTCTCGTGCATCCCGTTTTTGCATCATTAGGTGTTTTTAGTGGCAAAACGACTTTGGAACAGGCAATAGCGGTTATCCTGCTATACATTGCTATTGCGTTCGTTTCTCTTTGCATTGATCGCAGGGCACTGATGGTTTCAGCACTGATATACGTATTGTATGCGTTCAGCACTTTGCTGAAACAGTATGGAGTAATTAGCTTGAGCTTTGCGATCACAGCTCTCATTATTGGCTCTGCACTATTGCTACTATCGGCATTCTGGCACCCAAGTCGCGCGTTTGTTCTTAAATTTTTACCACATATAGTGAAGAAGCGACTCGCGCCAATTCGATGAAATTTTTACAGCAAGGAATTCATAATACAATGCCCAACAAGTCAATAAAAACCGGGCTGGAAATAGCCGCACTCTTAAATGGGCAACATCAGGCGCCTTTTAATGGGTGACCCCATAGAGCACCTTACGGTTTCACCTATATGGTTAGAGGTGAAGGAATGAAGGATGAAAAACCATAACGATCAAAATCCACTGGCTGTTTTTCTCATTTTCCTGCGTCTGGGCCTGACCTCTTTCGGTGGCCCCATCGCCCACCTCGGCTATTTCAGAGAGGAGTTCGTGTCTCGCCGCAATTGGCTGTCCGAGCGTGGTTATGCGGACTTAGTTGCACTCTGCCAGTTTCTTCCGGGGCCTGCCAGCAGTCAGGTCGGTCTGGCACTGGGACTCTCCCGGGCAGGTTATCCTGGGGCAGTGGCAGCCTGGGCAGGATTCACCTTGCCTTCCGCCATCGCATTGATACTCTTTGCCTTGGGGATCTCGAACTTCGGAGAGATGCTGCCTTCCGGCGCTCTTCAAGGTCTGAAAATAGTTGCGGTGGCAGTTGTGGCTCAGGCGGTCTGGGGCATGGCGAAAAGTCTGTGTACCGACGTGCAGCGCGTTACGATAATGGCAGCGGCAACTTGCGCCGTGCTGATGTTCCCCAATGCCCTCGGGCAGGTTTCAGTGATTGTCGTCGCGGCTGTTCTCGGCGTTGTCATCTTCAAACCCGTTCATGTTATCGATCACGACACCTTGCCTCTCAAGGTGGGGAGACGAACCGGAGCAGCATTCCTCTTCGTGTTCTTCATGTTGCTGATCGGTCTTCCTCTTCTTGCCGAACTCACATCCAGTCAGACCCTGGCGCTGATCGACTCCTTCTTTCGTGCGGGATCTCTGGTGTTTGGAGGCGGACACGTTGTTCTGCCGTTGCTGCAGGCGGAGGTCGTACCCACCGGATGGATAACCAATGAGACGTTTGTTGCGGGCTACGGCGCAGCCCAGGCCGTTCCAGGGCCCTTGTTCACCTTTGCCGCCTTTCTCGGGGCGACAATGCAGAATGCACCATCGGGCATTGTCGGTGGTATTATTTGTCTATTTTCGATTTTTGTGCCTTCATTTCTGCTGGTTATTGCGGCATTGCCTTTTTGGGAGCAATTACGTCGTAATGCCCGGATGCAGACCGCACTCGCCGGAATCAATGCCGCCGTGGTCGGCCTGCTCCTGGCGGCTCTCTTCAATCCGGTCTGGACCAGTGCGATTCATAAACCACAAGACTTCGGTCTTGGCCTGGTAGCCTTTGTCGCCTTGCTTTTCTGGAAGCTGCCGCCCTGGGCGGTTGTGCTTGGAACCGGCGCCACCGGATGGCTATTGAGCAGTTTGACCTGATTGAATACTTCCGGGCAAGCTCTCGAATCGTTGTCATCTAGACATGAGATAAAATCTTAAAATTTGACAGTTCGACGATTTCATCTCATTGTTCATTTCAGTCAAGGATCTTGAAAATTTCAAACCGAAGAATAAAGAACATGGAGAACACGATGTCGAACAATGAATTATATGATGTAATTATCGTCGGTGGCGGACCTGCCGGCTTGACCGCCGGAATGTATGCCATGCGTGCCGCCCTGAAAACCGTACTCATTGAACGGGGCATCTTTGGCGGGCAAGTGGCCATTACCAAGGAAGTCGAGAATTACCCCGGATTTATCGAGATAGGCGGCTTCGAGCTCTGTGAAAAATTTCTGCAACACGCCAAATCGTATGACCTCGAGATTATCGAGAAGGAAGTAGTCGCCACCGAACCGGGAGTTGCATACCATTCGATACGCCTGGCCGACGGCACAGTTTTGCACGCCCATGCAGTCATCCTGGCGGCCGGGGGCACCGCCAAAAAGTTGAATACTCCCGGAGAGCTTGAGAATTTCGGCAAGGGGGTTTCCTATTGTGCGACCTGCGACGGCTTCTTTTTCCGGGGCAAGACCGTCGCCGTTGTAGGCGGTGGCGATACCGCCCTGGAAGACGCCCTCTATCTTGCCAAGATCACTAAAAAAGTCTATCTCATCCACCGCCGGGATGCCTTTCGAGGCAGCCGCATCCTCCAACAACGCGTTTTTGCCGAACCGCGGATCGAAATCATTTACAATGCGGTGGTCGCCACAATCAACTCCGACGCCGGCGGTGTGAACGGCATTTCCTTAAAGGATACCCAGACCGGCGAAAGCCGGGATCTGGATACCGAGGGCGTGTTCATATTTGTCGGCTTTGCCCCGAACAACCAGCTTGTGCCGGCCGGAGTAAAATTGAACACCACCGGCTATGTCATAACAGACGAAAAATGCGAGACGAGCATTGCCGGTATCTTTGCTGTAGGGGACCTCCGGCAGAAGTATGCCAACCAGATTGTCCTTGCCGCCGCAGACGGATGCACGGCTGCCCTGGCGGCGGCCCATTATGTCGAAACACGAAAAGCCGTATCGGCCTGATTATCGCTCCCGGACATGCCAATGAGAAGCAAACAAAAAGCACCAGGCAACGACGGCTTTGTGGTTTCACCCCCTGCAGAACTCTTTGCCGGCCCGGTGGTAAATCTGACTGTCAGCAAGGTTCGATGCCAACGCACTGCAATCGAGAAGGACTTCTACAAACTTCAGTTCCCGCGCTGGGTGAATGTCATCGCATTAACCGGGGAACAGGAGCTTGTGCTGATCCGCCAGTACCGTTTCGGTACCGACCGGGTGGAGATGGAAATCCCCGGCGGGGCGGTAAATGACGACGAAGACCCGCTCGAAGCCGGACTTCGCGAGTTACTCGAAGAAACCGGCTATGCCGGACAAAAAGCCCGAATCATCGGCAAGGTCTGTCCGAACCCGGCAATCCAGGATAATTTCTGTTATACCGTTCTGGTGGAAAATGCCCGCAAGGTGGCTGAGCCGGATCAGGACGACATGGAGGATATCGAGGTGCTGACCCTGCCGCGGGAGGAAGTGCAGGGTCTCGTTGTCAACGGAGTCATCAGCCACGGTCTGGTCCTCAACGCGCTGATGTTCTTTGCCCTGGAAATGGCAAAAAACTGCCGCTAACCGGCATGAGCACCGGACATTATCGCCGCCAGGCTGCCTTCATTTTTGGGAAATACATTGACACCACGAGCATTTCCCGGTAATTCCTATTACATATACTACAACATTCCAGCGGCAGATTTCTGCCGCTTTTTTTATCATTGCCTGTCCTTCCCCAAAGAGCGTTCATCATGAGTGAAGAGAATCAAACCCTCGCCCAACGTAAAGAAAAAGCCGAATCCCTTGCCGCACTCGGGGTGAATCTTTACATCAACAGCTTCAAGCCGGTCCACGCGATACAGGAACTTCTCCCTGTAGGGCTGGGTCTCGTAGCTCAGGATGTGGATCCGGCGGGCACCGTCTATTCGGTGGCCGGGCGGATTATGACCATGCGCAAATTCGGCAAAGCCGCCTTCTGCACCGTCGCCGACACCAGCGGTCAGATCCAGATCCACGTGAAGCTGGATCTTCTGGGAGAAGAAATCTTCGAGACTTTCAAGAAATGGGATATCGGCGACATCGTCGGCGTGACTGGCACCCTGTTCAAAACCAAGGTCGGAGAACTTTCGGTGCAGGCAAGGTCCATAGTGATGATCTCAAAATCCTTGCGCCCCCTGCCGGACAAATGGCATGGCCTGACCGATGTCGAGACCCGCTATCGCCAGCGTTACGTCGATCTTATCGTCACCCCCGAAGCGCGGGAAACTTTCAGGAAAAGGGTTGAGATTATCCGCCTTGTCCGCGAATACCTCAACGACCTGAATTTCATGGAAGTCGAGACACCGATGATGCAGCCCATTCCCGGCGGCGCCACGGCCAAGCCGTTCAGGACTCACCACAACGCCCTGAACATGGACCTCTATCTGCGCATCGCCCCGGAACTGTATCTGAAGCGACTGCTGGTCGGCGGCTTTGAACGGGTTTTCGAGATCAATCGGAATTTCAGGAACGAGGGGCTATCGACCCGCCACAACCCGGAATTTACCATGCTGGAATTCTATCAGGCATACGCCACCTATGACGACCTTATTACTCTTACCGAGGATATGATCTCGTCGATCTGCGAGAAGGTCAACGGCACCATGAAGATCACCTACCAGGGCACCGAGGTCGATCTTACTCCGCCGTGGAAGGTGCTGACCATGGATGAGGCCCTGACGGAGGTTGGCGGCATTGCCCCCGAGATTCTGGATGACGACGAAAAGGTCATGGCGCTCGTCAGGGAGAAGGGTATTAAGCTCGAGGAAAAAGCCGGTCCGGGTAAAGCAAAAACCGAACTGTTCGAACTGCTGGTCGAGGAAAAACTGATCAACCCGACCTTTATCACCTCGTATCCGACCGAGGTCTCGCCATTGGCAAGACGGAATGAACAGGACCCGACGGTCACCGACCGGTTCGAGCTCTTTATCACCGGCCGGGAACTGGCCAACGGCTTCAGTGAGCTGAACGACCCGATGGATCAGCTCTCCCGCTTCGAGAAACAGATAGCCGAACGCGGCGACGACGATGAAATCCATCCGGAGCTTGACGCCGATTATATCAGGGCTCTCGAGTACGGCATGCCTTCTGCTGCCGGTGAAGGAATCGGCATCGACCGGCTGGTGATGCTGCTCACCGACGCCCCCTCGATCCGCGACGTCATTCTTTTCCCGCACCTCAAACCCGAGGCAAAGTTGCAGCACGACAAAGATGCGCAACCTGAAAATCCTGCAACAGATAACTCCTGAACATGTTTGAACGTTTCATTGGCCTGAGATATCTCAAGGCAAAGCATCGGCATGGTTTCATCTCGCTGATTTCACTGATCTCGGTTGCCGGAATCACCGTCGGCGTAATAGCCCTCATTGTCGTACTGGCGGTCTTTTCCGGCTTCACCGACGGCTTGCGCGATCAGATCCTGGGGATCAACTCCCATATCATCGTCCAACGGATGGGAGGCTCGATCGATGATTACGAGCTGGCCAGAGAGCGTATCCTCACTGTCAGAAATGTTACCGGAGCCACTCCCTATCTTTACGCCCAGACTCTGTTAAGCAGTTCGGCCGGAGGCAATGGCGTGGTACTTCGCGGCATGGATCCCGCCACGGCGGAAAACGTCGTCGGTCTCGCAAAGCAGATGATCAAGGGATCGATCCACGATCTCACCGATCCGGAAAGCAACCGGGTGCCCAACATCATCCTCGGCAAAAATCTTGCTTCCGACCTGAGGGTCGATATCGATGACCGAATCAGGCTGATCTCTCCCGGCGGCCCTCTCACCCCGATGGGCATTATTCCCAAGGTAAAGACGTGTCGAATATCCGGGATCTTTGAAACCGGCATGTTCGAGTACGATTCGACTTTAGCCTATATGGCTCTGGGCGAGGTGCAGGAATTTCTCGGAATAGGCGATGTTGTTCACGGGATCGAGGTGACGGTTGCCAAAAAAGAACTGAACCGGGCCGACCTGGTTGGTGCACGGATTGCCGAAACTCTAGGTCCGGGGTTTATCGCCAAGGACTGGATGATGATGAACCGCAACCTTTTTGCCGCCTTCAAGCTTGAAAAAATCGGAATGTTCATTGCCATGACGCTGATTATTCTCGTTGCCGCCCTCAACATCATCAGTGCTCTGGTCATGGTAGTCATGGAAAAAAACAAGGATATCGCCATACTCAAGTCGATGGGTGCGACTTCGGGTGCGATCATGAAGATCTTTTTTCTTCAGGGGCTGGTTATCGCCATCACTGGGACGTCGCTGGGAGTCGCCGGCGGCCTGGGTTTATGCGAGCTTCTCTCGCACTACCAGTTCATCGAGCTGCCGTCGAATGTGTATCCGATGACCACCCTGCCGATCAAGGTGCTGCCGGCGGATGTCATGATCATAGCCGTCAGCTCCATAGTCATAACCCTGCTGGCAACCCTCTACCCTTCCTGGAAGGCTTCAACCGTCCATCCTGCCGAGGTGCTTTCGTAATGGCTCTTTTTCGTGCTCGCAACATTACCCGGACCTATGGCAGCGGGGCCACCGTCGTGACCGTTTTAAAAGGTGTCTCCCTTGACGCGGAAGCCGGTGAAATGACAGCCATAATCGGCGCCTCTGGCTCCGGCAAGACAACCCTTCTGCAGATTCTTGGGACTCTCGATGAGCCCTCCGGCGGCGAAATCTTTTTCCGGGACCAGCCTCTTCTTACCAGGAGCGCTAAAGAACTCGCACATTTCAGAAACAAGTCGATCGGTTTTATTTTCCAGTTTCATCATCTGCTGCCGGATTTTACCGCCCTGGAGAATGTAATGATCCCCGGACTCATCGCCGGGAAAACCATAAAAGAAATGACGGGACCGGCCAAACAACTGCTGGACCAGGTTGAGCTCAGCCACCGCGGACACCACAAGGTCGGTGAATTGTCGGGCGGCGAACAGCAAAGGGCGGCGCTGGCCAGGGCTCTCATCATGAAGCCGGAACTGCTGCTTGCCGATGAACCGACCGGCAATCTCGACTCCAGGGCCGGAAATCTGATTTTCGAGCTTTTACACAGCCTCTGCCGGGAACGCAAGCTCTGCACCATTATGGTTACCCACAACATCAATCTGGCGGAGAAGATGGAGCATTGTCTGACCTTAAAAGATGGTGTCCTGGAAAAAAATAGATGAATAGTAAGCTATCGGCAGTCAGCTGATAGCTGATAGCCACCGTAAACCGGTTCTCACTATGGCCAAGAACCTTCTCCATCTGCTGTTTCACCCCACCCCCCTGAAGGCCGGGCTCTCCTCTATTCTGGCCGGCTGTCTGCTCTGGTATTCGTTCGGCTATGAAAAACCGCAGTTCTTTTCGGCCATCGACGCCAAAATAGTCGATACCATGTTCCGGGTACGGGGAGCGCAGGATACCACCGGTTCGGTAGTCATCGTCGATATCGATGAGCGGAGTCTGAAAGAGCATGGGCAATGGCCGTGGCCGCGCAATATCGTCGCCAACCTTACGCAGAAAATTTATGAGTCCGGCGCACTTGTCGTCGGTTTCGATATTCTCTTTGCCGAAAAAGACCGGACGTCGCCCACTGATCTGTTCATCCGCTACCGGGACCTTCTCGGAGATTGCGAAGGACTCGATCAGGCTCTGCAGAATATCAAGGACAACGGAGAACTCGACCATGACAGGTTGCTCGGTAACGCTATTGCATCCGGAACCGGCGTACTCGGGTATATGTTTTTGTTCAGGGAAGACTTCCTGAAAACCACCGGAGCTGTCCCCTTTCCCTCTCCGAATATCAGTATCGACAGTGAAGAAGCCGACTTCGCGGATCTGCAACTCATCCCTGCATACCGCTCGATAATCAATATTCCTGAAGTGGCCACGGCCTCCTCGGAAGGTTTTTTCAATGTTTTTCCCGATCAGAGCGGCACAGTCCGCAAGGTGCCGCTGTTCATGATGATGGACGACGTTCCCTATCCTTCACTCGCTTTTGAAATGGTCCGACTGGTCAAGAAAGAGGAGGAAGTCAGGCTTCATCTCAGCAACATCGGCACAAAAAACCACCGGACCCTGATCGGGGTCTCAATGGGGGAATCTTTTACCCGTACCGACGATCTGGGTCAGTTGACCATCAATTTCCGCGGACCGTACAATACGTTCCCCTACCTCTCCGCCGCCGATGTGCTTGAAGGTGTCGGCAACGACCTGCTGCAGGGCAAATATGTCCTGATCGGTTCTTCCGCCTCGGGAATCATGGACCTGGTCGCCACTCCTTTCTCGGCAAGGACGCCGGGAGTGGAAGTGCATGCCAATATAATCGACAATCTCATCAAAAACGATGCCATGGCGTGGGAGAACTACACGGAAATAGGTCTGACCTATTCCATTATCGTCATTGCCGGTCTTCTGATTGTCGTATCTCTCGTCTACCTTGGTCCGTTTCTCGGGTTCTCGGCAGGCATCGCGATCATGTTTGCCATCGTCGCCGGCAACTATCATTTTCTTTTTCTCAAGCAGCACCTCCTCGGGATTTCCTATATCCTGACTTCTCTTCTTGTCGTTTTCATGACGGTTTCCATGTTGAACTATTTGTTTGAGGGCAGACGTCGCCTCTTTATCAAGAGAGCCTTTTCACATTACGTCTCGCCCTCCGTCGTCAATGAGCTGATGAAAAATCCCGAACGGCTGAATCTCTCGGTCGAAAGCCGGGAAGTCACCGTTCTCTTCTGCGATATCAGAAACTTTACGACGCTCTCGGAGATCACTCCGGTGGCAGAACTCGGTCAGTTCCTCAACACCTATTTTTCCTTGATGACCGACATCATCATCAAGCATAACGGCATGGTGGACAAATATATCGGCGATGCCATCATGGCCATCTGGGGGACTCCGCTCGACGACAAAGACCATGCCGCCAATGCGGTTCGGGCAGCCCTCGAGATGATATCGACAATCGGCGGGCATCGCGAACAACTGAAGCTTGCCGGGCAGACCATAGACATCGGGATCGGCATCAACACCGGCAATGTCAGTGCCGGCAATTTCGGCAGCAGCAAACGATTCGATTATACGGTTCTGGGGGATAACGTGAACCTTGCCTCGAGGATAGAAGGACTCACCAAGTTCTATCGCATGAAGGTTCTGATCAGCGAATTCACCCGGAACAAACTGCCTGCCGATTACTGCAGCAGGTTTATCGATTCGGTCATGGTCAAAGGTCGGAATACACCGGTCGATCTCTTCGAACCGCTTGGGGATCCGGGGACTGTGAGGGAAAAGTCTGCGGAAAGGGAGCAATACGGAAAGGCAATTGCCTCGTATAAAGCCAGGAAGTTTACCACGGCAATGGACCTTTTTGCTCGTTTGCACCAGGATAACCCGGAGATGATTTACCGGATCTATCTTGATCGATGCAGGAACTTTGCAGAGAATCCGCCGCCACCCGACTGGCAAGGGGTACACGATCATAATTGAGCCGACTGAGAGCGGTCAATGAGGCGCTATTCGATATTGGTGCTCCCCGTCAACGCCTTGTTGCCGGTCCCGGCGGAAATGTTGGCTGAATTTTTAATTCTTGCCTGATTGATCACCGTTCCGTTCACTGCCGAATTTTCTATTCGTATGGACCCCATCTGCGCCGTATTATTGGTCCCTGTTGCCACGTTGACAGAGTTGCCGATCGTTGCCTGATTGATAATCCTGGCGTTCGGCCCTATCGTCGAACCCCCGGAAGTGAGATCGTTTTCCATTGCCGAACCACTCTCTATGGAAAAGATCTCCGAAGCATTGAAATGGCGAGGAGCGGCAGGCGCAGTTTCGGCATTGGCAACCGTCGTTCCCAGCCCCGGCTGGAGGAGGGCTACAGAGCCTTTATTGTTGGTTACATCGATTCCTTTACCACTCACCAGAAAAACCGAGAGCTTTTGCCCTGCCACACTTCCGGCATACGAAGAGCCTCGTATGCCGATGGAGGCCGCAGGAGTCTTGGCAACAAAGGCTGCGGGATTGGATTTGGTAATTTTGCCGCCGATTATCCGGAAAAGCCCCTCGTTGATCGTTATCTTGAATTTTCCCTGCTTGTCGTTTTTCGACCAGCTGTAATCATCGAGTCTTATCCGGCTTTTCTCGCCGAGGGTGACGATGGTGTTATCCTGAAAAACGATTTTAACCCGGCCCTTGGTCTCGGTCACGATGATATCGTCGAGAGCAACCGGATCCTTGATCTTGAGGTCTCTGATCACCCCCTGCGGATTTATCGCATAGACCTCTCCCCTTGTCGCCGATATATATCCTGCAGACGTCTGCTCTCCAACGGCATACGTACAATATGCCATTATGATTGCTAGAAAAAGTACACTTCTTGCAAACATATCTCACCCATTCGGAACTGTGGTTTTTCCTTATACATTTTCTTACATACCATATTCTATGGGCAATGAAATTCAGTAGCAAGAAAATTGTGGTGGAAGGCAAAATCCTTAACTATTTTTGATTTTTGCTATACACTCTGCTGAATTTCAGCTTCACATCTCCGGCTGCTTCATATCACCGGCCCTGCCGTTTCCAACGATAAGAGAATAAGAATATGATTCCTCAGGAAAATCGAATTTTCTCATCGCTGCCCTATCGAACCTTTCGTCGCTTTAGATCTATCGCGGTAATCGTTCTTGGCGGTTTAATTCTCACCGGGACGATCTTTACCGCTATTTCGATCACCTCTCTGCTCGGCTTCATAAGCTTTCAAAAAGTTCTTTTCGATATGTCGGAGAAATCCTTTCCCCAAGACGGCCGGGATACTCGGATTTCCATCCCGCACAACCAGCTGCTCGACCAGCCCGGTTCTCTTCAATCGGCCCCATCGGTCGGTCTGCAAACCCAAGAACTGTTGAAGAAAGTCGATCTGCAAATTAAAATTCTTTCGGTTCTCTTTATTATTTCGATGCTCCTGGCAACAATTTTTTTCTTTTACTTCAGACATATCCTGATCGCCCGTCTTACCCGGCTCAACAAGACGGTTCTCGCCATGGTTGAAGGAGAAAACCTTGAGATAGAAGATACCGGCTGCGATGAAATCAGTGAAATTGCCGGATCGATCAACTTTTTTTCTGCCGAACTTCATAAGGCTAAAGCCATCGCCGAAAAATCGGCCATCACCAAATCGGAATTTCTGGCACACATGAGCCATGAAATACGAACCCCGATGAATGCCATCCTCGGCTTCTCCGATTTAGCCCTTAAGACCGACAACCCTTCAGATCACCTCGACTTTCTTGGAAAAATTAATAATGCTTCATACTCCCTTCTTGGCATCATCAATGCGATTCTTGACCTATCGAAGATCGAAGCGGGAAAACTCACCGTGGAAAACGTCGATTTCGATCTTCGCGAACTGCTGGAGAGTCTTGCCACGCTGATCAGTCTCAGATGTGAAGAATCCGGAATCGAGTTTTATTTCAACATCGCCACCAACACCCCGTACGCACTTAAAGGCGATGCCCTTCGTCTCGGGCAGGTCCTCACCAACCTGATAACCAATGCCTTCAAATTTACCGAAAAAGGGTATATCGTCCTGCACATTTCCTATGAACATAATTGGCAAGATCCCGATGAAGAAGTAACACTTTTGTTTTCCATTCAGGATACCGGCACCGGAATCAGCAAGGAACAGGAAAAATGTCTCTTCCAGCCATTCACCCAGGCAGACACATCAATCACCAGAAAATTCGGCGGAACAGGACTGGGGCTCACTATCTGCAAGAGCCTGGTTGAAATAATGAACGGCAAAATCTGGCTGGAAAAGTCCGAGAATCCCGGCAGTATTTTCTGTTTCACCATCCCGCTGAAGTGCCGGCCGGGGAAAGACAATGATTTTTATTCGGCACCCGATGCGATTGCCGGAAAAAGGGTGATCGTGATGTCGGAGAGGCCGCAGAAAGCCAGTGAATTATCCTGGCAGCTCGCGAACTTCGGCATCGAAGTATGCCAGGCCCTGACCGTTGAAGAAATCATCTCCGCCATCGGCGAGCAGCCACCCGGCGAACCTTATGAAATAGTTATCCTTGATTGCGAAATCTATTCAAAGCGCTGGATGGAGATACCGGGAAAAATCAAAACCGCTTCACCCGCAACCATGGTGATTTTCACCGGCATGCAACGGCTCTCAAACCACTTTTCCGCCCCTAAAAAAAATGGCTGCGACTCATTTCTCGCAAAACCGATAACTCCGGCAAGACTTCTCGGGGTGATCCTCGCCGTTCTTGGCGTGGAAAGCCGGGTCCCGGTGAATTCCACGAATGCCCGCTCGACAGTTCGGCCACTGCCGGTACTCGACCATATCCGCGGAGCAAAAATTCTTTTGGCAGAAGATAATTTAATAAATCAGCAGATTACAATCGGCTTTCTCGACTCGGCAGGATGCTCCACGACAGTGGTGCAGAACGGTGCCGAGGCTGTCGAAATTCTCGAACGAGAGCAGTGTGCGGCACCTTTCGATCTGGTATTGATGGATATCCAGATGCCGGTCCTGGATGGCTACAGTGCTGCCGAGGCAATTAGAAAACTGCCCGCTCCGGCCTGCATTATCCCGATCATTGCCCTGACGGCTCACGCCATGCATGGAGAAAGGGAGAAATGTCTCGCTCGGGGGATGAATGACTATGTTACCAAACCCATCGATCCTGAAGTACTTTTCACGACCCTGGGCAGATTCGTTACCTCCCGCCAAACTGCCGAAAAGGCCCGCGCGGCAGAACATCGGCAACCGGATTGGCTGCCGGAGGAACTCGCCGCCAATACTCATGGCATCGACCTGAAAGCAGGTCTCGCCCTTACGATGGGCAACCCTGCGTTATATTTAGATCTCCTGGAGACCTTCAGGCACACATACCGCTCCTACCCTGCCGTTATGCGGGAAGAATTCAAAAAGCTCTCCTTCGATGGCGTGCGTAATCTGACCCATACACTCAAAGGTGTCAGTGGCAACCTGGCGATGAAAACGCTCTTTTCCAGGTGTGTGCAGCTCGAATCGTCGTTGAAAAGAAGAAAACTCAATGAGTGTAATGCGCTTCTTCTTGAGATCGAGAACGAGATTGAAAAAATCTGTAGTTTCCTCCTCCAATATCTTGACAGATACAAGAATACCGTATCGAATATACCGACAATCAAGGCCCAGGGTTGTTCCGAGTCTGAAAGCAAAAACTCTCTGCTCGGCGATCTGGCCGATTCGTTACGAAACAACAGCTCGAAGGCCATCAGACAGATCAGCCGTCTCCGGTTACACCTGGAGCAGGAAGACAGAATTGTTTTTTCACGAATTGAAAGACATATCAACGACCTGGATTTCGAAAAAGCACGTATGCTTCTGATCCAGTGGCAAGATTCGTTCCGGAAGTAGGGGCATCGACAGACTCATGCAAGAACGCAGTGCTGAAAAAATTCTGATCATTGACGACAGTATCGAACATATCAAGATCCTTATCAACCTGCTGGAGGACCTCTACGATGTCTATTTTGCCAAAAGTGGCGAACAAGGGCTGGAGCTGCTGGCGGCCACCAATCCCGATCTGATCCTGCTTGATATTGTCATGCCGGACATGGACGGTTTCGAAGTGTGCCGGAGGATCAAACAGCATGACAAATGGCAGGAAACTCCTCTCATCTTTATTTCCGCACAGGGAGAAGACAATGATGAGACCAAGGGACTGGATCTGGGGGCCATCGATTATATCGCCAAACCGTTCAACCCGGCGATCGTCAAGGCGAGAATCAGAAATCACCTGCAGTTGCGCGCGGCGATGAGTGAATTAAAGCGTCTCTATACTCTCGCACTCGATGCCAATCCTCTCACCGGTCTACCCGGCAACAACAGCATTGCCAAACATATAGAAGAAAAGCTGCAGGCCAAGGACAGTTCAAGCGTCATCTATACCGACATTGACAATTTCAAGGCATACAACGACAAGTACGGCTTTGCCCGCGGCGATGAGATTATTCGCTTTACTGCCGGAATATTGAAGTTGACAGCTGAAAAGGCAGGATGTCCCGGAAGCTTTATCGGCCACGTTGGCGGTGACGATTTCATCATGATTATTCCGGCCGAACATTGTCTGTTCGTAACCGAAGATATTATCCGAAACTTTGACAGGGATATCATTACGTTCTACAATCGGCAGGATACCGAGAGGCGCTGCATTCATGCGACGGACCGGCGCGGCCAGCCACAGATATTTCCTATTATGAGTATCAGTATTGCCGGCATCGATCTCGGCAGCAGGCGATATTCATCCTATCTTGAAGTAACCGATGCCTGCGCCGAAATGAAAAGGCTGGCTAAAGCCACACCCGGCAGTACGGTGTACTTCGATCAGCGCAAGGATCAGCAATAATCACCTTCATCTCGCTCTTTCAGAGAATCGAGGTCTCTTCCTGCAAGGGATTGATGCGTATTTTCCCGCTGCCGAACTGCAACTGCTTTTTGACCTCGCTCCTCTTGATTGTCTCCGGTTGCAGACGAAAACGCTGAACGACAATGGCCGGGTCGATCAGTGCTTTACCCACCAGGTCCTTCACATCGTCGTCGACCGGCGAAGGAATTTTTTCATCCACCAGATTCGCCACATTTTCATTTTTTTCAACGACAGCGATATCTTTCCGAATGTCGACTCTGAGTTCGGGTTCGGCAAATGTGCCGGTAACCGTCAGCGGCATGGGAGGTCTGCGAGATTCTTTCTGCCCATGCTCCAGTTCCAATATTCTCGGCACAACCTGCAGATCCCAATGTTTCAAGGCAATATCTGCCGAACCGCTGATATCCATAGCCATGGCGGGAGATGTAAGAAGGGTTTCACGCGTGTTCAAAAGACCGTTGTTCAACGTCACAACACTTTTCAGTTCGGAGAAATCCGTCCTCGGTGACTGTTGGTCTTTTTCGGCGTCCTTTTGACCTTGCATCGGCCGGAGCAGATCGACACCCAGCAGCGCCCCGTCAAGACAGGTGAATTTCACCTCACCACTGAGAGTTTTTTGCATTGCATCCACCGTATCTCCTGAAAACTCCAAGGCTATCTCACTCTTCAAGGAGCCGCTCAGAATATCCTGAACACCGAAATCCCGGAGCATGGTCTCGACCCGGACACCTTCAGACTGCATGACAACACGCATTTTCGGTATCTCGCCTGAAAGATCGGCAGAAAGATTTGCCTGCAGTTGCCCGCCATACAACGAAATGGAGGACCGATCCATGGTGAAGAGACCGTCGTTTCCGCTCAGCTGTACATCGATATCGGTCACGCTTCCGCCATGAACCTTCAACGACTGCAGATTGAGCGCTCCATTCAGAGCTGCATTTCGCAAAAAAGTATGGATCTTCTTCTCAGAGGGTTCCTCATCCGCTTGGCTTACTTCAATTTCTTCAACATTTTCAGGCGGCAGATATCGGTCGAGATCAAGACGATCGATTTCCAGGAATACTCCCAGATCAGGTTTTTGTATGTTTTTTGCCTGAGCGGAAAAAACCAGCCGGCTGTCGTCGAGTTGAGCAGTACCCTTTTTGATGGCAAGGGCGTCGCCGGTGCCTCTGATCTCAACATCGAGCGCAGCGACTTCAAAAGTATTTGGGTCGGTTGTTTCAACAGGAAAAGCGATGCCAAGCCTGTCGAACAATTTCCTTGGCGAAAACGATGCCAGAGTAAGGGCAAAATCACCGGCAGGCGCCGATCGCCAATTCTCTATTTTTCCGTGTAAACGCCCCTCCAGTGTTTCAACAAGGAGAAAGTCGAAATCAATCGGTAAAGATTCATTCCCTTCTTCTTGCCAAAGCGGACCTATCTTCCCTTCGAGAGCTACCGGCTTGCCATCATAGGACGCTTTAAAATCAAGTACTGTGGGTTGATCCACCGCAACATCATTCAGCAGAACCATCAGATCGTCAACGGTATGACGGATATATCTTGTTCTGTCTATCCAGTTCAACCTGCCGTCGGTTACGGCCAAAAAGGCAAAGGTCACACCATCCGGCAGAAAACCGATTGGGGAGTCTGATATCGGCATCAGCGGGAAATCTCCGTTCATCATTTTTCCGATGAGTTGAGAATTGACCTTTCCGGCACTGTTTCTCTCAAAATTCACCTCTAGACCGCCGACCACAAAGCGGCTGACCTGGACCTCTTTTTTCAGGAGGGGCAACAGCTTGATCCGTGCCTCGAATGAATCGATTTTCACAAAATCATCAGTCAGGAAACCCGGTGGATTGCCAAGTCGCAAATCGGAAAAGGACACGCTCAGCCACGGGAAAAAAGAAATTGCCAGATCCGGTCCTATCGAAAACGATCGTCCTGCGACTTCACTTATCTTTTCCTCAATCTCGGGGATAAACCTCTGAACATTTATGAGAATCGGCATCAACATGACGGTAACGATCAGAAGAAACACAAAAACAACTATGGGAAAAACACCATATTTAAATATTTTTTTCATCCACTCCCTCTAACTCCAACATTTTAAGCATATTTCAGGATATCGGGCTCTTTCCAAGCAGAGAGTACCGCTACGGGAAAAAGGTAATCGTTCACCGGTACGCATCAAAAGACTGCATAACCCGGATCTGTAACCGTTCATCCAGTGCTCCAGGTTCGTTCAAGCGGGCCGCCGAGCAGGTAAGCGACCATCGGGAGACTCCGATAGTTGGCTATGTGAGGTGGCCTGATCGGGCGAAAATGGGGTGCTGGTGAACGGTTACGGAAAAAGTACCGATGTATTGGTATCATATAAATGGGAGATAAATCCAGCAACAAATATCCTGAGAGAACACAAACTCGACGGAAATCTCCGATCTTGCATGGCGAGATATCTTCCCCTCGCTTTTGCGATGTGGGATTCTATTATTTTTGACAGACCGGGTTGCTGTTTTACCTTCTTCCTTAAGCAACTTGTCTCAGAATAAACGCCAAGGCAGCTATCACGTACATTACACACCCACACAGGAGGTTATATGAAAAGTAATGCAAAGGCGATGGTACTGGCTTCTTTCGCTGCCGACACTCTCTCCCTGGGAGCACACTGGATTTATGATACCGGGCAGATTTCCAGGAATTTCGGTGAAATCCGGGACCTGCTCCCTCCTCATCGAGGGGGGTATCACCCAACCAAGCAAAAGGGTGAATTTACCCATTACGGCGACCAGAGTTTTCTTCTGCTGAAGCATCTGGCCGGACACCGCGGTCGGTTCAACTCAACCGACTTCGCCAGGGATTGGCAACTCCTGTTCAGCAATTATCGGGGATATACCGACCAGGCCACGAAAACAACCCTGAAAAACATGGAAAGCAGTGATTCCCCGGAATCATTCGGTTCTCCTTCAAACGATCTCGGCGGAGCGGCAAGAATTGCTCCACTCATTTATTGCTACCGGGACGACATGGACAAGCTGGTGCAAGCGGTCAAGGATCAAACTGCCATCACCCATACCGGCTCGGGAATATTCGACGGGGCTCTTTTTATTGCAAGAAGCTGTCACTTTATCCTGCACGGCGCCACTCTGCACGAGGCGTTTACGCAAGCCTTGGATTACGGTATAGGCGATGTAGATCTGGAACTTCGACTCAGCAGCAGTATTGTTCTGGAAGATCGCAGCGTCGACGAGGTCGTTAAGGAATTCGGCCAGATGTGTTCGGTCAATGCCGCTTTGCCGGGGGCTGTCTTCACTGCATTACACTCTCCATACAATCTTGAGGAGGCTCTTGTAGAAACAGTCATGGCAGGGGGCGACTCAGCAGCACGAGGGATGGTCGTCGGCATGATACTCGGTGCTCATCTTGGGGAGAGAGGGATACCTGAGAGATGGCTGAGAGGAATGGTTAAATATCGAGAGATCGAAGAGGCTCTGGATGAACTGCCATGAGTCCTATGGTGGTTTCCCTCCAGGAAAAACCGATTACAATCCTCAACCTCCAGTTACATCCAAGTTACCATCCGGAAACAGGAAGTAGCTTTATGTAATTCGATTGCCATCCGAAAAAAATAATGTTAGAAAAAACTACCGGAATTCTGCATCTTTTTATTGAAACAAAAACAAGCTACCCAGGCACGAAATCTGCATACATAATAGTATCCCAACTAGGGATGCAACCAAGCCCCCCCGATCGGGCAGAATTTACGCTCTTTGTATTTTCTGCCCGATTTCTTTTTTATCCCCCTCCGTCTATTGCCGCTCGACCAGCGCCTTGCGATATTCGTAGTAGGCTTGTCTTGAGGCAACGTAGGGATCCAGCGCATATCTTTTCATATCTTCATACATATCAGGATAGAGCGACAGGGTGTTGACCCTGTTCGTTGTATAGTAGCCAAGATCAAGTACACGATTGTCATGAAGATAAGGGACCGGGTGGGTATAGGCATCGACCACCAGCCCCACCGTGTCGCGGGTACTCGAAGGACCAAACAGCGGCCAGTAAATAAATATACCCTCACTCAACCCCCATTTACCGAGAGTCTGGCCAAAATCGGCCTGCTTGGGTTTAATATCGAACTCAAGAGCCGCAACATCGACGAGGCCGTACACCCCCATGGTGCTGTTAATGACAAAGCGGCTGAGGACATTGCCTGTCAGCTTTAAATCCCCTTGAAGAATGGAATTGAGCAAGGTTATCGGCGAAGCCAGGTTCAGAAAGAAGTTACCGAATTTTTCACGAAGCTCCCGGGGGAGAACGTCCGAATAGACTTCTGCCGTCGGTTTTAGCACCCATTCATACAACTCATCATTCACTTTATAAAAGAAACGATTCATCGGCTCTAGAGGGTCTCGTATTGTCAATTCGAGTTCGTGATCATCGTCTCCGTTCAATTCGTCCGACAGAAGATCCGGAAACTTGCCCTGAGGAGACTGGCTGGACGCAGAATTGGGAAAACCCACGAAAGTGACAAATATGACGACAAGATAGAAATTTTTCATAAGTAAAGAATGGATATTTTAATTGAAAGGAACGGACTGCAAAGCACTCGGGATTGAGGTTGGGACTTGGTGAACGGTTACGAAATAACTCCATGACATTTTCTTATATTTTTCGCAATAAATAATACCATTCATATATTTGCAATTGATCATTAAGAAGTCAATCGGCAAATCCACAGAAAGTGGCAACGGCAAGATCGACAGAGGAGGCTTGACAGGGCACTAGACCATGAAGACAAAAAGTCCTCCCAGAGCGATAAGAAAGGTGAAAGGGATAGCCAGGGCCTTCGAGGTCACGGCATCGCCTGCCATGGCCCTTTCTATTACCCGGTACGTTGCATATAAAGAGGCCAGCAAGCCGCCCATGACCGTGAGGAACTGCAGAACGTAGGTGCTGTCGGCGCTTATCAGCCGAACATTCTCATAGAGCGGCTGCATGCCGAGCAATTCTTTCACGTTGGGAACAATACGCCCGGCACCACCGACAAATAATTCCATGTGCACTGCCATATACCCGCCAAGGATCAGCGGAATAACTCCGTATCCGGAGAGCGACAGCAGCAGTTTCTTGTCGATTCCGGCATACAGGGCTTCGAGGGTAACCGTGAGATAGAAGCCGACCTGAAAGACCAGGATGAGGGCAAAAAACATAACACTGGCGACACCATGAGCGGGAAGAAGCACACCCGATTCGGCCATCATCGACACCAGCCAGCCAACGAAACCGACAAACTCACCCTGCAGGGCAAAGGGAAAAAAAATTGCCGCCATGGAGACAATGAGAAAGCTGTCCGCCTGTCTGGGCGTTTCCAAAGCCCACAACTCCTGCGGGGCAAGGCGGAGGTTGAGTTGAATGGAACTGTTTGCGCACGTCTTGACACATTTTGCGCACATGATGCAGTCCCTGTTGTTGTCAACCAGATACGGGTGCCTGAACATCGGACACCCAGCCATATCGCCATCCCCGACAAAACAGGAGTGATCCTGGCAACGATTCAGGCACACATGTCTGTTCGAGCGCAGTTCGACTACCGACGGCATTGCAAAAATAGCGTTCACCGCCCCCAGAGGGCAAAGATACCGGCACCAGCTTCTTCTCGAAAAAAGCACACTGAAAAGAATGGAGCCCAAGGTGATGATCATGATAATCCCGCCGGTCAGATATGGATTACTGTAGGCATCCCAGACTATTTCTATCCAGAACACCACAATACAGAGAACGGCCATGATCCAGCCGGAGTAATCCTTGATGAACTGCGGGGTCTTACGCTTTGGCTTGACAATATTCTGCAGAATCGTTCCCGGTGCGGCCAGAGAACAGACACTGCACCATGTTCGTGCGAGAAAAAAGAACGAGAAGAACATCAGCGGCCAGCCGATGTACCATCCGACGGTAAGCCCTAGATTCGACTGCGGATCTGCCGGCCCGAAGAAGAGAAAAAAGACGGTTATCAACAATACGCAGCCGACTATAACCTGCGGCACGCGAGGGAAAATCCAGCTTTCGAGAAATTTTCTGATCCAGGCTATTCTCAGGATATTGTATTCCCACTTGCCTTCCGTTTTCGGCAGGCCGAGAAGAATCTGGTCGGGGACGATCTCATCCTTTTTCGCCAGCATAACGGCCCGGCGGACGACACTCGAGAGCTCCGTCAGATTTCCCGGCCAATCGTAATTCATGAAAATGCCAAGAGTTTCCGGCGAGACTTTATGAATCTTCTTGCCGTACTCCTTGCTGAAACGGGCAAGGTAGTGCAAGACCAGTCTGGGCAGATCTTCTTTATGGTGGCGCAAGGGCGGGACGAAAAACTGCTGTGGTTCGAACAAGGCCAGCAGTTCCGGCAGGAGTTTCCCCGTGCTCTGCAAATGCTCGATGGAATAGCTGCTGACAAAAACGATCCGCGACTGCATCGCCACCTGGGTCGAGCTGTCGACGTGCAGATAGGTACTGCTCTGGATGATTTTCACCAGTTTTTCCTGCAGTTCTTCCTTCATCAGATGGACGTGGGTGAAAACCAGCGTTCCCCCGGAGGTCTGCTCGAACAGGCCGGCGCGGCGAGCCTGGGCAAAGGGAAAAGCACTCTGCTCGGTGCCGAACAGTTTTCGCTCAAGGCGCATCGGCTCGTACTCCCGCAGATCGATTTCCCGGAACTGTCCTTCGGCCCTCCTGCTCTGCAGATGAATCTGCCTGGCAATGATCGATTTTCCGGTCCCCGACTCACCGGTGAGGATGTAGGGCGCATTGTTTGCGGCAAATCGCCCGATCACCGCCTGGGTCTTTTTTGCCGTTTTCGACTCGCGGATATCATCGTTTTTGCGCCGCGCCAGCCGCCGCAACTGGATGGCCGACATACTTTTATCCTTGAACAGTATCACATCGTCGGCACCGGAATCATCTTGGTGCCGGTGATCGTCGCCGTTGGTGTCCACCTGATCGATAAAAGCGACCCGAAGCCTTTCGGCTAAAGCGGCATCGAGCTGTCTGTGGATTCTATTGTTGGAGAGAAAAGCGATGCGGAAATAGCGCTTGTCGAAACAGATGACGACCAGATCGCACAGCGCCCGCACCGACAGCGATCTCGGCTTTTCAGTGAGGATGCCGGTCTCGCCGAAGTGCCCTCCCGGCCCTATCCTGCCGACAATCCGGGCGACACCATCGTCACGCCCCAGGATGAGCTCCGCTTCGCCCACGGCAATGACATAGAACACCTCGCTGACGTCCCCTTTCCTGTATACATACTGCCCCTCGGGAATGACCTGGACCCGGGCGACTTCCGCAAAGGAAGCTATTTCGGCGACGGTGGCATCCTTGAACAGGATGGAGCGTTGAAGATTTTCGGCAATGACTTCTCGTTTCATACATCAGCCACAGGCAAATACCAGGCTTTGAAATACTGTCTGCCGCACCGCACCCTGAACCTGCAGCAGTACTCCTCATCGGCAGGGAAATATCCTGTCAGATCTGTAAATGATGCTCAATAACTTCTGCGAGAAGGGGCGCCACAGAATAGACATCGAGCAAGTCGTCACTTTTCCGACCCGGATAGGTGTCCGAACCCATCACCCGGGAAATCGGCCCGTTGCGAAACTTCTCCATGGAAGCTCCGGACATCACCAGATGGGTTGCGTGGGCAACGACCTCTTTCGCCCCCGCTTCCAGGCACCTCGTGGCGGTCTGGATAATCGAGCCGCCGGTGCGGATCATGTCATCGCAGATTATCACCGTTTTTCCCGCAACCACACTGGAAACCTGGCTGACAATGGTCTTGTCGGTATCATACCGGTCTTTATCCGCCGCGGTATGGGGGCAGTTCAAGATACTGGCGAGCCTGGCAATTCTTTTGGAAAAACCATAATCCGGAGAAACCAGCACATAGTCCTGCAAGCCGCTCTTTCTAATCTTATCGATAACCAGGTGGTCTGTCCAGACATGCTTGGTGCTTACTTCGCCGGCATGGGCATGGAGAACCGCCTCGGAGTGCAGATCGACAAAGGCAACAAAATTGGGCCTGGCCCTGAAAATCTGCCTGGTTCTGGTGATGCCTTTGGGAATTTCGTGGGAATGGGGCTTGGCTCTTTCCATGGTGGAATATCCAAGAAAGGGAATAACGACGCTGATTGAAGCCGCATTCCAGTATCTTCCCCCGGAGATAAGATCGAGCAGTTCCTGATGGGAACTGTCGTCATGGGTCACCCCGACGATAACCAGATCCTTGCCGGAAATAGACTGAGGAAAAGCATGGTATCGCTCGCCATCGGCAAACCGCTTGTGCACCATCTCGGTGAATGGCATCCACAACCTCTCCGCCACTTTACAGCCAAGTTCGGTTGAAGCTTCGTTTGCAATCAGAATGACATTTTCCCTGGTTGTCATGGGCATCCCCGTCTTCGGGAAACGGGCTGAATGCACGTTTCCCTTGCTAAATATTTAGGCAAGCAATGCCGCGACAATTGCATCGCCCATTGCCGCGGTGTTCACCGCCGATTTTTTGTCGGTGGTCAGATCCGCGGTCCGTATCCCCTGGTCGAGGGTTCTTTCAACCGCTTTGTCGATCGCTGCAGCCGCATCGTCGAGACCGAAACTGTAACGCAGCATCATCGCTGCCGACAATATTTCGGCAATCGGATTGGCTATACCCTGACCTGCTATATCCGGAGCGGAACCGCCGGCCGGCTCATACAGACCGAATTTTGCGCTGTTCAGGGACGCGGAGGCGAGCAATCCCATGGAACCGGTCAGCATGGCGGCTTCATCGGAAATGATATCGCCGAACATATTGCCGCACAGCATCACATCAAACTGATGGGGGTCGCGTACCAGCTGCATGGTGGCATTATCGACGTAGATGTGGCGGAGTTCGACATCGGGGTATTCCGCGGCAATCTCAATCACCACCTGCCGCCAGAGAACCATGGTTGTAAGTACATTGGCTTTGTCGACCGAGGTAACCCGGCCACGCCGAAGACGTGCCGCCTCAAAGGCCATTCTCGATATCCGCTGGATTTCGGAACGCTTGTACGCCATGGTGTCGAAGGCCCTTTCGTCTACCCCTTCCCCTTCCCTTCCCTTCGGGGTGCCGAAATAGATGCCGGAGGTCAACTCGCGCACGCAGAGGATATCGAAACCGTCACCGACGATATCCGGACGCAGCGGACAGGCTGCGGTCAAGGATTTGAAAACCTTGGCCGGGCGAAAGTTGCAGAAGAGATCGAAATGTTTACGCAGCGGCAGAAGAGCGGCACGCTCCGGCTGCTTCTCGGGGGGCAGACTCTCCCACTTGGGGCCGCCGACCGAACCAAACAGGATGGCATCGCTTTTTTCACAAAGGGAAAGGGTCGATGCAGGCAGGGCCTCGCCATGATTGTCGATTGCTATGCCGCCGACATCGGCGTATTCATAGGAAAGTTTGAAGGAAAACTTCTGCTGGGCGGCATCAAGCACCTTGATTGCCTCTTTCATCACTTCCGGACCTATGCCGTCCCCGGCCAGTACTGCGATTTTTTTCATCATTTCACCTTATTAGAGAATATATAGCTGTTTTTATGGAATCATTGCCGGGTAAAGAGCAAAAAAACACGTTGAGCCCCGGAAAAAGGCAGAACACACTCTTTAACTCCTTCCAGCTTGAAAGAAGATCGATCGACAATTTCCTTTGCGGCTGTCAATTCCTCGCGCCATTTCGGTCCTTTCATGAGGATCAATCGCGGAGATGCCTGAGAAAATCTCTCGACCATCATAAGAAACGGTCCTATTTCCGTGACCGCCCTGCCCGTTATATGGCTGAACGGCTTATCCGCTGGAAGAAGCTCTTCGTCCTCGACCCGGCAACTGAGTACGGCAACATTTTCCAGGCCAAGGGTTCGGACGATATGGCCGAGGAAACTGACCCGTTTGGCCCGCGGTTCGACCAGGGTCACGCTCAGTTCAGGCCTAGCCGCTTTACAGACGAGTCCCGGGAAACCGGCACCGGTGCCGATATCGAGAAGATGGCTGTCCCGACCTTCAAGCAAGGGCAGAAGCGTCAGGGAATCAAGAAAATGATTCTCGATGATCTGCTCGTCGGTCGCCGATTTTGCGATCAGGTTGACCTTTTTGCTCCACTTTTTCAATTCAGCGAAATAGCAGGCAAGACGATCAAGAGACCGATGCGGAAGATCGATCCCCAGGATTCCGAGACCGGTTGCCATCTGCTTATGGAAATCGACCATCATCTCCCAAGCCGTACTGCAACGGAGCGCGCATGCGCGCCTAAACCTTCAAGCCGGGCCAGCCGCATGATATGCTCGCTATCGGCGGCGAGAGCACCTGCCGAATAGCTGATCAGCGAGCTCTTTTTCAAGAACGTCTCGACTCCGAGAGCAGATGCGAATCTGGCCGTGCCCATGGTCGGCAGGACATGGTTGGGGCCGGCGAGATAGTCTCCCGCCGCCTCCGGGGTATTATTGCCGAGAAAAATCGCTCCCGCATGACGGATATGGGGAACCTGCGCCCAGGGATCTTCAATCATCAGCTCAAGATGCTCAATGGCGACGGCGTTGGCTACCTCAATCGCTTCCTCGAGATCGGCAGCAAGAAGAATCACCCCGCGCTCGGCAAGCGAAGTTCTTGCAATTTTTTCCCTTTCAAGCAGAGGCAACTGCCGATCAAGTTCGGCAAGCACTTCGGCGACGAGCGGTTCATGGGTGGTGACAAGTATCGCAAGAGCAAGAGGATCGTGCTCCGCCTGAGCCAGCATGTCTGCGGCTACACTCACGGCTCTGGCCGTCGCATCGGCAACGATCAGAACCTCGGAGGGACCGGCGATCATGTCGATGCGGACCATGCCGGACACCTGACTTTTCGCCTCGGTGACATACTGGTTGCCGGGACCGACGATCACATCGACTTTCGGAATGGTCTCGGTGCCGAAGGCCAAGGCACCGATCGCCCAGGCCGACCCGGCCTTATAGATTTCGGTAATGCCGATCTCCTGAGCGGCGACCAGCAGATGGGGGCTGATCGAGCCGTCCTCACCGGGAGGAGTGACCATCACCCGCTGATTGACGCCGGCGATACCGGCTGGAATGCCATTCATGAGCACTGAGGAAACAAGAGGCGTCGAACCGCCCTGCCCGCCCGGAACGTATAGTCCGGCGGAGTCGACTGGCCGGACCAGTCGGCCGACGATGGTGCCGTCCTCTCTTGTCTGCAGCCAGGAATCTTCCATCTCCCGCTCATGAAAAGAGTGAATCCGCTCGATTGCCTTGGCAAGAGTAGTAAGAAAATCCTCGTCAACCCGGTCATAGGCCTCTTTCAGTTCCCGGGCGCTGACCTGCAACTGCCCGGCAGCAAGGTTCGGCGCATCGTACTTGCGGCAATAGCTCAGTACCGCCTCATCTTTTTTCTCTCTGACGGCCTGCAGAATCTTCGCGACCGCATCCCGGCAGGAGCTGTCTGCCGGCTGAAAACGATCGACCAGCCCCTGCAGAACTTTGTCGCCTTCGGTACTGGCAATGGTAACCGGTGAAATCAACATTTTTCCTCTTTCACTCTGATCGACGGAACAAAGTTCCGCCGGTTATTCTGAACACTTCGCGCAACTCTACCGGATAATCGCCCGGACCGGTAGAAACAGCAGCCCACTATAAGCCATTTCATCTAAATTATAAAGGTCCACAGGGAGATTTCGACATTTTGCCCAGCGCTTTATTTTCCCCGGCAAAAGACTTACTGTTTACAAGCCATACGGATTATGGTTTTTTTCACAAAGCAAGCCGACGGATTTTATGGTTATATTTGTCACACTTGCCTTAATCAGATCGGGTGCATTCTAAGCCCGCACCCTGGAGGAGATGTATGGAGTTTCAACCGAAATGGATCGCCTGGGAAATCACCCGCCGCTGCAACCTGAAATGCGTGCACTGCCGCTCTTCTTCGGAACTGGCGATTGCCGGACATCCCGACTTTTCGCTGGATGAGGCCAAATCCATTATTGACGACATAGCCTCGTACGCAAGTCCCGTTCTTGTTCTTTCCGGCGGTGAACCGCTGTTGCGCGAGGATGTCTTCGATATCGCCCAGTACGGCACCGACAAAGGTTTCCGCATGTGTCTGGCCACCAACGGCACCCTGGTGACCGATGAGATCTGCGAAAAAATCAAGGCAACCCGGATCAGAATGGTGTCACTCAGCCTGGACGGGGCAAAGGCCGAGACCCACGATAATTTCCGCAACCAGCAGGGTGCCTTCGACGGTACCATGGAAGCGATCAGACTCTTTCACAAACATGCCATTCCCTTTCTGGTGAATTCGTCCTTTACCGTGCGGAATCGCCACGAAATTCCCGAGATCTACCGGCTGGTAAAATCGCTCGGGGCAACCGCCTGGTACATGTTCATGATCGTGCCGACCGGACGCGGCGAAGACATCATGGAAGAACTCATCCCGGAAGATGTCTATGACGAGATACTCGAGTGGCATTACGAGGTGGAGAAAAAGGAAGACGAACTGCTGATGCGGCCGACCTGCGCGCCCCACTACTATCGGATTGTCCGGCAGAAGGCTAAAGAAGAGGGGGAAAAGGTCAAACAAAGAACCCTTAAATTTTCCACGGGCGGCTCAAAAGGCTGTCTCGCCGGCCAGCTCATCTGCCTCATCGATGTCGACGGGGAAGTCCAGCCGTGCAGCTATTTCCCCAAATCGGCAGGCAATGTCAAAACGACCCCCTTTAAAACGATCTGGGAAAATTCCGAACTTTTTCTTCAACTCCGCGACTTTAAAGGGTATAAGGATAACTGTGGCAAGTGCGAATATGTCGGCGTCTGCGGAGGATGCCGGGCCAGGGCGTATGCCATGACGGGCGATTTCCTCGCTCAGGAACCGTTTTGCAGCTACGTCCCTCGACAAATTATTCAAAAAGAGCATAAATAGAAATCATCCATCGAAACTTAACCCATAAGACTCTATGAACGATACCTTTCTCAAAGCATGCCGCGGTGAAAAAACAGCATATACCCCGATCTGGATGATGCGCCAGGCGGGACGCTACCTTCCGGAATACCAGAAGGTGCGGGGCAACGTTACCTTCCTGGAGCTGTGCAAATCGCCGGAACTCTGTGTCGAAGTCACCCTGCAGCCGGTGGATCTCCTCGGCATGGATGCGGCCATCCTGTTTTCCGATATCCTTATTCTCATGGAAGCGATGGGTGCTCCCCTTGAATTTCATGAGGGGAGCGGGCCAATCTTCCGGCAGACCATCAGGGATCAGGCCGCCCTCGACCGGTTGATCGTTCCCGATGCCGACGAGGCTACTGGATTTGTCATGGAGACCATCCGTCTGCTCCGCCAGGAGCTGCAGGTTCCGCTGATCGGCTTTGCCGGGGCTCCGTTTACCTGTGCGACCTACCTGATCGAGGGCGGCTCTTCCAAGGTATTCTGGGAGACCAAGAAAATGATGTATCGGGAGCCCGAGCTGTTCCACAATCTGATGAGCAAGATTACCGACAGCACCATCCTCTATCTCCAGGCCCAGGCGAGAGCCGGCGCCCAGGCGCTGCAGCTCTTCGATTCCTGGGCCGGCATTCTCGCCCCCTGCGATTTCGCCGAGTTTGCTTTGCCTTATGTGCAGAAAATTCTGGCCGCTCTCAAGCAATTCGATATTCCCCTTATTTATTTCGCCAACAACGGCGCCACCCTGCTTGATCTTTCGGTTGCTTCGGGCGCCGACGTAATCGGCCTCGACTGGCGGATCCCCATCGGCGAAGCAATCAAGAAAGTCGGCAACAAGGCCGTTCAGGGCAACCTCGATCCCTTTGCCCTGCTGCTGCCGAAAGACCGGCTGCGGGAAAGAATCGGCCGATTGCTGGAAGATGCCGGAAACGCGCACGGTCATATTTTCAATCTCGGCCACGGCATTCACCAGTTCACCCCGCCGGAGCAGGCAAAAATTGCCGTAGACGCGGTCCATGAACTGAGCAGCAGATAAACCAAGAACAAGGTGCCGTCGCCCTGTGCAGTAATAAGTATGACAAAGCACATCCCGTCCATAAGTCAGTGTCTGGAGTTTTTCGATCGCTATGAAATGCTCGATAATATCCGAGCCCATTCCTTTGTAGTCGCTCGGGTCGCCGGGGCACTGGTCGACGGCCTGGGGAGAACCGGCAAGGCCCTCGATCCCTTGCCGGATCTCGCCGAAGTAACGGCAGGGGCACTGCTCCATGACATCGCCAAGACCCTCTGTCTGCACACCGCCTGCCACCATGCCGAAGTAGGGCAACGGATCTGCATTGAACTGGGGTACCCTGAGCTCGGTGAGATCGTGGCCGAGCATGTGGTGCTGAAAAATTTCAGCGCCGAGTCGTATGCGCGAGGTCTGTTCGGAGCCAAGGAAATTGTCTTCTATGCCGATAAACGGGTGTGCCACGATCAGGTGGTGCCGCTGGCCCAAAGGCTTGACTATATCCTCGAAAGATACGGCGACAAGAACCCGATGAAAGAAAAATATATCAGACTGAACTTTCAACGGACCCTGGATTTCGAAAAATTCCTCTTCGGTTTTCTCGACTTCCCGCCGGAGGAAGTCCTGCTCCGCCTGTCCTGGGAGTCCCCGCCAACCTGAACCGGCCTGCATTACCTTCATGCATGGTGAAAAAGCAGGGATCCGGAGATTCATTTTTTAGGGACATCGAAACCACAGCACAAAAAAATAATGATTTCGGTGCACAAGACTTGACACTGGAGAGGTTTACTGGAATAACATTACAGTAATAATAACCTCGTTCATCAATTTTCCTTATATGATGTACGAGGAGAGACCGAAACAATTACCGCGTATCATTCTACCAGGAGGCATGCTCAATGAGACAGTTGCAAAAAGTTGTTCCAACCATGGTTGCAGCACTTTGTCTGACCGCAGGAGTGGCTACCGCCGGCACCCTAGATGACGTAAAAGCCAAAGGTTTTGTTCAGGCGGGAGTGAATGGCGATCTTTTCGGCTTCGGCAAACCGGACGAAAAGGGAGAATGGCAAGGCCTTGATGTCGATACCGCCCGTGCCGTCGCCGCCGCAGTTTTTGGCGATGCCCGGAAAGTAAAATACACTCCGCTGACCGCAAAAACCCGTTTTACTGCTCTCCAGTCGGGCGAAGTCGATGTTCTGACCCGCAATGCCACTCAGACACTTACCCGCGACACCGATCTCGGTCTCGATTTCGTCCAGGTCAACTATTATGACGGCCAGGGTTTCCTCATCCCCAGCAAGCTTGGGGTGAAAAGCGCCAAAGATCTTGACGGCGCCACCGTCTGCGTCCTGCCCGGCACCACCACCGAGCAGAATGTTGCCGATTACTTCCGCGTCAACAATATGAAAATGAGTCCGGTGGTCATAGAAAACAATGCAGAACTGGCTAAGGCTTTTTTTGCAGGCCGTTGTGATTGTCTGACCTCCGATGCCTCCCAGCTGGCCGGTATCCGTGCGGTTGCTCCCAATCCGGCCGACTACGAGATCCTTCCCGAAATTATTTCCAAGGAACCCCTGGCGCCGGCTGTCCGTCATGGCGACAATCAGTGGAAAGACATCGTCAATTATTCGGTACTGGCAATGATCGAAGCCGAGGAACTGGGCATCACCACCAATAATGTCGACGATATGCTGACCAGCACCGATCCCAGGATCCAGCGTTTCCTTGGCGTAACCCCGGGCAACGGCAAGGCCCTCGGACTTGAAGAGAAATGGGCCTACAATGTCGTCAAACAGGTCGGCAACTACAGTGAGGTTTTTGAAAGAAACGTCGGCGTCAACACTCCGCTGATGCTTAAACGTGGCCTTAACGCTTTGTGGACCAATGGCGGCCTGATGTATTCGCCTCCTTTCAAGTAATCACGGCAAAGCAAGGACATGCCCGGATTGTTTGTTCTTTCCCGGGCGTGTCTCAAGTTTACAGGTAAACATGGACACGACAGCACCAGAGAAAATCCCCTTCCTGCGTGACCCGGCCAAGCTGGCGATTCTTTACCAGTTTCTTACTGTGGTTGGGGTCGGACTGCTGAGTTATTATCTGATCGGCAACACCCTGGCCAACCTTGAACGTCAATCGATCTCGACCGGCTTCGGGTTTCTCGAAAGAGAAGCCGCCTTTGAAATCGGCGAAACCCTCATCCGGTATGGCGCCGCCGACTCCTATGGCCGAGCACTGACGGTTGGTTTCCTCAACACCCTGACGGTGGCCTTTATCGGTATCGTCCTGACTGTCCTGCTTGGAACATTTCTCGGCATAGCACGACTTTCCTCAAACTGGCTGGTGGCTAAACTGTCTTCCTGGTATATCGAGTTTTTCCAGGATATTCCGATATTGCTCCAGCTGTTTTTCTGGTATGCCTTTTTCTACGAAATTCTACCGTCGCCGCGCGAGGCCCTCAACCTGATGCCGGGAGTCTTCGTCTGCAACCGAGGGCTGATCTTCGGTGTTCCCCATTGGCATGATGCATTCAAATATGCAGCTGCTGCCTTTATCGTCGCCTGGGTACTGATTTTTTTCATCCGCCGCTGGGCCGAGCAAAGACAGGCCGCAACCGGCCGGATTTTTCCGCTCATCCGCTGCTCCCTTGCCCTGCTTATCGGCCTGCCCCTTCTGGCCTGGTGGCTGAGTGGCGCCCCAACAGCAATGAATGTGCCGCAACTCACCGGCTTCAACTTTAAAGGCGGCATCTCCATCAGCCCGGAATTTACCGCTTTACTCCTCGGTTTGGTGCTGTACACCGCGGCCTTTGTCGCCGAAGTCGTGCGGGCCGGCATCCAGTCGGTCGGCAAAGGACAGCGCGAAGCTGCCATGTCGATCGGGCTGAAACCGGCCCATGTTCTGAACCAGGTCATTCTCCCCCAGGCCTTGCGGGTTATCGTGCCGCCGCTGACCAGCCAGATGCTCAACCTGACAAAAAACAGCTCTCTGGCCGTGGCCATCGGCTACCCTGATTTTGTCTCTGTTGCCGGAACGACCATCAACCAGACCGGTCAGGCCATCGAAGGCGTTGCCCTTATCATGATCGTCTATCTCGTTTTCAGTCTTTCGACATCGGCCTTCATGAACTGGTACAATAAAAAAATCGCAATTGTTGAACGTTGATCAAGCCTATGGAACATACCCTGCCCCCCAAAGCAACGGTGGAGATCAGACCTCCGGTAACTGAAGTCGGTGTTATCGGCTGGATGAAAGCCAACCTGTTCAACGGCTGGTACAACTCCGCCCTTACCCTCCTTGTTCTCTACCTGCTCTGGCTGACCGTCCCGCCGTTTGTCGACTGGGCACTCATCAACAGTACCTGGATTGCAGGCAGTGACCAATGCAAGGCTTCCGATGGCGCCTGCTGGTCGGTAATCACTTACAATATCCGTTTTATCCTGTTCGGCTTCTATCCCCACGATCTGCAGTGGCGGCCGCTGCTGGCGATGGCTCTCCTGGTTGCCCTGCTCTATTACAGCCAGAACCGGAACCATTGGCATACATCGCTTGCTTACGCCTGGGTGATCGGGCTTTTCACCATGGGACTCCTGCTGAAAGGCGGGTTGTTCGGCCTTGAATCGGTGGAAAGCGACAATTGGGGAGGGCTGCCCCTTACCTTGCTGCTGTCGGTATTCGGTTTGACTGCCGCCTATCCGGTAGGGATTATACTAGCCCTTGGCCGTCAATCTGAAATGCCGGTCATCAAATCCTTTTGCGTTGTCTATATCGAGCTGATCCGAGGCGTGCCCCTGATCAGTCTGCTGTTCATGTCCTCGGTGGTTTTCCCGTTGTTTCTGCCCGAAGGGGTGACGCTCAACAAGATTCTGCGTGCCCAGATTGCCATTATCCTCTTTACTGCAGCGTATATCGCCGAGGTTGTCCGCGGCGGGCTGCAGGGTATGAACAAGGGCCAATATGAAGCCGCCGAATCCCTCGGTCTCAATTATCTCCAGACCATGCGGCTGGTAATTCTTCCCCAGGCGTTGAAGATAGTCATTCCGCCGTCGGTGAGCATTCTCATCTCAGCGTTCAAGGATACCTCCCTGGTGGTCATCATCGCCCTCTATGACTTACTGAAAACCACCCAAACCACGCTTACCGACCCGAAATGGATGGGCTATTCGGCCGAAGCTTACATTTTCGTTGCCTTGATTTATTTTATCTGCTGCTTCGCGATGTCCAATTACAGCAGAAGGCTGGAAAAAGAACTCGATACCGGCCTGTAGTCATTACAGTTAGCTTAACCATGACCAGAAACCAGGAAAGAAACAGATGAACGCGACAGAAACCGGACAAAAAGATACTCAAAAGACTCCGATTATCACCATCAAGGACATGCACAAGTGGTACGGAGAATTCCATGTCCTGAAAAATATCAATCTGACAGTCAACAAAGGCGAACGTATCGTCATCTGCGGTCCATCCGGGTCCGGTAAATCAACGCTGATCCGGTGCATCAACCGGCTGGAGGAGCATCAACGCGGCAGCATCGTCGTTGACGGCATCGAGTTGACCAACGACCTCAAAAACATCGAGAAGATCCGCACTGAAGTCGGCATGGTGTTTCAGCATTTCAACCTGTTTCCCCATCTGACCATTATCGAAAACCTGACACTGGGACCGATCTGGGTGAGAAAAACGCCGAAAAAGGAAGCGGAAGAAATCGCCATGTATTACCTGGAAAAGGTCCGCATTGCCGAGCAGGCCCACAAATTCCCCGGCCAACTCTCGGGCGGCCAGCAACAACGGGTCGCCATTGCCCGCAGCCTGTGCATGAAACCCTACGTCATGCTCTTTGACGAACCGACCTCGGCCCTTGACCCGGAGATGGTCAAGGAAGTTCTGGATGTCATGATCAGTCTGGCCCAGGACGGCATGACGATGATTGTGGTCAGCCATGAAATGGGTTTTGCCAAAAGTGTCGCACACCGGGTTTTATTTATGGATAGTGGTGAAATAATTGAAGAAAACGCCCCGGAAGAATTCTTCAACAATCCGCAGCACGAACGTACCAAACTCTTCCTGAGCCAGATTCTGGACTGAAAAAATTCAAGTCAAAAAGCGGCTGCGACACAGGATATACAAACCTTGCATGCCGGCATCGGGGCATGGCCTCTTGAGGAATCAAAGAGTAAAGAAAAAATTGATACACAACATCAGCACACCGACATAGAGCACCGACATCCCGAATCCGACCCGCATATAATCTTTGGTCTTATATCCTCCGGGCCTCATGATCAGCGCATTCACCTGATGTGTCGGCAGGACAAAGGTGTTCGATGCCGATACCGCCACCACCAGGGCCGCCACCGCCGGATCGGCACCGATTGAAGCGGTCATATTCATGGCGAGAGGGATCATCAGCACCATTGCTCCAACGTTGGAGGCAACAAGAGAGAAAAAAGCGGTGAGAAGAGAAATGACCAGCATGAGCAGCAAGGGTTGCGGACTGCCGACCGCCGCCAGCACTTTAATGGCAATATAGGCAGCAGTCCCCGTTGTTTCGAAGGCGGTTCCTAAAGGAATGAGACCTGCGAGGAGAAACACCGTGCGCCAGTCGACCGCTTCATAAGCCCGGTCGGCAGGGATGATCCGGGCAAGGATCATCCCGAGCGCGCCGGTGAGGAGGGCGATGGAGAGTTTGACCTGGAAAACGAGAGCCAGGGTCAGGGCCATCAGCAGGAAAAAAAGAGCGCACCTGGTGCGCTCGGGCCTCAACTCCTCCCCTTTGATGTCGTTCAGGAGAGCGATATCCATTTTGGCGGTCAGCAGTCTGAACTGTTTCCATCTCCCCTGCATGAGAATGGTATCGCCCTGTTGCAGCTCGGTGACATTGATTTTATCCATTATGATCCGGTCGCCCCTGACTATCGCCAGCGGATTGATCTGAAAAAGACGTCTGAACTGCAGTTCCTCCATGGTATGCTGGCTGAGATTGGAATGGGGAATGACAACCCCTTCGACGACTCCCGACTCATCCGGGTAGTTCTCTGAGGCAAACACCTCATGTTCGGGTTTGATGATCCAGCCCTGCTCCTCGGCCAATCGGACGATATTTTTTTCCGAACTTATCACCCACAACGAATCACCCGCTTCGATCAGCGAATCCCTGGTCGGAGCCAACTCCTTCTCATAGCCTTCTTTCTTGGCAATACCGACCACGGTAACATGATATTTCGGCCGGATTTCCAGTTCGCCGAGAGTGTTGTTGGGGAAAAAGGCCGGCACCGCCAGCTCGTAGCTTTTCCCCACTTCACCGCCATAGATCTCCTGCAGGCGTTTATCCATGCAGTCTTCATCAAGACGGCAGACATCGGCAGGCAGGAGTCGTTTGCCGATAACGACAAAATAGACAATCGCGGCAAGCAGCAGGGCGAGGCCGATGGGGGTTACCGACAGCAGCTTGAAAGGCACAAACGGCTGGTTATTCACCATCGCCTGATTATTCTCCCACCATGTTTTCATAAGATCGTTCAGCATGATCAGCGGGCTCGACCCGACCAGGGTCAGACACCCGCCGATGATGGCACAAAACCCCATGGGCATGAGGATCTTGCTGGCGGAAAAGTTCAACTGACGACTGATCCGCAAAGCTGCCGGCATGAACAGCGCAGCCGACCCGATGTTCTGCATGAAACTGGATATTACAGCCACCGTCAGGGAGATAACCGACATGATCCTGTTTTCGCTGCGCCCGGCTATTTTTACGATCTGGGCTGCCACCAGATTCATTACCCCGGTCTTGTTCAAGCCGGCACCTATGATCATGACTGCAATGATCGACACCACAGCATTGGAACTCAGTCCGGCGATCGCCTGTTCCGCCGTTAAAACCCCGGTCAGGGGCAGGAGGACCATCATCAGCAGTCCGACCAGATCGACGCGCAGCAGATCGGTGACAAAAAGAAAAATCGCCAGCCCAAGCAGAAAAAAGACTATCATCATGTCGGTGGTGATCACCATGTTTTCCATTAGTAACTCCATAGCAACGATGCTTAAAAACCTGCATGTTCCTTATCAATCCATTCCGGCAAGATCCTTCAGGTCCTTTTCCACTCTTTCCAACCATTCCTGCTGAACCTCCGGGGCATAACGACCTGAAGTGGCTTCATCAAACTCGGTATGCTCCCTGAGCACGTCTTCCTCCGACTCTGCCAGCCACTCTTCAATCTTTTGCAGCAATCGTTTTGCTGCGGCTTCAGCGCTGCTGTCAAACACTGCCAGCTGTGCCTGTTCCCTTTCGGCTTTGCCGGTCAAACGTCGTGCGGCAACTTCCATCAGGGCAAAGTGAATCTGTTCATGCTGCAGCACATAGGCAAATTTCTCCTTGGCCAGGGACGGATTCCACCAACTGTGCGCGGGAAGCAGCACCGCCTCGAAGGCAAGGTTTTTTACTAGAACACTGTACACCTGAATGCTGAGACCTTCATTCGGCGGGGAAAGTATGTACTGTGATCCGGGAGCGGCCCTAATGGCCACCGCCGAATAGGCGTTCACATGCTGTCCATGATCGTGCAGGTGGTCCGGCAGGTCTTTGGCCTGAAAATCGGCAACGTCAAGGTACCGGTAGGAAACGACCGCTCCCGGCTGAATGGCGTCGCGGGGAAAACTCCGTGGCTTGCCGTAGTCCGGCAACCTGCTGCAACCGCCCAGCAGGATCAGGAAAATCAAAGCAAGGTGAGACGCGATCCTTCCAGCAACGGCAGAGATCATAAAACAATACCTTTTCTGCAGATCGTTATCGCATGCATGATCGGTAACAGGCTGCTTCGCCGACCCGATATTTTGAGCAGCACCGGAAAATGCCTCAAATTTGCCTCAACTTTCTTCCTCCAGACTGCGCCTGACAACATAACGAAACTATACCCCATTCAATCGCTCCAGGCAAAATTTGTCATCGGTCCCACCTTTCTTCCATACGGAGCTCCTAGTAAATTTTTTTATACATCCAGCCTCTATCGACAATATTTGTCACTGTAATTTTAGGCGCTCCAGCCAATAATTTTAATGTCAATCTATTTTTTCATCTACCTATTGTTTATTATTCAACAACATAGGAATAATTCTTCTCAACAACTGAAGACGGTACAAATATTGCTATAATTAAAACAGTCATACTACCGCCAACCAACTTTTACCCGGTTTTACTATGGACACCACTCGACCCATTAAAAGTGAGAAAATGAAACCCTCTACCGAGGGGTTTACCCTCATTGAGGTCATGATCGTTCTTACGATAATTGGAATTATAGCCGCAATTGCCGTCCCCAACTTTTTAACATGGGCTGAAAATAATCGTCTGCGGGCTGCTTCCCAGGAGCTTCTATCGGATATGCAGCACGCCAAGTCCGAAGCGATCAAGCGCAACAGGAATGTTGTCATAGTCTTTGCTCCGGTAGGCTGCGCCCCAACTGTCCCCACCCCCGGCGGCGGTTACACAATTTTTGTTGATGACGGCAGTGGAGCAGGCGGCGTCGCCAGAAATAATGTCCAGGATGGCACCGAGCCCGTATTGAGGCAGGTCGCCATGAGACAAGGCAGCGGTATTTGTGCAGTAACTGTTGCAGGCAACACTACGGGATTTATCCCGACCGGTCGCCCTATCGCCCTCAATAGCGGCTCGGTGACTCTGCAGAACGGCAATGGCCGAAGCTACACCCTGACCCTCGGCATCGCCGGCAATCTTACTCTTTAATTGAAGGGACCATACTCCATGAGAAGGGAAATTCAATACCACCTGCAAACATCGACAGACGGCCAGGGGTTCACTTTGGTGGAGTTGATGGTGACCATGGCGATATCACTGTTCGTCATGGGAGTTATTTACACTGCCTATACAGTGTACCAACGTCACTACACCACTCAGATTCAGGTGGTGGACATGCAACAGAATATCCGGTCCGCCATGAACTTCATGATGGAGGACATCCGCATGGCCGGCTACAACCCTCCGGGTTTCTCGAATGCCGGAATCGTAACTGCCACCGCCGCGACTCTCAATTTCACCAAGGACACGACCAATACTCTCGGCACAGCAGACGACGGGGATGGGTTGCTCGACGGGCCGAATGAAAATATCACCTTCGGATTTGCTGCCGGTGTCGATGTGCTGCCCGGGCCTCCTGACGGCATTGCCGATAATGGCGCGGCCTCATTTGCCATGATCGTTGGCGGTGTCCCTCAGGCAATCGCCAATAACATCCATGCCATCGAATTCAACTACACGCTTGACACCGGCCTCACGACAACCGCACCGGCTTCTCCCGCCGATATCCGCTCCGTCACCATTTCGATACTTGCACGAATGGCAAACCGTGACCCGAACTTTACCGATACAGCCACCTACACAACAGATTCCGGCGCCACATGGGGTCCTTTTAACGACAATTTTCGACGGCGACTCCTTATAGCCAGCGTCAAATGCAGAAACATGGGGTTATAAAACAATGCACACCGACAATAAAAGCACAAACGTTGCCCGGATGAAGGGAAACGAAGGATTCACCCTCATAGAAACAATGATAGCCATGGTCGTTCTGACTGTCGGCATCTTTGCCCTGTATTCGATGCAAACCACGTCGATCAGGTACAATGCGTCCGCCAATGCCATTACCGGTTCGTCCACCTGGGCAGCCGATCGTATCGAGCAACTGCTGGAGAGTCCTTACGACGACATTGTCGACGGCAACGAAGTCAGAGACCGATATGCGGTCTCATGGACCGTCACCAATTCCCTTACCCCAAACCCCAGCGACCCCTCGGCATCAACCGTCAAGGCCGTCAGGGTCCTGGTCCAGCACAACGATTTCGGCGTCAATAAACAAGTGGTACTGAATTATTACAAACAGAAGGTATTTTAATCCCATGGAGTTTTTGAAATGACCAGAATTCCGCGACAATCGAACAACGAGGAAGGTTTTATCCTGGTTGCCGCCCTGATGATAATGCTCATTTTGACGATTATGGGCATAGCCATGAACAACAATACCACAACAGAGATTCAAGTTGCGGCAAACGACAGACTTCATAAGCAGACGTTTTACGAAGCGGACGGCGGGACTGAATTTGCCGCAGAAGTTCTTGAACAGAACATCGCCTGCGTCAATTTTTCATCCGGCGGTGTCGGCAGCGCTGTGCTCAATGCAGCCGGAGATATCACGCTTGACGGCAATATCGCCGTCGATAGCGGCAGACTTCAATTATGGCAAAACGTTATCGGAACCTATAGCGGCCTTGCCGGAAACCCTCCATACCCTTCCGATGCTCTGCGCGACATGTGGCTTCCACCTGATTTCGTGGCCGGCCAGCCACACACCAACATTACGGTTGAAGGCATTGCCGACCTGTCTGCCGGCTCTTCGATTATTTTTGGAGCCGGCTACCTCGGTCTCGGCCGGTCGATGAGTGCCGGAGGTGTCACGCTCGAATATGAGATCGATGCTCAGCATATCGGATCTTCGAACAGTGAAAGCCTGATAAGGGTCCAGTACCGCCACGTAGTCGGCCGGGAAGATCCATTCTGCAGATACGATATATAAAATCTCTTCGAAATACTTGCTGTACTGGAGGCCTAAAATGAATATTTTCAAAGACTTTTCAGTTTATCGTTATTTCATTCTTCTCTGCACATGTTTCCTGCTGCAAGCTGGTACCGCCAACGCCAATGTCTGCCAGGATGGCCTTGGCATTCCGCCGTTTTTGTCTTCCGGCGCAAAACCGAATCTTCTGCTGGCTCTCGACAACTCCGGCAGTATGCTCGACACCGCCTACGTCAATATTGTCGGGGAATGCGTCGACAATGGTTTCGACCCTGCCGAAACCTATGCCGGTCTGTTCGATCCGAAAAAATGGTACCAGTGGACGGCCGGCGTCCCTCAATGGCTGAGCGGCACGACCTACAGTGCCGGCAACTATGTTTACACCGAAGGGGTATTTTACAAGGCCGCAGCTGCAACCGGCAACGCTTCGGTCGGCGCGAATATAGATGCAGACACCTCGGTAACCTGGGCCATTGTTTATGAAATACCCAAATGGACCAATGGAGACACCTATCCCGCCAAAAGTTTTGTTAAATATGCCGATCAGCTCTATTACTCTGCGGCCGGTGGAACCGCGAGCGATCCGGACTCGTCCGATGGCATCACCATTCAGGGCGATACCCTGAGCTGGGTCGAGGTAGACTCTTCCTGGCTTGACAATCAAGTTTATGCTGCCGGAGACGTAGTCAGCGATCATGGCATGCTGTTCAGGGCGACCTCTTCAGGGACTTCTTCCGGTACTGGCGTAGCCGACGATTCAGGCGTCAGCTGGACAAGACTCGATGAAGGATATTTTGCGGAAACAAATTATGCCACCAGCGACGATGCGGCGTCCGCCTCCGGAGCTGCATCCGGAGTTGCCTATAAGCAGGACAATCTTTTCGTGAAAATCAGCTCGGTCGGCGGCGTTCAGTCCGGGGTGACGGTATTTGCCGCCAGCGGCAACCTTCTCAACTGGGCGGCTGCTTCAAAATTCGACATCCAGAAAAAAATCCTTACCGGCGGAAAATACAATGAAGATCAGCAATCCCTTGTCAGCGAAGGACGTGGCTGCTCTTCAAGGGGATTTATCAAGGAAGTGGGCGTCAAAAAACAGCCTTCAGGGGAGAATAATGTCATCACCTTCTCGGTTCGGGGTTTTGGCGATGACGACTGGATCGACTCAACCGACGACACCACCCGTATAGCCATACTGGGTGTAAGCACTGCAGGGTTTATCGGCAGCGACCGGCAGCAAGCTTGTCAGAATGCCATCAATGAAGTTGCCAAAGGCGAGGACGCCAATCAGGGGCAGCTCTCTCAGTATGTGGGGACTTGCCTTAATTATAGCGGCACCAACAATGTGCTTGCCGAATCCAATGCAGCCTACAATCATTCTATCCATACCTGCTGGTCGATTGTCAAAAAAAATTACACGACACCTGCCGATCTCGGCAACGTCAGTGAGATCGTCAACGCCTGCGAAAATATCTACGACATCGGTGTTTCTCCGGCCACCATCGACCCTTATGACAGTGGCTACATGTGTTATGGCAGCTATAACGGCACTATTCCCGATGCAAACAACCCGACAGGGTCAGGCAGCTCACGTGAGGGATACATTGGTCGCTGCTGGGAACCCGGCACCCTTCCTCCCGGCTGTGTGGCAATTCCCTGCAACGGGCCCTATGATACTGGAAACCCACGCTGCTTCGCAGATAATCTGACCTACGAATGCTCGGGCAATTACAACAGCAGCAAAGACACCTGCAACAAACCCTGGGTTCTTGTATTACGGGATGCCGATCCGACAGATGCTTTTGTCTGCGACACCTCCGCAACCGGCACACCCGGCAAATGGACCGACGACCTCAACCCCAATACTGCCACCCAGTGTATCCAGGAAGCGATGTGGGATTACTGCGGCTCCCTGAAAATACCTGAGGTTATCGATCCCTCCGACCAGATCTTCAATACCGGCGAGACCTGGGGAATGGTCGGTGCCATGATCGACTCGGGCGTTGTTGCAATGTTCGGCACCGCTCGGCCTCTTCTTGTCATGAAGGGATATATTCGGCAGACTTCTGCTCCGGAGGGCATCCTCCATGAGGTGGCGGAAGACCTGCGGATGGGAGCCATGGCCTTTAACGACAACGGCGCCTTGACAGAATGCCAGAATGCAAACGATACCATAGTTAAATATTGCCCGGACTCCAACCGTGATGGCGCCAGAGTCATCTCACCCATCAAGGATGGGTATGCGACGAATGCTTCGGGTGTACGTCATGTCGACGAATTGGTTATTGCCGTCAACGATATCCGGGCCACATCCTGGACCCCGCTTGCCGAGGCCCTCTATAATGCCCTTGGCTATTACGGCCAGAATACCGACTTCAGGCTTGATCCTGCCGATTTCACCACCGCTGCCGAAGATGCGGCCTTTGAAGACCCGGTACAGTACTGGTGCCAGGATAACCATATCCTGGTTATTACGGAAGGTGCATCGACTGCCGACATCAATCCCGATGTCGCCGCGAAGATCACCAGTCTTGGGCTTGAAGACCCAACTGTCACTGCAGCCAATGAAGGTCAATGTCTGAACGAAGAGGGGCAAAGCGATCTCTATGGTTCAACATTTCTCGACGACCTGACGTTCTTCGGTCAAAATGCCATAAGTGCCGACATTTATACTACTCCCACCCTGCAGAGCGATGACGGCACCTCGTATGATAAACAAAACATCAGAACATATCTGGTTGTGGCCGGCGCCCCCCGTGACGACGGCTCGGATGACGAATGCAACCCAGCTGCCATTATGGCCAATGCCGCCGCCAACGGTGGCACTACACTTCTAACCGGTGACAATCCGGCGCAGCTCGAAGCAAATCTCAGATCGGCATTGTCGGATATTCTGTTCCGAACATCGGCCGGATCTGCCGCTTCGGTTATTTCGAGTTCGAGAAGCGGTGAAGGCGGTGTTTACCAGGCTATCTTCTGGCCAAAAATCGACCGGGGCCTCGGCAAGGAGCCTTTGCTGTGGGCCGGCGATGTGCACGCCTTCTTCATTGACGAGCACGGTCTGCTCTGGGATGATTACAGTGGCGGCAATAATGCTACCCGCGGCGAACTCTGGACGGAAGACACCAACGGCAACGGCATTCTCGATCCGGGCGAAGATGTCTATCCGATCGTTAACGGAATCCCTACCCAGAACGGGGTCCTCGACGGCGACAGAAGGATTGTGACATTTTACAATCAGTCGACCAATTCGACGCAAATCTGTTTCAACTCATCGGTCATCGAGACCGGAGTCTGTGCCGCATCGCATTACTTCAATACCCCAGCCGGAGCAGTTGAACTTCGTAGTTTCGACAGGTACCTCTGGTCTGCAGAGGTTCAACTTGAAACTATTACCGAAATTTCCGACAACAGGGAAACTCTCGCCGACGGGACGTGGAATTTTAACACCAACCGCCGATATATCTTCACCTGGAACGATCTCAATAACGACGGGATCGTCGACGATCAGGAAGAAGTCCTGCAATTTGCAGCCGGCATGAACGATCCTCCATTGAGTGTTGCGGCTGCCGTGTCTCCTCGAAACGACTTTCTCAGTGATTTCAATGTGACCACTAATGCCGATCTCGATAACCTTATTGAATGGATTCGTGGCAACGACATCTATGAAACAGACATCAACGGCAACGGCATTCTCGAACCGGAAGAAGATATCAACGCTAATGGGATCCGGGATTATGTGTTCAGATGCCGAAAATATCCGGATTGCGATCCTGCTGCGGTAAACAGCCCGCCATGGCGACTGGGCGATGTCATTCATTCGACACCGACCCTCGTAGCCAGACCGGCAGAAGGGTATCACCTGGTTTACAACGATCCGACGTATGCCGCCTTCTATAAAAAGTATCTGGAACGGCGACATGTTATCTATTTCGGCGGCAATGACGGTATGCTCCACGCGGTCAACGGCGGGTTTTATCAGGCCGGAATAAATAAGTTCCTGTCGTGTCGAAAGGATCAGCGAGATCCAGCGACAAATGAATGCTACGTACCCAGTCCCTACAGTATCAACAGCGTGTATGCTTACCCGGCACTCGGCGATGAATTATGGGCATATATACCGTACAATCTGCAACCGCACCTGTCGTGTCTTACCGACCCGGCATACGGCCATAAATACTTCGTCGATGCGCCGCCCCGTATTTTCGATGTCCGCATATTCCCTGACGATCCTCTTCTTCATCCCGGCGGCTGGGGCACTATCCTCGTAGGCTATATGCGATTCGGCGGTGCACCCACCCTGGCCGATGATAGCGCGCCATTTACCGATAACCGTGAATTCATTTCATCGTATTTTATACTCGATGTCACCGATCCGGAAAGGCCGCCGAAGGTCCTGGCGGAAATGACAATGACGACCGACACAGAGGACTACGACCTGGATGGCACCCCGGAAGATAAGTATGCCCGTATGGGCTATACCACCTCCATGCCGTCGGTTGTTGTAATGCGCAACGATCTGGGAAATTCCGAATGGTTTTTAACAATCGGCAATGGCCCGACGACAATTAAAGGCGCCAATGACCAGCAGGGCAAAGTGGCAATCGTTCCGCTCAATTCCCTGACCGGGGTAAACTGGGCGGTAAACGGCACCGGCGACTATGATGCTTCTGCCCGTAAACCTTTCCGCATCCCCAATGAAGATCCCACTTCAACCTCAAGCGTACCTCATTTCGGCCGCAAGCTCATCCCGGACAGCATTGGTGCAGCAAACAGCTTTGTCGGCGACATGGTCACCATCGATTTTGACGTCCGCAGCACCGCAATTCCAACTATTGGAGTGCCATATAAAACCGACGCTGTCTATTTCGGCACCGTAGACGGATCCGATTTTGACCCTACCAGAACGTACTGGGACGGCGATGGCCGAATGTTCCGGCTTGTTACCAAAAGCCCCGATGTCGGAGGCAAACAGCCATATACCTATCCTGAATCATGGTATTTCAGCAAACTTCTGGATGCACACGGCCCTATCACTGCCGCTCCCAATATCGGCTATGACAAGAGCAATTTCTGGGTCTATTTCGGCACCGGGCGTTTCTTTGCACCGGAAGATAAAACAGACACCTCAACCCAATATTTTTTCGGAGTCAAAGAACCTTTCGGTGTCGGCTGCAAATTATCCTGGGACGATATCGAATGGTGGTCCGGGGCATCGGCCGCACCGACCAGTCCCGGAGCCGGCCCCGGTTCGCAGGGGCTCCTTCGAACTGACCAGATCCAAGTCGTGGAAAGCAATTCAACCAATCTTTTTAAATTTGCAGGCGACTATCTCTACTGTGACAGTTGCACCGACTTCCCGCTTACGGCACTTAATCCGGACGATGGCGACGCACTTCATACCTACTACTCTTTTTCTCAACTGGAACAATATATCCAGGGTGAAAAATGTGGTGGCGCAGATAATGCGGCAATAGGTATCGACGGCTGGTACCGGGAGTTCAACGACCTGCGCGAGAGATCTCTCGGAATGCCGACTCTGCTGGGTGGTCTTGTGACCTATACCAGCTATCAACCTTTCGCCGATATCTGCAAGGCTGAAGGCGTCAGCTATCTGTATGGCGTATATTATTTAACAGGTACCGCCTGGTATGAAAGCGTTTTCGGGACCTACGACAATCCCGAAGGAAAACCGATCGTCAAAGACCGACTTGATCTTGGCAAGGGACTGGCCACCACGCCAAGTCTTCAAACCGGCGGTGGCCCGCACGATGTCAATGCGTACATTCAAACCAGTACCGGTGAAATTGTCAAAGTCGGGCAGGATAACCTGCCGCTCTTTAATTTTAAAAGCGGCAGAACAAACTGGAAAACCAGATAACCCGGTTGAGCTGTACAAATAACATTTGATCCCGACTTGTGTATTCTCTTGCAAGTCGGGATTTTTTTATCTACCTTTCGTATCCGATAAGTTTCGTAACTATTCAGAACCGCTCAAGAGGAATATGCCGAGTGAGTCGGTTGGAGATGCCGGGTATGTGTCGGGATCGATGATCGAACCTTATCTTTCGATTTCGATAGCGATCCCGATTTCGATTCGGTAACCGGCAAAAGCGCATTCACAAGAATCAATTCCAGGAAACCTCATGACAAATTCCATCGATCACCAATACTTTCAGGAACTGGCGAATGCAGCGCCCGGGCAGATCTGCCGTAATGGCCGTTGCCGCTTTGATCCTGTGAGCTGCACGTATTCTCTCGATATCTGGGGCGAGGAATATATCCTTGACTGTGCCGGGAAAAAGATTGCATGTACAGGCACCGCCGAGCCGAAGCCTCATGAATATTTTTATCTTTTTGTTATCTATTATCTGCTTTCCGCTCAAGACATACAAGTTAAGGGAGAGTGGATTTCCGAAAAGGATGTTCCCGGTGGAACCACGTTTTTCCGGGGCCCGCACCTCATTCCGACGGATCTGATCAGCAGCCGGTTCGGCAATGACCTGGAGAGATTCAAAAAATGCTGCAGGGATTTGGGTGGCACTTCGCTGAACCTGGCCGATGCCGCCTTCCGGTTCGACATTACCCCCGATCTTCCGGTTGCGGTTCTCCTCTGGCAAGGGGACGAAGACTTCCCGGCCGAGGCCGGTATTCTCTACGACAGGTCAATTACCACTCTGCTGTCGCTTGATATTCTCTTTGCTCTGGCGGTTGCGATCTGCTTTCGTGTCGGCAAAGCAGGGCAATCCGGAATGGAGGTTTGACGAGAGGTCATATTTTCAGCCTTCTCAAAACCTGCCGATTCTGCTAAATATTATTCAATCATTCGCGGCAAATCTTTCAATCGGGCAAAACTGTATCCAAGGGAGAAAGTACATGGCACAAGAAAGTACGAAGGTGGCGAAGACCTCAACCGAAGAAAAAAAACAGCGCCCTCAGTCTGAGTTTTTCATTATCGAAATCTTCAAGAAGATGCTGGAATACAATCATATGAAATCGGGGATTAAAAAGAAATTCTAACCCTTCGACCAGCGCGGTCAGCGTAATTGTTCACCGGTACACAGCAAAAGACTGCATAACCCGGATCTGTAACCGGTCAGCCGCCGGAAAGTGCCGGAAAGACGTCGATTTCATCGCCGTCTTCAATAAGATCCGCGCCTCGCAGCAGCGTGCCCCTGCGGACCGCGAGAATACCGCCCAGTGCAACACCTGCATGGGCGGCACATCGCTGCACGACAGTCTCCCACTTTTCCGTGCCGGTGAGCGGGATCTCGATCCTGCCGATCTCGCTCAATCTGAAGGTGATGATTACCATTGCCGGGCCAGCAGGCTCTCCTCATCGGTGATATCCATCTTTTCCCCGGTCTCCGGCTGGGCCTCCTCGTAGAAGGTTTCGCAGAAACGATAGTCTTTGGCGGTAATGCCGGCATCGAGATTGAACTGGTGCTCTATTCTCAGGGTCTCTTTGACAAAATCGTCAAACTCCACCTCGCCGATCTCCACCCCGTGCAGGGATTGAATGAGCCCCAGAAGCGGCTTCATATCGTTTTGTACCGAATAGCGGACGAAATTGCACATTCCCATGGCATCCATCCGGGAGCCGATAACCTGGAATTTTTTCGACAGGCCGACCTTTCCTTCCTTGCTGGTCGGGACCTCTTCATCCCGCAGGGTAAAGCCGAAGGTGTGGTCGGCCCCCATCGGTGAAGACAGATAGGTCATCGCCATCCCTTTGGTCCCGCGAGGTTCGTACGCCGGAATCGCCTGGCCGAGGACATGGGGAGCGTGACGCACTCCAAGCACCTTGGCGGCAATCTTGCAGCCGGAGGCAAGAATCCTGCCAAGGGGCGTGAGGTTGCGGACCTCTTCCATCAGCCTGACCGCTGCTGCGGTATCGCCAAATTCGGCAAGCCCTGCTTCCATGGCCACGCCAATTGCCGCGCCGACATCCAGGGTATCGACACCCGCATCGTTGGCTATTCGGTTCATGACGGCGATGGCGTCAAGATCCTGCAGACACAGGTTGGATCCCATGAGCGCCATGGTCTCATACTCGATCGGCGAACACAACAATTTGCCGTCTTTGTCGGGATAGACATTGGAACACTGGATGGCACAGGGATTCATGCAGGCATGCTGGGTTTGTCCCTCGCCACCGCGCGCCTTGATGGTATCGTACATGGTCTGGGCATTGATTTTTTCCGCCCCGTCCATGACACCATGACGGAAGTTTCTGGTCGGCAGAACCTTCAGCGCCTGGCAGATGTCGACCATTGCCGCGGTCCCGTACTTGGTGAACTTGGTCGACACCGGGTTGGCCTTGAGCAGGTTGACAATGTTTTTGGCCCCGGCCTTGAATACATCCTGATCGATAAACTCCGGCTTGACCTCGCCGTCATCGAGGATCACCATGGCGATGATCTTCTTTGAAGCCATGACCGCACCCAACCCGCCGCGCCCGGCATATCTGGAGCAGACGCCGTGGGGATCGGAACAGGCGATGCCGGTGGCGAGAAGCAGTTTCTCGGCGGTCGGTCCGATGGTCATGCAACCGGCCTTCTTGCCGAATCGCCCGGTCAGCATTTCGGATTTTTCATAGACCCCGACACCCGCAAGAAATTCGCCGTCGACCAGTTCGGTTTTATCTTTGCCGATGACAATAATCTTCCATCCGGCATCGCTTGCAGGCGCGTCCTCCAGGGCGATGCAGCGAAGACCCTGCCGCGCCATCCGAACTCCGACGATCCCGCCGGCGTTACTCTCCTTGATGCCGCCGGTAAGGGGGCTTTTGCCGCCAATGCTCAACCGGTCGGAGCTGGAGACTGCTGTGCCGGCGAGGGCGCCGGTGCAGAAAAACAGCTTGTTATGCCTGCCGAGAGGATCGCAGGTGGCCGGCACCTCTCTGCCGACAAGACGGGAGGAAAGCGTTCTCCCCCCTAAAAGGTACTCTTTTGTGGAAAAGGTTTCTGTTTTTGTGGCACCGGTCGCGGTGTTGATTCGTAACATGGTAAACATAATTATCCTCCCGGAATTAAACGCAACAGCGAAATGTATACAATAAGTGAATACATTTTTTGTACGACAATTATATCTCCTCGTCAAGTCTTTTCATCCATTAGATGCATCTGTCCAGGTGCGAAGACAAGATTACCCTTCCGGCTGATAGAACCTCAACCGCAGGGCATTACTGACAACGGCAACTGAGCTGAGCGCCATTGCCGCACCGGCAAACATCGGGCTGAGAGTCGGTCCGCCAAAAACGGCCAGGACGCCCGCCGCAACCGGTATCCCTATTATATTGAAGGCAAAGGCCCAGAAGAGATTCTGCCGGATGTTTCGAAGGGTTGCCCTGCTGAGACCGATTGCCCGGCGAACTCCGGACAGATGCCCGGTCATTAAAACAATATCCGCCGATTCGACAGCCACATCGATACCTGTCCCCATGGCAATTCCGACATCGGCGCGAGCCAGGGCCGGAGCGTCGTTGATGCCGTCGCCGATCATGGCAACGACCTTGCCTTCCTGCTGCAACCGGACGATTTCCTGCTCTTTATTATCAGGTAAAACGCCTGCGACCACCCTTTCAATGCCTGCCTGGGCGGCAATAGCCAGGGCGGTTTTTTGGTTGTCGCCGGTAAGCATCACCACCTCCATGCCCATCGCCTGAAGCTGTCCGACGGTGTCCCGTGCCTCACTTTTCAACGGATCGGCGATGGTCAGAAGGGCTGCGAGATTTCGCCCTACGGCAAGAAAGAGAACGGTCTTGCCCTGTTCGGAAAGCATGCCCGCCTGCTGCTCGATCTCCTTGGTCAGGCCACCGATCCTTCTTTCCTGAATAAATTCAATGTTGCCGAACAGCACTTCATGAGTCTCTTTTTCCACTGATATTACCGCCTCGATTCCCCGGCCCGGCGTTGCCGCAAAAGATTGGGGTTCCGGCACGACACACCCCCGCGCCTCGGCCTCCTTGATAATCGCCTCGGCAAGAGGATGCTCCGAGCGGCTCTCAACCCCGGCCGCAAGAGTGAGAATGAGTGCTTCTTTTCCATCATAACCCGCAACCGGCAGAAGATCGATCACCTGCGGTTTGCCAAGCGTCAGCGTGCCGGTTTTGTCAAAGACCACACAGCTCACCTTCTGGGCCATCTCAAGCACCTCGCCCGTTTTGACCAGAACACCCAGCTGTGCGCCACGGCCGGTGCCGACCATTATCGAAGTAGGAGTCGCCAGGCCCATGGCACAGGGGCAGGCAATGACCAGTACCGAAATAAAAATCCTGAGAGAATAGCTGAACCCGGCATCGCCCAGGAAAAACCAGCTGAACCCGGCCAAGGCGGCAAACACCATAACCGTCGGGACAAAATAAAAACTGATCCGATCGGCAAGGCTTGCAATCGGCGCCTTGGTTCCCTGGGCATCCTGCACCAGGCGAATGATCCGGGCCAGCATGGTGTCCCGGCCGACGTGGGCTGCCGTCATGATCAGGGAGCCATTTTTATTGAGAGTTCCACCGTAGAGAAAATCATCCTGCTTTTTTCGTACCGGCATACTCTCGCCGGTCAGCATCGATTCATCGACAGCGGATTCGCCATCGACAATCGTCCCGTCGACCGGGATTCGTTCCCCCGGCCGGATCAGAATGCGAGCACCTACTTTAATCTCAGCCACCGCCACCTGCCGTTGACCGCTGTCGTCGATCAGCGTGGCGGTCTCCGGGGCCAGCTGGATCAGGTGCCTGATAGCATCGGTGGTTTTGGCCCTTGATCTTGCCTCAAAATATTTCCCGAGCGAAATCATGGCAATAAGCATTGCCGCCGATTCGAAATAGAGATCATGGGCGAGCATGACCGGATCGTTGCCGAGGCCGATCTCGACCAGATTCCAGCTGGAATAGATAAAGGCCGCGCCGGTGCCGATGGCGATGAGGGAATCCATGTTCGGCCCTCCCCGCAAGAGCGCCGGGATACCGATCAGATAAAAATGCCTGCCGAAAAAGAGCACCGGGATGGTCAACAGAAACTGCACGGCTGCGTAGGCAAAGGGAGAGGTCACGGGATGGACGACAGCCGGCAAAGTAATCCCGATCATATGGGCCATCGAAAAACTCATTATCAGGAGTGCCAGGATAAAAACAGGCAGCAGTCTCTGTTTCATCGTCTGCAATTGCCTGGCGGCCTCCGCGAAATGATCCGAGCCGCCCCCTTCCGGTTCTGCCGGCGTGGCGGTAAAACCAAGACCGGAAATGGCCTGATCGATCGCCTGGACGGATATCCGTTCGGAATCGAAAATGATTTTTGCCTTTTCAGTGGCGAGATTCACCGAGCATTGCGCCACCCCTTGCAGATTGCCGACCACACGTTCAATGCGGGTCGAACACGCAGCACAATGCATCCCTTCTATATCCGCCACATAGTTTTGTTTTGTCATGATAGTATACGGTTGAGTTCCTACAAAGTCGCCGGAAAGTGTTCGCATAAATCTACATCTTTAAGGTATAGTAAAACAATACCACAACGTCGCAACTAATAAGGGATTTTATCAGGTGTCACCGGCGACCTGAAAGGTAGCTTTGTAGGTTGGGCTGTGAAGCCCAACGTTTTTTGGGATGTTGGGCTTCACAGCCTACACGGCTGCATCTTGAACGGAATCATGTAGGGTGCGTTCCACGCACCATTTGATAATTAAACTGGGCATGAGCAAAAACTCACAAGAAAAGGTGCATTTAAAACTGGCGAAAAATGACAATTTCACGCAACCGATAACATCAGGAGCTTTCCATGACCACCCCAGATAAATTCAACATGAACTCCGGCGGCTGACCGCCAAAAAACACCGCTGGTGGGCACCAGCTGCAAACTGCCATCCCGGCACTGAAACCGAAAAATCAACTTGATCCGGAAGCCTTCAGCGAAGAAGAGAAAAGCCGGATCCGTTCGGCAATAAGAAAAAAGTATGCAGCGGTATCGTCATCGGCCGCAGGATATTTCAAATACGCGATCGGCAGGGAAGGCGCGCAAAAACTGGGGTATGCACCGGAGCTTCTTGATAATACGCCGGATACCCTGCTGGATTCTTTTTGCGGAGTGGGCAATCCCTTTGCCGTGTCTCCGATCAAGAAGGGCAGTATCGTGCTGGATATTGGCTGTGGCGCAGGATTCGACCTCGTTGTCGCCTCCCGCTTGACAGGAGAAACGGGCAGGGTTTATGGCGTTGACCTCACTCCCGAGATGGTCGCCAGAGCACAGGCAAACCTTGCCGCAATCGCGGTCGACAACATCGAAGTAATCCATGTGTCCTCGGAGTCGCTTCCTTTTGCCGACAATACTTTCGATGTGGTTCTCTCCAACGGGGTCATCAACCTCTCCCCGGACAAACCGCAGCTCTTTGCCGAAATCCATCGGGTCCTGCACCCGGGCGGCCGGCTTCAATTTGCCGATATAATCCTGGAAAAGATGTTGCCTCCGCAGCTTGCCGGAGACGTCGAGTCGTGGTCGCAGTGAATAGGCGGTGCGATCCCCGGTGGGGATCAACTCCTCTTGATGAAGCAGGCCGGTTTCACGGATGTCTGCCAATATGCCGTCACCTCGGTCAAAACCTCCGAGTTCACTGTCGGTGCGGTGTTCTCCGGCATAAAAGGAAAGACTTCAAGCTGACGGGGACGATTCAACACCCACAATCTTGCAGAACCAACTGGAATGATTATCATACAGGCTTACAAGACCATGGATCATTATTCCGGAGGAACAGATGGAAACCCTGAAGATAAAAGGAATGAGCTGCCAGCATTGCGTCGGCTCGGTGAAAAAAGCACTGGAAAACGTCGACGGCCTGTCACAGGTGACTGTCAACCTGGATGCCGGTGAGGCCACATTTAAAAATGAAGGTGCCGATCGCCGGAAGATCCGCGAGGCGATCAGCAAGATCGGCTTCGAGCCGGGCGAATGAAATCAGGGACGCCGGCTCTTTCGCCGGTGTCGCTTTACGCTATCCCTGCAACGCCATCTTCTCTTTTAATTCTTTCACATAACCAGCGGCAGTGGGATGTCCCTTTTCCTCTGCAAGTTGCCACCAGAATAACGCCTTCCGGTAATCCTTCTTAACGCCCAAGCCTTTGGCATACATCAGGCCAATATTGATGTGGGCATCGGTATAACCTTGTTCAGCGGCATTCTGAAAGCATTGCACTGCCGTTTTATAACACTGCTTGCCGCCCTTGCCGGTATTATAGAGCACTCCCAGCACCAGATTTGCGTGGGCGATAATTTTCGCATCGGCCCCTTCCTGATGAATGACTCTCTCGTACCAGTACCGCGCCTTTTCAAAGTCCTGCTCCACGCCCTTCCCGCTGAGATATAAATGACCGATATAACTTTGGGCATTGCAGTCGCCCTGTTCGGCTTTGACAAGAATGTCTTGAGGGCATCTAGCCAGACTTTGCGCAGCTGTGATAAAAAACAGGGAGAGAAACAGGAAAACCGAAAACGAAATGAATCGACGATTTGTCACGCTACGGCAAGCTCCTCGAAATTTGGTTGTAACAACAGGTTTTTATTGAAACCTGTCGCCGGTAAAACCAATTTTTATACTCTATCGGTCAAAACATTCAATAAAATTAATTATTTTGATAAAAAAATAATTCCCATCAAAGAAATATTTTTTCATTTAAATGCCCAAAAAAACCCGATCCCGCCTTCACTCTCTATCGCCTCGAATTGACGACTTTATTGAGAAAAATTATCATTATTCACAAAATTTATTAGACCTTTACCCTCATTCGTGAGAGAATTTTTTAATGCGAAACGCTTACTTGTTCCTGTTACCAAGCCTTACCGCAGGTCTTGCCAAGAAAAGATAATATGTTTACCAGTTAAGTCACCTGCTCTCCGAGGTACATATTATTTGGCGAAAATGTTTGTAAAATCAAGACTCGACCCGACTGGACAAAAGTTGAGCAACAGGCTGTCAGGGGATACTGAAAGAGGAGAGCAGCTACTACTTTTTTACAACTGGAAATTTGAGAATTTTACTGTAACGAGTGGGGAGAAAACTATGAAATGGAGCAAACTAATAAGTTCTGCAATAGTTGGAGGAGCACTATCGTTAACCGCCGGCAATATCCAGGCAGAAACACTTCGGGAGGCAGTCGATGCGATGCTCCAGACACACCCGGAAGTGAGAAGCAACGCCTATAATACTCTTGGTCGACAGGAAGAAGTCGAACAGGCAAAGGCCGGTTATTATCCGACACTTAATTTTTCAGCCGGATATGGCCTACAGGAAGTACAGGAACCCGTAGACGAAACCCTTTATCCGGAGCAATACAGCTTAAGTTTACGACAAAATGTTTTTAACGGACTGGCGACCATGAATGAGGTCGACCGCCAGAAAGCCCGCGTTAAATCTTCCGCATATCGTCTCCAGGGCACCTCGGAAAATACCGCTCTCAGAACGGCTCAAGTGTATCTGAACGTCTTACGCCAAGAAGAGTTGGTGCGCTTATCCGAAGAAAACCGGGATTCCCACCTGCGAATCGCCGACCAGATCAAGATGCGCAGCGACTCCGGGGTTGCAAGCAAATCGGACAGTGACCAGGTTGCCGGGCGTGTTTCACTTGCCGAAGCCAATGTGGTTGTCACCAAAACCAATCTGGTTGACGCACACAGTAATTATCTTGCCGTCGTCGGCCACCTGCCAAACGATCTGCAGAGACCTGTGCCTCCGGATTCTCTGATCCCCGCTTCAGTCGACGAAGCTACAGAGGCAGCCCTCAGGCAGCATCCCACCTTGAAATCGGCAGCTGCCGATCTTGAGGCGAGACAAGAGCAGGATGAGGTTGCCAAATCCCCTTACTATCCCGTAATAGATCTCGAATTGGACCAGCACTGGAACGATGATTTTGACGAGACTATTAACGACCAGGCCAAGGACTACTACTTCATCGCCATGGTAAGGCTGCGCTACAACCTTTTCAACGGCTTTAAAAATCAGGCACGAAAAGCCGAAACCGCACTTCTGGTCAGTGAAGCAAGGGAAATCAGGAACAATACGCACCGGCAGGTGGTTGAATCCATGCGTCTTTCATGGATGGCATACCAGGCGGTTCAGGACAGGATCAAGTATCTGGAACAGCGGGTCGCATCGACGGCAGACACTGCCGGATCCTACACCAAACAGTTCAACCTCGGCAAGCGGACTCTCCTGGACGTACTTGATACCGAAGCCGAAGTCATCGACGCAAAACGCGCCCTGGTCGAGGCAAAATACGACGGCCTCTATGCCCAATACCGCATTCTCAATGGTCTGGGACAACTGGTACAGGCATTTGACCTGCAGTGGCCGGAAGAAAGCCAAGTAGAAGAAGATGACACCAGGGAAGCGAGCAAAAGAAATGAATCGAAAGTCGAGATAGCTCCGAAAATTCGTACCTTCGATACCATGAAAAGCTATATTTCTGCCGGTTGATTCTTACTAATGTGTCGAGCAGGCCAGCATTCCCCTGCCCTGCTCGCCGCAGTTCGGAATAAATGCCGATTGATCCTTCGCCGCGGCGCAATATGATAAAACTTCCCGACGCGCCATCTATATTTTTCAAGACTATCCTTTCCCATTGTCAGGTCCTGACCAAATCACTCCGATTCTGGACCACTTCACTGTCTCTCTTATTACTTTTCGTTTCCATCATTGTCTCTGCCGGGGGCAACTTCACTCTTGACCCAGCCATCCTCAATGCAGCCGAAAAAAAATATGGCGCCGACGCTCGCCGCAACCTGCTGGCCTGGCAACAGTTTATTCAGGACGACGACAGCTCCGACGACCGGCAGAAACTCGAACGCGTCAATGTCTTTTTCAATAAGATTACCTTCGTAAGCGACATCATCCATTGGTCGAAAAAGGATTATTGGGCTACTCCCATAGAGTTTATCGCCAGTGACGGAGGCGATTGCGAAGATTTTGCCTTGGCTAAATATTTTACCTTGAAGCTTATCGGCGTTGCCGAAGAAAAACTCCATCTGACCTATGTAAAAGCTTTAAACATCAATCAGGCCCACATGGTACTTACCTATTATGAAAAACCCGGCGCAGTCCCTCTGATTCTTGACAACCTGATCGATGCAATTGAACCTGCAAACAAAAGAACGGATCTCCTGCCGGTCTACACTTTCAACGGCTCCGGCTTGTGGCTGGCTAAAGAAAGAGGCAAGGGAAACCTGGTCGGAAAAAGCGACAGGCTGAAACTCTGGAACGACCTGCTCGACAGAATGCCTGCCGGCCTAAAATAAGTGAGGTTGAACATATGACACTCTACAGACAACTGCTGATATTCACTTTTGTGTTGTTTCTTACATTGTTCACCTGCACCTGGCTCATAAAGCTCCAGACCACGCGGACATTTCTCGAAGACCAGCTCGAGTCCCACGCGCAGGATACCGCGACTTCCCTCGGTTTATCGATCTCACCGCATATCGCCGAAAACGATATCGCAACCGTCGAGACCATGGTGAATGCGGTGTTCGATCGTGGATACTACCGATCCATCCTGCTCACCGACTTAAACGATGCAGTCCTGGTCGAAAAATCCCTTGATGTGATGTTCACCGATATTCCCGCCTGGTTCATTCACCTTATCCCCCTCAAGACTCCGAGGACCAGCACCCTGATTACGGCAGGCTGGAACCAGATGGGCCACCTTCACGTGGAAAGTCATCCTGGGTATGCCTATAAAACTCTCTGGCAAGCTTCCATCGGCATGACCAAGGTATTCGGCATAACAGCGCTCGTTGTGCTCTGCCTGGGCGCCATCGGCCTGCGCCTGTTGCTTATGCCCCTGCGACAGGTCGAGCGCCAGGCCGAGGATCTCTGCAGAAAACAGTACACATTCCAGGAAAAGCTCCCCAAAACCCGTGAGTTTCGCCGGGTTGTGGTGGCCATGAACAGTATGACCGGCAAGGTCAAACAGATGTTTGACGAACAGTCCCAGGTAGCGGAAAAACTGCGAAAAAACGCCTACAGCGACGCATTGACCGGGCTTGGCAACAGGAGATATCTTCAGGGGCAGGTCGCAGTCGGCATGGCGGGGGAAGGCACCACCGTCAAAGGCGCCTTTCTCCTCGTTCAGGTGCACAATCTTGCTGAAATCAATCAGGACAAAGGCTACCAGCTCACCGATCGACTCCTGCAGAAACTCGCCGAATCCATCCGCGAATCGACTGCCCAGGTAAAAAATTCCGCCCTCTCGCGCATTTCGGGCGGCAGTTTTGCCGTCTTTCTGCCGGATGCGACAGAAGAGGAAGCCAGCCGCACAGCCGAAAAAATCGCCGCCGACTTCACCAGACTGGCAGCCGACAACGTCGGCTACCCGGCAAACGTCGGCCATGTCGGCGGGGTCAACTATAACCAGCCGACACCTCTCGGCCAGCTCCTTTCAACCGCCGACAGGATGGTGAGCTCGGCAAAAAGCCAGGGGCCCAACACCTGGATGGTCGCCCCCCTCTCTTCAGAGCCACAGGATATACCCCGTGGCGAGCAGGAATGGCGGCAGATTCTCGACGATGTCCTCAGCAGAAGAGAGATTGATATTTCAAGTCAATCCGTCGTCCGGAGCCACGATCTCAAGCAGTATCTGCACATGGAGATCCTCGCCAGGATTACCCTAGCAACCGGCCAGATACTCAACGCCGGAATCTTTATTCCTCTGGCGGAGCGGTTACGGCGGATCTCCTCAATCGACAGAATAGTCCTTGAAAAAGCATTGCAGCTCGACCTGGCGAACCTGCCAACCAATGAGCTGGCAGTAAATATTTCGCCAAGTTCCCTGAAGGATGAAGCGTTTACCAACTGGATTTTCGCAACACTCAAGAAACGGCAGCCGAGCGCCCCGAAGATTATCTTTGAATTCGCCGAATTCAATGCAACCCAGGAACTTCCAATACTTCGGGATTTTGCAAGGGACGTAAAAGCCCTGGGACATTCCATCGGTCTCGACCACTTTGGCCAGAGCTTTGCCAATTTCGGGTATCTCAAATCACTGCAGCCGCAATATGTAAAAATAGACCGGGCCTTCACCAATGAACTGAAAAACGGCGACAGCGACAGTCACTTCTTTATCGCTTCCCTTGCCGGCGTCGCCCACAGTCTCGATATTCTGGTGATTGCCGAGGGAGTGGAAGAGGCCGCCCAGTACCACACGCTTTGCGACCTCAATATTGACGGCATCCAGGGGTATTTTATCGACAAGCCCACGGCATTATCCGGTTGAGCACTACCTGATACATGCCTTAAAGGATGTCCGAATCATCGACAATGATCGATCCGTTGGCCAATCGTTTGCGCATCTGCTGCCGGTTCAGGAGTTTCTCTTGCGCCTCTGTCGGCAGCTCGGAAAACATTATCAGGTTTTTATTCACCAACAGATCGATGAGATCCTCCAGGATCCGGACAATCCCTCTGTCCGTTGCGGCAAGGAGATGAAACATCGAATCCTGCGAAGAATTACTCCCAAGAAATTCCAGGATCTCTTTATCCACGGCTTGTTTTTTCTCCGTTGCCGACGCACCGTCATCCCGCCGCACCGAGACTATTTCATCATTTTCATTCCGTTCAACATACAGCATGCTATTGCTCCTTTACCGCACATCGGTTTCATTCGTCCGCTTCAAGATCATCGTCATTGAAATGATACTTTGAAATATGACAAGAGAGCAAGGGCGGAAGCTCCTCACCCCTTTTCGGGAGGAGATCAACTGTTTTCGTTATTGTTCTCAAATAATAATGCTTATTAGGACTGAAGTACAATACCATCCATCTGCCTGAGTATTTATCATGAAGATATACTAGAAGCATGAAGTACATTCATGATTAATAATGGAGGAAGTTATGAACCAAAATATTAGTTCAAACAACCAATCTATAGGCACAGCTTCAGTCGTTCATGGCACAGTAGAGGCTCGGTCGGCAGACAACTCCGTACGGGTATTACAAGCCAACAGCCCCGTTTATTTCAACGACCGGATCATAACCGGCAACAACGGCATGATCTCCATCGTCTTCGGAGATGCAGCGCAGACCCAGCTGGATCTCGGCAGAATGTCGGATGTTCTTCTTAATGAAGATGTATTTCAAGGCCCTTCGCCGGCGGAATTCAGCGAAGCCGCCGCCGAGGTCGAGCAAATCCAGGAAGCACTCGTTGCCGGCGATTTTGATCCGACCACAGATCTTGAAGCGCCCGCAGCCGGACCGGCGGCAGGTGGACCGGAGAGTGATGGCGGCGGGACTTCTTTCGTCGAATTCAATCTTACCGCTCAAGCGGTTACGCCCACTTCTGGTGCGGAAACCACCGGAGTCGACTTGAATTTCCTCGATCCGCAACCGCTCGAAATAGAGGAAGAAGTCGTTCTCGCACCGGAACCCGAGCCAGAGCCTGAGCCTGTTGTAACCTCTGCGCCAGTAACTGAAGAACCCCCGCCTGAGACGGAAATCCCGGAAGCACTCGCCGTCACCATCGTCGACGATGTCCCGACCATCAGCCTCGGTGAAGGACGTGCCGTGGGCTTTGTCCAGGAGGACGCCCTCGGCAACGAGTTGGAAGATTCCGCCGACGACGATACCGATTTCTCCACCGGCAATCTTGACGCGGACGACGATACCGACACCGCCAGCCTCAACCTCGCCGACCTGCTCGTCACCACACCTGGCGCCGACGAACCGGCAAGCGTCAGCTACAGTATAGCCAACCTCGGCACAGGCGTTAAATCAGACTACACCTCGAACGGCCAGGAAGTCTGGTACTACGACCAGGACGGCAAACTGGTGGCTAGAGCCGGCAATGACGGCAATCCCGCCGGCACGGTGGTCTTTACCTTCGCCGTCGACAGCAGCACCGGCACGGCCACCTTCAACCTCGACGACCAGCTCGATCATCCGGAAGACTCGGACGACGACACCAACCTGACCATCGAAGGTCTGGGCTCCTACGTCCAGGCGCAGATCGTCGACGCCGACGGCGATATCGCCAGCGTCACCTTCACCGGCAAGATCGACATTAATGTCGAAAACGATATCCCAATCCTTAACGAATCCCCGATCGTCAAGACCGTCCAGGAAGATGCGCTCGGTAATTTCGAAGGTATCGAACAGGGTGACGAAGACAGTTCGACCGGCAACCTCGAAGATCCTCCGGGAGATGCCGATTACGCCGTCTTCACCGTCGCCGAACTTAAATCGGCGGTAAAAGCAGGTGCCGACGAGGAAGTCTCCTTCAGCCTGGTCGACAGCTCCGCCAGCGGAACCCTGGCCGGGATTAAATCCAACAATGAAAATATCACCTGGTCCAGCAACGGCTCGACCATCACCGCCGTAACGGCAGTCACCGGTACCACCGTCTTCGAAGTCCGCTTCGATGAAAGCGGCAACCTCATCTTCGATCTCGACGATCAGGTTGACCACTCCTTTGGCGCCGAAGGGACCGACGGCGAACTCCTCGCCAGCAAAATCGACGTCGGCCAGTTTGTCAAGGCAACCGACTTCGACGGCGATTCGGTCAACCTCGCCGGCCAGCTCCTCGTCGATGTCGAAAACGACGTGCCGGTTAAAGCCGATATCGACCCGATCGTCAAGACCGTTCAGGAAGATGCGCTCGGTAATTTCGAAGGTATCGAACAGGGTGACGAAGACAGTTCGACCGGCAACCTCGAAGATCCTCCGGGAGATGCCGATTACGCCGTCTTCACCGTCGCCGAACTGAAATCGGCGGTAAAAGCCGGGGCCGACGAGGAAATCTCCTTCAGCCTGGTCGACAGCTCCGCCAGCGGAACCCTGGCCGGGATTAAATCCAACAATGAAAATATCACCTGGTCCAGCAACGGCTCGACCATCACCGCCGTAACGGCAGTCACCGGTACCACCGTCTTCGAAGTCCGCTTCGATGAAAGCGGCAACCTCATCTTCGATCTCGACGATCAGGTTGACCACTCCTTTGGCGCCGAAGGGACCGACGGCGAACTCCTCGCCAGCAAAATCGACGTCGGCCAGTTTGTCAAGGCAACCGACTTCGACGGCGATTCGGTCAACCTCGCCGGCCAGCTCCTCGTCGATGTCGAAAACGACGTGCCGGTTAAAGCCGATATCGACCCGATCGTCAAGACCGTTCAGGAAGATGCGCTCGGTAATTTCGAAGGTATCGAACAGGGTGACGAAGACAGTTCGACCGGCAACCTCGAAGATCCTCCGGGAGATGCCGATTACGCCGTCTTCACCGTCGCCGAACTGAAATCGGCGGTAAAAGC
>LADS01000023.1:0-2500 GCA_000961725.1 Desulfobulbaceae bacterium BRH_c16a
AAAAAGCGGTGTCGCAAGGGGAGGGGATGAGCCTCCTCTTACGGTATAAGAATCGATAATTGAATAGTAGAATACCCAGTAGAGTAATGATCAAAAAAATATGGATAAGCCGCACGGCTGATTAGTATCGGTAAGCTGCATGCATTACTGCACTTCCACACCCGACCTATCGACGTGGTGGTCTACCACGAGCCTTCAGATGACTTTACGCCATGGGATATCTTATCTTGAAGTAGGCTTCCCGCTTAGATGCTTTCAGCGGTTATCCCTGCCGAACATAGCTACCCAGCGATGCTCCTGGCGGAACAACTGGTACACCATAGGTTCGTCCATCCCGGTCCTCTCGTACTAGGGAAAGATCTCCTCAAATATCCTGCGCCCGCAACAGATAAGGACCAAACTGTCTCACGACGTTTTAAACCCAGCTCACGTACCACTTTAATTGGCGAACAGCCAAACCCTTGGGACCTGCTACAGCCCCAGGATGTGATGAGCCGACATCGAGGTGCCAAACCTCCCCGTCGATATGGACTCTTGGGGGAGATAAGCCTGTTATCCCCGGAGTACCTTTTATCCGTTGAGCGACGACCCTTCCATGCGGAATCGCCGGATCACTAAGACCTACTTTCGTACCTGCTCGAGATGTCTCTCTCGCAGTCAAGCTCCCTTATGCCTTTACACTCTACGGCTGGTTTCCAATCAGCCTGAGGGAACCATCGCGCGCCTCCGTTACAATTTGGGAGGCGACCGCCCCAGTCAAACTACCCACCAGACAATGTCCCGGATCCGGATCACGGACCGCGGTTAGATTTCTAAGATAACAAGGGTGGTATTTCAAGGTTGACTCCATGAGCACTGGCGTGCCCACTTCAAAGTCTCCCACCTATCCTACACATGTTACCTCAAAAAACAATGCCAAGCTATAGTAAAGGTTCACGGGGTCTTTCTGTCTAGTTGCGGGTAACCGGCATCTTCACCGGTGCTACAGTTTCGCTGAGTCCCTGGTTGAGACAGTGGGGAAATCGTTACGCCATTCGTGCAGGTCGGAACTTACCCGACAAGGAATTTCGCTACCTTAGGACCGTTATAGTTACGGCCGCCGTTTACCGGGGCTTCGGTTCAATGCTTCGCTTGCGCTGACATGTCCCCTTAACCTTCCGGCACCGGGCAGGCGTCAGACCCTATACATCGTCTTTCGACTTCGCAGAGTCCTATGTTTTTAGTAAACAGTCGCTCCCCCCATTTCACTGCAACCTGCGTAGGCTTCATAAGTAAATTATTACACCATGCAGGCACACCTTCTCCCGAAGTTACGGTGCTATTTTGCCGAGTTCCTTAACCAGAGTTCTCTCAAGCGCCTTAGTATCTTCTACCTGCCTACCTGTGTCGGTTTGCGGTACGGTCACATTCATAACTAGATACGAGGATTTTCCTGGAAGCATGGAACCAGCCACTTTGTTGTCTAAAAGACATCGTCGTCACGCCTCGGTGTTAACGAGAACCCGGATTTGCCAAAGTTCTCCACCTACACGCTTAAACCGGGACAACCAACGCCCGGATGGCCTTACCTTCTCCGTCCCCCCTTACCATCAAACATTATGAAAGTGGTACAGGAATATTAACCTGTTTCCCATCGACTACGCCTCTCGGCCTCGCCTTAGGGGCCGACTAACCCTGAGCAGATTAACTTGACTACAGGAAACCTGAGGCTTTCGGCGTGAGGGTTTCTCACCCTCATTTTCGCTACTCGTGTCAACATAAGCTCTTGTGGAACCTCCAGCACTCCTTTCGGTGTACCTTCTCAGGCGGCCACAATGTTCTCCTACCATATCAGAAGACAGAGGACAGATGACAGAGGTCGGAAACTACTTCCAACTTCTGTGCAATCCCTGTAGCATCATTGAGATTTGTTGATACCTATCTCTCCAATCCTTCCAGTCTGATTCTTTGATGTACTGCAGATCGAAACAATAACGAAGCCATACTCTCATCTCATCACTCGACCCAAGAGCAATCGCTATATATCGCTTAAACTCCTTGACTGAGAAATTTTGTTTCCCAAAACCTTCAGCAAGGTTGGCACATATAGATTTTGATGCTCTGCGGATTTGATCGGCCAGTCCATATTGTTCTCTTTGGGGAAATTCCAAACTTGCTTTATGAATTTCCAGAGAAATTTTATAGGCTAACTGAAAAACCTGTAGATCTTCAAATGATGAAATCTTTTTTCTGTCTTCTGTCATCTGTACTCCGTCTTCTGATATCCGTAGCTTCGGTACTATGCTTAGCCCCGTTGAATTTTCGGCGCGGTACCACTGGACCAGTGAGCTATTACGCTTTCTTTAAAGGGTTGCTGCTTCTAAGCCAACCTCCTGGTTGTATATGCGATTCCACATCCTTTTCCACTTAGCATAGATTTAGGGACCTTAGCTGACGGTCTGGGCTCTTACCCTTTTGACTACGGAACTTATCTCCCGCAGTCTGACTCCCATATTAGAAC
>LADS01000039.1 GCA_000961725.1 Desulfobulbaceae bacterium BRH_c16a
CAGCCTCTTGTTCCTGCTGACGCAACACCGCACCCAAGCGCTGAATGTTACGTGCCACCACCGCCATGGCGATGTAGCGTTTAAATCCACGAAGACCGTGATCGGGACATTTATCTAGGCCGTGAACTTCAAGGGCGTTGATCGCCGATTCCACTGCCGAGTGTTGTTTGCGCAGCTTGACAAACTCAAGATCGTTTTCGCGATCTTTGTCAGCTTGAGAAAGCCTACCCTTTTTTGGCAGCACCACACATTCAAGACGCGGTTTCAGTACTTCCTGGTTTGCTGGGCTATAAAAACCTTTGTCCATGCTGACCGCACGTAACGTGGGGAACTTCTGCTTGGTTTCGCCCACCATGGCAAATGCTACCCGGTCATCGGTGCTCTTTACCATCACTCGGTGATGCAGAATGAAGCGATCCTGGTCTTCCATAATACACACCCGCAGTCCCAACTCCACCGGAACACCGGCCTTCCCTTTGCTGATCCATTCGGTATGCGGTTGGAACAGGGAAAACACCTTCTCATCGTGAGGAATACGTTCGCCCTGGAGCACCCGCCGGTCAATCTGGTCGATCTGCCGACGGGCATGTTGTCGTCAAGGGGTCGGGTCTTTGCTTGACTCATCTCATATGTTAAAATGGCCTTGGCGGCAGATATTCCAAAGTTCAGATATCTATATCTCAAGAAATGAGAAATGGGGACAGATTTATATACGGAAGTCAACATAACCATATTGCATTTTGACAGCAATCAGTGTCACATATCTATATTGAGAGCGTCCATCTATCTACTACTATAGTCGGGACATCAAAATGGTTATTAAAATTGTTATACATTTGGCTTTAACATAATCGTTTAACCTTACCAGAAATTTTCGTGGAACATAAACTGTCTCTCCGGTTCCGCCACTTTTGGGGTTCTGAATGGCGAGGTTTCTCTCTTGTAATTCACATAATTGGTCGGTAAGACTCTTCCTCATCAACACGATTGTCAAGATCATTTATCAACTCTTGCAGGTGAGCATGATTTTTTTTTATCACTTCATGAATGTTCGCATAGATTTTTGATTCACCATATTGCTTTTCGTGGGCCGACAGCACATGTTCATATTTTTCCCTAACGGCCCGGGCAGATCCTTCAATAATTTCATATACCTTTTCCGGGCGCATTTTTACATCCCGGCTAAACTGCGTAAAAGAGGCCTCATTGACGCGATCGTGCCTGTAGGTCTTGCCTATGGCCATGGCTAGTTTGCGATCCAGACCGGGGTAAACCTGCGTTGATACCAGATCATAAAAGGGTGCAAGCTTAATTATATTTCCATGGATAACAGAAAAATTTTTACCGTGGGCGTCGTTGTTGCCTATTAAAAAATTGAACGCCATGACAGCAGTCAATCGTTCTTTCACCCTGGTTATATCAGCATACAAATGCTCTTCTGCCAATTCTCTGCATTCTGCAAAGCCGGGCCCGCCCGTCTCCTGATATTTCCGGTTGAATGGCAATCCCATTGCCTGACAAAAATCTTCCTGATGCACTCTTATTACTGCGTCACCAGTACGCTGTCGATCAAAACGTTCGACAAGGAACAGCTCGTGGCCTTCAAAATTATACAGTTGCGATTTGGGGACGGGTAGCCCGATATGGTGAGCTAGCTCCATACAGAAGGATTCGTTTCTCTGGATGTCAGGGAAATAAAGGCTGGCTGGCTTTATTATGTGGGTGGTCGGCGACCCCGAATTCTCGGGAAGAAAAAAACTGTCGTCTTCAAAATATACCGGTAATTTATCCTGGGCACCGGCAATGGACAAACGGGCGTTGGCCATTTCCGGGAACAATTTATGTTTGTCCGGATCCGCTTTAATCATGTCCAGAGCAACTTTTAAGTCAGCATCGATGCAGCTATATCTACCTGGTTCACAATGACTGTTGTCACCTTCAGGGACTATGGAAAGCGCACCGGCGCAATCTCCTCCAAAATGTTCTAAGAATGAAAAAGTGTCTTTCTTGTCAAATCGGTGATTGAAAGCCAGGATGGTTCTTGTTTCACTTTCCGGGAAGAGATTTTCAAAAAAGGCTGTGCTCAGCCCGGGAGGAAATCTTTTTTGACCGCAAGGTAATGATAACGATATTGGTTTTCCTTTCGTCACAATCCACTGAGAAGCATACTCAAACGATATTTTGCCTTGTGGGTGTCTGGATATTGTACCAACTACCTCCTGATCCCAATAAACGGTTAAATTGCTCATTTCTCGACATCCCCATCAGTCAAATAAACCCTGAGTCCCACGGCTCTTATCAAATCAAGAACCTTATCGAGGCGGGCAGTAGATTTACCTCGTTCGACGTTGCTGATAAATTTCACGCTCGTCCCTGTAATATCAGCGAGGTCTTTTTGAGTCATTTTTTTCTTTTTCCGCTTCTCCTCGATAGCGGAGCCTATGTATTTCGGTAATTGAACAAGATACGGATATTCTATATTTGACATAGCAAAACGACCTCCTGATTTGACCGTACAGTTAAATTTCAAGAGAGTCAACCGATATTAACCGATCGGTTAATATATGGAAAGCCAGGCACTTTTTAACCAATCGGTTCATGTTCGATCAAATCTGACATTCAATATAATGATCACCCACCATGCATGATAAGGAGGTGTCGGTCCATCCAGTTTGTTTGGAATGGACCAATGTCATAGTAGTTTTTCGGCTGGAGCGACGATAAACGAACTCTGCCACTTCCGTGATAAGGACAAGGTCAAAATAGATGTAGTTCTGGAATCCGGCGGCCGTGTGGCCGGCGTTGAAGTGAAGGCCGCTGCGACGGTAACGAGTGATGATTTCAAAGGTCTGCGTAAACTTCAGGATGCCGTTAAGGAAAGGTTCGCCGCCGGTGTGGTGTTATATGACGGTGGGTCAGTTGTGCCATTTGGGAGCAATCTGTATGCCGTCCCCATATCCTGTCTTTGGCAGACGAACTGATGTCTTGCAGCGAAGACTTCCTTGAGCGAAAAACAGCTGGCGGAATCTTACTGGCGTCAGGAACAGTTCTGTCTGGGGAAAGGAATCCGACTTGCAATTATTAGTACCTTAGAAATTCATTTCTTGTTTTTCAGGAATGAATTTCGTGAAGGTACTCATACCCCTTGAAGGATGTAATCAGGAAACACCTTCGCCAGCGGGAAGTCGTCATGGCACCTCCGGATACCTGCAACTCATGAATTCATCTCGTACTGATCCTTGAGCGGAGCAACGTATGTCTCCCACACATACCCACACCTCTTTTGATCGACGACCGGCCGTTTGACCATGCGCTTGCAGATTTTTTGCTGGATAAAGGTGGTCGAGCCTTTGGTGTAGAGCTGCAGGGCGAACCTCGAAAAATCGCGGATCATTACCTCGAAGATCCGGTCGATCAGGTTGTCGTCGATGTTCAGAAGTTCGGCATTCTCCAGAATCAGCTGACCGTAGACCACCAGGGTGAAAAGTTCGCCGAGATTCAGCAGAAAATCGAAATCCTTGATCTGCTCCTTGCCCGGCTTACCTAAGACCAGCATCATTTTCAGCAGACGGATCTGCTTTTTAAAGACATTCACGTTGGGCAGATTTACCGACCGGTACACCTTGCGATAATCGTGAAAGCGGGTTTTCCCGAGCCCTTTGGTTGCTCCCTGCCTGAAGAGGAAGTCGTCGTTTACAGCCGATGTCATCCGGGGAGTTTCGCCGTAGTGGCCCGGTTTGAAGAAATAGTTGGCCATGAATTTGATGATCAGCGCCATATTGACATGGACCGTTCCCTCGAGTTTCGGCAAGGCCCTGATGTCTCTCGCGGCCATCTCGAAGTACATATCCTTTTCAAAACCCTTGGCGGCGATCACATCCCACAGCGCATTGATCACCTCTTCGCCCTGGGTGGTCACCTTCATTTTCACCATGGGGGTGAAAAGCAGATAGCGGCGGTCGTCCGGTCCTGCCGCGCGCATGTAATCCACCGCCCTGAGAGCAAAGAGCTTCATCGCCGCGAGCCTGGCATAGGCATCGGTGAACAATTGCCGGACATGGACAAAATCGGTGACACAGTGGTCAAACAGGTGGCGGTGCGAAGCGTGGTTAATCGCCTCATACAAGGCGTGGGTGCAGATGCCGATGGAGGCCCAGCCGAGGTTGAACTTGCCGACGTTGACGGTATTGAGGGCCATGTCCCAGGCATCTCGACCCTTGGCGAGGATGTCATCCTCTTGTATCGGATAATCGTTCAGACGGTATTCGGCGACGTAGTTCTGAGAATTGATAACGTTTTTGACCAGTTCGTACTTTTCGTGCCGGGAGTTCACCACAAAAAAGACATAGTCGCCCGAATCCGCCAACTTGCCGAAGGTGGTGACCAAGGCCGCCTCGTTGGCGTTGCCGATATAGTATTTGCCGCCACGGGCTAGATAGCTGCCATCGCTCTGGCGGACCAGATCCATGTCGCTGGCGTAGATGTCGGCCCCGTGTTCTTTTTCCGACAGGCCGAAAGCGAATATTTCACCGTTGGCGAGCAGTTCGGCGGTTTGCTTTTTTACCTTCTCATTGTCGCTCATCCAGATCGGACCAAGACCGAGAATCGTCACCTGCCAGGTATACCAGTAGCTGAGGCCATAGAAACCGAGAACCTCATTGATGGCACAGTTCCGGCCGGTATCCCACCGGCATTCTCCGGCACCATATCCCTGATGAGTAAGAAACGTTGCGAAAAGTTTTTCCTTTTTCGAGAATTCGAGAAAATCCGCATACCACACCCGCTCGTGATCGTCTTCCTTGAGCTTGGTTTTTCCCTTTTGTTCAAAAAATTCAATGGTCTTTCGCACCAGCCGGCGGGATGGGCCGTCAAGGTCGGAAAAGTTTGCCGTCTTCGGATTGAGGAGCAGTTTTCCGGTTGCCTCAACAGTGTTCTCTTGCCTTCCTTTATTGTTTTGACTTGAACTGCTGTTAAAGAAAATCATGATTCCCTCCTCCAATGACTGGTTTTAAATTGATGTTAACATATGTTAACGCAGTATGCGCAAGGCAGGTCGGCGTCTGCCGACCTCTGCCGATTAACAGGTCAATCCACGCGTCAGCCCGTTCAGGAGCCGCCGATACATCCGGTCGTATTTAGCCTTCATCTCCTGCGGCGTATCGCTTGCCTTCTTTGAGACATAGAAACCGAAGAAACCATTGCAGGTAGCGAGCAGCAGGGTGGCGACTTCCTCCGGATCATCCTGCTTCAGGCTGCCTTCAAGCATGCAGTCCCTGACCCGGTCGACCATAAACACCTTACTGACAGTGGCATCTTTTACGAGAGCCCCTTTCACCTTATGCTCAACCGTGTGATCCATGGTCAGAAAAAGGATCTCGTAGTATTTCTTCTGCTCGGTGGCAAAAGCAAAAAACCTCTCTGCCGCCAGGTTCAGGCGATCGAGCGCCGTCTTTCCGACCAGGGCCGACTGCAGATAGGAATCGAACGTCCGAAAACCTTCCCGCAGGACCTGATGATGCAGAGCCTCTTTGTTTTCATAATGACGATAGATCGCCGTCGGCGAGATTCCCGCTTTTACGGCGACTTTGCGCATGCTCATGCCTTGATAGCCTTCCAGAAGGTAAATATCGCAGGCTGCAGACAAGATGATTTCTTTTGTTTCGTTCATGTTAACAGACGTTAACATGAACGGTATTGTTGTTCAAGATTTTCCTGCCGTCATCACCGGTTTTCCAATCCGCCGAGGACTTGCCACTGGAAGAACAAATGGTTAGGGTTGTTGCAGCGTCGTGATGTGTAATAGAAAAATACTCATAAGAGGAGAGACAAATGAAAAAGTTGAACCTGAAATCAATACTTGCCGTCATCTGCGGAATGGCAATTATCGCGGCGGCCGGCTCCAGCATCGGCCAGGATAAAGCCGGAGCCGAAGCGACACTTCAAGGAACGGACGGCCGTGAACACGGCACTGTCAATTTCACCGAGGGTCCTCACGGACTGCTCCTGAAAGCCGACTTGAAAGACCTGCCGCCAGGGACACATGCTTTTCATCTTCATGCCACGGGAGTGTGCAGTCCGGATTTCAAGGCAGCCGGCGGACATTACAATCCAACCGGCAAGAAACACGGGTTTATGAGTGCCGATGGACCGCATGCAGGCGATATGCCGAATATTCATGTGCCGGAATCGGGAAAGCTGCAGTTTGAACTGTTCCTGCCGGATATTACCGTCAGCGAAGGCTCGGCCGCGCTTTTAGATGCAGACGGCACGGCTGTGTTGCTTCATAAAGATCCGGACGATTATAAGACCGATCCCGCCGGAGCAGCCGGCGACCGCATCGCCTGCGGTGTTGTCAAGGCGAAATAAGGAGACGATCTCACTGCTCGTCGGATTGCTCTTCTCCGACTGCTTTAAAAAACATGGTGACCCCAGGACTCTCATTCTGTCGCCCGAGGTATTCGCTCCGACTCTCTTCGACAAAACCCAACTGCCTGAAAAGAGCCTGGAGCCTCGGGTTCGAGGTCAGCGAAATGAATCGGCTGTAGCCCTGGGCCAGCATGGTGCCGATAAATGAATTGACGGTATACACCCCCACCCGCTGGTTGCGAAAGCGGGTGGAGATTGCGAGCGCGCCGAGTTCCACCGTCTGCTCATCGATCACTTTCTGCTCAACGCAGCCAACCACGATGCCGTCAATGGCAGTGACAAAAAAATGATGCCGATTCCGGCTCAGATACTGCTTGCTCCGCGGCTTGAGAAAGCCTGCACGCTTGTAGCTGGTCAGGATACGAAAGACGATGGCGACATCTTCGTCGGTTTTGACCTGCCGGAACTCTTCCGTGAAGTTGTTGGCGATCATCGTCCCCGTCCCTTCCACGGTAAAGAGTTCATGCTTGATGGTATTCTTGCCCGCCGGCAGGATATGCACCCGCTCGCAGTCCCCCGCTTCGATCTTTTCGCAGATCCGGTTCATGGTATCCTTGAAATTGACATTGGCGATGAGGTCGCCAAAATCGGCAAGGGACTCCCGCACACGCCCTGTTGTCAAGGCGTTCATTTTGTTCCCCCACCGGTCGATGAGAGAGCGGCGCTCGAGAAAAATGAGCTTGTGCATGCCGTCCGGATGGTCGAGGACCGCCGCATAAAAATCGACTTCCGGAGCAATTCTGACAAGATGCGTCGCCGGCAGCTTCTTTTCAAGTTCTTTCAACAGCTTCTGGTTGGCAAAACGGTTGGGCAGATTATGAAACAGGCTGGTGGAAATGTCTTTCCTGACAAGAAATTTTATATCGTCGACAATCTCATTGAAATGATCGCGCAGGATTCCTTCCCGACAGGCGATACATACCCTTCGACCTGCCAGATTTTTCGCGTATTCGTGGAGATAGAGTTGCGGCATAGTCAGTATGCTGAGCGGTCGGCTCATTTTCAATTAAAAGATCACATTGGCTACCTTTCGCAAGGTATATTCTTTCCTCCACCACACTTACAGCATTTGCCGATTTTTGCAACATTACGACTTTGTAATGTTCATGAAAGCCTGCGGCAATGTTCCATGACTATAATCGCACCTGATCGATGAAACCCAATTTTTTCCAGGTGGCAAGTAAACCTATTCTGTAGAGGAACATCCATGTTAGACAACTCTCCGCAGCTTCACCGGTCGGCGTCTTCGGCGGCCGACACGTATTCTTCGATCCAGAGAATCAACGAGGCGGTCGATCAAAGTTCCGGCTGGATCTCTCCGCTGAAGTATGAACTCGGCAAAGTGATAGTCGGCCAGGAACACCTGATCGAACGGCTGCTGATCGGTTTACTGTCGGGCGGCCACATCCTGCTCGAGGGTCTGCCGGGTCTCGCCAAGACACTTGCGGTGAAAACCCTGGCCAAGGCCATTCAGACCGATTTCCGGAGAATCCAGTTCACCCCGGACATGCTGCCCGCCGATATCATCGGCACCGAGATCTACAATCCGCAGCAGACCACCTTCGAGGTGAAACAGGGCCCTATCTTCTCCTCTTTAATTCTGGCCGACGAGATCAACCGGGCGCCGGCCAAGGTGCAGTCTGCCCTGCTTGAAGCCATGCAGGAAAAACAGGTCACCATCGGCGACCAGAGCTTTCAACTGCCCGAACTCTTCCTGGTCCTGGCAACCCAGAATCCGATCGAGCAGGAAGGGACCTATCCGCTGCCCGAAGCCCAGGTCGACCGGTTCATGCTCAAGGTGGTGATCGGCTATCCCAGCAGGGCTGAAGAGCGGAAAATCCTCGATAATTTCGAACGGACCGACGCCGAAATCGAAGTCGCTCCCGTTACCAGGGCAAGCGATATCCTCGCCGCACGAAAGGTCGTCAACAGCATCTACATGGACGGCAAGATTAAGGACTATATTGTTTCTTTGGTCTACGCCACCCGCGAGCCGGAGAGTTATCAGCTTCAATTGAAAGAATATATCGAGACCGGGGTATCGCCCAGGGCGACCATCAATCTGAAAGTTGCCGCCCGCTGCCTCGCCTATCTTGCCGGCAGAGGCTATGTGACCCCGGATGATGTGAAGGCGGCGGCAATCGATGTCATGCGCCACCGCCTGCGGGTCAGTTACGAGGCTGAAGCAGAAGGTATCGGCAGCGAAGATATCATCAGGAAAATCCTCGATACCGTAGCCGTCCCTTGAGTGGGAGCGCAATGACCATGGACGTCCAGCTTACCCGAGAGATCTTAAAAAAAGTCCGCCAGATCGAGGTGCGGACCAACCGGCTGGTCAACGACAGCCTGGCCGGCAGTTACCAGTCCGTCTTCAAAGGCCGCGGCATGAACTTCGACGAAGTCCGCGAATACGTGCCCGGCGACGACATCCGGTCCATCGACTGGAATGTCACCGCCCGGACCGGGATCCCCCATATCAAAAAATTCACCGAGGAACGGGAGTTGACCATCATGCTGATGATCGATATCAGCGGCTCGGGCGACTTCGGTTCGGCTACCGGCTCCAAACGCGAGCTGATGGCCGAAGTGGGTTCGGTGCTCGCTTTTTCGGCGGTGCGCAATAACGACAAGGTCGGGCTGGTGCTGTTCACCGATTTCGTCGAACTCTACATCCCACCGAAAAAAGGGCGCGGCCATATCCTCAGAATCATCCGCGAGATTCTCTATTTCCAGCCGCAGGGCCGGAAAACCGATCTGAAGGTACCGCTTGATTTCACCAATCGGGTCATCAAGAGGAAATGCGTAGCCTTTCTTATTTCCGACTTCTGCCTGGCCGGAACCTTTGACGCCACCCTCGGCGAGCTTCGGCCAAAGCTGCAGATCAGCAACCGGCGGCACGACCTGATTGCCGTGATCGTTTCGGATCCACGGGAATTCGAGCTGCCCGACGTGGGGTGGCTGACTTTGGAGGATGCCGAAAGCGGCGAGCAGGTCGAGCTGAATACCGCCGATGCCGCAGTCAGAAAAGAGTATCGCGAGATGGCAGGCAAACGGCAAAAAACGCTGCAGAAAGCTCTTCGCGGCGCGGGCATCGACCTGCTCGATCTCTTGACCGATACCCCGTATCTCCCGGCTCTGCTCGGCTTTTTCAGTGCGCGAAAGGGGCGGACGGCATGACAAGACCATCGAGAATGCTCCCGCTCCTGCTGCTGTCCGCACCCCGGCTTGCCTTTGCCGGCGATCGGGCCGACCAGCCGTTAACCCTGATGGAACCGCGGCAACCCGCAGACCAGTCCGGTAATCAGCAAACATTACAACAATCCGAAGAGTTACACGATATTCACGGACCGATAGACCTCCCGGCGCACCCGCCCTACCTGGCCATTGGCGGCGGCATCCTGGCCCTTCTCCTCCTTCTTGCCGCGATCTTCTGGTGGCGGAAAAAACGCGGCAAGAAGGTTGTGCCGGCTCCTTTCCCCTGGGAGACGGCTTTGTCCGAACTTGCCGCGGCAAAACCGCTGCAAACCGCCGGCCAGGGACTGCTCTACATGGAAAAGGCCAGCCAGGTCCTGCGCCGTTATATCGAGTCGCGGTTTACCATCCGCTCGACCCGCCAGACGACACGGGAGTTTCTTTCCGGCTTGAGCAGGGCCGAAAACAACTCCTCCCTTGAAGAATACCGGCCGGAATTGCAGACCTGTCTCGAGCAGGCCGACATGGCAAAATTTGCCCATCGGGTTCCCGATCCGGGCAATATGGCACAGATGGAACAGGCGGTTATCGATTTCGTCAGAAAGACCCAGCCACCACCAACTTCAGCCGGAGGCAGGTCATGAGATTTCTTCATCCTGAAATGCTTCTGCTGCTTGCCCTGCTGCCCCTGCTCGCCTTCCTCCACGGGCGAAGAGGCGCCGCACCGGCACTCCTCTTCTCCTCTACTTCCCTTGCTGCGTCGCTGGCCGGGGCTAGAAAAGTACGGCCGGGAAACCTTCGCCTCCTGCCGCGCCTGGCTGTTCTTGCCCTCCTGATTCTTGCCCTGGCCGGCCCGCAGCAGGGCAGCAGTACTACCGAAATCGAAGCCAGCGGCATCGATATTCTCCTGGCCGTCGACGTCTCCGGTTCAATGGAAGCAATGGACTTCACCCTGGGCGGAAAGTCGGTCAACCGGCTCGAGGTGGTCAAAAAAGTGGTTGATGAATTTATCGAGCAACGGCCCAACGACCGGATCGGCCTGCTCGCCTTCGGCGGCCGTCCCTATCTGGTCAGCCCCCTTACCCTGGACCACGACTGGTTACGAAAGAGATTGGAATCGCTGGAAATAGGCATGGTTGAAGACGGCACGGCCATAGGCTCGGCGATAGGCAGCGGCACCAACCGGCTGCGCGATCAGAAGGCTAAATCGCGCATCCTTATCCTGCTCACCGACGGCATCAACAATGCCGGCAGTGTTCCGCCTCTCATTGCCGCGGAAGCGGCCGAGACGATGAATATCAAGGTCTACACCATCGGTGCCGGCACCAGAGGCGAGGCGCCCCTGCCGGTTACCGATAATTTCGGACATCGCCGACTCATCCGGGCGAAAGTCGACATCGACGAGGAGACCTTGAAAGGCGTGGCCGAAATGACCGGAGCGGTCTATTTCCGGGCCACCGATACCGCATCGCTTGCAAAAATCTACGAGGAAATCAATACAATGGAGACAACCACCCGGACCATTAAAAAATTCGAACATTACCGGGATTTATTCCCCCTGTTGATCTTTGCCGCCTTGATTCTCCTGGGCCTGGATATCTTTCAGACGCGGAAAAAACTGCCTTAACACTTATAGGAACCCATGAATTTCGCCCAACCACTCTGGTTAATCGTCGGACTTTTCAGCTGCATCGGGCTGGTCCTGTTTTTCCGTTACATGAAGATGAAACGGCTGGCAGCTCTAGAAAACTTTGTCGCCCACCAGCTTATCGGCCGCTTGACCCGGAACATCTCAACCAACAGACGGCGCAATAAAAACCTGTTGATTCTGCTTGCGGTCTTTTTATGTTTCGCGGCTTTAGCCCGCCCGCAATATGGTTTCCATTGGGTGGATGTGAAGCGCAAGGGCATCGATCTGCTCTTTGCCCTGGACACCTCGAAAAGCATGCTTGCCGAAGATATCAAACCGAATCGTCTGAAAAGGGCTCATCTGGCGATCCTTGATTTCGTCCGCCAGCTCGATGGCGACCGGGTCGGTCTGCTGCCGTTTGCCGGCTCTTCCTACCTGATGTGTCCGCTGACCCTCGATTATGACGCCTTCGAGCAATCGCTTGCGGCGGTGAGTACCGATATAATACCGCACGGCGGCACCAATATCGCAACCGTCATCGACAACGCGCTGGAAGTCCTCAACAACACGGCAAATCACAAAATTCTCATCATTGTAACCGACGGCGAGAACCTTCAGGGCGATGCGGTGAAAGCTGCCGAAACAGCGGCAGCAAAAGGTTTGACCATCTATACCGTCGGTGTCGGCACCAGCCGGGGCGAGCTGATTCCCCTTGCAGGCAGCGGCGGCCAGGGCTTTGTCAAAGACCGGTCGGGCAATTTCGTCACCTCGAGACTCGATGAGACAACCCTCACCGCCATTGCCGAAAAAAGCGGCGGTTTATATGCTCCCCTGGGAGCAGCGGGGGAAGGCCTGGAGACAATCTACCAACAAAAACTCGCCCTTATCCCCAAGGAAGAACTGGCGGAACGGAGACACAAAATCCCGATTGAAAGATTCGAGTGGCCGCTCGCCCTGGCAGCCGTCATGCTGATGGTGGAAATGCTTGTCGGAGAACGTAAGGGATCGAAATCACTGTCGCTCGGCCAGGCAATTCGCCGCCGGATGAAACGGAAAGGTCAGGTTGTCGTCCTTCTTTTGCTCTGCATTCCTTTCAGCACCAGAAGCTATGGCGCAGACCGGCGGGACGCCTATTCCCGCGGGGATTACCTCGAAGCCTCCGAATACTACGGCAAACTGCTGGAAAAATCCCCGGACGACCCGCAACTGCAGTATAATTTCGGAACTGCCGCCTACAAGAACAATATGTTCGACAACGCCATCGAGGCCTTCACCCGGGCGCTGGAAAGCGACAATGTCGAACTGCAGAAAAAGGCGTACTATAACCGGGGGAACAGTTATTATCAAAAAGGTGCGGAACTTCGCCAGGCCGAGCCGCAGACCGCGGCAGGCCAGTGGCAGCAGGCTCTGACCTCGATGCAGTCGGTGCTTGAACTCGACCCGCTTGATGCCGATGCCACCCATAACCGGGAAATCATCAAAAAACAGCTGGCTCAACTGGAAGAAGAATTGAAACAGCAGAAGCAGCAAACCGCCGACAGCGACCAAGAGCAAAACCGGCAGCAAAAAGAACAGGATGGGGAGCAGCAGCCGGAACAATCGGATTCCCCGCAAGCCGGAAATGAACGGGGCGAGCAGCAGCCTGATGAAAAACAGCCGGAACAACCCACCGGCGACGGCGTGAAGAAGGACGAGCAAAAAGACGAACCAAGCGCCGCGGCATCGGGTTCGGAACAACCTGAAGAATCGCCGGAGGAACAGGCCGCAAAGGATGCCGATCGTCGGCAACTCGGCAAAATGACCAGGGAAGAAGCGGAGCGGATGCTTAATGCTCTGAGGCAGGAGGAAGGTGAACTGAATTTTGTCCCATCCAATCGTGATATCAATGAACCGAAAGAGGACTGGTGATGCGACTCCATTTGGGTATTTTATATCTCCTGATCGGCCTGGTGATATTTTCCTGCGGCAGTCTTGCGGCTGCCGCCGATATAACGGTCGAAGCGTCTCTCAGCCATCTCGCCTTCCCCGTTGACCAAGGCGCAATGCTGAACATATCAGTGGAGGGTTCGACGGATATCTCGGCAATCGAGTTGCCGGAAATAGAAGGGATACACTTTACCGGCCGAGGCAAGTCCAGACAGCTCATGATCAGCGGCAGTATATCCTCCTCGGTTACCCTTAACTACCTGATCCAGGCGGAGCAGCCCGGAATATATACCATTCCTCCCATTAGAGTGACGGCCGGAGGAAAAAGTGCCGCCACCAAACCGATGAGCTTTGAGGTTACCGCCGCAACTGCAGGGCCAGGCGGCACCGCCGTATCGCCGGGCGGATCTCAGGCCGCCGGGGATGTCGCTTTCATCCACGTCTCCGAGACTCGCGAGCACTTCCCCGGGGAAATTGTGCCGGTGACCATCAAAGCCTATTTCAGGCAGGAATACCGCACCGATATCAATTCGCTGGTGACGCTGGAGGGCGACGGCGTGGTCATGCCGCAACTGCGGGAAAAACCGACCCAGACCCAGGAGGTCGTAAACGGTGCGAGATACAATGTACTCACCTGGCAAACACACCTCTCAGGCATTAAGGAAGGCAGTCATCCTCTCACCTTTTCGCTCGAGGCATCCCTGCTTATCCCCCAGAAAAGATCATCCCGGTCCCTCTTCGGGGGAGGCGGACTCTTCGACGAATCGATGATGAACGATCCGTTCTTCGACAGTTTTTTTGGCGGCCATCAGCGAAAACCCATTACCGTGACCAGCCCTCAGGTCGTCTTCCATGTCGTGCCGCTGCCCACCGAAAACCAGCCGTCCGATTTTTCCGGGGCCATCGGCGATTTTGATTTGAAGGTGGGCGCCGATCGCCAGGAGATTGAGATCGGCGAACCGCTGACGCTGACCATGACGATTTCCGGCAGCGGAAATTTCGACCGGGTCGAGGCTCCGGTTTTTCCCGAAAGCCCCGACTGGAAAACCTATAGTCCCACTTCGACATTTGCCGGTCACGGAAACGGCGACACCAAGAATTTCGAGCAGGCAATCGTTGCCAGAAACCAGACGGTAAAAGAAATTCCCGCCCTCTCCTTCAGCTATTTCGACCCTGCTAAAAAAAGCTATATCACCAAGACCAGCAGTCCTCTTCCGGTCAGTGTCAGGGCAAGCACCGCACCGGCTCCGGCCCCGGCCCAGCCGGCGCAAAACATGGCCGAGCCCCGGCAACCGCAGGTTGCAAGTGAGAAGGCGACAGGGCTGGAGGGTTTAGTCCCCATTCACCTGGAGACAGGACAATTCCAGCCGCGAATCATTGCTCTCTGGCAAAAAAGCTGGTTTATCTGGGCCTGTGGGGTCTGCATAACAGCGCTCATCGCCGTCCAGCTCGAAAGAGTCCGGCAGCTAAAGCGCGAAAAATATCCTGAAAGAGAACATCGGAGAAATTCCAAACGTAGACTCAGCGACGACCTGCAGAAAATCGAACAGGCAAAGGCAGCCGGAGACGGCTTTACCTTCCTGGCCCTCTGTCGAACCGCCATTCAGCACCAGCTCGGCCTGCACTGGAATATGACGCCGACCGCCATCAGCCTGACCGATCTCAGCTCCCGTCTGCAGCCGGAATCGCCTCTCATCGAGATCTTCAGGACTGCCGATGAAGCGGCATATGGCGGAGCGAGCCCCTCCGGAGATAAGATGCGCGACTATCTGGAAAAACTGCAAGAGGCATTGGAGAATCTGTCATGAACCTGCCCCGGCTTCTTCACCTCTTTATTGTGAGCATCTTCTGTATCACTCCTGTTATCTCCTTTGCAGGCGAAAGCGAGAACCAACTCCTGCAACAGGGAAATGAGGCGTACAGCCGAAAAGCTTACGACCAGGCCATTGCCCGCTACGAGGAGTTGACAGACAGAGCGGGCTTCTCGGCCTCGGTGCTTTTCAACCTGGCCAACAGCTATGCCCAGACCGGCAAAATCGGCCTGGCGGTATTGAATTATGAACGTGCCCTTCGCCTTGACCCGGGCGATTCCGACATCTCCGGCAACCTAGAACTGGTCAGAAAAGAAAGCGGGCTCTTTGCCGGCGAATTTTCAGGCGCCGAGCGTTTTTTCAGGATCCTGGAGCTCAATCGGTGGACGCAGCTTATTCTCCTCGGCTTGATCCTGTTCACACTTTTTCGGCTGGTTGGGTTAAGGTATCGATTCTCCGGTAAAGTCGGAGGGGTAATAGCCTCGGCCTGCCTCCTGCTGCTCTGCCTTGGTGTGGCCGGCACTGTGTACCGCTCCCGGCATTTCAATCCCGCAGTAGTGATTGCCCCGGATGCGCGGATGCTCATCTCACCGTTTGCCTCGGCGGCGTCCATCGGCGCGATTCAGGAAGGCCGCCTGGTGTTCCCGGAAAAAGAGCACGGCGATTTCGCCTATGTCACCGATGAAACCAGACGTAAAGGCTGGATTCCCCGGAACTCCATCGTCCCGGTGATCGACTGAAAATTGTGCACCCTTCCGGATCAGTTCCTCTGCTCCAGCAGCACGCGGCGAAACTCCGTCAGTGCCGCTGCCGCCTCGGAAAGATTTTCAGCTGAAATTTCAAGAGCATATTGGTACTCACGCATGGATTTCTCATAGCGTTTGTCGTAATAGTCAAGGAGCAGAATGCGGACGAGTTCAGTAAGTTCGCCGTTTCTGAGCAGGCGACACATCTTCTCGACCCGGCTCAACCCCATATTCTGCTTGAGCGATTTGAGAATGTTCTCAATATTTACCAGCATCCGGTCGTCCGTCACCGGATAATCCTCGATAATTCTCTTGATCCTTGTCTCAAGACTGCAATGGATGTTCACCAGAACCGCCTCTTTCATTGCCATGGCCAGCGGCCTGGGAATAAAGACCCTGCCAATTTTGCGACTCTCTCCCTCGATGAAATAGGGCTCTTCCCCCAGTCTTGGGATCATTTGCGCGAGGTTGCTCTCAAAGGTGCACTGGTTGCTTGGCTCCCGGTCGAGTCCGCCAAACAGGGAACTGCGGTGTCTCGCCAACTCCTCTAGGTCTATTGCCGGGTTGAGCAGCTGCAGGAGTCTGGTCTTGCCGCTGCCGGTAAGACCGTGGATCACAATCAGCCGCGGCTGAAAATTTTCCAGGCGAAAGAGGACATCATGGCGATATTTTTTGTAGCCTCCTTCAAGTTGGAAGGCGGCAAAGCCCGCCTGGACCAGAAGGTTGACCACCGACAGCGAGCGCATCCCTCCCCGGGCACAGCAGACGGCAAGCGTTTTCCCCCGATACAGCGAGAAAGAGGCGAGCAGGCCGGAAATTTTCCGTTCAGCATACGCAAAACCACGGTCAACGGCCTGTTCATGGCCTCCATGACGGTAGATTGTGCCGATAACACTGCGCTCGTCCTCATCGAACAGCGGAATATTGGCGGCCCCGGGCAACGATCCGGCAAGAAATTCCGCAGCCGAACGGACATCGATGATCTGATGGCCTGCCGCCACGGCTTCAACGAAGTCGAGAGTCCGGGAGGGTTTGGCGAGGATTGCCGAGGGATCGATATTTTCCATAATGTTTTCTTGTCCTTACAGATTACCGGCGAGAAACTGGACTATCGAAACGGCAGTCACGGTGGCGGTCTCGGCCCGCAGGATTCTCTCCCCAAGACTCACCGTCCGCCAGCCGGACTCACGGGCAAGGTCAACCTCCTGCCGTGAAAAGCCACCCTCCGGCCCGAGAATCAGGGCAACCGACCGGGCGTTGCCGATGGCCGGAATATTGTCCAGGTGCAGCTCCTTTTCCTCTTCCCAGAAAAGAAGGCGCAGCATGTCCTCGCTGTTTGATTCGCCGTTTTGCAAGAGAGCATCATAACCGATCGGCGCGTCCAGCTGCATCGACTGGAGCCGCATACACTGCTTGCAGGCCGCAAGACCGATACGCTGCCACCGTTCATGTTTTTTCCGGCTCTGGGCGGGATCGAGTTTTCCCTGACATCTGGAACTGTGAAAAGGAGTGAAGCGGGTCACCCCCAGTTCCGTGCATTTCTGCACCACGGTGTCCATCTTCTCGCCCTTCAGAATACCCTGGCCTACCCAGACGGTTTTGCCGGGCTCCGCCGCTGTCGCGACAATTCCCTCAATGCGCAGCGCGACCCGCCGTCCAATTTCACCGATAACGGCGCGGTACACCGTTCCCTGCCCGTCGAGCAGTTCGACACCGGTTCCGGCCGACAGCCGCAGGACCTTGGAAATATGATGGGATTCTTCTTCGGAAAGAAATACGTCGTCCCCTTTTCGGGTCGTTGGATCAAAATAAAACCGTCGCATCTGATATTTTTAACACCATTTTGTAATGAAAAAACCTTGAAAATCGCGGTTACAGCCATTTTACCTTCTTTCAAATTGACAACTTGCCCTGCATTCCTTAAGTATGAAAGGAGTGAGCGATTTATTCAGGTAGAAATAATCATAGCCCTTCCAGGACTGAAAAATGCCACAAGAAAAACGAGAACAGGAACGGTTCACCCTTAACCTCCATGCCAGGATATCCTATCGGCACACCGAAGATAAGTCACCTGTCATTGAAACGGTCGCAGCGAATATCGCCGCCGGCGGGGCCTTCCTGAAAACTGCCCACCCTTTCCCTATGGCGGCAAAAATATCGGTCGAGTTCTTTCTTTCTGTCGACGATTTAAAGAAGCTGAGATTCATCCTCTCTCTGGAAAGCCTGAAACAGGTGACCGGCCGAAACATCTGGGTCAGGGCAAGCGGCATTGTCATCCGCCGGGAGGCGGACGGAATCGGCATCATCTTCGACACCGATTACCAGCTTACCCCTATACATCCGTCGCAGGTAGCGAATAGTTGAACCGAAGAGCCGCCCACTCCTTGCACTGGGCCCGCTCAACCAGGGTGAATCCTCGGCCGGTGAAAACCACGGAGATGTTTTCAACCTGTTCGCCCGCCAGAATCCCGGAAAGGATCAAGCTGCCTCCCGTAGCAGTCACCCTGGTCAGATCGTCCGCCATCGCTATCAGCACGTCGTGGACAATATTGGCAACAACAACTTCATATTGCTCCCTTAAAGAAGAAATTGGTGCAAGGCTCACTTCCATCCGGCCCTGAAGTCCGTTTCTGCCGACGTTCTCGGTTGCAGCCGCCACCGCCTCAGGATCATTGTCTATGCCCAGAACCTTTTCCGCACCGAAGAGGACGGCCGCCATGCCGAGAATTCCCGTTCCGGTTCCCACATCGAGCAGTCGCTGTCCGGCCTTGCCGGTCAGGGTTTTCTGCAAAAACTCGAGCGACAGAGATGTGGTGGCATGATGGCCGGTACCGAAAGCCATGCCGGGATCCATGGTAATGACCATTTCTCCGGAAACCGGCTGATATTTTTCCCAGGTCGGGGCAATAATCAGACCGGGGACGATCTCAAAGGGTTTGAAGTGTTGTTTCCAGCTTGTCCCCCAGTCCTCTTCAGCGATCATCGTCCAGGTGACGGCAGGCACCGGCACTGCAAAGACATTTGCCAGTTCGGTAAGATAGGACGATATCTGGGCGATTATGGACAGGACCTCCTCCTCGTCGGGATTGGCCTGCTGCACATATCCGGTCACGACGCCGTAATTCGCCTCGTCTTGCGCCCCGGTCTCAACCCCCGCCTCGATGACCCCGATGAGATAGTCACCGATCGGCTCCACCAGTACAGGGTCCGTGGCGATAGTAATTTTCAGCCATTTGTTCTCTGCCATCTTCTTCCTCTTCTCCATATGCTCTCTCCGGGTCCTTCAAGGCCCGAAGGACAGCCGTTTTTCATATGACAAACAATCATGATCACGTTACTATGTCTAAAGTGGGCTAGAGCCCGCAACCGAAGGGTTATGATCCCCTCCCACAACAGAGGGGATAAGTACCTTCACGAAATTCATTTCTAAAAAGCAAGAAATTGAATTTCTAAGGTACTAAAAAGTCGTTCGTTTCCCTGTTCCCTGTCCTGCCGCCGAGGGTGGTTTCTTGCATTCCCAAAGAGATTCTCATACTTCTTTCACCGCCTGCTCCGATTGCGACCTGCTTGTGTCCTTCACCGAAGTGAAGGCGGGTTATTCCGTTCTCTGCCCCCGTTGCGGCAAGAAAATACACAAGAAAACCAAAGACTCAATCGCCAAAACGCTGGCTCTCAGCGTTACCGGATTGCTCCTGTACCTGCCGGCAATCACCCTGCCCCTCATGACCTTCAAGTCATTTGGGTTCAGCGATAGCGCTAATATACTCGAATCGATCTTAAACTTTTACCGAAATGATTATTATCTGGTCGCCGTGATGGTGCTGCTCTCTGCCGTCGTCTTTCCGCTGGTTCTTCTTTCCGGCATCTTCTTCATCAGCCAGCAGCTCTACCGGAAGCGGTATTCTCCCTCTCTCGCAAAGATTTTCAGGATCTACGAACATCTTGAAGAATGGGCGATGGTCGAGGTCTACCTGCTGGGGATCATGATCACTGTCATTAAAATGAACGGTACCTCCGACATCCAATACCACCCGGGCATTTTCTGCTTTACCGCACTGGTACTGATCACCCTGACTCTTTCCACGATTATCGACAGAGACCTTTTCTGGAAAACCATAGAAAACTCCGCAGCAGAAAACAAGAAACTGTCTTTTGCCGACAATGATGCCGGGACTGCCCCGATTTCCGCAGCAGCAAGGGGCCTGATCCTCTGCCGCATCTGTCACCTGCTCTCACCGTCAACGCTTGCCGGCAAAGGATGCCCGCGGTGCGGGGAGCGGCTTCATGTGCGAAAACCAATGAGCTTTTCCAGCACCTGGGCGCTGATTATCACCTCGGTGATCTTTCTCGCTCCGGCCAATCTCCTGCCGATTATGCGAGTCGATTTTCTCGGCATCCCCGATCGTTCCACTATTTTGGACGGCATTATTTATTTTTTCCACAACGGGTCCTATTTGATCGGTCTGATCATTTTTGCCGCATCGATCCTGGTGCCGGTCTTTAAAATTGTCGGTCTTGCCATCCTGCTCTCGACCAGACGGCCGTGCAAGGAGCATTTTCTCAAACAAAAAACCCGCATGTACCGGTTTATAGCCTTCGTCGGCAGATGGTCGATGCTTGACATTTTTGTCATCTCCCTGCTCTCCGTTCTCGTCGATTTTGGTTTTTTCACTTCCATTCATGCCGCACCGGCTGCCACATATTTCTGTATTGTCGTGGCCTCGACCATGTTTGCCGCCATAACCTTCGACCCGCGGATCATGTGGGATATCTGCGGCCCCTGTGACACCGCCATTGCTGACCCGGAACCCCCAACTTCTTTTGAGAAGACGTCATGACCAACACCGCTGTAATTAGAATAATACGTGGTATTTCGCCAATATGGACCCTTCCACTCATTGCGCTGGGTATTTGTGCCTGGCTGGTGTATTCCGCCTATACCAATGCCGGGGTCGAAATATCCATCTCTTTCAGAGATGCTTCGGGCATAGTTCCCGAAAAAACTCAGGTCATGGCCAGAGGGATACCGATCGGCATAGTGAAAGAACTTCACCCCGACCTCAATAATAATCAAGTTAAGGTCATTGTGAAAATTGCCCGTGAGGCGGCACCGTATCTGGTCGAGGACACCCTGTTCTGGATAGTGCGTCCTGAACTGTCGGCAAGCTCCGTCCAGGGACTCGAAACGATACTTTCCGGTAGCTACATCGGTATCCAGACCGGCACCTCGACCAAATCCCGCGACGAATTCGAAGGACTCTCCACCGCTCCTCCCGTTTCCGCTGATACCCCCGGACTGCATTTACAGATCCGTGCGGATACGCTCGGATCTATTCAGGTAGGTACCGGAATATACTATCGAAACATTGAGATAGGCAAGGTCCAGAAATTCCAGCTCGTCTCCGATAACAGTGTGCTGATCGATGTATTCATCGAAGTACATTTCAGCCATCTGGTCAGGGAAGGCAGCCGTTTCTCCAATGCCAGCGGCATTCAGATCGGCGGCAAACTGCCGAACCTGAAAATCAAGGTCGAGTCCCTGGCGGCGCTCCTCAGGGGTGGAATCCTGCTCCATACCCCGGAACAGCTGCAGGACAGCCCGCCGGTCAAGAACAGTCACACGTTTTCTTTATATCCGGATTTCGAATCGGCCAATTACGGCCTGCCTATGACCCTGACGCTCGCCTCGAGTGAGGACATTGTCGAGGGGTCGACCAAGATCATGTACCGTGGCCTGGAAGCTGGTTTTGTCAAAGAAATCAAAATAAACGACGACGAGCAGCGGACAGTGACGGCCAGCATCCTCCTCGACCCGAGGGCAGAACTGATCCTCCGTGAAAACACCCGGTTCTGGATGGTAAAACCGCAGATCTCGCCGTCGGGGATCAACAACCTTCGTCTCCTGCTTTCCGGAGCCCACATTACCTTTCAACCAGGCGACGGTGATTTCAGGAACCATTTCGATATCCTGCCCGAACCGCCGCCGCAGACTCCGCTGCGAGCCGGCCGGGCTTTCGTCCTTACCACCGGCACTCCCATCGACATCTCGGCCGGATCTCCGGTGTTTTATAAAAACATCCAGGTGGGCGAGGTTATAGACGTCGATATCGACACATCGGGCGAAACTCTCCGCACGACGACCTATATCTACGAAAAATATCTGGGATTTCTCAGTACCAGGAGTGTGTTCTGGGTGCATTCCGGGATTGAAGTGAATGCCAGCCTGGGCGAGGGACTGGCGGTATCGACCGGTCCGCTGGCCGGCATGCTCCAGGGTGGGATAAGTTTTACCACTCCGGATAAACTGAATAAACAGAAGAATTATCCGCCGGAAGAAGGTTTCGGTTTCCGGCTCCACAACAGCTATAAGGATGCCGTTGCTGCCGTACCGGCCCTCCAGCCTGCCGGAATTCGTTTTCTCGTCGCCGCAGGCGATGCCCATTCCCTCTCCATAGGTTCGCCCATCCTCCATAAAAACATCAAAATCGGCGAAATAGAAGGTTTTCGACTGAGCGAAGACCAACAGTCGGTGCTGATCGAGTGTCTGGTGACGGATGAGCACAAAAAGCTCGTTCATCAAAAAACAAGATTTTACAATCTCAGTGGGATCAAGGTTTCCGGGGGTTTGAACGGCCTTGACGTCCAGACCGGCTCACTCCAGTCAATGGTCTCCGGAGGCATCGGCTGCATCAATCCCGGGCAGGGAGCTCCACCGGCCAAAGCCGAACCTTTCCTTTTGCATGCCGACCTGGCGGCCGCCATGCATGCCGACGAAGTTCTTTTGACGCTGTTGCTTACCGAGACCGATGGACTGAAGGCAGGTTCCCTTATCCGTTACAAAGGAATCGAAATCGGCAGGATTATGAGCATGGCTTTTACCGACAATATGCAGACTATCAATGCCGATGCCCGGGTCGACAGAAATGCGGCATCTCTCTTTCGCATCGACACCAGGATCTGGGTGGAGAAGGCGGAAGTCGATCTTTCCGGGGTACGGAATGTCGAAACCATGGTGTTCGGCTCCTATCTGAATGTTTTGCCCGGAGAGGGTGCGCCTGCCCGAATTTTTGCCGTTTTGCCCAAACCGCCGCGAACGGAGATCGCCAGTCGCGACGGCCTTGGGATCGTGCTGGAAACAAAACATCTCGGTTCCCTGAGCGTAGGTTCCCCCGTCTACTACCGGCAGCTCGAGGTAGGGCAGGTCACCGGCTACGAGCTCTCGCCGACCTTCCAGAAAGTCCATGTGTTCATCAATATTGCCAACCCCTACAAGGCTATTATCCGGAAGAACACCCGTTTCTGGAACGTCAGCGGGGCAAAGATTGCAGGCGGTATATTTTCCGGGCTCACTGTTTCCACGGAATCCCTTGCGGCTTTCATGCGCGGGGGTGTCGCCCTCGCCACCCCGGACAAGGAAGAAACCGGACCGGCTGTGCCTGCCGGTCAGCATTTTCCCCTTTTTGAAGGTCCCGAAAAAGAGTGGCTGGACTGGAATCCCGATATCGTGCTGCTGGAACAGGAACACTCCCGTCAAAGCATCAACGGAAAGAAGAGATAATCTCTCCCGCAAAACAGGAATCGGGCGTAACCGGCGAACGCCGGTTGCCGGACCGTTCGGTTTTATGGTAAAGAACATGCTGTTCTGAACACAAAGCTCGCCCTTCTCATGCTGCAACAGACCTATTATCCAAGGAGAGATCATGATGAAAAAAATCGTCCTGCGAGATGATGAGATGCCCACCCAATGGTATAATGTCGTTCCGGATCTGCCAAACGGCGTGCTTCCGCCCCTTGACCCGGAAACCAAACAGCCGATGGGTCCGGAAAAACTGGCTGCCGTTTTCCCCATGGGACTGCTCGAACAGGAAATGTCCACCGAGCGGTTCATCGATATTCCCGAAGAAGTTCTGGAGATCCTGAAAATCTGGCGTCCCTCGCCCCTGGTCAGGGCAACCACCCTGGAAAAGGTTCTGGGTACCAAGGCCAAGATTTTTTTCAAAAACGAGGCGGTCTCTCCGGTTGGCTCGCATAAGGCCAACAGCGCCGTACCCCAGGCCTACTACAATAAGCGCGAAGGCGTCAAACGACTGACCACCGAAACAGGGGCCGGACAATGGGGCTGTGCTCTTTCACTTGCGACCAGCAAATTCGACCTGGAATGCAAGGTATATATGGTCAGGGTGTCGTTCGACCAGAAGCCGTACCGCAAGTCGATCATGCAGACCTTCGGCGCCAATGTCGTGGCCAGCCCCAGCATGGAGACCAGAACCGGCCGGGCCATTCTCGAAAAAATGCCCGAGACTCACGGTTCACTGGGAATTGCCATCTCCGAAGCGCTGGAAGATGCCTCCTCGCGCGAAGACACCAAATACGCTCTCGGATCCGTCCTCAATCATGTCATCCTCCATCAATCGATTATCGGTCTCGAGGCCAAAAAACAGATGGAGATCGCCGGGGAATATCCCGACGTCATCGTCGGCTGCTGCGGCGGCGGCTCGAATTTCGCAGGTCTTGCGTCACCCTATATCCCCGATTACCTGAACGGCAGGAAAATCCGCTTCGTCGGCACTGAGCCGGCGTCCTGCCCGACTCTTACGGCCGGCAGGCTGGCCTACGATTTCGGCGATGTTGCCGGAACCACCCCGCTGCTCTATATGTACACCCTGGGACACGATTTCATCCCGCCGGGCATTCATGCAGGCGGTCTGCGCTATCACGGAATGTCGCCGATCGTCTCGGCCATGGTCCGGGAAAAAATCGTCGAACCCGTCCAACTGCATCAGCTCGAATGTTTTGAGGCCGGTGTGCTCTTTGCAAAAGCGGAAGGCATCATCCCCGCGCCGGAGACCTGCCACGCAATTCGCGGCGCCATTATCGAAGCAATGAGAAACCCGGAAGAACCGAAAACCATCCTGTTCAACTTCTCCGGCCATGGTCTGATCGATATGGCTTCCTACGACAGGTACTTCGCCGGCCAGCTCCACGATTACGCCTATCCGGCCGAGGCAATAGCTCAATCGATGGCCAACCTGCCGAAAATCTGAACCCTGTTGAGAGAGATTTGCAGAGGTTCAAAAAAGAAGGCCCATCAACCCGATATGGGTGATGGGCCTGGTAGAGCAGCGCGACGGCAATTTCCGGCAATTGCCTATACGGGCAAAACTTAGAACGTATACCGTAGCGAGACAGAGAAGAGGGAATATGTCAGATCCATTCCAGCGCCGTCGACAATAAAATAGGCAACCCCTTCATCCAGGAACTGCCATTCCGCATCGCCCTGGGTTGTATCGTATTTCTGGTAGCTGTATGCCATCAGCACGGAGAGATTCCTGTTGATGAGATAGTTGCCGGAGATATCGAAGGCGAACATATCGCCATCTTCGATATCATCATAGGTAACCAGGTTGCGCAGATAGTGATTATCGGTGGCCTCACCCTGGACAATTGGTGAATAAATCATCCGGCCGGCGAGTTCAAATTTGGTAAAATAGGCGGCAAATCCCATCCCGAAGTACAATGAATCATAGGTCTGTTCATAGCCGATCCCCAGCAGGCCGTCGGGAAACGATCCGGCGGTGTCCCGAAAGCCATTGACGGAATAAACATAGTCGCCGCCATAGGACTCCCAGCCGAAATTATCCCGTTTGTAGCCGACAATAGCACTAAAGGCCGCACTGTCCGTGCGGAAGAAGGCGAAATCGGCGTTGAGATCGATGATACTCGCCTCGGTAACATCGGTATCGTCATGGGTTGACCAGTCCGTCCAGTCGAGGCCGGGAACCTGCCAGTCATAATCGTCCATCGTCCCATCCCCGTCAAAAGCCTTAAACCAGCCGTCGAAATTGACAGTCAGCCAGTTCTGCACCTTCATCTGCGCGTCGATGCCGATCATGAATAAGTTATCGATTTTCCAGGTCAACTCGCTGGCTTTATGATTGCCGACAGAAGGCCAGTATACAATTTCCGTGGCTTCACCGGTAAGATAACCGACGCCGACCCCCAGGGAAAACTTTATCGGTGAAGATGTTTCGGGCATTGCCACCTCTACGCTTTGAGCCGGAGCCACGGCAACAGGGCCGGCAGCCACTGCCTGGGTCGCACCAAACAGTATCACGGATGCAGCGCACAAGATTGAGGTTTGATAGATCGATCGTTGAGATTTCATATTCCTCCTGTCTGTACTGATCATAGGTTTCTATAGGCCGGAACTTTGCCGACGGTTGACCGGAAAACACTGAGGTGAATAACCCCTCATAAAAATATCTAAAGAATTGAATGACATCAAAGGGCAAATGTCAATCACAAAGATGAAAAAACAACCAAGCGACACCATTGCCGGCGCTCAGGAAGATGAAGATAAGCCTGCACGCCCCCGTTTCCTTGCAAATCGACGAGGTAATTATTACATTTTCCGCAATCCGATAACTCATTCAGGAGGATAAACGGTATTATGCGCATCCCCAAACCCCACCATCTCATCTACGGCACGCTTGTCGATTATCTCACAGGAGAACACCTGACCGATACCGACGATGAGCGAATTCGCCAGAAGCTCTCGAAAATGATGGTGGCAGAAAAATCCTATCCGAGGGAATCGCTGGTAACGAGACAAAAGATTGAAACCCTTTTCTCCAGGAATTTCGTCACCTCTCTGATCGAACTGACCGTGTTCTTTGATAAAAGACCATTCATGATCATCCGTTACGGCCCCGGCTCCCTTGTCAGCCGGGAGAGGGCAGCCATTGCCGCCGCGCGAGTTCTCCATCCTCGTCATTGTATTCCTCTGGCAGTAGTCACAAACGGTGAAGATGCCGAACTTTTAAACACTAGAACTGGAAAGATTCTCGGATATGGGTTAGATTCGATTCCAGACTATACTGCCGCTCAAAAGCTGCTGGAACAGCTCGAGTTCCTCCCGCCGCTGGAAGGCCTGCGAAGAGAACGGGAATTACGCATCCTTAACGCCTTCGATATTGAACGCTGCTGCTTCTAAGGCACTCAATACTATCCATCAGGAGTCAGGGACAATCAGGGTTTGTCTCTACTTCATAACACCATAATATTTTTATCAGACGACGCCTCATTAAAGGAAATTGCAATGTCAGCCACACAGAAAAACTGGACCAAATCAAGCTGGAAAAATTTTACCGCCCTGCAACAACCAAACTGGCCCGATCAACATGCCGTGGAAAAGGTCCTTACAGATCTTTCAACCCTGCCCCCCCTTGTTTTTGCCGGCGAGATCCGCTCCCTCAAACAGATGCTGGCCAAGGCGGTAACCGGGGATGCCTTCCTGCTTCAGGGTGGCGACTGTTCCGAAAATTTTTCCCAGGTTACCGCCCCGAATATCCGCGAGACCTTGAAGATCCTGTTGCAGATGGCCGTCGTTCTTACCTATGCCGGCGGCAAACCGGTCATCAAGATGGGCAGGATCGCCGGACAATTCGCCAAACCCCGTTCGGCCGATCTGGAAACCATCGACGGCGTCGAGTTGCCTTCCTACCGAGGCGATATGGTAAACAAGGCGGAATTTACCCTGCAATCCCGTACGCCGAATCCCAAATACATGCTCAAAGGCTACAACATGGCAGCCTCGACCCTGAATCTTCTGCGGGCCTTTACCCGCGGCGGATTCGGTTCCCTGCAGAGGGTTCAGGCCTGGAACCAGGAGTTTGTCGCCCAATCCCCGATGGGCCGGTCCTATGACCGGATGGCCAAGCAGATCAGTCAGGCCATCAGATTTATGGAAACCATCGGCATCTCCTCCGAGACTCCGCAGATCAATCAGACCCAACTCTTTACCTCCCATGAAGCCCTGCTTCTCCAGTATGAGGAGGCTCTTACCCGCATGGATTCGATTACCGGCGACTGGTACGACTGTTCCGCCCATATGGTGTGGATCGGCGAGCGAACCCGGCAGGTCGACGGGGCCCATGTCGAATTCCTTCGCGGCGTCCATAACCCGATCGGCGTGAAAATCGGCCCATCATACGATCTTGACGATGTCAAGAGATTGATACAGGTGCTTAACCCTGGCAACGAACCCGGCCGTCTCACCCTGATCACCAGGTTCGGCCTGAAGAACATTGAAAAGGCCCTGTCGCCGCTGCTGCGGGAATGTAAAAAAGAAGGCTTCAATATCGTCTGGAGCTGCGATCCGATGCACGCCAATACCTATACCGCAAAGTCCGGCCACAAGACGCGCAATTTCAACGATATTCTCTCGGAGATCACCTGCTTTTTCGAGACTCACTGGTCGGAAGGGACCATCCCCGGCGGCGTGCACTTCGAAATGACCGGTAATAATGTCACAGAATGTACCGGCGGCGCCCATAATATTGTCGACGAGGAGCTGGCCAGCAATTACCTGACCAGCTGTGACCCCCGGCTCAATGCCGAACAGAGCCTGGAAGTGGCCTTCCAGATCGCCGATATGATTCGTAGCTGAATCTCCGGATCCCCCTCCCCTTCAAGAGGCAGAGGCTCCGAAAAAATCGGTGCCCTGCCTTTTCTGCCAAGATTACATTTCCGCAATAATTCTTGACGCCTTTTTGTTCCCGCTTACATTCTCCTACAATATTAAATTGTTTTTTTGTTCGAAGAAAGAACAGCCGGTTCTTTCTTTGCCACTCACTAACAGCCCAATAAGGAGAATATTTTATGAAGACAAAAAAAGTGCCCGTTTCCATTCTTGGCATGCTCACCTTCCTGGTGTTTGGGCTATGCCTGACTGTTCCTGAGAGTTTTGCCGCATCGGAAACAAATGGTGATATCGCCATCCTCGACAGGTCGTCCAAAGCTTTCGTCAACGTGGTGAAAAAGGCAAAACCCGCAGTCGTGCACATTACGGTCGAAAAAACGACACAAGGTGGGGATCCCGGCGGTCAAATCCCTGAAGAACTGTTCAATCATCCGTTTTTCGAACAATTTTTCGGTCCGCAGTTCCGTCAGCAGTTGCCAAGAGGGCGCGAATTCAAACAGCGCGGACAGGGCTCCGGTTTCATCATCAGCAAGGATGGTGTTATTCTGACCAATAATCATGTGGTTGAAGGTGCCGATACCATTAAAGTCATTCTCTCGGACAATCGCGAGTTTGAAGCAAAAGTCATCGGAACCGATCCCCAGACCGATGTCGCCCTGGTGAAAATCGAAGATCCCAAGAATCTCCCGGTGCTGCCGCTTGGCGATTCGAGCAATCTCGAAGTAGGTGAGTGGGTGATCGCCATCGGCAACCCCTTCGGCCTCAGCCAGACAGTCACCGTCGGTGTGGTTAGCGCAACCGGCCGATCAAGTGTCGGAATCAGCGAATACGAGGACTTCATCCAGACCGATGCCGCCATCAATCCCGGCAACAGCGGTGGTCCGCTGATCAATGGTCGCGGAGAGGTGGTCGGAATCAATACTGCGCTCTTTTCCCGAACCGGTGGATACATGGGTATCGGCTTTGCCATCCCTATCGATATGGTGAAATCGATCGAAGAGCAGCTGCAGCAGAAAGGCAAGGTGGTCCGAGGATGGCTGGGAGTCGTCATTCAGAATGTCGACAAGAATCTGGCTGAATCCTTCGGCCTGAAGAAGGCTGGCGGCATCCTGGTCAGTGAAGTCCAGGAAAATTCTCCGGCAAGTGCGGCAGGTCTCAGGCAGGGCGATATCATTCTGCGGCTGAACGATACCCCACTCACAGATGTTTCCGACCTGCGTAACCGGGTGGCCATGATTGAACCGGGCAGTACCGCCTTGCTCCATGTCATCCGCGAGGGACGGGAGAGGAAAATCCAGGTCACTGTCGGCGAGCAGCCCTCAGGTTTCAGCACCTCGGAGGAGAAACCAACAGAGGATATAAACAACCTTGACAAGTTCGGCATGACCCTGCAGGAGCTGACCCCCGAATTGGCGGAAAAGTTCGATTACCGGCCGAACAGCGGGCTGATCGTCAGCGATGTGCGACCCGGCAGTGCGGCCGATGCCGCAACGCTTAAACCGGGGTATCTGGTGGAAGAGATCGACAAGGTGCAGGTTCGCAATATGAGCGACCTGAAAAAAGCGCTCGCCCAGGCAAAGAATCCCAACAAGATACTTCTGCGGGTCCGTTTCGGTGAATACTCAACCTATGTGGTTCTCGAAGCGAAATAACCAGAGATAAGAGAACGCATCCTCCTCAATCGACAACGACTGGCGGGGATGCGGCCCGGTCTTCCCGGTGTCCGGGATTGCTGCCAATCTCCCGCCTGCGGGCCATGGCAATACGTTCGAAGATTCTCATGATTACCGGGAGCTTGTGAAAATCGGCGGTGGATATCCTGCGCAGCACCACATCGGTTTGGGCTACGACGGTTGCGGTACGTCGCTTTTCACCGCCGAAATAGGCCATCTCACCGAAAACCGTTCCAGCCTCCATGGTCGACAGCCACTCCCCTTTGCCGTCGACCGTGGTCGCCGTCCCGCTGTCGAGATAGTAGATCCCGTCGGGAATACTGTCTATCCTGATGATTGTTTCGCCTTTTTTCCGCCACTCCAGCTTGAAGTACTTTTCCCATTCGATATCGACGACCAGGGCGTGGTAGAATTCCTGATTCATTGCCCGTAAAAGCTGTTTGGACAGATGAAACAAACGATCGCCGAGAGAGTCCCGCGTTTTCTCCAGGAGTTTCATACCGCACCCGTTGAAATCCTCTGCCGGGCTCGGTGTCTCGCGGATGTATTCGAGAATTCGCTCGATGCCCTGGTCTTCCCTGCCGGTAATCTCTCGAAAAAAGCTCTGGGCCTCGAGCAGTTCCTCCCTTACCCGCGGAAAATCCGGCTCGATTCCCACTTGCTGATTGCCGGTGAAGAATTCCATCGCCTGATTTTTCATCCGGATAAATTGCAGCAGCTGTGCTTCGTCCACTGTTGCCGGACAATGGTGGATGCCCGGTTTATACAGGGTGAAGATATTCATCGGATGCTGCACGCTGGTCAAACTGACCTTGGCGATATTCACCAGATACCGGTCGAATCCCTCCTGATATCTGGCGATTTCCCGATCCATGAGAAGATGTGTGCCAAAATACCCGCACAGTTCTTCAAGCCGGTTGGCCACCGAAAAACTTGATCCGAATTTGGCCATTCTTTTCCCGAGCTTAGCCTCGGTGATGCCTCCCAGTAAAAGCCCCATGCGGGTTGACACCAGGGTGCCGTCGGCAATGGCCTCAGCCAACCGGAGTGTTGCAGACAGAGCCCGGGTGCAGACCCCGGATTTATTCTCTCCGGGACGTTTATCGAAAATCACCAGGCAGCCATCTCCGGCCGAAGGTTCGATCTCCAGGGGAGCGTACTCCTCCCGGTCAAGCAGATCGTGGATTCCGTCATGATAGGAGATCAGGAAATCTTTGATCTCATCCGGCTCCATCCCCAGTGATTTCCGGGAATACTGAACCATATCGGTGATGAGAATTACAACTTCCCGCTCCGCTTCATTCTTCTGCATCGTATCGGAATCAGATTGGCACTATCAGTTCATCATACCGATGAAGGTGATGACGGCAATAACGGCAACAAAAAAAACCGCAATCTTGACATTGACGCTATTATCTTCGTGATGATGATCGTGTGCGTGATCGTTATGGGCATCGGACATCGTTCTTCCTCCTCATTGCAATTTTTAACGGGAAAATAAACATCAAGAAAACACAACTTCAAGCAGTTCCTGCAGATTGGCCGCGCCAACGAGCTCTATTCCCGGCGACCAGGTAATTCGCTCCTTATTGCTGCGGGGCAGCACAAACCGGGAAAAGCCCAACCGTTGCGCCTCGCGAATTCTAATATCGACATGACCGATGGCCCGAACTTCTCCGGCCAGTCCCACTTCCCCGCATACCACTGTGGTGGAAGAAATCGGCTTTTCGAGAAGACTTGAGGCAAGCGCACAGACCATTCCCAGGTCAAGGGCCGGTTCATCGATTCGCATCCCCCCGGCAATATTCAGGAAGATATCATGTCCGTACATGTCCAGACCACCCTTTTTCTCAAGCACGGCACAGAGCAGCGACAGCCGCTGCTGGTCGGCGCCGATGGCCGTCCGGCGAGCCGTGCCCAGGTTGGTCGGACTGACCAGGGCCTGAACCTCGACCAGAATCGGCCGGGTTCCCTCGACGCTCGGCAACACCACCGAGCCCGGCTCATTCAAGGGGCGTTCGGCAAGAAAGATTTCCGACGGGTTGCTGACCTGCACCAGCCCTTCTTCCTTCATTTCGAAGACCCCGATCTCATTGGTCGAACCGAACCGGTTTTTCACCGTTCGCAGGATTCGAAAGGCATGGCTTCGGTCTCCCTCGAAATAGAGCACCGTATCGACCATATGTTCCAGCACCTTCGGCCCGGCAATCGCCCCGTCTTTCGTCACATGACCGACGAGTATGACTGGAATGTTCTCTTTTTTGGCCATGCCGAGCAGACGATACGCCGATTCCCGCACCTGGGTGACGGATCCGGGCGAAGAGGCCACTTCGTCGCACACGAGAGTCTGAATGGAATCCACCGCCAGAAGGCTCGGCCGCATGGCACAGGTCATGGCGATGATCTGCTCGACCCTGTTTTCGGTGGCAAGAAATTCTTCAGGATGGATGGCGTTCAGGCGTCTTGCCCGCATCTTGATCTGCCTCGCCGATTCCTCCCCGGAAACATAGAGAACTTTCCTGTTGCCAGCCGCTATCGCCGCAAGAAGATGGAGGAGCAGCGTCGACTTGCCGATCCCCGGTTCACCGCCGATGAGCACGACCGAACCCGGGACGATTCCTCCGCCAAGAACCCTGTCCAATTCGCCAATCCCCGTGCCGATCCTTTCCTCGTCACCATCCGGAGCCATAAAAAGAGGGAAAGGCTGCGAAGAGGAGGAGAGAGCGGGCTGACGGAGATCGATCACCTCCTCGATCAGGCTTTCCCAGGCGCCGCATTCAGGACAACGGCCCAGCCACTTGCCGCTCTGGTAGCTGCATTGCTGGCAAACGTAGACAGGTCGTCGCTGTTTCTTACTCGGGGTATTCATAATCTTTCATACTAAAAAGAGCTCCATCGCTGCAGAGTCTTTACACCCCCGCAAAACGGTCTATACTGTGATTCGTCCCGGCTCATATACTGCCTAGGTGGCAGCATACCGCGAAAGGACACCTTTGTCACAGAACATTCCCGTTATACCAGCAAATCCGATGCAAAAGCAACCGAATGTAAAGATGTCGCCAAAACCCGAATGGATTCCCATAAGCCGCTCCATGATATTGCTGCTGAGCCGAAAACGTTTATTCGGTTTGAGTTTTATTCTTATTCTGATCACCATCGGCCTGACCTGGCTGGGATTTCTTGTCACCGTCGATTTCGTTGACGGTCTGACAGGCGACTTCTGGGAAAACGCTCCGGCCGCCGGTACCATCTGGGGCTGGTTCAAGTATCACGGCTGGCTTATTGCGAAATGGATGTTTCTCATTGTATCTCGAATCGTATCTTTTTATTTCGCCTTTCTCCTCGCCTATACCCTGTCAACGCCCGGCTATGCTTTTCTCAGCGCCACTGCGGAAAAAATTCATGCCGGAGAAGATTTTGATCCGGATGCCGCTTTCACCCTCGGCGGTATCGCCCGTGATATTTTTGAAGGGATAAAAATTGCCCTGTTCGGGATAGTTGTGACCCTCGCCGCTCTCGTTGTCAATTTTATCCCCGGCATAGGTCAGGTTGCGGTGATTCTGCTCTACAGCTATTATTCGGCTCTGATGTTCATCGATTATCCCGCCTCCCGTCGCCGCTGGTCGCTGGGGAGAAAAATCGACTGGCTGCGGACCCATGGCAGTTCCGCTTTACGAATCGGGTTCCTGCCGGCTTTGGTCAGCATGATTCCGCTGGTCAACATCTTTGCCATCGCCCTGCTTTTTCCCGTTCTCACCGTCCACGCCACCTTGAATTTTTCAGCTATCGAGCTGGCCAAAAAACTACCGTCAGGCCCGCAACAGGAGAGTATCCATGGCAAAAGAGATTGAGAAAAAGTTTTTGATCGCCAATAACAGCTGGCGCGGACTTGGCGAAGGTATTTTCTATTGCCAGGGCTACCTGAACTCGGAAAAAGGCCGGACGGTCCGCATAAGAACCTTCGGCGACAGGGGTGTCCTGACTATAAAAGGACCGGACGAAGGTGGGGTAAAGCTTGAATATGAATACGATATCCCTATCGGCGATGCCAGGGAAATGTTAGAACGGCTGTGCCATAGACCATTGATAGAAAAGGTCCGGCACCGCATCCTTTTTGCCGGTTTCACTTGGGAAATCGATGAGTTCAAAGGAGAAAACACCGGTCTTCTCATGGCCGAGATCGAACTCGATTTTGTCGGACAGGAGTTTGAAAAACCTCCATGGATCGGCAGGGAAGTTACTGGCGATGCTAGATATTACAACGCCAATCTGGTACATAATCCCTATTCGAACTGGCGGGAGCAAGAAAATACAACCGGATAAAAAGTTCATTATGAATAAAAATTGTTAATTCTGTTTTACTATTTTGCTCTAAAGTTCTAGTATGTGCTGGGTGTCCGCAAGGCGGTTTTTTCAGCTGTGGATCAAGATCTTACCCTTACGTTAACGAGGTATAGGCGCAGGACTGGAGAAAGCCTGCAATTTCAATTATAACAGGAGATCAACACGATGAGAAAAACGAAGAATCTGATTGCTGCGTTCTGTGGAGCTACATTGATGATGGCTTCGATGAATGCCGGTGCCGCCTCAAAGACCCTGGTGTTCTGCTCGGAAGGAAGTCCGGAGGGATTTAATCCTGCATTCTATACGGCGGGAACAACTTTCGATGCCTCTTCCCGTCAGCTTTTCGACAAACTCGCCATGTTTAAAAGAGGCACCACCGAGGTTGGGCCCGGACTGGCCGAGAAGTGGGATATTTCCGAAGATGGCCTGGAATACACTTTTCATCTTCGTAAAGGGGTAAAATTCCATACCACCAAGGATTTCACGCCGACCCGCGATTTCAATGCCGATGACATCGTTTTCACCTTCATGCGTCAGTTCGACAAGGAACACCCCTACCATAAAGTCGGCGGTGCCAGTTATGAGTATTTCAACAGCATGTCCATGCCGGACCTGCTGAAAGAGGTCGTAAAAGTAGATGATTACACAGTAAAATTCGTCCTCAAGCGTCCGGAAGCACCGATGATCGCCAATCTCGCCATGGATTTTGCCTCTGTCCATTCCGCCGAATACGCCGACAACATGATGAAGGCCGGTACTCCGGAAAAAGTCGATTTCGAGCCGGTCGGCACCGGACCGTTCCAGCTTGTTGCGTACCAGAAAGATGCAGTCATCCGCTATCAGGCCAACCCAAACTACTGGGCCGGCAAAGCCCCGATCGACAATCTGGTCTTCGCCATCACCCCCGATGCCTCCGTCCGCTACCAGAAGCTGAAGGCCGGGGAATGTCACGTAACATTTAATCCGAATCCGGCCGACCTCGCGGCAATGGAAAAGGATCCCGATATCAATCTCCTGCAAAAGGAAGGCCTGAACATTGGATTCCTGGCGTACAACACCCAGATGGCCCCCTTCGACAATCCTAAGGTCCGCAAGGCGTTGAACATGGCGATCAACAAGGAAGCTATCCTCGAAGCAGTATATCAGGGCTCCGGCAAGATAGCCAAGAACCCGATTCCGCCGACAATCTGGTCTTATAATGAAGCCATCGTCGACGATCCCTATGATCCGGCGGCAGCGAAAAAGGCCCTTGACGAGGCCGGGGTTAAAGATCTGAAACTGAAGGTCTGGGCGATGCCGGTGCAACGGCCCTACAACCCGAATGCCAAACGGATGGCCGAGATGATTCAGGCAGATTTCGCTCAGGTGGGCGTTGCCGTGGAAATAGTCTCTTATGAGTGGGCGGAGTATCTCAAACGTTCGAAAGAAACAACTCGTGACGGCGCTGTTCTCCTCGGCTGGACCGGAGACAACGGTGATCCGGACAACTTCCTCGCCGTCCTCCTCGGCTGCGACGGCGTCGGCGGAGCAAACCGCGCCCAGTGGTGCTACCAGCCTTTTGAGGATCTGATCCAGAAAGCTAAAGTCGTCGCCGACCCTGCCGAACGGACCCGGCTTTATGGAGAGGCCCAGGTCATTTTCAAAGACCAGGCTCCCTGGGCGACCATAGCGCATTCCATGGTCTTCCAGCCGGTGCGCAAGGAAGTGGTCGATTTCCGCATCGATCCCTTCGGCGGCAACATCTTTTACGGTGTTGACCTGAAATAGGCAACAGACTTACAGGCCGGGCAGAATTTTCTGCCCGGCCTTTTTTTTAGTACCTTAGAAATTTTTGTTTTTCACCCCTTGAGGGGGTGCTGAAAAGAATAATTTCGTGAAGGTACTTATCCCCTTCAGGGGAGTGAGCGTTCATTTTGTGAGACCCATACATGTTTGTATATTTTCTTAAAAAACTGCTGGTCGTTCTGCCGACCTTCTTCGGCGTGACGCTGGTCGCCTTTGTCTTTATCCGCACCCTGCCCGGCGACCCGGTGATGCTCATGGCCGGGGAACGCGGCATCAGCGACGTACGCCATGCCGAATTGATGGCCCAATACGGCTTTGACAAACCGATCATCGTCCAATACGGCCTGTATCTCAAACAGCTCGCCGGCGGTGATTTCGGCACCTCGATCATCACCAAGCAGCCGGTTCTGAAGGAATTCGCCACACTTTTTCCGGCAACCGTCGAACTCTCCCTGTGCGCGATTTTCATTGCCGTCTTCTTCGGCCTGCCGGCGGGCATGATCGCCGCCACCAAGCGAGGGTCCTTTTTCGACCACACGGTGATGACCGGGGCGCTGACCGGCTATTCGATGCCCATTTTCTGGTGGGGTCTGCTGCTGATCATTTTCTTTTCCGGGATCCTTGGCTGGACACCTGTTTCCGGCCGCATTTCCCTGATGTACTATTTTGAACCCGTCACCGGATTCATGCTGGTCGACAGCCTGCTCTCCGGCCAAAAGGGGGCCTTTGCCTCCGCCGTTCCCCATCTGATTCTGCCGGCCATCGTCCTCGGCACCATTCCCCTTGCGGTGATCGCCCGGCAGACAAGGTCGGCCATGCTCGAAGTACTGAGTGAAGATTATGTGCGGACCGCCCGCGCCAAAGGCCTCGGACCCCAGCGGGTTATCGGCCTGCATGCCTTGCGCAACGCCCTTATCCCGGTTATCACCGTCATCGGCCTGCAGGTCGGCGTACTCTTTGCCGGGGCAATTCTGACCGAGACCATTTTTTCCTGGCCCGGCATCGGCAAGTGGATGGTCGACTCAATTTTTCGCCGGGACTATTCAGCGGTACAGGGCGGATTGCTGCTTATCGCCGCTGTCGTCATGCTCGTCAATCTGGCGGTTGATCTGCTCTACGGTCTGATCAACCCGCAAATTCGTCACACGGATTAATTATGACCGAAATTACCTTACAGGAAGTGCAGGAAGTTAAAGAAGTTGTCGATGACAGACCAACCGGATACTGCGCGATGCTCTCCGAATTCTGGTCCTATTTCAGTGAAAACCGCGGCGCGGTGATGGGGTTGATATTTTTTGTCGGAGTCATCCTTGTTGCCGTCTTTGCCGATTTCATAGCCCCCCATGCCCCCAACCAGCAGTACCGCGACGCCCTTCTTCAGCCGCCCTTCTGGCAGGCCGGAGGGGATACCAGATTTCTCCTTGGCACCGACGCCATAGGCCGGGACATGCTGTCAAGGCTGATCTATGGGTCGCAGTATTCGCTGTTTATCGGCTGTATCGTGGTATCTTTTTCCCTGGTAGTCGGCGTCATTCTCGGTCTTATGGCCGGTTTTTTCAGGGGCCGGGTGGATACCTTCATCATGCGCATCATGGATGTGGTTCTCGCCTTTCCCAGCCTGCTTCTCGCTCTGGTCCTCGTCGCCATTCTCGGACCGAGCCTCATCAACGCCATGATCGCTATCGCCATCGTTCAGCAGCCTCACTATGTCCGATTGACGCGGGCGGCAGTGCTGACCGAGATGACCAAAGACTACGTCACCGCCGCAAGAGTCATCGGCGTGCGCTCCCTGCGGCTGATGTTTATAACCATCCTGCCCAACTGCATGGCCCCGCTTATCGTTCAGGCCGCGCTCAGTTTCTCGACTGCCATCCTCGATGCCGCCGCCCTCGGATTTCTCGGCATGGGTGCCCAGCCGCCGACCCCGGAATGGGGCACGATGCTGGCCGAGGCCCGGGAATTCATCCTGCGCGCCTGGTGGGTGGTCACCTTCCCCGGAGTCGCCATACTCACGACAGTGCTGGCAATCAATCTGATGGGCGACGGGCTGCGCGATGCCCTCGATCCAAAACTCAAACGATCATAAGTACATCATGTCATTACTCGAAATACAAAATCTCAGCGTGGCCTTTCAGACCGCCGGCGGCATGTTCACCGCCGTCGACCGGGTCTCCCTGACCATAGAGCCCGGCGAAATAGTTTCCATCGTCGGTGAATCCGGATCCGGCAAATCGGTGGCGATGCTTGCGCTCATGGGCCTTTTGCCCTGGACCGCTACCGTCACCGCCGATGTCCTCCGCTTTGACAAGCAGGATTTGACGACCATCGGTAAAGCGCAGCTCCGCAAGATCATCGGCTGCCAGATGGCGATGATCTTCCAGGAACCGATGACCAGCCTCAACCCCTGTTTTACCGTGGGCTTCCAGTTGACCGAAACCTTGAAAATCCACCTCGGCATGAACCGGGCTGAGCAGAAGAGGCGGGCCATCGAACTCCTCGATCTGGTCGGCATTCCCGAACCGGAAAAGCGGCTGGCCGCCTTCCCCCATCAACTCTCCGGCGGCATGAACCAGCGGGTGATGATTGCCATGGCCATTTCCTGCAACCCGAGACTGCTCATCGCCGATGAGCCGACCACCGCGCTCGATGTCACCATCCAGGCCCAGATCCTCGATCTGCTCCTGAAACTGCAGAAGGAAAAAGGCATGTCGCTGGTCCTTATCACTCATGATATGGGGGTGGTGGCCGAAACCGCCGAGCGGGTGGTTGTGCAGTATGCCGGTCAGCAGGTGGAACAACAATCCGTCAAGGGGTTGTTCTCCGATCCCCATCATCCGTATACCCAGGCCCTGCTCGACTCCCTGCCGGAGAGATCGAACTCGCGGATTCTGCCTTCCATTGCCGGAATCGTTCCTGGTCAGTTCGATAAACCGCAGGGTTGCCTCTTTTCACCCCGTTGCCGATATGCCACTAGCCTGTGCCGGGAGAAACAGCCGCTTGCCGGGCCGGTCGAATTCGGCCAGGCTCTGTGCCACTATTATCTCGCGGCAGGACAGCCGACCAATTATCCCGAGGAGGTCCGCGCATGAAAGGCGACATTGTTCTTGAAGCCGAAAACATCACCCGCCATTACCAGGTCGAGCGCGGCATGTTTCGAAAACCCGCGATCCTCAGGGCTCTTGACGGGGCGACCTTTACTCTAGCCAAAAGCCGCACCCTTGCTGTTGTCGGCGAATCCGGCTGCGGCAAGTCGACCCTCGCCCGGCTGGTGACGATGATCGAAAAACCGACATCCGGTGAATTGCGCATCGGCGGCATCGATGTGACTCGAGCCGACAAGGCGACCCTGATGGATCTCCATAAAACGGTACAGATCGTCTTTCAGGATCCGTACGGCTCCCTCAACCCGCGCCAGAAGATCGGCCATGCCCTCGAAGAACCCCTGCTGGTCAATACCGCAATGGCGAAGAAGGAACGGCGCGAAGCGGCCCTCGACATCATCAGCCTCGTCGGCCTCCGCCCTGAACACTATGACCGCTACCCGCACATGTTTTCAGGAGGCCAGCGCCAGCGTATCGCAGTGGCCAGAGCTCTCATGCTCAATCCGCAGATCGTCGTGCTCGATGAACCGGTGTCTGCCCTGGACGTTTCCATTCAGGCCCAGATTCTCAATCTTATCGTTCGCCTGCAGGAGCAGTTCGAGCTCGCCTATCTCTTTATCAGCCATGATTTGTCGGTTGTCAAACATATCGCCGACGAGGTAATGGTCATGTATCTCGGCAAGCCGGTGGAGTCGGGGAGCAGGGATAATCTGTTCAGTACGCCGCATCATCCCTATACCCGGGCCCTCCTTTCGGCGACTCCGGTGGCCGATCCATTCAGGGTGAAGGAGCGCATTGTCCTGCGCGGCGAGCTCCCCTCGCCCATTGCCCCGCCTTCCGGCTGCACCTTCCATCCGAGGTGCCCGTCAATGACCGATATCTGCCGGCAGAAACCGCCGGAAGTTTGCGAAATAGATGGCTGTATGGTGGCCTGTTATCATCCGAAAACCTACTGATGAAAAAGAATCATGAAATACTTTCCTGTCGATGACGCACACACCATTCCCGCGCTGGGGCTTGGAACCTGGAAATCAGGCAAGGGAGAGGTCGGAGGAGCGGTCGCGGAAGCCCTCAAAATCGGCTATCGCCATATCGATTGTGCGCCGATTTACGGCAATGAACAGGAGGTCGGCGGGGTTCTTACTGCCGCGATGCGGACGGGACAGGTAACCAGAGAAGAACTCTGGATTACATCCAAACTGTGGAACAATGCCCACGCTAAAAAACACGTCCGACCGGCACTGGAAAAAACGTTGCGGGAGCTGCAGCTCGACTATCTCGATCTCTTCCTCATTCACTGGCCGGTGCACTTTCAGGCCAATATAATGTTTCCCAGACGTCCCGAGGAATTTCTCGCCGAAGATGCGATTCCGATCGGCGAAACCTGGCAGGCGATGGAGCGGCTGGTCGAAAAGGGCCTGTGCCGGTATATAGGGGTGTGCAATTTCAACCTTCGCCGCTTGAGGGAGTTGAAAAACCAGGCGGGCATTCAACCCCTGATGAATCAGGTTGAACGCCACCCCTACCTCCAGCAGGTACACCTGGTCGACTATTGTAAAACCGAACAGGTTTTGCTCACAGCCTATTCACCGCTTGGTTCGGCCGATCGGTCGGCGTCACTGAAAAAAGCGGACGAGCCCTCCCTGCTTGATCATCCGGTGATCCTGCAAACCGCCGAAAAACATCACGCTAAACCGGCCCAGGTTCTTCTCGCCTGGGGACTGGCCGAGGGAACCCTGGTCATTCCCAAATCGGTCAACCCGTCGAGGTTACGGGAAAATTATCTCGCCGCCGATCTTCTCCTCCACGACTCGGACCTTCGGGCAATACATGCGCTGGAAAGGGCATACCGTTTCGTCGACGGAGCTTTTTTCGGATCTCCCGGCTCCCCATACAGTGTTGCCGGTCTCTGGGATGAAGAGTAACCGTTACAGACTGCTCAATTGAAATTCATTTTTGCGTCAGGGATTTCTTGCGCAGTCGGTTTTTACTGGTTAGTATGTACTCTTATTGATTGCCAGCATCCTGACATTTAAATTTATCCTCCCAGTTTGCAACGGCGGGGGAAAAACTCATGCCTATATTGTCCTGCAGGTTAACAAGGGGAACTTATGCCGCTCTTTGAACATCTCCCCACCCCTGCCATTCATCTCGACCGGAATGCCCGAATTATAAGGGCAAATAGCCGGGCTCAATCACTTTTCGGCTGGCGAGCCACACCACCATCGGAGGCTGTCATTTTTACCAGATATCTGGCCTCGGATGATATCCCCGCATTTGCCAGGTTTTACAAGCATCTCACTGCCGATCGGGAATCGGTGTTTTCCACCACTCTTTATCCGGAAAAGAATCTTCGGGTGCCGGTAACGATTAAAGGCACTGCAACTGACGATGGTGAGAGGATTTTTCTCATCAACAGGAATGACTCGTATTCCAGCGGCTGTGGCGGCAAGTGTCTGTACGCTGTAATCCTCGAGGCCGAATACCAGGAAAACCCGGGCGGCATTCTCCTGGTGAACGAGAAGATGGAGATGGTTTCGTTCAACAATGAATTTATCAAAATCTGGAATATCCCCCCCGAAATCCTGCAAGCCCGGGATGAGAAGGCATGCCTGGAAATCATGATGCATAAGCTCGTTGATCCGGATGATTTTCTCAGCCGGGTCAATGAACTGTATAAACACCCCGAGCAGGTGAGCACCGATCAACTGTATCTCAGGGACGGCCGGATTCTTTATCGACATACCCATCCGATATACAGTTACGGCAGTTACCTGGGCAGGTTTTGGTATTTTCTCGACATTACCTCTTTAAAGGCAGCACACTATCAGATTGAAAAACAGCAGATCTTTCAGAAAGCGATTCTTGAAAATATTCAGGATGGCATCGTTGCCTGCGACGCAGAGGGTACAGTCAGCCTTTTCAACCGGGCGAGCCGTCACCTGTACAGTCAGTCACTCGCCGATCAGAGGCCGGTCAACATCTTCGAGCTTGAGCATTATCTGCCGGATGACATCCTTACCCCCATCCCACCCAGGGAGACGCCGCTGGCCAAAGCTTTGGCGGGTACCACTTTAAAAAACGAAGAAGTGGTTATCATCCGCAAACATACCCGGCACACCCTGCGGGTTAACGGTCAGGCAATGTACGACAGTGAAGGAAAAAAGCTTGGGGCGGTAGTCTCCCTCCACGACATCACCGATTTGAACAGGGTGAAGGAACAATTGCACTTTATGGCTTATCACGATGCTCTGACAGGCCTGCCGAACCGGCGGCTCTTTCACGATCTGCTGCTGCATAGCCTGAGGCACGCGCATCGCAACAACGAGCAGGTCGGGGTTCTCGTTCTCGATCTGGATAACTTCAAGGCTGTCAACGACAGTTACGGCCATGACACGGGTGACCGAATACTGCAGGAGGTTGCCTACAACCTCCGCCAGATTCTTCGGGGTTCGGATTTACTCTGCCGCTGGGGAGGTGATGAATTTGTCATCGCCCTGCTGGAGAGCGGTCTCGCCAATGGTGTTGAAAAGGTAGCTTCAAAACTGTGTGAAAGGGTGCTCGACCATGTCCTGTCAAATGATAAAGAATGCCGGCTGAGTGTCAGCGTCGGCATCGCCATGTATCCACGCCATGGTACCGAACCCGACCTCTTGATCCGGAACGCGGATATGGCCATGTATCGGGCCAAACGACTTGGCCGGAACCGTTGCGAAATTTTCCTGCCGGACGACCTCCCCAACCGTCGGAAAGATGATCATGGCAAAAAATGACAGAGAGTAATCACATTTTACAGATCTTGGCGACGACAGCCATAGCCTCGTTCAACAATTTTCCCTGATACCGATGGGTGATCCCGGCGGTAAGCATCTCGGCGGTAAGCAGGATACCCTCACCGGCCAGGACCGCCAGAGCCGCCAGTGCCCATCCGGAAGACCTGATGGAGAGCGCGGAAAAATCGATATTGATAACCTTTGCCTGAGTGTCGGGAAGGATGATACTCCGTTCCTTGACGACCACGGCGTCCCCGTCAAGAGCCCCGAAAATAGCCCTTCGCCGGGCCACGCCCTCGGCAGCCACGCACACTACCACGGAGGGTTTGCCGATTCCGGTATAACCGATCGGCTGACGGTCAAGCACCACTTCGGCAATGCTGTGGCCGCGGAGGACAGTGATCGGATAATCGTTCTTCTGGGTTACCTGCAACCCGCCGCTCATTCCGGCAAGGCAGAGGATTTCGCCGATGGTATTGATGTATTGTCCTGCCGACCCGAGCAGCAGAACCTCGCTGCGTTGCCTGACCGGGGCCTCGCCGACGATCTCGACATGAGGGATTTCCGGTGAGGGAGGCGCTCCCGCGGCAAGACGCCGGTAGTGGGCGCCGTATTCCTCGCGCTCATTTTCGACAATCGCTCCGCCGTCTCCCCCCTTTTTTGTCATATCCTCTTCCATCTGCGCCAGGGTAATCCTGTTTCGCCTGGTGTATCGACCGGGACAGAGACCCCAGATATCGATCAGGGAAAAGCCGGGATAGCGGATGGCTTCAGCAAGACGTTCGGCCAATGCTTTGCCGGTTGCCATGGTTCGATCGACATAGGGAGCACCGGCCGCCGCGGCAACCCGGCAGATATCGAGCGGAGCCTCCAGTTCACCGAGAAACCCGGAGGCGGTTCGCGCATCGGCGGGAGTCGTGGCCGAGCACTGCCCGCCGGTCATTCCGTAGTTGAAATTATTGAGGATCAAGAGGGTGATGTCGAGATTGCGCCGGCAGCTGCTGAGGACATGGGCTCCGCCGATACCCAGACCGCCGTCGCCCATCACGACAATCACTTGCAGCTCAGGTCTCGTCATCTTGATTCCGGTGGCATACGTCAACGCCCGTCCGTGCAGACCGTGGAAGGCATGGGTATTGAAAAAAGTATCGAAAAGACCCGAACAGCCGATATCGCTGACTATCGCCACCTGTTCGCCTGAGAGGTCCAGCATCTGCAGAGTCCGGTCGAGACTGCGAACCACCGCTTCATGGCCACAGCCGGGACAGAATACCGGCGGCCGCTCCCTGTTCAAGAGACTCGTCATGACATCACCTGCTCGACTATATCTTTCGGGTTTATCAGTTCTCCGTTCATCCGGCCGTAAAACCTCACCGGTACGGTGCCTGCCAGCCGCTCGATTTCCCGCACATACTGGCCAAGATTCATTTCAACGACGAAAACCTGAGCTTTCCCCTTAAGATGTTCCCGGATACATTCCTCCGGAACCGGATAGAGGGTTTTCAGGATCAGCAAGGAGACCGTGCTGCCCATTTCCCGAAGTTGCCGCACAGCGGTTCGTGCCGCACGCGCCGTCACCCCGTACACGACCACCAGGATGGAGTCATCCGCCGTCCCGTCATATTCATAGAAGGTAAAATCGCCGACAGCTGCAACAAGCTTGTCCTGCATCCGGAGTATTCCCGCTTCGATTGCGCCTGAATCGGTAGTGATATAGCCATCCTCGCCATGGCTGGAAGAGGTCTGGCGTGACAGGCGGCTTCCGCCAGAGGCTGCTATTGGCAGAAAAGGAGGGGTAAACTCGCCCGGCAGAGGGGCAAAAGGCCTGCCGGAATGATCGTCGGGACAGAGCTTCCTGTCGACCGGTTCGGGGAGGATCAAACCGGCAAAATCGACGCTCTCGCGGGTCATGCCGATTTCCTTGTTCGAGGCGATAAAAACCGGGCACCGGTACTGCTCTGCCAGGTTGAAGGCATGTACCGTCAGCAGATAACAGTCCCTCACATCAACGGGGGCAAGCACAATCACCGGCAATCCGCCGCTGTTTCCCCAGCGGAGAAACTGGATATCGCCATCGGCCCCTTTTGTGGCCGAACCGGTCGAGGGCCCGAGCCGCTGGACATCGACGATAACAAGGGGAATTTCGCCGCCGATGGCAAAAGAAAGCTGTTCGCTGTACAGACTGATCCCCGGCCCCGAGGTGGCAGTCATGGTCTTTGCGCCGGTCATCGAGGCCCCGAGACAAAAACCAATTGAGGCGATCTCATCCTCACCTTGCATGCACACACCCCCGGCAGGCGGAAGCAGGTGCAGCATCTGGTGATAAATCGAAGTAGCCGGGGTAATCGGGTATCCGGCAAAAAAACGGCAGCCTGCAGCCAGCGCGCCCCTGGCAATCGCTTCATTTCCTTCGACAAACATCATCGTCATAGAGTTGCCTCACTCTTTTATCTGATCTTTGAAAGAGAGAAAGCAAAAAAGGTATGCCTTGGGCAAGGCATACCTTTTCCTTTCCTCAGGAGTACCGTTTATCTGGGATCAGGGGTTTTCGATCGCATACGATTCGAATTCGCCATTATCGTTTATCTTGATTATCACGGCACTCTTGGCCGGGTCGCCGCCTGCGTCCATGTCCAGGGTCCCGGAGACTCCCTCAAAACCTTTTATCGCCGCCAGCCGATCTTTTATGGCGGCCCTGTTTTCAAGAAGATTCGGCCCGATACCATCCATCCGACCGATAGCTGTCAGCAGGAGGCTCGTGGCGTCATAACCGAGGGCGGCATAACCGATCGGCAGCTGGTTGTATTTTGCCTGGTATTGCTCGACAAAGATCTGGGTTTTGCCCTTGGCGCCGACAGCCCCGAAATGGGAGCTGAAGTACAGCCCTTTACACTTGTCGCCGCAGTTGGCCATCAGATCGGACGATTCCCAGGCATCTCCGCCCAAAATGATTTTATTCCAGCCCCTTGCCCTGGCCTGTTCGACTATGGACGGTATCTCATGGGCATACTGCGGTAAGAACAGCACATCTGCATCGGAGGCGACGATTCTATCCAGATGGAGCGTCAGATCCTTTTCGCTCGACAGAAAATTTTCAAAGGCGACGACAGAACCCGGACCTTGCTTGGCCTCAAAGGCCGCTTTAAAAAATTCCGCCAGACCTTTGGGGTAGGCACTGGAAATATCATAAAGGACTGCGGCCTTGGCTGCTTTAAATTCCTTGATGGCGAAACTTGCCATCACCTCACCCTGGAAAGGGTCGAGGAAACAGGCACGGAAGACGTAGGGTCTGTCTTGGGTGGTCCGCGGATTGGTCGATGTAGGAGAGATCATCGGTGTTTTGAATGACTCGCAGATACCTCCGGCCGGAATGGCGTTCGAGCTGGCGTTCGGCCCGACGATTCCGATGACATTGCTTCTGGTTATCAAATCGAGGGTCGCGGCGACCGCCTTCTGGGGATTGGACTCGTTGTCGGCATAGACAAACTCGAGTTCATACCGGCTGCCGCCGACCTGCAGTCCGCCGGCTGCGTTGATCTGATCCCGGAGAAGTTCCGCACCCTCTCTGGTACTGACTCCCGTTGCCTCTCTGGCGCCCGACAGCGGCAGATTAAAGCCGATGGTCACCTTCTGCCCGGCGAAAACACTGCAAGGAAGTCCGAAGGAAATGAGCAGCAGGAGCAGTAGTGCGATACGCAATGGGTGGGGGATATTCATGCCGTGCCTCCGTTTCTGGTGTAGGTGCAAAATCTTGTGATTATTACCCGGGATAGTAGCTCATTATCAGCCGCCATGCAAGGCGGTTCCATGGCCAGACGGCGAGAACAGGCTACGCAGCAGCTTTGCTCCTGTCTTCGCCGTCCAGCACGGCTCGAACGGTTCGAGCAAAGTCGATATGCTCGACGGGTTTCATTAAGATAGCCTGTACTGCAAGGGATTCCGGATTGTTGTCGCTCAGCCGCCGGTTGTATCCGGTACAGATGATCACCGGAAGGTCCGGCCGATCTGCCCGAACCTCTGCCGTCAGTCGATCTCCGGTCAGGCCCGGCATGGTCATGTCGGTAATGATCAGGTCGAAATCGGCAGGCCTGGCCTGAAACATGCCTAAAGCATCGGCACTGCTGGTCGTCGCCGTCACTCGATAACCGAGCAGGCGCAGCATGTCTCCCAGCACTTCAATCAACGCCTCTTCATCATCCACAAGCAGGATGTGCTCACTGCCGCCCGGCAACTGAATTACCGGCAATTCTTCACGGGCGGCTTCCATCTCAATCGCCGGCAGGAAAACTTCGAACACAGTGCCACGCCCGGGATCACTGCCCAATTCGATAAGCCCTGAATAACTTTGAACAATACCGTGGACCACCGATAACCCCAGGCCGGTCCCCTGACCTTTGGCCTTGGTGGTGAAATAGGGATTATAGATTTTGTCGACCAGCTCGGCCGGAATTCCCCTGCCGGTGTCCTGCACGCGCAACTTCAGATAAAGACCCGCCGCGCGGCCGGGGTGATGCCGGACATCCTCTTCCGTCAGCTCAACCTGGGAAAGACCGACTGTCAGCACCCCGCCGTCCTCTTCCATGGCCTGCGCCGCATTGGCACAGAGATTCATGATTATCTGATGAATCTGGGTAGGGTTGGCCAATACATTTTCAAAATCACCCTGGATCTGCTGCCTTATTTTGATTGTGGTCGGCAGCGAAGAGCGCAGCATTTTCAACGATTCCTTAATGAGCGGCCTGATCTGCAGCGGTTTCAGCTCCTGCTCGCCCTGCCGACTGAAGAGGAGAATCTGCTGCACCAGCTCCTTGGCCCTTTTAGCCGCCTCGAGAATCCCTCCGAGATTGCGCTGCAGGACTTGATTGCCGCCGGAGCGGATAAGCGCCAGTTCGGCATAGCCAAAAACTGCAGAAAGTATGTTATTGAAATCGTGGGCTATCCCTCCAGCCAAAGTGCCGATGGCCTCCATTTTCTGCAATTGCTGAATTCGCCGTTCGTATTCCTTCCGCTCCTGCTCTATGCGTTTCTGATCGGTGATATCGGTTGCCATCTGCAGCCTGACCAGCCGTTGATCGACCCACTTAATGGCTCGGTCATGATTGCGAAACCATCGGTTGACGGCCGGATCGAAATCTTCCAGGCTGCATCCCCCTGTGGGGTCGCCCTGATCGTCAAGCAGCCTGGAATTCGGACAGGCCGGACACGGTCCACTCTGCCCGCGAAGATCCCGCCAGCAGACTCCGCCGGTGAGATCGCGGCCGAATCTTTTCATCATCTGCTGATTCATGAACAGGATTTCATGGGTTGCCATATCTGCGACATAAATAGTGGCATCGATGGATTCCATCACCGTCAGGAAGCGCTCGTGGGATCTTCTCAGTTCCTCCTCGTTCGACTTCAATGCCGAGATGTCGGTATAGACGGCGACCGCACCGGCCAAAAGCCCATCGATCATGATGGGGGATGCGGCGGCTATGACATTGAGAGACGTATTGTCACGGCGCTGACGAATCGTTTCGAAGGGTTCAACTACCCTCCCGCTCAGGATGACCTGGGTCTTCTCCCCTGCTTCGGCGAGACTCCCGCCCTGGGCGACCAGAATATCAAGATGTCTGCCTTGAGCCTCCTCCGGGCTGAAACCAAACATCCTGACCGCTCCCGGATTCCAGTCGATAACATGGTGGACCTCGTCGAGAGTGACGATGGCATCGGGGGCATATTCGAGCACCGCCTCGAGAAACTGCCGACGTTTGACGATTTCCCTCTGCGCCTGCTTAAGCGTTGTAACTTCCCGTATATACTCGACCACCAGAGAGGGTTCGCTCTTTTCATCATAAATGGGAAAAGCGCGGATTTCCCAAACCCGTTCATCTTCCCTGCCGATCACCTCCCGCTCAACGCTCCTGCCGGTATTAAAAACCTCGAGAACCGAGCACTTCCGACAGGGATTGGCAAGCTTTCGCAACTGACTGGAACAGGTCGGGCAGCCATTGTCGTTCATGCTCATCCGCCAGGTGGGATCATTGCTGAAAAGGATATTCAACTCACGATCCACCACAAAGAGGAGTTCGGGCACGGCATCGAGAACATTCTGCAAAAGATTACGCGATGTCCTCAGGGCCTCGTTGGCTGCCTGTAATTCGGCTGTCCTTCTTTTGACCTCACCTTCCTGAAAATCAAATGCCCGTCGCAGTTCGCGGTTCAGAACCACCACCTTTAACTGCGTCTTGATCCGCGCCAGCACCTCGGCAGTGTTGTAGGGCTTGATTATATAATCAACCCCGCCGAGTTCAAGTCCGGTGACCATGTCCTTGCTGCTCGACAACGCCGTTACAAATATTATCGGGATATTTTCGGTGACAGAACTCGCTTTCAGACGTCGACAGGTTTCGAAACCGTCCATTTCCGGCATCATGACATCGAGCAGGATCATATCCGGCTGCTTCCGTTCTGCTGCCTCAATGGCCTGATAACCGTCGGTGGCGACAATTACCTCGTAGTTGTTTACCAGAAGGATCTGCTGGAGGCACAACAGATTGATCATATTGTCATCGACTACCAGGATGGAATATTTCTCCGCATGCAGTGCTTGTGCAGTTTCGATCACACCCCTTCCTCCAGATGATATCCCGCTGACGGTTGTAGCTCCATAAGTATCTGTAAAACAGATATCTTCAACACGACCCAATAATGAAATAGCAAAAACCCTATCCTGTTTCTCTGTGCTCGACAATACTTTTTTACCCGTTCGGAAATAAAGCATATCAGGCACATATATAAACACCCCAGGTCGTCAGCCGCCGACTTCTTCGATCACTGCTCGCCTGTTCACCGGAAGATGGTATAATGCAAGCCATTCGAGCCGGGTAAAATAACGGTTACCACATATCAGATAATTTTGAATGCAATCACATGGAATTAGTGGATACCCATTGCCACCTGGACATCGAGGAGTGCTTCCCCCGATTCAGGGAAGTGCTGCTCAGGGCAAGAGCGGCCAGCGTACATACCTTGATCTTTCCGGGAGTTGACCAGGCAAGATGGCAACGGCTTATCGGCCTTTGTCGTCAGGAGGAGGGGATCTATGCCGCACCGGGCCTTCATCCTCTATATCTTTCCCGGCATCGTCCCGAGCATCTGGAGGAACTGGAGGTATTGGCACGTCGGGGAGGAATCGTTGCAATCGGCGAAATCGGTCTTGATTATTTTGTCGAATCCATCGACCGGACCGCACAGCAGCTGCTCTTTGAAGAGCAGCTGCGGATAGCTGCGTCGTCTCAACTGCCGATTCTCCTGCATGTCCGCAAGGCCCATGACCGGGTCCTTGCCACTCTCAGGAAAAAACGCTTTTCCTGTGGCGGGATCGTCCATGCCTTCAACGGCAGCCTGCAGCAGGCCAGGCAGTTCATTCAACTGGGTTTTTGCATCAGCGTTTGCGGAACAATCACGTACAACCGGGCAAGACGTATCCGCGGGATTGCCTCGGAATTGCCACAGGAAGCACTTGTACTGGAAACCGATGCCCCGGATATCCCTCCGGCAAGCCACAGAGGTGAAAGCAACCTGCCGGAGTTTTTACCCGAGATATTGGACGCCCTGGCGACCTTGCGCGGGGAACCGCACGAGCTGACGGCAAGTTATACCACCGCCAATGCCAGGCGCGTCCTCGGTCTTGCCGGCTGAGATCAGTCCGATCCGCCCGGCGAGCCCGCCGAACTTTATATGATCAAGCCGTCTTCAATCACTACGGTCCGCTGTGAAAGCTTTGCATATTCAGGTTCATGCGTGACCATTACCAGCGACATCCCCTCCTGATGCAAGGCGGCCAGCAACTCCATGATCTGCTCGCCCGTGGTCTTGTCGAGACTGCCGGTCGGTTCATCGGCAAAGAGCACCTTTGACGATTTCACCAGAGCCCTGGCGATCGCCACACGCTGCTGTTCGCCCCCCGACAGGTTGCCGGGCAATCGATCGGCCTTATCCGCCAGACCGACCCGTTCAAGACAGTGGTAGGCTTTATCCACCGCCTCCTTCCGCACCGGCTTCACCGAACGCATAAACGACAGCAGACTGTTTTCCAGCACAGTCAGATACGGCAGCAGATGGTGAAATTGAAAAATCACCGAAAAATCCGCCTGCCTGAGTCTGTTGAGCCGCTTCTCCGGCATGCGGCGCAAATCGTCGCCGCCAAAGTGCAGCTCTCCGTCGTCCGGTTGGACGAGCGTGGCCAGAACATGGAGAAGGGTTGTCTTGCCGGAACCGGACCGCCCGACCACAGAAACGAATTCACCTTCCGTAACCGTAAGGGACACTCCTTTCAGTACCGGAACTCTTTTGCCTTCTATAGAAAAATTCTTAACAATATTTTTAGCGGTAAGCATTATGACCTCCTACAGGGCAACCAGGGCGGCTGAGGGTTCGATCGCTGCACCTTTCCAGGAAGGATAGAGGGCGGCACACACGGTCACCAGACCGAAGAACACGCCGACCAGCAGCAGGTGGATGACTGAAAAAGACGGCGAGATCCCTTCGCCCAGCGCAAGCAGCTCGAGCACCTTGAAACTTGCAAAAAAACCGAAGACATAGCCGATCAACCCGGCGATTACCCCGATAATCCCGGCTTCCATGCAGAAAATGGCAAAAACCTGTCCTTTACCGAAGCCGATCGAGCGGAGGATTCCGATATCCTTTTTCCGCTCGTTGACCGCCGAGAGCATGGAGAGTCCGACCATCGCTCCGGCGGTCACCAGGATGACCAGGCTGACGGCAAGGGCAAGATTTCGAATAAAATGCACCGAGGCCATCCGCTGGTTGACAATGTGCTGCAGAGCCTTCACATCGGTTCCCGGCAACTCGCTGCGGATCTGGCTGACGATGTCTTCGATCGGACAGCCCGCACAGAGTGCGGAAACTTCGGTAAAACTGGTTGCCCCCGGCTTCCCTACGAGATCCTGCAGGGTGGACAGATCCATCAGGATGACAGTATCATCGTCACTGCCGGTTTCATACAGTGTCCCGGAAACGGTAAATTCCCGGCCCAGCAGAATTGTCTTCTCGCCATTGACCAGGCCGAGACCGGCCGATACCCGGCTGCCGATCAGTACCTCGTCGGGGCGCTCCGGGAAACGGCCGTCTGCCGCCCAATAGCTTTTAATTCCCCGTTCATCCGGCCAGCGAACACCGACCACGGCAACAGCGGTATTGTTTACTTTGGCCATGGTCACCAGTTTCGGGGCCACGGCGCTGATGCGGTCCTTGAGGGCGATGGCACGGATTGCCCTGAGAGTTTCCTCTTCCGGCAAGTATTCGATATCAACCAGCATCTCACCCATTTGAAATCCGCCGTAACCGATATTGAGCGTTTCCCGCACAGGAGAAATGATGATGTTGGCACCAAAAGCGGTTAGTTTCTGCTCAAAGTTATGCCCCACCACCAGCGACACCTGATAGAGCGTGACGATCGACATCACGCCGAGGGTAAAGACCAGGAGCAGGAGCAGGGTTTTCGATGGTTTTCTTCTGATATTTCTGGCAGGGATCGTAAATATATTCATTCCGACCTCCTAGAAAAATCGTCCGCCGGGTTTGATATCGCTGACTTTGATGACCAGATGCTCACCGACTTCCGCTCTTGCCAGGGGAGCGGGATTGCACCCGCCTTCAACTACATTGACCTGGGTTGAATGAAATTTGCGGCCGCAGTTGGTGCAGACCATGAAATCGCCCTCCTGGGTGTATCCTTTCTTTGCAGCGAAACAGACATCACAGGCATCGAACGCCGCTCTCACAACACCGTCGCGGCTCTTGATTACAAAAAACTTAATCGTCTTTTCTCCATCCCGATACGAGTAAAAATGAGCTTTGCCGTCACTCACATCACTCAGCGCCAGGCGAATCTCGCCATTACTCCCTTTGACTTCGGCATACCGGGAGAAGAGCCCGAACGAACTGCCGACCACAGGAAACAATAAGCCGACTGCCACAACTAATGATACTATAAAGAAAAATCCGTTACGCATGGGTAACCTCTTTGATAAAAAATTCTGATGAAATTGGAAAATTGTTCACGGTGCGACACTGCATCCGAGAAATTGTTCACCGGAAATCCGGCCCCACTCTTTTAAATGAGATAGGAACAATTACGGATATACAACGGCGGGAATTGTAACAGGGGAGGCTTGATCGCAACAGTTGCGGTCTTTACAGGAAGAGGCAGTGGGGAAGAAGCAAAAGAGATGAAAGAGGGAAGGAAAGAATGGTGATCGCTCGCGACAGTTCGTAACACCGCGGCAGCTTCAGGCAATCCGGAATCGCTGCAACAGAGACTGCCATGCCGACATCCTCTTCCGCTCGACGAAGGGGCGTCGGCAGCCGTTCCGCAACAGTCCTGTACCGTCCGACAACTCGGACATCCTGCCGGAGAATCGAAGGTTTCTCCAGAAGAAATGTTAAAGGATGTTAATAAAAACAGCAGAAAAAAGATAATTGATCGATTCATCCATTCCATCGAGGTTAACAAGAAGAGGCTGGAGGCTATAATTTTTTATACCACATTGTGGGGCTACCGATCAAGAAAATAGTTCCAGGAACTTTGCCTCTCGTTTCAGAAACCGTGATGACTATTCAATTTGCCTTTCCGAAAAGAGCTGTTATAGTTTTTACTCACGACTCCAATTGGCTATGGGCAGTTTCCCTTTACATCCTTCAACCCCTTCACATAACACTATGTTCAATGCCGAGAAATTACTGGGAAAAGTTTTACATGAAGTAACCGGAACAGGAAAGAAGAAAGGCAAGAGTTCAATGCTCGGCGGTTTCACCTCGGGTTCCGGCTTGATGACTCTGATCGGGCTTGGGGTAGGCGCTTTTGAAATACTGAAAGACAAACAAAACCAGTCCGCCGCCGGAGGGCATCCACAAACACAACAGTATAATCAACCTCCTCCCCCACCCAATTGGGCAGGCACGGCACAACCTCCGCCTCCTCCCCGGCCGCCGCAGATACAAACACCGGCTGCCATTCCGCCTCAAGCTCCTGCTTTCGAATTAGCCCCGGCACGAAAGGAAGAATTAGCGATCCGCATGATCCAGGTGATGATAGCGGCCGCCCATGCCGACGAAAGTCTCGATGCCGAGGAAGAGCAGGCGATTCTTGAACGGGCCGGAAAAGCCGGTCTTTCCCAGGAGGAGAGGATGTTTCTCCTGGACGAACTGCATAAACCGAAAACCATCGCCGAACTGACCGCAGGGATCGACGATCCCTCTATTGCCAAAACCATGTATATGCTTGCAGTCAGTGCAATAGCGATAGACACCGAGGCGGAACGACTCTGGCTTGACCAACTGGCGGCAGGACTTGGCCTCAGCAAAGCGGTTCAGAGCTTTATCGAAGAACAGGGCTGATTAAGAACGGGCGCCTCATCGATCAGATCTCAGGGGCTGTTGCTCGAAATGTTCTGGAACAGAGGCTGACGAGTTTATAAGATTTCTTGAGTACCAACCGGTCGTCGGGCAGGGTCAGGATCACGTGGGTTCGTTCAGCAGGTGGCGGGTGGCTACAGGGTCCTGGCCATAAAGGTGAATGCTTTCTTTCAGTCCGTAACCTTTGATCATTTTGATCGCCTTGGGGAGAAAACGATATTTAGGAAATTTCGCTTTGGTATCGAGATCGGCCTGAATCCATTCCCGGGGGAGATCGGGAATTCGCTTGATCACAACATCCGGTACGAGGAAGTATACCAAACCGCCGACAATGGCCTCCTCCACCGCCAGCCACTCCTCCACTACATCCTGGATTTCCTGCAAAGATGGGAATTCCTTCCGGGCGATTACCGCAGCTAAGATCGCTTTTTCGGTATATCCTCGCAGGGCGATGTGCAAGGTTTCCTCAAGCGGAGTCATGAGCACGGTATACGGGTTGGCTGAAACGCTTTTCCATACTGTTTGCCGGTTTCGAAGAAATTGCCAGTTGCCGTTTTTCTCCGAATACTGGAGATGGCTCGAGTAAGAACCCACTTCATTTATAGGCTGTCGCCCGGAGAAACCAATCTCGATCCTCTTTTCCGATGCACCGCTGAAACGATAACGAGCGACATATTCCCGCGCAAGATCCTGAACGATTACCGCCTTAATTCCCAGTTCCTCCGTATCGTTCCCAATATTGTCTCTCAAAATGGAAATAGAGCTGTAGGGATTGACCAAACCGGTGCGGTCCAAAAGATCTTCAATGGTTTCATGGCAGTATTCGGTAAACAATCCTGCAACTTCCTTTCGGCTTTCCGGGACGTAGAGGAGCCTGTAGGAAAGCTCTTCAAGTTGCCATTGAATTTCCTTGCTGCCCAGATCGTCCCGGATCCGATCCAGCAAATCCGGACGCGAAGTGAGATATTCAAGGCTGGCGTTGTGGTCTGCATCGTCTTGATTGCCCGCTTCAAAATCACTCAAAGCGATAAAATCCGTTGAACGTTCGGAAGCATCAAGCGAGGTGAGAAGACTCCGGTATTTGAATTTTGAAAGATCTTCCGGGAGATTCGTCGATTGTGCTCCCGGTGGAATGAAAAGGAAGAAGATAACGGACAACCGAACTAACACCCCACAAGGGGGTATAAGTACCTTTAGACAGATTATTTTCTTGTTTTTTATGAACGAAAATAATCTGTAAGGTACTAATAATTTAAGTCTCTCACAACACAGCATCTTGTTTACAATAACTGGAATTTTATATCCCCCTGGGGGAATGTGATTCAATTTTTAAAACCAGTCATTATATCGGCTCAAGGAGGAAAAACTGAAGAAAGAAGTTCAGTCATATGAAAAAAAATCTATTTCTCGCGAAATTCCGTGGGGTTCAGGCCATGCTTTCGTAGCAGCGCGTAAAAATCCGCCCGGTATTTGCCCGCCGCTTTCGCAGCCTGGCTTACATTGCCCTGGTTGAGTTCAAGGAGTTGGGTAAGATACTCTTTTTCAAAGTTGTCCCTGGCGTGACGAAGAGGTTGAATGCTTTCCTCTCCGGACATACAGGCGATCAGGTCGGGAGTTATAATCTCACCCTCCGCCATGGCCACGGCATATTCCATCGAGTTTTCCAGTTCTCTGACATTGCCCGGCCAGTCGTATGCCATCAACTTGCGAAGAGCGTCCGGCGATATGTCCCTGAGATTCTTTTTTGCTTCTTTACTGAACCCGGCGAGAAAATGTCTGGCCAGGGGAAGAATATCTTCCTTCCGCCTGCGAAGAGGCGGCAGTACTATAGGGATCACGTGAATGCGGTAATAAAGATCCTCACGAAAGAGCCTGTCGTGCATCAACTTGTCGAGATTGCTGTTGGACGCTGCAATGATTCGGACATCGACTTTTACCTTGCGGTTGCTTCCGAGCGGATAAAATTCCCGCTCCTCGAGTATGCGGAGAAGCTTGGCCTGCATCGACAGGGGCAGCTCGGAAAGTTCATCGAAGAAAAAACTTCCTCCATGGGCTCGGGCAAAGAGGCCTTCCCTCCGTCCATCGGCGCCGGTGAAGGCCCCTTTTTCATAACCGAGCAGCTCACTTTCCAATAAGTTTTCGGGGATTGCGGCACAATTGATCGCGATAAACGGACCGTTTTTTCTTGGGCTGGCGGCATGAAGGCATCGGGCGATCAGTTCCTTGCCGGTGCCGCTTTCTCCTTCGATATACACGTTGGAATCGGTGACTGCGACCTGGACCACCTTGGCCAATACCGATTTCATTTCTCTGCTTCTCGCTATGATCCTCGAAAAAAAAGCAGGATGATTGTGCTGCTCGTCAGGTGGATACCTGCCGTTTAGCATACGACTTTTTTCCAGGCAGTTTTCGATTTGACGAATCAACTCATCGCCGTCAAACGGTTTGGTCAGATAGTTACAGGCACCGCGTTCCATTGCGTTCACCGCACTGCCGATGGTTCCGTACGCCGTAAGAATAATTGCCGGTAGTAACGGCTGGAGGTCCCGTAGTTTTTCCATCAAATCTACGCCATTGTCATCGTTCAGCTTGTAGTCGATGACCGCCAGATCGATATAGTTTTGTTCGGCCAGGTCTATAGCCTTTCGACTGTCGGAAGCCGACAGCACGCAGTATCCGTTCGCTTTCAGGCGCATACCTATCACCCGCAGGATGCTGGCATCGTCGTCAATCGCCAATATTGTTTTCGCATTGAAATCGGTTTGTTTCATTCATGCTCCTCTCCGGCTGGTTTGGGCTCTACAAGTTCCAGATCACCGCTTTGAGCTGGGCAATTTGCTTCCGGCATCCGCTAATCGCATTTAAGACAATGAAGCAGGCGGCAGGGAAAAATAAAATGTACTGCCGCAACCTTTCTTGCTTTCTACCCATATGCTGCCCCCGTGAGCTTTGACAATGTGCCGGGAAATCGCCAGGCCTAAGCCGCTGCCTCTGATGGTATTTTTTTCATCCTCGATTCTGCGAAATTTATCGAAAATGTCCTGCATGTTATGTGGTTCGATACCGCACCCGCTGTCGGTTACGGAAATGTGCAGTAATCCACCTGCAGCTGCGGGAACCTGCACATCCAGGGTAATACTCCCTTCGGGATCGGTATATTTCAAGGCGTTGCCGATCAGGTTGTCGAGCAGTTGGTGCAATTGATCGGGATCGACCAGGACCCGGGGAAGATCGGCTTTCGGCAGAAAGTTCATGGTAACGTTTTTAGCCTGGGCAATAGGGCTGAGCCTGGACAGGGCGCTCTGGATCAACTCATTCAAATCGGCCTCGACAAACCGGTAGTCCATCATTTTACTTTCCATCCGCGATAAATCGAGGATCCGGTTGACCGAAAAGATAAGTCGCCTGCATTCATTGCCAACAATTGTCATCAACTGCGACTGGCTCTTCGGATCATGATCGAAGATACCCTTGTTGAGCATCTCCGATGCTTCCCATATGGCAGTCAAGGGGGTCCGCAGAGTGTGCGACAAATGGCTGATGAAATCCTCTTTCAAACGGTCGAGTTCCTGTAATCTTTCACTCATTGCGTTGAATTCGCCGGCCAGATTACAGATCTCCCGAGGTGCTCGCAATTCTTCTATTTTCATGTACTTGCCGGCGGCTATGTCTCTCGTTTTCCTTTGAAACAGGACAATTGGCCGGACAATGCGCCGTGTGGTCAGCAAAGTGACGGTGAGACTCAGGACGATGCAGGCAATGGCGAAAGCAATGGTCACCCAAAGAACCTTTGTGCTGATCGATTCCGATATGCGGATTTTTTCATCTCTCATCCTGTTGCCGGCTTGGACGATTTGCTTCAGCGAGCTGAGAAGTGTTTGTACCAACTCATTGCGCTTGAGCTCGTAGCTCGAAAACGAGACACTCTCACCATGTTTTTTCCAGTCGTCCACTCCATTGAAGTAAGAGTGGCTGAATGTCAGCGCTTTTTTGAAAAAAGCACTGGATTCATTTTCATAGATCAGAGATTCCAGAAGCGACAACTGTTCGAGAAATTCGTCTTGCCGTCTTGAAAAAAGCAGATAGAAATCAGAATCTTGAGAAATCCAATGTTTTTTCTCGATACTGACCAGAATCCGCAGCCGGGTTGATAGGGATTCGGCGATGTTGATGACATCGCTATCCACCCCGGCGGCAATATGGTTGATATGGCTTAAACGATTCAGCTCGAATGCAACGTAGGCCCCAAAGGAAAACACCAGGAACATGATTGCCAGATAACCGCCCATGAGGCACTGGAAGATCGTCGGTCGCATGATGAGGATTCTCTTCTGAATGGCTTATGTATTCGGCTGGAAGGTGAGAGCCGGGCACCTATGCCTATCATATAGTAACCCTCTCAAGGCAAGCTTGTCAAACCCAAGTCCGAAAGCAACAAAGAATCGAGTAGCGCGCAATATCGGCAAAAACAAAAAAAGGGCACCCGAAGGTGCCCCCAATCCATTTATTTATCAGTATATCTATTGTTATTCGATAATATGGTACTCCTGAACTTCTACGGTCTTCTGACCCGCTTCTTCCATCACGGTGCCTTTAATCTCGACTTTCATCCCGCTCAGGGTCTTCACTTCCATGCCTTTCTCGTTATCGGCAAGGCGAAAAGTCTCACCTTCTTCATTGACGAATTGATTGTTCTCATCAATTTTACCGGATAAAGTCTGTTGCTCGCCTGCAGACATTCCCGTTTCCGTCGAGGGCGAAACGGTCTCGGATTTTGTCTTGGTCTCGCCAGTCCCCGGCGATACTGCCTGGCTCACCCCAAAAGACAAAGTCAATGTAATCAGTAATGCCATCGAATACGTTATAATCTTTTTCATCGCGTCAATCCTCCATAACCTGTTTATGCTGCATCGGAATATCCGGGCAGCTTTATCTCAACACATTCCACCCAGGTAAGCTTTGAGCCCCGTTGGGAACGGTCAAGCCGAAGAGTGCTGAAAACCAGCCTCAAACTGTATCAACGATCAGCAAGATATATGCCTGACATGTAATTTTATATTAAAATTTGTTATTTCATCTCATTACATTCATATATAGCTCCTTGGCACACTTTCCTGAATGAAGGAAAAATCCTACGCTCTTTCAGGCAATATTTGGAGCGATACGAGAAACACCCGCGTTACCTCCGCTAATTTTGCGTAAATCACCTGAAGGGATTTCCCTGCATCTCAAAAAAAAATTTACACCGCATCGCCCAGTTTCATGAAGGCCAGGCGGGTCAATTAAGTCGGACAATCAATGACTCGCTTTTTCAGGCAAGAATGTATTTGCCTGTGAAGCGATCATCAGCTAGACTCGGCAACACGGCGACAGCAGCAATTTCAACAGGCCTTTTCCCTCCGTAAACCGGATCCAATGTATAATTTCCCGAATACTCCCATTCCAATGTTTTTTCCGGTGTCCGAAGGGGCGCTGCTGAGGCCCTGGTTTTCACTCGACAGGCTCGACCAGGGCCTGCAATTGATACGCGAGCAGAAAATTACCGGTTTTCACTGCATCCGTAACGCAGTGGGAGCACTTGTCGACCAGGAAGCCCCGATAATGCTCCAGTTCGAAAAGAATGCAACTCTGCACCAAGGATTTACCATCCGCAGTGCCCATTGCAGTCTTTGTCGTCGGAAGCCCGATCACCAAAACTGCGCGCATACCGCAGCCCTGGCAATTCTCAGTCTGACCATGTCGAGGGAACAAAATAAGGCGGTCCCGATACCGTTCGGTTTTGCGCAAAGCAGCTGGTTGAAAATCGGCATGTTTTTATATGAATGGTTGAACCGGATACAGATTACCGTTCGTCGTACTGCGGGCGAGGCGGTTTCTTTATGGGAGATTGCCCCTGCCGAAGGGCTTGTCCGGATTGGCATTCCAGAGTCCTGGAACGGTCTTGGCCAAATACTGTCTCCGGGAATGAAATCCGAAAAGAAAGAACCGGACAGCGGTCTCGCCCTGCTCAACAAGCAACTGCAGGTCTTGACCATGACTGAAGGTGAACGTAATCTTGCTGCGGCCGGAAGCAGCAGCATCGGGTGGCAAAAGGACAGCTCCTTCTGGATCTGGCTGGTGCGGATGCTTTACGCCTTCCACGGCGACACTCTGCCGGAGTTATGCAGGGATCAGGTCACCTCCAGCTTTTTCCTGCAGATCGGGACTGCCGGGGAACCCGGATCATTGACTATCATATTGCCGCGGGACAAGACCTGGGAGATGGTCCGAAATATCACTTTACCCTCCAAAACCGCCGCCATCCTTCCTCCGGCAAAAGACTGTTTCAAGGTATTTTTCAATGCCGATAACCTGCTTGAGGTCAGCCCATGTGTGCGTCTTGCAGACGGGCGGATCTTTTCCCGGCAGGATCTGGCCGGGGATCGGTTCTCCAGCGCCTACTACCTGAAGGGTGAAGGCTTTCTGCCGACAGTCCGTCTTCCGGCCGAGGGCACTTTCGGCAATCCGGCAGTGCAGACCGCCATGCCCCTCTTTGGCTTTTTACAAAACGAAAAGACCAGAGACCAGCCGTTCACCGTGGCACAAAACGATATCCCGGCCTTTCTCGACGCCAACCGGCAGCCGTTGCACTTTGCCGATAATATCGTCGACCGGGAACTGCTCGACCTGGAGGTTCGTGAACTTCCCGACCGATTGTTCATCGACAGCTTCGAAGAACGCGACGACTGGTGTTACCTCTCCTGTCGATACGGCCTCGGCAATACCAGCATCAGTCTCGGCGATATCGTAAGCGCCAGGGAAAAAAAACTGACCTGTCTTCCCGGCAAGGAGTGGCTGCAGATCGACGGGACCCCGTTGTCCTGGCTTTACGAGCTGGCAGAAGACCGTTTCTCTGTCGACGGCTCCGGCAGGATCCGTCTCAGCTACCGGGAGATGCTTGCCCTGACAGCGCTCATCCCCGAAATCGACATCACCATCGAGAAAAAATCGATCCGCCGGCAGCTGGCCGGTCTGCTCGATCCATCCTGCTGGACCGACGACCTGTCGCTCACCGAGGCCCCGATCCACCTGCGCCCCTATCAGCGCAACGGCCTTGCCTGGCTGAACCGCCTGTACCGGCTGGGAATAGGCGGCCTGCTGGCCGACGACATGGGCCTCGGCAAGACCCATCAAGGACTTGCACTGCTCCAGGGCGCGGCAAAGGCCGGCGGCAAAAAGCCTATGCTGGTTATCTGTCCCGCCTCGGTGGTCCTCAATTGGGCGGAAAAAATCGACACTTTTTACCAGGGCATGGACTATGCGGTCTACTATGGGCCGCAGCGGGACTTGAAAACAGTGCAGGAACACAGCCTGATCCTTACCACCTACGGGATCGTCCGACAGGACCTGGACCAGCTTCGGCTGTGCCCCTTCGACATCATCCTCCTCGACGAGATCCAGCATCTGAAAAACCGCACGACCGCCATCCATCATGCTGTTGCCGCCCTGGAAGGCCGGGTCAAGATCGGGCTGACCGGAACCCCGGTGGAAAACTCCCTGCAGGACCTCAGGTCCATCTTCGACATCTGTCTGCCCGGTCTGCTCGGCAGCGAGCGTCAATTTGATCGGCTCTATGTCCAGCCGATAACCGAAGGCGGCAGCAAGGAGGTCCGCGACCGGCTCGGCCGCCTGATCCATCCCTTTATCCTCAGAAGAAGCAGAAGCCAGGTGCTGACCGAACTTCCGGCGATAATCGAAGACGACAGGATCTGCGAGTTGAGCGACGACCAGGTCGGCCTCTATCGCGAGGTGATCGGCGAAAGGGAGAAGGAGCTGGAGGAACTGGCGGAGGGCACGGGGACGATCCCGTATATGAACATCCTCGCCGTCATCACCCGGCTCAAGCAGATCTGCTGTCACCCGTGTCTGGTTAAGGGATGCGACGACCCGGAAGAATATGCCGGCGGCAAGTGGGATCTCTTTGTCGAGCTGGTCTCGGAGCTGCTCGCCGCAGAGATAAAATTTGTCGTTTTCAGCCAGTACACCGGGATGCTGGATCTGATCGAAAACTATCTGAAAAAAGCCCGGATACCTTTTGCCAATCTGAAGGGAAACATGCCGGTCGCCAAGCGGCAGAAGATGATCGACCGGTTCAACACCGATCCCGACTGCCGGGTCTTCTGCGCCAGTTTACTTGCAGGCGGAGTCGGCATCGATCTGACCGCCGCCGGCGCAGTCATCCACTACGACCGCTGGTGGAACCCGGCACGGGAAGAGCAAGCCACCGCCCGGGTCCACCGGATGGGACAGAAAAACGTGGTCCAGGTCTTCCGGCTGATCACCAAGGGAACGCTGGAAGAAAAAATCCATCAACTGATAACAAAAAAACGCGAACTGGCAACCTCACTGATCCAGGAAGACGAAGCCGGGATCATTAAACAGCTTGACCGTCGCCAACTGGCCGAACTCCTGCGCCTGTAACCGCCGTGATTATCTTTTTTTCCCATTGCACGGCGGCCCCACGTCGTCAACCCAGTAGAGTCTATTTAGTCTGAAACCGGATACAACCTGTTACAAGTTGTTACCTCCGCGAAAGGAAGATAAGTCCGGCCTGTGCTACTTTATGGAAAATAACGGGAGCGCAGCTGCTCCCATCGACATTTTCCCTAAAAGGAGGTAGATCATGAAAGAATCGGCAACCATTATCTTTACGTTACTTGTCGGCGGCGGCCTGCTGTTGTTTGGCGGCTGCAGACATGGGCACTATGACGGAGATTCCCATATTGATTTTGTCATTGACTATCTGGACGAGGTCCTCGATCTTGATCAAGCCCAGCAGGCCCAACTGGTTGGCATCAAGGAAGAAATGAAGGCAAAGGCGGATACCCTGCAGGCATCAAAAAAAGAGATGCACTCGCTGTTCAAGGAGCAACTGGCCGGCGAAATAATAGACACGGAAAGAGTAAAAGCGGCAATTGCCGAGCATCGCCTGCAATTCGATCACCTTATCGACCCGGCAGTCGACCATTTGGCCGCATTCCATGCAACTCTGACCCCAGAGCAGCGGCAAAAGCTGATCGCCAAACTGGAGAAAATGGAAAAATGGCATAATTGACAAGAAAAGAAGGAGCACGGCACCGGGGTGAAGAGTTGCAACAAGGCCCCGGTGTCGTATACTTGGATCATGGCACAACTCCACCGGAGCAAGCAAAAATCATGAAAACCAAGATCCTGATCATCGATGACGACAGTAAGCTGAACCAATTGCTGGATACCTTTCTCGCCGGGTTCAACATGGCGGTAGGCAGCGCCACCCGTCCGTCTGCCGGCTTGAAGCTGCTCAAGGATTTCCAGCCGGACCTGGTGATCCTCGACCTTATGCTGCCGGAGATGGACGGCTTTTCGGTCTGCCGGGAGATTCGCCGGACTTCGAAGGTGCCGATCATCATGCTGACTGCCCGCGGCGATCTGGCCGATCGTATCGTCGGCCTGGAACTTGGGGCCGACGACTATCTGGCCAAGCCCTTTGAACCGCGGGAGCTGGTGGCAAGGATCCAATCGGTGCTGCGCCGCTGCCGCCGGTCGCTGGTCCCGGCCGGAATTTCAGCGGGAAGGGTGCGGATCGACACGATGACGCGGACCGCCTACCTCGATAATAACGCCATCGATCTGTCCACCAACGAATACAACCTGCTGACGCTTCTCGCCGCGCAACCCGGCAGAGTTTTTTCCCGTGACGATATCCTTCAGGAGCTGCGCGGCATGGACTGCGATGCCTTCAACCGCACCGTCGATATCACCGTCAGCAGGGTGCGGCAGAAGCTGGGTGATGATCCCCGCAGTCCGCAATTGATTAAAACCATCTGGGGTGCAGGCTATACATTTGTGGGAGGGAGCGATGATCAGGTCGCACCCGATGTCTAAGATAACCCGGTTGTTTTCCTCGGTATTCGTCAGACTCCTGCTGGTCTGTCTTGCCGCCTGGCTGCTGATAACCGTGGCGGTCAGTACCCTCTTTGTCGGCTACCGGATCTTGGCCGGCCTACCGTACAATCCTCTTATCGACCACTATTTCGCCTATCTGGTCACCGATATAGCCGGACAACCTGAGCGTGCCGGCCAAATCGCCGCCAGGCTGGGGATAGAGATCGACTATCAGGGCCCGGAGCACCGGTGGTCGACCGGCGGGACGCCGCCTCCTGATCGTCTGCGCTTTTTCCAGACACCGGACAACGACACGCTGTCTTTTGCCTTTCGTCATGATGTCAAATACTTTCGCTACCAACATCCATCCGGAAGCTATCTCTTCACTCTACCGGAACAGCACTCGGACGGCTGGCTGCAATCACACCTCCACCTTCTCGCCCTCATCATCATCGCCCTGACTTTCGCCGGGGCCTATTTTCTCATCCGCCGAATTCTCGCCCCGATTTCCTCCCTGCACGAGGCAACCCGCAAGGTCGCCAAGGGTGACCTCAACCACAGGGTAGACATAGCAGGAACCAGCGAGCTGGCCAAACTGGCCGACAGTTTTAACGACATGGTCCGCCAACTGCGGGAAATGATAAGTGCAAAGGAACAGTTGCTGCGCGATGTCAGCCACGAACTTCGTTCCCCGCTGACCCGGATCAAGGTTTTATTGGAGCTGGTCGAACCGCCTGACCGGGTTGATCAGATCCGCCGGGATATCAAAGAGCTTGAAGATCTGGTGAGTGCAATCCTCGAAAGTGCCCGCCAATTCCATGCAGTGGACAGCCTGAGAATGGAGGATATCGACCTGGGCGACCTGGTTGCCGAAGTTGTTGCGCGACAAGAAGAGCCGGCCAAAAATGTTGTGCTGGAAAAACCCGCTCACCCCATTTCAGCCGGGATCGACCGCCGCCTGTTTACCAGAGTGGTGGACAATCTCCTCACCAACGCCCTGCTCCACGGTCAACCAGCCACCGCACCGATCAGAATAGGACTAGCGCAAGGCAATGGTTATGTTGAACTTACAATAACCGACAGTGGACCGGGAATACGCGAACAGGATCTCCCCCATCTTATGGAACCCTTCTATCAAGCCGATAAATCGCGGAGCCGCGAAAAAGCGGGCTTTGGTCTTGGCCTCAGTCTCTGCAAGACCGTCGTCGCCGCCCATGGCGGCGAACTCATCCTCACCAGCCGGCCGGGTCAGGGAACCACAGCCCTGGTGCGGCTGCCCGGGAACACTCATATCGGAGAAAATACGTGAAACTGAGCCGTCTGACTGATTTATGGACCGATGTTCCGGATGTTCCGGGAGATGTTCCGGGGACAGTATATCTAGCCCCTGGTCCTTTTTGGTCCCGGCTTTTGCGGTCTCAAAATTCGATCAAGTGCGATCTCCAGTTTTTCAATAAATCCTTCCTCCCCTAAAGGTCGGCCGGTACGTTCATGGCGGTGAATCATATCAACTTCATCCTGCGGTGTCAGCGTCAAAAAACTGCGCCAGTCGGGAACCAACTCAAGCAATGGCGAAACTTGTACGAGTTCGTCGTCCTCTCCGACAAGATGTGCTTTGGCACTACTCCATCGGTAATCCTCGGGGTTTTGCACCAGTTTTGCCGCAACCGGATTCATTTCGATATATCGCGCTGTTGCCAACAAGTATTCCTAATCCATGGCAAAAGAAGCAAATCTTTCCTGCCACAGATGTCCTCGCCAGTTTTCACGAAAATTGATCCGCCGGGTATAACGACGATGAGCTTCGCCGATAGCACGGGAGAGAGCTTATTCGCTGTGCGGCACGGCGATAAGATGAACATGATTCGGCATCAGGCACCAGGCCCAGATCTCGACATGATACTCGCGGCACCATTGCGCCATCAGCTCGATATAAGCTAAATAATCGTCGTCGCAAAAAATGTCTGCTGACAACGGTTCCCACGCTGTGTGATGTGATGTGGATAGCCGGGGGCTACTGCACGTGCTATTCTTGCCATGCCGGAAACATAGCAACATGAGCGATTATTTGTCAATGATAGATATACTGTCCCCAGCCCTCCGAAGGCGGCAGCAAGGAGGTCCGCGACCGGCTCTCGGCCGCCTGATCCATCCCTTTATCCTCAGAAGAAGCAGAAGCCAGGTGCTGACCGAACTTCCGGCGATAATCGAAGACGACAGGATCTGCGAGTTGAGCGACGACCAGGTCGGCCTCTATCGCGAGGTGATCGGCGAAAGGGAGAAGGAGCTGGAGGAACTGGCGGAGGGCACGGGGACGATCCCGTATATGAACATCCTCGCCGTCATCACCCGGCTCAAGCAGATCTGCTGTCACCCGTGTCTGGTTAAGGGATGCGACGACCCGGAAGAATATGCCGGCGGCAAGTGGGATCTCTTTGTCGAGCTGGTCTCGGAGCTGCTCGCCGCAGAGATAAAATTTGTCGTTTTCAGCCAGTACACCGGGATGCTGGATCTGATCGAAAACTATCTGAAAAAAGCCCGGATACCTTTTGCCAATCTGAAGGGAAACATGCCGGTCGCCAAGCGGCAGAAGATGATCGACCGGTTCAACACCGATCCCGACTGCCGGGTCTTCTGCGCCAGTTTACTTGCAGGCGGAGTCGGCATCGATCTGACCGCCGCCGGCGCAGTCATCCACTACGACCGCTGGTGGAACCCGGCAAGAGAAGAGCAAGCCACCGCCCGGGTCCACCGGATGGGACAGAAAAACGTGGTCCAGGTCTTCCGGCTGATCACCAAGGGAACGCTGGAAGAAAAAATCCATCAACTGATAACAAAAAAACGCGAACTGGCAACCTCACTGATCCAGGAAGACGAAGCCGGGATCATTAAACAGCTTGACCGTCGCCAGCTGGCCGAACTCCTGCGCCTGTAACCGCGTTGGGATATGGCTGTCGACTTTTTCCTCAAGTGCGCGGTGCTGGTTCAAGGGAGAGGGTCCGGTTGGCAAACCATATTTTCAACCCAACTAAAACCGATCCGCTCCTGCTCAAGGCGCAGCCGCACAGCCAGCCGATCGAACCGTAAGTCGTCGTACAACATTTGTTCTTCGGGGGTCAGTCTGGCCAGCTCGCCTCGCATCGGTTGCGGCTCCTCCCCCCAGTGGAGGCGATGGGCAAGCAGTGTCTTGCGATCCATGAGAAAGGAACTCACCGCCGGGAAAAGCGTGCGCAGCTGGTCGAGGATAGCAAAGCCGTGGGTATCGATATCGCCCCAGTACTGAATGTTGCAGTTATGCAGCCAGGCCGCCTCGGCGAATGTCTCGAAGCCGTAGCCGGCGCCGAAAACCACCATGCTTTGCGGGATGGACGGAAAAGCCAGATAGTTGATTTCGTTTTCCGTGATATATATGCGTTGAACCGGCAATTCGAGCCCTGCAAACATTTCTCCGGTAACTGTAATATCCTGATCTGCCGGCCCGGGCAACAGAGCAAGAGATCGATCCAGTAAACGAAAACGAACTCGACTCGGTTTGCTGCGAAAGCCGTAGCGTCGGCAGAATCCGTTAGCTCCCCGGCCGGTTACCTCGATTCTGTCCGGAGACAATACCAGATCGAACAACTCCGTAAGGACTCCCCGATGACTCTCGATAAACTTGCTGTGCACGCCGGGAATGTCAACCTGCCGCAGATAGATTTCGGGACACCGATGATCATCCAGCCAGGATACTATATCCAGCAGGCGCGGCCAGTCGGCAGACAGAGACAAGCCGTACAGGGGGCGCTTGACCAGCCAGGGAATAAGCTGCGGGTAACGCCTGCCGGTCAACTGGACCAAGGCGGAAAAGCGGTCGGCCTCCTGGCGTTTGCCGAGCAGCGTCAGGCAATCTTCCAGGCTGTCGACCCAGATCTCGGCCGGGACGGCGTTGGCCCCGAGAGTCCGATGCCTTATCTCGCGCCAGACCAGCCGGTAATGCTTTGCCTCGCGATCCAGGCGACTTATCCAGGCCCTGACCTCGGTAAACCGTTCGGCCATTTCCGCCGAATTTGGTTTTTTCAAGGTCATCCGCCGTGGGAAACACTCCTCCCCACCGGCTAGTGAAGCGAGAATCGCGCCCTGATCCCACAGCTTCCGCAACTGGCGGACAATATCCGCGGGCGTAGTCCAGCTCACGTCTGCTCCGCCTCTTTCTCTTGCCGGTATTCTTCTATTGTGAGATTGCGAAGGGTGGAGGCCTGACCGTCGGCATTATGGACAAAGCCGACGCCGGAGACGAAAGGCTCGATAACATGGATCTTCTGCAAAGGGGTAACGATCAGCAGCTGCAGGTTGAGCTGGGCAAACAGCTGCAGTCCGTACTGGGCGGATTCATCCGAGCCGCGGCCGAATGCCTCGTCGATCACCACAAAGCGGAAAGAACGCGACCGCACCGCACCCCATTCCAGACCGAACTGGTAAGCAAGACTTGCAGCCAATACGGTGTAGGCAAGCTTTTCCTTCTGGCCCCCGGACTTCCCGCCCGAATCGGTGTAATGTTCAAATTCGGACTCATCCTCCCGCCACCGCTCACTGGCCGCAAAGGCAAACCAGTTCCGGACATCGGTCACCTTCGCCGTCCAGCGTCGGTCCAGCTCCGATCTCCCTTCACGGCCACGAAACCGTTCGATAATCCGGCGCACCTGGAGAAACTTCGCTTCCGAATACTGGGCATCGTCGGAGCCGGTGAGGCTGCCTTCGGTACAGGCCAGCAGCTCCTCCCGAAAAACGCGGACGTCCGCATCGATGACCGGTGCCGCCTCCAGCACGATATATCGACCCGGATTATAGTCGATTCTGGTCAGCGACTCGTTGATCCGCCCGATACGCTCCTTGATAGTCTCCCGCTCGCGGGCCAGCTGTGACTGGAAATTGGCTACCTCCCGGATGGTGTTCTCGTTGAGCAGTTCCTTGAATCGCATTTCAAAGCGCGGCAGGTCATCGGCCTGCAATTGCAGGAGCATGGTCCGGTAATCGGCCGCCGCCTCAACCGAAACATCGACCTCCCTGGTCTCGAGATCATAGATTGTGCTGTAGGTGCGCATTGCATCGATAATTCTGTCGCGCAACCGGGCAATTTTCCTGTCCTCATTGTCTATCCTTACCTGAAGCCAGTCCCGCATCTCCCGCTCGCGGTTGTCGCAGGACTCGACGGAGAGCTGCTGCTCGCCCAGCGCCTCCTCGCGCAACGTTCCAAGCAGGATGAAGTGGCCGGTGTGTTCCGGTTGTGCGGTATCGACAACCTCACGGGTTTGCTGCTGCAGTGTTGTCACATCGGTTATTTTCTGCTCAGTCTTGGCGCATACGTTGCGATTGAGTTCAAGCTGTTGTTCAATTTTGCGAAGTTTTTCCTCCGTCGCCTGCAACTGGTCGGTTAACAGCTTAAGGATATCGGATGCCGCCTCAAGCCGGTCTTTCTCATCCTCGAGCCTGGCAATCTTCACCGCCGACGGCTGCCAGTCCATTTCGGTAAAATCATGGTATTCGTCAAGTTTGGAGAGCATCTCGAGCCGGAACTTGGCTGTTTTCTGCAGGTCCTGAAGTTTGGCGATTTCCGCACCGGTCCCTGCCAGTTGCGCTTCAAGCAGCCTTGCTTTATCTGCCAGGGCAGCAATTTTTGCTTCGTTGCTCCAGCCGAGCACATAGCGGCTGCGGTCGTCCAGGCGATGGCGATCGTCCTTTTCATGCCGCTCGCCCCGCGCCTTGATCTGCCCGGCCCGGGTGATGGCCCGGGTCTCCCGCCGAAACTGTTCCGGCCTTGAGCAGCAGGCCAGATCAAAGCGTCGATAGACCTCGCTTTCCAGCCAGGCAAAAAACGGAGAGTCGGGCTTGACGGCCAGCTTATGCACCATCGAGTCGGGATGCAGCTGCGGCAGCTCGGCCATGCGCGCCGGCCGCACCCGGTAATATACCAGTCGTCCCTTCAGGTTATTTTCATCTACCCACCCGGCAACCTGGCTGTAATGCTTTTCGGGCACCAACAGCGACAGGCCGAAACTGCGCAGCAGTCGCTCGGCGGCACCTTCCCAGTCGCGTTCTTCCTCCCGCACCCGGATCAATTCACCGATAAAGGGCATGTCGTTTTCCGCAAACCCCAAGTCCCTGCACAAGGTCCGGCGGATACCGACCTGCTTTTCGTCAATATTGGAGCGCCGGGCTTTCAGGCCTCGGATTTCCGTCTGCAGCCGATCATGCTCCTCACGCTTTAACCGAAACTCCACACCGGCTTCATTCAATTCGTTCTGCACCCGGGCCTCTCCCGCCGCCTCTTCTTCCAGCATGGCCGTACATTTCTTCCGCTGAACGAGAAAAGCACCGACACTGTCGGCGGCATACATCGCAAGGGCCTCCATCAGCTCGGCATACCGCTCGAACCTGCGGCGTTTTCGCTGCAGTTCCGCCTCGCACCGGCGAATCTCCTCGCCGATTCGCTCGATGCGGTCGCCGCCGTTTTCGGCGATGCTGCGTCTCAGTTCCCGTTCCCGCCCCTGCAGCAGTCGCCGCTCTTCGACCAGACCTTCGATCCTGGCGTTGTGACGTTTAAGTTCTTCTTCAAGCCTGCCAAGCCGCTGGCCCAGCAACTCCAGCTTGAGACCGGCAAACCACGGGCGCAAGGCGTCCCGGCAACCGCGCAGCTGCCGGACAGCCTGCTCCAGCTCGCCGTACCGGTCACAGTCGGCAACCAGGGGCTCGAGCCGCTCTACCTGGTCTTTGGCCTTGAGGACCGCCTCATGCGCCCGATTGAGATCGTCGAAATGGCCGATCAGGGCATCGATGCGGGAAGCTACCTCAAACGGCTCGAGCATATGGGTTCGGACAAAACCGGTCAGGTTGCCGACCGATTTGAGGGATACGGTCTGATGAAAGAGTTCCAGCGCCTGTTCGTTCTCGATGCCGAACCGTCGGCGAAACCAGGCGCCATAGGGCGGGAAGCTTTCAAAGATCTTCATCTCCTCGCCCCGCAACCGTTTCTTAAGATTGGCGATATCACGGCCGAAACCGCCAAAGTCCCGCTTTATGGAAAGTTGCCGCTCGCAGCCGACATAAAACCGCGTCGGCTGCCCCTGGCCGTCCTTCAGCCAGAACACCTGGGCCAGGGTCACCGTCTTGCCGAAACCGCTGTTATGGAAAACGGCAAGGATTACCGAGTAGCTGTTATAATCACGCAGCGCAACCGGCTTGGCACTGCCGCCGACCTCTGCCCGCTCTGATTTATAGTGGCCCAGTACATATGAACGAAGCGTACGCTCCCTGGTGTCGCCGCCTGCCGCCTTATTATAGGCGACCCGCTGGGCCGGAACCAGCAGGGTGGTCACGGCATCGACCAGGGTCGACTTGCCCGAACCGATATCGCCGGTGAGCAGGCTGTTTTTGCCATCGAGTTCAAGCGTCCACACCCGCTGGTCGAAGGTGCCCCAGTTCAACACTTCCAGGCGCTTCAGGCGGAAACCGGCCAGCCGGTCGTCACTCTCGAAATTCAGCGGCAGAGGCTCAGCCATTGGATTCTCCTTCCTTTTTTTCCAGCTCCCGACGATACGCCGCCAGCCGCTGATCGAACTCCGTCAGCCACTGGGCATCGACAAAGGCTTTGAGGATACGCCGTACTTCAAACATTTGCTTCTGGCCATGCAGGGGGCGCAGAAATCCCAGCTTGACGACCTTGTTGAGATGGGTATCAACCTGATCGATTACTTTCGCCTCATTGCTTCCGGCAGGCAGAAACACCCTGATCAATTCCGCAATGTCGTTACGGGAGAGGATGAGCCGGGTCTCGCCACCCGTCGCATCGAATTCGGCCAGCTTCTTGCGCAGCAGGGCCAGCAACAGGCTCACCGGGAAGGCAAGAGGCTGACGCCGCACCAGACGGGGAACGGCGGGTACGGTATTCTCCTCCTCTTCAGGTCGGGACCGCAGAAAGGCATAGCCTTCGGCCTCGTCCAGAATCAACTCCAGGCCGAGAACGGCCACATAATCACGAACCGCGGCCTGAAGGTTGAGCAGGGCGTTCCACACCTCGACCTTTTCTTCCTGATACAATACGCCCCTCAGCAGCGACACGACAATCACCGACAGATCGTTGTTCTTTTCAGCAGCTGCTGCCTGGAGTTCCAGTTCGTTCATGTTCATTTCCTCGCAAAAATAATACGCGGCAAACGGACGCGACGGCAGCTGCCGTCCTTCAACCGCCAGACGATTATATCGACAGTCTCCTCGTCCACCACCGTATCGTTACGTCCACCGGCGAGCTGCAGGTAAGTCAGCAGCTCGGACAACCCCTGCCGCAAGGGATGGATCGCCACCAGCTCGGCCAGACTTATCTGTGAACGTTCCTGCAGGGCCTGCCGGATAAAGCGGGACAATTCCGCCCGGTCCACCACCACCTGATTGAAGAGCGCTGCGACATCCGCATCTTCCTCCCCCTCTAGAAGCTCGAGATCGACGATTTGCGGCTTGATCGGCGGCCGGTACAACGGGCGCTCCATCGGCAGTTCAATGGTGGCAACAGCCTCGGCCAGCGAAATGAAGTTGTCGGACGGCGCATCCTCGCGGACGGCCAGGGCCTGCGATTCGATATTATGCAGGATATCCATGATTCGACGATTCTCGAGCCAGGCCTGATCGTCGAGAAAGCGGCGCAGCTGCTGCGACAGCCGGGCGACTGTGCGCTGGGTATGCTCGCCCGCCTCCAGCCAGTCGTAATGGACCCGGCGCAGACGTGATTCCGGCTGCATCTCCACCACCGGCGGCAAGGCCAGCACCTGCTCCAGCAGCCGGCTCAACTCCTCCTGGCGGCTCTGCGACATAAGAAAATCCCAAAACGCCCGGAAACTCTTGCCCTGATCGGAATCGGCGATGGTGTCCCGCTGCCCCATGATCTCCTCGAGCAGCTCTCCCTTGGCGCCGTCCCACAGGGCTATCCGCTCTCGTACCTGCCGATCGAGGGTTCGAAAGTTCTGTTCTACCTCACGAAAATCGCTAAGAAGATCCCTTGCCAACTGGAGAAACTGCTGAAAGCGGTCCTTTAAAGACGTATCGTTTAACAGCAGAATGTCGCCGTCACGGACGCGTTCTATCTCGGCATCGATCTCGTTTCGACGGCGGACCAACTCGGAAATTCTTGCCTCGGGGTCGGTTTCGCTTCCTTCGCTCATCTGCCTGAGCAGTTCAAAGAGAGTCAGCAACCGGGACTCGGTGCCGACAAAAGCCCGATCAGTGAGCCCGGCAAGCCAGGCAATCGCTTTCTCGCTTGCCGAAGTCAGATCAAAGTGGGGTTCATCGGAACCGGTCGGATAGTACTTCCGCAGCCAGCCTTTGTCGTTGTCCGCCCAGTCGTTGAGATACTCGGAAGCACGCTTGGGAAAAACATCCGGCCCGTATTTGTCCCGCAACGCAAACAGTTCATCCTCCAGGGCCTCCGCCAGATCCGCCTGCCCCATCTGCCGAACGTTCGGCTCGATAAAGACCCGATGGAGAAAACTCGCAACCAGCGGCGCGTGATCGGAACGTAACAAGCGCCAGGCAGGATGAGTCCGGCGCAACAGATCAAGGCTTGCATAATCAATACTCACATCTTCACCTACCGGAGGCCGATCTTCTCCAGCCGGGTCACTAAGGCCTTGCGCCGAGTATGCTCGGCCATGAATTTTTCGAATTCACTCTGAAAAATATCAAGATTCCCTTGTAGGTTATAGGCATCGCGCAGGTCGACGAGCAAAAGGCAGACGCTGTCATAAGCGCCGGCACAGCCTCTTGCGGCTTCCTTACCGGCTATTCTCCAGGATTTACTGAAATTTTCTGCCAGTTTGGTCAACCAGACTTCCCGTCTCTTCCTCTCTGCCGCTTCGGCTTTCTTTCGGGCCGAGGCTTCGCGGGCCAGTCGCACCTTTTGTGCCTGATCGGCAAGTTGCCAAAGCTCCTCAACCGTTCGACACATCGCCGTCCCGCTCTCAGCGGTTGCCTTGGCTCGCCAGTCGGCAAAACTGCGCCGCAACGCTCTTTCGGCCTGCGCCCCCTGCCCGGTCAGCATCTGATGCAGATACCCCCGCACCTCATCGGGGGGCAGCTTATCCAGCCAGGCATCACGGGCTGCCGCATCCTCCTCGCCACATTTGGCCCGGCAACTGGCCCCCACTCCGGCCAGCAGATCGGGATCAATTGCGAGAAATTCCGCCAACGCCTGCTGCGCGGCAGTCAGATCGCCTAAACCGGCTAAGGCCATCGGTTCCCTCTCTGCCTCAATGTCGTCCTCCGACACGGCCCGTAACCAGCCAATATACAGGCTCCGCAGATCACCGCGCAAAAGCTCCTCACGCAAGGGTGCCAGACGTGTCATCCAGCTCCCCCCGTCGTGCTCCTCGAAACGTTCGTCTTCCCCCGATTCGCCAAGCGACCAGGTAAGCAGCCAGTAATCGGCCAACGCCTCGATCTCAAAATACGGCTCGACGCTGAATGAATTCAACGTCTGGGTGTCAAAAACCTCCTTGGGCAAACGCAACATGAACACCGCCGTTCCCCAGTTGGAGAGGTAGACATGGACATCAAAGAAATCGCCCATAAGATCCCGAGGGTCTGCTTGCAAATCTCCCCAGTTATACTCATTGACAAAGCTGACCGGAGTTATATCCGCTCGACTGGAAATATCACGCAAGTGCCTCATTTCCTTGGGTGTCAACGATCTATCTATAGCTCGAAAATGATAATATTGATATTCACTCATTGTCTTTCCTGGGAATCGTGATGCACGGGGAGAATCATTGAAATCGGCTTGTGAAGTTTTTTGAATTCATAATTATTGATCACTTAACAACCTGGTCATGGAAAAAATGTCGAGGAATCGGGGGGACAACTCCATGTGACATTTTTAATAAATAGCGGATACCAGATCACATCGCGGAAAAAAAGTAAAAACAATTCAGAAATACGAAAATACACATGGACAGGAACATAGAGCGATCGGGATCATGGGGACCGGCCTAATGGAAGCCTCATTTTCAAATACCTTGAGCAAACCACTGCAGTGCCTACAGAAAAACTCCCCAAGCAGATTTTCAGTCCTCATCCCATCGACGAGAGCCGGAGTTCTTTCTGCGCAATTTCCCTCTATACCGGGGAATACCGCCTTCAACCTTCGAAAAGCAGTTACCAAGCCAATTAGCCCAGGATACTTCCCTGTATATAGGGAAAAAACATTGACCAATACTTGATTTGCTCTTAAAGTAGATATTAAACTTCAAATAATCCCGGAATAGAGGGGAATTTCCATGTCGACCAATATAGCAGAACTGATATCTTATCACCGCAATCGAAGCGGACTTACGCAGCAGGAACTCGCCACTTTGGCCGGGGTCGGCAAAAACCTGGTTTATGAATTGGAAAAAGGCAAGCAGACGGTGCGGCTGGAAAACTTGCTCAAGGTATTCAGAGTGCTGAATATCGAAATCGATTTCCGCGGTCCCCTGATGACTGCTTTCCGCAGGGAACATGCCGATGAGAAGAGCTAACGTCTATTTCAATTTTCGTTCGGCAGGCCGGTTGACCGAAGAAAAACCTGGGACTTGTTATGTTTTTGCTTATGACCCGTCTTACGATGGGCCACCCGTCTCCCTGACCATGCCGGTCAGGTCGGAGCCTTATATTTTCGAAGAATTCCCCCCATTTTTCGACGGACTGCTCCCGGAGGGGCTGCAGCTTGAAGGTCTGTTGAAGCAGAAGAAAATAGACCGGGACGACAAGTTCAGCCAGCTTGTTGCTGTGGGGGCCGATATGGTGGGAGCGGTCTCCGTCGGGGAGGCGTCATGAACCGCTGTCCGATCACCTACCAGCCTTGTATTGATAAATATTCCGAGCAGGGGCTGAAATTGCTTTCCCGCAACCTTACGAGGCTTCATGACCTGCCTCTGACAACAGCACAATTGCTCCGGGAAGCGGTCGCAAGAGCGGCAAAAATGTCGATCCAGGGCGTTCAACCGAAGGTTTCGGCCCGGCTGAACGTTGCGGCCGGCCATTTCGAAATAGTCGATCGGGATGGTCATTACATTCTCAAACCGCAAACAGTTGAATATCCCGAAGTTCCTGAAAACGAGGACCTCACCATGCGGATGGCGGCGAAGGCGGGGATCGAAACACCGTTCCACGGGCTGATCTACGGAATTGACGGGGCTTTGACCTATTTCATCAGAAGATTTGACCGGAAAGGCCGGAAAGAGAGGATTCATGTAGAGGATTTCGCCCAGCTCTCGGGCAAAACCCGTGAAACCAAATACCGGTCGAGTATGGAACAGGTCGTCAAAGCCATCGATGATTTCTGCACCTTTCCGGCGATTGAGAGGCTAAAACTGTTTCGCCTCGTCTTATTCTGTTTTTTCATCGGCAATGAGGACATGCACCTGAAAAACTTTTCGATTATCCGCCAAAGAGATATCATTACCCTCTCCCCAGCGTATGACCTGCTTAACACTTCCATCGTTCTGCCCAGAGCCGAAGAGGAGTTGGCCCTCCCGCTGAATGACAAAAAGAATCACCTGAGCCGTAGCGATTTGCTCGCCTATTTCGGAGAAAAACGCCTGCAGCTTTCCGCCAGGCTGATCGACAGGACCCTGGAAGAATTACACGAAAAGCGCGGTGCCTGGGAGAAGCTTATCGCCGACAGTTTTCTCTCCGGTAACACCAAGGAGCGATATCATGATCTGCTCAATACCCGCCTTGCACGCATCTATTCCTGACATTGCGAGTATGAAGCACTGCTTACACAACTGCAGATATTAATCTTTCACTTCAGGAGGATGCATGGCCGAAATTATCGCAATCTATGGCAGTCCTAGACGTGATGGAAATAGTGCCGCCCTGCTGAAGCAGGCAGTGGCAGGGGCTCGGCAGGAAGGAGCGCATGTCGAGGAAGTATTCCTCCGGGACCTTAAGATCTCCCCCTGCTTGGAAATATACAACTGTACCAAAAACGGAGAATGTGCCATTCGTGACGATTTTCCCAAGATTCTCGCCAAACTTGAATCCAGTTCCGGTGTCATGCTCGCATCCCCCATATTTTTTTATACGGTAAGTGCACATACAAAAATCTTCATGGATCGGTGCCAGTCTCTGTGGGTGAAGAAATATCGTATAGAAAATCAGGTCATGGGAAAGACGCCGGAAAAACGCAAAGGATTATTTATTTCGGTTGGGGCTACCAGGGGGAAAAAACTTTTTGATGGAGCCATACTTACCGTCAAATACTTCTTTGATGTCCTGAGCACCAAACTATGGGGAACTGTTCTCTGTAGAGGCGTGGATCGGAAGGGAGAGATCGAAGGAAGGGATGAGTACCTTAAAGAAGCCTTTGAAGCCGGAAGATCGTTGGCAAGAGTGCTACAGGAGGAAAGAGAGAACCGGAAATCATGAGATGAAATTCTCAGGCAGTATTCAGGGCACGATCATTTTCTTTCTATGGAATACAAGGCAACCGTTCCATTGAAATGCCGTGCTATAAGCTTTTTCCCGGTGGTAATTTTTCCGATATGTTGCTCCAATGCTCCGTTTCTCATCCATGCTGAGTAATTGAGATAATGATTTTTTCCCGCAGCACGCTCAACCATAGGAATTATTATTTTTCCCCACATGAATCCCCTCAATGTTAACGGTACACGACAGTAGTCGCCGACTAACAAATGGCCGCCTATGCGAACGAGGTTCCATGTTTTTTCGAGCAGGATTTCCCGCTCAACCTCATCTTTTTCATGAAGAGAAAACGTTAATATTGCAGCGTCAAAACCCTTCTCAGGAAGATCTATGTCAATTGCATTATTTTGCAAAAGCCTTATTCCGTCCTTTTGCCTGGATTGACTCATCATAGCCTGGGAATTGTCAACGCCGATAAGATCCATATCTGCACCAAGAAGCATTTCAAGTTGTTTGCCGGTGCCACAGCACATATCAACGACCCTCCTGTGACCTTGGCTTATAATAAAGGTGCGTATATTGTTTCTGATCGGATAGAGCGGTTTCCCCAGAAGCTTCTCATAATATGGTGCAATTTTAGAGTATTCATCCATGTCTGTGCCTTATAAGATCAGGAGCAGGCTCCTGGTTTTCTGAAATACAGCGCGCTCGACTCTCCTCTTGTATTCCAGATTTTTTTTAGAGGGATCAGATCCGAATGCTTTTCAAGACGACATAAACCTAACTATTTTGCGACATCCCGGCAACTCCTTAAAGAGCGAGCGTGCAAGACTCTCCTCATGTGCCGAGTCCTGTTCATTTTGTTGACAATTATTATGTCGGTATTGAACCGACCATGGAGATGTCTGGGTCCTCCCGGCAGTCGCTTTGGCTGGAGTTGTCATTCCCGGCGGGCGGTCGAACCTAAAAGTCAAAGACCACCGACTGGCCGACAACCAGATGGAAGTCGTGCTATACCAATGATAGTAAACCTGACACCCTCAAAAACCGATTTGGTGAAGTCCAGTTAGCCGTGCCTCCGATCTTTTTGAAACTTTGAACTGGGCCCTGTTAGCTGACATCGTCACGACCATTGCAACCGCCGTAGAGGAACAGTCGACCGCGACAAAGGAAATTGCCGACAATATCGCTCAGGCGTCGAGCGGTATCGGTGAGGTTAACGAAAACGTTGCTCAAAGTTCGCAGGTACCTAAACCATTACCAGGGATATTGAGCGAGTTAATCAGGCTGCCGGAGAAATTGCCACCAGCAGTTCTCAAGTGCGCACAAGTGCCGATGAACTCTCGTCATTGGCAGAACAACTCAACCAGATGGTGGGACGTTTCAAGGTGTAATCGACAAAAGATGATTTTGCACAGTGCTGTTATGACCCGTCCCCTTTTTCGTTTTTCTCAATTCAATGTGCCCGCAAAACCAGTCCGGCGGGCAGGGACTCGCCGTACAGGGTCCGCTCCTCCTGCCGGGCAATGGGGACGACTTCCAGGAGATAACGTTTCTGTTCCTCCATTCCGGGGTGCTGCGACAGCCAGTCGAGCAAATGTTCGATTACCTGCTGGTCCAGATCGCGGGTGCGGTCTCCGGTTTTGCGGGCCAGCTGAACCAGGGCGTTGACTACCGGTGTGATTTGGCGCCACTCCCGGCTGAGGATGTCTTCAATCCAGCTGACCACTTCTGCGGCGGGGACGACCCGGTCCGCCGGACCGTACAGGAGTTCGCGGGCGCCGATGCGGGCAAGAGCCCAGAAATGCTGGTGCCGGACCTGGCTGGGCGGCATCCTGGACAGCAGCAGGCGTCCCCATTGGATCTTGTCCTTCACATACAGCCTCTCCAGATTGGCGATCAGCATCCACAGTTCGAGTTCCCGCTGCAGCGGCAGGCGCACTTTTTTGCCCTTTTTGGGGTTGAGGAGAGGTTCGGCCTTCAGCGTCAACTGACGCTGTTGGCCCGGAACCATTCCGCCGGCCAGGCGGCGCCACATGATCCACCATTCGGATTGAACCTGTGGATTGCCGCCGTATGCGGGACCCTCAAGATATACTTTCCAGGATTCTTTAATGCGCTCGGCATCAAGTACGTCGCCAAAGCCGGGCCGCAGGCAAAAGCCGAAGAGATTCATCCAGCGCGCCTCGTGCACTGCCGAACGGGTGCGGACTTGCCGGTCCTGCAACAGGATATCGGCCAACCCGCGGATAAATCCCAGCGGCCACTCATCTCGCGCCAGATCGACCAGGGAGGCGATCTCTTTCACCAGTCCGTCCAGACGCGGAGTATCATCGCCCGCAAAAGCCGTTTGCAGCGCCTCCCCGGCCTGCCGGACCAAGCCGTCCTCAAGCACAGTCTGTTCCTGCACTTCCTTCGGGGCTTCGCCAACATCACGCAGCTGGAACTGCAATTGCCAACGATGGCCGCTGGTCATCGACCGGCAAAAAAGCGCCAGGGTGCCCATCTCCGTGTATTCGGCCTCGATCTGCACCGGTATGCTGGTTTTTGTCCCTGTTTTGCCGTAGCGAATGACAGTCTGCAGCGGTGGCAGGGGTGTAAACGTTTCATCGATGGCGACGATCTCGCCGCTGCGGTCTTCGCCGCGGTAGCTTGAGCTGAACAGATCGAAGCGTACCGGTTGATTGGCAAGCACCTCGAACTGCTTATCGCTGAGTTCAATGGTGCTGCCCTCGTCCAGTCCGCGCTCAACCAGACAGATCGCCCGGGCCGGTACGCCTGCTTCATGGGCTTCGTGGCCAAGACCGAGATAAAACGAGCGGGGGCTGCCGCTGCCGACGCGCACGCCGCGACCGATTTTGACCAGACCGTAGTAGGCGGCGCCCAGGGAAACGGCCTGGTCCAGATCGGGGTTGTGCAGCACCCTCGGTCCTTCTGCGCCTTCTTCGCCTTTTTCGCCAAAAAAATTTCCTATCACCCGGATGATTTGATCCTGGATGATTTTGGGCTTCAGCGACCCGCCGTTAAAGAGGATCAGGTCCGGCAGCGGACGGGTCTTGCCCACGGACCTGGCCACATCGGACTGGTGGCGGCTTAAGAAACGGCATATATGCCTGGTGATAGCCGGCTCGGGTTCGTAGGGCAGTCCGAATTCGGTAATCGCCGGGCGCCGGCCGGGCTTGCCGCCACCGATATCGTCGATCAGCGGGAAAAAGCCCTCCAGGATTATCTGCTCCACGGTGGCGCGGTCCAGGTCGGCCGAAACGGTCCCGGCAATCAGGCGGGAGCCTGTGCCCATCAAGGTGATGCGGTGCGCATCAGCCTCTTGGGAGAGAATCCTTTCCTTGGCCTCGCGGCATTCGTGGCAGAGCGATTTCCAGCGGTCGGTGGAGAGGGAAGCCTGCCGTCCGATCCACCGGGCTTCGACACTCCGCGCCAGGGCCAGATCGATATTGTCGCCGCCCAGAATCAGGTGATCGCCCACGGCAATCCTTTCAAAACGCGGGCTGCCGCCTTCGACCGCGCTCAAGGTGATCAGCGTGAAGTCGGTGGTACCGCCACCGACATCACAGATGAGAATCAACTCCCCCGGTTGGACATATCTCTCCCATGTACTTTCGTGTCCGATCAGCCAGCTGTAAAATGCTGCCAGGGGTTCCTCGATCAGGGTGACATGCTTGTATCCGGCAAGTTTTGCAGCCGACAGGGTCAGTTCGCGGGCCACCTCGTCAAAAGAGGCCGGAACCGTGAGTATTACCGTCTGGTTTTCGAGGAACAGCTCTTCTTCATCGCCATGGACGTGGTTCCAGGCGCGTTTGATGTGGGCAAGATATGCCGCGCTTGCCTGTACCGGTGATACTTTTTCGACTTCTTCCGGCGCACCCCAAGGTAAAATGGGACGGTTGCGATCCACGTTGGCGTGGCAGAGCCAGCTTTTGGCAGATGAGACGAGCCGACCTGGCACCCTGGCACCCTGATCGCGCGCCAGGGCGCCGACAAAATGATCCTCGGGGGTAGGCCAGGGATGGGCAAGGATTTTGAGATCCACCTCGTATTCTCCGGGCAAATACAAAAAGGAGGGCAACACCGGCAAGCGGTTGAATTCACCCAGGCCGGTCAGCTGGGGGATGATGAAGATCTCGATGGGCGGATTCTTTTTTCTCCCGCTCCCGTCCGCGGCTTTGCGTACATCGACAAAGGAGACGGCCGAGTTGGTGGTGCCGAGGTCGATACCGACAAGAAAGGGATGGACCGCACCAACGGCCCGGAATACAGGTTCTTTTTCAGGGGGGATGGAAACTTCAGACATTCTGCTTGGTTCCCTGATATATCATTTTTTTATTTCCTTAGTTTATTGTTCGCGCACATTGAACTCCAGCTTCCACCGCGTATTGTCCGCCTTCGAAGCGCAATACAGTTGCAGGGTGCCCACCTCGGTGACCTCCAGTTCCAGGGTGACCGGGATGACCTGGCCCGGTTCGCCGGCCAGGGTGGTTTCCAGGGTGGTCAGTGCTTCGATCTGGTCATGCCAGTCCTCCACCACGGTGCCGACTGCGTCCTCCCGGCGGGTGGTCGAACCTAAAAAGTCAAAGACCACCGGCTGACCGACAACCAGGATGAACTCCTGGTCCTTGATCTGCATCGAGCTGCCTTCCTCCATGCCGAAGGGGGCCACGCACAAGGCCTTGGTGGGAACGGGCATGCCCGGAACCGCAGGCATGGCGGCGGCGACGCCGATGTAATAGGAACGCTCCAGGCCGCTGCGGATGCGGATTCCCTTGCCCTGCCGGGCCAATCCGTAATAGGCGGCACCGCGGGCCACGGCCAGGTCGTAGTCGCCGGCTTCGATCTCCCGAATGCTGCCGTTTTCGGTCCAGTCTCCTAAAATCGAGACAATCCGCTCACGCAAGAGGGCCGCTTTCATGACCCCGCCGTTGAACAGCACGCCGGTCGGGTGGATAATCTTTTCCCGGTCGTCCGGGCGGTCGAGAAAGGCGGCCAGGTGCCTGGTAATGGCGGCATCGGCCTCAAAGGCCAAGCCGAATTCCTGGATACCGGCGCGCGCGGCAGCCTTGGGCCTGTCGCTACGCTTGCATTCCGGGAAAAACCCGTCCCGCAGGATGGAATCGACCGTGTCGCGGGTCAATTCGGTAGTGATCATGCCGCCGATCAGGCTTGCGCCGCGCCCCAGGATGGTGACCTGCCGCGAATCCAGATCCGGGTCGGAAAGCAATTCTTCCTTGGCCCTGCGGCAGCTGTGCCACAACCCGTTCATCTGCCGGGTGTCCAGCCTGGTGCCTTTTTCGGCCAGGTCGCGGGCCAGCGAATAGGCCAGGGCCAGGTCCATGTTATCGCCGCCGACCAGCAGGTGGTTGCCCACCGCCACGCGTTCCAGGGTCAGGTCGCCTTCTTCCTCGCCCACCTGGATCAGGCTGAAATCACTGGTGCCGCCGCCCACGTCGCAGACCAGGATCAGGTCGCCGGCGGTGACCGCATCGCGCCAGACGCCGTGGCCGCCACCGATCCAGGCATAGAACGCCGCCTGGGGTTCTTCCAAGAGGACCGCATGAGACAGTCCGGCCATTTCGGCAGCCTCGATCGTCAGTTCGCGCGCCACCGCGTCGAACGAGGCCGGCACCGTCAGGTACACCAGCTGGTTTTCCATTTTACGGTCCGAATCCGAATCCGTTGCAGCCATGGTATGGTTCCAGGCATCGCGGATGTGGGTGAGGATGGCGGATTGAGCCTCCACCGGCGACATTTTTTTGCGCCCTTCGTCGGCGTCGGTGCCCGATCCGGCGCCTTGCCACGGCAGGATGGGCGCCTTGCGATCAACCAGGGTATTGCACAGCCATGATTTGGCCGAGGAGACCAACCGCTGGGGGATCTCCTCGCCTCGGTTGCGCGCATATTCGCCCACCGCAAGCTGCGCGGTTTCGTTCCATGGCAATCCCAGGGCGCCCTCCGGCACCTCCTGAGTCTGGGGCGCCAGCACGAACGATGGCAAAGCCCGGCGTGTTTCGACCGCACCGGCTTCGACCACCTGAGGGATGTCGAAGATCCGGATGCGCGCATCCTCTATCCTTTCGGTGGTCGCCTCGGTATAGGCTACCACGCTGTTGGTGGTTCCCAGGTCGATACCGATGATGTAAGCCGGTTCACTCATATATTTTTCTTCCCTCCCTTTTACCCCACCTCCACTTCGGCCGGTGCTATGATTGCCGGGTCCTGATGTCCGGAAAAGGTCGGCAAATCTAATTTGCCGGCGCGCCAGCCCCGGTGACGGACGGTTCCCTTGAACGGAGGTTGTCCGGTGACGTTGCCGATCAGTTTCACCGCACCCGGATCAAAATCCCGTTCCAGCGTGATCTCATCGCCCTCCTGCTGCTCCAGCACAGCCTGGGGAACCAGGTACTTATCCAATGTTTTTTTACAGTTCTCATGAATATTGCGAACGGCCACCCCGATCTGGGCGTCCTGGTACCCAGCCAGGTTTTCGGCAAGAAAATCCATCAGGCGCCCCTCGCGCTGCAAGGCGGAGAGAAGATGTACAAAAATGCGCTTGTCGACTTCGGCCTCTTCTTTTCCTTCTTGGCGTAGCGGCTGTCGTTGCTCGACTTTTTGCGGCCGGGCCGCCGCCCTCTCTTGCATGTGGCGTGCAACCGGGCGGCGTAAAAAAAGCCATAACGACAGGCCGACCAGGAGAAAAAAAATAATGCTTGCCGGAACAAAGTACAGCCAAAATCCATTTTCAGCGGCCTGCACTCGCGCGGCCGCAGCGGTGATTTCGGGCAAGGAGGGGTATGCTTCCGCAAGCCTGCCTGTTTTTTCGGAAAGTGTTTGCAGCAACCAGTAGCTGCCCGCGTCTATCACCAGGCAGATGAGGAGCATGACGGTCAAAACCCTGACCAGAATAATACGCGAAACAGCCTTGATGCCGTCCATCTTGACTCTCCTCCCTTTTTTAACGGTTTACACGGTGAAGATAACTCCCTGTATTTGCTATTTTTGCAAGGTTTTTTTATTCATTCCGATGTGTTAATGGAGAGCAAAACTGTAGAGTAACTATAAGTCGGTCGGCATAATCGACAAGATGCAAATATGCAAGGCCCCCAAGCTTTTATATGATTTTCGAGGATGGATTTCGGCCGTTGCCGGAAGAGAATTCTATCGCTCTTCAAATGAAGGGCGTGACGCGTTGATCACACTCCGGGCAAGATCGGCAAAAACAAAGTGATGGAACGGCAGCACCGCATACCAGTAAAGCCTGCCAAGCACGCCCCGGGGAAGATAGTGCGCGGTCTGCACCAGCTGATCCGGTTGGATATCGAACTCGAGCCAGGCCTGGCCGGGCAGTTTCATCTGGGCGTAGAGAAGGAGACGTTTTCCTTCTTTAATGTCAACCACTTTCCAGAAATCAACGGCATCGCCCATGCGCAGTTCGCGGTCCAGCCGGCGTCCTCTGTTCAGGCCGTATCCGCCGAAAACCTTGTCGAGCAGGCCGCGCAGCCGCCAAAGGTAATTGTACCGGAACCAGCCGTTCAGACCACCAAGTGCACAGACAGAGTGGAATACTTCTTCCGGCGTTTCGCCATCTTCGTACGGCACTACCTGCACATCGCGGAAAATCGCGCCGACCGGGTCGTCAAAGTCCTTGATGTCGCAGGCCTGCTGCCCACTGCTGTCGCACCAGCGGCTGATCACCTGGTTGGTCTCGAGCTCCTGAAGTGCTTCGATCACGGCTTTCTTGAACGGCCTGGGCTGTATTCCAGGGAAATATCGGGCAGCGTGATCATTCTGCACTACGGTTTCGCTTTTGAGCCCCTCGACCAGGGCCGAGACGAGTTTATAGGGCAAGGGGGTAAACAGAATCAACCAGTAGGAAGAGAGGCGCGGGGAAAGAACAGGCACCGGCAGCAGATATCGCCTCAGGCCCATGACTTCTCCGGCCTGGTGCATCATCTGCTGAAAGCTGAGTTGTTCCGCTCCGATGTCAACCACCAGGTCACCCTTATGGACAAGCTCGATCGATGCCTGCAGATAGGAGAGCACGTCCTCGACCCCAACCGGTTGGGTTAAAGTCCTCACCCAGCGGGGCGTGATCATCACCGGCAGTTTCTGGGTGAGGTTGCGGATGATCTCGAAACTGGCGCTGCCCGAACCGATGATCGCCCCGGCACGCAGCCAGATGGTTTCGATCCGGTCCGGTTCGGCGCCAAGAATCTCACCGGTCTCGATGCGGCTGAGCAGATGCTTGCTGGCGCTTTCCCTGAGACCGAGCCCGCCGAGATAGATGATCCGTCTCACTCCGGCTGCAACACAGGCCGACCTGAAGTTTTCGGCACTTTGCCGGTCGAGTTCATGGTAGCTCTTGCCCGATCCCATGGAATGGATCAGGTAAAATGCCGTATCCACCCCGGCAACAGCCGCATCGAGGGCATCTCTGTCAAAAGTGCTGCCTTCGCAGATATCGACCCGGTCGGCGATGGCAACCTGCACTTTATGACGGTTGCGCACCAGCACTCGCAGCCGATATTCCCCTGCCTCCAGCAGCCGATGAGTCAGCCGTCTGCCGATATATCCGGTTGCCCCGGTTATCAGTACTGTTTTTACTGATGAGCTGTCGGCCATATGTCCCTGTGGTTTTGAGGATTCTTTCCTGTCAAATCTGAGGGTAATCTTCTATTATGCCATTGCAGACAGTATAGCATCCGGCTGCTGTTGACAATGATGGCTGTGCTTTCCTCCCTTGTCGGGTGGAAGTCTCCACTTGCCGGACAACTGCATGCTGGCCCATCATTTTGTCGAGCGTATCCGTCCCGGCTGCCGCATTGACGCGGCGGCGGAAAAGATCCTCCTGGGCTACTCATGGCCGGGCAATGTCCGGGAACTGGAGAACACTCTCCAGCGCGCGCTCCATCTCTGTGAAGACCTCCTTCTTCTTCCCGAGCACCTTGATTTGGCCGATGCTGTCGGACTTCATCCGGCCCCGATCGAGGGAACACTGAGGGAAGTCGAGCGGCAGGCTATCCTGTCCGCCTTGTCGACAACAGGCGCCAACATGGTCAAGACGGCAAAGCTGCTCGGAATTCCGGGCAACCCTTTAACGAAAAGCAAAAGATTACGGTATTGATAAACCGTAGGAAAACCGGCCCCCGGTGATTCGGAGAGCCGGTCCGGGGTTATTCGACTATCGCATCGAGAACTTTCCGACCCCACTCGACACCTACATCCTTCAGAACCTCCGGCCAGACTTCGGACCGGATTTTTTGGGCGGTGGCTGCTATCTCCTCACCGCTTATCGGCACGATTTTCGCGCCGTACTCTTCCAGACGCTTTTCATTGGCGGCCTGATCTGCCTCAGCCGACTGCCAGCGCCGCTCCTCGAACTGTGCGGCGACCTGATCGAGCTGGACCTTCTGGTCTGCCGAAAGGTCCTGATACAGCTTTTTGTTGATGATCAGGTACCAGACTTCGAAATGGGTATTTGAGGGGATATAGTATTTGGTCGCATCGCGGAAAGAGGAATAATATCCTTCTGCCCCTGAACCGATCACCCCATAGACAACGCCCGTCTGCACCGCCGTAAAGGCCTCGGAAAACGGCAGAGGTGTACCGAGATAGCCGGTTTTATCGGCCAGCAGCTGAAAGGTCTTCACCGGCGGAACACTTGATCCCCTTCGCCGATTCGGGATCGCCGGGGGACTTGGGTTCGGTGTTCAGGGCAATGCCACCGAAATAGACCGGCCAGGCAGCCAGCAGGTGAATGTTCTGGGCGTCATTCAACTCGGCGACGACTTTTTTTATTTGAGACAAAAACAAAAAAGCTTGCCGAACACGGGACGAAGGCAAAAGTGGAAGCCAAAGGGAACAGAAGTTTCGGTAAAGTGTATCATTTCAATACCCCAAAAAAATTTGAAGGAGTAAATCGCCTGGATCGGGAATACCCGTAGATGAAATGTTCAGTATCGAGACATGTCTCATAATTGGTCATGTGCATGGTCCCTTCGAATGGAAGGGCGGTCCAACCAAGGCCTATAACTTTTGTCAGCCCATAACCAACTCCTATTCGATCAAGCACCTGATATCTTTCAATTATTATAATTAAATCGCCCTCTACTTTCCTTTTGGAATAGCCTGGACCCCTTCGGATAACCTCACTACATGTATCTATTTCAAATACTTACATCATCAACCAAGACTGGTACGGCTTTTGCTCTATCGATGTGTATTCAACAAAGAACAGCCACCAGGCACCGGTCTTGTATCCAACTACTATAAAGGGAAAAGGGATGAGCATACCGTCACGAATCGAACAGGATTTTTTAGGGGAAATGGCAATCCCCGAATCATGCTACTACGGCATTCAGACGTTGCGTGCCGTCGATAACTTCCAGATCACCGGCATCACCATTTCAAGTACCCCGGAGATGGTGTGCGCTTTAGCCTCCGTGAAAAAGGCGGCGTGTCTTGCCAACTGCGATCTGGGCGTGCTGCCTCGGGACATTGCCCAGGCAATCGCCCACGCCTGTGACGATATCCTGGCCGGCAGGCTGCACGATCAGTTTGTCGTCGATATTATCCAGGGGGGTGCCGGCACCTCCACCAATATGAACGCCAACGAGGTCATCGCCAACCGGGCTCTCGAGATCGTCGGCCGCCAAAAGGGCGATTACCGGACGATCCACCCCAACAACCACGTCAACTGCTCGCAGTCGACCAACGACGTCTACCCCACCGCCTTCCGCCTGGCCCTCTTTACCATGCTGACCAAGCTCGCCGGCCAGGCGCGCCACCTGCATGAAGTTTTTGCCGAAAAAGGCGCTGAGTTCGCCGATGTCATCAAGATGGGCCGGACCCAGCTGCAGGACGCGGTGCCGATGACGCTTGGCCAGGAATTCGCCGCCTATGCCACCACCATCGGCGAGGATATCGACCGCCTGCTCGAGGCCCGCAATCTGCTCCGCGAGATCAATCTCGGAGCCACCGCCATCGGCACGGCGATCAACACCCCAAGAGGATACGCCCATGCGGCGGTACAACACCTGCAAAAACTCACCGGCATCGATTTCGTGCTCTCCCCCAACCTGATCGAAGCCACCTGGGATACCGGCGCCTATGTCCAGATTTCCGGCGTTCTGAAACGGTACGCGATAAAGCTGTCGAAGATTTGCAACGATCTGCGCCTTCTTTCTTCGGGACCGCGGGCCGGCTTAAACGAGATCAACCTGCCGAAGATGCAGCCCGGCTCGTCGATCATGCCCGGCAAGGTCAATCCGGTAATCCCCGAGATGGTCAATCAGGTCGCCTATCTGGTGGTCGGCGCCGATGTGACCATCTCCATGGCCTCGGAAAACGGCCAGCTTGAACTCAACGTCATGGAACCGGTCATCGCCCACTGCCTCTTTACCTCGATCGACCGGATCGGCCGGGCATCACTTTCGCTCGCCGACAAATGCGTGGCGGGCATAACCGCCAACAGGGAACATTGCCGGCGGATGGTCGAAAACAGCATCGGCATTGTTACCGCCCTCAATCCCGTCCTCGGCTATGAAACCTCATGTCGCATCGCCAAACAGGCCCTGCAAAGCCGGCGGTCGGTATACGACCTCATCCTCGAAGAGAAGCTGATGAACAAAGACGAGCTGGACCGCGCCCTGTCCATCGAAAACATGATCCACCAAAACGTCTCCCCGACTGGGGCCTATCTGGGTCTAGAACCCGCCACAATCATTTAACTGGAGGAAAAGATGGCTATAACCGCTACCAAGAAAAAGGGCCTTTTCGCCTGGTATTTCAACACCAATCTGCTCACCCGGATTTTAATCGGCATGGTTCTGGGAATAGTCGCCGGGATGGTTTTCGGTAAAAGTATTCTCTGGGTCAGCCCGTTCGGCGACATCCTCGTCCGGCTGCTGAAAATGATCGTCATGCCGGTCGTCATCTTCACCCTGGTGGTGGGCGCGGCAAGCATCCATCCCAGCCGCCTTGGCCGCATCGGCATCAAAGCCCTGGGCTGGTATATGCTCACTTCGGCGATCGCCGTGGCCATCGGTCTTGCCTGCGGCAATCTGTTCCGGCCAGGCTCGGGGATGAGTCTCGGCGATGTCGGTGCGGCCGCCGGCAAGACGCTGACCCAACCCTCGCTGCTCGACACCTTCATGGCGGTAATCCCCACCAACCCTTTTGAGTCGGTCACCTCCGGCAACATCCTGGCGGTTATCTTCAGCTCCATTATCTTCGGCATGGCTTTAGCCCATCTCCGCGACAATAAAAAGGAACGAATCAGAAATGCCGCCGCCACCGTCTTCAGCTTTTTCGAAGGCTGTGCCGAAATCATGTACAAGGTTGTCCAGTGGGTACTCCAGTATGCCCCCATCGGCGTGTTCGCCCTCATTGCCGTGGTTTTTGCCAAGCAGGGCGCCCAGGCCTTCGGACCTTTAGCCACCATCACCGCCAGTGTCTATATCGGCCTTGCCGTTCATCTGCTGGTTGTGTACTGCGGCATGTTGGCGGTGTACGGGATAAACCCTCTGCAGTTTCTGATACGAATCCGTGAGGCTTTCGTTACCGCTTTTGTCACAAGGTCAAGCGGGGCGACCCTGCCGGTCAGCATGGAGGTTGCCGACGAGAAACTGGGGGTCTCAAAAGGCGTCTACTCTTTCACCCTGCCGCTCGGCGCCACCATAAACATGGACGGCACCGCGATCTACCAGGGGGTCTGTGCTGTTTTTGTCGGTCTTGCCATCGGCATGCCGCTGACCTTCAACCAGCAGTTGACCGTCATCGCCACCGCCGTCCTCGCTTCGATAGGGACCGCCGGGGTGCCGGGGGCGGGGGCCATCATGCTGCTGCTCGTTCTTGATTCGGTCGGCCTGAAGGTCGAACCGGGTTCGGCTGTCGCCGCCGCCTATGCGATGATCCTGGGTATCGATGCGCTTCTTGACATGGGTCGCACGGGTATGAACGTCGCAGGCGATCTGGCCGTCACAACCGTGGTCGCAAAAAGCGAGGGCGAACTGGATCCGGCCTTTTGGGATGATTCCGCCCTGGGTGCACAGGCAGGACAAGCCGTGGAAAAAGCATAATTCCCCGACACTCCACGAGGGACTAAAATCCCGCCGATCCCGAACGTGAGATCGGCGGGTTCACTCTGAGGAAATCACCATGGCACGAAAGACCTGCTTCGGAATTGTCGGAGGGCTCGGCCCACTGGCCGGAGCCGACCTCTTTCAGAAACTGATCAGGGCGACGCCTGCGCGCAGGGACGGAGATCATTTCGATATCATCATCGAACAGCATCCCTTTGAAGACTGTTGCGCCCCGGACGGCTCTTTCGAACCCCGTAAACGAAAGTTCTACGTCTACAACACCATTAAGGCATTTGAGGACCGCAACGTCGATATCGCCCTTATCGGCTGTTTTTTGAGCCACAGTTTTCTGGCCGAAATAGCACCCGAGCTGCGACCGCGCATAGTCAGTATTTTTGACGCCCTCGCCGGCCATCTTCAGACCGACTACCCGAAAGTCGTCAAGCTTGGGGTGCTGACTTCCGGTTATTCGCGCCGCGTCCGTCTTTTCGAGAAAGGACTTCCGGAACACCGGATTCTCTACCCGGATGATGCACGTCACAATGCCGATCTGTCGGAGGCGATATACGGCCCCGAAGGGATCAAGGCCGGTAATCTCGGCAGCGGAGTGGTGGAGATGATCCGCCGCGCCTGCCGCAACCTCATCGCCCAGGGTGCGGAATGCATCGTCCCCGGCTTTACCGAGATCCCTCTCGTTCTTGACGCGGTCCGGACAGGCATCGACCTGCCGGTCATCGACTGCAATCAGGTCTATGCCGAATATGCGGTATCCTGTCAAAGCGGCTCAAGGATGTCGCCCGGTAAACTCGGCATCGTCGGGGGAGTTGGGCCGGCGGCAACCGTCGATTTCATCGACAAGATCATTCGCCGGACCGCGGCCTGCCGTGATCAGGATCATATCCGAATGATCGTCGAACACAATCCGCAGATTCCCGATCGCACCGAAAACCTGGTGCACGGCGGCATCGATCCGACTATCCCGCTCTATTCCGCCTGCAAAAAACTGGAACAGGCCGGGGCCGACGCCATCGCCATCCCCTGCAACACCGCCCACGCCTTTATCGAGAGGATCCAGCATCACCTCGCCATCCCGATTCTCAACATGCTTGAATTGACCGTCGAGCGGATCGTCAGGCAACATCCGCACCGGAAAAACATCGGCCTTCTGGCCACCACCGGCACCGTACAAAGCGGGATCTATCGGACTGTTCTCGAACAGGCCTGGCTAAAATGTCTGGTGCCGGAGGTAAAATTTCAACAAATGGTGATGGACGTTATATATGGTCCCCAAGGTGTTAAGGCGGCTTTTGACAAAGAATGCTGCTCCCGCACACTTCATTGCGTTATCAAGCACCTGCAGGACATGGGAGGAGAGTTGGTTGTTCTCGGCTGCACCGAGTTGCCGCTGGTTGTATCCGCCGCAGCCGAATCGCCCAGCTTGCCGATATTCGATCCGACCGAAATTCTGGCCGAAAGATGCGTCGAATTGTTCCAGCACCGCGATTCGTAAACACTTATTGCCGGAAAGTTTCAGTTGGGCCTACCGAACCTGCCGGAGACAATGATATACTTGTTGGGATACTTACTGAATAACAATTTTCGCCCACAGGAGATGACAGCTTGCCGATCGCTCTGCAACATCGTATTGCCTCCCGCTTGGTACCGGCCTCTGCTTTCCTTCTCATCGCCGTCCTGCTCAGCGGAACCTGTTATGGCGAAACCGAACCGGAAGTCGCAAGCAGGCTCATCGTCGTCGGCGGTGACCACAACTATCCGCCCCATGAGTTCCTGGACGAAAGCGGCAAACCGGCCGGGTATAATGTAGAAATGACCGAGGCCATCGCCAAGGTGATGGGCCTTCAGGTACAAATCGTTCTGGGTCCCTGGGACGATCTCCGCGACAAGCTCAGAAAAGGCGAGATCGACATTATCCAGGGCATCCTGAAATCTCCCGAACGGGAAGCGTATCTTGATTTTTCCGCCCCCTACGCCATCGTCTCGCAATCCATCTTCGCCAGGAAGGGGGGCCGCAGAAACATCTCCGTCGCCGACCTCCACGGCCGCGAGGTGATCGTCCAACGCAACGGTTATATGGAAGAATACCTGCGGCGAATTTCCCCCGATTCGCAATTCATTCAGGTAGACACCCATGTCGACGCCCTCCGGCTTCTTGCCTCGGGCAAACACGATTTTGCCGTGGTGGCCGTCCCTCTGGGCATCTATCTGCAGAAAAAATATCAGCTGTCCAACATCGAGCCGGTCTCCGCCCCGCTCACCAACGCGCCGTACTGTTACGCCGTGCAAAAGGGTAAAACCGAGATTCTCGAGCTTTTCAGTTCCGGCCAGGCGATTCTCGTCAACACCGGCATTCAGCAGGAGCTCCATGCCAAATGGCTGGGCGGCCAGGACAATGGCCCGGCAAGATTATCGCAGTTGCTGCGCCTCGGCACCTGGGTGCTGACTCCGCTCCTGCTCATCATTGTCGGGGTGGTGATCTGGAACACTGCGTTGAAGCGCAAAGTGGCCGAACGGACCCGTGAGCTGGAAGATCGGCAGCAACAGCTGATCCAGGCCGACAAGCTTGCTTCGCTCGGCATCCTCACCTCGGGCGTGGCCCACGAGATCAATACCCCGAACGGCATCATCCTGATGAATCTGCCGGTACTGATGGAAGCGTGGGAAGACGCCTCGGTCATTCTCGACCAACACCTCCGGGAGAACGGCGACTTTCCCTTTGGCGGTCTCAGCTACAGCCGTTTGCGCGACGAATTTCCGGCGATGCTTGCCGATATGGCCGACGGTGCAAGGCGTATCCGGCAGATCGTCAATGACCTCAAGGCGTACGCCCGTCAGGAAGAGCCGGGGGGGTTAGTCGAGCTCGATCTCAACGAGGTGATCCGCAATGCGGTTCGTTTGGCCGACGTTTCCATCCGCAAGGCAACCAATTGCTCGCGGATGGAGTATGCCCCGGACCTGCCGCCCATTCTCGGCAACCCCCAGCGGCTCACCCAGGTGGCAGTCAACCTCATCGTTAATGCCTGCCAGGCGCTCGACAGTCCGGACAAAGCCATCGACATCCGCACCCGCTATGATGAAACGACCGGCAACGCAATCTTTTCCGTCAGCGACCAGGGCTCGGGAATCCTGCCCGAGCATCTTCCCCGGCTCACCGACCCTTTTTTCACCACCAAACGCGAATCCGGCGGCACAGGCCTGGGGCTGTCGGTGTCCCTCAGCATCGTCCGGGAGCACGGCGGCGATCTCACCTTCGAATCGGAACCCGGACGCACAACCACAGTGACCGTAACCCTTCCCACGGCAGGAATATAAAAAAATGACAGACAGAACATATCCCGATTTCAAGGTGCTGCTGGTCGACGACGAGGAGTCCTTCCTGCGCAGTCTGGCAATTGCCCTGGAACGATCGGCACGGATCACCAATATCCTGCGCGAATCCGATAGCCGCGAGGTCCTCGAAATCATGGCGACCGCAGACGTGGGCCTGGTGCTGCTCGATCTGACCATGCCCCATCTCTCCGGCGAGCGGCTGCTGCCGATGATCCTCGAAGAACACCCCGATACCGCGGTGATCGTCGTCACCGGCATCAACCAGCTGGAAACGGCGGTAGAATGCATGCGGCTCGGCGCCTATGACTACTGCGTCAAGACCGACGAACTTTCCCGGATCATCAGCGGCGTCTGTCGGGCCGTCGAGACGGTTGAGCTGCGCCGGGTCAACTCGGATCTGCAGAAGCGTTTCCTGGCAAGGGGTCCGAGCGATATGGCTGCTTTTTCCGCAATCATCACCAGGGACAAGACCATGCTCTCCATCCTCAGTTATCTGGAAGCCGTGGCGAAAAGCCCCCAGCCCATCCTGATAACCGGGGAATCGGGTACCGGCAAGGAACTGGTTGCAAAAACCGCACACGCTCTCAGCAAAGCAGAGGGCGAAATGATCAGTTTCAATGTCGCCGGCCTCGACGACGCGATGTTCTCGGATACCTTGTTCGGCCATATAAAAGGCGCCTTTACCGGGGCCTCCGATAAGCGCCTGGGACTCATCGAACAGGCGGAGGGCGGCACTCTTTTTCTCGATGAGGTAGGCGACATGAGTCCGGCCTCGCAGATCAAACTGCTGCGCGTCCTTCAGGACAAGGAATACTACCCCTTGGGCAGCGACCGGCCGAAACGGCTGCGCGCCCGGATCGTTACCGCCACCAACCGCGATCTGGAAGCGATGCGCGCAGAAGGTACCTTTCGCAAGGATCTGTTCTACCGTCTGAGCACCCATCATGTCCATCTGCCGCCGCTGCGCAGGCGGAGCGATGACGTTTCCCTGCTGATCAAGCACTTCATTGCCCTGGTCTCCCGGGAACTTGGCAAAAGTATCCCGACCGTGCCGATCGAGCTGTATGTTCTGTTAAAGAATTATTCATTCCCCGGCAATATTCGCGAACTGAAGGCAATGGTCTACGATGCGGTGAGCGTCAACGATTCGCGAATGCTGTCCCTGGCCACCTTCAGGCGGCGCATCGGTCATCTTGTCCGTCCGGGCCAGGATAAGGCGAAACGGGAAGAAACGCCCGAGCGGCTGTTTGCAGAGTTGGAATCCCTGCCGACCCTGGAAGAGGCGGCCCTCCAGCTGATGAAAGAGGCAATGCAGAGAGCCGACGGCAATCAGTCGATTGCCTCAAGGCTCCTGGGTATTTCCCAGCCGGCCCTCAGCAAACGACTGAAGCGTTTGTTGGTTTAGTGCTTTTACTTGCCCCCGCACCTGCCCGATCCTGTGCCATTGGATCGTAAGCAGTTGTTTTTCAGCCGATATTGGCTGGTCCCGTACCGGGAAAACCCGCATTACACAAGGAGATCGACATGAAAAAACTCTTCCTGATTCTAACCGGTATGCTTCTTCCTCTGCTCTTTTCGATCAATGCTGCAACTGCAGCCCTCACTGTTTATACAGAAGAATTCCCGCCCTTCCAATATAAGGAAAATGATAAGATTATCGGGGCCTCGGCAGAAGTGGTCGAAGCGGTTCTGAAGAGCACGGGCCTGGATTTTGAAATTGCCAGTTATCCGTGGGCGCGCAGTTATCAGTTGGTCCAGGAAAAGGCGGACAGCCTGATTTTTTCCATGAGCAGGCAGGAAAAACGTGAAGCTCTTTTCAAATGGATCGGGATAATCGTGCCGTCACGCTACTCGGTTTTTGCTCTGCAGGAGAGATCCGACCTCCAGATAGGCAGCCTGGAAGACATGAAGAAATACAAGATCGGCACCACCTTGAGCGATGCCCGTGAATCCTATCTGGAAAGCAAAGGTTTCGATCTGGGCACCTTTGACCGGACTTCCGGCGATAACGCCAATCTCAGCAACTATAAAAAACTCAAGGCGAAGCGTATAGACCTGTGGCCGATGCCGGATGCGGTCGCCTTTCATATCGCCAAATCGGCGGGCGACGATCCCGGCACCCTGCTTCGCAGGGCTCTGCCGCTGACCGAGATCTCGACAGGAGGGTATTATCTCGCCGCCAGCCTGCAGACTTCCGACGACACAGTGAAAACAATCCGGACTGTACTGGAAAATTTTGTCAAGACCGACGAATACAAAGCCATCCTGGCGAAGTGGGGCATCGAATAATCTCCGCCCACAAGCAGGCATCTCACACAGAAAACAAACTTATCAGGCTGCCGGAAATGACCTCCGGCAGCCTGATCGTTTACAACATCCTTGAAATCGGAACAATTCCCACGCGTCCATATATGGGAAGCTGTTACCTTCTGCCTATGAGATTTCTCACTTCCTCATCCTGAAGCATATGCTGCACGATATCGGCCAACTGGGTGTTAAGCATTTCCTCGAGTTTCGGCAGATCGGGACGTCTAGCCGACTCCTTGGCGGCCTCACGCTTGTAGGTCTTGGTAAAGACTGTCCCCCGGTTCTCCACAGTCAAAGTGATGAAGGTCTTGCCTTCGGCCAGGTAGAGCATTTTTGGCCGGCTGACCCGGACCAGCAGTTCCTTGATGTCAAATTTCAGGTGGACCGGCGAAGCGGGGTCGAGGCGTAAACCCTGGCTCCGCAGCCCTTCGGCAAGTTTTTCTTCAATCAGCTCCTGCGGGGCACTCATGTTGGCGAGACCTGTCGGCGGCTCATCGCTCGCATACACTACGACATCTTGAGACTTTCTCGAGTCCTGGCCACTGATTGCGGCAGAAAGCGTTGCCGGATAGAGCCCACCTGGTTGTTCGCCAATCCGCAGATTGAGGTTGGCGATTACCGGTTGCTTTGCACATCCGGCGAAAAGTAAAAAGCAGGCGAGAAGGATGATGTTTTTCATGGTGTGCTCGTTTTTTGAGTTGATGTTTGATACTTGAATTTCCTAACCGCGATCGTCGATTTTCAGGAAGGGCCGACTGGTGACACCCTGGTACACCTGCCGTGGTCGGCCGATCCGGCTGCTTTCCTTGTCCGAATTCATCTCCTGCCAGTGGGCGATCCAGCCGGGCAGCCTGCCCAAGGCAAACATAACGGTAAACATGTTGGTGGGAATGCCCAGTGCCCGATAAATAATTCCGGAATAAAAATCGACATTGGGATAAAGGTTGCGCGAGACAAAATAGTCGTCCTTGCTGACCCGGTATTCAAGCTCCCGGGCAACATCCAGCAACGGATCCTTTACATTGAGGGTCTCCAGGACACCCTCGCAGACCTCCTTGATCAGCGTTGCCCGCGGGTCATAGGTTTTGTAGACCCGGTGCCCGAATCCGGTAAGCCGGTAAGGGTTGGCCGGATCCTTGGCCATGGCGATGTATTTGTCGTAATTCCTGCCATCCTTGTAGATACCCTCGAGCATCCTCATTACTGCGGCATTCGCCCCGCCGTGCAAAGGACCCCAGAGGGCACTGATGCCTGCCGAAATGGAAGGGTATAGACGGACCCCGGCGCTGCCGACCAGGCGGACCGTCGAGGTTGAACAGTTCTGTTCGTGATCGGCATGCAGAATCAGCAGTTTGTTCAGAGCGATGACGGCAACCGGTTCGACATTATACGGCATGTTGGGGCGGTCGAACATCATATTGAGGAAGTTGGCGCAATAGCTCAAATCGGGCCGAGGGTAGACTAAAGGGTGGCCGATGTTCTTTTTATAGGAAAAGGCGGCTATCGTCCGAATTTTTGAGAGCAGGCGGGCTGTGGTGGTGGTGATGCCGCCGTACGGGTCTTCTTCCGAGTCCATTTCCGGATAAAAGTCGTGGAGCGAGCCGACCATGGTCGAGAGTATCGACATCGGCGAGGCATTGGGCGGAAAATGATCGAAAAAATGGATCATGTCCTCGTGAATCAGGGCATACCTGGTCATGTCGTACTTGAATTCATCAAGTTCGGCCTTGGTCGGCAGTTCACCGGTCAGAAGAAGGTAGGCAACTTCGATAAAGACGCAGTTTTCAGCCAGCTCCTTGATATCGTATCCACGATACCTGAGAACACCTTTGGCACCGTCAAGATAGGTTATCTGCGACTCGCAAGATCCGGTATTCATAAACCCACTATCGAGGGTGATGTAACCGGTGTCGCGCATCAGAGACCTGATGTCCAGAGCCTTCTCGCCGGTAGTGCTTTCGACTATCGGCAGATTGTAGGTTTTTCCTTCTATGGTGAGTTGTGCGGTTTGTTGAGACATTGAAATTCCTCATATTCTGGTAATTAAAACCGGGGGGACCAACAGCGCGTATCAGTCCTTTGGTCGTGAATATCCGCGCGTGCCAACATTCTGCCCTTGACACCTGCGTTCTGACGGGTCTAGTAAATGAATCGGCGCTCGCTAACGCGGGACGTATCAGTTGCAGTGCTACGGCTGCAATAGGGAATTACTGTTTGGATAACTTACAGTACTGGAGAATATATTCCGAGCGTACTATTATTTCAATTCTTCTTTTGTTCCTGATCAGCTGAAGTAGAGAAAAATCAATCGGAGTCGTATGGACAGACGCAACATCGATATCGACCGCCGTGGACGACAAGTGGCATCCGGTAAGCGCGGCCTGGGCTCGGTTGTTTATTTAATGTCACGGGAACAGCGGGTTGACGACAACTGGGCGCTGTTATGGGCCCAACAGGAGGCAATCATCAGGGAAAAAGCCTTGCTGGTGGTCTTCTGCCTGGTTGCCGACTATCCCGGCGCAAATCTGCGCCATTATCTTTTTATGCTGAAAGGTCTGGCGGAATTACCGGCCAGGCTTGCTGAAATCAATATCGGATTCAAACTGCTCGAGGGCAGCCCGGTCGATGTCCTGCCGGGTTTTCTGCAGCGCTGCGACGCACATCTTCTGGTGTGCGATTTCGATCCGCTGAGAATCAAGCGGAAGTGGCAGGAGCAACTCAAGGCCGCAATATCGGTGCCTTTCTACGAGGTTGACGGTCATAATGTCATCCCTGCCTGGATTACCTCAGGCAAAAAGGAGTACGGCGCTTACACCATCCGGCCAAAAATCAAGCGCCTTGTCGATCAGTATCTCACCGATATCCCGGCACTGCAGCGTCATCCGGTTGAGATCGAAACGGACAACCTCAAGATTGCCGAAGACCATCTGGCCGAAAAGATTTCCGACCGAATAGCCGGGGCGGTCGATTGGCTTCAACCAGGAGAAAAGGCTGGGCAAGAAGCAATGCGGGACTTTGTCGATAACAGACTGATCACCTACAGCGCCCAACGCAACAATCCTTGCCTCAAGGGTCAGTCCGGTCTTTCCCCCTATCTCCACTTCGGCCAGCTCGCCCCGCAGCGCCTGGCCTGGCAGGTATCAAGGTCAGGCCTCGCGCCCGCGATCCTCGGCGATTTTCTCGAAGAACTGATCGTTCGCCGCGAACTGGCCGACAATTTCTGTCTCTACGAACCGGCATATGACCGCTTTGCCGGCTTTCCGGAATGGGCGCAGAAAACATTGCAGGCCCATCGGCAGGATCCGAGGGACGCACTCTATAGCCTCGAGCAATTTGAAGCGGCCCAAACCCACGAAGGGCTATGGAACGCCTGCCAGCGCGACCTCGTCATCCATGGCAAACTGCACGGTTATCTGCGGATGTATTGGGCCAAAAAAATCCTCGAGTGGACGATAGAACCGGAAGAGGCCCTGGAGTATGCCATCATCCTGAACGACCGCTACTCCCTTGACGGGCGTGACGCCAACGGTTACACCGGGATCGCCTGGTCGATTGGTGGCGTGCATGACCGGGCCTGGCGGGAACGTCCTGTTTTCGGCAAGATCCGCTACATGAATGAAGCCGGTTGCAGGCGAAAATTCGATGTCGACTGCTATATTCGTTCAGTCCGGCTATCTTGACAGCAGATAAACTCCGTAGACCGCGACAACTGCTCCGGCCACCGCGCGGGCCGAGACATGCTCCTTATGCAGGTATACGGAAAAAGGAATAATGCAGATGGGAACTAAAGCAAAAAAGGTCGAAGCAACACCGCTGGTGAGATAATGCAGGGCCAGAAGCGACAAGGAAACCCCTAAAAAAGGCCCGATGGCGGCACCGATGGCGGTGAAGAGCACCGCCCTGGTGTTGGTGAGAGCTTTCTGTACATTCCTCCATTTGCGGGTCACTGTGAAATACAGAATAAAGCAGAAAAAGGCAGCGATAGCCCTTACTTCCGTCGCGGCAAAAGCGTCAAGATATCCCGACTCGGTCTGCATCCCGGTTTTACTCAGGACGATTCCGCCAGCCTGACCACACATCGCGGCAAGGCCGTAAGCCACTCCCTTGCCTGAGATGCGCCGCACCTGCAATTTCGTCACTAAGCTTGTGCCGGGCTTCGCCCCACGTTCAAGAATTACCGCCGAGACCCCAAGCAGAGCGACCGCCATGCCAAGCCACTGATGCAGGACATACATCTCCCCCAGGAAAACCCACCCCAGCACTGCGGCCGTCGGCGCCGCGAGACTCTGGATCAGCATGGCGACCCGCGGCCCCAGTTCAACCAGGGCCTTGAAAAGAAAGATATCGCCGATGAAAAAGCCGACAATGCCGGACAAACTGAGATAAAACCAGGCTAGGGCCGGGAAATGCAGCGGCACCACGGAACCGTCTTTATACCAGAGGAGGATGACAAAGAGAACCAGGGCGACGCTCAGCCGGATTATGTTGACCGGGATCGCCCCTACTTCCCGGGAAGCCGCCGCAAAAAACTGCACGCTGAAGGTCCAGCACAGGACCGTGGCCAAGGCAATCGCCTCACCGATACATGGCATGAAAGATCACCTCCGGAAAAAAGAAAGCCCTCGCCTGCTTCGCCCACCAGAATCCAGCCCCAGTTCAGTGGTAATGATCAGGCTCTTGCCTGATTTTTCAGTAAATTCCATGATGCTCCCCAGTATTGTGGTGGCAGGCGGGATGCACTTCCGATTGCGTTGGCTGATCGAATCGCTGAGCATAGCACGGAATATTGCCGAAATGCAAATCGTTAACCCTTGACGACCGATTATGGAAAAGGTAGTCTTTCGCCTATAAAAAGCCTGGGGGAGTCCACGGACTGAGAGTTCCGCAATGCGGAGCGACCCTTTGAACCTGATCCGGCTGATACCGGCGTAGGGAACGGACCAATTTGAGCATGCCATTGCCTGCTCCTCTGAAGACCGCTTCCTGCGGTCATTTTTTTGCCCCGCCCAAAGAGGAGAGCAGCGTAATGAAAACCCAGATGGAATACGCCCGTGAGGGAATAGTCACCGAAAAGATGATCCTTGCCGCCCGCGATGCCGGGATCGAACCGGAAACTCTGCGCAACAACATCGCCAAGGGGTGGGCCATCATCTGCCACAACAACCGCCACACAAACGGTCGGCCGCTGGCGGTCGGCAAGGGTATCCGAACCAGGGTCAATGCCAACATCGGCACCAGTAAAGACGACACCAGCATCGACCGGGAATTGGAAAAGGCCAGAGTTGCGGTCCGGGCCGGGGCCGACGCTCTGATGGACCTGTCGACCGGCGGCCCGATTGACGAGATCCGTGCGGCGATCATTGCCGAAACCGATATCTGCATAGGTTCCGTGCCGTTATACCAGGCGGCCTGCGACACCGTGGTCAAACAGGGCAAGGCTATTGTCGATATGACAGTCGATGAGATTTTTGCCGGCATCAAAAAGCACCTCGACGACGGCGTCGATTTTATCACCGTCCATTGCGGCGTGACGCTCAGAGCCCTTGAGTTTATGGACCGTGAGGGCAGGATCATGGAAGTGGTCTCCCGGGGCGGCTCCTTCACCTGTGCCTGGATGGAACACAATAAAGCGGAAAACCCTCTTTATCAGTATTTTGATCGGCTGCTCGAACTCGTAAAACCCTACGACGCAACCCTTTCACTCGGAGACGGTTTCCGTCCCGGTTGCCTCGCCGATGCCACCGACCGGGCTCAGATCCACGAACTGATCGTCCTCGGCGAGCTGACCCGGCGGGCCTGGGACCAGGGGGTCCAGGTGATGATCGAAGGTCCCGGCCACGTCCCGCTCAACCAGATAGAGGCCAACATCCAGCTGCAGAAACGGCTCTGCCACGGCGCGCCGTTTTACGTGCTCGGGCCCCTCGTCACCGATATCGCACCGGGCTACGACCATATCACCAGCGCCATCGGCGGGGCAATTGCCGCTTCCGCCGGTGCCGATTTCCTCTGCTACGTCACTCCCAGCGAGCATCTCTGCCTGCCCACCGCCGAAGATGTCCATCAGGGTGTCATGGCCACGAGACTGGCCGGACATGCCGCCGATATCGTTAAAGGAATTCCCGGAGCCATGGAACGGGATATCGCTATTTCCAAAGCCCGCAAGGCTCTGGACTGGGAAAAACAGTATGAGCTGGCTCTCGACCCGCCCCTTGCCCGCAGGCGGAGGGCCGAAAAAGCCGAAATCACAGAAGAACACGGGGCCTGCACCATGTGCGGCGAGTTCTGTGCCTATAAAATCATGAACAGCCGGCAACGTTCCTGCCCACCCCAATAAAGGACAGGGCGATGAATTCTGCAACATGTGGTATGATAGATAAATTTTTGTGATCCATTAATCCTGTGAGGCTGCCGATGAAAATTACCCTGCCCATGGCCAGTGGCGGCGAGTACCTGGTCAACCCCAGCAAGATCGTTGCATTAGGCCTGAATTACCTCGACCATATCAAGGAAAGCCAGTCAGTCGATATGCAGAATTTTGCAAGCGAAATTCCCATCGAACCGGTTTTATTTCCAAAGACCCCGAATGTCCTGATCGGCCCGGGCGATGCCATTATTCTGCCTGCCTTTGTCCTGGCTTACGGTTTTCCCAATTGTCGGACGGACCATGAGGCGGAACTCGCCATCATCATCAAGGACCGGGTGAAAAATCTCACCGCCGCCGAAGCCATGGACCATGTCCTCGGTTTCACCTGCTTCAACGACGTCAGTCAGCGCAACCTTCAGAAAGGGGATAAACCAGGATGGTATCGCGGTAAATCGCTCGACACCTTCGGCCCGATCGGCCCGGTGATCGTTCCGCCGGAGGCTATCGGCGACCCGCAGGATCTTGAGATCACCTGCCGCCTGAACGGCAAAGTGGTGCAACAGTCGAATACCCGTCACATGATTTTCAAGATCCCGGAAATAATTGCCTTTGTTTCGAAAAACTTCACCCTCGAGCCCGGCGATATCATCATAACCGGCACCCCAAGCGGCGTCAGTCCGCTGCATGACGGCGATGTTGTCGAGGTGGAAATAGAAGGGATCGGCACCCTCAGCAATCCTGTGAAAGCCGAACGTCTTTTTTAGCGCCATCTTCTTTCCTGCAATTCAGGCAGGCCACCCTTTGCCCGGTTGACCGGGCCGGTTTGGAAAAAACCTTTTCCGATAAATCGGTCCGCTCGCCTTCATCTCACCTTTTTTTTCTGATATGATTAAAAAGTTGTAGGAGCGATTTTGGCAACGTGTGCCAACCAACCGCCTGTCTCGAAACGATATCCACGGGAAACGTTGTACTATTATGCAGGATCTCAAGAAGAATCTCGATCCCATTGCCGCTCATCCCATTCTCGATCTTGTCAAGGAACTGACCATCGGACAACGCTCAACAGATACGGTTGAACAACTTTCCGAGTTTCTCCATACCAATATCTTCCCGAAACTTGACGCTTTTTTCATAGAAATTTATTTCCCTGATAACGCCCGCCGCACATTTCTCCCCCCGAATATAAAAAACGGACCAAAAAATGTCCCCAAAAGAATCCCCGCCGAGTATGCCCTGATCGAGGAATTACAGGCAAGCGGCCACCCTGTGGAAATCAAGGCTCAACACCCCGACCCTGAATTTCTCGCCGAAACGGGAAACCAGGTCCACCTGATAATACCGATCATCGACCGGTCCAGTCTTTACGGTCTCCTCTATTTTGGTGGCAGTGACGGTTATTCCTTTACGCCCGATGGTATCCAGGCCGTACAGACCCTGGCCGCAGTCATCGGTTCGCGTCTGAAAAGCATGGGCATAATTCAGCAACAGCTCGAATCGATGCGGGCGTTGGAATATTCCGAACGGCTGAGGACGGCACTCTATGAGATCAGCGAACAGGCACACTCGGCAGAAAATATTTCAGAACTGTATTTGAAAATTCACCAGATAGTCAGGGGGCTCATCCACGCGGAAAATTTCTATATCGCCCTGGTGGAAGACCGCAAGGATGGAAAATATATCAAATTTCCTTATTTTGCCGACACCAGCGATCCCCAGTTCCAGGGCATGGAAATACAGCTGGATCAAAAAAAATGCTCGATTACCGGGTATCTCCTGAAGACCAGGCAACCACTCCTGCTCACCCCTGACAACTATATGGAGATCTGTCTGCAAAACAATATGGAATGCTTGGGCACCATGCCCTATTCCTGGCTGGGTGCACCTTTTTATCTTGATAACCTTGCTGGTGCCGTCGCAGTCCAAAGCTACAGTGAAATCGTCTACACTGAAAAAGACAAAGAACTGATGGCCTTTGTGGCCCGGCATATCGGCGATGTCCTCAAGCGAAAACGTGCCGTCGATGAACTGAAAATAGCTAAAGAGCGTGCCGAACTGGCGGAAAGAAACAAAAGCACCTTTCTTGCCAATATGAGTCATGAAATACGGACGCCGATGAACGGCATTATCGGTTTGACCGATATTATCTTGAAATCGGATATTTCAGGGCACCAGCGAACGTATCTGGAGATGGTCCATTCCTCGGCTGAACGGTTGCTGAACCTGATCAACGATATCCTCGATTTCTCAAAGATCGAAGCAGGCAAGCTTGAACTGACCATCGCTCCCTTCAGCCTGCGCAACACTCTCGCCGATGCCATGGAAATTCTGGGGGTGAGTGCAGCCCAGAAGGCTATCGGCCTGCATGTCGATTGCGATGAAAGTATTCCCGATATGCTGCGCGGCGACGCCGACAAGCTGCACCAGATTCTCATCAATCTAGTGAGCAACGGCATCAAATTCACTAACCAGGGCAGCGTGACGCTTACCGTCCAGAGACTCGACCACGACGAAAGGCGGTTTGGCCGGATCAACCTCCTCTTTCAGATCCGGGATACCGGCATAGGTATTCCAGCCGATGAAATCAACAATGTTTTCAAAGCATTCAATCAACTCGGCACCACCCGGAACTCCAATCATCGAGGTACCGGTCTGGGCTTGGTCATCGCCGCCGAGCTGGTGGAAATGATGGGAGGAAAAATCTGCATCGAAAGCGAACCGGGAGTCGGCACAACCTTCTATTTTTCCGTCCGTTTTCCACTCGGCGGTTCGGATTATAAACAGGAAGCGGCTCGATCGGAACGCCCCGCTTCTTCACCGCAAAACCAAGATGGCCGGAAACCGTTACACATTCTCCTCGTCGAAGACGAATACATCAATCGAACTCTCGCCGTAACCGTCCTGGAACGGGAGGGCTGGAGGGTGACGGTTGCCGTGAACGGCGTTTTGGCGCTGGAGCAACTTGAACATAATGATTTCGATCTGATTCTCATGGATATCCAGATGCCCGAATTGAATGGTTACGAAACTACCAGGACCATCCGAAAGAACGAAGAGCGCACCGGCCGCCATCTTCCCATCATTGCCATGACCGCTTATGCGGTGAAAGGCGACAGGGAAAAATGTCTCGCCGTCGGCATGGACGGCTACGTCTCGAAACCCATCCGCCCCGATCGGCTCCGCGCCGAGATCGAAACGGTTCTGCAACGCCATCCCGTCCGGTAACCCACTATTACCTGTTGTTTAGGTACCTTTGTCGTTTTATCGGCTCCAAAATCTTGGCATCTCCAGCCTTTCATGGTAGTCTCTTCGCTTTTTATTCTTAAAGCTACGAGGTGCTGTTCCCCATGCCGGATTTACAACAAATATTCTCAGAAGCTGTCGATCTTCATCAACAGAAAAGGCTGGAAGAAGCTGAAAAACGCTATTTGCAGGTGCTGCAGTCTGTGCCGGAAAATCTCAATGTCCTTGCCAATCTCGGCATTGTCTGCCGCGACCTCGGCAAACTCGATGAAGCGGAAGCATACTGCCGCCGAACGGTTTTCGCCGCCCCCGACGATCCCGAGCAGCATTTGAATCTTGGTGCGGTGCTGGAAGCGCGGAAGGATTGGCAAGGAGCCGGGGCAGCGTATGAAAAAGCCCTGTCACTCACTCCACACCATCCGAAAATTTTAAATAATTACGGAAAATTACTGTACCAGCAAGGGGATACTGCAAAAGGTCTGGCAATGATCGAATTGGCTATTCGGATTGAGCCGGACTATCCGCTGGCCCTGAACAACCTCGGAGTCATCTACAGCGAGCGGGGCGACCTCAGTCGTGCCGGCCAGTGTCTGGAGAAGAGTGTCCATCTCGATCCCGGCAACGTCGATGCTCTTTTTAATCTTGCCGGTATCTGCAACGCCCTCAACAACTTTGACAAGGCAAAGACCATCCTGAGCCGGTTGATAACAATCGACCCGCATCATCCGGCAGCAAATCATATGCTTGCCGCACTGTCGGGATCAACAACCCCTGCGGCCCCCCGGGAATATGTCGAGGAGACATTTGACAAGTACGCAGTCCGTTTTGATGAGCATATTCAGGGCACTCTGGGATATACGGTGCCTTCCGCCCTGGCCGGTCTGGTGATGCGTGCGGTTCCCCAGGCAGTTCCCTTTGCGGCCGCACTTGATCTCGGCTGCGGCACCGGTCTCTCGGGAGCCGCGTTCCGGGCCATGACCGATATACTGGTCGGTATCGATGTTTCGGCGCAAATGCTGGACAAAGCCGCAGCGAAAAAGCTGTACGATCACCTCGAACATGAGGAAATTGTGCCATTTCTGCACCGCCGCGAAGAACGTTACAATTTTTTTCTCGCGGCCGATGTCTTCATTTACCTCGGGGACCTGCAGCCGCTTTTCCATGCCATTGCCGAAAACAGCAAAGACAGCGGGATCATCGCCTGCTCCATTGAGACGACGGATCAGACTGAAAAATATGAACTCCTCCCTTCAGGAAGGTATGCCCATAACCCGAAATACCTCGAGCAATGCGCGATCACTGCGGGTTTCGCCGTTATCGACCATACACCGCATAATATCCGCAGAGAAAAGGGATCATGGATCCCGGGAGAGCTGTATCTGCTGAAAAAAATTCAGGACAAACCCCAGACCCCGTAGTTGGGACCAAAGAGCTCCCATTTCCGGATACCCCGAACAATGTCAAACACGTCAGGGCTCTTACTCTTTTCTTGCCAGGAAGTCGAAATACTCGCGAACAGTAGGCAAAGCTCCCTTCAGGCCGCTGATGGCGGTGAGTTCGGTCGAAGCAAGATAGACTTTTGTTCCGTCGCCGAGGCGGTTGTCAAAATTCCGGGTCGAGGTCGAAATGACTGTCGTTCCCGGACGTACCCTGGCCTGGTTGCCCATGCACAGGCTGCAGCCGGGTATCTCTACCCGGCCCCCGACCTGGGAGAAGATTGCCAGGCCACCCTCATTACGTATGGCATCGCGATCCATGCGGGTGGAAGGCGCCACCCACAGCCGTGCCTCTGCGTACTGTTCTCCTGCGAGCAGGCGGGCGGCCGCCTGGAGGTGACTCAGGTGGGTCATGCAGGAGCCGATAAAGGCTTCGTCAATCCTTTCACCTGCCACTTCGCTGAGCAGCCGGACATCGTCGGGGTCGTTGGGACAGGCGAGGATAGGTTCGGTAATCGCCGCCAGGTCGATCTCGATCACGGCGGTATATTCGGCATGGTCATCCCTTTGCAGGAGGTTCGGATCGGCAAGCCAAGCCTCCATATCGGCAATACGACGCGAAAGACAGTCACTGTCATTGTACCCGTCGGCGACGAGCGATCGCAAAAGAGCCACATTGCCGCGCACATTTTCCATCACCGTCGCCACCGGCAGACTGACTGTACAGGCGGCCGCACTCCGTTCAGCCGATGCATCGGTCAGCTCGAAGGCTTCCTCCACGCTCAGATCGTCGACACCCTCAATTTCCAGGATAGCTCCGGCAAAAATATTTTTTTTGCCTTTTTTCGCAACGGTCAGAAGCCCCTGCCGGATAGCCGCGTAAGGAATGGCGTTGACCATATCGCGGACGGTGATGCCAGGCCTGCGTCGACCGGAAAAGCGGACCAGGACCGAGGGCGGCATCTCCATCGGCATGAAGCCGAGGGCGGCGGCGAAGGCAACCAGCCCGGAACCTGCCGGAAAGGATATTCCCAGCGGAAATCTGGTGTGTGAGTCGCCGCCGGTGCCGACCGTGTCCGGAATGAGCATCCGGTTGAGCCAGGGATGGATGACCCCGTCGCCCGGTTGCAGAGCCACGCCGCCCCGGTCTATGGTGGTCTCGCGCATGATCTGCCATCTGGCAAAGTCGGAGGCCTTCGGATAGGCGGCCGTATGGCAGAACGACTGCATGAACAGATCGGCTTTAAACCTGAGGCAGGCCAGTTCGTCGATTTCCTGCATGGTCATCGGTCCGGTGGTATCCTGGGATCCGACAGTAGTCATTTTCGGTTCGCACACCGTTTTCGGCAGAACACCTTCCATTCCGCAGGCCCGACCGACAATCTTCTGGGCAAGGCTGTATCCCTGGCCCGGTTTTGCTGCCGGATTGGTCGTTTCCTTGAAGATCTCCGGAAAAGGCAGGCCTGAAAAAGAGCAGGCCATACGGGTCAGTTGCTTGCCGATAATCAGGTTGAGCCTGCCTCCGGCGCGGTACTCGTCGAGCAGGGTGAGCGGTGCCGGTTTCATGGCAATCCGAACTCCGTGCCGGTTGGTAAGGGTCCAGTCGTGGGGGCAAAAAGTGACGGCATCGCCGGTGGTGAAATTTTCCACCTCGCATTCGATTGGTAAAATCCCTGCATCGCGGGCGGTGGCATAGAAGATGGGGGCGATTATTCCGCCGAACACCAGGCCGCCCGTTCTTTTATTGGGGACATGCGGAATATCGGCACCGGTGTGCCAGAGTAGCGAATTTACTGCAGATTTTCGCGACGAGCCGGTGCCGACCACATCGCCGGCAAAAGCCACCTGGCAGTTGTCCTGCCTGAAACAGGCAATGGTCTCGATTCCGTCGAAAAAGCGTTTGCCGCCGAAAAAGGTGGCGTGCAGGGGAATATCGGCCCTGGACTGCGCCTCCTTGCCCGGCGAAAAATCATCGGTGTTGATCTCTCCATCGACCTTGTAGATCTTCACCATCATCATCTCGGCAAGCGGCGGCGAGGAAGTAAACCATTCGGCGTTGGCCCAGGAAACGATTACCTCCCGGGCATGACTGCAGGTTTTCGCCAGGTGGGCGACCCGGTCAAAACCGTCGTAGATCTTGATCAGCCCTTTCAAAGCGCCCGCAACACAGGGTGCCAGAGAGGAAACTCCCAGCAGCTCGATCAATGCGTGGACATTATAGCCGCCGCCCATCGTCCCCAGCATGGCTATGGCCTGTTCCGGACCGAGGATTTCTCCTCTTACTTTCACCCGGCCGAGAGCAACTTCCTGCAGCCACTTCGCCTTGACCCGGGCCGCTTTACTGACCCCGGGCTCAACCCGGCTGGCGATGAGATCGAGGAGAAATGCTCCCTCTTCACATCCCTGTTCGAGTAGCTGCTGCGCTTCGTGAGTCTGTTCCGGAGTCAGGGGAAGAGGTGGGAGATGGACAGCCTGCCTTATCCCGGCCTCGAGTCTGTAAGATTTCAGCATGGTTCCATCCCTTGTTGTATTCGCGATTTCTCCCCATCCATTCTTTCTGTCTGGAGTGATGAATGAGGGTAAAAAAATAAGTCGCGAATATAACAGGATTTCTGCCGATAGCCAAGGGCCGGATATGAAATGGGTCGAAAAAAGGGTCGAAACGATACGCCTTACAGGGACTTTTCCTGCAGCCAGAGGAGTCCTTGCCGGGTTATCAAGGAGTACCGACCGTCGAGATCGCTCTCCACCGCTCCGGCATCATTCAAGATCTTGATCACCTGCCGGGTCTCCGACAGCTCCATCTCCAACGCTTCGGCAATGCTGGCGGAATCGACAACCTCGGGCTGGGGACGCTTGAGGTTTTCATATAAGACAGCCAGGATCCGCTGCTTCCGGTATTCAAGTGACATGGCCATGATGCTCCTTAAAAAATCTTTAGTGATCTTCGTCATTCCGGCTTAGAAATCGGTATCGCCGGAATAATGACGAGGATTATCAAATAATCGTGGTAAATATTTTCTCCAGGGCAGGAATCGGAGCTGTTTCGATCTCCTGCAGATATGCATCCCACCCTTCTCCGAAGCTGTAAAAGGCCATAGACGCCAGTTTTTTGGTGATAATGGCATCTCTGTATGGTTGGAGCTGTCTCGCATCCAGAAGAGCCATTATCTGCTTTTCTCCAAGTTTTTGCCGGAGCACTGCAGGGATGTAGTGTTCCATCACCTGCCAGACCAGTCCTGACGCACCGAGAATCTCCGGCAGAATTGTCTCCAGCCGGTCCTGCAGGGCAAAGATCTGCTCACTCGTTTGCTCCGAGAGGACAAACAGCGGCACGGCCGGATCGGCCTGATGAAGACGCAGCAACAGGCCCGTTTCCAGGCGGGCATAACGATCGACCAGGCCGAGAATATCCTTGATCAGAGCCCACCGGGTGGCAGGATCGTTCTGCAGCTTCTCCTCGTAATCCTCCTGGAGGAGAAAGGCGGTCAGCACCTCGGCAATCGAACTGCTGAAGACGCCGCCCTTGTTGGCGGTGGTATCCTTGATCTGTTTGATGAGCGTGTTGGTGGCGATATACCGCCTGGCACCGTCGTCGAAAAAGACATTGGCCCCCTCGACGATATATCGCAGTTCGCTGAAGAGCTCGAGGAACTGACGGACGTTGCCCTGATGAATGGTATCCTTGAAGCCGCCACAGGGAATAAAGGCACGGATATCGGCCTGGCCGATATATTTCCGGTTGGCGGGATTGGTCAGAAAATTACGGTGAAAAAGGGCTCCGTCTTCTATCACCGTACCGTCGGGCAGGATCACGTTGGCAGCCCCGATCGGCACCCTGAAGCCCTGACTGCTGAGTTTTGCCGCCGGAAAACCGAGGGAGTTAATCCGCGGCTGGGAGTTGCGCGTGAAGGCCAGTTTCTTCAACTCCTCGCGGTCAAGCCCCTGCGGGTCGAAAAGGACCGAGCCGCCATCGATGATCAGGCAGATTTTCCCTTTGTAGCACTGGATCTGGTTGGACCCGAGATCGCCGTCCGGCCCGCCGGTTATCATCAGATTCAGTTCTTTCTCCTTGTCATTATAATGGCCGATGAGGGTCCTGAACCCACTCATGATCGAGGTGGTGGTCATCCCCGAAGTCTCGATCTTGCCACCGATCTCTGCGTATATTGCCGCCATGTCGTCGGTCACGAAGTGCGATCTGCCTTCAACCTGCAGTTCGACACCTTGCCCGCCACGGTCAAAGAGGCCGAAGGTCCGCCCCCCGGTTAACAGGCCGTAGGTGTCATGGGGGATACCGAAACTCTTGCCGGTGGTGATCGTTCGCCAGTACTGGTAGCCTTTATCCCTGGCATGGTAGGCTACGTCGTCCATAAGCTGGGCGGTGCCTTCATCCGGCCCGAAAAAGACCATCTCCGCCTTGCCGTAATAGTCGACGATCGAGTTGTCGGGCAGCATCAGATCCATAATCCCTTCGGTATAGTCGTTCAGGGCCTCCTTGCGGAAAGTGGCATAATGGGGAAGAGGGACAACCACCCCCTTCGAGCCGCTTTCGCAGATGTCCTTATGCTTCAGCCGCTGCGCCTTCGGTCCCAGGGCATAGTTGAGAAGTACCGCGTTATCGAGCTCGGTGTCATAGTTGGAACGCGACACCCTGATCAGCCGCAAGCCTCCGCGGGCAATATCGGCGGCCCGCAGGTGGGTGCCGCAGGAATAGTGGCCGTTGACAAAAAAGATGCCGAAGACAAAGCGGTTGAACACCAGAGGATCGAGAATCCGGTTATCGAAGCGGAAAGCGAAAGAGCGCTTTTCAGCCTTATAGAAGTTGGTCTTGAGGGTGCAGACGATGATCTTGAACATGAACTTGAAGATCTCATAGCCAAGCGGGAAATCGATAAACCTGCCGGCAATCATCCTGTCGAACTCCAGCCATTTCCGGCCGAGTTCTTCCTCGGAAATCCGGTTTGTCGACCTCGGGGAAAATTTCCGCTCGAAAAGAGGATAGAGAAAGCCGATGAGATCAGGGTGTTTCCCGACGGTTTCCTGAATGAGGCGTGCGGAATAGGTCGACTTGTTCGCGCTCTGGATACGTTTGGCAAATGCCTCGCGTTGATCCCTGCTGGCGAGATTCTCGAGAATCTCGCGATCGGTAATATTCTCACTCTCCTTGAATATGAAGAGGTGGGTAAAATCTATGGCATTGCCGGCAAAGAGCATTTCCTTGAAACCTATCGCTCCCTGCAGGTAAAGCTGCGTGACCGGGCCTACGGCAAAGGCGAGAAAGGCGCGAAGATCATCCACTACTCCCCCCTCCTGCTTTCTTGTCAGTTCACCGCCGACATACAGGGTGCAGATCGATGAGGACACCGACGACTGTCCCAGATAAGGCTCCCAATAGGCCCGCAGCAGGGTCAGACCATGGTCTTCCAGGATCTTTCGCAGCACCGGCAATTGCGGGGAGGCAAAATCGGAATTGAACATCAGCCGCGTCTCGCCGCTTTCCGGCAGGTTGAAGACCCCGATCAGCGGGGTCAGCGACCCATCGCTCTCCTGGAGAAATTTTTCGTAGCGTTTTCGGGTCGGTGCAGGCGTCACGTCATAGTCACCGGCAAGAGAAAAGAGAAAACGGGATTGGCCAAAGGCCTCAGGGGGATAATCGGCAACCGTTTCCGGTCTGATAATATAGGTGTAGTATTTGCTTTCCGGGCTGAAATAATATTCCCGGCGATGGCCGGAGATCAGATGCTCGAGCACCGCCTCCATATTTTCCCGGGTCTCTTCGGTTGCGATTCGCACCCATTGGACCACACCGGACTGGGTGGCGTCGAAATCTATCTGGGCGACCCGGCCGTGCAGGACGACACGGCCATCGATAACCTTGATCGAGGTGGCAATGGACTGAAGCAGATTGGCAAGAGGCACCTTGTTGATGTTCTGGAAAAAATATTTTGGCAGGCCGAGGTCCTGGATGAGAATCCCCGCCGCCAGATTGATGCAGTTGGCGGTAAGCAGTCCTTCCGAGGAAAGATCGATCACCGCTTCGTAGAGGACCCGGGGGTCAAGCCCCACACTTTCTGCCTTGGCGATAATTGCCGCACCTTTGGTACAGGCCGAAGAACCGGCGACCGGAAAAAGTTCCATGACATCTCCCTTGCTGTGAATAGCGAAGAAACGACGGGGCTCCTTTGCCGCCGCTCACCGGGCAGGCGCGTCGGCGGCAAAGGAATCTTTTAGTACCTTAGAAATTCTTTTTCTAAGAATGAATTTCGTGAAGGTACTTATTCCCCCTTGTGGGGGTAGTGAGTTACTCTAGTTTTTTGATATTAGGAGCCGTTACGAAATAACCAGGCCATTTTCATCCACTTCGTTACGGCTCCTTAGACCGTTCTGAGCATTACCTTGGCCATGTTATTTTTTAACAACGGCTTAGCGGCGATACTGCGCTCCAAGAACGAGACCGAGATCGAAGGCCCGGTTGTTCATCGTCAGAAAATCCTTGGGAACGCGGTCGGCAACCGCGGCCATCACCGATTCCGGCTTGAGGATTTCCGTAAGACCGATGAGTGCTCCAAGGACACAGATATTGAAAACCACCGGTTTGCCGATCTTTTCCATGACCGTCTCGTACATCGGCAGCTCGATCTGCTTGGCGTCGACCTTGCGGGTGGTCTGTACGAAACGGTTGTCGGTCAGTAATGTTCCCCCGGGCCGAATGATCGGCGAATAGGTAGTGTACGCCTCCTGAGTCAGGCAGACCAGGATGTTCGGCTGGGTAACCTCGGGAAAATTGATTTCACCGTCGGAGATGATGATATCGCTGCGCGTTGCCCCGCCGCGGGCCGCCGCGCCGTAACTCTGGGACTGGGTGGCATTCATTCCCTCGTAAATGACCGCCGCTTCGGCAAGAATAATGGCCGCGGTAATCACTCCCTGGCCGCCGGAACCGGAAAATACCATGCGAATCCTGTTCATGAAACCCTCTCCTTCATTGCCTGCGCGATTATCTTGTCGTACTCTTCACAGTATTCCGGCCGCTCCTTCTCGACAAAAATACCACGTGGAGTAAGACCTGGGTTCTCCTCGAGAGCCTTCGACCCGAGCTTTGCGGTATTGCTCTTCTGCAGTTCCAACATGCCGACGGCATCCCCCTCCTTGTTCTTCCTGCCGTAATGGGTCGGACACTGCGACAGAATCTCCACCACCGAAAAACCCTTGTGGAGGATTGCCTTCTTGAGGAGTTCGGTGGACTCCTTGACATGATAGGCTGTAGACCGGGCGACAAAAGATGCCCCCGCCGCTTTGGCGAGTTCCACCACGTCGAAATTGCTGTCGATGGTTTTATACGGCGCGGTCGTCGCTTTAACCCCGGGACCGGAAAGCGGCGAGAACTGTCCGCCGGTCATCCCGTAAATCCGGTTATTCATGACAATGGCGGTAATATCGATATTCCGCCGAGCGGCATGGATAAAGTGATTGCCGCCGATCGCCAGGGCATCGCCATCGCCCATCGGCACCAGGACTTTCAGGTGCGGCCGGCTCAGCTTGACGCCGGTCGCAAAAGCTAAAGCCCGGCCGTGGATGGTATGCAGCGAATGGAAATCGACATAGCCCGAGATCCTCGCCGAACAGCCGATACCCGACACCATGACGATCTCGTTTTTATTGAGCTGAAGTTCCTCAACGGCATGAATAAGGGAGTTGAGAATGGTGCCGTGGCCGCAGCCGGGACACCACATGTGCGGGAAGAACCTTTCGCGTAAATAGTCTTTAACAGCCATATTATACTCCCCTCCCCTGGATGACCCGGAGAAGTCTTTTGATATCTGAAGGTGTGATAAGCTTGCCGTCGATCCGGTTGGCCAGAAAAACCCTGTCCGGTTTGTCCACCGCAGCTTTGACCTGAGCCAGAACCTGGCCCATGTTCATCTCGACCACGAGAACCGCCTTGGCTCCGGCGCATTTTTCCCGAACCATCTCAACCGGGAAGGGCCAGATCGACTGCAGCTCGAGGACGCCGATTTTCTCGCCTTTGTTTCGCCGGTTCTGGGCAAGGTGGATCGCCGATCTCGCCGATGAACCGTAGGAAACCAGGATATATTCCGCACCCTCAAGGCAATGCTCTTTATACCTGGTGATGGCGTGGACATTGTTATCGATCTTATCGACCAGATGGCGCAGCAGACCGTTGACTATTTTCGGGTTGTTGGACGGAAACCCCCACATGTCGTGGAAGAGCCCGGTCACATTATAGCGATGCTCGCCGCCGAAATCCGACATTGGCAGCCTGCCGTCCTCACGGGGCAGGTAGGGATGGTAGTCGACATCCTTGGCCACCGATGTCCTCAGCCTGTCGACAATCTCCAGCTCACCCTCTTCGGGAATGACCAGCTTTTCCCGCATATGGCCGACAACTTCGTCGAAAAGGAGCATAACCGGGGTTCGATAGGTCTCGGCCATGTTGAAGGCATCGACCGTCATCCTGAAAACGTCCTGATGGTTGGAGGCGGTAAGGGCAATGATCGAGTGATCGCCGTGGGTTCCCCAGCGTGCCTGATTGATGTCGCCCTGGCTGACATGGGTGGGATTGCCCGTCGACGGTCCTCCTCTCTGCACGTTGGCGATCACGCAAGGAATTTCCGCCATACAGGCGTAGCCGATGGCCTCCTGTTTTAAGGAAAATCCGGGTCCGCTGGTAGCCGTCATCACCTTTTTGCCGGTAAGCGATGCTCCGATGATCGCGCACATTGAGGCGATCTCATCTTCCATCTGGATAAATTTCCCCCCTCTTTCAGGGAGGTATTCGGAGAGACGTTCGGCAATTTCGGTCGAGGGGGTAATCGGATAACCGGCAAAAAAATCAAGGCCGGCATAGAGCGCCCCTTCCACACAGGCCTCGTTGCCCTGTATAAATCGAATGTTTTTAATCATTTTTTTCACCCTTTTCCGTCAGGACCTCGATTGCCAGATCCGGGCACCGTAATTCGCACATCTTGCAGCAAATACAATCCTCCGGCCTCACCGCAACAACTTTTTCCCGCGCGTCCAACTCGAGAACTTTGGTCGGGCAAAATTGGACGCAGATTCCGCACCCTTTGCACCAGTCCCGGTTGATCATAATCTCTATGAGTTTCTGCCTTGCCATAGATTTTTCTTCCTCGTCGATTGCAGGCAATCAACCTGTTTTTATGAGCGGCGACCGACCGTCATCCGGATCGCCGCAGGATTTATTTATTATCAGCATCCGTTCAACTAAAACGGATACTTGCACAATACTCACGTGTTCCTATTCTTCAGCCATAAACGGGTAGGAAAAATCCACGGGAGGTACGAAAGTTTCCTTGATTGTCCGGGCCGAAACCCAGCGCATAAGATTGGCCTGGGAGCCGGCCTTATCATTGGTACCGGATGCTCGACCGCCGCCGAAGGGCTGCTGGCCGACAACGGCGCCTGTCGGTTTGTCGTTGATATAGAAATTACCGGCGGCATTTTCAAGCCTTGCCAGGGCGAGGCTTAAGGCAGCACGATCCCGGGCAAAAATCGCCCCGGTAAGCGCATATATCGATGAGTCGCTGCACAGGTTAAGCATTTCTTCATACTTGTCATCTTCATAAACAAAAACCGTGAGCAGAGGCCCGAAAATCTCTTCGACCATAGTCTTGAAATTCGGATCGGTGGCCAGGATGACCGTCGGTTCGATGAAGTATCCGACGCTGTCGTCATACGTCCCGCCAATGAGAATCTCGCCGCCGTCGTTTGCTCTGACGAACTCAAGATAACCTACGATTGACTGAAAGGCCGACCGGTCGATAACCGCTCCGCAGAAATTGGTGAAATCGGTCGGCGGCCCCATCCGGATTTTCCCCATTTCAGATCTTAAGCCGGCTTCGACGGCCGGCCAGATGGATTTGGCGATATATGCCCTGCTGGCGGCCGAACATTTCTGCCCCTGATACTCAAATGCTCCCCTGACCAGACCGGTAACCAACGGCTGGATGTCGGCACTGGCATGGGCAAAGACAAAATCCTTGCCACCCGTCTCACCAACTATTCTCGGGTACGACTTGTAACGGTGAATGTTTTCCCCGACAGTTCTCCACATCTGCTGAAAGACCCTGGTGGAACCGGTAAAATGTATGCCGGCCAGATGCGGATCGGCCAGACAGATATCCCCGACATCGCCGCCCGAACCGGGGACAAAATTAATGACTCCCGGGGGAAGACCTGCCTCTTCGAGAAGCTGCATGATCAGGTAGGGCGTATACAGCAAAGAGGATGCCGGTTTCCAGACCACGGTATTACCCATTATCGCCGGAGCTGTAGGGAGATTACCGGCAATAGCTGTAAAATTAAAAGGAGTCACGGCAAAGACGAAGCCTTCGAGAGGCCGATATTGGACAAAATTCCAGACTCCGGGCGAGGATGCCGGTTGTTTTTCGTAGATTTCCTGGGCGTACCTGACATTGAATCGCAGGAAGTCGATGAGTTCGCAGACGGCGTCGATCTCTGCCTGGTATACGGTTTTACCGCCGGCAAGCATCGAGCCGGCGGTGATCAAGGCCCGATATTTGACGGCCAGAAGTTCGGCAGCTTTTAAAAAGATGGCAACCCGCTCCTCCCAGCGAAAAGATCGCCACATCGCCTGAGCCGAAACCGCCGTCTCGATTGCCTGTTGTACTTCAACAGGCCCTGCCTTGTGATACACAGCCAGGACATGGTTATGGTCGTGGGGCATGACCACATTGCCTAAATTACCTGTTGTAACTTCCCTGCCGCCTATAATCAGCGGTATTTCCAGTTGCTTGTCGGCAATCGTGGTGAGCGCTTCTTTTAATTTCGCTCTCTCCGGACTGCCGGGGGCATAGTTTAGAATCGGTTCGTTGACCGGCCTTGGGGTGCCGATTACCGCGTTGTTCATAAGATTCATGATTTTTCCTCCTTGAGCGATCACTCTTTGGTGTTTTCTGCTCCAGTCAGAAAATAAGAACTCATCCCTTTTTAAACAGAGCCTTCAGGATGACCCCGGCCATCTGCGGGTTTTCCTTCAGTCTTCTGGTGCAATAGCCGAACCACTGTTTCCCGAAGGGAACGTACACCCGCATCCGGTGTCCCTTATCGATGATCGATTTGCGTAAACCCGGAGTTACCCCGTACAGCATCTGAAATTCATATTTATCCGGGGCAATTTTATACTTATCGATAAGCTTATAGGCACCCTCAATGACGGGAACATCATGGGTGGCAATTGCCGGATACATGTTCTGCAGGAACATGTATTCGATATCATCGAGAAAATGAGTGTTTATTTCTTCATATTTTTTATAGGCCAGTGATTCCGGCTCGACATAAATGCCCTTGCACACCCTGAGATTAACCGGGTGTTCGGGAGAGTGTATATCCTGTAAGTCAGCAATGTCGCGACGGGTTCTTTTTAGATATGCCTGGACGACAAGACCGACATTTGCCGGAAATTCTTTTTTCAGTTTCCTGTACAATTCGATTTCCATATCGGTACAGGGCGAGTCTTCCATATCTATCCGGACAAAGTTATTGTAGGTGGCGGCCTTGGCGACAACCTCCCGGATATGATTGTAGGCCACGTTCTTATCGAGCAGTAATCCGAAAAAAGTTGGTTTTAAGGAATAATTACCGTTTACCCCGGCTTTTTCCGCCTCTTCTATGACCTGCAGATATTCTTTTTTGTTAGCCTCCGCCTCAGCCAGAGTGGTAATGAACTCGCCAAGGACATCGATCGTGGTCAAGATCCCTTCGGCGTTCAATTTCTTGGCATTGGCGATAGCCTGCTCCAGGGTTTCCCCGGCGATATATTCCTTGGAGAAAAGCCATACGAGTTTTTTGGGCATATGCGGCAGAATCCCGGCGATCATTTTGTTCAACATGCTGGTACCTTTTTATCTGAATCTTGATTCATGTACAATTGAGGACACCAGGCAGGTGCTTTGACCCGGAACCGGTCCCGTAAATTATTTTTTCTTTCTACCAGATGACCCTTTCTGAAGCTAGAAAAATAGTATACAATTATTGAATACAGAAACAGTACGGTATCTACCGCATGTGTGTCAACTATTTTTGTGTACAATTCTAAATTAGTTTGGTTTCCTATCTTTTGCAAATTCTCGACATGAAATATTCACAATATATTTTTTACCTCACCCTTGTCGCTGGTGGCCACGAAAGCAAAAGCCAGGTGTGTGTACAGTACTTCTTCAACAACCAACTCGATAATTGGACAGGATTATGGAACATTCCAAGAAAATCAATTCTGAAGATGCCGTTTACCGGAAACTCAAGACAGCGATCCGTAAAAGATATATTAAGCAAGGCAGCCAACTTGTCGAAGTGGCTCTGGCTCAGCAACTGGGAGTGAGCAGAACCCCGGTACGAAGTGCCATTAAACGGCTTGAGGCGGAAGGACTGGTTTACAGCATCCCGAACAGGGGGGCCTTCGTTATTACCCCCACCCAAAAGGAAATAGAGGAGACTTTTCTGGTACGGGCCCAGCTGGAGATAATGGCAACCCGGCTGACTTCATCGCGGATCACGACGGAACAGGTCCAGGAACTCCGGGACCTCATCAGTATGGAAACGAAAATCTTCGATGAAAACAATCTGGATGACTATTATACGGCCAACGACAACCTGCACCTGCGGATTGCCGAGTTTTCCGGCAACAGAGTGCTGTGCGCCTATATAAAAGAGCTCCTCGATCGGACAAGAATATATTTGATCCTCTACGACCCCTTTTACAAGCTGGAATACAGTCCCACCATCGAACACACCACAATCGTCGATGCCCTTGCCGCCCATGACGCCGCAAAGGCATGTATTGCCGTGGAAGCACACATTAACAGTTCCATCAACGGTCTTGAGTCGGCCGGACAACTGCCGGAGGATTATCTGACTCTATAGGAGCCGTTCAGACCAGTTCAGCCATAACCTGGTTGGCAAGGGGTCTTCCCGTCCCGGTGAGGCGAAGATGGGTATCGGTCAGCTCGACCAGCCCCAGATGAACGAGCTTGTCCAAAACCGGACCATAATACTGCACAGGATCTCTCCCATAGCGTTGTACCAGTGTCTCGCGACATACTCCACGGATCAACCTCAATCCCATGATCATCGTCTCTCTGAAAGAGGCTTCCGCCGACAGACATTCTCTTTCTTCCACAACCGATATGCCGGCATCCATCCGACGGATATATTCCCGGGCGTCCGTTATCCGCTTTTCCCGCACGCCCTTTCTAAAACTGACAGCCGCAACACCACAGGCCAGGTAGTCCTCATTCAGCCAATAGTTGACATTATGTCGGCACTCATAACCTGCCAGGCAATAATTCGAGATTTCATAGTGCTGCATTCCGGCAGCGAGACAACCCCGCTGCGTCTGCCGATCCATGAGAAGGATGTCTTCCTCTTCGGGAAGTTCCATCTTCTTGTTTTTCAGAAGGTCGGCAAACTGCGTTCCCGGTTCGATCGACAACTGGTACACCGACAGATGTTCCGGCTGTAAAGAGAGCGCCAGGTCGAGCGACTTTTTCCAGGAAAGCGGGGTCTGCCCCGGCAAGCCGCACATCAGATCCAGATTGACATTGGTGAAACCGGCATTTCGCGCTGCCTGAAAAGCCCCGGCCGCCTCTTCGGCTGTATGGCTACGGCCTAGAATTTTCAATTCCGGGTCGGCAAAAGATTGAACCCCCAACGACAGCCTATTCACTCCCGCCCGGTAAAGCGCCTGTAAATACCGTTCATCAACGGTTCCAGGATTTGTCTCCACCGATATTTCGATATCCGGCATCATCGCAAACTGCTCCCGGCAATGATCGACAATTCCGGTTAGAAGGGAGCAGGGAAGAATGCTCGGGGTTCCACCGCCGATAAATAGCGATTGCAGAGGGGGGTGAGGTCCCATGCCGGCAACCTGCGTGAGCTCTTTTTTAAGCGCGTGAATGTACGGGGTGTACAGTTCACTGCAGCCGGCTCGCGATGAAAAGGAACAGTAGTGACATTTGGTCCGACAGAAGGGGATGTGCAGGTAGAGGGCTGTCATTGTTACTACAAGTTTTGCATGGCAATGCGACATTCCTGCCTGATTGAATCCATCAAGCCGTTATCGGCAAAGCTGAAGGCACCGTCGCCGATTATCAGATGGTCAAGAAGCTGTATCTGCATATAACTGCAGATACAAAACAGACTCCTGGTAAGCTTCATGTCCTGTGGGCTCGGCTGCAGGGAGCCGGAAGGATGATTGTGAGCGATGACCAGTGCCGCTGCGTGATACTCCAGGGCTTTTTTGACTATTTCCCGCGGATATACCGTATTGACATTGAGGGTCCCTTCAGCCACAACCGCTGAGTCGATAACGGCGTGTGAGGAATCGAGAAAAATGACTGTCAATACCTCCTTTTTCAGGCCGCGCAGGGAATGTATAAGATATTCCTCCACTTCTTTCGAAGAATGAAGATACCTTTTGCCGGTAAGACGTTCTTTCAGGTAATAGCTGGCAACAGCGTGGACAAAATGGAGGGCGAAGCTGTTTTTCGGTCCAACCCCGTGAACTGCCTGGAGTGAAACGATCGGCGCCTCAAGCACTTTGGCAAAGGTTCCGAATTGTTCGAGCAGCAGCCGGGCAGGCTCTTTGCAATCGGTCCGCGGCGTGCCGAAAGAAAGGAGAAGCTCCAAAACCTCGGTATCGGAAAAGCCATCGAGACCTTTTTTTAAAAACTTGTCCCGCAGCCTGGCCCGGTGCCCCTCCCCCTTCTTTTGCCAGAACTCCTTTTCCACCTCAACCTGCCCCCTAATTCAGCCGCCCAGTTCGCTGGCAAACAGTTCATTGGCAACCCCTGGATTGGCCTTGCCCTTCGTCTTCTGCATGAGCTGGCCGACAAAAAATCCCATAAGTTTGATCTTGCCGTTCCTGAAGTCTTCGGCCTGCCCCGGGTTGGCGGCAATGATCTCGCGGACCAGGGCAAGAAGCTCACTTGTATCGGAGACCTGCAGCAGGTTTTTTTCTTTTACTATCGTCTCCGGATCCTTGCCGCTTTCCATCATGGCCTGAAAAACCGTTTTGGCGATTTTACCGCTGATGGTATTCTTTTCCACCATTACCAGCAGAGCGGCAAGTTGACGGGCCTTGATCAGGCACGATGAAAGCGCCTCGCCTTTCAGTTCCCGCATCAACTCGGTCATTATCCAGTTGGATGCCTTCTTGGCCTGGGCGCCCGCTCTCACCATTTCCTCGAAATATTCGGCGACATCACGATCTGAAGTCAAGAGGATTGCATCATATTCGGGAAGCCCGTATTCTTCGGTAAACCGAACTCTCCGCTGGTCGGGGAGTTCCGGCAGGGATGCTCGAACCTCCTCAATCCATGCATCGCTTATTTCTACAGGCACAAGATCGGGACAGGGGAAATAGCGGTAGTCATGGGCATCTTCTTTACCGCGCATGGATTCCGTACAATTTTTATCCGGATTCCACAGCAGCGTCTCCTGTACTATTTTTTCTCCCTCCAGCAGCAGGTCCCTCTGCCTTCTCTCCTCATACTCCATGGCACTCTGGACGTGGCGGAAGGAGTTCATGTTTTTCAGTTCGGTCCGCGTCCCGAATTCTTCCCTGCCATAGGGTCGAAGAGAGATATTGGCGTCACAGCGAAAACTGCCCTCCTGCATATTCCCATCGCAGATGTCCAGGTACCGCAGGATAGCATGGATTTTCTTCAGGTAGGCACATGCTTCTGCCGGCGAGCGGAGGTCCGGTTCCGAGACGATCTCAAGCAAGGGCGTGCCGGTGCGGTTTAAATCGACATGGGACACCGGTTCCAGCTCATCGTGGATCAGCTTGCCGGCATCCTCCTCCATATGGATGCGGGTTATGCCGATCATCTTCTTTATGCCGTCGACCTCTATTTCGATCTGCCCCTTACCGACTATCGGCAGGTCGAATTGCGATGTCTGATATCCTTTCGGCAGATCCGGATAAAAATAGTTTTTCCGGGCAAACTGGCTGAAGCTATTGATCGCCGAATTGGTCGCAAGTCCGAGCCTGATGGCAAACTCAACCACCTTTTCGTTCAAGACGGGAAGGACGCCCGGCAACCCCAGGCAAACAGGACAGGTATTGGTGTTCGGAGGAGCACCAAAGGCCGTCGAACAGCTGCAGAAGATCTTTGACTGGGTTTTCAGTTGGGCATGAATTTCCAGCCCGATTATCGTTTCAAACTCCATGGCTTCTCTTGGTCCGGTTGAGAAAAATTACGTCGATGACTTAGTACCTTAGAAATTCATTCCTTGTTTTTCAGGAATGAATTTGGTGAAGGTGCTTATACCCCCTTGTGAGGTGTTAAACGACAACTGCTGTTTTGGCGATCCACTGCCGAATCATCTGCAGTTCATCGCGCCAGTTTGCGCCAAGTCTTACCTTCAAGAACATTCCGAACAACACATTGACGAGTCTGACCAATTCTTCAAGGAGATAGATTCGCTCGAGAATCATTCCCTCCACTTCCTCAGGTTTATCACTCTTATCATTTTCAGTTGCTTCGGTTTTCGGCAGCCGGACATTCCGGTATTCCATCAGCGCGCCTGCCATGGTCAAACTGTACTCGTAGCTGTTGTGATTTATGACGATCCTGGCCTGCTCCAGTTTTTTGCCCATCTGCAAACCGGTACGGGCCTCCTGGAGTTCGGTCTGCAGCCCTGTGCAGATCAGCTTTTCACTCGATTCGCCTTCACCTGACTCGAGCAGCATATGCTTCTCGAAGACTACGGTAATATCGCCTTCGCCGGGAATCGCCACGCTTCCCCCCCGCTCTTCACTTTTCCACCATAGCCAGGTAAGAAACTCCTGTCCCAAAAACCGCTTTTCCGCTATCAGATCAACTAAATCCATTCTTATACACCTCGTTGCCGAATCTCCCCGGAACGCTCATAATTAATTCATTAAACAAATATTTCCGGAGACAGTCTTTCCAGCTTTTCCCGTAAATCATCATCGAGAAGATGTTCGGCTGTGGTATAAGGAATCTGCTGACGGATAAGTAAGCCAAAGCTTTCCTTGAAAAAATCTTCCAGTATGGCGTGGACCTTCTTATTGGTTGAAAAGAAAAAGAGCGTAGAATCGGCAAGACTCCAACACAATTCGAAGATCGACGGGATCGGAATAGCCTTGCGCATCAACTCTGTCCGGACCCGCTCCTTAATCTGAACCTTCATTGATCGGCTGAGTTTCGGTACCTGCTGCTCACGGCGAACCCTTTCCTCCTCCTTCTGGACAATTTTTTTCAAAATTGCAGGAGAAACCTTTCTTTCATCTATTCGAAGAGTCAAGGTGATATAATCACCGGCTACATACGAAGCATACGCAAATTGTGAATCAAACATATTGAGAACAGACACCCAGCCGATGGAATACTCGTCATAGGTCTCGTCAATATCCTGAAAAGAAAAAGCTATTACCCTCTGTGCTATAAAATCAAGTGAATTTTCCGGCAATTCTCCCACTACCGAAAATCTCACAAAACTCGCCGAACCCTTTAAAAAACCCATTAGTTAGCTACCGCTTGTATTGTTATCGAAAGATCCGGCCACTGCAGAATAATAGCTGCTGAAGCAGCAGTATCATTTTCTCCCCCGGATTCTGTTGCATCGACTCGTCACGACTCAGTTCTCATATAGCATTCCTTGGTAATGGTCTCAACTCTTTTATGGTAACGTCAATTGCTTTGCTCTCGGCCCGAAGGTTGCTCAGGGTATATACCTTGACTCTTCCCCGAACAAATGATACAACAAAAAATGTCAAAAACATATTGACACGTACTGACCGAGCTTGTATAAAGACTTGCTCCAAGGGTCGTTAACTCAGCCGGTAGAGTATCTGACTTTTAATCAGAGAGTCGCGCGTTCGAATCGCGCACGACCCACCAAAAATATTTTTTTGTCCCCATCGTCTAGTCAGGTCCAGGACATCGGCCTTTCACGCCGACAACACCGGTTCAAATCCGGTTGGGGACGCCATTAATAAAGCGGGTAGTTAGATCTGATCTAGCTACCCGCTTTTTTATTACCCAACCGTTTGAACCAAGCTTCCAGCCTTCAGCTATTTTCTCGCCTGGCCATGATCATTCATGTTCCTCCTTGTGAAATATGAACAATCCGGCCTCAGTTGTCCGGGGAAAAGTGTTCGCCGCCGATCACTTCCTGCTCTCCCCCTACTTCGTATTTGCTCGCCCCAATGTTGGAGGTACTGCTGGATTGGAAAGAGAAATATTAAGTTCGAGTATCTCGCACTCACCTTTTCTATCGACCGACAGTTTGATCTGATTTTCGTTGATTTGAATATATTTTCTCACCACCTCGAGAATGTCTTGCTGGAGCCGTGGCAGGAAATCGGGAGTAGACGGACGCCGCCGCTCGTGCGAAACGATGATCTGGAGGCGCTCTTTTGCTATCGAGGCAGAGCTTGACCGTTTCGATCGGAATAAAAAATCAAATAATTTCATAGTATCAAGTTCCAAACAAGCGGGAAAAAATACTTCTTCTGGGAACATCCATAAAACGGAATGGACGATCCTGACCGAGAAATCGGTCTACCATGTCGAAATACGCTTCACCTGCATCACTCTCAGGAGTCAGGGTAACCGGTATTCCCGCGTTGGAAGCGGCAAGTACTGATTTAGACTCGGGGACAACGCCGAGAAAAGAGATTGCGAGAATCTCCTGAACATCGTCAGCACTGAGCATATCACCCTTATTGACCCGTATCGGATCATAGCGGGTGATCACCAGATGCTCCTTCACCGGAGGAAGGTCCTGCTCTGCTCGACGGGTCTTGCTCGCCAGCATACCGATGATCCGGTCGGAATCCCGCACTGAGGATACCTCGGGGTTGGTTACCACCAAGGCCTCATCGGCAAAATACATGGCGGTCATAGCCCCTTTTTCAATGCCGGCCGGAGAATCGCAAATGATGTAGTCGAAGCTCTGCTGCAATGTTGAAATGACCTCACCGACGCCTTCCATTGAGAGCGCATCTTTATCACGGGTCTGAGAAGCCGGCAGTATAAAAAGGTTACCCACCCGTTTGTCCTTGATCAATGCCTGGTTGAGGGAGCCTTCGCCATGAATGACGTTAAGCAGATCGTAAACCACCCTTCGCTCGCAGCCCATGATCAAGTCCAGGTTGCGTAAACCGACATCGAAGTCGATAACAACTGTTTTATATCCGCGCACCGCCAGGCCCGCTGCAAAAGCGGCGCTGGTGGTCGTTTTTCCTACTCCGCCCTTTCCGGACGTAACGACGACCACTTTGGCTGACGTCTGTTCCTCTTTTCGGGGAAATATTTCTTTATTCATAGTATTGAGAAATGATATTTTTTTTGAACAATGAATAATTATCGCTCATGAACAGTACTTGACGAACCAATAACCTGAAAATCCAAGCCGCCATCCTTAAGTGAGATCATCACACTTTGGTTAAGAACACCCTCGCTCAGCGATTCGTTCACCATGTACTCCCCCGCGACGGCAACCAGTTCAGCGTTGCACTGCAGGCTGAAGATCCGAGCCGTCACATCTCCATTGATACCAGCCATAGCCCGACCTCGCAAGGCACCGTAGACGTGGATGTTACCGGCGGCAAGGACTTCTGCCCCGGCATTGACCGAAGAGAGAATAACCAGATCCCCTTGAGGGGCGAACACCTGTTGTCCGGAGCGAACAGGGTGGGTTATCACCTTGGTAGTTGCAACTGCGCAAACCTGGCTTGTCACAATCGTCGATGATTCAGGATGATTTTTTCTTTCTTGTGATCCCGATTCGGAAGATTGCTGGTCTGCAGAGGTCGTAGCCATTCTCTCTGTTTTGATGGCCGGCAGCAAACCCAATCCGGCGTGAAGGACCCGTTCATCCTGACATGCCGCACCGCCACGAACTCCAACAGGAACCAATCCCAGCTTTCGCAGGGTGCCAGCGAGGTACATGAAGTCGAGTGCCGCCTGCCCTTCCTCATCCACCCCACTCAGATCTATCAAAACCGGAGCGTTTTTGAAAAAGGAGCGGGCCTGGCCTATCTTTTTTTCAAGTTGCGGATAGAGGCAGTCGGCATCGGTTTCTTTGATATGGAGCACTATAATGGTCAGAACACTGCCTTTTAACTCAAAGACCGGTATCTTGGTGGATGTATCGATTGGTTTCATGAAACGGCATAGGCTCGGAGAGAATTCAAAAGCACCACTTATAGCAATTCATTTACAGTATCTCAAGGATAAACGCTTCATCCCTGTTTTGTTTAACTGTTCTTTCTTTCACCCCTCCATCTGATCGAGAGGCAGCGTAAAGCAAAACATGGTCCCTCCTTGAGACCTGTTCTCCGCCCATATGGATCCGTTGTGTGCCGTTATGATCTGTTTACAAATCGCTAAGCCCAGGCCTGTTCCTCCGGCGCCACTCCTGGTTCTGGTACTTTGTCTGAATTTCTCGAAAACTGAGTCCAACTCATCCTGCGGGATACCTATCCCCTGATCGGCAATCGATACTGTTATACCGCCTGAGCCTTGTTCTTCCGCCTTCCGACTCAGACTTATGACTATTACACTCCCCTGTTCATTATATTTGAAGGCGTTATCCAGGAGGTTATGAATTACCTGAGTTATTTTCTGCCGATCAAACACGGCATCGGTCGGCTTTTCCGGATCCTTCACAACCAGTTTCAAGTTGTTTTCTTCTGCCAAAGCCGAATAGTGGCAGATAGATGTCTCGATGACTTCGGCAAGGGAATGTCTGGCCATACTGTAATGCATCATCTCGGCTTCATGTTTCGAAAGATCCAGGAGATTATTTAACAGCCTGAGAAGCCTGTTGCCGCTTTTTTGAATTTCTGTAAAATAGCCGCTTAATCTCTCTTGCGAGACCTGATTGATTTTATTTACACCCAAACTCGCAAAGCTTAAAATTCCGTGCATCGGTGTTCGCAGTTCATGGCTTATATTGGCCATAAACTCACTTTGGGCTGCATTGGCTGCCTCGGCCATGAGTTTTGCCTGCTCCAGTTCTTTTGTCCTTTCAAGCACCCTCCTCTCAAGTAACTCATAAGAAGCGCGCAATTCGGCCTCAATCTTCAGTCTCTTCTGGTTCTCGACAACTAATTCATGTATGAGCTTTCTCTCCCTCACTACCCTGCTCAGTTTTGCCCTTATTTCATCGACAGTGAAAGGTTTGTTCAGGAAATCGACTGCTCCGGCATTTATAACATCGGTAAGGGTGATGTGTTCAAGACATGTTGTCACCACAATAACGTCTGTCTGAGGATGATTTTCCGAAATCTCTCCCAGAAATTCAAGTCCATACATTCCATGCATATAAATGTTCGTGATAACAATGGAGTAATCTACATATTGAAGGAGTTCCAAGGCCTCATGAGCCGTATCGACTATAATGTACTCATAACCGAGTTTATCTATGGCACTCGCTATGTACCGTTGAAAAGACGGGTCGTCCTCAACTATGAGAATGTTTATTCCGAATTCTTGTTCGTACCTGGGCAATGTGGCACTCATTGTCTCTTTTCAGGCTGAATGAGCCGGAGTGCGTGAGCAACGATTGTAGCCAATTCCTTCTCGTCGATTGGTTTCATCGCTAAATATCCAACCCCATGTTCTTTGCATTTTTTCTCTGTAATTCCAGAGCTATACCCTGTCATCATAATTATTGGCAGATCCGGCTTTATTTTCAGGGCCTCTCTGGCAAGATCGAGACCTTCGAGGTCAGGCATTACCTGATCTATAATCATCAGCGAAAACTGCTCGCTGTTACTCGCAAAATATTCAAGAGATTCCCTGCTGTTGGTTTTTTTGACAACATGATAGTTGTGTTTTTCCAACCGTCTCGCTGTAAGGTCTGCAACTTGAATCTCATCGTCGACAATCAGAATGTATTGACCGTTGCCTAAAGGCGGTCCCAGATACGCTGGTCGCCCCATCGTTCTCTTATCAACGACCGGAAAAAGAATGGAAATAGCGGTCTTATTCTGTCCGTAATGGTCCAGAAATATTTTGCCGTTACAATCCGACAAGATCCTTCTTCCTATGCAAAGAATGGATTCCAATTCATTACGGCTTGAAAAGCTGGCTTCATCATAATTGTTAAAACAATCAATAAATCGGTTGCTTGCTGATATTTTATCGCTCCTGATCAGTATTTGTACGCAGAAAATCTCCTCAGCAACATTTCCCGGAAACAATGTACTGATTTTTTTATTCCCAAGAGCGATTGTAATGCTTTCTCTGGAGTTTGTTACATTCCCCAGGTCTCCCAAGGCGAGACATATACCGAGCAGCACCTGCTCGAGTTTCATAGGATCTGCTGCAATTGACGAGTTCTCAATAGTACCGCAGTACTCTAGATATATATTTTGCGGGAGAGTGGCCTTCAGTGTATTGAGGATTGCGACAATACTCCGTTCGACCTCAAAATAGATGTTTACAGATTGACTGCTTTTAGAAATGGCGTGTATATTATCGAGGAGCATCTTGCCTCTACCACAGGCACCGAGTATCTCACTGATATCATTACGTAACTCTGTGCTTTCGTGCTCATCTTCCTGCAGCATCTCTGCATAACCACCTATTAAACCAAATATGTTCTTGAAATCGTTAAGTAATCCTTCAGTCATCCGGCCGAGTGTTTTCAGTTGAAAATCTCTCACGCTCAATTCACCTTCACCCCCATGAAGGCCGATTTCATCCATTGTCGAGTGGCAAAACAGCAAGACTGAATGTGAATATACATCCGGCTCTTCTATTCTGATTGCAGTTCCTTGTATTTGATTCTTTTCTCCCGTTTTCCCGATGAGCCTTGCATTGTCAAGAAAAGTCATATTTTTTTCTTGTGTCAAACTTTTTATAAGGACTTCGATTTCATGAGCGGAATCCTCCACTATCGAATAGAAATCCAAACCGTATAGTTCTTCTCGGCCGTACTTCAAGATCCTGCAGGCCTGGCTGTTAACAGCGGCTATCTTGCTGAAAGCAGTAATTACAATTACTGCCGATCCAATTTCATCAATCCAGTCAAGATTCATACGTAATCACCCACCCGGATGTACTTTCTATTGAACGTGAAAATGACTCATTTTGAATTACTGAATTTGCTCTCGGAATATTCTCTGAAAGTGATCTCAAACGCTGCTCCTTTTTCTTTTCTGTTTCGACAGCGTATCTTTCCACCATGCTCCTCTACAATCGCTTTTGCAATGGCGAGACTGAGTCCAGTCCCCTGCCTGTGATGGAGAATATCGGCAGAGTATAGTCCGTCGAAAATTTTTTCACTCACTGCCGGATCAATTCCAGGCCCTTGGTCCTTGATAGATACTTTTATTAAAGAGTCACTTTTTTGATACTCAATCAAGATTGCCCCGGTTTCAGGGGAATTTTTTACGGCATTATCCAAGACAGTTAAAAAGGCTTCCTCAAGAAGATCCCAATCCGCCCAAAAGTTCATATCCCCACTAAAATCATAGATGATATGTAAGTCGGAGGGAGGATCAATCTTTTCAAGGAGTTCAGTTAAAATTTGATCAAATCGCTTCTCGCATACAATCAGTTGCAAGCCTTCTTTTACCAAACAATACCTCGATATTTTTTCCACGAGATCTTGAATTCTGGCCCCCGACTCACGGATCATGTCGACATACTGTCTCGCCTTTTCCGGCAGCCCTTTCATATCGCTTAGAAGTTCACTTCCCAGTATTATTCCGTTGAGAGGAGTTCTTGTTTCATGACTCAAAATATTGAGAGCCATGGTTTTCAGGTTATCAACCTCTTCCATTCTGTTAAGTTTGGAAAACACCTCGAGTTTTGCGAGGAGTTCGTCCTCAACAAATGGCTTGGAAATATAGTCGTCGGCACCGGAATTATATCCTTTCAAACGATCTTCAATCATCGACATTCCGGAAATCATAACTATTTTGGAAAGCTTATGCTCTTTTTTTCCCCTTACCCACCGACACACCTCATACCCATCGATACCCGGCATCATTATATCCAAGAGAATTATATCAGGAAAATAAGACTCGAGAATTTCAAGAGCTTGCTCACCTGACATTGCAACCCGGTAATCATACTTTGGATGAAAGCTTAATATTTCCCTCATTATTTTGGCATTCTGAGGCTCGTCATCGACGATGAGTACTTTTGTTTTTTTGGTCATGAAAACACCTCAATACAAAATTCATTCGTCTTTAGCGTGCATGAGTTTATTCATGTACATTTACCGAAATCACTCCAAAATATAATGTAAACCACATGATTCTTTCCTGAGTAAAGATGCCTCAATTATCAAGGCTGCCACAAGAGATATATTTCTCAACTCCAGCATATTTGCAGTCAACTTGTATTTCTCGATAATGGAATCAATTTCTCTTCTTACTTCTCCAATCCTGTCTTTCGCGGTAAGGAGACGTGACCTCTTCCTTACGATCCCGACATAGTTCCACATTATTCTGCGAATAACATCCCAATTATGATTTATGAGAATAGCTTCATCGATTTCTTCCTTCTCGTTTTCCATGAAATTGCCTGATAATTGAACCTCATGTTCAGCCCGAGATATTACCTCCCAATGAGCCATACAGAAGGAAAATGCATTTTCTGCAAAAACGATTGCTTCCAACAAGGAATTGCTGGCCAATCTATTGCCGCCATGCAACCCAGTGCAAGCTGTCTCTCCCAAGGCAAAGAGATTTTTAATAGATGTTCTACCGAACGTATCGGTTTTCACGCCTCCGCACAAATAATGGGCCGCAGGTACCACAGGAATAGGAACCCGTGTTATATCTATACCCAGAGAAAAGCATTTTTTGTAAATATTTGGAAACCTCTCCCGTATGAACTGCGCGTCTTTGTGACTGATATCTAAAAACACGCAGTCGGCGCCGGTCGTTTTCATTTCCTTATCAATTGCCCTCGCAACTTTATCCCTCGTTGCCAGTTCCATCTCTTCCGGCTCATATTTTGTCATAAACCTTTCGCCAAGTTCGTTGACAAGAGTTGCCCCCTCCCCTCTCACAGCTTCCGATATCAAGAAGTTTTTTGCCTGGTGATGATACAAACACGTTGGATGAAACTGAACAAATTCCATATTGTCTATTTCAGCCCCCGCCCTAAAGGCAACGGCGACCCCATCACCGGTAGCAATATCTGGATTGCTTGTATATAAATATACTTTTCCAACACCACCGGTACAGAGCACCACAACCTTTGCCAAAAATTTTTGAATTTCTCCTTCGTCATTTAATACCCACGCCCCCAAACATTTTTTCCCTTCCGGGGTGTCTTTTACTATCAGGTCGACACACATATGATTTTCCAACAGCTTAACCGTTGTGCATTTCCCTACACTTTCAACAAGAGCCCTCTCTATTTCCTTGCCCGTCAAATCAAAGGAATGGGCCACCCGTCTCCTTGAATGCCCCCCCTCCTTCCCTAAACTCAAATTTCCGTTTTTTTCTTTGACAAACTGTACACCCAACTCTATCAACTCTTTAACTCTAGCCGGACCATTTTCCACTACCATTCTGACAACAGCATCATCACACAATCCAGCCCCCGATTCCAATGTATCTCGTATGTGTTCCTCAAAACTATCATCCGGATTTAAGACAGCTGCTATCCCACCCTGAGCAAGATTGGTTGCGGTATCTATCTCTTCTTTCTTGGTCACAACAACAACAGATCCCACTCTTGCCGCTTTTAATGAAAAAGACAAACCCGCAATTCCGCTCCCGATCACTAAAAAATCCGATTTCATCTTTTCTCCTGTTAAAGCTGAGTTGAGCAGTTTGTCTGCTCAAACGAAACTTATGCCCTTGTAGTTTAAGAAAGTGTTTCACGTGAAACATAGATTAAGCTCTATCAGAAACTAATAGTTTTTTATTAAAAATAGCAAGAACATGTTGAACAACAATTAAAATACTGTGAAATCTTTCCGATTATAATAAAAAAGGAAGATTTTTTAGCTAAGTCAGGTTATTTTCTGAAAACTGATCATAACCCTTCGGAGGAAGCATGAATAACACAACTAAGATTATCGCAGTCGCAAATCAAAAAGGAGGTGTTGGCAAAACAACAACCTCTATTAACTTCGCAGCAGCTCTTGCGAGAAAAAAGAAAAAAACTCTCCTTATAGACTCCGATCCACAAGGAAATGCCTCTAGCGGTCTTGGGGTGAATATGAAGAAAGTGAAGTCACACCTCTATCATGCATATTCTGGCGGATATTCCGCTCAGGATGTCCTCATTCCCAGTAATGTTAAAAACTTAGATGTAATACCATCAAGCATCGATCTCGTCGCGGCCGAAATAGAGATGATTTCCGTAAGCAATAGAGAAGTAAGGCTTAAGCATCTGCTGTATAGCCTAACCAAGGAGTACGATTACATTATAATTGATTGCCCCCCCTCCCTGGGTTTACTCACCGTCAATGCTTTGACTGCGGCTCACTCCGTACTTATCCCGATGCAATGCGAATATTTTTCAATGGAAGGGTTAGCGCAATTGGTCAACACAATACGATCAGTGAAAAAGGTATATAATCGTGACCTCTACATTGAAGGTCTTGTCTTGACGATGTTCGATAAAAGAAACAGGCTTACCCATCAAGTTGCCAACGAGATAACTATTCACTTTAAAGATCAGCTTTTTAAAACAGTTATCCCAAGAAACGTCAGGCTCAGTGAAAGCCCCAGCCACGGTCAAACCATCTTTGATTATGACAACCAATCATCAGGGGCTGTTGCCTACACGAATCTTGCAAAAGAGTTTCTTCAAAAACAAGGATAAAGCAATGGTAAAAAAACTTGGATTAGGCCAAGGAGTTGGACTCCTCTTTGGAGAAGAAAAAGAGAAGTTTTTTGAGTGTGCTATTGACAGGATTGTTCCAAACAAGTACCAGCCTCGAACGGAATTCAACCCGCAGGAACTCCAGGAACTCTCTGATTCAATTCAGGAAAAGGGAGTGATTCAGCCCCTTATAGTTACGCATAATGCAACGGACGACGTTTACGAATTAATCGCCGGAGAGCGGCGATTGCGTGCATCCAAGCTTGCAGGACTCAGTCACGTTCCTGTCGTTGTAATGGATATTGAAAACGAAGATTCACTCCTTGAACTCGCTCTTATTGAAAACATACAACGTACCGATCTCAACCCCATTGAAGAAGCCGAAGCATACAGAAAGCTCATAGAAAAGTTCGGATACACTCAGGAGGAAACGGCCAAAAGAGTCGGAAAACAACGGTCAACAGTTACTAACGTTTTGAGATTATTAAAACTTCCCGACTCGGTGCGAAAAGATATTTCCTCTGGCCTGCTCAGTGAGGGTCATGGACGTGCCCTTATCCGTCTTGTTGATAACCCTCTAAAAATAAAGGAAATCAGAGATTTAATAATTCGTAACGGTCTCTCTGTGAGACAAGCAGAGAAGATCATTAAAAAGGTAGCTTATGATAAACGTCCAGGAGATAAAAACAAACAGGAAGTTCCGGAGGATATACCCCAATCCTATAAAAATGCTTTGACAACCCAACTGACAAATCATCTGAACTCGAAGGTCTCAATTCTTCAAAATGGCAAGAGAGGGAAAATTGAAATAGAGTACTATTCCCTTGATGACCTCGAAAGAGTTGTTGGACTTCTCCTGACAGAGCACGCATGAACGTACATAACAATCCTTAATTCACTATAATGAACCAGGTCTAACCATGACAACAGTTTTTCGTGATAACTTCCCTCAAAAGATTGCCTTATTTTTTTTCTGCTCAGCCTGTTTTTTCTTTTTAAACTCTGCCGCAGTTGCAGACATGCTCAGCGTTAAGGGAGATAAAATCAATATGAGAACCGGTCCAGGAATTCAACACCAGGTCTCATGGGAGTATGGCGCCGGCTTTCCTTTCGAGGTTTTAAGAAAACAAGGAGATTGGCTGCGGGTAAAGGACTTTGAAGATGAAACCGGCTGGATACACAAATCGCTTTTGCATAAGACCCCACAAGTGATAGTAAAAGCAAATAAGGATCAGGAAAAAACTATCAATGTTCGGAGTGGACCGGGAAATGAAAATCCCATAATAGCTCATGCCTATTATGGGGTGGTTTTTTCTAAGCTTGCAGAAGAATCGGATTGGGTGAAAGTTCGCCACGAAAGTGGCTTGACAGGGTGGGTGAAAAAACCCCTTCTCTGGGGAAATTGAAATTTTTCGAGGATATAAAAAAAAAGACCAGTCGCATGACTGGTCTTTTTTTTATGTCCTTGGCGGAGAGGGAGGGATTCGAACCCTCGGTGGAGTCTTACCCCCACACTCGCTTAGCAGGCGAGCACCATCGGCCTCTCGGTCACCTCTCCGCTTCATTTTTATTTGGCGGAGGAAGTAGGATTCGAACCCACGGTACTTTCGTACAACGGTTTTCAAGACCGCCGCCTTAAACCACTCGGCCATTCCTCCGTGGACAACTTTGTACCATCTGATCCAAATTCTGTCAACCTAATGGTCCCTAAAAAAGTGAAGATGAAACTTAGTCACACATTTTTGTAATATTATGTCGATATGTTTGTTTGGATTTGTTACAGTCCTTCAACCCTGATCCAAGATTATTAATTTATATTATTTATATCATAGAATAACCGTAGAGTACTATATGTCTGAAAAATTTGACATTTCTAGGCAGTTGGAAGACCTGACCGTACTGTATGAAATCACAAAACAATTAGCTTCTTCCTTGGAGTTAAGCGATTGCCTTGAAAAAGCCATGTATATCCTTGCCCAGATGAAAGGCATGGAAAATGGAACCGTTACAATCGTCAATCCGTTGACTGGAAAGCTTGAAATTGAAGTTGCCCATGGCCTTACCGCGGAAGGCAGAAAGAGGGGGAAATATAAAATCGGCGAAGGCATAACAGGCCGAGTCGTTTCTACCGGAGAACCGATTATTGTTCCACAAATATCGGAAGAACCTCTCTTTCTGAATCGTACCAGAGCACGGGGCAACATTTCGGAGCAGAAACGGTCGTTTTTATGCGTTCCTATAAAAGATGGTCAAAACGTCATCGGCGCTTTAAGCATCGATCGATTTTACCGGGACGGCATCGGCGAGCAGGCCAATACCGATTTGCAATACCTTACTGTCCTTTCAAGCCTCATTGCCCAGACCGTAGTCCGAATCCAAAAAGTCAATAAAGAGACGGAAGAGCTGTATTCTGAAAATCTTAAGCTTAAGAGAGAATTGTCTGAAAAAAACAAAATTAACGACATAATAGGCAATTCCAGTCGTATGCAGGATGTCTACGAGATGATTCACCGAGTAGTCGACTCTAACGCTACGGTACTTTTAAGAGGCGAATCGGGTACCGGAAAGACTCTTGTGGCCAAAGCGCTTCATTATAACGGCAGAAGAAAAAGCAGGCCTTTTGTTGTTGTGAACTGTTCGGCCTTACCGGAAACACTCCTTGAAAGCGAACTCTTTGGTCATGAAAAAGGTTCGTTCACGGGTGCAAATGAAAGAAAAATCGGCAGATTCGAGCAGGCGGAGGGTGGAACGCTGTTTCTCGATGAAATTGGTGAGATCAGCAATTCCGTTCAGGTTAAGTTGTTAAATGTAGTACAGGAAAGGACTTTTCAGCGCCTTGGATCCACTCAGCAGTTAAGCTGCGACGTTCGTCTTGTCGCTGCTACAAACAGAGATCTTGAAAAAGCGGTAGCTGAAAAGAATTTCAGGGAAGATCTTTATTATCGATTAAACGTGTTTCCTATCTATATGCCCCCGCTTCGGGAAAGAAGAACGGATGTTTTACTGATAGCGGAGTTTTTTCTTGATAAGTACGCAAAAGAAAGTGGTAAGAACATCAGGAGAATATCGACATCGGCGATCGATATGCTTATTCAATATCATTGGCCTGGTAATGTTCGAGAGCTTCAAAACTGCATCGAGCGTGCAGTAATTATATGTGATGGCGATACTATTAAAGGAATTCACCTTCCACCGACATTGCAGACCGCGGAGACATCAAAAAAGGAGAACCCTTACTCTTTGGCTGTAGCTGTTGCAAATTTTGAAAAAGAACTGATAATTGAGGGATTGAAACGAAATAACGGCAACCAGACTAAAACCGCCAAAGACCTCGACACCAGTTTGAGGATCATCAATTATAAAATCCATCAGTACACTATAGATCCTAAAAATTTCAAAATCTGATAGTAATGAAAGTTCTGCTCCATGTTTGCTGTGGTCCATGCTCCATATATCCCTTCACCCGTCTTAAAGAGGAGGGTGCCGATGTTACAGGATATTTTTATAATCCAAATATCCACCCCTACCAGGAATTCAAACGCAGACTTTCAACTCTCGAGCAGTTTTCTCAAAATTCACAACTCGCCATACACGTTGAAAAACAGTATGGTCTCCGCGAATTCGTGCAGAAAGTGGCTTTCCATGAAGATGAAAGGTGCCGAATATGTTATCGCATACGACTTGAAAAAACTGTCGCAGTTGCAAAAGAGAGGGGATTTGATGCATTTTCCTCAACCTTGCTTTATAGTAAATACCAGCAACATAGCCTGCTCTCCACCATATGCCGCAATCTCTCCATTGAATACGGTGTGAAGTTCCTCTATCGTGATTTCCGTGAAGGCTGGCAGTTCGGTATCGACAAGGCAATTGAACTGAGTATGTATAGGCAACCCTACTGTGGCTGTATCTACAGTGAACAGGAGCGTTACGATAAAAGTTTTCGTAAAGCAATGTCCAAAAAAAATCCATAATCTCTCTCATAGTGCAGATATGTTATCTATTCTCGTTATTGCCACAACCAACAAAAACAAGCTTAAAGAATTTCAAGAAATTCTTAAGGACCTGCAGATTGAAGTACTGTCTCTTGATGATTTTGGACCGATACCGCCTGTTGTCGAGGATGGAATTACTTTCGAAGATAATGCGTACAAGAAAGCTCTCCACACGGCAAAGGTTCTGGGGTTGCCAGCTATCGCCGACGATTCAGGTCTTGTTGTAGAGGCTCTTAATGGCGCTCCTGGAGTGTACTCCGCTCGGTATGCAGGCGAGAAGGCAAATGACGCTGAAAATTGCCGAAAACTTCTCAATGAACTCAATGGTGTTACGGACAGGCGAGCCTACTTTCAGTGTGTTCTTTCCATTGCCGTCCCTTCCGGGCCGGCTCTTACTTACGAAGGAAAATGTGATGGCATAATTCTCAAAGAGGAAAGGGGAGGGAATGGCTTTGGCTATGATCCGCTCTTTTTTTACGAAGAATTCGGCAAAACTTTTGCAGAAATGTCAATGGTTGAGAAAAACCAGGTCAGTCATCGGGGAAAAGCTCTTTCTGTAGTGAAAGAAGAGGTTCATATGATTAAAAAATGGCTCGAACAGCGTCTATTTGAAGAAAAACCGCCAAAACCCGACCATAGCGAATTCGAACATAACGACTGGTCGGTAAAAAAGTAATGAGTACCTTGTGGGGTGTTATTCTTCTTTTAATTCTCTTTGCAGCAAAATTTTGACAGCTTCCGAGCACTTCTTCCCTTCATAGAGAATACTGTATGTCTGCTCGAGAATAGGCATTTCAATATTCATTTTTTTTGCGAGATCGTAGACCGATTTGGTTGTTTTTATACCTTCGGCAACCATTTTCATCTCACTTTTTACATCCTCGATACTTTTTCCCTGACCTAACATCAAACCAACAGTCCTGTTCCTGCTGAGGTTCCCGGTGCAGGTCAGTATCAAATCACCAAGTCCGCTCAATCCGGAAAAAGTAGCTGTTTCGGCTCCAAGGGCAATCCCTAATCGTTTAATCTCGGCTAACCCCCTGGTTATAAGTGCTGCCCTTGTATTAAGACCATAGCCCAGCCCATCACAGACACCAGCGGCAATAGCCACTATGTTCTTTAGCGCTGCACTTATTTCCAAACCAATTATATCTCTGCTCGTGTATATTCTTAACGTATCGGTTACCAGTATTTCCTGTAATTCCTTGGCGGTTCTCAAATCACTGAATCCTAGAGTTACAGCCGTCGGCACCCCTTTCGCCACTTCTTCGGCAAAAGATGGTCCCGACAACACACCTATTTCAATATCTTCAATCCTTGCGGTGCTTCCCCCTATTATTTCCTCCATTACCTGTGTCATAGTTTTGAGAGTATTATTCTCAATTCCTTTAACGGCAGAGACAACCCTCATGCCTTTCTTCAGTAATGGTCTTATTTTTTGAAATATTTCCCTAAAAGAATGAGAAGGGACAACCATGATGATGATGCTTGCACCATTGACTGCACTTTCAAGATCATGTACCGGAACAAGATTCTCCGGAAAGAGTATCCCTTGAAGGTACTTCTTGTTTTCTCTTTCCTTTACGAGCAACTCGATATGTTCCCTTCTGTGCCCCCAAAGCCTTACCTCATGCAGTTTTTGAGATAATAATACAGCCAGTGCGGTTCCCCAGGAGCCCGCACCAATTACCGCTATACGCATTTATTCACCATCCTCTTCACTTATTTCATCGTCGCCGATTTCACCATCTTCAATATCCGATATATCTGATAAATCCAATTCATCATATATATCGTCCGCAGTGCGATCTTTTGCTACGCTGTCCATCCCCACTACTTTTTCATTTTCATCAAGATTTATGAGAGTTACACCCTGAGTGCTTCTTCCTATGACTCTGATCGAACTGAGATCCATCCTAATCATTTTTCCGGAATCAGCTATCAGGATAACTTCCTCTTCATCATCTACTTGTTTTGCCGCAATTACATTTCCATTACGAGCACTTCTTTTTATACCGATTACCCCTTTTCCACCTCTTTTTTGCAGGCGATATTCGTCAATGGGACTTCTTTTGCCATATCCGTTTTCCGTAATAATGAGTATGGAATTATCCGATTCAATAACAATTGCACTGACCACAACATCATCTTTTCTAAGCGTAATACCTCTAACTCCGGCCGCCGTTCTTCCCATTGTCCTGAGATCGGTTTCCTCAAAATGGATACACATACCCTGTTTTGTGACAAGAAGTACAGTGTCTTCCCCGTTAAGGACATGGGCAGCAATGATTTCGTCACCCTCATTTATGGTCAGAGCTCGCTTCCCTTTCCGGAGCGGTCTAATGAATTCCTGCAGGCTCGTTTTCTTAATCCGACCGAATTTGGTGACCATCAATATGGTTTTGTTGTTGGATTCATCACTGAAACTGGTGATAGGCAGGATGGCTGCAATCTTCTCATCTTCCGCAAGATTGAGAAGATTGACTATTGCTTTTCCTCGTGCTGTTCTTCCGGCGAGAGGCAGTTGATATACTTTCCTCCAGAAAACCTTGCCATGATTGGTGAAGAAAAGAAATGTATCGAGTGTCGATGCGACATACAGACTTGAAACAAAATCTTCCTCGATATTTTTGACTGCGGTAACCCCTTTTCCGCCGCGATGTTGCGACCTGTAGAGCGATACAGGGTTTCGTTTAATATATCCGGAATGGGTAACAGTAATAGCCATGTCTTCAGGTGCTATGAGATCTTCGGGAAGAATTTCATCGGTAGCATCGATTATTTCGGTCCTTCTTTCGTCTCCATATTGTTCCTTGAGCAGATTGAATTCATCCCTGATAATCTTCATTACCAAACTTTCATCACCGAGTATTTCTCGCAGCCTTTCAATTTCACTAACAATTTCGTTGTAATCGTTTATGATTTTTTCTCTTTCAAGCCCGGTCAGTCTCTGCAGTCTCATATCGAGAATTGTCTGCGCCTGAATATCGCTCAATTCGTAGCGACGCTTCAGTTCTTCCTTTGCTTCCTGCGGATTTTTTGATCCTTTTATAAGCGCGACAATATCGTCAATATTATTCACGGCAATTGTAAGGCCTTCATATATATGGGCTTTTTCTTCAGCTTTTTTGAGTTCATAGGCAGTTCTTCGATAAATGATAACTTTCCTGTGAACAACGAAATGTTCGAGAATTTGTTTTAGATTAAGAATTTCAGGACGATTGTTGACTATTGCCAGAAGTATAATGCCAAAAGACTTCTGCATCTGCGTCATAGTAAAAAGCTGATTCGTGACAATTTCAGCAATTTCATCCTTTTTTAACTCAATAACGACCCTCAGACCATGTCTGTCCGACTCATCTCTTACTTCGGTTATTGAGTTTATTTTCTTATCTTTGACCAGTTCGGCTATCTTTTCAACGAGAACGGCCTTATTTACCTGATAGGGTATTTCCGTTATTACTATAGCTTCTCTTTTCCCTTCCTTTAACTTCTCTATGTGGGTGAGGGCCCTCATAATAACGACGCCTTTGCCGGTTTCATATGCTTCCCTTATGCCGGCCCTTCCACAGATTTGTCCTCCGGTTGGGAAATCCGGACCGCTAATTATCGACATGAGCTGATAGACCGTGAGGTTCGGATCTTCAATAAGTGCGATAAGGGCGTCAATAACCTCAGTCAAATTGTGTGGAGGAATATTCGTGGCCATTCCCACCGCAATACCAGAAGATCCGTTTATGAGCAACGTGGGGACCTTGCTGGGCATTACCGATGGTTCCAAAAGGGAGTTGTCGTAATTCGGGACCCAATCGACAGTTTCTTTGTCTAAATCGTCAACTATTTCTCTGTCGATTCTTGTCATTCGAGCTTCGGTGTACCTCATTGCCGCAGGTGAATCACCGTCAAGGGATCCGAAGTTACCTTGCCCGTCGACAAGCGGATAACGCATTGAGAAGCTCTGGGCCATTCGGACAATAGTATCGTAGGCGGCAGTATCTCCATGGGGATGATATTTACCTATTACATCACCGACAATCCTGGCCGATTTGACGTAAGGTCTGTTGTAATGGACGCCGAGTTCCCGCATTGCGAAAATTGCCCTTCTATGGACTGGTTTAAGTCCATCTCTTACATCGGGCAAAGCTCTTCCGACAATGACGCTCATTGCATATTCCAGATACGATTTCTTCAATTCCTTTTCTATCGAAATTGTCGAAAACTGCTCATTTCCTACTTCATTATCTATAGTCATAAAAAAATTCTTCTTAAAAATTAAGAGTGCTGAAAAATGCGGTTATATGTCGAGATCGGTAACTTCAAGAGCATGATTTTGTATAAAATCTCGTCTTGGTTCGACCTTATCGCCCATCAAGGTGGTGAAAATATCATCGGCCTGTTCAGCATCGTCAATGGTTACCTGCATGAGAGTTCGATTTTCCGGATTCATCGTTGTATCCCAGAGCTGCTCGGGATTCATTTCACCAAGTCCTTTGTACCGCTGCAAATGACTTCCCTTGAAGGATTCTTCCCTGACTCCCTTTAACATCATGCTCCAGTCATCAGCGGAAAATTGTTTTTCATCTCCACTTTTCCTTCCATAGAGAACGGTGAAACTTGATTTCAGGTACGGCTTGATAACAGGAAAAATATTCAGAGCTGTCCTGTACTCGTTAATAAGGGGGATTTGCGGCCCAAGTGTCATCATAATCTGCACTTTTCCGCGAATGGCTACATCCATCTCGTAACAGTCCGGGCGCCATCGGCATGACCTTATGTTGCCGATTACCAGCTTGTCTTCAGGAAGTTTTTTCTTCAGATCGTTTATAAAAGACTCTTCCTTGAATTGATCGGCGGATTTTATACCGTTATCGAGCATGAAATAGAGCATCTCCTCCCATATATTCATACGGGTCATAAAAGAGTTTATTCTTTGATAAACGGAGAGTTTTTCAAGAATTAACACAAATAAATCGTTTTCGATAACTTCCCCTTCCCGGTCATCTATAATAAGTTTCATATTTTCACTTGCTTGAGTGAAAAGATAGCTGTTCAATTGGCTTTCTTCGAGGAAGTAGTTTTCTTTTTTTCCTCTGCCCAGACGAAAAAGAGGCGGTTGTCCAATGTAAACAAATCCTTGTTCCACCAGAGGCAGCATCTGCCTGTAGAAGAATGTGAGGAGAAGAGTCCTGATATGAGCCCCATCAACATCCGCATCAGTCATAATTATTATTTTGTGATACCTGAGTCTTTGCAGATCAAACTCGTCCTTGCCAATACCACAACCGAGAGCGCCTATAAGGTGTTTTATCTCCTCGCTTCCAAGAATTCTGTCAAATCTTGCTTTTTCAACGTTTAATATTTTCCCGCGAAGAGGCAAAATAGCCTGATTGGATCTATCTCTTCCCTGTTTTGCCGAACCCCCGGCCGAATCACCTTCAACGATAAATATTTCTCGTTTTGCCGGATCTTTTTCCTGACATTCAGCGAGTTTTCCTGCCATCAAGAGACTTGTCGATCCTTTTTTGCGCGAGAGATCGCGGGCTCGTTTAGCAGCTTCTCTGGCTCTTGCGGCATCAACCACTTTTGCCAATATTTTTTTAGCAACACCAGGGTTTTGTTCTAGAAAAAGAGTGAGCTTTTCGCCACACACCGATTCGACGATGGATTTTACTTCGCTGTTGCCAAGCTTGGTTTTTGTCTGTCCTTCGAATTGTGGATTGGGTACCCGTACCGAAATGACACAGGTAAGTCCCTCCCGGACGTCGTCTCCCCCCATCTTTTCCCGCATATTCTTGGGAATCATGTCGTCATTGGCATATCTGTTAATACATTTTGTCAGTGCCGATCGAAATCCGGCAACATGACTGCCACCTTCTCTCGTGTTGATATTGTTGACAAAGGAGAAAAGTCTCTCGGAATATCCATCAAAGTGCTGAAGAGCTATGTCTACCTCGACATTATCTTTTGAACCTGAAATGTAAATAGGCTCCGGAAATACAGGGGTTCTGTTTCTATTGAGATACTCTACATACGAAACGATACCGCCTGAGGCATGAAATTTATCTTCTTCACCACTTCGTTCGTCTTTCAAGTAGATCCGAAGTCCCTTATTCAAAAAGCTGAGCTCTCTCAACCTGCTCTTTACTGTTTCGTAGACGTAGACGGTCGTCTCGGTAAAGATCTCCGGGTCGGCTTTAAATGTTATTTTTGTCCCTGTTCTTTCACTTTCTCCAACAATTGTCAGTTCATCGGCTATTTGGCCATATTTATACATCTGCCGGTAAATCTTGCCATTTCTCTTGATTTCGGCGGTCAATTCAGTAGAGAGTGCGTTGACAACCGACACACCTACACCATGCAAGCCTCCGGAAACTTTGTAACTCGAATGATCGAATTTCCCTCCTGCGTGAAGGGTTGTCATTACAAGTTCCAACGCAGTCATGTTTTCCGTCGGATGTTTTTCAATAGGGATACCCCGCCCGTCATCCTCAACCGATACGGAATTATCTTCATGAATGGTGACGCTAATTCGGCTACAATGACCTGCGAGAGCTTCATCTATACTGTTATCGACAATTTCCCATATGAGATGATGCAGACCTTCTTCCGAAGTATTGCCAATGTACATAGAAGGTCTTTTCCGTACCGCTTCAAGACCATCCAGAACCTGAATCTGTTCTGCACCGTAGTTGTTATTATTTTCTGTCACACTCTTTCCTTTATGTATAAAAAAGGGGATGTTGGGCTTCACTTCGTTCAGCGCCAACCTACTCTCGTGTCCGTTTGAAAGGTTACCGTTGTTTTGAATCAGCTTTGTAGGTTGGGCTGTGAAGCCCAACATATCACAATTGCATTGGCATGATGATACTTATAAAACCTGTATCATCCTCTGATTTCATAAGGCATGGACTGCTGTTAGTGTTGATATATGCCTGAACGGTTTCACAGTCCATAACTCCCAATGTTTCAATAAAGTATCTACAGTTAAAACCCAGAGTAAGCGGTTCGCCGTCGTACGAAATAGATTGTTCGTCTTTGGCATTACCGAGATCTGCATTCTGTGATGAAAGTATCATTGTATCTTTTTCTACTTTCAGCTGAATGGTATGAAAAATATCTTCGGTGAAAAGATTTATTCTTTTCAACGACTCCAGAAAAGGTATCCTGCTTATTTTTAAACAATTAGTGAGTTCTATTGCTTCAACAATCGCAGTATATTGCGGAAATTCGCCCCCTTTCAGGCGGATTACCATAACTGCACCCTTATCACGCAAAACAAGTTGCTTTGGTTCAAAGGATATATCAATCGTGTCCCTGTTCTCACAGAATTTTTTCCACTCCTGAATACCTTTTTTGGGAATCAGGGTTACATTGTTGAGGACAAGCTTATCGATGTCTGCCGCTACATCTTTCTGCATAATGGAAAGTCTGTGTCCATCCGAAGAAACCATCCTCAAGTAATTGATATCCCCAACTTTATCCTTCTCAAAGAGCACCGAGGTCAAAGAATAAATATTTTCTTGTTCATTTGCTATGGAGAAAATGACTTTTTCGATAAGCTCGAGAAAAATATGAGATTCAAGGGAAATGAAAGTATCTTTCTCGTATTCTGGAAATTCAGGGAACTCATCGGATGGCATGCCGGCAAGGTTATAGGTACTGAGACCTGCCTTGATAATTACCCAACTGTTGTCCATCTCTTCAACAGATATGATTTCCGAACCGGATTCCCTTACTATTTCAAAAATTTTCTTGGAAGGAAGGGTAAGAGAGCCTTCACTTTGTATTTCCGAGTTAATAAAAATTCGCAATCCAACTTCCAGATCTGTGCCAGTAAGAAGAAGGCCACCGTTGGTGGACTCTATCAAGACATTGGAAAGTATTGCCAATGTCCCTTTTTTATTGGTTATGTTCTGAAGACTGTTGAGGCCCTCAAGAAAATCGTTCTTCGTAACGGTAAATTTCAATGCCATGAAGGGACTCCTTTTTTACGAATTACTTATTTATTTGTTTTCTTATTGTTATTAAGAGTACTGGGACTGTTGATAATAACACATGTATTTGAATTTATAATGTTTATTTTCAACATGCAGAAGGTTCATTAAAATTATTTTTTGTTGATGATGAGTTATGAACAGTATTATGAGACAGTTCATTCACAATCAATAAACAGTATACTGTTGGTAACCTGTTGATAAGTGATTGACAAGGAATGGACGGATATCAAGAAATGAGCACATTTCCGCGAAAAATCAGATATATAATAAATGAAGTGTTCTTACAATCTAGTAAAAATAGGCAAAATATTCAATAGAATAATAGAAAAGAAAAATGGAAAAAAAAGGTGACAGTTCCTGGTCCGACAAATTACGGAAAATTATATCCATCGCCTTGGAATCTCATTATTTTTCAGCATGTTCAGTCGGATATTTCAAATTCGATACTGACACCCGATGCTGCGATGCCCTTCACTGTGGTTTTACCGACAAAGATGAGAGAGGCTATCGGGTAGACAATAAATCGGTGTATGACCTTGCCTCCTTGACAAAACCGTTGGTAACCTCTCTTGCCATTATGGCTCTTAGAGATAAGGGTAAAATTGCCCTTGAGGATGAAATTGGTACCTATTTAAGCGGAATGGGAAAAGAAGCGGGACAAATCCGTATTTCCCACTTGTTAACCCATTCATCCGGATTGCCGGCGCATAAACCCTATTACGAGATACTCGTCGGATACCCTCAGTATGAAAGAAGGGAAAAACTTATTTATTTAATTTCACAAGAAAAATTATTGTTTCGACCCGGAGGGTACACTCTCTACAGTGACCTTGGGTTTATCCTTCTTGGCTATTTAATTGAGAATATAACAGGGTTTCCTCTGGATATATTCTGGAAAAACGAAATAGTACGGCCCTTGGGTCTTCACGAAGAACTCTTTTTTACCAATACCCAAAGACTGGATTCCGATGTATGCGTAGCGACAGGAAGGTGCGGTTGGTCAAATAGAAGATTATGCGGCATAGTGCACGATGATAATTGTCGTGCGATGGGTGGCGTAGCGGGTCATGCAGGTCTCTTTGGTACACTCTCGGGAGTGATGTCTTTGACCGGTAATATTTTACAGCAGGTAAGAGGACTAAGCCGCCATCCCGCATATGACAATACAATAATAAAAGAATTTTTAACAAAGAGAAGAGGGGCAACAAGGGCTTACGGATTTGATATTCCTTCCTCGGCAAATTCAAGCAGCGGGAAATATTTTTCGGAAATGTCCGTAGGCCATCTTGGCTTTACCGGAACTTCTTTCTGGCTCGATATATTAAGAGGATCTGCAGTAGTCTTGCTTACCAACAGAGTTCTTATGGGAAACGATATGCAGCAAATAAGGAAGTTCAGACCGCTCATCCATGATATAATCATGGAAAATCTGCTAAAAAAGCCCGATCGACAGCAATGAATCAATCGGGCTCAACGAGTGAAACAAGTCAGACGTGTTGTTTTACCACCAGCAAATGGTCTGATCGGCGGAGAATATTTTGTCAACCAGGGAATCGTAATCGGGTTTTTCGACGTGAAGGTCAAAGCTCTCCGATTCTCTGTCCCGGGTAACTATTTCTACCAGTTTTTTAACAGTAGCATCCGGTTCGGATTTATAGATATTCAAGATTTTCATATATGAAGCTCCTGGAACCAATTATTTTAAACCGTAAGGGATTATATGCGTCATTTCTCGGAGTTTCTCGCCTAGCTCATCGAGAGTAAGAGCCTCGAAACCGTTCTTTTCGACATTAGCCGGTACAGTGGAATACACATCACCTTCCATGTCACGGAGCATCTCAATGCTTTCTTGCGTCAATTCATCCAACTTGGGAATCTCTACGTCCATGACGACGCCATATGCATACATATTCTCGACAGCCAAGCCCAGGGCAGATCGGATACCGTCTATAGCATAATCCTTATGTCTGTACATGAGACAAACTTTCTTATAATCCATAGCAAATTCTCCTTAAAGACTTAAATAACAGTCAAAATCTTCAATAATTATGCCATGTTGTGCTTGTGTGGCCATTTTTTTTGAAGTGAGCCCGGCAGGGATGTCATCAACAGAAAAACCCTGTTTTTTATAGCTGTCGACACAGATGGATACATCATCGGCAAGTTCACAGAGCGCAGGAAAAGCAGGATCTTTTGAAAGGGTGGTGGCTGTCCAGGTAAAAAAAACCTTTACCTTTGAACCTTTATCCTTCGCAGCTTTTGTAATTCCTATTACATGGTTGAGGCTGCCAGGCGTTGAAACAAATATACCTAAGCTTTTTGCCATAATAGTTTCCTCCAAGATGAATGGTGGGAAAAACTTTCTTCGCCACTCAATAAAAAAATACTCTAAAAACGAGGTGGTAACCACTATCGTTTTTAGAGTCAGTTTTAAAACGGTTCAGGATAAAGCAATCAACCTTTTTTAATAAAAAAACTTATAAATCCAGCACCTTCCTTTTCGCCTATATACGTATGGCCTGATCTTTCGCACCAGCCGGGAATGTCATTACGAGAACCCGGGTCGGTACCATCTACTTGAAGTATTTCACCGGAGGCGAGTTTACCTATTTCTTTTTTGGTCCGAAGAAGCGGCATTGGACAACTGAGGCCTTTGGCATCAAGAATGCTTTTGGGTACAACATCATCTGGAACTTTTTTGAAATCACTCATAGTCGTTCTCCTTAAAATAAAAGAGTTGAATATACGATAGACGCACAGGCGTCGTAGGTAAACTCCACTTTGTTCACTATGCATTAAATCTATAATTTGACCTATACTTTAGCAACTGATTTATGTCAAGTAATGAAACAAATGTGTTTATAAAACTCTAAAATAATTAGATATATTTTTCATACTACAAAGTAGTAATTACTCATTGATTAAGTCGTTTATCTTGACAAAAAAAAAGAGGGTGTGTAATCATTTGGTATTATTTCCAGCGCCTCTAATAACAAAAATATTCTATATTGGGAGATTATTGATGAGCGAAGAATCTGTTTTAGACAATAAAGTGGAAGTGATAAGGGAAGAATCCGTTCTAAGGAATAAAGTGAAAGAATTGTATGCTCTTTTTTGCGAGAAAGAGTGGAACCCTTATGTGACTGGAGTTATTGTAGCATTTTTCTCAGTGATGATGATGGCCTGGTGGCGACCATGGGGAGCAGTCGGTGCCATTCGAAACTGGGGTGATTGGATTATGTACGGCATAGCAACCACACTCGGAACCGATGCGGGGATTTTTGCGTATTACGATGAAGCGCCGGCATCTGTTTTTGTCGATTCAGGTTCGGTTATAGGCATCGGTTTTGTGGTGGGTGCTTTTATTTCTGCCTGTCTTGGCAAAGATTTTGCTCTACGGGTTCCCCCTTACCGGGAAATGGTCAAAGCGGTTATCGCCGGTATTCTGATGGGGATTGGAGCGACTCTCGCCGGAGGTTGCAATGTCGGTGGCTTTTACAATGCCATAGGAAACCTTGCCGCCAACGGATTCGCCATGATGTTTGGCCTCGTTTTTGGTGTCATTCTTGGTCTGAAACTTCTCTATCTGGAAATGGAACACATCAGTTGGGGAGAAGGTGGCTCAAAAACCATTTCATTTCCTTCTGCGGTAATTTATGGAATGGGAGTACTCGGTATTCTCGGAGTACTCTATGGGGCATACTCTTATTCAGCCAATGAAGACAGTGACTATATAGCATCACTGAGCGGAGTAATTCTCATTGCAGCCTGCCTCGGCTATACCATGCAACGTGGACGCTGGTGCATGGTCCAGGGTTTTCGTGAACCACACATGACGGGCGACTGCACCTTAGCCAAATCTGTCATGCTATCCATAATAATAGTCGCCATAGGTGCGGCCGTGTTGAAGTATGCCGTACCGGTTCGGGCCGAGGGAGAAGCAGTTCTTGCGGCAGGACATTATGTGAGGGGTACCTTCGGTTGGGGTGGTGTTGTCGGCGGTTTTATTTTTGGCGTTGGCGCCATGTTTGCCGGAGGATGCGGATCCGGAACTCTCTGGCGGGTGGGTGAGGGACAAGTAAAACTCATAATGGTTGTACCATTTTTTGCAATTACTTCGTCTATTATGACAGCCTGGTTTCGGGATGCTGAGTATGAGGCGGATGGAGTGCTTGGATCGGCTGTATATTTACCGGAAGCGATAGGTTACGGACCAACCCTGTTGCTTATTATAGCGGCGATGATTGTGTGGTACTTGGTTGTGACTTGGAACGAGGAGACAAACAAGTTGATTGTACCGATGTAACATCGGCTACCCTTAATACGTTTTTTAAACGCAGTTTCATGCACAATGGAACTGCGTTTTTTTGTTGTATGTCGTATCATGAGACTACTCTGCATGCTTTCAATCCGGCAAGAGAAAGAGTTCGGGAAGTTGCAAAAAAGAATTGGAAAATGTAGACTCAATCAGCTTCTTAACCTTGGAGGATTATCGGAGATAATGTTTTGAATAAGGGTCCGACAAAAATACTCATTGCAGACGATGATGCCATGGTCCGAACGACAGTATCCAAGATACTGGAGATGTTTGGCCATAATGTCGACACCGCCCGTGATGGAAAGGACGTGCTGACTTTAGTAGACGACAGCTATGATGTCATTATCCTCGACATCAATATGCCCGACATGGATGGCTTCGAAACCATGGATCGGTTGAACGATTTAGACTACGATATTCCTGTTCTTTTCCTTACCGGAGCGGGCTCAATGGATTATGCCGTAAAGGCGATAAACCTGGGTGCCTACGATTTTCTGACAAAACCGATAGAGGATCTCGATATTTTCAATGTCAAGATCCGCCGGGCGATTGAAAAACGGAATTTTATTCTTCGTGAAAGGCAGTATAAGGCCGCTCTTGAAGACGATATTCAAGTGAAGGCCATTCAACTTGAAGAACAAAACAAGCTTCTCCTTACCTACAGCAACAGCCTGGAGAATGCTACCGTTCAACTGATGAGCAGTCTCCAGAACGCCATGGAGGAGAAGGACTACTATACCGCCGGACACACCATGCGGGTGACGGAATACGCCTTGATGCTGGGTATTGCCATGGGACTTACCGAAAGTGAGATCCTCGTTCTCAGGCGTGCCGCCCAGTTCCATGATATCGGCAAACTGGTCATAGATCTCTCCTGCATCCAGAAACCCGGAAAATTGACGGATGAGGAGTGGCTTCTTATTCGCAAGCACCCGAGTGTGGGCGCAAATATCATTCAGCCCTTGGGCTTTATGAACAAAGAGCAGTTTATTATCAGGCATCACCATGAAAGAATGGACGGCAAAGGATACCCTGATGGACTTACCGGAGACCAACTCGACGATTTGACCAAAATAATTATAGTTGTCGACAGTTATGACGCCATGACTTCAAGGCGGAATTACAGAAGAAATATGACCATGGAACAAGCTGTCGAGGAGCTTTTCATGTGCAGCGGAACCCAGTTCGAACCGAGTATTGTCGAATATTTTTCCAGAACTATTGTCGATTACGCTCCGACCAAGAGCGTTTTCTCCCAAGAGTACCTGGATAATGTTTACCAGCAAAATAAAAACAAGTAACACTATTTTCTATTATCGATGAAGATTACCAAAAAAGAAGTTCTCCATGTTGCTCACCTTGCAAGGCTTTCCCTTACAGACGAAGAACTTGAAAAAATGACCGGACAGTTGGACAATATTTTGTCATATGTCGATAAACTCAGTGAGTTGGACACCGGCAACATTCTCCCGACATCCCATGTTTTTTCCGTCAGTAACGCCTTTCGCGAAGATGTCGTACGTGAGTCATTACCACGGAATGAGGCCCTGATGAACAGCCCGCAACACAACGAAGAGATGTTTCAGGTGCCAAGGATTATCTGATTATTATCCGTTGAAAAACAGAGTGCAGATTTTTTCTGCCCGCTTTTGAGGTTTGTAATGAAACCGTTTGAATTGAGTATTGCCCAGGCCATTACCATGATGGAAAAAGGGGAGTTGTCCTCCCTGGAAATAACAAGGAGCTGCCTGGAGAGAATAGATGAAGTTGAACAAGAGGTGTGTGCTTTTATAACCATCGATAAAGAAGGAGCACTCCGACAGGCCGATGAGGCAGACCGCAGGCGAAAAGCCGGGGCAGCCGGAAAGCTCTGCGGAATCCCCCTTACTATAAAGGATCTGCTGTCCACCAAAGGGCTGAAAACCACCTGCGGCTCAAAGATTCTCGAAAACTATATACCTCCTTACGATGCAACCGTTGTGGAAAAGCTTAAAGATGAAGGGGCGGTTATTCTTGGCAAAGTGGCCATGGATGAGTTTGCCATGGGCTCCACTTCGGAGACCTGTGCCTTTGGCGTTCCACGCAATCCATGGAAAAAAGGATACGTTGCCGGAGGGTCGTCGGGAGGTTCGGCGGCATCCGTTGCGGCGTACGAATGTTTTGGTTCTCTTGGCTCGGATACCGGAGGATCTATCCGGCAGCCTGCATCGCTTTGCGGGATAGTCGGCTTGAAGCCGACCTATGGAAGGGTCTCACGTTTTGGTCTCACCGCCTTTGCCTCCTCTCTCGACCAGGTGGGACCCCTCTGCCGGACCGTCGAAGACTGCGCCTTGATGATGAATGTCATCAGCGGGTACGATCAGCGCGACTCCACCTCGGTACAGCAGAATGTTCCTGATTTTTCATCGTCTCTCGTTCATGGACTGGAGGGAGTAAGGGTAGGTGTTCCCAGGGAATACTTTACCGAGGGACTCGATCCGGAGGTGGAGGCTATTGTCCGCAACAGCATTGAGGTCTTGAGGCAACGTGGGGCGAAAGTGATTGATGTCTCTCTCCCCCATACCGAATATTGTGTTGCCGTTTATTATTTGATAGCACCATCGGAGGCCAGTTCAAATCTTGCCAGATATGACGGCGTTCATTACGGCTATCGCGACATGGAGGCCGACACCCTCCTTGACATGTATAAAAAGACTCGTTCGGCAGGGTTTGGAGCTGAAGTTAAAAGGCGCATCCTGATTGGTACCTATGCCCTCTCTTCCGGATACTATGACGCTTATTACAAGAAGGCATCCCAGGTAAGAACCCTTATTCTCGATGATTTCAAAAAAGCATTTCATTCCTGCGATCTTTTAATTTCTCCGGTAACCCCAACAGCTGCCTGGCGAATGGGGGAGAATACGGAAGATCCACTCGCAGTTTATATGTCCGATATCCTCACAATTTCAGCAAATCTGGCGGGTATCCCCGGAATGTCCGTTCCCGGCGGTTTTACCGAATCGGGGTTACCCGTCGGCGTTCAACTGCAGGGTGGCCATTTTCAAGAAGAAATGTTGCTGAAAGCGGGTTTTAATCTCGAACAGGGCCTGCAACTTGGACGTGGAAAACTGGATCTTGGGTAACACTCCCGGAGCTGAATTGAATATAAAAATTCCTCAAAATATAGCGTCCATAATACCTTACCCGCCAGGAAAACCTCTGGAAGAGCTGGAGCGTGAATACGGTATAAAGAATTCTATCAAGCTGGCCTCCAATGAAAATCCCTGGGGTCCCTCTCCCAAGGCGGTGAGGGCTCTTCGGGCCGAACTCCTGAACCTGCATCGCTATCCGGATGGCTCCTGCCATTACCTGGCAGCTGCTCTCGCAGAAAAACTTGGGGTCGATTCCGCCGAAATTGTCCTTGGCAACGGATCCAGCGATATAATCGACTTGCTTGTAAAAGCTTTTGTGACCGAGGGTGATGAAGTCATTACCAGCCATCCGTCGTTTCTCATGTACCAAAAGAATGTTCAGGTTCGCGGCGGTATAAACTATGTCGTTCCCCTCAAGGACATGAGGCATGATCTGTCGATCATAAAGGACATGGTTTCAGAGAAAACAAGGCTTATTTTTCTTGATAATCCGAACAATCCAACCGGGACGGCTCTGGCACCGGTGGATCTTTATCAGTTTCTCAGTGATATTCCGGAGTCGTTGGTTGTTGTTCTGGATGAAGCCTACGTTGACTTTATGGACAAAGAGTTCCGGGTCGATCTGTATTCACTTATCCGTAATTCAGAGGGACGTTGCCCTGTCGTCTTTTTACGTACATTTTCCAAAGCCTACGGTCTTGCCGGCCTGAGAATCGGATTTGGGGTGATGCCTGCGGAAATAGCTGCCTGTCTGCATAAGGTTCGACAGCCGTTCAATGTCAACCAGATGGCCCAGGTCGGTGCCCTGGCTGCCCTGGAAGATGAGGAGCATTACCAGAAAACTATTCTCAGGACCAGAAAAGGGCTGCTTTTTTTAAGCACGGAGGTTAAAAAGCTCGGCTGCAAGGCATATCCCTCCCACGCAAATTTTTTTCTTATAGATGTTCGGGGAAAAGCAGATGAAGTTTATACTGCGATGCTGGCAAAAGGGGTAATAGTTCGATCGATGAGTGCATACGGTTTGGAGAATTTCATTCGGATTACCGTTGGCACGGAAGAAGAAAACAACAGGTTCCTCAAATCGTTAGCTGAATGTCTCAATTGATCTCGACTATGCCTGAAAAGAAAAAAATCATCACTATCGACGGCCCGTCCGGCGTAGGAAAATCGACGGTAAGCAGAAAAGTCGCGGCGGCAACGGGATTTACCTATCTCGATACAGGTGCCATGTACAGAGCTTTCGGTCTCTATCTTTCCCGCCAGAAGACTGATCTCAACGATGCTCTTGCTCTCAGGGCAACGCTCGAATCCTTGCAATTGGAATTGATTCCGGCCGCAGATGAACGGAGCGATGTGCGGGTTCTGGTAAACGGTGAAGACGTCAGTGAGGCCATTCGTACACCCGAGATGGCGATGATTGCATCCCGGGTGTCTGCAAATCCCCTGGTAAGGGAAATTCTCACTAAAATCCAGAAGCGTTACGGGCATGACGGAAAAATAGTAGCCGAGGGCCGCGATACCGGTACAGTAGTTTTTCCGAATGCGGCGCATAAGTTTTTTCTCGATGCACATCCGGAAGAAAGGGCGCGACGGCGGGTTCGCCAGTTGGGGGAAAATGGGGTTGAGGCTGATTTCAAGCAGATCCTGGCAATGACCCTGGAACGGGACGATAATGACAGAAACCGAGCAGTCGCCCCGCTGAGACAAGCTGAAGACGCGCTGTTGATCGATACAACCGGAATAGATGCAGAGGAGGTCGCTAAAAGAATTATGAGGGTGGTTCTCAATGAAGCGATATAAGTTCGGCCTCGACAGGAGAGCGAGGCCGAACTGTCGCAGAGAAATTATTTGACGATAAAATCGACCCGTCTGTTCAAACCATAGCTTTCTTCGTCCTGTCCCATGAAAAGTGGTTTTTCTTCACCGTACGAAAGGGTGCGCATACGGCGGGAGTCAACACCGATATTGGCAAGATATTGCTGAACATTGATGGCTCTTCTTTCTCCTAAGGCCAGGTTGTACTCGTTGGTACCTCTTTCGTCGGAGTTTCCTTCAATTATCACCATACTTTCGGGTATGGACTGGAGATATTCGGCATTTTCCGCCATTGTCTGGATCATGTCGGGGCGAATTCCTGCCTGATCGAAATCAAAATATATGGGCGAAAGATTGGCGGAGCACCTGCCATGTAATCGTTTATATTCATCGGACTGCTGATCTGCTGCAAATTCGGAACCGACTCCGGGGATATTATCGTCAAGCGTGCCGCTTCTGGGGAGGTTGTCTTCCGAATATTCCCCTTCAGCCAAAGGGTAGTTGATATCACGACCGCCTGTTGGCGATTCTGCGGCTGTATCCGGAGGAATGACGTTTTTCTTGCTGCAGCCGGGGCTAAAGAGAAGGAGTGAACCGATGAGCGCCGAAAGTATGATTGTTGTACTAAACCGTTTTTCCATAAATTCTCCTGAGGAAAAAAATATAATGAGGTAAATGCATTTGTTTTTGGTGAAGAAAACCCCGCATAATGCTCTACTTTAGCCGTATTAATAAAGAGGTCAAGAACAAACTGTCAGGAAAGCTCCTCCACACATCCGTTGCTTATGCTTTTTGAATGAAGAACCGTTTCAGCGAAAAGGGGGGGATCCTGCAAAGAGGAGAGAGTATGATCGAAAGCGTTACAAGGCATGCCGGATCAGGTGTGTTTTTCGAGCTGGTGGCCGGCTGCGCAGCGGGCCTTGAAACCCTGGTCAAGGAAGAGGTTGAAGATTTTGGCGGGCAGGAGGTGCAGTTCAGTACCGGCGTCGTGCGCTGGCGAGGTGACCTGTCTTCTGCGTATCGCTGTTGTTTGTGGTCACGATACGCCTCACGGGTGTTTTTACAGCTCGATCGATTTTTTATCGATAAAGAAGAGTCTCTTTACCGGAACGCGCTGGTAATCGCCTGGCACGATCATCTTACCGAAGATACCTGTTTTGCGGTGAGTTGCACGTTATCAGGGGATTCGGTGATAACTCACAGTCAGTATGCGGCGCTCAAGGTAAAAGATGCGCTTGTTGACTATTTTCGGGAAAGGACAGGGCAGAGACCTTCGGTGAAAACCGACCGGCCGGACGTTCAGATTCACCTCCATGTAGAAAAAAACCTCGCGACGATTTCGCTTGATCTCTCCGGCGAGAGTCTGCATCGAAGAGGATATCGGGATAAGTCGGGCAGGGCGCCCTTGAAAGAAACGCTCGGTGCGGCAATTGTCGCATTAAGTGGCTGGCCGAAGGATCCGGGGACGCTGGTTGACCCGATGTGCGGCACCGGAACCCTGTTGATTGAGGCGGCTATGATGTTTGGCGATTCGGCTCCGGGATTGTCGCGGCAGTATTTCGGTTTTCTGGGGTGGCTGGGCCATGACGAAAACCTTTGGCAGTCCCTCGTAACGGAGGCTATTGAAAGGGAGGAGCGGGGAACCCAAAAAAACTGGCCGGTTATTCTTGGTTACGATTGCGATCCTGTGGTCGTCAATGCGGCAAGGAAGAATATCGAAAGAGCCGGCCTCGATGAGCATATAAAGGTGAAACAGGCTGAGCTGGCCACTCTTTGGCCCCCTGACAATAAAGGTACCTTGCTCGTCAATCTGCCCTATGGTGAACGGCTCTCCGAAACAGAAGTCGTGTCTCAGCTGTATCGGGGGTATGGACGAGTTCTGCGCCGGAGATTCCAAGGCTGGAGAGCCGGGGTTTTTATCGCCAATCCGGATCTGACAGACAGTTTTGGGTTGCCTTGGCAGACCAAACATCGGCTTTTTAACGGTTCGATTCCGTGTCGCCTGTTGACTGCAATTGTTTCCAGGGAAGAACCCCAGGATTTTCAGTGGCAGCTTAAAGCCAACGACGGAGAGGAAAAAGACAATGAGTTTGGCAACAGATTGAGAAAGAACCTCAGACAGATCCTGAAATGGGCCGGCCGCGAAGGCATCACATGCTTCAGGGTGTATGACCGGGATCTGCCGGAATACAATCTGACTGTCGACCTGTATGGCAAATGGGTTCACATCCAGGAATATGCCCCGCCGAAAACTGTCGACCCTCAACTTGCTGCCGCCAGGTTCGACAGCGCCGTGCGAACGGTAAAGGATATTCTGAACGTACGTTCAGACCGGGTTTTTTTAAAAACCAGGGAACGCCAGAAGGGAAAAAAACAGTACGAGAAGAAGGGGGATCAGCGGAAGATGTATGAAGTGAGGGAGGGGGCCTGCTCTTTTCTCGTCAATTTCACCGATTATCTGGATACCGGAATATTTCTTGACCATCGCCCTGTTCGGGAGCGGATATTCAGGATGGCGAAAGGCAAGAGATTTCTCAACCTTTTCGGCTACACCGGGACCGTGACCGTCCATGCTGCCCTGGGTGGCGCAGCAAGTACAACCACGGTAGATCTTTCCGCCACCTACCTGCAGTGGGCAAGAATGAATTTTGCCTTAAACGGCCTGGGCGAAGTCACCAACCGGGTGGAGCAGGCTGATTGCCGGCAGTGGCTCGAGGACTGCAGAGCGACATTTGATCTGATTTTTATCGATCCGCCGACCTTTTCCAACACCAAAAAAGAAAAAAGGGTTTTTGATGTCCAGAAAGATCATGCCGGTTTGATTCAAGCAGCCATGTCGCGTCTCGATCAGGCAGGATTGTTGATTTTTTCAACGAATTTCCGGAGATTTAAACTCGACGAGGCTGTTCTGGAAAAGTATGAGGTAACGGATATTTCAAGAGATTCACTGGCTTTTGACTTTTCTCGGAATAAAAAAGTCCACATGTGTTGGGAGGTTCGGCACACCTTGTGAATTCGAACCGAGCCGGGTGTTAGTATTGTCTTTCCCTTGGCAACCCGATCATGATATTATGAGTCGTTAGACAGAAAGGGTGAAAAAAAACCGCACCCGGCAGCTGTCCTTCGAGAGTTTGACCTTTTGCGCAAAAGGGAGGAAGGATGAAAACCTTAATTGTTGAAGATGATTTTTTAGCGAGATCGCTTCTGTCGACCCTGTTATCGGAATACGGGGTTTGTCATGTGGCAGTGAATGGACGGGAAGCTTTGGATGCCATTGAAAGAGCGTTTGATGAAAATGATCCCTATGACCTGATTTGCCTGGATATTATGATGCCGGTTATGGATGGTCAGGAAGCCTTGCTGGAGTTACGGAAAATGGAGGCGAGACGCGGTCTGAAGGGTCTCGATACCACCAAGGTGATCATGGTTACCGCCATAGACGACTCAAAAAACATCATGAAAGCCTTCCGACAGGGCCAGTGTGAAGCGTATCTCACCAAGCCTCTGGATAGAACAAAGTTGATAGGTCATATCAGGGACCTGGGGTTGATTGAGTGATAAAAACCTTGTCGAATGAGACGGAAATGACAATCGGCAAAAATGGCTTGTTTATTCCCGGGCCCCTTGTTCTCAGCAAACTGAGGGACCATTTCAGGCAGACGTATATGCTCAATGAAACGCAGATTGAAACAATGCTTGCAAGTTCTTCGCAGTCGCTGGAGCATGCTCTGTCAAGTGCCGGCGAAATTCTTAAAGAACCGGAAGATAATGAACGACTGGTTGCATTTTTTCACGGCCTCAAGGGGCTGCTTCTTAACATGGGGGAAACGGAGTGGGCTACTTACATCAAGGCAATCGAGAATAAGCTGGCAGCCGGAGGAAGGATCGATTACGCAACGGTTATCGGAATAATAGAGGGGGGGCTTGGAGAGATTCTCTCTTATAACGGAGGGGATGGTGCCAAAAGCGGGTTTTCTCAAAATGTGAGTCCGGAAAAATCAAGGTAAGGGGGGAGGGAGGAGTGGCAGAAATCGAGATCCTTCAACAGCAGGTTGAAGATTTGCAGAAACAGTTGGCGAGGCAGAAAAAATCCAACGAACTGCTGAAAAAAAGGGCAGTGCAGGCAATCATCAGCGGCAAGAGAGCCGAGCAGGAGGTGTCGGAACGCAGCGACTGTGAAGCAGGTCTTGCCAGAGCCGAACTTGCCAGTCGGGTAAAGAGCATGTTTCTGGAAAATGTCAGTCATGAAATCCGGTCTTCCATGAACGGGATTGTCGGCATGACCAATCTCGTGCTCGAAACCGAATTATCCTCAGAACAGCGATTATTCCTGGAAATGGTCAGTTCGTCGGTTGATCGGCTGCTGGTTGTAGTCAACGAAGTCCTTGATTTTTCAAGGATTGAAACCGGAGAGCTGGAAATCGAACCTGAAGATTTCAGCATCAAGGAGAGCCTCGATCACGACCTCTTTGTGTTGCACCTTGCCGCTCAGGAAAAAAACATAGATCTTACCTGCACCATTGAGCCGGATGTTCCCGCATTTGTGAACGGCGACCCGAACCGTCTTGTGCAGATCCTCACCAATCTCGTGAACAACGGCATCAAGTATACGGAGAAAGGTGCCGTTGCCGTCAAGATCGAGAACTGTGGATACAATGCCGGCAATATGCTTCTTTTACGGTTCAGTGTCAGTGACACGGGCTGTGGGTTGGCCCCTGAAAAGCTTGAACTTATATCGCACTACTTCAAATATCGGCCAAACGCTCCGGTTTCGTCAATGCCGTTGTCGGTTGGAACAACCGGACTGGGGCTCACTGTTTCTTCCCAGCTGGTAAAATTGATGGGCGGGGAGATCGGTGTCGAAAGCGGTCCGGGGGGATCGACATTCTGGTTTATCCTGCCGTTCAAAGAGGTATCCGACATTTCCAGTTATACGGAAAGGACCAGCAGCACTCTTGAAAACATAGCGGAAAACGTTGCCTATGAGCTGAAAGGCGCCAAGATTTTACTCGCCGAAGATGAGCTTATAAACCGAGTACTTATCGAGACGATTCTAACTCAACTGGGAGTGGATGTAACGTCGGTGGAAAACGGCAGGGAGGCTGTAAGAGAGGCGTGCAGCGGCAAGTATCAGCTTGTTCTCATGGATGTGCAGATGGAGGAGATGGATGGTCTTGAAGCAACCAGAGCAATAAGAAAGCATGAGCGCAAACATGGCGGTCATCTCGATATTATTGCCCTTACCGCTCAGGCGATGCCCGGGGACAGGGAAAAATGTCTGCAGGCAGGGATGGACGATTATCTGCCAAAGCCGCTGGAAAGGAATCAGTTGATTGAAGTACTTGCCAAATTCCTCACCAGGCGGGCGCTGGTGGTCGACGGTGACCCGGTCAGCCAGAGTGTCGTTATCCGCACCCTTATCGAGTCGGGATGGAAGGTCACAATAGCCGAGACCAGACGATCGGCAATGTATGAAGCCTCTCTCTCCCATTTCGATCTAATTTTGCTCGATGTATCGACACCGCAGCTGGAAAGCATCAAGGCGGCCAAAATTCTTCGCCAACTTGAAGAGTATTCGGGACAGCGGGCATTGATTCTCGGGGTCGGCGAAGAAAACGGTTCCGCGGCATTACAGGAGTACGGTTTCGACGCGTACCTGGAACGGCCGGTGACCCAGGACAAGATCCTCAGGCAACTGGAGGTTTATGATAAGGCCTGATTTCAAGGGTACAAGTCATTGCAATTGCACCTATGATACATTATTCAAATGTTTGTTTCGACACCTTCGGCTATGAACTTCCTTCCAGGATCTTAACCTCCGATCAACTGGAGGAGCGGCTTGCTCCCGTTTACGAACGGTTAGGTCTTCCTGCCGGAAGACTTGAACTGATGAGCGGAATTCGTCAGAGGCGCCTCTGGCCTCCAGGTACCAGACCGAGCGAGGCCGCCACCCTTGCCGGTAAACGAGTGCTCGAGAGAGCCGGACTTGCAGCAAGTGAAGTGGAGTGCCTCATTTTCACTTCCGTTTCAAGAGATATGATGGAGCCGGCGACTGCGTCTTTCGTCCACGAAAAACTCGGCTTGCCTCAAGAGGCGCTGATTTTCGACATTTCCAACGCCTGCCTCGGGTTTCTCGACGGGATGGTGATGCTTGCCAATATGATCGAACTCGGGCAGGTAAAAAACGGTCTCATAGTGTCCGGCGAGACAGCTGAAGAACTGCTGGAATCGACCCTGCTTGCCCTGCTGGGGGATGAGTCGCTGAGCCGCAAAAGCATTAAACCGGCGTTTGCTTCACTTACCATAGGGTCAGGTGCGGTGGGGCTTTATATGCGGCGGACAAGAAAGGATGAAGATAAGCCACGCCTGGTTCATGGCGCATGGCGAGCCAACACGGCGCATTCCGATCTTTGCCATGGAGGTCAACGAGGCGGAAATACCACACTCATGGCAACAAATTCCGAAGAACTGCTGCATCGGGGGGTGGAGACTGCTCAGATGACATGGCGGGAGTTCTCGAAAAAAGCCGGATGGCAGGCAGACGATGTCGACCGGTTCTTCTGTCATCAGGTAGGCTCCGCCCATGCCAAGCTGCTGTTCGAGCAGTTGGGACTCAAGACCGAGAAAAATTTTGCGACCCTCGATATTCTCGGCAATGTCGGATCAGTTTCGGCACCCATTACCATGGCTATGGCAATCGAACAGGGAGTATTCAGGCCAGGGCAGAAGGGCGCACTGCTCGGTATCGGCAGTGGTATTAATTGTATGATGCTGGGGGTGGAGTGGTAATCATGGAGGGTCTGCTGGATGCCGGTCAGGGCCGGATATTGCTTGAGCTGGCGAGAAAAACCCTGGAAAACAGCCTGACTGGCGGAGAATTGCCGCAACAGCCGGACGATCCTGTCTTCCATTGCGAGATGGCGACGTTTATCACGCTGAAAATTTCCGGAAATCTTCGAGGCTGTATAGGAAACCTCGTTCCCGCCGGCACGCTTTGGGAGGGAATCAGGAACAACACACTGAACGCTGCTTTTCACGATCAGCGATTCCCGCCCCTGAAAGCAGGGGAGCTGCAGCGCGTGCATATCGATATCTCGATCCTCTCTCCTCCACAACCCATCGACTATGAAAATTCCAACGATCTGCAATCCAGACTCCGCCCGGAATTTGACGGCGTGATCCTTCGCGATGGTTGGCGCAGCGCCACCTTCCTGCCGCAGGTATGGCAGCAGCTCCCTTCACCTGATCAGTTTCTCAACAATCTTTGCCTCAAGGCAGGATTGCCGGAACAGAGCTGGCGGGAGAAAAGGCTGGCGATAGAAACATATCAGGTTCAATGTTTTTCCGAGGAAAAGTTATGAAAGAAGTGGTGCTTTCCGTTCCACTGGTTCACGAACTGGAAGAAATTTACCGAAAGCTCCAGCTGGAGTATGAGCGGGTGGCGGGGGAGTTAAGCTTTTCCTGCACCGGGTGTCCCGACAACTGCTGCGATTCTTTTTTTCTGCACCACACTTATGCCGAGTGGGCATATCTCTGGAGAGGGATCAGGCAACTCGATCCCTTCCGGCAGGAGGAGCTTGTCGCCAGGTCGCGGACCTGGCTGGAGCAGTGCGAAAAGGCTGAGCGCGAAGGGGACAGGCCGCAGGTGATGTGTCCGTTGAATGAGGATGGCCGTTGCGTTCTTTATGAACACCGTTTACTCGTCTGCAGAACACACGGGGTTCCGGCGTCGCTGATCAGGCCCGACGGGCAAACCATGTCTTTTCCCGGATGTTTCCGGTGTCAGGAACTGGTCGCCGGCCGGTCGCCGGCAGGTCCCGCACCCCATGTGGAGCGGACACCGCTGTTGCGACAGCTCGCTTTACTGGAAAGCCGCCTGCTGGAGAACAAACGCCACTTGGTGCCGAAGGTCAGACTTACCATCGCCGAGATGCTCGTAAACGGACCGCCGAGCATACCGCTCCCCCACTGCGAACGGAGATAATATGATGCGCAGTCAAAACGATCTGTGGGAGGCTCTCGGCAGTGTCGGCGAGGAGGAGGCGCCCCATGTTCTCACCAAACTGTTTGCCATGTACGATGAGCTTATACAGCTGGATCCCGGCAATCAAGAGGCTTTGAATTTCTTTAAAAAACTCGATAATGCCCTGGTCTTGACGGCCGAATGCAACCTGAACAGGAGATGAGTCCGGTACCGTTTTTCGGTAATCGGCTATTCACTGAGAGAAACAATGCGCCTGAACATAATGAAAAAGCAACCCAATTCAAAAATGTGCTTCGTCTGCGGGATGAATAACGGCTTTGGGTTGAAGAGCAGGTTTTTTGAACTTGAGGACGGCCAGCTCATGGCCATTTTTAGCCCGGCACAAGAACACCAGGGGTATCCCGGGCGTCTCCATGGCGGGATTGCTGCAACGATCCTTGATGAAACCATCGGCCGGGCGATAATGCTCAGGTATTCGGACAATATCTGGGGGGTTACCGTGGATTTCTCGATGAAGCTCAGAAAGCCTGTGCCTATCGATAAGGAAATCAGAGTCTTGGCCAGGATAGTTTCCGAAGGCAAGAGGTCCTTTCAGGGTGAGGGGGCGATCCTTCTTGCCGATGGCCAGGTGGCGGTTGAGGGCCAGGGCAAATACCTAAAAATGGATATTGAGAAAATTGCCGATTTTGATCATCAAGGCGATGAATGGCGGGTAATGCCTCTGCCGGATGATCCTTCTTTTGTGGAAATATAAGGGGTAATTCCAACAAACACAAATACAAAGCAGTGTCTTTTGAACCGACCTGGTTTGGTGGCAAATTCCGCATTGTGAAAAGCTGCTACCGGCAAAGCTGAAGGCTGTCCTTTACTCCTGCCGTTCCTTGAGAGTGGGGTTTAATGAGCGGATACACATTGTTGCTTGATTAAAACAATGTTAAATGCTATCATCATGAATTAATCAGTCTGGGCGATAGCTCTGTAGAGAAGTCGACTGGAAGGATAAGTACACGATATAGTCTGAGAGTTAGGATGGATCCTTCGATGTACTGGAGGATGCTGAAAAATACAAAGGCCATGACTTGTTTTCATCGAAAACAAGTCATGGCCTTTTTTTTTTAAAAAAAAGTATACCTTAGAAAACAAAGGAGTAACTACAATGATCCACACTAATCATGCAGGACAAGCCCCGAAAATTGACCAGACTGCCTATGTTCACCCCTCAGCTGTGGTGATCGGTAATGTTGAGATCGGGGCAAACGTCTATGTTGGACCAAATGCAGTCATTCGTGCCGATGAGCCCAATGTCAACGGCCATGCTGATGCAATTGTCATCGAGTCGGAGGTGAATGTTCAGGACGGTGTCATCATACATGCCCTGGGCGGCTCCACCGTTCGAATTGGCAAGGGCGCCTCTTTGGCGCACGGATGTGTCGTCCATGGACCATGCGAGGTAGGTGAAAAATGTTTCATCGGTTTCAAGAGCGTAGTTTTTAATGCCACCCTGGGGTCTGGTGTTGTCATTCTCCATCAGGCGCTGGTCGACGGCGTGACCCTGCCTTCAGCTCTTCATGTGCCTTCGATGACCGCAGTTCACAACAATGAAGATATTCTGAAGCTTTTACCGGCATCAGAGGAGTTGACTGCATTTGCCACTAAAGTGAGAAACGTTAACCTTTTTTTAGCGGAGGCGTCCTGACATGCCAAACACATCCACCAACAATACACCTATAATTACCATCGTCATGGGCAGCAAATCAGACTATGACGTAATGAAACACAGCGCTGAGGTCTTGCGGGAGTTCGGAGTTTCACACGAGGTCAGGGTAATTTCAGCCCACAGAACACCGGGGCGTGCCCATGAATTCGCGACAGGCGCGGAGGGCCGAGGCACCCGGATTATTATCGCCGCTGCCGGCAAAGCCGCACACTTGGCCGGAGTACTGGCGGCTTTCACCCACCTGCCGGTTCTTGGCGTACCGATGACTACATCTGATCTGGGTGGTCTGGACTCTCTGCTTTCTATGGTGCAGATGCCTGCCGGAATTCCGGTCGGGACTACAGCCATCGGCAAGGCCGGTGCTAAAAATGCCGCTCTTCTGGCGGTATCCATCCTGGCTTTGTCGGACCCTCGTCTGCGGGAAGAACTTTTGGCATTCCGACAGCGGATGCAGGAGGAGGTGGAAGCTGCCGACGACGAAATCCGCAACATTTCTCATGAATAATATACATGCATAGTAGCCCTGTCCGCCAGATAGGCGTGAGCTCAAACCAGCCTGCCTGGCGGGTACTGCAAAATCTTTTCTTAAGGAATGTTTCAATATGAAGAATTATCCGGCAAACATACGTCCAAATCTTGTTGGTGACCTTCCTGATATCCATCCTTTAGCTCTCATTGATCCTTCCGCTCAAATAATCGGTAATGTAAAGATCGGCAAAAACGTCTTCATTGCTCCTCTGACAGTAATTCGCGCTGACGAACAGGGTCCGGACGGTATGGTAGCCCCGATTGTCGTTGAAGAAGAAGTCAACATCCAGGATGGGGTCATTATCCACAGCCATGGCGGCAAGACAGTGACCATCGGCTCGAGAACTACAGTGGGCCATGGAGTCGCCATCCATGGCCCGTGTTCCATTGGTGAGGACTGTTTCCTGGCCATGCGCTGTACTTTATATTGCGCCACAGTGGAGTCTTCAGTCTGGGTTGGTGTGGGTGCAACTGTCATTCGAGCAACACTCAATAGTTTCTCATATGTAGAGGCAGGCAGCATCATTCGCTCGAGGGATGACTGCCGATCATTACGGTTTGTTTCCACCAAAGAAAAGAAATACATGGAAGACGTATTGAGGGCAACTAACAACCTGCGTGAGGAGTATAGGAAAATGCGCGGAATGGCTATGCCGGCTTAATTGTCGATTGTGGTTCATTCTTGGATACCTTACTGACGCCGCATCATTTTCCCGATAATCCTATGTAAAAGGATACAGTGATGGATTGCCGATACAGTAGCACCCTTGAGGCTTTGGAACAGCTTCGTGCGGAGTCGATTTCCGCCGGAGGAGAACAAAAAATCAACAACCAGCATGGCAAGGGAAAGCTGAGCGCACGAGAACGGATTGACTTGCTGCTGGATGATGGCACTTTTGAAGAGTTCGATGTATTAAAAAAAGGTCGCGGAGTGGTCACGGGGGAGCAGAAAACTTTCCCAGGTGACGGTGTAATCACCGGCCATGGTACTATTGACGGGCGAGAAGTATTTGTATTCAGTCAGGATTTCACTGTTGTCGGCGGTTCACTCGGTGAGGCGCACGCCCAGAAAATATGTAAAATAATGGACCTGGCACTGTCGGTCGGAGCACCAATCATCGGCCTGAACGACTCAGGCGGTGCTCGTATTCAGGAAGGTGTAGATTCCTTAGCCGCCTATGGCGAAATATTTCACCGTAATGTCAGAGCCAGCGGAGTGGTGCCGCAAATCTCATGCATTATGGGGCCCTGCGCCGGCGGAGCGGTGTATAGCCCGGCTATCACTGATTTTGTATTTATGGTCCAGGAATCATCTTACATGTTTGTTACCGGGCCGAACGTGGTTAAAACGGTGACCCATCAGGACATTACCTCAGAAGCATTGGGCGGAGCAGAGGTCCATGCCAAAAAGAGCGGGGTTACACATTTCACTGTGCCAAACGATGTTCTTTGTCTGCGGGAAATCCGTCGCCTGATCAGCTACCTGCCATCGAACAATAAACAGCGTGCACCACTTTTAGATCTGAGCGATCCCATTGACCGTATCGATCCGGCGCTTGACTATCTCATCCCTGAAAATCCAAATCAAACCTATGACATGAACGTGCTGATCTACAGCATTCTGGATGGTGCGGAATTCATGGAGGTTCAATCCCAATTCGCCCGAAACATTATCTGCGGACTAGGGAGACTCGGCGGACAGACAATCGGTCTGGTCGCCAACCAGCCTGCAGTACTCGCTGGTGTTCTGGACAACGATGCCTCAATGAAGGCCGGTCGTTTTGTTCGTTTCTGCGATGCGTTTAATATCCCCTTGATTACCCTGGTCGATGTCCCTGGATTTATGCCTGGCCCGGACCAGGAACATGACGGCATCATCCGCCACGGTGCCAAGTTGCTCTATGCGTTTACCGAGGCTACGGTTCCCCGTATTTCGGTTATCGTGCGGAAGGCCTATGGTGGCGCTTATCTGGTGATGAATTCCAAGCATATACATTGTGATGTGAATTACGCCTGGCCGACGGCCGAGATCGCAGTTATGGGGCTCAAAGGTGCTACCGAAGTGATTCACCGCAAGGAAATTCAAGCAGCCGAAGACCCGGAGGCCATGCTGCAAGCCAAAATGGACCATTATCGACGAACCACAGTCAACCCATTTCTTGCCGCCCAGCGCGGCTATCTGGATGACGTGATTTTTCCAAGGGACACGCGCCACCGCCTTATTCGTACTTTGCAGATGCTGGAAGGGAAAGAGAAGATACTTCCTGCCCGTAAACACGGAAATATCCCGTTGTGAGGAGTGATATGTTTAATAAAATACTCATTGCCAACCGTGGCGAAATTGCAGTTCGTATCATTCGTACTTGCAAGCGCTTAGGTATCGGCACGGTGGCGGTGTATTCGGACGCCGATACCCGCAGTCTCCACATGCAACTCGCCGATGAAGCCGTCTATATTGGTGGGCCGCATTCTAGGGATTCGTACCTCAACGCGGAGAAGATAATTTCGGCAGCAGTTTCATCAGGCTGTACAGCTCTACATCCCGGCTATGGATTTCTATCTGAAAGTCAACAGTTCGCCAGGGCCGTCGAGATTTCCGGCCTTGTTTTTATCGGCCCTTCAGCTCAAGCCATCGCTCTGATGGGTGATAAAATTGCAGCGAAGGAACTTGCAGTCCGAGCTGGTCTCCCTGTCATTCCGGGTCATACCGATGCGTTAGATACGGTTAATGAGGCACTCACGGTGGCGGGGAGTATCGGTTACCCGGTGCTGCTGAAGCCGGCGGCAGGCGGTGGCGGCAAAGGGATGCGGGTGGTGTTCAAAGCGGAAGATATGGAAGACTCCTTGGAAGCCTGTCGCCAGGAGACAAGCAAGGCCTTCGGTGACAGCCGTATTTTCATGGAACGCTATATAGAGCGGCCACGGCATGTGGAATATCAGATACTGGCTGATAGTCATGGAAACATCATTCACCTGGGGGAACGAGAATGCTCTATTCAGCGGAGGTATCAAAAAATAATAGAGGAATCACCATCCCCAGCTGTATCCGCTGAACTTCGGCATAGTATGGGCCGTGCGGCGTGCAACCTGGCCAGAATCGCTCACTATACAAATGCCGGTACGATAGAGTTCATTCTCGATCGGAGTGGGAGGTTCTATTTTCTGGAGATGAATACCCGCCTGCAGGTTGAGCACCCGGTTACAGAACTGGTTACCGGGCTTGACCTGGTGGAGTTGCAGCTGCAGATTGCGGCCGGCAAACCGCTCCCCTTTGACCAAGATGGTGTAACGTTTCGCGGCTGGGCCATGGAGGCCCGTGTCTGTGCTGAAAATCCCGCCAGAAACTTTATCCCTTCCACCGGCATGATAACCCGCTATGCTGAGCCCAAAGGCAAAGGTATTCGTGTTGATAGCGGCATTAGAACGGGAAGCAAGGTCGGGGTATACTACGACTCGCTCCTTGCCAAAACCATCTGCTACGGAAAGGATAGGGATGAAGCCCGCACTCTGCTGATCGGGGCGCTGAATGGCTATCATATCGAGGGAGTGACCACCAACATCGATTTTGTCAGCAGAATCCTTTGTCACCCTGAATTCGCCAATGGTTCGCTGGATACCGATTTTATCGACAGACATTTTGAAGCTGATCAGGCCAGGCAGGCCCCGGATCCTGAGCGGCTGCGTTATGCAGCGCTGGCAGCTACCCTTATCTACCATGCCCGCAGGCTTGCTGTTCGCGAATCGCTACAGCCAATGGTTTCTCGAATTGGAGCGAAGAAGGCTGTCGGCAATGTGTATGAATATTATGTCAGATCCGGGGATGAAGTATTGAGTGTGGAGCTCGAATCCGCACCCCTTGGACGGCCATGGACTTTCTGTATCGGCCAACACAGATATATAGTGGAACCGCCGGAATTAGAGTTTTATCGCCGGAGGCTGAGGCTGAGGATCGACGGCAGAACTCACAGGTTCAGGCTACGGGTGGAACAGTTTCATATTTTTGTCGCTTTCAGCGGTATTGCGCAAGTTTTTGAAATTTACACCCCAAAGGAATGGCACATGATGAAATTTATGCCCGTACGGGAAAATCGCCATGCGGACAGGACACTCATCTGCCCTATGCCGGGACTGGTGGTAGCTGTATTGGCAAAGAAGGGTGAAAGGGTTTATAAAGGCCAGAATCTCGCCATACTTGAGTCAATGAAGATGGAAAGCGGTGTGGCTTCGCCACTGGACGGTGTAATCGCTGAAATAAAAATGATGGTCGGTCAGCCGGTTGAGGCCGGAGAGGTGCTGGTCAGATTTCAAGAACAAAAGGAGACATAATGCAGCACCTATTGCTCGATCAACCGAACAAAAAAATATTGATGCTTGGCAACGAAGCCATTGCCAGAGGTGCGCTGGAAGCCGGGGTTGCTTTTGTGACCGCCTATCCCGGCACGCCATCCTCTGAAATTGCCTTGCAGTTTTTCCAGATAGCACAGGAAAGCGACCTCTATTTCGAGTACAGCGCCAATGAAAAAGTAGCCCTTGAAATGGCTGCCGGCGCGGCCATGTGCGGGCTTCGCACCATGTGTACCATGAAACATGTAGGGATGAACGTGGCCTCTGATGCACTCCTCACCCTTGCCTATACTGGGATTATCGGAGGCATGGTAGTGGTCTGTGCTGACGACCCCTTTATGTTTTCCAGCCAGAATGAGCAGGATAGTCGATATTACGGCAAACTGAGCGGCCTTTCCATCCTTGAACCATCTTCCGTGGCCGAAGCAAAAGAGATGGTTAAATATGCCTTTGAACTTTCGGAGGAACTGAAGGAGCCGGTGATCCTGCGTACCACAACCCGGATTAACCATTCCAGCAGCGTGGTTTCTTTAGGCTTTCTGCCGGAACGCAAGACAAAGGGTGCCTTTGTCAAAGATCCTTCCTCTTATGTCTGCATACCTTCGGTGTCCCGCAATCTTCATCGAAAATTGTTGGCAAATTACGATAAGGCTCTCAATATTTCCAACCGGAGTCCCTGGAATACCACTGAAGGTAACGGCAAGTGGGGCATTATCTGCAACGGCGTAAGCTACGGGTATGTCAGCGATGCAATAACCGAATTCGGCTTGCCGGGAAGTTTTCGAGTGTTGCGCATTGGTTTTTCTCATCCCGCACCTGACGAGGCTATCCGCGGTTTTATAGATGGGTGCGAGAAGGTCTTAGTGGCGGAAGAGGGTGAACCGTATCTGGAAGAGGCCGTGAGAAATTGTGCCCAGAAGTTTGGTCGGCAGGTTGAGATCCAGGGAAAGGGAACGGGTCTGTTTTCCCGGCTGTTCGAGTTTGATCCGGCCCTGGTGAAACAGGTGATAGCTAAGTATTTCGATCTTTCCCTGGTTCCAGCTCTGCCCATCAAAACCGACGATCTTCCGGAGGCTCCGCCACGACCACCAAACCTGTGTGCCGGCTGTCCACATAGAGCAACCTTTGTTGCGGTACGAGAAATATTTGGCGATGATGCTATCTACCCCACCGATATCGGCTGCTATACTTTGGGTGTCCTGCCTCCACTCAAGATGGGCGATTTTTTGATAGCCATGGGGGCCGGCGTAGGCTCGGCCGGAGGATTTGCGAGGGCTACCGGACGCAAGGTAGTTGCCTTTATCGGTGATTCGACCTTTTTTCACAGCGGTCTCTCACCGCTCGCCAGTGCGGTTTACAACAACCACGATTTTACCCTGGTCATCCTCGATAACGGGACAACGGCCATGACCGGACATCAACCTCATCCCGGAGTTGACGTCGGTTACCTTGGCCTGCCCCACACCAGGCTCTCTATTGAACAGGCTGTAAAAGGTCTTGGCGTAAGTAAGGTAGTTACGGTTAATCCGCTGAAACATCGCAAAATGATCGAAGCTGTCAGGGAGGTAGCTGATTTCAAAGGAGTCTCGGTACTCATCGCCCAGGCTCCCTGTCCTCTCCAGGAGAGGGTGCTGCCGAATTACAGGAAAAAGCAACCATATCACGTGGTGCAAGACAAATGCAAGAATCACCGTGATTGTGTGACTAAAGTGGCGTGCCCCTCCTTTTACCTAAGAGACGAACGGGTATTTATCGATCCTAATCGGTGTGAGGGTTGTGCTTTCTGTGTCCAGTTCTGCCCGGAAAACGCAATTCGGCCATTTAAGCAGGAGGCAAGAGCATGAAAGCCACTCAGTTAATGATTGTAGCGGTAGGCGGACAGGGCAATATATTGGCAGCCCGAGTTTTGGGTGAAGCGGCCCTGGCTGCCGATATGGAAGTACGGATGTCGGAATTTCATGGCATGGCCCAGCGTGGTGGTGTTGTTGAATCGATGGTGCTGATGGGAGAAGGCAAAAGCTATTGTATAGCCGACGGTGACGCTGATGTGCTCCTTGCCTTCGAACCCTCAGAAGCCGTCAGGTCAGCCGGGAAATGCCACAAAGGATCCGTTATAATAACCAATACCGCTCCTGTGCCTCCCTATACAGTGGCCCTGGGCAAAACCCAATACCCGGATACACGGAGAGCTCTTGAAATACTGGAAGGGCGGGTGAGAAAATTAATCGCTTTTGATGCTACCGCTCTCGCTGTCAAAGCCGGATCTCCCCTTTCCTTAAATATGGTCATGCTGGGAGCTCTGGCAAAGAGTGGTGCCATAGATCTTTCTGCCGATCTCTTCATGCAGGTTATCCGGGAAAAGACTAAAAAGACATTTATCGATACCAACCTTAAGGCTTTTGAATTTGGTATGGAGGCTGCCTGAAGACGGGGAGCAGGAGGTGGCCTCCAACGAAAACTTCAATCAGCCGGTTTGACTATTGCCTTATGGACAAAATGATACTCTGGGGAACCAGCATAGAAGGAAAATCCACAGGTTTTGAAACGTATGAATCCCAACAATTTCTCCGGTTGGGTTTGAATTTCGATAAAAAATCCTCATGGCACCGAGTATCGCTTATCGCAGAAGGGGCTGCAAGCAAGTGTTGGATCTCGGACACGCCTGCTGAGCACAGTCTTTTCATTGCAGGTTCTTGTTCATCCAGCATGGATTTGGCTTGGTATTTTTACCGGAAAAATCTCTTGCCGGAGTGGGGATCGGTTCTCGCTGCAAGCCAGTGGGCAGGTAAAGGTCAACTGGGCAGGGTATGGTTCTCGCCGGTTGGAAATATCTACGGCACCCTGCATCTACCCGCATCAGCCCTGCCCCACTCGAATCACCTCGCTTTGCTGATGGGTTATGTGCTGGTCGCAGGCCTTGCGGACATTGGCGTGGAGGCGAAGCTGAAATGGCCCAACGATCTGATCATCAACAGAAAAAAAGTGGGCGGTATCTTAGTGGAACAAAGAGGTGACACCTGCATGGTCGGCGTGGGAATCAATCTGGTCTCATGTCCGGGGAAGCTTGAAATCCGCAATCAACAGAGTATACCTTCGGCGTGCCTGAAGGATTTTGGTATCGATATCGAACCGCTGTTATTATGGCAACACCTTGTGAAGACAGGGCGAAGTGTTTTCAATACAATAATTATGTCTGAGATTGCCGATGTAATCGCCAATATCAATGAATCGCTGGCATTTATCGGTGACCATGCCCTGGTGGAAGATTACAAAAGCAAACCGCTTGAAGCAACAATACTCGGTTTGTCACCAGATGGAGGTCTTAAACTTTTAACCAAAAGCGGAGTACATATTACTCATTCTGCGACTGTTTACCCGTTAGCTAATTAATAAAATAATAAGGGATCATGCCATGAACGAAAGTGCGACTGACAACGTTTTTCACACCATTGTGAACAAGAAAATATTGGTGGCCAACAGGGGAATTACAGCCCGAAGAATCGCTCGATCCATTAGAGAGCTCGGGGCCATTCCGGTATTGACGGCAACGGATGTAGATAAAAGTGCACCGTTCACCTCAGGTGCCCAGGAGCTCATTCTTTTAGGCGAAAATCCTCGGGCATACCTGGACATTGACCTAATCATTGCAAAAGCCAAAGCAAGAGATATTGCAGCTATTCATCCTGGTTGGGGGTTTGCCTCGGAAAACGACCTGTTTCCATTGAAGTGTGCTCAGAATAATATCATTTTTATCGGTCCCGAAACTGAGGCAATGCGACTTTTGGGAAACAAGGTAGCACTCAGAAAACTTGCACGGAAATTAAATGTTCCAACCATCCCGGGTTCCGATGGAGCTGTTACTATTGCCGAAGCCAAAAGACTCGTAAAAGAAATAGGGCTGCCTGTTATGCTCAAGGCCGAAGGTGGTGGCGGTGGCAGGGGCATATACGAAATCACCGATGAGTCCCAGCTTGACAGCGCCTTCGAGAAGGCGACAGCCATGGCCCATGCCACCTTCGGCAACCCTCGCCTGTTTGTAGAAAAAATGCTGACCCGGGTTCGACATATCGAAATCCAAATCATTGCCGACAGGCATGGAAATGTATTCGCTTTTGATGAACGTGATTGTACGGTCCAGCGAAACCATCAAAAGCTTGTGGAGATTACACCGTCCCCATGGCCAGGCATGACGCCGGAACTTCGCACACTCTTAAAGGATTATGCTCGCAAACTCATCCTCAGCTCAGGATATCACTCTCTGGCGACAGTTGAATTTTTATTGGATGCCGACGGTACGCCGTATCTCATCGAGATCAATACCCGCCTTCAGGTAGAACACGGTATAACAGAGTGCCGATACGGAATCGATCTGGTTGAAGAACAGATTGCCGTTGCCTTCGGAGCCAGGTTGAGAGTGAATGAAGAACAGAACAAACCAGGTCAATGTGCAATGCAGGTGCGTATAAACTGTGAGGACCCACAAGCTAATTTTGCGCCGAACGCCGGCCGAATTACCCGCTATATCACACCCGGAGGTCCATCCATACGACTCGATTCCTGTATCTCGGCAGGTTATGATTTCCCTCCCCAGTATGACTCGGCGGCTACACTTCTTATAGCTTATGGTCAGACATGGTCTAAGGTGTTGGAGGTTATGAATCGCGCTCTGCGTGAATATATTATCGGGGGCTTGAAGACGACCATACCATTCCATCTGGAAATTATAAACCACCCGCTCTTTAAAAAGGGTGAATGCGATACTAAATTCATATCCAACCACCCATATTTATTGCAGTATGCTGATAGAGAAGCGGAGCATGTCAGGTTGTCAAGACTTGTCGCTGAGATTTCAGCTATCGGTCACAACCCTTTTGTAGGACTGGGAAAATACCGGGGACGTGAGGATAAGCGACTGGGAGAATTCACGCCGGCATTACCAAAAACAACATCATCCAAATACCGGTCGCCCTACCCAAGAGGTGATCGAAAAGCACTCCTTGACTATGTAAGAGACACCGGGCAGGTGCATTTTACCGATACTACAGCTAGAGATATTACTCAGTCGAATACCGGCAACCGCTTTCGTTTGGCGGAAGATGCCATTGTTGGACCATATCTTGATGAATGCGGTTTTTTCTCTCTGGAGAATGGCGGAGGAGCCCACTTTCATGTGGCCATGCTCGCCAACATGACCTATCCGTTTAATGAGGCCAGGCAGTGGAACCTTTTTGCCCCCCAAACTCCAAAACAAATCCTGGTCCGGTCGACCAACCTCCTCGGTTATAAACCACAATCCCGAAAACTCATGCAGCTGACAGGGGAGATGATTTGCGAGCATTACGACATCGTTCGCTGCTTCGATTTTTTAAATCACGTCGAAAATATGGCACCGATTGCCGAGGTTGTTCTTAACTCTCCTGCAAATGTCTTTGAGCCGGCGATTGCTCTTTCCTGGGCCAAAGGTTTCGACATCCCGCATTATATGAATGTGCTCGAAGCGATTGTCTCGATGGTGAGTTCTGTCAGTGGCCTGAGCAAGACACAGTCCTTGAAGAGTTTTATTATCGGTCTAAAAGATATGGCTGGCGTCTGCCCACCAAGGTTTATACGGCAACTCGTCGAAATAATAAAACAGGAATATCCCGAGTTGATCATTCATTACCACCGGCATTGCACGGATGGTCTGTTTGTGCCCGCTGTCGGTGCAGCCGCCCAGGCAGGCGCACATATTGTCGATACCGGCATAGGAGCGGCAGTCCGCTGGTACGGCCAAGGTGAGGTTTTGTCAACAGCAGCATACATGGAAGGTGAATTGGGGTTGAAAACGGCGCTGAACAAAGAGAGTATCCGCAATGCCGGTTTTGTTCTGAAACAGATGATGCCCTATTATGATCGCTACACAGCACCATATTTCCAGGGCATTGATCATGATGTCGTTGATCATGCCATGCCGGGCGGTGCTACTTCATCCTCACAAGAAGGGGCTATGCAGCAGGGCTATATCCACCTTCTTCCTTATATGCTTCGCTTTCTGGCAGGAACGCGCCGGATAGTTCGATATCATGATGTAACACCGGGATCCCAGATCACATGGAACACCGCCTTTCTCGCAGTAAGTGCTGCATTTAAAAGAGGTGGAGAAGTAGAAGTGCAGCATCTTGTCAACGTAATTGAAACGATTGCCGGGGTGCCTGAGGAAGAAATCGACGCTGTACATAAAGAAGAGCGGCTCATTTTGTACAGGGACAGCAATGATGCGTTCCGCAATCTTCTATTGGGTAAATTTGGTCGTCTGCCCCTGGGGTTTCCTGCTGAATGGGTGTACGAAAGTGCTTTTGGCTCCAACTACCAAAAAATGATCAGCGAGCGGACCGATCAATCACCACTCGCTACGATAGAAGACATTGATATTGATAAGGAATGTGAAGCATTGCGATTGCACATCAAGCGTGATCCCACGCAAGATGAACTGCTTATGTACCTGAATCATCCGGGTGATGCCTTAAAAACAATACTCTTCCGCCAACGATTTGGAAATCCTAACAGATTGCCTCTGGACATATGGTTTGAGGGAATTACGCCCGGCTCCGAACGTAACTTCAATGACAGCGACGGAAAGCCACATCAAATGACCATTATAGATATATCGGAAGCAGACGATCAGGGCGTGAGTTTTGTACGTTATATCCTGGACGGCGAGACATTTAATCATCCGGTCAAAATTGCCGATGCCGTCAAAGGAAAAGCAACATCCGTGGAAATGGCCGACAAGACCAATCCGTATCATATCGCCTCCCCTACAAACGGCGATTTATGGGTAGTCTATGTCAACCCGGGAGATGTTGTAAAAAAAGGTGACGAAATCTGTAATATCACTATTATGAAACAGGAAAAATCCGTGCTCTCGGCAATTGACGGAATTGTTAAAAGGATTGTTAAATTTGCAGACTATAAAGAAGATAAAAAAATGGTACCTGTCCGAGAAGGTGAATTGATAATTGAGCTTGGTCCAATGGTAAAGATATGCCCCAATTGTGCAGAACCGGCCAGTGGAGAAAAGCAAAACTTTTGCCCGGGATGTGGGCAGCGATGGAAGTAATCTTCACAGAATGGAAGATATAACAAAGTCGCTATTCCATGCAACAGGTCCCTGCAGTTGCATGGAATAGCGTTACAAAAACATCCTGACATGGATATTTTCAAAAAATGAATAAAAGTAAAGGTCAAATCGAAGCTGAAATTACCGAAGCCATTATTCGTTTTGAAAAAGAGTTCATGGGACGTGGACCCCTGGAGGCCAGGACCTATCTTGTTGATGATATGATATTGGTACGGCTGAAAAACGTACTTACTCAGGCGGAACTCAAACTGGCTGAAGCTCCTAATCGTAGGGAAGGGGGGGAGCTGATAAAACGCATCCGCATCGCCCTGCTGGAACAAGGACGCACCCTGCTGGTGCAGTCAATTGAAGATATCGTGAACATTGAAGTCAAGAGTCTTCATACAGATATCAGCACCAGAACAGGCGAACGTATTATACTTTTTTCGATGGCTTTCCCTGTCACTTTTTCCCAGGGAGGCAATAGAAATAAATCGTGAAGCCTTGTCGCAAGCTGTAAACGACAACCACGCTTTACAATAAACCGCTGAGAAACGCTGCGACCTTGTCTGCGCCGTTTTCCTTGGCCGGAGATGGACGAGGTTGGGACAGCTGCTCCCGGACAAGTGGCAGCCAGCCGCCATTTCCGTAAACTTCCGGTGAAATCGATATTCCACCCATCACTTTTTCAACATATCTCTGCAGTGTTTGCGATTCCGGAAAGTCATCCCTTCCTATGGCGACGACTCTGGTTCCGGCCTGATAACATTCGGCGACAGTCGAATATCCTGCCTTGCAAACCACCAGATCGGCGGCAGCTATCAGGTCCGGGTGATACAGGTCGCTGTCTCTGTTCAGCAGGAGAATGTTCTTGCCGATCTGCACGGCATCCTGCCGGCCCGGTATGACAAAGAAAAGATCGGATTGTTGTTCAAGGCCGCTCAAGTCCGGAAGGTCCTGCGAAATTCCTCCCATAGTGAGAAGAATCAGCTTTTTTCCCCGAACGTTCAACCGCGCCGGAATGTGATCTCCGGTTGCACGGGTTCGCCTGAAAATCGGTCCGCATGCCATATCCCGAGGGCTGACATTACAGAGTGGTTCCGTTTGAATGCGGTAATCGGCCTGCCGAAAAAGCGAGCCAAAGAACTGGATATGGGGCTGCAGCTCGGGATATTGCCGGGAGTAAGGAGCATAAATCCAGTCCCAGGTAAAATTTTCGACAAGTATCGAGGGGATTCCAGCCAGTCGCCCTGCGGCGATACCCATCGGCGCAATATCGCAGAGAATGAAAGCGCATCCGGCACACCGGGAAGCAAGTTCGACCAGGCGATCGGCGGAATACGGCAGAAAATCATCGAGCCTTCGGCAGGTCGCCGGAATGTCGACGGTCAGTGCCGAACTCTGGACCACGCCGATGTCGACCAGCTCACGATGGTAGCTGTAATTGGTCAGGGTACCGGCGAAGAGCGGTTCCGGTACCGTGGTGAAAAGATGCGCGTGGCAAGCGGGCTGAAGTCGCCGAAGCGCTTCGAGTACGGCAATTACCCGAGTCGCATGGCCAAAACCATGCGGACTGATGAAGCAGGCGACCTCTTTCACGGATGTGAAGGTTCCCGGCCTTCAGACCTTAAAGCGGATATTGAGAATATCACCGTCCGAGACAATGTAATCTTTTCCCTGCAGGTACATCTTTCCTACTTTTTTCAGTTCGGCTTCGCTGCCGTACTCCATCAGTTCTTCGTACTTGATGACTTCCGCCCGGATAAAGCCGCGCTGCAGGTCGGAGTGGATAACCCCTGCGGCTACGGGGGCGGGGGAATTCCGGCGAACCAGCCACTGTCTCACCTCGTCTTTACCGACGGTAAAGAAGGAAATGAGGCCGAGTGCCTGCAGACAGAGTCTGGTCAAGGTTCCCAGGGCCGGCTCATCGATGCCCAGGTCTTGGAGAAATTCAATCTTTTCGGCCTCGGAGTCGAGCATGACAATCTCCGATTCGACCTGGGCGGAAACGAGCATCGCCTCCATTTTATCCCGGCGACACTGCTCTGCCATTTTATCGAGAAGTGCGGAGTCTCCCAGCTGGTCTTCCGAGACATTGAAAGCCAGGATAAGCTCCTTTCTGGTGATAAACGGATAACTGCGGATGAGGAATTCCTCTTCATCGCTCAGTTCAAGAAGCCGGAGGGGCTTTTCTTCTTCCAGGTGAGCCTGCATCTTCCGCATCAGCTCAAGTTCTTTGACGTGTTTGTCATCCTTGATTTTTTTTAAGCTTGTTTCGAGGCGTTCGATGCGTTTTTCGACAAAGATCTGATCATGCAGGATCAACTCGCCGATGACCATCTCCGCATCCCTGACCGGATCGACCGATCCTGCGGCATGATAGACGGCATCGTCTTCAAAGGCACGGATAACATGACACAGGGCGTCGACATCGACAATTTCCTTGAAGATATCGCCCTTGGCGATGCTTTCCTGTTCCATCTTCGGCAGCAGCACCAGTTCGACCCTCGCCCGTACCGCCTTGTTGGGACTGTACATGGCGACGAGTTTATCAAAACGCGGGTCGCGTATTTCGGCGGTCCCCGGGATCGGTTTTGCCGGCCCGGCCTGTTCGCGCAACTCGCTCCCGGTCAAAACCTGGAACAGGGTCTTCTTGCCTGTCTGGGGCAGGCCTATAATACCAACTTTCATTGTGTCTATTACCTCATCGAAAAAGAAGGTCACTCGTCGGATATGGAAAATACAACACTTGCCGGCCGAAGGTGACTGGTTCGATAAACTTGTTTGCCTGACTGATACCACAGGAGTAAGGTTTCGAGCAAGGTAATACAACTGACGATCAGGTCACAGGCAACATGGTTTGCCGGAAACGCTTGCCGGACGTTGAGGAAAATTCATTGCAGGTCGTGCATGGAACAGCTAGAATATCCGATTCTGTTTCCCGCCGGCGGGTTAGTCGCTGCAACCGACCTGTCCTCCACCCATTATGCATCCTCTGCCTATGCGACCGTTTACCCGATAGCCCTGATCGGCATGATCCTCTTCACCAAGCTGTTGGTTCTCATCCTGCAATGACAGGTCGACAGTGTGTTTCATAAACATTTTTTGGCTCCTCACCTTTTTTCGATTTATAGTAAAGAAAACGACACGCAGCACCGTCCGGTACACGGGACTTCAGAATCAAAAATAAGGAGGACGCGCAATGCAATCGACTTACAGAGATATTATTGACAGTAAGATATCAGAATGGCAAAGCGGTATTATAAAATTCGAAGAACAGGCAGGAAAAGCCACTTCCGACAGCAAAGCCAGACTCAATACCAAGATGGAGCAGCTCAGGTCCAAAATAGAAACGGCCACAGTTCAACTGTACGAACTCGACGAGCATGAAAACGTAGGCAACACCATGGAAACCAAAGGAAAGATTATTGAAATATTCACTTCGGTCGACAAGGAGTTCATCGGACATGAGGGCAAGACACCGTTTATGCTCTGAGTAGATTCCCATTAACGCACCATCAAGTACGGCGAGAAAAAGATAAATGTCACAGAAGGAGTTCAGTGTCACGGTGATCGGCGTGATCCATTCCTGCTTTCCGGAAAAATTCGGTATTCCCCGGCAACCGGGAATGGTTCGGGCGGCAACGGCCCGTATGGAGTTGTTTCCGCCTTTTAACCGGGAGGAAATGGTTCGCGGGCTGGAGCAGTTTTCTCATGTCTGGATCCATTTTCTCTTCCATCAGACTGTGGTGGAAGGATGGAAGCCGACTGTCAGGCCGCCTTGGCTGGGGGGGCAGAAGCGGGTAGGGGTCTTCGCCAGCCGCAGTCCCCACCGCCCTAATCACCTGGGGCTCTCGGCAGTTCGGCTTGAGGCGGTTATCCATGTCGACGGGAAGACATATCTGGAGTTGTCGGGGATCGATATTCTTGACCAGACTCCGGTGATCGATATCAAGCCCTATATTCCCTACAGCGATTGCATTGCCTCGGCAAGCGGCGGTTATGCGCACGGCAATCAGTCGGACCTGCCGGTTGTCTTCAGCGCTGAACCGTCGGCTTTCTGCCGCCGGTATCAGGAAAAAACGGGACGAAACATCAGGGCGTTGATTGAAGAGATGATCCGTCATGATCCGCGACCGGCCAGTCAGAAGGAGAATAAAAGCCGGTTTGGCATGCTGCTCTGGGACGTGAATATTCGCTGGTCGGTTGAGGACTCTTTATTCCAGGTGGAGGATTGCCGACAAGTAGCCGATGAATCGGCGTACCGGTAGAAAACCCCGTCGTGCAGAGGCGCATAGCCCTGTAAAAATGCTGACGTACGGATAACTCTGCAAAAAACCTTGGTCGGCTTGCACCCGATCTCTCCTCAAAACCCCTCTTCCATAAAAAGCGACCCAAGGAGAATGTTTCCGAAAGGTGGCTAAGAATTTCTCTAGAATTTGCAACCTCTCTGAATGATTTTTTTGACTTTGTCTTTTCGTTTTTGCTAAAGTTGATCATTACTGGGAGTATTCCGATGAAGGAAATCTAACTGCTCATAACACAAGTCATAAAATGAATTTTCGCAAATTGGAGAGAAACATGAGATTGCTGCGCAACAACCGCGGACAGGGGATGACCGAATACATCATTATAGTTGCCTTAGTTGCCATCGCCGCCATCGCCGGCTTTTCCTATTTCGGCAAGACTATCCGCAACCAGACCGCCGCGATGAGCGAATCGGTCGCCGGAAACCAGAAAGAAGCTGTAGATGCGGTCAAGGCCGCCCAAACAGCGGCTGGCGTTGCAAAGAATGAGGCTGGTAAAGGTGATAGAAATCTCAAGACGTATGTTGAAGGTCAGTCGGCGAAATAATCTTTCTCACACTTCATGAGAAGCAGCAAGATAATAACCGGCATTCATTCTCAACCCGGATATGGCGGTCGTATGAACCTCCGGCGTGACCAGAGCGGTCAGGCGGTGGTATTTGTTCTGGTTTTTCTCGGGGTCATCCTGCTGTCCATGGCTTTTCTCTTCAAGTCCGGGCAGCTGACCACCGAGAAGATGCAGCTCCAGAATGGGGCGGACAGCGCCGCCTATACCGCCTCGACCCTTGAAGCCCGGGCAATGAACTTTACCGCCTACACCAACAGGGCGATGGTCGCCAACGAGGTGGCCATCGGCCAGATGGTCGGACTGCTGAGCTGGGCGGATGAGCTCGTTGCCATCGGTGAGGCCTTTGAGTTGCTCGGCGGTCTTTTGGATTCAACCATTGTTCTGGCCGAGGCAGGGGCGGCGCTCAATGCCGTTGGGGCTGGATTTCTGACGGCCGGCAAGACGATGACGGCAGGCCTCCTTGCGGTCGCACCACTTGCCACTCGGGGTATCTCCATGGTGAACACGGTCTATTCGCTGAGCCAGGAGATCTATCATCTGACCACCATCCTGCTTTTTACCAATGCCATCTTCAAAAGCCTTGAGGACAACGTCCCCGGCACTCCCGGAGACTACTTCATCAAAAGACTCAGGCCCAGTAAGGAGGGAGCTCAGCTGTCACCCATCGGCCTGGTCGCCCTGGCCGGTCATATTGCCTCTTATGTTGACGGATTCAGTAGCCGCTATGCCCTGAAAAGCGCCGGCAGCAGTGAGCAAAACCGGAACGGCATGGGTCGTTTGGCCGCAACCATTCGCGAAGGTCGCGATGCTTTCTCGAGCGGTGATACCACGCCGAACAGCAAAGGGATCAGCCAGGACCGCGGCTGGGCATTGAAGGGAAAAGCAACTGCGTCGATGGGGATCGACATCAAACTTGTCAGGGCTAAGATCACCGGCACCTTCACCTACGGCATTGAGAGCGTAGGCGGTTCGGAAATCCGCTACAAGAAAGGAAAGAACACCTTTATCTGGTCCGGGGTCGACACCGCCTCCTGGGAGGATGCCATCGATGTGATCATTAAACCCCCGCTGGTGAAGTCTTATAAACAGCATTTCAAGTTGCCGAGTCTTCCTCTGGCCGGCGGAGCGTATCAGGCCAATGGCGTCGAACAGAGTCTGAATCTTGACGACATGCCGAGGACCCTCAGGCAGTACGGCAGTCCGCCCGCCTATGGCGGAGCCGCAGCCAACAAGTATTGGGGAGGCTGGTCCGAGGCCGGTCTCAAGATTGCCGGAAAAAAGATTCAGAGCTATCCCAACCTCCAGGGTTACCGCGACGTTGATCCGGGGAAGAAAGAGGGCGGCAACATCCTGCCCTTCACCGCCCCTTTCTTTCTGATCGGAGTAATCCGGCCGATGAAAGATATCGAGGGACAGGGTCCGCAATTTGCCGCCCCTTTAGACCTGCCTTACGCCGGGGAGGTCGACGGCTCGCTGGGCGCCTTCGCCAAAGCCGAGGTGTACCACTGCCGACCCGACGATATCTCCTATTTCCGACGCAACGACGGCAAGACCGAGAAAGACAACCTGTTCAGCCCGTTCTGGCAGGCCCGCCTGGTCAAGACCAAAAATCTCGACCGGCTGCTGGGTCTTGCCCTGCAGCAAAATGTCATCTGGCTAAGCAATGAGGATGCCAAGAATGTGCCGGGGATGAAAAATTTGAAAGATAAGCTGCAGCTGTGGATAGGAAAACTGACTGCTCTCATGGGAGTACTGCTGTGAATCGCCGCCCGGAGGTCACTGGGCAGAACGGCTGCAAGGGTCAGGCTGCCACCGAGTTCACCATTATTGCCTCGTTTGTCCTGGTACCTCTTTTTCTTCTGATCCCGCTTCTAGGTAGATATATCGACATCAAGCAGGCCTGCGTTCAGCAGGCTCGCTTCGAGGCCTGGGAGTACACGGCATGGTACGACAAGGCAGAGCTGACGACTGATTTCATGCAGAGCCTGATAGATAAGCAGAGGGCGGGAAAGCGGGAATTCTTTGATACCCGGAAAAAGGGTAACCTTTTGTTTTTTTCCGATATTACCGATCCACACTACGGAACTGAACTACCGCTCGAGCTCAACCCGCTGTGGATCGACCATCGTGGCGATACCCTGTTCAGCCCGAGAATGTTGAATCAAAATGCAGGCCTTGTTGAGAAGCGCAGCCCCGACCCAACCTTGGGCCTTATTGATCGGCTGCTCAGTCTGATCAACATGGTCACCCAAACGTTCGGCAAGCTCTTGAAGGTGCTCCATGTCAAGGCCGACTTCAATGCCCTCAACAGCAACGGCAATTTCACCAGCAATTTTCAGGTAGATGTCCGCACCAGCCGGCAGGTGGTCCCGGATATCAGCAATCCGGCTTCAGCTTCCGACCCGAGCAAGCTGATGATTATCAATGCTCAAGCCTCTGTCCTTGCCCGGGGATGGACCGCGGGATCGACCGACAACGCCTCCTCCGAGTCTAAAGGCCTGGTAGTGACATCCCTTCTCTCGCCGGTATCGAAGCTGTTCAATGGAGTTGTCGATATCCTCCAGCGTGTGATAAATGTCGCAAAACATGTCATGCCCATCGACTTCAGGCTGCCGCACGGCCCGGATTTCGGCCATATGCAGGATGACCCCATTCCCTACGAGCACTTGGTGGGTGATAGGCGAAAGACCAGGGAAAATGATGGTCTGTACTATTATCGCGAGGAATAGATGATTGGTCGGACCTGCATGCTGTTCATCTGCCTTTTCTCCTGTTTTTGGTCGACAGCAGCAGCTCAGGGTCCGCGATTCAGTCCGCCTGGCTGGATCGAAGTGAGTGAGGTGAGCGGGAACATGGCAATAGCCGGTCTGCCCACAGGAGCTCTCCACCTGGTCAGCAGCCGTCCGGCCGCAGCGGTACTCGATCATTTCCGCTCACTGTGGAACTGTGGGGCGGGGGAAAAACGATGCCGGGAAGCAGAGATGCCGCCCTGGTCCGTTCTGTCCCGGCTTGAGGGCAAAAAGCTTGAGTATGTTCAGATCAGGGATCTCGGGGCGGGTGCCACCGGTTATCTGGGCCTGAGCGAGATAAAACGTCAGAAGGCGCGGCAGACGAATGTGCCCATGATGCAGGGCAGCCGGGTCGTCAACGACATGGTGTCCAGTGACCTGGGGAAGAAAGGCCGGGTGATGCTGCTGAGCAATACCTATTCGGTGGCCAGTAACGGCACATTCTACACCGATTATTTTATCGGCAGGGGATGGCAGCGGGTGACGGAAGACAACAGGATCGAAAGTCAGGTTCTGATCTTCCATAAAGGGTCGGAAGAGGCTCACCTGGTCATCAGCCGCCAGCAGGGCGCCACGCAGGTCGTCATCAACATGGTGCAGTGAAATGACAATGATCGAAAACAGAGCGAAAACGACAAGGCGCCTGCTGCGAAACCAGCACGGCCAGTCGGTGGTCGAATACCTGATCGTGATCGGTGCCTTAGTCTCGGCCCTTATCGCCGCTCCTTCCGCCTTTAACATGGTCAGGGGCATGATGCAGAACAAATACAGCAGTTATTCATTTGGTGTTGCAATCTCCGACCCGCCTACCAGTGATTTCGACGAGGAGGTGAAGAGGGATGCCAAAGCAGTCAAGGAGGCCATGGATGCGCTGCATGCGCTCGAACAATTCATTGAGCACCCCTCCCTCCCCGAACCCTACAAGCCGCATTGGCCGGATGTATCGAACATGTTGAAGGAATAGGCTCTGAACGAATGCAGACACACATACCGAAATACTCTTCATTGGGATAAATTCATGCGACAGGACAACTACAATGGGTGATGAACCAAAAGAAAATGTGAAGAAGGGGCCATGGCGGCTTTTCTTCCTGGCAACACTTTTTGCCCTCCTCGCCGGGCTGGGTACCGCCGTTTTCCTGCACTTCGAGGAAAACCGCCTCAAGGAGGCTCTTACCCCCAAACCCAAGGACATGACCGAGGTGGTGGTTGCCGTTCATGATCTGCCGATAGGTACCAGAATCGACAGCCAGACGATGGCCGTGCGGGCTATCCCCAGTGAGTATGTCGGTGACGACGCGATCCGGCCGAATGAATTCGGCGCAATCACCGGCGCCGTGCTGATTAAGGGGCTGGGGAAAGGCAAGATGCTCACCCGCGAGGTGATCGATCTGGATATCCCGAAAGATTTCGCCGCAACCGTCCGCGAAGGTTTCCGGGCGGTCACCATTCAGGTGGACGAAATCAATTCCATCTCCGGGATGATCCGGCCGGGCAACCGGGTTGACCTGTACTCACGTATGGCTGAGGCAAGTGATGCTCAGGCCGATGCCAGCGGCGGGACAATGGTTATCCCGGTGCTCGAAAACGTTCTGGTTCTCGCCACCGGAAAAAGTGGCCTGCGTCCCAATGAAGACGAGTTCAATCGGCTGGACACCGATGACCGCAGTCAGTCCTACACCACCCTGACCCTGGAGGTGAGCCCCAGGGATGTTGCCCTCCTCAGTCTTGCCGATAACAGCGGGACCATCATTGCAGCATTGAAGAATGTCAAAGACAGCACTGACCCGGATTTCGAACGGCTGACCATGACCGACCTGTTCGGCCATGCCGCCGCCCTGCGTCAGGCCGCCGAAAACAAGCTGCACAACCGCGAACTCGATGGAGTACACAAGGACAGCACCGGCCGGCTGGTCACCCGTGACGGTGTGGTTATCACCGACCCGAATGTCCACCTCAACAGCCAGGGGCTGCTTGTAACCAAAGACGGTGTAGTTCTGAACGGACGAGATCTCACAGTCGATTCCACCGGCCATATCCGCGATAGTAAGGGCAACACCATAGATACCGCCACTCTGGTGGGGGGCAAGAACGACAGCCTGGTCGACGCCAAGGGTAATGTCCTCACCGGCAACGGCTATCAAACCACAAAAGGCGGTTTCCTGGTCGATAAGGATGGCCGTATCATGACGCCGGACGGTCATGTGCTCACCGGGTTGAAACTCGCTCCGGACGGCACGGTTCGGACCGGTGACGGTAAGATCCTCGCTGCCGGCGATATCACCGTCGACCCGGACGGCACCGTCCACCTTGCCGCCGGACAGGCAGTCGCGGCTGGAGCCCTGGTGACCGGTGATGGGCATGTGGTCCTGGCCCGAGATCTCGTAACCGTTGATCCTGACGGCACAGTTCGGACCAAAGACGGCAAGATCCTCGAAGGGGTGCATGTGGACAAAGACGGCAACCTGATCGACGCCGACGGACATACCCTCAGCGCCGCCGAAGTGGTGCTGGCGGGTCATGGAGAGCGGCTGGGCCCGAACGGCACGATCATCGACAGCAACGGCAAGGCCCTTACCGCCCGTGATCTGGTGACCATCGATCCGGATGGCACCGTCCGGACCAAAGACGGCAAGATCCTTGAAGGGGTACATGTGGACAAGGACGGCAATTTGATCGCCGCCGATGGACATACCCTCAGCGCCGCCGATGTGGAGCTGGCGGATCAGGGTCTGCGCCGGCCTGCCGCCGGCGAAACGATGACCGCGGATGGCCGGATCCAGCCCCCCGGGACTGTTGCGGATATAACACTTGCCGGGGTAAAAGCGGACAGCGTCGCGAACTTTGCCGCAGGTCTCATGGCTGGAAACGCAAAAAAACGGCCCCTGGCCGGGAAAGGCAACTACGAGGTTGAATATATAGTAGGCGGGGCCGGCGCTGACGGCACCGCCAAGACGTTCATAGTCAAGATCGATGACAAGTAATCCTGGACAGGCTACAGGGCAAGTCAGATAAAAAAAACTCTACGGAAATCTATTCATATGTCCTCTTGCACTAGTTTACCCGGCAGAAACATCCTGCTCCTGCTGTCGCTTGCCATATTGCTCTTTTCCGCCGTCAACAGTTCAGCCAGGGAAACAATCGATCTCTATGTCGGCGAGATCAAGGTAATGAAGATCGGGCGGGTCGAGCGAGTCGCCATCGGCAATCCCGAGGTGGCCAGCAATTCGATCCTTCCGAACGGTCAGCTGATCCTGATGGGAGATGCCGCCGGTACAACCACGATGCATATCTGGCTTGACGAAGAAAAGGAGATGGAGTTTGACGTCCTTATCCGCGAGCACGAACATCAGGCAAATTTTCAGGAACTGAGTACCCTGCTTAAAGAGGTGCCGGGAGTTAATGCCATCCGCATCGGCGAATTGACCGTACTCAAGGGGCAGGTAGCTTCCACAGATGCCGATCAGCTAGCCAGGATTGTCAGCCAGTTCAAAGGGGTACTCGACCTGGTTACCCCGAAAAGCCATCACGAGGAAATAAGGACCTTGCTTGCCTCAATTCCCGGCACGGAGATCCAGGTAGTCGGCAATCGCACGGTGATCAGCGGGGAAGTGAGTAAGGAATATGTCAACCTGATTAAGATCGTCCAGGACAAGTACCCGGACCTGATGGATATGACCCGCACCCAGGAAGCCGTGGCCGGTAAGATGATCTATATGCAGGTGCGGATCATGGAGATGAAGAAAAAAGCCCAGGAAGAACTCGGCATCAACTGGGACCTGAGTAAACTGGCCGGACCGAGCTTCGAGTTCGGGGTTGAGCACTCGCGCAACGGGGCTACCATCCTCAACAGCAACCAGGCACCTCCCAATTCCCTTAAAAAGGCAGGTGTCAAGGATTTGACCACGAGCGCAGGGTACTTCGGCATCGCCACCGGGGTGTCGAACATAATCAGCCTGCTCGAGATCAGAGGCGATACGGTGGTTCTGGCTGAGCCGAGACTCAGCACCCGATCCGGCGGTAAAGCCTCTTTTCTTGCCGGCGGCGAGGTCCCGATGCCGATCGTTTCCAGCCTTGGCCAGACTACTGTTGAATACAAGAGTTACGGCATCTCGCTCGATATCGAACCGATAGTCGACGATCGCGGAAATATCCTCGCCCATATCGAAACCGAGGTCAGCATGCCCGACGTGGCGGTCGCCTCTCTTGGGTTCCCCGGTTTCTTTACCCGCAGGACCAGTACCGACATCAGCATGCGGGCTCAGGAAACCTTGGTCATCGCCGGTTTGCTGAACGAGTCGGCACAAAAGAACTACAATAATGTCAAGTGGCTCAGCCAGATACCTATCCTCGGCCCCCTTTTTCGGAGCAAGGCTTTCATCAACGATACGTCGGAGCTGGTGATTTTAGTCACCCCCCAGGTCTACGATGCCTCTTCGGTTCCCAACCGGGAAGGGCTCGAGACGGCCGATGCGATGCAGCGGCATTATCACGAAATCATTGGCGGCGGCGGTTTACTGGAATAGGGAGAAAAGGATGTTCGAGATCGTAGTTCAGGACAGCGGCGGCAAAGAGACAGGACGGTACAGTTGCCCCGGCGGCAGTTGCACGGCAGGCCGCTCATCGAAGAACATGGTGATCCTCAATGGCTGGCGAATCGCTTCCAGCCATGCCCGTTTCGACCAGGACGGCACCGGCGTCTTCGTCACCGACATCAGCGGCGGCGGGGGTCTGCAGGTCAATGGCCGGTCGGTCGCCAACTACGGCCCGCTTACCGGCAGCGACGTCGTCAGCCTCAGCAGTTATCGACTGCGGGTTGTGGTTGATGCTCCGCATATTCAGCAACCTCCTCCAGTGCAGGAGGAAATTTCCGAGGACAATCCTGCGGCGGCAATAGAATCGCGCCGCATGACAACCGAGGATGCAGGGGACGACCGGAAAGGCACCTACGGGGTGAGGACCAGAACGGCAGGCGAGGCAGTCGATGTCGGCGAACGCTTCCGTTTCCACACCCTTGTCCACCGTAAGCTCATGCAGGCCATGGACCTTCGGCGCACCGACGTCGAATCCATGGATGTTGTTCAACTGACGACTACCGTGAGGGGCCTGATCGGCGAGATTATCGCCGAACTCGACAAGGAATTGCCGCCCGGTCTCGACCGGCTCCGTCTCGGCAAAGAAGTGCTCGACGAGGCGGTCGGCCTGGGTCCCCTCGAGGATTTTCTGGCAGATGAGGAGGTGACCGAAATCATGGTCAACCGCTACAACGATATCTATATCGAACGTCACGGCAGGCTTGAACAGAGCCCGGTCACCTTCAGCAGCGACGACGCGGTACGTTCGGTGATCGAAAGGATCGTCTCGCCGCTCGGCCGCCGCATCGACGAGAGTTCGCCGATGGTCGACGGGCGCCTTCCCGACGGCTCCCGCGTCAACGCCGTGATCCCGCCGCTGGCGATTAAAGGCCCCTGCCTGACCATCCGCAAATTCTCACGCAAACAGCTGACCACCGACGACCTGATGGCCTTTAGCGCGATGGACACGAAAATGGTGAGCTTTCTCGATACGGCTGTCCACAACCGCAAGAACATTATCATTTCCGGCGGCACCGGCAGCGGCAAAACTACCTTTCTCAACGTGCTGTCGAACTTCATACCGCACAACGAAAGGATAATCACCGTCGAGGATTCCGCCGAGCTGAGACTCGGCCAACCGCACGTGGTCAGTCTCGAAGGTCGTCCGGCGAATATGGAGGGAGCAGGGGAGGTGTCGATACGCGATCTGGTTCGCAACTGCCTGCGGATGAGGCCGGACCGAATCGTCGTCGGTGAGTGCCGCGGCGGCGAGGCACTGGACATGCTCCAGGCTATGAACACCGGCCATGACGGCTCGTTGACCACTGTCCACGCCAACAGCCCCCGCGACCTGATAAGCCGGCTCGAGGTTATGGTTATGATGGCCGGCATGGACCTGCCGGAGCGGGCCATCAGGGAACAGATCGTCTCGGCGGTCAACGTGATAGTCCAACTTTCCCGCTTCTCGGACGGCTCGCGCAAGGTTACCCACATCAGTGAAATCACCGGTCTGGAAGGCGAAATTGTGCAGATGCAGGAAATTTTCAGCTACAATCAGCACGGACTCGACGGTGACGGCAAGGTGGTCGGAGAATTCGTCGCCACCGGCCGGGTACCGGAATTTTACGAAGGCCTCAAGCAACAGGGGCTGCAGGTCGACATGAGCATCTTCACGAACCCATGATCAGCGAATTCATCATTATAGGACTTGCGGCAATCAGCGGCGGCCTGTTTGCCTGGCTGCTGTTGCAGCACCTGTCGACGCGAGTCGTCGATTACCGGAAGAACCTGGCTGTCGTTACAGAGAGCCGCTTTGCCGAGATGTTCGTTTTCGTCGACGTAAGCCGCTGGCTGAACCTCTACTTCGCTTTGATACTGTTTCTGCCCCTGACCGTGTGGATACTGACGCGGGAGTTGTGGCTCGGCGTAATTACTCTCGGATTAGCCATCGCCGCCCCTTACACGCTGCTCTCGGTTTTCTACAAGCGCAGGCTGCAGACTATTGAAAAACAGCTGCCGGATGCAATGATCATGCTCTCCGCTTCGATGCGGGCCGGGGCCAGTTTTACCACCGCCCTCGACTCCCTGATCCAGGAGAGCTCTCCACCCCTCTCCCAGGAATTCAGCCTGCTGCTTCGGGAAATCCGGCTTGGTGTCGATATGGATACCGCCTTGAACCATATTGAGCAGCGGATTCCCCTTGAGGACTTTCGCCTTCTGCTGTCCGCCGTCCGCATCTCCCGTGAAGTGGGCGGCAATCTTGCAGAAAACATGGATAAACTCGCCGCAACCCTGCGCAGTAAACTGGTCATGGAAGGAAAGGTCCGCAGCCTCACCGCTCAGGGGCGACTACAGGGTGTCGTCATGAGCCTGCTGCCGATGGTCCTCGTCGTCATCCTGATGAAGCTCGAACCGACAGCCATGGGCATGCTCTTCACCACCAGAATCGGCTGGGCAGTTCTGGCCTTGATCCTGGTCATGCAGGTTCTGGGTTTTCTGGTCATCCGTAAAATTACCGAGATTGACATATGACGCCGATTCTCATCTCCGCTTGTGCCGGACTTTCCGTTCTTTTCCTGGTTCTCTGGCTGAACCGGCTCTTAATCCTCGTTCCCGGGGAGGACCGGGAGTTTAAAGATCCCCTGCCCTGGCTCCTGTGGTTCATCTGGCCGCTGGTCAGGGTCATCGCCTACCATGTCTGCGCTCTGCTGCCATTTTCCTATCTGGGCCGCGTCGAGGTGCGGTTGCGGCGGCACGGGGTGGCGTATCTGATGATCGCCGAGGAGTTCATCGCCCTGCGAATTGTGGCGTCCTTCTCTATCCTGGTCATCGGCTATATCTTGCTGACGATGATCCATGAGTGGAATCCGGCATTCTTCGCCATCCTCCCGCTTCTCGGGTATTTTTACCCGGATATCTGGCTGCGCGATATCAGGAAACGGCAGGTTGACGGGGTGCTGCGGACCCTGCCCTCCTACCTTGATTTCATTTCAATGGCGGTCGAGGCCGGACTCAATTTTTCCGGCGCCCTGGAGCTTGCAAGGAAGAAGGCCCCGGCCGGCCCTCTAGCCAATGAGTTCGGCGTGGTCCAGCGCGATCTCCGCGCTGGCGTCAGCCGGGCCAATGCCCTGAAGAGACTGGCGGAACGAATAAATATCCAGGAGATGACCAGCTTTGTCAACTCGGTGATCCAGGCTGAAAAAATGGGTTCAAGTCTCGCCCAGGTCTTGAAAATCCAGGCAGAACAGCGACGCACCGAGCGCTTTCAGCGGGCCGAGAAGAAGGCCATGGAGGCGCCGGTCAAGCTGATCGGACCCCTCATCCTCTTCGTTTTCCCCACTACCTTCATCGTCCTGGCCTTTCCGATCGTCATGAAATTCATGCAGGAGGGACTGCTGTGACCGCAGGGCAGTTGCAGTTGGCACGGTCCGGAAGACTGGTCCTTCCCAAGGTCATGCGCGCCGACAGTTTTATCGAGCGGGCCAGGGGGCTCCTGGGCAGACCCTCGCCGACAGAAGGCGAAGGAATGCTCTTTCCCGGCTGCCGTTCTATCCATACCATCGGTATGAGGTATGATATCGATCTGGTCTTTCTTGACAGACAAGGAGGGGTCGTAGGTCTGCATCCCGCCCTGAAACCCTATCGCCTGATCCTCTGCCGAAAAGCGGCGGCAGCCCTCGAAATCGCCTGCGGCGAGATCGAGCATTTCGGACTGAGATTGGGCGACCAACTGCTATGGCAACAGCAATGAAACGTATTTCCCTTCTTTTTGCAGTTTTTCTCCTCTCGTCATGCGCGATGAAGATGGAACCGACTGCCGACCTGGCAGAGGTACAGCAGTTGTATGCTCAGGGTGACTATCAGGCGGCGGTTCAGGGCTATGAAAGGCTCGTCAGGATCCTGCCTAAGAACGCCGAACTCTGGTTTCGACTGGCCAACGGCTATGTCAGGGCCGGTCAGCCGGACGCGGCGGTCACGGCCTATCGCAATGCCCTGTTGCGTAATCCTGAACTCGGGATCGCCTGGCACAACCTGGCCGAGACTCATCTGCAGATGGCCCTGCAGGCCTACCTTGAGGGCCGCAAATACATCACCAGGGATGACCCCTCCTTCAGCAGCATAAAAGCGAAACAGGATAAGCTCCTGGAACTTATGGGAACAAAAGAAGATGGCGGCGGCAGCTAGATTGAGAGTTGGAATATCCCGGCGGCAAGGGCCGCAGTCTGAACGGGGACAGGCAATGGTCGAGTTTCTGGTGATTCTGCCGGCGATGCTGATGCTGATCTTCGGCGCCATCCAGTTCGCCCTGATCTTTCACGCTAAGATTACCCTCAATTACGCAGCATTCGAGGCAGCCAGGGCCGGCAGTCTCGGCCATGCCGACTTTAAAGAGGTCAGAGAGGGTTTTGCCCGGGGGCTTGCCCCCCTGTACAGCTACGCCGGAGAGGACAAAGATCAGGTTGCCGCCTTCCAGGTCGCCAGAAAAAAAGTCCTCGACCTGGTCGACGCCAAGGTCATGGTACGCATCGAACGGCTCAGCCCGTCGAAGACAGCTTTCAGCCAATATGTAAACCAAGGCGAGATCCCCAACGACAGCCTGCTCTTTCGCAGTTCCGCCTTCAAACCAGGGAAACCGGGTCCCCTTATGTCAATCCAGGACGCGAACCTGCTCCATCTCAGAATCACCTACTGGTATCCTCTCTATGTCCCCTTGATTAACACGATGATAGCCTCTTTCATCTGCAATAAAGACGAAACCGATCGTTGGGATAAAAATTCGCCTTGCGGTACAGGCGCACCGCATATCCCCCTTACTGCGGTGGCGGCCATCCGCATGCAGACGCCGGCCCGGGAGTCGGTGGGATATTTTGAGTCATTGCCGGGGAGTTGATCGCGAACTCGAGGATTGCCGGGAGTCTCCGGATGGATCGAACCGTTGAGGAGCCGCAACAATCAAGGTTCGGCAAAACCTTTTATGGTGGTTTTCACTCCGTTGCCGATGACATACTGGCCGGTTTTGATATCGTAATCGAGACTGCCCCCGTCGATTTCAGCATCCTCACTTTTCAGGAGAGTTTTTCCGGGGCAGTTGATGGTGCGTTCTTCACTGTTGTAATGGAGCAGATCCGTATAGAGTTCCTGTTTATCCTGGGTCTTATCGATGATCACATCGCCGCGGAGAGTCAGGGTCTTAGTGACGATATTATACTTGCCGATTTTGGCGAGAATACGGGTAATATTGCCGTCGTCGTCGAAAATGTCGGCGTCGACGTGTTCCATTATCAGGATATCATTGTCGTTATTGTCGGTATGCGCCTGTTCGGCACGGATCAGGGCGGTTTTTTTGCCATCCTGGTTTTGCAGGATCTTCACCGTCTCCATGGTGAAGTTATGGGTATCTGTCGGTGGCTTGTTCAGGTCCGGATCGAATCCGCCGCGGGGGGTGAGGAAGTCGCCAAGCGGCGGACTCCACAGCGGGAAGGTAACGATGAACAGCAGCGGGACAAGCCAGATTGTATTGCGGTGAAATCTCATCGGGTCCGGTATTTCTGGAGCAGTTCAGTCATCAGGTTCTTTGCTTCGAGGATGAGATCGCAGGCATCGCGCACGGCCCCTGCACCACCCGCCCGTTCGGTGACAAAATGGGCGGTCTCTTTCACTTCCCGCACGCCATTGGCCGGGGCGATGGCAAGCCCCACCTGCTGGAGCAGCACCAGATCAAGCCAGTCGTCTCCCATATAGGCTACTTCAAAAGGTTTGAGTCCGGAGGCTTTCAGGATTTCTTTCAGCGCCTCCTGTTTGTTCCTCATTCCCTGATAGATAAATCGCATTTTCAGTTCGCCGGCTCTTCTCGCGACCACTTCGGACTTCCTGGCGGTTATAACGCCGACATCGACACCGCCTTCCTGCAGGAGCCGGATCCCAAAACCATCCTGGGTGTTGAAGGACTTGCTTTCCTCGGCACTGCCGCTGTAGATGAGGTCGCCGTTGGTCAGTACCCCGTCGACGTCAAGTAAAAGAAGACGGATTTCTCTGGCTTTGGCGAGAACACGCTGGCGTTCGGGGTCATTCCGGGGAGCACTCCGTTCTCTGGCTATGGTCCGATATCCCTCCATTACTTCACAATCCGAAGGGTATTCAGGTGGAGACGGTAAGCATTGATCGGCCATGGTCAGCTGACCGCTTCGCGAATCCGAAGAATTTGCCGTAAAAGCTCTTCTATCTGGTCGAGGGGAATGGAATTCGGTCCGTCGCAGAGGGCTTTTTCCGGGTTGGGGTGGATTTCCATGAACAGTCCGTCGATGCCGACCGCGACTGCGGCCCTGGCGAGCGGCGCAATGAATTCCCGCTGTCCGCCGGAAGAACCGCCGGCCCCGCCGGGCAACTGGACGGAGTGGGTGGCATCGAAGATCACCGGGCAGCCGAGAGACCGCATGATCGGCAAGGAGCGCATATCGACCACCAGATTGTTGTAGCCAAAACTTGCTCCCCGCTCGACGAGCATGATTTTCCTGCCGCCGACGCCCCTGATTTTCGCCACGGCGTTTTTCATGTCCCAGGGCGAGACAAACTGACCCTTTTTGACATTCACCGGTTTTCCGGTTTCGGCGGCGGCGGTGAGCAGATCGGTCTGCCGGCAAAGAAATGCAGGGATTTGGATGATATCGAGGACTTCCGCGGCAGCTTCAACCTGGCTCACGTCGTGGATATCGGAAACAACCGGCACCTGCAGTTCCCGGCGGATTTTGCCGAGTACGGCCAGCCCTTCGGTCAGACCGGGCCCGCGGTAAGAGTCAAGCGAGGTGCGGTTGGCCTTGTCGAACGAGGCCTTGAAAACATAGCTGATGCCAAGCCGGGCGCAGATTTCCTGCATGGTTCCGGCAACCGTCCGGGCCAGTTCTTCCGACTCGAGTGCGCATGGACCGCCGATAAGAAGCAGGGGCTGTCCGGAGCCGACGACCATCGGCGGACCGGACGGGGTATCGATGGTAACGGAAATCTCCATCATGACCGTCCTAGCACTTTTGCTTATAGGTCAGCGCTGCGCTGATAAAATCCCGGAACAGCGGATGGGGTTTCATCGGCTTGGATTTGAATTCCGGATGGAACTGACAACCGAGGAACCACGGGTGGTCCTTGATTTCGATAATTTCGACGAGATTGTTGTCCGGTGAAGTACCCGAGATGAGCATACCACCCTTTTCGAGCGGCTGGCGGTAGTCATTGTTGAATTCGTACCTGTGCCGGTGTCGTTCGGATATTTCCTGCATACCATAGGCCCGATAGGCGTTGGAATCTTCCTGCAGAATACAGGGATAGGCTCCGAGCCTCAGTGTACCGCCGAAGTCGGAGGTCTCATCGCGAACCTGCACCTGATTATTGCGATAATCGAACCATTCCTTGATCAGATAAATGACCGGATCGGGAGTTGCATCGTCCAGTTCGGTAGAGTTGGCTCTGGGGAGATCGAGCACAGCCCTGGCAAACTCGACAACTGCCAGCTGCATGCCCAGGCAGATCCCAAAGAACGGGATATTGTTTTTTCGGGCGTAGTGAATGGCTTTGATTTTGCCTTCGACCCCGCGTTTCCCGAAACCGCCTGGGACTAAAATCCCTGCGCAACCTTCCAGGAGGCTGGCAACATTTTTTGATTCCAGGTCTTCGGCACTGATATATTCGAGCTTGACCTTGGTACCGTTGGCCAGTCCGCCATGGACTAAAGCTTCATGAAGACTCTTGTACGATTCGGTGAGATCGACATATTTGCCGGTAATGGCAATTGTCACCTCGTTACGCGGATTCCTGATGTTGTGAACTAAGTCTTCCCACGGCTTGATGTTCGGCTGACCGGTCCAGATATTGAGCAGCTCGAGAATCTTGGCGTCAAGACCTTCACGATATAAATGAAGAGGCAGTTCGTAGATGGTCTCGACATCGATGGCGGTGATGACCGCATCCTGGGCAACGTTGCAGAACAGGCTGATTTTGCTTTTCAGGCTGCTGTCCAGCGGCACCTCGGTACGACAGACGAGAATGTCGGGCTGGATGCCATCCGCCCGCAGTTCACGGACGGAGTGCTGGGTCGGTTTGGTTTTCACCTCGCCTGCGGTTTTAATGTACGGCACCAGGGTCAGGTGAATATAAAGGGTGTACTCCCGGCCGAGATCGCCGCGCAGCTGGCGGATCGCCTCAATAAACGGCAGTCCTTCGATGTCGCCGACTGTTCCGCCGATTTCGATGATTGCCACATCGGCACTGCCGTCCAGTTGCAGAATGGCGGCTTTGATTTCATCGGTGATGTGGGGGATCACCTGAACCGTCCCGCCGAGGTATTCCCCGCGACGTTCTTTGGTAATGACGGAGTAGTAGATTCGGCCCGAAGTATAATTATTCTTCTGGGCCATCACCGCACTGGTATACCGTTCGTAATGGCCCATATCGAGATCGGTCTCGGCCCCGTCATCGGTGACATATACCTCACCGTGCTGGAAGGGGTTCATGGTGCCCGGATCGACGTTGATATAAGGGTCGAGTTTCTGAAAGGTTACGGTCAGTCCCCTGCTTTCAAGCAGAGCGCCGATAGCCGCAGAGGCAAGTCCTTTTCCTAAAGAGGAGAGGACGCCGCCGGTAACAAAAATAAACTTGGTCCGTTTGGTATTATTTGGCTTTTTCATGGTTGGCACTATAGCAATGGAACCCGGTTTTTGAAACAGAAAAGTTCTGGGCTGCGTGAAAATTCGGGAGTGAACGGAAGGCTAATCATATCATGTTGTTGGAGCATAAACATGGTTGACCGGTCCTTGATTGGCGAGGAGCTCGTGCCTATGATGTTGTGAAAATGATAACAATAAACATCAAGGAGGATTCCATGCATAATCTGCTTTTCATAGCTTTCTTGTTTACATTGGCGGCGACGGCTGTTGCGGTTGGAGGACAACCGGTGAAGCAATATAAAACCGCAGTCTTCGGCGGCGGCTGCTTTTGGTGTATGGAGCCGCCCTTCGAGCAGCTGGAGGGAGTGATCGAGGTAACCGCCGGATATTCCGGGGGCGACGAGGTCAATCCCACCTACGAGGAGGTATCGGCCGGACGGACATCACATATTGAATCCGTGCAGGTGGTGTATGATCCGGGGAAAATTACCTACCGGCAGCTGCTCGATACCTTCTGGCGATATGTCGACCCCACCGACGCCGGGGGCCAGTTCGCCGATCGCGGCAGTCACTATAAGACGGCGATATTCTACAGCGATCAGGAGGAAAAGGCGATTGCCGAACAATCCCGAGACACTCTCGCGGCGTCAGGCATATTCAGCCGTCCGATTGTTACGGCTATTCAGCCGGTAAAACCCTTTTATCCCGCCGAAGAATACCATCAGGATTATTATAAAAAAAATGTCGCCCACTACGAGGCTTATAAGGTGGGCTCCGGCCGGGCAGGATTTCTCGAGAAGACCTGGCAGGGCCGGCCCGAAAAGCCCGCAGACATACCCACTGATCAGGAATTGCGCGCCCGGCTGACCCAGGTCCAGTATGAAGTGACCCAGCAGGACGGCACCGAACCGCCGTTTAAAAATCCGTACTGGGATAACAAGAAGGCTGGAATCTATGTCGACATTGTTTCCGGCGAGCCGCTCTTCAGTTCGCTCGACAAGTTTGATTCCGGTACCGGTTGGCCAAGTTTCACCAGGCCGCTGGTGAAAGAGAACATTATCGAGAAAAAGGAGAAGAAGTTCTTCATGGTTCGCACCGAAGTGCGAAGTGCAGGCGGCAATTCCCATCTCGGCCATGTTTTTGATGATGGTCCTGCCCCGACAGGACTGCGCTACTGCATCAATTCGGCCGCGCTGGATTTTATTCCCGCCGAAGAACTTGCGGCGAAGGGGTACAAAGAATTCGAGGCGCTCTTTCGGTAGAGGAGGAATTATTTTCCGTTCAAAATATCTTCCACCGCCCTGCCGTCCACTTTTGCCCTGAAGACGGCTTCAAGCAGGGACGACACCTTCTCGCCGTTCTCTTCGCTGAGGAGAAAACCGGGCAGCGGTCTGGCGGTCAGAGTCTGCAGTCGGGCCTGGGTACTGAGGAGGGGAGGAAGATGAACGGCGATTTCCCGGAATTCGCCGATGTCCAGGAGCGCCGGCAGAACATCAAGCATGTTTCCCCAGTATTCCTTCTGGCCGAGGTGCTCGACCAGCTGCGTTACTGCTGTCGCAGCCTCGAAATAATAATCGGGCACGAATGCCGGCTGAGTGGATGAGCATCTTTTCGTCGAAACAAAGAGCCGGCAGCCGAAAGGTCGTACAGGATAGATACCACAGAGGTTTTCATTGAGGAATGGGCAGGAAGAAGGGGTGTGGTTGTCGCCGGGATCTGTTTCGCGGCCTTCAAGGCAAGCCAGAGCGAAATCATTGGTGGTTGTTTTCGGCGGCCGGTGGGTACGATCCTGCGCCAGGGCATCCGCGCACCAGCGGGACAGACCTTCCGCCACAACAAAGCGGAGTATCGCCTCTCCCTCCAGGGCGGTGATGGTCACGTTTTGAGTACAGCAGGAACTGCATCCCGGGCCGCAGCTCAAAGCGAGGTCCCGGCTCCAGCTGTCGAAAATTCCGTAAAGAGTCTGCAGTACTTTATATTTCATCGGTAGTTATCCTCCTGTGCCCTGTAGAATGAGAAACGCCAGGGTAGCATATCGTGAAAATTTGCCAACAAAAACCAGCAGCGAAAAACGTCCAAAACCGATTCTGAATATTCCGGCCATCAGACAGAGGGGATCCCCGACCACCGGCAGCCAGCTGAGGAGCAGCGACCATGCGCCGTACTTTCCGTAAATTTTCCTGGCCTTGGTCAGCTGATTGTCGTCGATGCGCAAAACGGTACGGATAAAATAATCCGACCCCCAGATGCCGATAAGGTACGTGGTGCAGGCTCCCAGGAAGTTGCCGAGGCTGGCGGTGAGAACCACGTGGTGGAGAGAAAAGCCCTGCATGATCATCACCACAAGCAGCCATTCCGAGCCGATCGGCATGATGGTCGACGCCAGGAAACTGAGGAGAAAAAGAGCAGGGAGACTGGGCGTGCCGGAGAGTGCGTCAAGGATTTCCATGGGGATAAGAGGGTATTCGAAAATTTTGAGTTTGTCGCGGAGTTTCCACCGGGAGATCTCCATTATTTTCCATTTGACTGGGAAAAATCCAAGCTTTCTGCTAAAAGGAGTGTTGGTGAAATACTCCAACTTCAGCTGGTGGAGATAAATATAAAAAAGAGGTTCTCAGTAAAATGTCACGGAAATGGATGTATGGAATATTGGTGACTGTGTTTTCCGTTCTTGGGTTTCTGCCTGGGCCGGGATGGGCCGGTGATTTTAATCCCGGATTCAGGCAATGGGTGAAAGACTTTTATCCCATTGCGGAAAAGGAGGGAATCCGCCGGATAACTCTCGATGCGGCGTTTGCGGGGGTCGTCGTTCCGGAACCCCAGGTGCTTGAAAAGGCTCGGTTTCAACCTGAGTTCACCACGGAAATATGGGATTACCTTGATAGAAGAGTTCACCCTTTGGCTGTCGATAAAGGGCAGAAAATGGCCAGGTTTTATGCCCGGACCCTGGAGTCGGTTGAGAAAAGATTTGGCGTAGAGCAAGCGGTGCTCCTGGCTATCTGGTCGATGGAATCGAATTACGGGGCTATTCTGGAACAGCCGGGAAAATTGTTTTACGTGCCGCTGGCCCTTGCCACCCTCGCCTATGGAGATACTAAAAGAAGCAAGTTCGCCCGCAATCAGTTGATCGCCGCGCTCAAGATCCTCCAGGCCGGAGATGTCGACCGCAGCCAATTGACCGGTTCCTGGGCTGGAGCCATGGGGCATACCCAGTTCATTCCCACCAGTTACCTGGCCTATGGTATTGATATGGATGGCAATGGCCGTCGCGATATCTGGACTTCCGTTCCCGATGCGTTGGCCACCGCCGCCAACCTGCTGCACAAAAACGGCTGGCGGACCGGCTTGTCCTGGGGCTATGAAATTGTTCTGCCGTCAAACGGGGAGCAGTTTAAGGAACAAACCAAAACCCTGGCTGAATGGGCGGCACTTGGTTTTGCCAGGCCATCCGGCAGCGATTCATTCCCCCGGTCGGACGACAAGGCCGTCCTGAAGCTGTTTGCCGGTCCTCGTGGGCCGGCCTTTCTCATGATGAAGAATTTCTTCGTTCTGAAAAGATACAACAATGCCGACTCATATGCCCTGGCGGTCGGTCTGCTTGCCGATCGTCTTGCCGGCAAGCAAGGCGTAGTGCAGGCCTGGCCGAGGCCCGCCGGGTCGTTGACCGCCGAAGAAAAGATCGAACTTCAGGAAAGACTGCAGGAGCGCGGTTATTATTCCGGAGAGATTGACGGACATCTCGGTCAGGGGACGAAAGCGGCGATCAGCAGTTTTCAGGTTGAGGCCGGGTTGGTGGATGATGGTATTGCATCCCAGAGCCTCCTCAAGGCGCTTCGGCGCTAGGAGGCTGTACGAGATGCCCTTTTCCCAACCTCCTTGACAACGACGTTTTTTCGGGCCTGATGAAAATCATTGCCCAGGCAGGGACAACTGGGTAAGATGCGTTCGCTCACACTATGAAAAAACCTCAAAGGGCAGATAACCGTTATCTTTTAAGGCCCTTGCGACGCGACTCCTTGATCGGCCTCATCTCAGAATCACCTCGGTTTCACCTCACCACCTCACCCGGACGGGACGAGAGCATGTAATTTATGACCAGAGCCAATATCCTTATAGCCATTGCCATTGCGGTAGTTTCCATCAGTTTTTGGGCCATGCTCAACAAACAGGAAGTCGAGCCACCCTGGCCGAAACGTATCCAAGGCTTTTCTTTCTCGCCGATGCAGGCCTGGAATGATCAGAGCCGCCACAATCTGCCCACCGTCGAAGAAATCGATGCCGACCTGAAGCTGGTGGCGGACAAGACCCATGCCATACGGCTCTACACCGTTGAAGGCGTCCTGGCCGAAATCCCGGCCATGGCCCAGAAACACGGTCTGAACGTAACCCTTGGTGCCTGGATCGACAAAAATCTCGAGGAAAACGAGCGTCAGATTGAGACGGTCATTCGACTGGCGAAGGAAAACCACCGCAACGTCATTCGGGTTATTGTCGGCAATGAATCGATCCTCCGGGGGGAGATGACGGTGAGCAAGCTCGCCGAATATATCAATCGGGTCCGGGAGGCCGTCGACGTACCGGTAAGCACGGCGGAACCATGGCATGTCTGGGTTAAGGATCAGGAGCTTGCCTCACATGTCGATTTTATTGCCACCCATATGCTGCCGTACTGGGAAGGCATCCATCTGGACCTGGCGGTCGATTATATTGTTGAACACATTACTCTGCTTGAAAATACTTTTCCGGATAAGCCGATTATCATCGGCGAGGTCGGATGGCCGAGCAATGGCCGGACGCGTAAAGCGGCAGTGGCCTCGCCCTTCAATGAGGCAACGTTTCTCCGCCGCTTCATCAATCGGGCGGAGGAGCTGAATTACACCTACTACATCATGGAGGCGTTCGATCAGCCCTGGAAAAGGACGAGCGAAGGTTCGGTTGGTGCCTATTGGGGAGTTTACGACGCGTCTCGTCAGGCCAAATTTCCTTTTACCTCGCCTATTGTCGAGCTTCCGGAATGGCGAATCCTTGCCGGAATTTCCGTGGTCATCGCAATTATCACCTTTGCTCTCCTGCTCATCGACAGCCGGACTCTGCGGAAGCGCGGGCGAGGCTTTCTCGCCTCGATCGCTTTCATTGCCGCAACCGGCGCCGTCTGGATTGTCTACAGCTATTCCCAGCAGTACCTGACCATGTCGATGCTGGTTGTCGGCTTTCTCATGCTGTGCGGGATTATCGGCGTGGCCATTGTCTTTCTTGCGGAAGCCCACGAATGGGCGGAAGCCATCTGGACCAAGGAGGAAAGGCGCTCTTTTGCCAATGTCCAGGTGCAGGATGAGATGCTGCCCATGGTGTCGATACATGTCCCGGCTTACAATGAGCCGCCGGAAATGATGATCGATACCCTGGATGCCCTCGCAAGGCTGGATTATCCACGCTATGAAGTCATTGTTATCGACAATAACACCAAAGATCCTGCGGTCTGGCAGCCGGTGGAGGCTCACTGTAAAATTCTCGGATCACGCTTTCGATTCTTTCATGAAGATCCGCTGGCCGGCTTCAAGGCCGGAGCCCTCAATTTTTCGTTGGCCAAAACCTCGCCGGATGCTGCCGTGATAGCCGTGATCGACAGCGATTACATGGTAACTCCCAACTGGCTGCGGGATCTTGTCCCCCAGTTTACTAAACCGTCGGTGGCGATCATCCAGGCGCCGCAGGATTATCGGGATGATGGTGAAAACCTGTTCAAGGCCATGTGTTATGCCGAATACCGCGGGTTTTTCTATATCGGCATGGTAACCCGCAACGAACGTAACGCCATTATTCAACACGGCACTATGACCATGGTGCGAAAATCGGTGCTGGAAGAGGTCGGCGGATGGGCGGAATGGTGTATCACCGAAGACGCCGAGCTGGGCCTGAAGATTTTTGAAAAAGGTTATGAAGCCCTCTATATCGCCAAATCATACGGCCGTGGGGTAATGCCGGATACCTTTATCGACTTCAAGAAGCAGCGCTATCGCTGGGCCTACGGAGCGGTTCAGATAATGCGCCATCATGGCAAGGCCCTGCGCAGAAGAGACCAGAGCCGCCTGACCTATGGCCAGCGCTATCATTTTATTGCCGGCTGGCTGCCGTGGCTGGCGGACAGTATTAATCTCATCTTTACCCTGGCTGCCCTGGGCTGGTCGCTCGGCATGCTGCATTTTCCCCAGAAGATCGACCCGCCGATGATTATTCTTTCGGCGGTTCCACTGGCGTTTTTTGTCTTTAAGATGGCGAAGATGTTCTATCTTTATCGCAGTCGGGTAAAGGCTTCCATTTCTCAGACACTGGCTTCCGCCGTAGCGGGTCTTGCTTTGTCCCATACCATCGCCAAGGCCATGCTTTTTGGCATGGTGACCAAGAGTCTGCCTTTCTTCAGAACCCCTAAAAAAGTCCAGGGAAGACGGTTCTGGTATGCTCTGCAGTCGGCAAGGGAGGAGGGCTTGATGGCTTTCGCTCTGGTAGCGGCGGTATATACAATTATTAAGCTGCAGGGGGTGGAAACTCCCGATGTCCTGGTGTGGATAGTCGTCCTGCTGGTACAGTCGATTGCCTATTTTGCCGCGGTAGCGATGTCAGTTGTCAGTGCTTTTGCCCGGTTGCCCAAGTTGATCGATAGGATAACTGCGGCACCGCCCATGGTCAGCTCTCTGGTTGAGACGAAAGAAGTTCCGGTGGACGACAAACCGGAGAGTGTTTTGCCGGGCTGAGGTACTGGATGGAAAAGCCTCCTGATATGGTTAGCACTGTCAATAATAAACAGCAATCCATTGCCTCTTTTTTACTGATTATCAGTTTGCAACGAGGTTAATTAGTAATCTTTCAGTTCATGACCAGAGGCGGGATCATCGTGTAACGACGGTTGATCAGTCTGATATGCGCGGGTTGGGTACCGAATGAATTGGCTTCGTCGTGGAGCTACCTCTATCTAGAGCCGGGAGTTTCAGCTATTGCTTATTCCCATAGGAGGCTCGAGGATTCTCCTGACCGTGACCGCGCCCCTGGCGATGAATTGAAAGAGTTATTGTGATTTTTCCTAACACACTCCTTTGATGTAAAATCTTATTTTGGAATTGCTGATAAAATTTAACAATTTACTGCGTTGTTGTTCTCTTCTTGTTATACTGCCAGAGCTCACCCGGAGGATAGGGCAACGCTGAGGAGCGACCCGAGCGCCGTGGTGAGTGACCGATGAATGGGAGGCTGGGCAGGTGATCGTCCAGCCTTTTTTTGGTTTTCACTTCCTGTTCATTGGTCCTTAATGCGTTAAACCTACTACCGGCGAGCGCAGCAAGCCGTAAATGATCATAGCTACACTCAGCTTTATTA
>LADS01000042.1 GCA_000961725.1 Desulfobulbaceae bacterium BRH_c16a
CGTCGTAGTGGTAGCGGGTCTTCTCTTTGCCCTGGTGGTTGCTGAGGGCGACGACGCTGCCGAGGCCATCGTAGACGTAGAAGAGCTGGCGACCTTCGGGACGGTGCTGGTAGTTGTCGTTGCCCTGGGAGACGTTGTACTCCTGGCGGGTGACGATCCGGCCGTTTGCCCGGTAGTAGGCGGCGATCTTCTGGCTGTTCTCGCCGCTGATCTCCTGCAGGACTTCCAGGCCGTCGTAGAGATAGCTGGTTCCCTCCTTTTCCCCCGCCGCTTTGTAGACCCGGCGGTTCATGGCATCGTAGCCGTATTCTGTACTCTCACCCTCGGGACTGTCGAAGCCTGCGAGGAAATTATCGGGAGTATAGCGGTAGCGGCTGAGGCCGTCCTGATCCTGCTTGCCGATCCTGTTGCCGTTGTCGTCGTAGCTATAGCTGATATCACCTGCCTGCAGCAACTGATTTGCCGCATTGTAGTGGTAATCGATGGTTTTGTTGTCGGCGATTTCGTTGATCCGGTTGCCGGCCGCGTCGTAGACGTAGCTGACTGAAGCGGGCAGCGGATCTTCGGTTTTATGGTGGCCGTTCTTCTGGCCCTTGCCTTTATCGGTGCCGTTGTTTTTAGGGGTCGTGGAATTTCGGTTGCTCCGTTGCGGATATTCGACATGGGTGAGGCGATAGGCGGCATCATACTGGTAGCTGGTGAGGCCGCCATCCTCCTCGGTCATCGTCAGTTTATTACCCACCGCGTCGTAGGTGTAGGCAAAGGAGGCGAGTTGGCCGTCCTTGGCGCTGGTGGTGACCATTCGGGCCAGTCGGTTGTCGGTGTCGTATTCGCTTATCGTTTCGGTGTTGTTGGGCAGAGCGGTGGAAGTCACCCGGCCCATGACGTCAAAGGTGTAGGAAGTTGTTTTACCTTCCGGGTCGGTGAAGCCGGTCAGCCGGTTTTTGGCGTCGTAGGCGTAGGTGAAGACGCCGTTGTCCGGGTCGATCATGCGGATGCGGTTGCCGAGCGGGTCGTAATCGTAGTCGATCCGGCCGGTATAGCTGTCGATGGTGGTCAAAAGCCTGCCGCGGGCATCGTACTCGCGGGTTTCGGCGGTGGTCTCGTTGGCCATGCGGATCATCCGGCCCGCCGCATCGTAGGTGTAGGTTTTTTCGGCAGCGTCCGGATGGTGGATCGCGCTCAGCCGGTTGCGGTTGTCGTAGAGAAAGCGGATGGCCGTGCCGTCCGGGTTATGTTTGGTCAGCAGATTGCCGACCGCATCATATTGGTAGGCAGTGGTATTGCCGAGGGCGTTGCTCTGGCTGATCATGCGGTTGCGGACGTCGTAGGCATAATCGATGGGATTGCCGTTGCCGTCGGCGATCCGGATGAGATTGCCGGCCGCATCATAGGCTCCGCTGGTCAGCGAGCCGGTGGCGTCGGTCTTGCCTGTTGACCGGCCGACCGCGTCATAGCTGAAGGAGGTGGTGTTGCCGCCCGCGTCGCGGACTGCGATCTTCTGTCCTTTGGCGTCGTAGGTGTGGAGGGTTTCCAGATTGCCTGGCAGGGTCAGCTCCTGCACCAGCCGGTTGCGCGGGTCGTACGCAAAGTCGATCCCGGTCTGGTTGGGGAAGGTTTTTTCGACCATGTTCTCGTTGCCGTCGTAGGCGTAGGAGACCGCGTTGCCGAGCGGGTCCGTCTCGCGCAGCACGTTGCCGCGGCGGCTGTAGTCGTAGCTGGTGATATTGCCCAGGGCGTTCATCGTCTGGATTTTCTGCTGCCGCTCGTCGTAGACGAATGTGGTCTCCGCCCCGAGCGGATCGACGGCAGCCACCATGCTGCCCAAGGGGTTGTAGGCGAAAGTGGTGGTTGCGCCCAGCTCGTCGGTAACGGAGGTGATCCGGTTCAGGATATCCGAGGTCAGCCTGCGGCTCGTGCCGTCCGGGTTGGTGATTGCGGCGAGCTGGCCGTAGGCGGTGTAGTCGAGGGTGGTGGTATTGCCGTTTTCGTCGGTGGCTGTTGCCGGCAAACCCAGGGCGTTATAGCCGATGGTCCGGCTGCTGCCGTCCGGGTGGGTGATGGTGGTCAGGTTGCCACGATTGTCATAGGAAAAGGATCGGGTCCGGCCAAGCGGATCGGTGATCGACGCCACCTTGTTGAAGGTCGGCTCATAGGTGAGCTCGGTCCGTTCCCCCAGGGCATTGATGGCGACGGTGACATCGTTTTTCGCGTTATAGTTGAAGACGCTGATATTGCCGTTTTCATCCCTGACCGTCACGATATTGTTGCGGCCGTCGTAGGCGTTGGCGACCTCCGAGCCGTCCGGAAAAAGGGTGCGCTCCAGTCTGTTGTTTTCGTTGTAGTAATAGCGGGTGGTCAGGCCGCGGCGGTCGGTGACCCTGGTCACCCGGTTTTCCGGATCGTAACTGTAGAGGAACTCGAATCCTTCTTTGTCGGTCTCCCGGACCACCCGGTCGTTCTCGTCGTAGTGATACCGGTAGACGTTGTTCTGCGGATCGCTGCGTCCGATCATCCTGGCCTGCTCGTCATAGCTGTAGCCCCAGTTATAGCCCATCGGGTCGGTATAGCCGGTCAGCTTGTCGCCGTCGTAGGTGTAGCTATGGACATTGCCCAAAGGATCGGTGATCGCGCCGATGAAGCCGTCTTCGTTGTAGGCAAGGGTGGTTTTCCGTCCGACCGGGTCGATGATCTCGGTCAGCCGGTCGCCGTTGCGGACAAATTGAGTAGTGTTGCCGTTGGTGTCGATATTGCGGGCGAGAGGGAAGATACCCCGGCCGTTATGGCGGAACTCGCGGACACCCCCATTCTTGGATATCAGCTGCAGGCCGCCTTCCATCGCTTTGATTTCGTCAGTATAGCTGCCCTTGTCGGAAACCGGCAGGTAGTGGCCCGTATCCTCTTCTTTATACAGGATCGGGGTGCCGTCCTCGGTGAAGACTTTGGCGTAGCCGGGACCGAAATAGACGCTCTGGTCGAGCGGATAGGGATCGAGCGGATACATTGCCTCTTCCTGCCGGGCCTCGGTCGCCGCCTCGGCGGCTTCCGTTGTCCGCTCGGCGAGAATCACCTCTACGTCACCTTTTTTCTGATTGATGACGTTGGTCGTTTGTTCGCTTTGGGTGACGTCGGCTGCTGCTGCCAAGGCGGCTGCATGGCTGCCTGATGCGATTACTGCTGCCTCCCCTGCACTGGCAGAGGCTTGATCGGCTGCACTCTGGGCAGAGCTTGCCGCACTCTGGGCCTCATTGGCCTGGGACTCGGCCTCGCTTGTTCCCGCCACACCAGCCTGCTGGGCAGCTGTTTGGGCCGCCGATCCGGCGCTTGCTGCCTGGCCGGCGATGGTGGCGGAGAGGGAATTAATGCTGTTGCTTACTCCGGCAATCTCGTCTGCCTTTACCTGGGCGGCTGCAGCTGCGTTCCGGGCGGCATCCAGGGCGTCGAGAGCGGCAGTTGCGGCACCCGCCGCGAGATTTGCCAATTGTTCGGCCTGCTGTCGCAGATCTTCGGTGAGAATCTCCCGTTCCTTGATCAACGGCTTGCGGCCGGCAACGATGTTGGTGTCGTAATTAAAAAACCAGCTGCGCCCAAAGGATGATTTGAGATCGGTCTGGTTGCTGCGGAAATGCCGGGAGATAGTGATGAGATCGTTGAGCGCTTTATAATTCAGATCCTCCGTCTTATAGCTTTCAAAACCGCTGGCGATGAGGACCGGGTCACCGGCTGTGCTGCCCTGGCCGTTTTTGTTGTCCATCTCGGCCAGGCCGCGCTGGAGAATGGCTATTGCCACCTGGCGTTCGATCATCTCAAATGCCTGAGGGCCGAGGGCTTTTCCCCGCTGTAAATAGCCGGAGACCAAAGTGAGGGAGCTGTTGATGGTGGTGATGGCTGAGGACACTTTACCCTTTAAATCAGCAAAGGCTGATTGCAGATTGCTGAGACTGGCGTAGAGGGAATTCAGGGTTGCCAGGTTGCCGGCTGCGCCATTTGCGGCGTTTTGAGCATTCCGAAGAGCTTCGATGACGGCTGTGATGGCATTGATCTGCTCCTGAGTCAGGCCGCCACTACCACCGCCTGTATAATACAGCGGATCTCCTTCACCAATACAGCTGAGGTTTCCTTCAGGTACGGTTACCACCTCGGAAAAATCAAAACCCATTTGCTCGAAGAGTTGAAGAGAAGTGATGTGCCGTCTGAGATTATTTTCCATCAGGTATATTTCCGGACTGGAATCCTTGAGGAGGAGGCTTGACTTTGGCAGTGCATTTATCTCCTCCTGTGTCAGGGTATAGTGCTTTCTCCCAGACAATTGCAGGCAGTCGAACACAAACGGTGAAGGAATTGCCGCTAAGGTCCCGGCAGGCGTGACGAGGTAGAGGGTGTCTGATGATGTCGACCTGACAACAGATCCAGGATTGAGCGTCTGGCCGAGAGCAGCAAGTGGCAAACTCACAACAAGAACCAATAAAAACAGGACAACAAGGGTTGAACGCTTGATGTTTAATACCTTACAGTAATGTTTCATTCATTCACTCCTGACTTCCGGTTGATTGTGCAAGCTTTGCAATTTACAGGGAAATACCGGCGAGGATATATATAAAATCAGCAGAAGTCTATAGGCAGAACACACATTTTATCTAGGCAAAACGCCTAGGTGAAACCAGGCAAAATGCCTAAAGGACAAGTAGTGAGAGAAGAGGAGAAAGACGTAATAGATTACTGCTTCAAGGACTTATGGAGAGAAATCAGATAAGTTGGGAAGGTTATGACTTTTTATTATCTGTCGAATTCCCAGCTTGAACCGAAGGAATTTGCCGGGTCTTTGATTGATAAACAGTCCTCGGCCATTTCCGCTGCAGTCTTGCCGTCGGCAAAAAGACGAGACCTCGTATTCAGCGCATCAGGATGAGGCCGCGCCGGCCGAGCTGGCGGAGAAAGGCGGTGACGGAAATTTCCGCCTCCTGCAGAGTGAGTCCGCTTGAGCCGGAAAACTCCTTGACGATCATGCCGACGTTTTTCTCGCCGTCCACCATCTGCCAGACCATGCTTCCCAGGTGGTCGAGCTGGAGTTTTTTGGTCGGTGTCGGCGGTACGCCATTTTTGTAAAAGCGGTTGGCGATCTGCAGGAAAAACGGTCGGATGTTCAGGGGATATTCGATCAGGGTGTCGCCATTTTCCGAAACCTCCCAGGTCGCAGTCCCGGCCTTCTGCGGGACACAGCGCAGCGCCTCGGTTCGGGTCGGCTGTACGGGAAGTGGTTTTTTCTTAAACAATCGCATAGTTTCCGGCAAGTGTTGGCAGCATGTCGCCTGGGATTGGACGTGACCCGGTGATGACGAGAGCCAGCAGGCGATTATGGGTGCTGTCATGGCGGATACCCGCCCGGACAAAAGGTTTATTGCGGCGCATGCGCAGGAGCACTCGACTGGTGATGCCGGGGGTTCTGAATCCCTCGCAGGACTCGGTATCCGGGCTTTCCCGTATTTCCAGGTCGGGCGCGGCAGTGAGCGTGAGCAGGATTTCTGCAAGCGACTGGCGGCTCAGCCTGACATCGGCCGGTGCCAGCTTGCAGGTATCGAGCTTCAGATCATGCGTATGAAAGGATAAACGCGTCAATCCCGCCCCGAAAGAATAGTCGGTGAGAGAGAAGGCCGGCGGCGTGCTGAGGGAAAAATCCTGGATCCGCCAGAGTTCTTCCCGGTGGCCGTGACACGAGAGTGTCGCCAGACAATTGACGATGGCGTTGCCCGATGCCTGTCTGCGCACAGGTTGAGTATCGGTGAAAATCTGGAACTGGAAAAGAGTATGGCACTTGGGGCAGCAGAAGATGCCGCCCGACAGCGTCCCGTTCTTGTCTCCCGAGCAGGCGAAAATTTCAAACTTCGACTCGTGCTGCAGCCACTGACCAGTAAGCTCTCCCGTGGCAATAACGGTTTCGGCCTGCTCGGAAAAGGCCGAAATTATCTGCTGCAGGTTTTTTGGCGAATTGTCGGTTTTCTTCTGCCAGCGCAATTGCAGCAGAGGTTGAAATTCTTCCTCGAAAACCAGGTGGCACGGTGCCGCCACCCTTGTTTCCCAGAACTCGGGGATGACAAGCCGTACCCCATTCCAGGCAATCAGTCGTGTGTGTTGAGAGTTGCCCACCTGCATCGGTTTATTGCGGGATGAGATACGACCAGTCTGTTTCACTTAATTCCTTGAGCCGGTTTTCGTCGGTATCCTCTTTATGCTGCGCACACATTTCAATGAAACAGAGCCGCTCCTCTTCAATTTTTTCCGGAAAGGTAAGTTTTACCATATTGCCGATGTTTTCCTTGGAACTCTTGCCATTATGCTGCAGAGCCAGACTTACCTTGTTCTGTTCACTGTCGACAAAATGCCATTTCCAGATGAGCAGGACCCCGAAGGAATCTCCACTATAGGAATGAGGTTGACCGAATTTTTCCCGGTATTTTGCCAGCAGAGTGTCATAAAACTCTCTACTGCTGTCCACATACTTCATGTCCATCTTCAGTATCAGGCCGTCGTGCCGGCATGTTCCGTAAGAGATAACCCCTTTGCGGAAACCGTGCCAGTCGGTTACCACGACCTCTTTCATGAAGTTGGACCGGATGATGTCAGGGTAAGAATCAACATGAGTGCCGAGGGCGATGCCGCCGACCCCATGGGGCACGTTTTCTGCCGGGGTCGCAGTGGGCAAAAACAAGCTGATGCAAAAGACGATGAGGAAAAACCGGATGAAAAAACTTCTCTGCGTCATGGCACTCTCTTCTGGAAATGGGTTGCTCGGTTTGTAAAAAGACCGTACTCAAACTATGAGACTATGGCGAGAGCATGTCAAGCTTTGTCGGCGAGAGGGTAAACCCCGACCTTCCTGCAGTTTACAATCAAAAGGCGATATGGCTGAGTGATTTCATGATGAGGGCGAATCCCATGGCAAACATGCCGGAGAGGCCCATGCCGCATGAGAAGCCGGCCAGCAGGACCGGGGCGTACTGCCGCCACATCGGGCCGTACTTTTTCAGGAAGAAATACCTGCCGAGAAACGCGCCGAGCACCTCCAGGATAAGACCGTGGGGCGTGGATTGGCCGAGCCCCCGCACCACCCCGTAGATAAGAAGAACCGGCAGCCCGATCAAGCTGAGAACCGCATACATCAGTAACCCGAAGCCAAGGCCTGAAAAGACGGTCATACCGTCCAGGGCCTGGTAGAACATCGAGTTGCCTTCCAGAGTTGAGGTCTGCATGAGCAGGGTGTTCAAGGCCTGGAGATGCCATAGCTCCTGGGCATACGGATAGCTCGACGAAGGGATGGGGGCGAGCCGCCAGATGAACTGCGAGAACATCAGGCTGGCGATCATGACGATGGGGAAAACCAGCAGCTCAGCCTTGATAATGCCGCGCAGGGACGTCCCGGTGAGCTCGATCTGGCGGAACTGAACCGTTGCCTCTCCGTAGTTATGAATGGGAATAGGTGCATACCAGATCTCGATGCCCTGATAGCCGAAAAACCGGGCTCCGGCAATAAAGCTTGCCTCGCGAACCAGGGGAAGGCTGACGAACTGGCCGGCGATGCCTTCCATCCGCGCGGTGATGTACGAAATGATCGGGGTGTAGATAAAACCGTAGGCCAGAAAGAACAGCCAGGGGAAAGTAGGCACCAGCCAGACACAGAGTCCGACATAGGCGAGGGTGGAGAAGAAATAGATGGCAATGGCTATCCAGAAATTGAAGTCTCCCCGTCCCGGCGGCGGATGGAAAAGATCGTGCATGGTGCCCCGGCCTTCCTTGCCGCGGAAGGAATGGATGACGCTCCACACGCCGATAAAGCCGATGGCAAGACCCAGACCAATGCCGAAACTCATGTAGAAATCGAAATTGTTGGCAAAGACCGTGTCGACGGTTGCCATGCCGGGATGCCATCTGTTGAGGATTCCCCAGGAATAAAGAAGGGGATTGAGGATGATGGTGATGATAAGGCCGACCAATCCGCCCATGACGGCCCAGAAGGGCAGGACCATGCCGATGAAGATCAGCCCCAGGTCGAGTTGCAGACCCATGGCGACGGCGGGCAGGATACTTTCGGTGTAGCCGGTGAGTTCGATCCAGGGGATCGGGATCAGCCGGATCTGCTCGGTAAAGATGAGACCGGAGATAATGGGCAGAAGGACATATATAAATCCGAAGGCAAGCCCGATCACGCCGCCGATCGAAAAGACCCGCCATTTCCAGCTCTCTTTTTTCTCTTCTTTCGACTCAGCCAGGGCCATGGTGCCAAGTGCCGCCACCGGGGCCATGGGGAAAGGCAGTTTTTCGACATCGGAGGTTATCCGGTAGAGGGCGTAGCCGAGGCCGAAATGGTCGATCCGTTGAATGATCTGGGATCCGACCAGGAGGAGAATGGGAATGAGCCAGTCCCGGTTGAAAAAAGATCGATCGATCATCGACTGCGATTCCGGTCCAGGTGCGACCCAGGCGGGAATGAATTCGGTAACGCCGAGCATCCGCGCCGCATCGGATTGAACCAGATACTGATTCCACAGCAGACCGGAGAACGGGGAGGCTAAAGCGGCCCCGGCCATATAATAAAGAAGAAAAATTTCCTGCTGCTTGAGGTCGGAGTGGGCTCTTTTGGCGATTTCGGCAAAAAGGATGATGGTCACCCAGCGGGCGGCCGGACCGATTCCCTGGCCGATCACCAGTTGCAGGTACATCGATCCGGGCATCATCAGAAAACCGATAAAGATGGCGCCGATGATGGTCTTCCAGTCGAAGCCCTCTTCGAAGTGGCTTGGCGTCGGGAGCAGGTCGCGATATTCTTTCAGTTCCTTGTCATCGTACATGGCTGGCATCCCTTGCCTGGAAGTTGGAGTTTTGGTGTTGCATTAGACTCCGTTCACAATAGATAAGGCACTAATCCGGCAAAACCTGGTAACTCACATCGGTAAACAAGCCCAAGAGAGCCCAGCTGCCGCCCATCACAAAATCGCCGATAATCAAGCCGATAAAAAAATACTGCAGTTTTCTGAACAGAACTATTCCGCCATAGCGCATGCAAAGGGCGTTGCAGGCCCAGCCGATGAAAAAACTGATCCATAAAATACGCATCGCCGAACTGTAGGCGGTGAGGTAGCCGATCGGATGGATCGGCCACCAGTAGAATCGGTGGTAGCAGGTGACGAGGAGGAGCATCGCCAGGGCTCCCATCACTGTAAAAATCATGACCCAGTTGCCGGTCGGTATGTCGGCGGCGATCAGCCTGTAGATATTTTCATACACCGTGGTTGTCGTTTGAATGGCCCAGTCGAGCTGCAGCTCCCTGATGCCATAACGATAACAGAGGGTCATCATGGCGACGATGGATGCCGCCATCGATGCCACAATAGTCAGGGCCAGGCCGGAGAAAAGGAGCAGGCCGGGTCTGCTGTTCTGCTGCAGGTGGCGGGCATGAAGCAGGGAGGGCATCAGCGATTCCCGCAGATCGACAAACAGGACCTTCTGGCTCATGCCGGCAAGGAGCCCGCCGACTCCGGCAAACATCTTGGTGCCGAATAAGGCGATCAGCCCGTCGGTGGGTGCGGCGGTGAGGGTGAAATAGGCAAGGCCGCCCTGGCAGATGATCCGGGTCGCCACAATCATGATCATGAAAAAAGCACCTACTACCAGCAATGCCGTCGACGGATCCATGCCAAGGCGGATATACCACCAGATAATCATGGCAAAACCGAGAATCGCTCCCCAGAAAGAGATCCGCACATCCAGCCATTCCGATCTGCCCGACGATGGTTTTTTCAGGAAGAATGACTGGCGGCAGACATCGAGAAGGTGGATTCTTGCCAGCCAGACGAGAAAAAGGAAAAATATGCCGTAGGCACCGAGCATCTGCATCTCTTCGGGGCGTGCGAGCGTCGGTCCGAAGGTAACGCCCAGTTCGGCTGCCGGAATTGAATACCCGAGAAGCGCCAGAATGCCGTACAGGAAGGAAACCGCGATAAAAAAGAACCAGAAGGAAAACGAGATCTGCCGTGAAGTTAAAAAGGCGAAACCGATAAAAGAAGGATAGAGGTAGATTTTCAGTTTCTGAAAGCCGGTGAAAATACCGCTTTCCGGGAAGTAGGAGCCGGCCAGAAAAAGCGTCGGGATCGCCGGAACAGATGGGTAGTAAAGACTCAGGCCATTCAGCAGATGGATAAAAACGGGAATTGTCAGACCGGCCAGAAGAAAGCGGTTGAGAAAGAAACCGGCGGTTTGCCCCTCACTCATTGCTTTGCCGATCATCTCGGGAACTTTCAACAGGGGAAAGTTCATGCGCTCGTTATGGATCCACTGCCTGGAGAGGATATTGATAAGAAAAAGCATGACCAGGTAGGAGAGCAGGATAAAGAGTCCCCAGAGCATAAGCGGCGGCAGCCAGGCCGACCAGGGAATAGCCCGGACGACTTCAAGCCAGGTCATGTCCCGGCCGCCGCTTATGCCTTCATAGAGCAATTCGATGGCATGAGGGTCGGACGGCGTGAGAGCCGGGGGGATCAGCGGGTGGAGGGTTTCGTCCCAGCGGTTCCCGGAGCCGGCTAAGTAAATCGGGGCGGTAAGGTTGATAAGAAAGGTTCGCGCCAGGCCGGTATAGGCGATGCCGGAACCGATGACCATTTCAATCCAGACGACCAGCAGCTCAGGTCCGGTCAGCAGCAGTGAGGCGCGGAACAGCCGGGCAACCGCAGTGATGGCGATGGCGAGCAGGATGAAGATAAAAAAGGGTGCAAGCGGGAAGTGACCGCCGCCTAAAGGGGTGGCCCTGAGATAGATATTGTTGTAGGGGGTCAACAGGCAGATGGCCACAGCCAGAACGAGGCCGAGGAGCGGAGCCCGCAGACGAAGGATGAGAGGAGGCGTAGCGGCGGCAACGACTGTCATTTCAGGACACCTCCCGGATGAGGTCGTCGGCGGCAACGACCCTTTGAAAGGATTTCCGCAGATGGTCATGGGTGGTGTCGTCCAGAGAACGCCAGACCAGCAGTTGCCGGCGAATCTCGTGGAGAAACGCGGTATTGATGCGTTGCCAGATGCCTGATTCGCCCGATTGCCGGTAGAGGGTTATCTTGATTTCCAGAAAGTCCCGGCCCTCCCGGGCCGGACAGAACTGGATGTCGACAGTCTGCATAATGCCGAAATCGAAGGGCGCAAGCCATACATCGGTGCGGATGTGCAGGCACTTGAGCTCGTGGGGAGAATCCGATTCTTTCACCATCCTGACAATTTCACCGACAGTCGAGCAGCTGAACACCACCTGCACCTCGCCGGTCGAGAACAGGCCGTGGGAGATGTCGCGGTGACTGGCCAGGTAATTGTAGACGAACCCGCCGATACTCTCGTGCTCCTGAAATTTCATGAGAAAAGGCAGGGTGACGAGGATGCTGTTGTCGACCGGTTGCGGCAGCCTGAAGGTGCGGTTGACATCGGGGATGGCGATGCGGGCTGCGACTCTTGCCGGATACAGCACCGAGATGAGGACCACCGTTATAACCAGACCCATGGCGGCCACCCCGGCAAGCGATGAATAGTTGACGGTGATCCCGGCCCAGAGAGGGGTGGCGCTGAAAAGAGCGGCGGAAATCTGGGCGACCAGATAGCCGATGACAACGGAAATGACGGCCAGAGCCATTGCCTCGGCGACAAAGAGAAAGCCGACATGGGAAGGGGCAAGACCCACCGAGGTATAGACCCCGATTTCTCCCTTGCGCTCATAGACCGAGCTGATCATGGTGTTCAGGACAATGAGTACCGAGATAAGCAGGGGAATGATGATATTGGGAACTCCGCTGTAATTGAGGGTGTCGCTGATATTGTAAAGCCATACCCCGTCCGGTTCGCCGGTGAAGATCGCCAGGCTGAAACGGTCGGTGAGACCGGCGGCGATTACGCCGATAGTGTCCGGATCATCCAGTTTGATTGCGACGTTTTTCAGCTTGCCGCCGGCTGCGAGAAGGGTTCCGGCAGGGATAATAGCGGTCTGGCCGGCCGGAATATGCCGATACCTGCTCTGAAAGGAGCGAATGTCCTCGCCCGATTCAAGTGCCTCAAATTCCTCTTCAGCCATCTCTCTGCCGGCTTCTTCCGGAAAGATGACCGGAGTCAGCGGTTCGCCGTCGAGGTCGAGCGCCTTTTCCAGTGCATCCGCCCGGAAAGTGCCGATCACGGTGTAAGGCGAGCCCATCAGGGTTATGGTCTCTTCGCTGGACGTGGCGATTCCCAGCCGGGCGGCCATGCCTTCTTCGAGAATGATAGCCAGCTTATCCTCATCGTTGAACCAGCGGCCGGATGTGAGGATGGTGTCGAGGCCGGTAACATGGGCCTCATTGGGGCTCAGACCGATGAGTCCCTTGATTTCGATTTCCCGACCGTCTCGCCGCAACGGGACAATGACCGGGCGCGAAGGATCGCGGCCTTCCAGCCAGACCCGGGGGGCAGGTTTGCTGTCTGCCGGCATGCTGCCTACGAGAATGTCCGTCGCCTGGGGCGGCAGGCTCTGCGAGTTGACTTTTTTCAGCAGCAGGCCCTGGTAAGGCGCCAGAGGTTGAAAGGCCAGGCGCACCTGCTGCCGGTTCGATTTGATGGTAGTAAAACTCATGATGGTAAAAGTCAGGATCACGAGGGTCGTACAGGTTAAAATGGTCCGCAGCCGCCTTCTCCGTAAGTTCGAGATGCCAAGAAAAAATGCCGCGACGAAGGCGTTCCAGCGACTGATCTCCTCCGGCCGTTTGTGGGAGGTTCGGCGTTGCAGGAGAATCATCTCGTCCTCGAAACGGAAAAAAATGATAAGGGTCACCATGAAGGAGAGGCTGATGATGAAAAATGCCAGAATTATCACCATCGGGCTGTAGGCCAGCTGAAAGGCCGGATGGACGTTGTAGATGACGGCGATGACCAGCACGAGGATGGCCGAAAATCCCACGATCCGCTTGTAGATACCGGCGAAATTGAAAATAAACCGTTCCATGACGAAGGCAAACGGCACGAACAGGGCTATATAAAAAAGGACACCGAAGAGGACATCCTTCTGGGTCTTGGAGATTTGCACATAGACCCGGGCCGCCAGCGCCAGTGCTTCCGCCGCCGCCTCTTTGCCGGTCGAGTAGGTGAAGGTCGCAAGGCTGTCACTGCTTTTCTGCAGGGCAGCAAGGCCCCTGTTCTTCAGATCGTCGATTTTCTCGTCGTAGATACCGTGGCTTTCGAGATTGTCGATACGGGGCAGAAGCAGGGTCCAGGCATCTTCGGCGGCATGATGGAGCGTGTTCGGAATGGAAGGGTGGTCGTCGACCAGATAGCCGTGGCCGAGATCTTTCTCGGCCGACGCATTGGTGAGGATCATCTTGTTGGTAAGGACGGTATCCGAGAGAGTGAGTTTAAGCAGGGTTCCCGGCTCGGTATAGATGGAAGAGATGATCGAATCACGGGTATCGATCCGGCTGAACCAGTAATGTTCGGGAGGGGCGTCGCGTCTGCCGTCGAAGAGCTGGATCTTGGTCATGTAGGCGAAACTGCGCGGCTCAAGCAGGTCGAAGAGGGTCGTTTCCCGGCAATTGAACAGAACCAGATCGGTCTGCATCGATTTGCGCAGGAGCTTCAACCGGTAATTATCCTTGCCGGTCTCTTTCTTGTCGATGGCCCAGAGTGTCTCGCCGGTCTCTTCATCGAACCGGTATCCTTCGATAATCAGCTTATCGAGCACGTTCTTTTTATCGGCCACTCCTTTGACGGTGAAGCTGCCTGTTTCGCTTACCATGGCGTAGAACATGCTGTTGCCCTGATAGGCAAGAATAGCGGTGCCGCCGGCCGGATAGTTGGCAAAAAGCTCGCCCTGCAACAGCAGGTTGGCCCGGGCCGTGACAGTGACAAAACCGTCTCTTGGCAGGCCTCCGCCAGAGAGAGTATCGGCGCCGGTTATGCCGCTTACAAGTCTTGCGACCATCTCCGTCTGATCGATAACATACTGCCAATCGACATGTTCAACCGTATCGCCGGGAGTACCCCACATGGCGCGGCTGTCCCCGGTGGTCACCAGACTGAGTCCCAGATAACCGGCCAGCGCGCTCACCTCCCCGCCCAGATTCGGCTGATCGAGCAGCCAGGAATCCCAGGTCTGCAGATGGCTGGGGCGGAGGGTGTCCTGATAGGCTGCCCGGCCGATCGGCTGCCCGGCAACCTGGGCCAGGATACCGGCCAGAGGGCTGTATATTGCAGTTCGATTTATGGTCGGTTTGAGATTATAGAGCCAGCCCCGGTGGAAACCGCCAACTCCGTTGCCGTGGCTCGAGAGATGCAGGCTGACGATGGCCTTAATCTGATAGTCACGGACTGTATCGCGCAGGCTGGATGCCGACTGCAGGGCCTGCTGCTGTCTTTCGATATCTTCGGCAACCGCTTTATTTCTGGCAATAGCCTTGGGCAGAAGCTGCCGAAACAGCAGGTCTTCTTCCTCGTTCAGCTGGTCGAAGCCTGTCGCCCAGCCCAGCCTTCGGTAAATGAGCCGGCGGTTGGCCGTCTGCTTGATCAGGTTTTTGGTTTCCGTTGTCTGGGTGCCAAGCCGGAGTTGTATCAGCTGCCTGGACACTTCATCGACGGAATGGTCGAGACTTTGGCGAATGGCCTTGGCGAGGAGGTTGTCCCGGTCCTGATCTTTTGCCAGAGGAAATACAAGATTTTCCAGGATTTCCAGGTTGGCTTCGGTTTCTTTCAGATTTTTCTGCAGCTGTTGCTTCTGATTGCGAAGATCCTTCGACCTGGCGCTGATGCTCCAGATAAAATCGCGCATTCCCGCAAGTGCCTGAGCCCGGCCGCTGGTGGCCAGGAGGAGAATCGATTGTTCCTGAGGGTGGCTGACGAGTGATTTGGCCACCTCAAGCAGAGTGGCGATCGACGTAGCGGCGTCTGCCCCGGGCGAATCGCCGACGATAAACTCTTCCGTGTCAAAAAAAGCCTCGAGGATAATAAGGTCCTCTTTGCGCTCCGGGTTCGTGCCTTCGATGAGAGCGTAAATATTTTTTGCCAGCCGGTTCTTCCAGAAGGCATTTGCCTCGAGTTGCACTCGGGGGTTCAGGGGAAGATCCTGGATTTCCAATTGGCCGAATATCTGTTCCGCCACCGGGCGTTGCAGCCAGAAGCAGGGAAACTGCAACGGCGTGAGCTCTTTTTTTTCGGTAAAAAAAATGCGACCGGGACTATCGTCGTCGGCGAGAAATACAGCAGCTTTTGCGCCAATGGAAGCGAGCTGTTGCCAGTTTCTGCCGGAGTCGAAGTCGAGCAGGACGATGCTGTCACGCAGATCCTTGCCGTCGAGATCTTCGAGGTTGCCGCTGCCGACGTAGTAGAGGGGGGCGGAAATGGTTCCGTCGATCGCCTGGGGGGTAATGGCGTTGTTGGTAAAGGAGGCAAGGGGAAGGATATTGCCGTCTATCGTCAGGTTGGCTCCAAGGAATTCGCGGACCGGGATCTCGTATTCGTGTGTCTGAGGCTCTAGCCCCAAATCCCGCAGCTGCTGTTCAATAAAAGATGCGGCCTTGGTATAGCCCGGCGATCCTGTTGCCCTGCTGCCGAAACTGCTCATTGCGGCAATGGTTTCGCGGACTGATGGTGCGTCGACTGCTCCCCATCCCGGCACCGGAAAGGTGAACTGAGTGGCGAAGAAGACAAAGAGAAGAACGACCGTCTGAGAGAGAGTTTTTGTCGTCATCAAAGGCCTTACGTTAAATCGTGGTATGCATATTACGACATGTCATATGAAATCCTTTATGGCGTGATAGATCAAGAGTGAGCGGCGGCAAGGCCTCCTGTTCTAATATCAAGTTCACTCCTTTCCTGAATCTTATCGATTCTGCCGTCCCTGATCCACACCACCTGGTCGGAGACGTTCAGCATTTTATAGTCGTGGGTAGCGGAAATGACGGTTACGCCTCGCTCGAGACTCAGCTCCTTCAGCAGCCGGATTATATCTTCACCCGTGGTGAGATCCAGATTTCCGGTCGGTTCATCGGCGAGGATAATTGCCGGGCTGTTGGCCAGAGCCCTGGCCACCGCCACCCGCTGCTGCTGTCCGCCGGAAAGCTCCGAGGGCCGGTGGGTGTGGCGGCCGGTGAGACCCACCAGATCGAGCAGCTCCATGCCGCGCTGCATCGCCTGGTCGTTTGACACTCCGGCAAAGGTCATGGGAATGGTGATATTTTCCAGCGCAGTCATGACCGGGATGAGGTTGAAGGTTTGAAAAATGTAGCCGATTTTCCGGCAGCGCAGCCAGGCCAGCTCATAGGCATCGAGCTGGGCGATATCCACCTCGTCGATGAACACCTTGCCGCTGGTCGGCTTGTCGAGTCCGCCGATCATATTAAAGAGAGTGGATTTTCCGGACCCCGATGGTCCCATGATCGAGATGTATTTGCCGGTTTCTATTTCCAGGTCGATGCCTTTCAGGACACTGACGACGATTTTTCCGAGTTCAAAGTCCTTGGTTACTTCCGAGACGCGAACTATTTTCTTCTTGTCGATCATTGCGTTACGCTCCTGTCTCTGGATTTTCCGGCGGACCGGCTATTGCTCGACCCGCATTGCCTCTACCGGCTGCATCCGGGAAGCGACTATGGCCGGATAAAGCACGCCGAGAAGGCTGAGGACCGTCCCGATGAATATGGCGTACAGGAGGGTCGCGGCGATCTCGGGCCACGGTAGATAGCTCCCGGAATTCACGCCGAATTTGCCGAGTGTCGTGAGAATTGCAGCGACAGCACCAAGCACCGCTCCGGCAAATGAGCCGGCCAGCCCCTGGAGAGTCGCTTCGATGACAAATATTCTGACAATGAACCGATCGAGCGCTCCCAGGCACTTCAGCGTACCGATCTCCCGGAACCGCTCCGTCACCGACATGAGCTGGGCATTGATAATACCGACAACACAGACGAGCAGGGAAAGAAAGACGATCCAGCGTTGTTTGCTCGAACTGGCAATACTGGTATCGCCCGGAGCAATATCATAGCCTGACTTGACGAGCGCCTCGATGTATCCTGGATCGCCGCTTGACAGCAATCCTCCTGCAATAATATTGCCGCTTTGGGTGAATGAGAGAAAAGCCACGGCCAGCACCAGGCTCATGGTGGTAATGAGAGAACGAAAGAAGCGGACCCTGATCGACTGGTAAGCCATCTGGAAGGATTTGGCGAATGGCAATGCGACAAGACGTCTCATGGATCGGGCTCCGGCCGTACAGTTGGTAGTAAATGTCAATTGGTAATAAATACTATATTGCCGCTGTTCAGTCAAATCTAGTTGTTATCAAAGAGCATGTCAATGTACGCCCAGCCCATTTCCGCGACGATTGTCCGGGCCGTGATCAGTTCAATCCTTCCAGGTATCGGGCGCGGATATGGTTGAGAAAATAGTCCGGATTGGTTTTTTCTCCACTGGCGGCTTGCATGATCTCCTGGGAGTCCATGGAGGATGCCTTGCTCCATATGTTGTTTTTCAGCCACGTTCTGATAAAGCCTGCTTCGCCCGCGGCAAGCAGGTCCTGCCAGTCCGGATGGTTCCGGCGAAGGGCGGCAAAGAGCTGGGCGCTGTTCAAGGCACCGATTGTATAGGAGGGGAAGTACCCGAAGCTGCCGTCGCTCCAGTGCATATCCTGCAGACAGCCGTCAGTGTAGTTGCCTTCGGTGGAAAGGTTTAAGTACTGGATCATTTTCGCATCCCAAACCGCCGGAATGTCCCGGGCCAGGAGGGAGCCGTTGATCAGACCGCTTTCGATCTCGTAACGGAGGATGACGTGCAGCGGGTAGGTAACCTCATCGGCTTCAACCCGGATAAAGCTTGGCTGGACCCGGGTTGTGGCGGCCCAGAGGGCAGCGCCGTCAAATTCTGCGGTGGCCGGCAGCAACCTGTGGATGGCTGAGCGGAAATAGGTGATGAAAGAACGCGACAGGAACAGTTGTTTTTCAAAGAGCAGGCTCTGGCTCTCGTGCAGACACATGTTGCGGGCAAATCCTATCGGCAGGCCGTCCCACTCGGCGGGCAGGCCATCTTCATAGGCGGCATGTCCCGTTTCATGGGCGGTGGCCAGCAAGGCATCGAGAAAATCGTTGTCGCGGTACCGGGTAGTGATCCGCTGGTCGCCGCGACCGCCGGTGCTGAACGGGTGGGCACTGACGTCCTGGCGGCCGCGGTCGAAGTCAAAGCCCAGGCAGATCATCAGTTCCCGGTTGAGCTGCTGCTGGAGTTCTATGGGGTAGTGTCCCCGCAGATCGGCAATGGTTTCGGTTTTTTGTCTGGCCACAACCTGTCGCACGAGTTCCGGCAACTCCCGTTTCAGCCCTGCAAAAATCCCGGCAATAAAGCTGCTGCTGTCGCCGGTACAGTATAAATCGAGCAAGGCGTCATACGGTGTGGGGAAATGACCGGGACGAAAATCGCAGCGGGCCTGGGCTTCTTCCCGGGCCAGCCGCACCACCTCCTGAAAGTTTGCAAGAAATCCCTGCCAGTCGTTGTTTTTCCGCTGGCTGCGCCAGCCATGTTCGCAGATCGATCCGGCCAGTGATTTGGCCTTTACCAGCTCGGCGGGAAGGCAGATGGCCCGTTTATACATCCGCTCCATTTCCTGAAGGCTTCGCAGCCGGATGGGGTCCTGCAAACCTTCTGCCGCTCGGCCGAGAAGATCGCCCAGTTCCGGGGAAATGAGCATTTCGTGGCGCAGGGCAGTGAGTTCGGCCATCGCCTCCGACCGCGACTGATTGCCGCCGGGAGGCATCATTACCATATGATCCCATTGGAGAAAGGTTCTGGCATGGTCGATTCTGGCGATTCTTTTAAAATAATTTTCAAGTGCCTGGAAGTGATCAGTCATGATTTCTCCTTGAGCAGGTCCCCGAAGTGGACCGGGATGATGTTTCGGTTGTTTTGGACGTGCTCGAGCAGGATGTCGAGCAGATGGAGAGCCCGTCCGTTCATCCTCTGGTGGTGGATCATTATGCCGCATCGGCCGGAGGCGAGCCCTTCCTCGATTTCGGTCAGCAGATTGGCAAAAGCCGGCAGAGGCGACTGCTCTTTTCGAGTATGTATATCGACGTTTACCTGGAACTCGGGCAAAGCTGCGACAGTCTCCGGGCGGGCCCCCCTGCTTCTCGAAACCGCTTTAAAACCCAGCTCGGCGAGGGCCTGCAGCGTCGAACCGCTGCACCTGTTCCAGGGCGGGGTGAAGACGGGCAGAAATTCAGGGCCGAGGAGGCGAGCCAGTCGGTCTCGGCCCTGTTTCAGACTTCTGGTGAGTTCCACAGGCTCACGGGAGGGACCGAATTCCTGTTTTTTGCCGCTCGTCTCGAAGTTGCGGTGGGTGTAGCCGTGTTGATGCCAGCACCATTGGCTGCTCCCCGCTCCGGTCACCTTTCGCAGGTCGGTCAGGCGTTTTTCCGTCAGCCATGCGGGTACTGTAGCCAGGCATAACGGCATGGCATGCTTTTTAAAACTCTCGATCAGCTCGGAAAAACTGCGGGAAGAAATGCCGATATCGTCCGCCCTGAAAAAAACCAGGGGATGGCCGGCTGCCCGTTCGCAGCCCCGCTCGATCTGCCGAGCAATTCTTTTGCTTGCCTCATCATGGCTCACTGCATAAAGGGGGGATGTCGGTTTAGTCATGCTCGATCCTGTCGCTCTGCCAAATTTCCAGTTGCCGTACGGTCTCGACCGCGCCGTTCAGATTGATGTCCGGTCTGCCGCGTGGCCGGGCCAACTGACGGAGCATAAGTTCGGCGAGGACCTTTTGGGCCAGATCGTTCTCTTCCAGCACTGTTATCGGTGCCTTTGTGCCGAGGCTTACCGCCCGCAGACGTTGCTCCCGGTTTTGTTTATAGGGATAGACCAGAGCCGGAATGCCGGCTTTGAGCAGATTCATGCAGGTGTTGTAGCCGGCCATCGAGATGGAAAGATCGGCTGCTTCGAGCCATGCGGGAAAATGGTCGGTGAAACGATCGACACTGATTGAAGGTCCGGCTAGCTTCTGCAACCCTCGATATCTCTCCTCATCACAATACGGGCCGCAGAAAAGCTGAAGATGGGCCCGCTGGTCGAGCCGCAGGCTTTCGAAGGCACTTGCCACGGCAAAAAGCAGTTCGCTTCCGACATTGCCGCCGCCAATGCTGGCGACGATGAGCTTGTCCGATGCAAGCGGCTTAAATTTCTCGCAGGTTTCGTTGCCGCCAGCTCCTGCTCTGGTGATAAAACCGGTATAGTGGACGGGAATGCCGATATCGCCAAGGCGATTGAATGTCGCTCCCAGGGTAATTACGCCTGGATCTGCGTGGACCAGAACACCGTCGAAGAACGTGTTCAGCGTATCTACCACCCTTTGTTCGAATTTTTCCCGCCCGCTGTTCTTTTCGACCAGGATATCGCGGACACTGCAGCAGCAGAGACATTTCGGCAGCGATCCGGCACGAACGGCTGCCAGCAGCGGATCCAGTTCGAACCTGAAGGCCTTGCGGCCGAAGGGATACAGTTCGGTGACAAATACATCGGGCTGTTCCTCCTGCAGATGGGTAAAGAGCAGTTCCCGCCTTTTTTCTTTCACCTCCGCCAGGATCATTGCGGGATCGCAGGGGACGAGCGTTTGAAAATCCGGGTCCATTTCAAGACCCGGAAGAATCAATGTCTTGATGTCCTCGTGGTCGACGGGAACCGGCGGGCCGCCGAGAATGAGAGTGGTAGGGTGATGGGCGGCGAGAGCCTTGCAGATCTCCAGGCTGCGATGAAAATGACCGATGCCGAGGACATGCTGACAATAGAAAGAGACTTTCATGGTGAAAGAAGCCTCGGGATGTTGAGTTGTACGGTGGAGAAGCTGTTGCCGTCACAGGAAATTATATGCAGCCTGTCATGATGCATCAAGGGGTCTTCACCCGGCAGAAAATCCCTGCCGGTGATATGGTAGAGCGCACTTTTTATCACCCCCTGATGACAAACCACGAGGATGCGCCGGCCCGGCCGGTTTTCGGCTGCTTCGATGAGGGCTGCCAGAACCCTTTCTTTAACGGCATTCCTGCTTTCACCGCCGGGTGCCGCAAAATCCCAGCCCATGGAAACGCGCCGGGCGAGTTCGACCTGATAATTTTTCCGGATGAAGGATATGGTTAGTCCCTCCCATGTGCCCCAGTTCTGCTCCCTGAGTCTTGGGTCGTAGGAGGTAGGCAGGCCGAGGTCCCGGTTGAGGATGGCAACTGTCTCCCGGACTCTGCCCTGATCGCTGGCCAGAATCCGGTCCCACCGGTATCCTTTCAAGGTCCCGATCCACTCCGCCGTCTGTTGCCGGCCTTCTTCAGTCAGAGGTGAGTCGCCCGAACCCTGAATTTTTTTTTCGGTATTCCATTCGGTCCGGCCGTGCCGCATCAACCCGAAAGTTGTAAGTGCTATGCTTTTTCCGGAGGTCATGACGCCGAATTCTCTAAGAGTCGAGGGTTGTGGATTCGAAAGATTTCGGCAAGTTCCTCGGTTGAATGGTGGTTGTCGAAATGCGTCCTGACAATTTTTTTCCCACCTTCCTTCAGGTGTTGCCGAAGTGCCCCGTCGGAAAGGATGCGCTGCATGGCAGCAGCCATCGCCTCGGGCTCCGAGGGCGGCACGGTCAGACCGGTTTCACCGTTGATAAGAATTTCCGGGACTGCCGACACGTGGGTCGACAGGGCCGGGACGCCCATCGCAAGGCTTTCGACAAGGACGTTGGGGATGCCGTCCCGGTCGCCGTTTTTGGCTATTTCACAGCCGAGCACAAAAAGATCGCTCTGCTTGAAATGATGCAATACCTCCGCATGGGTCTGGGTCCCCAGACAACGGCAGGAGTCTTCGAGCGCAAGGGAATGTATCAAAGCAAGTACTTTTTCCCGGTCGTCGCCATCGCCGATCAAGGTATGGCGGAATCGGATGCCTTTATCACGCAGCAGGGCCAACGCCCTGTAGATAGTCGGAAGGCCCTTTTTTTCGGTGATTCTCGCGACCGTCAGTATCTCATAGTCTTCCCGTGGAAGGTCCCGGCTGAGACCATTCTGAAAGAGATTGAGGTCTATGCCGTGGTAGATGCAGTAGATCGGGGTGGGGCAGTCTCCGGCGATGGTCTGCAGGTATTCCTTGTTGTGTTTGGTGCAGGTTACCACAAAGCCTGCCCGCGCTATTTTTCGCCGCAGCTTTTCCTTGTCTGAAGTATAGATATCCTTGGCGTGGGCGGTGAAGCTGAAGGGGATATTCGAAAGGCATGAGGCAAACATGGCGACAGATGTCGGCGAGTGGGCGAAATGACCGTGGAGTTGAACAATTCTGTTATCTTTCTGAAGATGGGTGTTGGTGAGGTAACAGGCCTGCAGCAGGTGTTTGAGAGTGGCAAGTTCTTTGCCCTCGGTAATGCCTTCGCCTGCTGTGCGCAGAGCGGCGAGAAACTCTTTGGGCCGTTTTGCCGAAAGGAAAATGGCGGGGAGGAGCAGCCTGGAAAAATCGGTCAGCAGTTCGGTGGGCAGATAATCCACCCGGGCTTGTATCTCCTTGACCGAGGGATGACTGAAGGATTCCCTCGGCTGGCGCATGGAAAACAGGCGCATGGAAAAGCCCAGTTTTTCAAGGAGAAGAATTTCGTTGGAGATAAAGGTTTCCGATATTCGCGGGTACCCTTTAAGAATGTAGCCGAGAACTGCCGGCGAAAATTGCTCAGGAACACTCCTCCTGTTGCCTTGGAATTGCATCGTGCTGCTGCTCTGTGTGTCCATTTTTTGCCTTGAAATGGGTCAGTCTTGCGAGCATGGTATCAAGCCCGGAAAGATCAAAAGTTTTGATTGCTTCAACGTAGTGTCGCCGGTTGGATAAAAGGGAGATGATTTTTTCCCGCAACAGTTGCGGCGTCACTTCCTTGAATGGAATGAAATCGAGAAGACCTTCGTTCTTCAGTCGGGTTGCCCTGATCAATTGCTCCTTACGGGGAGTTTCCCGCGGGATTATCAGGGCCGGAGTCTGTTGTGTGAGGATTTCACAGATGGTGTTGTATCCGCCCATGGAGATTACCATGTCGGCTGCCGCGATCAGGTCCTCGAGCCTGGGATCGAATGGAATGGTCTTGATGCCATGAATCTTGGCTCTGGCCTCCAATTCTTCACTCTTTGCCTTCGGCATGAACGGTCCGGTGATGATGATGGTTTTAAAGGGAAGTGAGGTCGGATAATAGTCATGCATGGCCAGATAATGATCGATGACCTCATACCCGTCGCCACCACCGCCGGTGGTGACGAGGATAAAACTGTCGTCTTCCAGGATCCGATACCGTTTTCTGACGCTGACCTTGGTTTGCGGATTGAGCTTTTTTCGCGGAATGTATCCGGTGAATTTTATTTTCGAATGGATCTGCCCGGGGATCTTATACATCTCGATCGGGTCGTAAATACTTTGGTTGCCATAAACCCATATTTCATCATACAGCCGATCCAGATAGGAATAGATGCCTCTTTGCTGCCAGTCCTTTTTAATGACTTCGGCGTCGTCGAGGATATCGCGCAGACCGAGGATGGCAAAAGACGATGGGCTTGATTCCTTCAGCCATTCCAGGGTTGGCAGGACTTCTTTTTTCAGGCCGAGTGGTTCTTTATCGACAATGAACAGATGCGGCTGAAAGGCCCGCGCCGTGGCAAGGATTATATTGGTTCTGATGGACAGGGCTTTTTCCTGCTCGATACGAATCGACAGCGACTGGTAATCCTCGTTGGTTTTCTTGATCATTCCGGGAATTCTGACAAAATCGACCTGCTCGGGGAAATGGAACCGTCCGGCAATCGGCGAGCCGGTGAGAATCAGAACATTGGTGTTGATGTCACGTAAATGATTGGCGATCGCCATTGTCCGGCGGATATGTCCCAGTCCGTAGGTGTCATGAGAGTACATGAGAATGTTGTAGGCCGCAGATTCTTTATGCATGAGCATCGCCTGAACAGGAGAGGAAGGGAATAAGATCGAACAATGGATACCGATGATATCACTTATTTATGACAAGCCGGCAACGACTTGTCAAGTTGTTGCCGGCGGCTATGATGTGTCCTGGAGGTGACAAAACACAAAACCCGAAGAACAGAGTTCTTCGGGTCTCGATTGCCGAATACCAGATTATATATCCTTTAAAATCCCATCGTCAGCTTGTTGCTGATCATGATAATGCTTTCCACATCGGTATAACTGCTTCGTTCGGTGAAAATATCGCCGGTTTCCATATATCCGAAGTGCAATTCAAAGGAAAGGTTGTCGAGGAGTTTATAGATGATCCCAAGATTTGCTTCCCAGCTTGATTCACTTTCATAATTGATGGAATCGGGCGCCCAAAGATTCCGGGCAAGGCCGAATGCTCCTTGAAAGGATATCTTTCTTGTGGCATCGAATGAGGCGGAGAGGGCAATGCCATTGATTCCGGAAATGGTCGAGGCGGTTTCGCCAAGGGATACTGTCGCCTTGTGTTCACTATTGAATATGTCGGCAGCGGTGCCGGTGATGAGAAGCGGGGAGTAGTTTGCCGAAAAACGCGATCTCTCAATATTATCCGGATCCGTTATCGCCCCGAGATTATAGGATGTGACCTTGTAGACATGGGTGGTCGATTCTTCGGCCTGACCCGGAAGGCCATAACCGATTACTGATATCACAGTTATTATGCAAAAAATATATTTTTTCATTTTCTGCCGGTTGAGCAAGATTATGTGAGATGATGGTCTGCGTGCCTGCCCTGTTGGTGCCCTCGAGTTCAAAATATTGTACTCCTATATAATCTCTCCTTCCCGGATAAAAGTCAAGAGGAAAGTGTTCCTGATGACCTCCTGGTGGAGCGACTCCTGGGGGAGTGGCATAGCATCATCCGCTACCCTCGAAATGAACATACAGAAGGAGTATCCGGGCTAAGGGTTGTTCAAGTGAAACATTGTCAGTTCAATATACTCGTCTTGCTTGTCTTTACGAATTGCGATATAGATAGCATCTCATGAGTGGTGTTCGCTTGAACCCGATCAATGTTGGTTGTAAGTGATTTAAAACTGGGAGATGTTATGCGAAATAAAGTGGTGGTTCTTCTTCTTTGCTTCTTGCTGGGAAACAGCGTCGCCGTCTGCGGTCAAGAGAGCAAACAGAATTACAGGTTGATCTTTTCGACATTCGACGAGAGTTCTGCGGGGAACTATGCATATCTGCGGGATGGCATGCAAAGTATGCTTGTCAGTCGACTGGCGGCAAAGGAAAAAATTGAAGTAATTGATCGTATTATAAGTGAAAAGGAACTGAGTACCCTTAAAGATGAAAAAACATCTTTAAAGGGTGGAGCTGCATCTCCTATCGCCGACTTTCTGGTCGAAGGGACTCTGTATGGCTTGAAAAGCGGCCTGAATTTCCAGGTGGTTCTCTATCCGCTCGTGCCGGAAAAGGAAATTTTGAGGTTCTCGATTGTCACCAATACACCTGAGACCCTGATTACCGATATCGAGCAGCTTGCCGGCGAAATAGCTCAGGCGGCAATCGGAGGGAAGGTGCCGGAGCAGGCAGATCGGAATCAAACCCGTGAAGCCGGCGGAACCTCGAGCTTTGCAACGGCCCATCCCGAGGCGGCCTTCAAGAAGAATCTGTATTCCGGGACGATAGTCGGCGCACCGGACAGCATCGTGCAGACCAGCGCCTTGGGAAGCAAACGGAATATCACCATTCCATCCGAGATGACCATGATGAGCGTCGGTGATGCCGATGGCGATGGCGTTAAAGAGATTTTTGTCTTATCGGGGAGTAAGCTTGAACTGTATAACCTGAAGGGGAAAGCGATCGAGAGGGTGGCAAATACCACCTTGCCGAAAACAATGCGAAGTCATGCTCTCAATGTGGCCGATCTCGATAATGATGGTGAACTGGAGATATATATAAGCGCTACGGCTGGGTTGGATGTGGCATCGATGATCATGAAGTGGGACAAGGATCGTGGCTTCCGAATTGTCGCCCAGAATATTTCCTGGTATCTGCGGCCGCTGTTTGTTCCGGGCAAGGGTTGGAACCTGGCCGGACAGAAACGGGGGGCGGATAAGATTCAATTTGTGCGGGAAGGGGTCTATCTCCTGCAGATGAATGAAAAATATGATCTGAACGAAGGAGAGCGTCTGGCCTTGCCCAAAAAAGTCAACCTGTTCGATTTTGTGTACGTCGATCTCGACGGTGACGGGGTTTCGGAAACGGTCGCCATAGATCAAAAAGAAAGAATGAAAGTGTATAACCAGGCAAATGAACTGTTATGGGTAAGCCAGCGCAGCTTTGGCGGCAGCAAGATTTATCTGGGGCCGAGTCAGGGCCAGGCGGTAAGCGAAACCGACCGGAAAAACCTCACGGTGGATGAGGATGCCGATCGCGATTTGATATTTGTTCCCGGCAGGCTGCTCGTTGCCGATGTCGATAAGGATGGCCGTGAGGAGATTATCGTCAACGAAAACATCTTGCCTTCCCTCGGCTTTGCCAACACTCCGGTGCTGAGCTTTTTCAGCAGGTTGCGAACCTATAAAGAAGGAATGGTGGTCGGGCTGGCCTGGAATGGCGAGTCCATGAATGAGGTATGGCGAACCGGCAAATTCCGCGGGTATGTCGCGGATCATGGCTTTTCATTGCTGGATAAGACCGATGGGGGGAGTGGGCAATCCATCGTGTCCGATCATCCTAAAACTGTCGGCAGACTGTTTGTCGGCCAAATTCCAAACAGCGGGTCCTTTGCCTCCTTGCTGCCGGGTTCGGACAAATCCGAACTCACAGTGTACGACCTGGAGTTTTCTTCTGGGAAATCAAAATGATAAAATAGCGGGAGTGAGTATAAAAAATTATACTATGGGGTAAAAAAAACTTGACAAAGATCGTAGCCAGGGATAACGTACGGCATTAGCGAAATATCTTTACCGGTTTTCTTCTTGAGTTGAAGGAAGTCACAGCTGGTGGTCAGTCTGTTGAAACGGGTGAAGGGAAGTGATCCCCTCGAGAGAAGGGGGAAAAATGTATTCAGGAGAAAAAAATGAAGAAGATTATCGCTTCTGCTGTAGGTTTGATGCTGGCCGGTGGTATTGCTGCAACTACCGCTTCCGCTTTGGAGAACGAGTTCGGCGGTTACTGGCGTACCCGTTTGTACTTGCAGGATAACTTTGACGGTCAAGACAGTGGATCCATTTACTTGGCAGACAGCCGTACCCGTCTTTACTACACCGCCAAATTCAGTGACGATTTTAAATTTGTAAACAAGTTTGAGTTCAACACCGCTTGGGGTGATGCAAATGGTGGTGATATCGGCGCGGACGGTACTAGCATCTGGAGGATTAAAAACTCCTATGCCGATTTTAATGTAGGCACGGTAAACACCAAGATCGGTAGTCAAGGTGCCGCAGTAGCCCGTGGTTTCATCTTTGATGACGACTTCTCCGGCGTGATGGTAACCCCTAAATTCGGTAACGTATCAATACCTTTGGTATATATGTCTGTCAGTAATGAAGATGTCACAGAATTCGCCGGTTACGGTCATAAATCTAAAAAAGAAGGTATCGACGAAAATTTATGGGCAGCATTGGCCAGCATAAACATTAGCGATGCCATTAAGGTTGTTCCCTATTTTGTTTACCACGAAGCCACCGGAGACTTCGATAACTATTATGTCGGTATCGATGCGGACATGAAAATGGAAGCTGTCACTGTATGGGGTACCGCTATTTTCAATGGCGGTACTATCGACGATGTTGACAACATGGGCTTCTTGGTAGCAGCTGGTGCAGATGCAGGTATGGTTCATGGCCAGGCTTTCTACGCAACCGGTGATGACGATGCAACCGATGGTGACAATGATCAATTCATCTCCGCTCCTGGTAGTTCCTACTACTGGTCCGAGATCATGGGTTACGGGGCATTTGATAACCGAGTCTCCAATGGTTCCTTGGGTGATGACATCACCAACGTTTGGGCTGCCAACGCCGGTGTGACCATCAAGCCGATGGACAAACTGAGAATCGATGCCGATGTATGGTATGCTTCTCTTGCTGAAGAAAATGCTGCCGGCGACGACGAGCTTGGCGTTGAGTTCGATGGCAAACTGACCTACAGCATCTATGACAACCTGACTGCCGAAGCAATCTTCGCGTATCTCATTGCTGGCGATGCTACCGGTGACGAGGATGTACTCGAGACAGGTGTACGCGTTTCTCTCAAGTTCTAATCGGGATTTTTCACGATTTAGCTGACAGACGAGCAGTACAGACCCGGTGGAGATTTCTCCACCGGGTTTTTTTTTATCTTTTTCGCTGTTGGTGCAGGCTCGGAGACGCATGATAAAAAAATCTGTACGCTGGCAGGTTCTGGCAATGGTGATGAGCGGAGTCTTCCTCTCCACCATGGACAGCGGCATGATCAATGTCGCCTTGCCGACCATAATGCGTTCCTTCAAGCTCAGTCTTGAACACGCAGAATTCATCGTCACACTCTACCTTCTCACCATCACCGTTTCTTTGGTGTTCTGGGGACAACTCGGTGACAGGCTTGGGCGTGGCTCGGTCTATCTGACCGGGATGTTGTTGTTTTCCCTCGGTTCCATCGCCTGTTATTTTTCATCGACATATGAAAAACTGTTGCTGAGCAGATTTTTTCAAGCTGTCGGGGCCAGTATGATGATGGCATCGGGGCCGGCAATAATCAAAATGGTTTTTCCTGCCGGCCACCTTGGCCGAAGTCTGGGCATGGTTGGCGTTGCTACGGCATGCGGGCTGCTGACGGGTCCTTTCGTCAGTGGGCTTGTTCTCGGCAACTTCGAATGGCAGGCTGTTTTTCTTGTGACCCTGCCGGTCAGCATCTCTGTTCTCCTGTTCGGTCGAGTGTTTCTCCTTGGTCGCATGCCCGTGCAGAAATCTGCTCCTGCCATTTCATTCGACTGGAAAGGGAGCAGCTGCTGGGTAGCAATGGCGGTTCTGGGCGTGTGGGCTTTTCATCGAATCGATCTGCTGTTGAATATTTCCACTGTCGTAATCTTTGTTCTCCTTGTCCTGTTTGGGGTACTCTTTGTTCGGATTGAAAAAAAGACGAAAAACCCGATTGTGCCGCTGTCGCTATTCGTTAAGCAATACTATTGGGTGGGGGTACTTACCGCCGCACTTTCCTTTGCAGCTTTATTCTCTGTCCTGGTTCTGGTGCCTTTTTATCTCGAATATATTCTCATGCTGCCGATAGAAGAGGTCGGTAAAGTGATGATGGCAGTTCCGGCAACGCTTATAATTCTGTCGCCTGGTTCAGGGAGGCTATACGATAAAATAGGGGCCAGGTTGTTGACTACAGTCGGAATGGGGATCAGCACCGCAGCACTGGTTAGCCTTGCCTGGCTTTCGTCGGAAAGTTCACCTGTCGAAGTGATGATCAGACTTGCCTTGCTGGGCGCGGGACAATCTATCTTCCTGTCGCCGAACAGCGCTTCCGTTCTTTCCCGGGTGGGGGAAGAACATTCCGGGATTACTGCGGGAATTCTGGCGACTGCCAGAAATTTTGGGATGGTCGCCGGCGCCACCCTGGCAGCGGCATTTTTTGCCTGGTGGTTTACTTTCTTTAGTGGCGGTGGACAGTTAGCCGATTATTCGATGGCTGACCAAAACGCTTTTATTCTTGCCCTGCGAACGACTTTTCTTATGACCTCCTTTCTTGCCCTGGCGGGATGTATCATTTCTGCTCGAAGGGAATAGGCGTTTTTTTCGGTAGCGACACAATTGCCAGAGTGCCACCTTCAGGTCCATCGCGGATAGTGAACAATCCTCCGTGTTGCTGGACTATCTGTTCGACCAGGGCCAGGCCCATGCCGTTTCCGTACGTCTTGGTGGTAAAAAATGGATCCTTGACATGGGGGAGAGTTTCAACAGGTATACCCGGTCCTGAGTCGATAACATGAAATGTCATGAACTCATCGCTCTCCTGGGCGGAGATGCGCAGGAATCCGCCGTTCGACATGGCTTCCAGGCTGTTCCTGATGAGGTGGAGGAAAACCTGCCGGATTTTGTTTTCATCAATCGGCAGGGCTGGGCCGGGTCCCTCGAAATCAAGTGCGTACTCAATATTATTCTGTTTCATTGTAATGTAGAAGATCATGACCGTCTTGCGAATGAGAGCGAAAATCGGTCTCATTTCAAGATGAAGTTCCTTGTCTTCGACGAAACTGAAGAGGTCTTCCAGAATAATCTCTATTTTATTGCTCTCCTGGGTAATGATATTGAGAAAATTGGTAATGTACGGGTCGGTTGATTTCTTGGTGAGCAACCGCGCGGTTCCGCCAATCGAGGTAAGAGGATTTCTGATAGCATGTAAAAGTTGAGCAGACATCTGGCCGATTGTGGCGGTGCGCTCCGCCTCAATAAGCAGATCCTTGCTTTTTTCCAACTCATGTGTCACCAGTTCGAGGGCGGCAATTTGCTCGGCCATTGCCGCGTAGAGATGACTGTGTTCGATGGCAAGGCTTGCCTGACTGGCAAATATCTCCAGTGCGTTGATGTCGTCAGCCGAGATAGGTGCTCCGGTAATATAGTTGTCGACGATCATCACGCCAAGGAATTTGCTCGGTGAGCGGAGTGGTACTACCACGAAAGACGATTCCCCGAGAAGTTGGAGGAGGTCGTCCGGAACCCGGCACTCCGGAGCCCTGCCGTGCACAACATGGACAGGTTTGTTTGTTCTGCTTGAATGGATGAGAACGTGGTCGTGAACATCCGGCGATACACGAAGAGTCTGGATAACCTTATTCACTTCGACATCTTCAGTGAGACCCTTGTCCTGAATCGAGTTTAAAATATCGTCAAGCTGCAGACCTTTTTCCTTGAGTGCGTTCCATACCCGGCCCGCTTCTTCCCTTGAGGAGGGACCGATTGCGAGAGTTCCTTGGAGGAAGCCGGTATTTTCATTATAGAGAGCAAGGAAAGCCCGGTTAAACCGTAAACCGTCTTCGGAGGTGATACCGACCAGAATAGCCTGGAGAATGCCGTGTAATTCGACTGTATTCAGATAAGCGGTATTCATCTTCAGGTTGAGATGATGAAGAAAACGCATTCTCGTGTTGGTTTTTTGCAGTTCCTGCTGGAAAATGCGGCTGCTGATAGCCAAGCGCCTTTTTTTCAAGGTATTCTGCACGGTATGGGTAAACTGCTTGATATTCACCGGTTTGGTCAGATAATCGTCGGCACCCTGACGTAAACAGTCGAGCGCCACCTGAATATCGGTGGTGCCGGTCACCATTATTATGCCAAGATCGGGATTGGTGGGGACTATATCTTTAAGTATTTCATTGCCGTTACGATCGGGTAGACCGATATCGAGGAGAACCAGGGCGATTTTCTCCGTGGCGAGCAGTGAAAGGAGTTCACGCGCGCTGCCGGCTTTAACAATGGAGATCCCTTGAGTGGCGAGATAATGAGACAGAAGAAGAACGATTTCCGGCGAGTCGTCAACTACAGCAACAACTTCGTCCGGCCCGAGGAGGTCGGAAGATGCAAGTGTCGAAGATGTATGCAGAGGTAAGAGAATTTCTACCATACCATTGTCCGGAGGACGATTGAGAGGCTCGTCAAGAGAAAAGATTATAGTATTGTTTTAGCAAAAAAGAGATCATCTGCAAAGTGAATAATTCTCAATCATTATCTTGATAGATTCTCTTCAGGAATAAAAATCGTATTACCCTGTTGCTCAATACTGTTGTATAGTCAGCGCGACCGTCGAGGCAATAGATATGACCAGAGCAGAGGATGATGAATTTGGAAAACATTTTCAAACCGGGTGGAGGGTTATCTTCATGTGTTGAGCATTTTGAAGCTCGGGAGGGCCAGCTTGAGATGGCCAAAGCCGTTGCATCAGTGCTTTTTGCCGGGAAAGACTCTGAATGTCTTGAGGCTGCAGCAAAAGTTCTGGTGGTAGAGGCGGAAACCGGAATCGGCAAAACACTGGCATATCTTATTCCTGCCGTCTTGTCGGGCAAGAGAGTGGTAGTGTCGACCGCTACTTTAAACCTCCAGGATCAGATCCTGAATAAAGATATTCCCCTCGTGGCCAGGATTCTGGACCAGGATATTCCCGCGATTTGTCTCAAGGGCCGACAAAACTATCTCTGCCTCTACCGGTGGTATCAGTATCGAAGCAATCCGCAACTCTCGCTCTACGATGAGCCATGGGCGGAAAAAATAGATATATGGCTGCAGCGAACCTCAACCGGAGACCGAGCTGAGTTGGATTGGCTCAGTGACAAATCCGGATTGTGGCCGAAGATATCCTGCCGGTCCAACCAATGCCTCGGCGGAGACTGTCCCGAATCTGCCGAGTGCTATATCAATGTGTTGCGGAGACAGGCCGGGAATTCCCGGTTGATAATCGTCAACCATCACCTCTTTTTCTCCGATCTGGCCCTGAAGAAGGGGGGCTTTGGCGAATTATTGCCAAGATACGAAGCGGTCGTATTTGATGAAGCGCATCATCTCGAGAATGTCGCCACAGTTTTTTTCAGTAAGAGTTTCAGCCAATATCAGCTGCTGGATCTGCTTGCCGATATCGAGCGCCAGGCTGAGTCCGATCTGAGTTTGGAGATGAAAGACGGCGTACTCTCTCAGCTGAGCGGATTACAGCAACGCATAGAAATATTCGCCCACATTCTTCCGGGCAAAATCGGCAGATTTCATCTTGACTCTTTATTTGACGAGGTTTCCAGGGAGGTATGGAGTGAGGAAGTGGAACTTCTGTCGACCGGAATCAAAAGGCTTATTGAAAAACTGCTAGGCTGTGAAGCGTATGGTGAAGGTTGGGGGCACTTGGCAAAAAGGGCCAAGGAACTCAATGATAATTTTCGTGACATCGCCTATTTTTTCGACCACAATGGCCACGATTATGTCTACTGGTACGAAAAAAGAGAACGAGCCATCACCATCTCCGCTACTCCTGTTTCGGTTGCCGGGGAATTGCAGGAGTGCCTGTACGGTGCGGTGGCCTCCTGTGTCATGACATCGGCTACTTTATCGTCCGGCGGATCGTTTAATTACATCAAGGAAAGGCTGGGGCTTGCCGACAATGCCGAATATTTTCAATTCAGGTCACCATTTGACTATCGGCAACGAACATTGTTATATGTCCCGGAGGCAGGTTTTCCCGACCCATCGGCTGAGGGGTTCTTGAAGAGCGTCAGCGGGCGGGTGGAAGAAATATTAAAGTTGAGTGAAGGAAGAGCGCTCATTCTCTGCACCAGTTTTAAAGGGATGGACTTCCTGGCCGCGTACCTTGCAGGTGTCGTCGACTATCCCATCCTTGTGCAGGGGACGGCATCGAGAAATTCTTTGTTGCAAAGCTTTCGTGAAGAAACGCACTCGGTGCTTCTGGCAGTTGCCAGTTTTTGGGAAGGTGTGGATGTTGTCGGTGAGGCCCTGAGTTGCGTTATTATAGATAAATTGCCTTTTGAAGTTCCAAGTGACCCGGTGATTCAGGCAAGAATTGCAGATATCAAAGAACAAGGCGGCAATCCCTTTTTCGCTTTCCAAGTTCCAAGAGCAATCCTGGCCTTACGCCAGGGAGTGGGGCGATTGATGCGTTCCGCCACCGACAGAGGAGTAATCGCGATAATGGACACCCGCCTTTTCAGCAAGGGCTATGGCCGAACTTTCCTCGGCAGTTTACCGGCCTCGCCTGTGACAAGGAAAATGAGTGATATAGAACAGTTTTATCGCAAGGCAAATGCAACCGGAGAGCATAAGGAAATATAAGAGAGATATGGTCCACATGGAGGCAGTTCTCGGTGCTCTTCGCGCTGAGGCCCAAAAAATTGATCAATACATGAGAGCAGACCTGGCTCGTTTGGAACCGGGGATTGACGCCAAACTCCTCGAGGTGCTCAATTACGGTCTGTTCAATGGAGGCAAACGTGTTCGACCGCTTCTCACGGCGTTTGCGTCTCGGCTCTGCGGCAATACCGATGAAAATGTCTACAAACTGGGGTGTGCCTTTGAGTATCTCCATGCTGCTACGCTCTTTCATGACGATATTATCGACAACTCGGAAACCCGGCGGGGAAATTTATCTGTATTTAAGAAATTTGGCATCACTGCGGCAATTCTGGCTGGGGACTTTTTGCATGCCCTGGCTATGGCCACTGTCGGTAAACTCTCAGGCGACAAGGGGCTGGAGATTTTCTGCAATGCCACAACTGGTATGGTAGATGGCGAATTTATGCAACTGCGCAATGCTGAAAGGCATAATCTCTCGGAACTCGATTATCATGATGCGATCATGGGAAAAACCGGGTTGCTGATTGCCGCTGCATGTGAAATCGGAGCATTATATGGTGGGGGAACTGCGCAGTCGGTCAAGGCATTGAGAGAATATGGAGTACATCTTGGCTGTGCCTTTCAGATAGTGGACGATCTTCTTGACTATCTTGGCGATCCGGCAAAGACCGGCAAAACGAGAGGAAACGATTTGGCTGAAGGTAAGATTACCCTGCCGCTTATCCTGACTATGAATACCGCGGAAGAAAGCGACAGAAGCAGGTTGCTGTCCATACTTGAAAAAAAGTCGGAAAGAGCCCGACATTTTCCTGAAGTATGTATGATAATAGAAAAATATCAGGGGTTTCAAACAGCGAAGGCAAAAGCGTCGGCAGCTGTTGAAAACGGGGTGCGAGCACTGCAAATTTTTACCGATCCAAATGTCCTTCACGAGCGAACGGTGCTGGAAGGGCTTGCCGGTTATGTGATTACCAGAGAAAAATAGTCGGATGAAGATCCCGTGGGATCTGTTGGCAGAAGGTTAGACCCCGCATTTTCAAGCTAATGATCGCTATATTATGATTCAGAAGAACAAGAAACGTCCTCGCAAGAAGGGGCGTAACCGGAAAAATTCGAGCTTTTTCAGCTTGAAGAGGCTGTTTGCTTTTGCAGTGTTATTTCTGGTGCTGGCCGTTTCGGTTTGCGCCGTCGGCTATGTCATTTTTTTTCGGACTGTGTTTGCCCAGGAGATTCTTCCTGCCCTCAGGAGTGCGATTGTATTTGAAGAACCGAATCCTCCTGTCCATAAAGAGCCGATTGATCCACAAGAACCGACAAGAGAGCCGATTGTCGAACCTGTGGCAGAAAATGTTACCGTAAAGAAACCCGATCTGCCGATGGTGGCCATAATAATCGACGATATGGGATATGACGAAGCCATGGGAGAGCAATTACTGAACCTTCCCTTTGAATTAACCTATTCGTTCCTGCCTTTTGCTCCTCATACCAGAAAACTTGAGAATCTGGCCTATCTCAAGGGGAAAACGATTTTCCTCCACCTGCCCCTGCAACCGAAGGGGAGTAATTATAATCCTGGTCCGGGGGCGCTCTATCTTCACGATCCGCCGGAAATGCAAAGAGCGAAATTTGTAAAATGTTTGCTGGAAGTCCCTCATGCGACAGGAGTCAACACCCACATGGGTTCGATTTTTACAGAAGATGAGCCGGCTATGGCCAATCTCATCGACGAGATGAAGGGCCGATCGCTGGTGTTTATTGACAGTTTTACCACCTCCGGCAGTGTCGCCTTGAAAGTCGCCAGGGCAGCGGAGATCAAGAGTGCGAGAAGGAATGTATTTCTTGATAATACTCTCGATGAACAAAAGATCTGCCTCCAGCTCGAAAAACTCGTCCACATAGCGGAAAGACAGGGCTGGGCAATAGGCATAGCCCATCCACATCGGGTAACGGTGGGTGCGATTGCCCTGTGTGGTGAGAAGTATCGAACGAGGGTTGAATATGTAGGGGTGCAGGCCGTGCTGTGAAAAATCCCTCCCCGCAGAGTTTTGTAAAAAGATCCAACGGGGAGGGTGATTGTTCACTCTAGAAAATTAATGTTTGAATGCTCTCTGGCCGGTGAACATCATCGCGACTTTCGGTTCGGCTTCATTGCATGCTTCGATTGTTTCAAAATCACGCTGTGATCCGCCGGCCTGGAGGATCGCCGAGATGCCCTGAGCTATGCCTACGTCGGCGCCATCTCTAAAGGGAAAAAAAGCGTCAGAAATCATGACCGAACCCGGCAATCCGCCGCGATCCTTCCGTACCTGCTCATCAATCGCATCTTTCTCGCTTGTGTCTCTTTTCCCTTTGGCAACAGCCAGTTCCAGATCGGCGTAGCCAATACCGTGACTATCAAAACAAAGTATGTCGGCGTATTTGATATAGGCTTTATGTACGGCAATCTGCGCTACACCGACCCGGTCCTGTTCGCCGGTGCCGACGCCCACGGTACACCCGTCTTTTACATACAGTACTGAATTTGAGGTGACTCCGTGTTCTACCGCCCATCCGAATATCATGTCTTCGAGTTCACGGGCAGTCGGTTGACGGTCGCAGGTATATTCCCGGCCTTGCCATGTCGCGGCAGCCGGTTTGAGATCGGAGCCGCTGCGGATCGAATTTACTGCCGATTGCTGGACAATAATTCCCCCGTCGATAAGGCTTTTAAAATCAATGAAACGGAATTTTTCAAAATCAGTCAGTCTGCCGATACCTTCAATTTTAATGATGCGAAGGTTTTTTGACCTTTTCAGGATGTCCAGGCTGCCGCTTTCAAACTCCGGAGCGCAAACTACCTCCAGATAATTGCCGGCGAGCAGTTCTGCAGTTTCCTTGTCACAGGCCCTGTTCAGAACAACCGCACCGCCGAATGCCGCAATTCGATCAGCGCGCAAGGCCCTGTTGAAGGCGGAAGCGATAGTATGACCGTAGGATGCTCCGCAGGGGTTGTTATGTTTGAGGATTACCGCAGCCGGCTTATCCATCAGGTACTTGATGATATTCAGACCGTTATCGATATCGGTAAGATTTATCTTTCCGGGATGTTTACCAACCTGCAGCATGTCTTCCACGGCAATCGAAGAAACAAGTCCATTGCCTGGATCAATGAACCGACAATTACCAAGGGTCAGATTGCCGTCGACCAATTCGTACAGGGCGGCTTCCTGGTCTGGATTTTCACCGTAACGGACCCCTCTTTCGTCGATTGTCCCGTCTTCCTGTCGAATCTTCCATGTTTTCTTGCGGTAAACAAGCTTCTGGTCACCAAACGAAATGGTCATATCCATCGGAAAGCTGTCGCCCAGAATAGTAGAGTACATTTTCTTGATATCACTCATAGTTTTATCCTTGGTCTCTTGGAATGAATAATTTTGCCCGGCAGGCGAGGTGTGAATTGCGGGTATGCCTGCGGTGCTCTTTGTCTATCAACAGTTTCTGCTATATGCTGCCAACGTACTTAAAGAGTCTACGGTTATATCGGACAAGTAACTGTATGGGCCGATCTGCACATTGTTGCCGATCCTGCAGTTTATTAAAATGGTTCCCTGCCCGACAGTGCAAGACTCGCCTATCGTGCTGCCATCGGAGATACGGACACAGGCTTCAAGCAGCGTATCTTTCCCGATTGTCGATTCCGGTGAAATACTTATTGTTTCAGGACCATACATGGAAACACCCTGCATCATAAGCTCCCGGTTTCTGCGTAACTGCAGTTCCCGGTGGGCTTCAGCGAGTTCCAGGCGGGAGTTGACACCAAGAACTTCCAGCGGATCTATGGTTGTAACTTTTTCTACCGGGAAATTACTTTCCACGGCCAATCGTACGATATCAGTCAGGTAGACTTCGTTCTGACTGTTGTCGGTGCCGACCATCTTCAAAGCTGAAAAAAGGAATTCTTTATCAACGCAATAAATGCCTGCGTTGATTTCGTTTATAAGCAGCTGTTCCGGGTCAGCGTCCTTTTGTTCGACAATCCCTCTTACTTTGCCTCCAATTGAAAGAATACGCCCGTAATTTGTCGGGTCGGCAAGGAAGGTGGTCATAAGGGTGAGAGTTGCTTTACGCTCCTTGTGCGCCCGATACATCCGAACAAGAGTATCCGATCTGATGAGCGGGGTATCGCCGCAAAGAATCATTACCGTATCGGTATCTTCCTTGACAATATTTTCGGCTATGAGAACTGCATGTCCTGTGCCGAGCTGCTGGTCCTGAACAGCGAAGTCCACCTCAAATTTCTTCAGTACCTGTTTCACAGCCGATTGCTGATGGCCGACTATTGCCACAGTCTGTTCAGGCTTGAGAGGAATGACAGCGTTCAACACATAATGAACCATAGGCGCGTAAAATACTTCATGCAGCACTTTTGCCTTTTCTGATTTCATTCTTGTGCCTTTGCCTGCGGCCAGAATGATGATCGAAAGTTGCGGAGATGTCATGGATAGTCCTTCTAGTACCCTGGAATTTCATTTCTTGTTTAGATCCTCAAGGGGAACTGAAAAGAGTACCCCCTTGGGGTCTATATATGTTCAAAAAGCTCTTTTAAAAAGGTCTTCTGCAAGAGGACGAGAAAAGCCCCTTTCTTGGGCGTGGATATCTGATGTTAGTCCGGGGGGATAAAGAAGTATGCTTTTCTCCCTGCCGAACGGGATATTGGCAGGAGTCAGTCAATCCCGAAAACAATCTTCATCTTGATTATATAAAAAAATGTGACAGGCTTTGCAAGTTTCTTCACGGTTCCGATGGTATAAACAACAAAAGCCCCTTTGAGAAAGTTCTCAAAGGGGCTTAGTTATAAAGAATCGGCGGCGACCTACTCTCCCACATAGTCTCCCATGCAGTACCATCGGCGCTGAAGAGCTTAACTTCCGTGTTCGGAATGGGAACGGGTGGATCCTCTTCGCTATGACCGCCGAAAAAAGCGGTGTCGCAAGGGGAGGGGATGAGCCTCCTCTTACGGTATAAGAATCGATAATTGAATAGTAGAATACCCAGTAGAGTAATGATCAAAAAAATATGGATAAGCCGCACGGCTGATTAGTATCGGTAAGCTGCATGCATTACTGCACTTCCACACCCGACCTATCGACGTGGTGGTCTACCACGAGCCTTCAGATGACTTTACGCCATGGGATATCTTATCTTGAAGTAGGCTTCCCGCTTAGATGCTTTCAGCGGTTATCCCTGCCGAACATAGCTACCCAGCGATGCTCCTGGCGGAACAACTGGTACACCATAGGTTCGTCCATCCCGGTCCTCTCGTACTAGGGAAAGATCTCCTCAAATATCCTGCGCCCGCAACAGATAAGGACCAAACTGTCTCACGACGTTTTAAACCCAGCTCACGTACCACTTTAATTGGCGAACAGCCAAACCCTTGGGACCTGCTACAGCCCCAGGATGTGATGAGCCGACATCGAGGTGCCAAACCTCCCCGTCGATATGGACTCTTGGGGGAGATAAGCCTGTTATCCCC
>LADS01000068.1 GCA_000961725.1 Desulfobulbaceae bacterium BRH_c16a
TCTTCTGAAAACCATTGTTCCGGAATATAAAGCCGTTTATCGAAAAGAGCATAGCCATGGGAACTTGCATATGCGGCAAAAACACCGACCTGACAATTGTCCACTTTACCCACTGTGCCACAGTACTGTCTGGCTACACCGATCGAATCGCCACCCTTTTTTACGAAGCCGCTTTCATCGAAAATAATTGCACCATCAGGATGCCCAAGATCTTCGTTAATTAAACTACGATACTTGTACTCAATGTTTTCATCGTCCCATGGAGCATCGGATACAAAACGTTGCATTGCACGAATTTTTCCGCCCTCCATGGCGATGGCAATGGGTTCGATAGATTTACGCTCCAATTGACTGAATTGACCGGACATGTATAGGAAAAAATTTTCTCGAGACTCACTACGATGGAAGCAATCAGCGAAGTTCTCGTGAAACCCTTTGAGTTCTTCTGCAAAATCGACGATATCGTTCCGATCCAGTTCGAATTTTGGGACATTATACAGATAGTCGCTTTGGCGAATTTCCGGCAACATAGATTCCTCCCTCTGCTGTTTTTTGCAAAGAATAGCAGAGGTGTCTTTCAGATTCAAGGAATATGTTTTTCTATATTGCGTTGTAGGGTTAATAGCAGACCATAATATCAAAATGTCGAAGTAAACCGCTCGTCCTTCTCTCGAACCACATATTCTTATATCAGATTCGTAAGTCCGGAACAACAGATATAAAATCCATTCAGCTATAGGTATTTATACCTATAGAAATAAATGCGCGTCACTTTCGGTATGATATTTATCTGTTCATTCAGTATATCAAAACATCAATCTAAGTATTTGCATCTCTTATATTTTATCATTATTTATCAATCTTCTCATGGAGCATGATAACTTAATTTCTTGCTTTTTAAAAATATAATGAGTATCAACATGATAATTATTATTACCTTGGAACATAGATAATTTTTCTCTCTGATGCCGCTTTATCTGCCAAGACACAAAAAGCGTATAAGTGGAAAAAGCATCATGCGAATGAATAAAGAATTACATTCTGCAGCTTGAGGTAGAATATTTCCAAAATCATATATTTTCAAAAGGAGTCCTTTTGAACAATTTACACTTAGATGATCGCAGAGCCACTTTACGCATGCCATTTGTTTCCAACGCAATCTGCAAGGTAGACGACATTCACCAGAAATTTTTCGGAATGTTACGTGATATCAGCACATTCGCCCTTTTCATGGAGATAGAGGAAAATCGCCCGGCTGTCTGCTCTCAATGTGAAATATCAATAGTTTTTGATGGTGACCACAGCCGCCTGACGATTGATAAAGTGATCGGGGAAGTTATCAGGAGCGACAAAGATGGGGTGGCAGTACGTTTTTATGAAAAGTTTGAATGGTTAATCCTGGTTCCTCTGCTTTTCCGTAAAAATCTAGTACAACAAAGAAAAAGATAATTCCCGACCATCACATCAACATTGAAGCTGAATCAAGCTTCTTCCGGTTAAAGCTACGCGTAATCGTCCCCCTTTCCGGAAGTTATCAAAAAATCCTAAGCTCAATCATTTCGCCTCTTCAGAATGTTCGCCATAGGGAGGACACACCACCAGATGCCGAGTGGGCTCCAACCCTATGCTGGTGGATTTAAGACCACAGCTTGAAATGAGACGGTGCTGAGCTTTGCGCAGAGCGGCGCGTCGCGGGGGGAGTACGACTTCGATACCGTCCTCAATGACCTGCTGTATCGCTGACCTGGTTTCCCGCAGCGCCCCCCTGATTTCCTGTTCATCAACGTCCCCGGGCCCTGCATGAAATAATCGCAGCAGCAGGCGCCTGATTTCCGAAGAGGTATTTCTCTTCAGCAGATGGACCGATGCCCCCGTTGACCTGGAGAGACGTTTGAGGGCGGCGTCATGATTGCGGGAACGGAGAGCGAATATCAGATCGGCTTTTTCGGCCTTGACACCGATTCGTAACTTCAGCCCCAGGTCCCGGGAGACCCGCTCGACCAGATCCCGATTCACCCCGTGGAGGTAGAGGCGGGGAGGTCCGTCGGCAACGGTGGGCACCCCAGTCACAACCGGGCTCTGTGCGGGCGACGGGACTGGTTCCTGCTGACGATCGATAACCTCTATGGCGCCGTTCTCTGCAAGTATTCTTGATTCACAGCGCGGCAGGAAGCCGCGCAGGAGGGTATCGACGGCCTGGGCTGTGTCCTTGTGCACCGCCACTTCGTTGCGATTCACCATCTCGATCAGGATTTCAAAGGTTGGCGGAGCCTTGCGTTCATTCACCGTCTTGGTGGTTCTGCGTCGGCGTGCTTCCTCATCGCTTAAAGTCACAGTCTGGACTCCACCGACCAGGTCAGAGAGAATCGGGTTCATTACCAGGTTTTCCAGGCTGTTGCCGTGCGCTGTGCCGATGAGCTGCACTCCGCGCTCGGCGATGGTGCGAGCGGCAGCCGCCTCTGATTCGGTCCCGATCTCGTCGACAATAATGACTTCCGGCATATGATTTTCCACCGCCTCGATCATCACCGCATGCTGGAGATCGGGGCGGGGAACTTGCATTCGCCGTGCCGTGCCGATACCCGGATGCGGGATATCCCCGTCACCGGCGATCTCGTTGGAGGTGTCGATGACGATGACCCGTTTATTGAAATCGTCCGCCAGCACCCGGGTCATCTCCCGCAGCTTGGTAGTCTTCCCCACTCCCGGCCTGCCAAGAAGCAGGAGATTCTTGCCGGTTTCGACCAGGTCGCGCAGGATTTCCATGGTCCCGTAAATGGCTCGACCTACGCGCAGGGTCAGGCCGATGATCTGACCCTTGCGGTTCCTGATCGCGGAAATCCGATGCAAGGTTCGTTCGATTCCCGCCCTGTTGTCATCGGTAAATTCTCCAATGAGAGCCAGGGTGTGGACAAGATCGTCATGATTGACCGGATGCTCGCTCAACCTGACAACCATATCCGAGAAACGCGCCTCAGCCGGTCTGCCCAGATCCATGATAACTTCAACAAGCATGTCCACCGGCATAGCAAGCAGGGGGGCCTGGAGATCGGGAGGGAGAACGGCAACCAGCAGATATGCGTCTCCATCGGCGACTGGATTAATAGCCTTCGGCTGGGTCATGGCTGGCTCCTTGGCAGAACCTCGGAAAGAGGGATATTTATTTTTTCCGCAATCCCTGATTGAGAGTATAATACATGTTCATTGCCGATGCCTGCGCCGTACCGAAACTGAACTCCTGGTAAAAGCCGCCTGTAATCATGCGCATCATCTGCCCGAGCGATTTCGGATGATGCAGGATTGGGCTGATTTCCTCAATAAATCAAAAATACAGAAAAATGAGCACCTTGAAAAAGCCATTTGATGAGATGCAAGCCCGGCAGTCGCCGCGTTTTTCGCCGATACTCGTCCTGTTCTTCGGGGTTCTCGCCATTTCTTCAGGTTCAATCCTGGTGCGCCTCGCCCAGGGACAGGACATGCCCTCGCTGGTCATTGCCGCCTGGCGGCTGACACTCGCCTCGGCCGTGCTCTTGCCCCTGGCGATCACCAGACGCAGAGAGGAGTTGCGTCACATGTCCCCTTCCGCCTGGGGATTGGCACTTCTTTCCGGCTTCATGCTGGCGCTGCACTTCGCCACCTGGATAACCTCGCTCGCCTAACACCTCGGTTGCCAGTTCGACGGTGCTGGTGACCACCACGCCCCTCTGGGTCGGTCTTGCCGCGCCCTTTCTCCTCAAGGAGCAGTTGTCTTCGGCGCTGAAGACAGGTATCGCCCTGGCCATGCTCGGCAGCGTTCTGATCGGCGTGGCGGACGTGGTGGCGGTGATTGACGGACGACTGAGTTTCAGCCTCACAGAGTTCACCGACCAAAGCAATCCCCTGCTGGGTAATGTCCTGGCCCTTGGAGGCGCGCTTGCTGCCTCGATCTACCTGATCATCGGTCGCCGTCTGCGCCGCGGCATGTCGCTCTTGACCTACATCACGGTCGTCTACACCACCGCTGCCTGCTTTCTCGTGGCCATGGCGCTTGGCACAGGCCTCGACCTGACCGGGTATTCCACCGTCGCTTATTTCGTCATGGTGCTCATGGCCCTCTTCCCGCAACTGATCGGACATTCCTCCTACAATTGGGCTCTGGGGCATCTGCCTGCCGCCACCGTTTCTGTAGCGGTCATCGGCGAACCCATCGGCGCTACCATCCTGGCCTTGTTGATTTTTCTGGAAGTCCCTGGAGTCATTACCCTTGCGGGAAGCACTCTGTTGCTTGCCGGGATTGTTTATGCCACTCGCCCCGAAAGGAGAACGGCATGAACAATATCATGCTCAACATCTATCTGAGCGGCGTCGCAAGCCTGGGCTGACAACTGGATCGGTGAAAAGAAGAATGGAAGCAATAGAGTAAAAACTGCCGAAGGTTCTGAAAACGTGGAGAACCCACTCTGGGCGGCAAATGATTCTCCTGCTGGTCTGAGCGTTTCCGGCAATCTCCCTGATCGTGGCTGAGGATTTCATACCGCACCACCCTCAGTAAGCTCCAGAAGACGGCGAGCGGCTGCCAAAACGAATCCGCCGACCAACAGCATAAAATAAAATCTTGCCATCTCCTCACGATAAAACCTCGAATCTCACTCCCGCCATTTCTACTGTGTATATCATTTGGATTGTTGCTGTCTTGGCGATAAGGAAGGGTTGTTGGGTCAACATCAAGCTCCCAGATACCATCAGTTTATAAATACCAAAATGGCAGTTCAGGGTAATATGATTTTCTTGTTGGCCCAAATTGAGCCAACAGAGGGCGCAAAGCTTCATCAACTTCTTGAAAAGCTTCTAGAATGTAACTAACCCAAAACAGCAACCAACTCTGCTATCACTCGCAGTTCCTCCGCTTTTTCTTCTCTGAGAACAATTTCCTCATATCCAGGCAAGGTTGTATCGGGTCGAAGAATTATTGAGGAATGCTTCCAAGTTCCATCGGGAAATTTTTCTTTCCTGCTTTCATAAACTTTAACCGTATAATGACCGCCAGTATCATTGTCCGAAATATCTCGATGCTGAACGAGTACGGTTTTCCCTTGCCTGGTTCCGACAGGATTCATTTTAAAAAGGCACCAAGATCCATTTGGGATCCGCCGATTCATCGATTCGCCGACGACTTGGGAAACAAACAAGCCTTTTTGCGGACGAAAAACATCTGGAAGTTCAACCCATTCCACATCTTGATTTGGTTGTTGTTCGTCACTGAATGATCCTGCAGCAATTTTCAAATCGTAAAGGGGAACACAGTTCTGGAATGGGTTGCTCTCCTCTGGCTGCAAAATGCGGAAAGGCAGAAGGTCTGGATGGTTTTCTCTATCAGCTTTCGGAGTCGCTTCTTCTAACCATCTGGAGTGCTGCAAGCGACTCTCAAAGAACTTCTTGGTTTCCTCGTCTACGAAATACACGTAACAACCCTTTTGTCCTCGGGTCATAAGTGTTCGGTAGGTGTTTTTGATAATTGCGTCAAGCTGAGTTGTTGCACTGACTGGATCTCTTTTCATCCAGGCTTTCCAGCCGTTTACAGACTTGTCTGTGCTTGCCCGTTCTTTCGGTTGCGTAATGACTTTCCCGTCTCTGGCGATAAGATCCTGCCCGACGATCACGCCGACATAATCTACCTCCAATCCTTGAGAGGTATGAATGCATCCGACTTCACTGGCAGAACCAGGTTTGATGATCCAGGCTTGACCGTCAGCATCAAGATTCCATGTTGCCTTATAATCTCCAATGACGATATCTTTGAGATGAGGATGCTTTTTGCTGATCCATTTCCAGCAATAGCCGGCGACCATACGAGCCTTATTTTTTTCTCTGTTTTTACTGAGGATCAGCTCATGTAATTCAGTTGGGCTGTCAAGAATGCGGAAGTCATAGTCCTTAGTTTCCAGAATTGTGTTTACCGTTTTCCGGATCTGTAAGGTGTTATCCAGCCAGGCGAGATATCCGTTTGATCCATTGCATCGAAATTGTGATTCCAGCTTGAGTTCAGTAACTGTTGCGCCTGCCCTCTTGGCCCATTTGTGTATCTGCTCTTTATCTCCAATATCTTTCAATGTTACTTTCTGATCCTCGTCGAGAAAAAAAACACTCGTCCTGCTGGCGTCAATGATCTCTTTGATTTGGTTTTCTCCAAGGTGGTTGAACATGCCGGATTTTTCGTTGAGCCGGTGTGCTTCATCAACTATCAAGCAATCGAAGCTATTGGCCTTGGTTGAGTGGTAGGATCCAGATCCGGAGAACATATTTGAAATATTCGACTTTCTTAACGATCCGGTAAGCCTTGCCTCATACACCAATCGTGGTGCTGAGTTGCGCGTCACATATCGTGCGACATATTCATGACCTGTTAACGTAACGAGCAAATTTATTGCTACTACCGATTTACCCGTCCCTGGGCCACCCTCCACTATCAACACATGTTTTTTATTGTTTAAAGATAGCTTGGCCTGTCGAATGGCTGCTTCATAGACGACCTTCTGATCGTCTATGAGGACAAATTCTTGATTTCCCTTGATCATGGACAAGAGTTGATCCGCAAGATTCTTAGATGGTTTGATCTTGCCCTGATCAATTCGATACATTATCCGGCTGTTATCACCGTATCTTACATTGGCCTTGATAAAATCCTGTAATTTGCGGGCATCAGCCTTGAGATAAAGTGGTGCCTTCTGGATATGTTCGGCATAGAAATCATGAGTGATGATCCCATCGTCTTCATAATTATGTAAATACGCACAAGGATACAGTTGGATTTGTTCTTCTTGCACCGTGGCGTTGAAATCTTCCAGAAGACGCTTATATGACCAAGCCTGATATGACGGATGAAGAGTTTCCCTTGGACCATGTTTAAAGTGGGTGATGACAATAGCATCACTCGCCGTAAGCTGGGCCTGCTGCCACTGCTTTAGCTCAATGAGAATTACTGTGTCTCGCTTCTGTGCATCTTTACCAGTAAGAATAAAATCGATTCTTTTAGAGGTTTGAGGAAGATGATATTCTATAGAAACACCAGCATCATTAGGGATACCGACATCACTTAGAATCCGATCCATAAATTGCAGAGAATTTACCCATGAGTAAATTTCCGATTTGCTGGTGCTCTTTTTTGGGGAGTATTCAAAATTCTGTGTCACGGTTCATAATTCTCAATCAACCACTGAAGGTAGCGGAAGCTGAAACCAGCTCCGAGAATGGGCCCTCAGATATGCTCGTCGGAGGAGCTGGTTTCAGCTGGAGCGGGTTTACGAGAACTATCTTTTTCATAAGACATCAACCTATCAGAGTTTCAATTCCTTATCCAGCCTTCCTTCAAAAAATATCGCCAACTGAGAAATTGTCAGGGACCAGTTATGGATCGGCATTGTCCATTTCTTGCTGGCATTCTGAATCCCCATATACAGTAGTTTCAACAGGCTGTCCTGATTCGGGAAAGCGCCTTTGGTCTTGGTCAATTTCCGAAATTGACGGTGAACCGCCTCAATGGTATTGGTCGTATAGATAATACGCCGAATATCATCAGGAAACTTGAAATACTGACTGAGTCGCTCCCAATTGTTTCGCCAGGATTTGATGACAATAGGGTATTTGTCATTCCATTTGTCCGCCAAAATATCAAGTTCAGATGCGGCTAAATCTTTAGTGCTGGCCTTGTATACCCGCTTGAGATCAACCATGAATTCTTTCTGGTTCTTTGACCCTACGTACTTCAGTGAATTACG